>JAEUKH010000036.1 GCA_016792845.1 Myxococcales bacterium | reverse complement strand
CTGGTCGACCCCCGCCGAGTGCACCTCGACGATGTGCTCGCTCGCGATGCGGGCGCCCACCTTGGCCTCTTCGTAGAAGCGCTTGAGCGAGGCCGGGTCGATGAGCACCTCGGGGTGCAGGATCTTCAGCGCCCGCTCGTGACCGGTGCTCTCTTGGCGCACGCGCCAGACGCTCCCAAAGCCGCCCTCGCCGAGCTTCGAGATGACCTCGTACTCGCTCGCAAAACGCTCTCCGGGATGAAGTGTGACTCTCGGCACGGGTCAACTCTCGCGCGACCGATCGGCGCCGCGCCCGCGGTGAGCCCCTACGGCACCCGCGCCGTGCGCCGAACCGCGGTGTGATTTTCAAACCGCGGTTGCCACGACGATACGAAACCGTGTTCAATCGCGTCAACGTCGCGATGGGTACTACGCCCGGTGAACCGCTCTACGCGCTCGGCTTCGTGCTTGAGGCCTTTCTCGGCCGGGTGCGACGCGAGCAGCTTCGCCTCTCGGGGGCGCCCACGCCGACCGAGCGACTCGGGGGCGTCGCGGCCCTCGGCCAGAGCCTCGAATTGCTGCTCCGGGGGGTCTTCGGGTGCTTCGCCGCGGCCCTCGCGGTGAGCCCCGAGGCGCTCTTCGCCGAGGTCACCGCGGGCAAGTTCCGGTGGGAGCAGGCGGGCGCGGGGCAGCTCGTCTGGGCCATCAAAGCGTGCGCCGGGAGGCTCCCTTGCAACGACCCCCTCGGCCGCGCGCTGGTGCGCGAAATCGTCGAGGGCGACGGCCTCTTCGACCGCCTCGTGCGGCTCCGCAACGACACCCTCCACGGCCGCGCGACGCCCGAGCGGTCGACCTACGAGGTGCTCCTCGACGCGACCGCGCGACGGCTCGGCCCCCTCGCGCCGCCCCAGCCCTGAGCGGCGCCCGCACGCTCGGCGGAGGTGACAAACCCGGCCCCGCGCGCTACGGCCCCGGCGGTGAAAACTCCGCCCGTGGTGCTGACCGTGGCGGGCTCTGACCCTTCGGGGGGTGCGGGGCTCCAGGCTGACCTCAAGACCTTTCACGCGCACGGCGTGTACGGCGCCAGCGTGGTGACCTTGCTCACGGTTCAGAACACCGTCGGGGTGCGCGCCGTCGAGGGGGTCGCGCCGCCCTTTGTGCGGGCCCAACTCGACGCCGTGCTCGACGACCTCGACGTGGCGGTCGCGAAGACCGGCGCCCTGGGCTCGGCCGCGGTGATCGAGGCGGTGGCCGCGCGGTGGGCCGAGGGCGCTCCGCCCCTCGTGGTCGACCCGGTGATGGTGAGCAAGCACGGCGCGCCCCTGGTCGACGAGGCCGCCGTGGCCGCGATGGTGACCCGGCTCTTGCCCCACGCCCTCGTGGTGACGCCGAACCTCGCCGAGGCCGCTCGGCTGGTCGGCTTCGCCGTCAATACCCGCGACGCCATGGCCCGCGCCGCCGCGCAGATCGCAGCGCTCGGCCCGCGCCACGTCGTGATCAAGGGCGGCCATCTCGCCGCCGAGGCCTGCGACCTCGTCTGGTCAGCGGGCGCCGTGACCGTCTTCGAGGGACCCCGCATCGACACGCCGCACACCCACGGCACCGGGTGCTCGCTCTCGGCCGCCATCGCCGCGCGGCTCGCGCGACGAGAGCCCGTCGTCGAGGCCATCCGAGACGCCCGCCGGTGGGTGCGCGAGGCCATCGCGACGGCGCCCGGCCTCGGCCACGGGCGAGGGCCCATCAACCACGGAGCCGAGGTCGTCTGACGATGTTCACAGTGTGAACATTGCGCGGGCGCGGCGCCTACTCGCGGTCGAAGAGCACGCCCGGTGCGAGGATCGCTGCGGGGTCGAGGGCCCTTCGCATGGCCTCGTGCACGGCGCGATAGGGCGCGGGCGTTTCGCGCGCGAACCAGGGGCGGTGGGTGCGCCCGACGGCGTGGTGGTGGGTGATGGTGGCGCCGTGGGCCGAGAGCACCTCGCTGACGGCGTGCTTGATGGCGGCCCATTGGCCGAGGGGGTCGTGGGGCGCGATGCGGGTGAAGAAGGTGTAATAGGGCGCGGGCCCGTCGGGGTAGACGTGGGTGAAGCGGCACGAGACGTGCCCCGCGCCGCCGGTGCGCACGAGCACTTCATGAAGCGCTTCGCGAAGGGCGCGGTCGAGGGTGGCGAAGCGGCTCCAGGTGGTGGCGGTCTCGAAGGTGTCGACGAGCACTCCGAGCGTTAAGAGCGCGCTCTGAAGGTACGGCCCGTCGAGGAAGGCTTCGCGCCACGACGCGCCGGTGGCCTCGCGCGCGCCGTCGTCTTCGCGGCGCTTGAGCGCGATGAGGCGCCCGCCCGCAGACTGGGCGAGGGCCACGCAGCGCTCGAGGTCGGCGATGGGGTCGCTGTCGGCGCTCTCGGTGCCGAGCAAGAGCACGCTCGCCTGGTCGGCGCCGGAGACGCGGTTGATGAGCGCCTCGGTGGCATCGAGCACGCGGCAGTTGGCGGGCGCGAGCTCGCTCTGGGCCACCCGCCGGGCGGCCTCGACGGCGTCGTGAAAGTGCTCAAATCGTAGGCTCGCGGCGTGTCGCCAGCGGGGCCGCGGGAGCACCCTGACGGTGGCCCGGGTGATGACCCCGAGGGTGCCCTCGGAGCCGCACACGAGGCGCACCGGGTCGATGCCCGCTCCCGACGCGGGCACCCGCGCGCTCTGCCAGACGCCCGCGGGGGTGAGCATTCGCACGGCGGTGACGCGGTCGTCGATGTGCGTGTAGCGGGTCGCGAAGTGGCCCCCGGCGCGGGTCGCGATCCAGCCGCCGAGGGTCGAAAACTCGAAGCTCTGGGGGTAGTGCCGGAGGGTGAACGGGCCGAGCTGCGCTTCGATCTCGGGCCCCGTGGCCCCGGCCTCGATGTCGGCGAGGCGGTCGATGGGGTCGACCCCGAGCACGCGGTTGAGGGCCGCGAGCGAGAGGGTGAGCGTGGCGGGGTGGGCGTCTCGGTCGGCTTCGATGCCGGCGACCACCGAGGTGCCGCCGCCGTAGGGGGTGACGACGACGCCCTCGCGCGAGGCCCAGGCGAGGAGCGCCGCCACGTCGTCTTCGTGCCGCGGGCGCGCGACGAGGTCGGGGGCCGCCGAGAAGTCACCGACGAACCCGCGGTAGAGGTCTCGCCACGCGCGCCCGTAGGTGTGATCGCGGCGCACCGTCGGCGCGTCGGTGACGATGGCCTCGAAGCCCTCGGGCACGCGACGCCGCGACGCTGCGATGCGCGCCGCCGCGGGGTCGGGGAGCGCACAAGGCGGCGGCAGCGAGACGCCCAGGAAGGCCTCGACCATGCCGCCGAGCGCTTCGCGGGCGCCCTCGTCGGGCAGTCGTTCAGAGTAGCCCCAGTGCCAATGGCTGCGCGTCAAGCTCACCCCGCGAGTTTAGTACACACCGCGGCGCGGTTGCGGTCGCGCGAGGGCGTCGAGGTGTCGGGGGCCGTCACGGCGAGGCTTGTAGCGCGGGCGCGGGCGGGGCATACCGACGGCGATGCATGGCGGCGATGGGGTCGATGGCGCGAAGGTGCGGGCGCGGCGGGTTGCGCAGGCGATGACCCAGACCGCCCTCGCGCGGGCGAGCGGGCTCTCGCAAGAGTCGGTGTCGCGCATCGAGACGGGGCGAATCAGAGTGGTGCAGCCGGAGACCGTGGCGGCGCTGGCCCGCGCGCTCGATGTGAGCCCGGCAGAGCTCTTCGAGCGCGAGGCGGCGGGTGAGGCAGACGACGACGCGACGATGGTGAGCGTCAGCGCGGTGTTTGACCCGCGCCGGGGGCACCTCTTGTGCGACGCGAACCTCGTCGTGGCGGTGCTCTCAGAGGTCGACCCGCGGGTCGTGCCGCCCGGCGACGCGACGCGGGTGGCCCGGGCGTGGCTCGACGTGTGCGCGGGGCTGCGGCGCGAGGGCGTGGCGGTGACGGCGCAGAACCTCGCGGCGCGGCTCACTGTTTCGGGCGTCGAGGCGGGGCCGCGGGCGGGGCGCGGGGGCTGAGGGCTTAGGGGCAGCGTACGGCCTGCCACGTCCATTGGGCGGCGGGGCACATGCCTTCGTCGGGGCCTTCTTGGATGCCCGTGAGGCACTGGTTCGAGCCGACGCACCAGCCGCAGTTGCCGCGGGCGATGCAGCTCGCGCAGTCGGTGGCGTCTCGGCAGGGGTTGAGGGTGACGCAGGTGCCGGGCGTCCATCGCCAGTCGGGGCCGGTGCAGGTGCCGTCGAGCGAGATCGACGCGACGCCCCGCTTGCAGGTGTTGTCGCGGGCGCACCACCCGCAGTTGACGCCCGCGGCGCCGAGGGTGCAGCCCCGGCATCCGCCGTCGGTGAGGGGCGCGCAGGGGTCGGGGCCCGCGTCGCCGGGGCCCGCGTCGCCGGGGCCGTCGCTGACCGCAGTGTCGGCCCCCGCATCGCGCGCTGACGGTGACTCCGCCGAGGTGCAGCGGGTCGCTGCGACCGCGAAGAACATCGCCGCCAACACAGACTGAGTCGAAGGTCTCACCGGGTCACTCCACGCCGAGGTCTCGCAAGAACTGATGGGCTTCGTCGAGCTGAGCGTCTTCTGAGAGGGCCTTCCGGGCCAGAAAGACGGCCTTCTTGGGGTCACCCTGGGCCTGGGCGATCTGCCCCTGCCGCAAGAAGGCCATCGCCCGGCTCATGGGGCCCGGGTTCTTCATCAACGTCACCGCGCGAAGGGCCTTGAGGGCCACGTCGTAGTTGTTGAGCTCCATCGCCACGTCGGCAAGCTCTGCGGCGACCTGCCCGTTCTGAACGTCGGTGTCGAGGGCGGCGTTGAGCCACGCGAGCTCGACCGCCGCGTCGCCCGTCGCGTAGGCGAGCCGGGCCATGCGGTGCTGCAACGTGGCGAGCTCTTTCGAGCGCCGGCCCTTGTGCGCCGCGATGCCCGCTTCGAGGAGCTTCGAGGCGTCGTCGATGCGCTCGGCCGCGGTGAAGGCGTCGGCGAGGCGCACCGTGGTCTCGTGGTCGGTGGGCTTGAGCGCGCGGGCCTTTTCGAGCGCGTCGATGGCCTGGACGGGGTCGTTGGCGAGCTCGACGAAGGCCGCCCCGGCGCCGCGCCAGGCCTCGAAGCGGGCGTTGTCGTCGGTGGCGAAGGCCGCCTCGTCGACCCAGAGCGAGGCCGACTCGACCCCGGCCCCGAGGGCGGCGTAGAGGGCCCGCAGCCGGGCGCGGAGGGCCGTGTGGTCGCGGTTCGCGGCGTAGGCTTGCTCAAGGCCCTCGCGGGCTTGTTCGGGGCGCCCCGCCTTCTCGCACGCGTCGGCGAGCGAGATCGCGGCGGTGATTTTGGCCTCGCCCTCGGTGGCGGCGACGAGGCGCTCGAGGACGTCGGCCGCGGCGTCCCACTCGGAGGCCCCGAGGTGGGTCTCTGCGAGCATCTTCAACGCCTCAGCATCACTGGGGAATCGGGTTACCCACTCTTGCAAATACCCCTGCGCCGCCCGGGGCTCGCCCACCGATGGGAGCACCGCCACGAGGCGCAGCGTCACGGCCCGCTCGGTCGCCTGGTCGCCGTTCGCCATCGCCGACAGCCGCAAGGCGTCGAGGGCCTGGGCCAGCTCGCCCGCCACCGGCGCGCCCACCAAGGAGAAGGCCTCTTCGAGGTCGCTCACCACCCCGGCGAGGTCTTGCGCCGCGCCCCGGAGCTCGGCCCGGAGTCGCAAGAGGGCCGTGCGGGTGTCGCTCGCGGCGACGCTCCCGAGGGCCTCGGTGACCTCGCGCTCGGCCGCGGCGTGGTCGCCCGCCCGGGCGTGGGTGCGGGCGTGCTCGGCCAAGAGGTGCAGGTCGCCGGGCAAGAGCTTCCGCGCTTCAGACAAGAGCGTCGAGGCGCGGCTCGGGTCGCCGAGCGAGTCGCGGTACAGCATCGCCGCGGTCTGGAGCGCCGCCGCCCGGGCGACCGGGTCTTCGAGGTGCGCCGCGTGCAACTCACGCATCGCCGCGAGGCCCGCCCAGTGGCTTCGGGCGTGGTACCGCGCTTCGAGGTGTCCGCGCAGGGTGTCGTCGTTGGGCATCGCGCGAAAGCCCGCCTCGAGCGCGCGTTCGACCCCGGCGTCGTCGGCGAGAGCGTTGCGGTATTGCGCGAGGGCGAGGGCGCTGCGCGCCGCCTCGGCGCCGTGCTGAACCGCGAGGAGCGCTTCGAGGGTGTCGGCCCGCTCGCCCATGGGGTCTTCTTCGGTCTGCAACGCGACCCACTGCGAGAGCACCTCGCGGTCGCCCGCGATCACCTCGGTGACCCCCCGCAGGGCGTCAATGGCGCGCTCGCGGCGGGTGGGGGCGTAGAGCGCGGCGAGGCGCAACCCGAGGGCGCGGGTGCCCACCGGGTCGCGGCGCTCGCGGGCGCTGTCAAACTGCCGCATGAGGAGGTCGGCGAGCTCCTCGTGGCGGTGCTCGCGCTCAAGGAGGTCGGCGAGGAGCTCGGTGGCCGTGGTGTCGTCGGGGTCTTCGTCGAGCACCTCGCGCAGCGAGCGCGCAGCGTCTTCGCCGCGGGCAGGGTTGCCGAGCTGAAGCCGCGCCCGTTCGAGCCGGAGGTGGATCCGCGCCCCGCGGTCGTAGACGTTCGACACCGTCTCGTCGATGAGGGCCTCGCGCCGCGCGTCGTCGCCGACCCGGCGGAGCACGTCGAGCAAGGGCTCCCATACGAGGCGATCGCTCGGGTCGCGGAGCCGCAGACGCTCGTAGGTCGCCAGGGCATACCCGAGGTCGTCGGCGGGGCCCGCGGCGAGGGCGGCGGCGTCGAGCTCCAGCGCGAAGGCCTCGCTCGGCTCGGCGTGGGCCGCGGCGTGCCGCAGCCAGGTGAGCGCGGTGCGCGGGTCGTCGGCCGATTTGCGACGCTCGGCGAGGGCCACCATGGCCCACACGCTCTCGCCCGCGACGCCGCGGGCCGCTGCGACCTCGACGGCCCGGCGCAAGAGCGCCTCGGCGGTGTCGAGGGCGCCCGACTGGGTGGCGAGCTCGACCCCTTCGCGGAGCGCGTCGAGGCTCACATCGTCGGCCCCCGCGCGCCGCACGAGCACGTCGAGGAGCGCGCCGTTGTCGCCCGCGTCGCGCGCCACCCGCTCGTACACCGCGAGGAGCTCGGGCGCGTTGCGGTGCTGATCGGCGGCGCTCACGAGGAGCCCGACCGCACGGGCCGCGTCGTACTGCCGATCGAGGGCGGTGTCGAGCGAGGTCACGGCGCGGCCGAGGTCGTCGTCGCTGAGGTCGAGGGCGGCAAGCTGCCAGGCGATCTCGCCCGCGTCGCCGAGGTCTTCGGCCAGGAGGGCGCCGAGGGCCTTGCGCTGCCCCGCGCGGTCGCCGAGCGAACCGTAGGCCGTCGCGAGGGTGAGCAGGGCCCGCTCCCGCGCCGGGCCCGTCGCGCTCGCCTCGGCGGCTTCGAGGGCGTCGCGGGCGCCCGAGAGGTCTTGGAGGTCGTCGGCGCGCACGCTCCCGAGGCGCAACCGCAGGTCGACCGCGAGGGTGACATCGCCCGCCGCCACGGCCGCAGCGGCGAGGCCATCGAGGCGCTCTGCGTAGCGCGCCGCGCTGCCTTGGGCGCGCGCGAGGGCCCGCGCGGCCTGGTGGGCTGCGGCGTCGTCGGGCGCGATGGCGAGGGCTTCGAGGCGGTGTTCGAGGGCCTCGTCGGGGCGCCCGAGGTGCGCGCCGAGCAAGGCCGCGAGGTCGTTGAGCAAGGCCGCCCGGAGCCGCGGGGCGGGCTTCAGCGAGAGCCTCAGCTCGAGCACCCTCAGCAGCAGCGGGTGTTCGCTCTGGGCACGCACCGCGCGCTCAAGGCGGGCCGCCTCGGCGTCGCTGGTGGCGGCGGTCTCGAAGGCGCTCTCGAGGGTCTCTTGGGCGCGCTCGTCTTGGCCGTTCTGCACGGCGATTTGATAGAGGGCGTAGAGCACCTCGCTCGGGCCCACGGCGTCGGCGCTCTGAAGGGCCGAGGCGCTCTGTCGGCGCACGATGAGCAAGAGCGCGCGGTAGGCCCGCTCGGCCTTGTCGAACTGCTCGGCCTCGCGCGAGAGCTCGCCCAACATCTTGAAGATGCCGGGGTGCGTGAGGTCGATGGCGCTGGCGATTTCGAGCTGGGCGGTGGCGCCCTGGAGGTCGCCGCGGTCGCGGGCGAGCTGGGCGAGGTGGTAGTGCGCGAGGGCGCGCTCGGGGGGGCGCTGGCGGCCGAAGCTCTCGACGAGGGCGTCGAGCATCGCGCGGGCCTCGTCGGCCCGCCCCGCGGCGCGAAATGCGTCGGCGAGGGTGGCGCGGATCGAGCGGTCGTCGCGGCCGAGCGTCAAGCAGTGTTCGAGCACCGGGATGGCGCGTTCGGGGGCGCCGAGGCGCTTCTGGAGGATGTCAGCGGCCTCGCGCAACGCGGCGACGCCCGGGGCGCGGCCGCCCTCTTCTGACGCGAGGAGCGCCGCCAGCGGCTCCCAGCTCTCGTTGGCGCGGTAGAGCTCGGCCAGGCGGTCGCGGAGGCCCTCGGCGAGGGGGTCTTGGGCGAGGTGCTCGGCCAGGGTGCTGCGCGCGCCGTCGACGTTGCCGACGTCGACCTGCGCCTCGGCGAGGGTGGCCACCACCGCGCGGCGGTCTTCGACCCCGGGGTGGGCGAGCACGCGCTGGAGGTACCCGATCGCCGCGCCGTGGTTGCCTTGCGCGGCGTAGAGACGGGCGAGGGCGGTGAGGGCGTCGAGGCGCTCTTCGTGGGCGGCCACCCGCTCCCACGCGGCGATGGCGAGGGCGGGGGCGTTGAGGGTGCTCTCGGCGAGGGCGGCGGCGCGGGTGTAGAGCGCCTGCGAGAGCGCGCTCCCGGCGCCCAGGGCACCGGCCTGCTCGACGTAGAGGGCGTGCAGATGGCTCC
Source organism: Myxococcales bacterium (assembly GCA_016792845.1). Taxonomy (GTDB): domain Bacteria; phylum Myxococcota_A; class Polyangia; order Polyangiales; genus JAEUKH01. Next base: position 27,884 of record JAEUKH010000036.1, on the reverse strand, counting down.
ACACGGCGCGGCGCTTGAAGCCTTCGGCCAGGGCCTCGATGGTGGCCTCCTCGCCGGGCAGCTCGCGGAGGTTTTCTCGGAGCACCATCACCTCGGCCTCGATGTCACCGTCGGCCCCGCGGCGGCTGAACACCCGCGCGAGCTCGAGCCGCAGCGCGATGCGCGCGTCGAGGTCGTCGGTGAGCGCCAGCGCGTGCTGCCGCAGCCCGATGAGGGCGTCGAGATCGCCGAGCGATTCGTAGAGGAGGCCGAGCGACGCTTGGGCGCCCGGGTCGGCCGGCGCGCCGTCGAGGATGTCGCGGTAGAGCGTGATGGCCCGGGCCTTGTCGTCGAGCTGCGACTCCGAGCGGGCCGCGGCCTCGCGGCGAAGCTCCCGCGCGGCCTCGGGGGCGAAGGGCAGCGAGGCGCCCCACACGAGCAGCTGAACGGCCTCGAGGGTGTCGCCTTGCGCGAGGAGGAGGTCGACCAACGCGCGCAGCGCCCACGCGGCGTGTTCAGCCGTGAGGCTCAGGGTCTCGGCGTCGTCTTCGCCGGCCGACCAGCGGGTGGCGCTCTCGCTGAGGAGGCGCTCGAGGATCTTGCGCGCCTCGTTCGGCTCACGCGCGACGTCGGGCGCGAGGGTCGCGGCCTCGCGGAGCACATCGAGCGCCGCCGGGGCGCGCCCGAGGGCGTCAGCGAGGCCGAGGAGGCTCACCAAGAGGTCGTGAGAGGGGGCTCGGCGCTGGAGGTCGGCGAGCATCGCGAGGGTCTCGACGTCGCCCCCGTCGCGGGCCACGGCGCGCTGCAAGGTGAGCGTGGCGGCGGGGGTGTCGTCGCACCGATCGCGCTGCCAGACCCCGAGGAGCGTGTCGAGGCGCCGCAAGAGCTCGGGCTGCGCGTCGGTGCCCTCGATCACGGCGTCGAGGCTGCTCAGGGCCTCGCGCCAGGCGTCGCGCTCTGAGGTGATGGCGTCGAAGGTCTGGGCGATGCGGTCGGCCACGAAGCCGGTCGCGAGGGCGTGATCGACGAGGGCGCCGGCGGCGGCGTCCCAGGTGTCGGTCTTGCCTGCGGTGCGCACGATCGCCTCGGTGACCGCGTGGGCGTTTCGGTGGGCCGCGTCGATGCGAAGAAACGAGGCGAGCGCCCGCGACGCGTCGTCGAGCTCGCGCTCGTAGATTTCACCCTGAACGAAAGCCAGATGGGCCACGAGGTCGAGGCCATCGCCCGCCGCCGCGAGGGCCTCGGCGTAGGCGGCCACCACCGTCGACCAGCCCTCGGCGAGGGGCGCGAGGCGCGCGAGCTCGGCCTCGACCGAGGCCCGGAGCTGTGCGTCTTCGAGGCTGAGCGGCAGGGCCCGCGCGGTGTACCCGAGGGCCAGCGAGACGTCGCCGCCGCGCTGTTCGGCGAGGCCCGCGGCTTCGAGGAGCCGCCGCGCTTGTTCGAGCGCCGAGGCCGCGATCGAGACCCGGTCTTCGACGATGCCGACGAGGCTCTGCCAGTCGTCGGTGAGCGCGAAGGCCTGCGCGAGCTCGACGATGGCGGCCTCGCGCACCGCGGGCACGTCGCGCAGGGCCAGGAGCCCCTCTCGGGCGCCCGCCTCGGCGGGGTTGCTCGCGAGGGCTTCGCTGTACGCCGCGAGGGCGAGGGCGGGGTCGTCGCCGCGAAGGCGATGCACGTCGCCGCCGCGCCGCCGAAGCGTGGCCCGGCGCAAGAGGTCGGTCTCGTGGGCGCTCGCGTGGGCGAGGAGGGCGACCAGGTCGTCCCACCGTTCGGCGCGGGTGAAGAGGTCGCCGAGGGCGTCGACGGTCTCGGCGTTCTGGCCGTAGGTGTCTCGAATCTCGACCCAGGTCGTGATGGCCTCGGCGGTCTGCCCGAGGCGCAGGGCCTGCGTGTTCGCGATGGCCACGAGGTCGGCCCGGTGCGCCGCAGCGGTCTCCGCCGTCTGCGCGCGGAGGCCCAACACTTCGACCAAGGCGACCCACCGCTCGAGCCGCGGCAAGAGCGACACCATCGCGTCGAGCGCCTCGGTATCACCGCGGTCGGCGTCGATGCGGGCCTGCCACGCGCTGAGCGCGCGCTCGAGCTCACCCCGCGACTCGGCGAGCCGTGCGGCGTGCCCGAAGGCCACCCGCCGCGCCGCGGGCGAGGTCTCGATCTGGCTGAGGGTCTCGTACACCGCGAGCCGCGCGGCGTCGTCGTCGGCGAGGAGCGTCACGAGCCGCCGCGCCACCGGCAGCACCACCGCGTCGGGGGCGCCCGCGGTGTCGAGCACGCGGGTGTACACCGCCACGGCCCCGGCCGCGTCGTCGAGGGCGTCGACGCGCAGGTCGCCCGCGAGCACGAGCCGCGAGAGGGCCGCATCGACCGAGGCGTTCTGCGCGAAGAGGGCGTCGGCGGCGCGGGCGAGGGCGTCGGCCAGGGCCGCGTGATCGCCGGTCTGGGCGGTGAGCGACTGCAAGGCCGCGACGTGCGCGTCGTTGGCGGGTTCGAGCGCGAGGAGCGCGGCCGCGTGGGGCGTCGCCTCGACCACCCTGCCGAGCCCGAGGAGCCGCGCGTAGAGGGCGCCGTGGAGGCTCACCCGGGTGGCGTCGTCTTCGGCCACGGAGAGGCGCAGCGAGAGCATCCGGAGGCTGTCTTCGGTGCGACCGTCGGTGTCGTAACGCTGCCGGAGGTGGTCGATGGCGAGCCGCGCCACGTCGAGGTCGGCGTGGGTGGCGAGGCGCTCAAGGAGGTCGACGGCGGCCTGCTCGCCGGGCGCCACGGTCAGCAGGGCCTCGGTGGCTTCGAGGGCCTCGCGGGCCTCGTCGAGGTCGAGCCAGAGGGCGGCGATGCGGCTGCGGGTCTGGCGTGCGACGTCGGGCGCGAGGTGCGGCAGCCGTGCAGACCAGAGGGCGATGAGGTCGCGCGGGCGGTTGAGCTTCTCGTAGAGCCGCTCAAGGCTCCGGGCCACGGTGGCGTTGCCGCGGTCGAGGGCGAAGCGCGCCGCGAGGTAGGGGATCGAGCGGCTCGGGTCGCCCGCGAAATCTTTTGCGATTTCACCGGCTTCGTCGAGGAGGGCGCCGCGGCGTTGCTTGTCGCCGTCGGGCCCGAGGGCGGCGAGGGTGCGGTCGTAGAGGGCGAGGAGGTCGTCCCACCGGGCGGCGCTGTTGAGGAGCATCGAGAGGCGGTCGAAGGCCCAGCCCGAGAGGGGGTCGTGGGTGAGCACCGCGCCGAGGAGCACGATGAGCGCGTCGGGCTCGCCGCCCCACTCGTCGTGGAAGGCCACCGCGCGCTGACCGATGCGGTTGGCGAGCGCAGCGTCGAGGGGGCCCGCGAGGGCTTCGGCGTAGGCGGCCAGAAGCTCGTCAGGGCGCTCGAGCGCCCGCGCTTCGTCTTCGGCTGCGGCCCAGAGGTCATCCTGGTCAGGGGCAGAACGGGCGGCGTCGATGCGCTGGGCGAGAGACTCCGGAATGCTCATCGTGGACTCTGGCGCTGGAGGTGTGAACGGTGAATCCCGACCACCCTCCCGAAGGATGGCCGAAGTCAGCGGGGGCGCGAGGCTAACCCACACCCGAACAGCGGGGGAACCACGAAGCGCCGCGCGCTCCGAAATAGCGCCGCGGCGACGCGCCCTGAGGGGCGCTCAGCGCGTGCCGATGAAACACGGTTGAAACGTCGCTGAAACGTTACACGTCGGCGCGGCGCGCCATCGCCGCGGGGGCGGGTCGCGCGCGCCGGGGGCCTCGCGGCGCGGCTCAGGGGCAGACGAGGTCCATCCGAAAGCGCACCGCGCCCTGGTTGTCGCTGCACGGGTTGTCGACGAACACGCACGACAGGGTGCCGCCGCTGTAGTTGACCTGCTGCGAGGGCTGCTGAATGGCCGCGAAGGCCGCCTCGGGGGTCGGGTAGAACATCCCGCTCGGCGTGGCCATGGTGGGGAGCGAGAGCGTGTCGCAGCTCACGCGCCACATCCACCCGTTGCTCGGGTAGCTCACGGGGTTCCACACGGTGGCGGCGGAGTTGAGGGCGGTGACCTGGTAGTTGCCTGCGGGCATGCCGGCGTACACCGCGGGGGTGTTGCCGCCGCCGGGCCCGCTACAGTTCACCAACCAATCGATGCTGATGTCTCGGCGAAAGATGCAGCGCCCGTTCGCGCACACGTTCTCTTGGCAGTCGGCGTTGGTGGTGCAGATCTGGCATCGCGCGCAGCCCGCACAGGTGCCGCCGCAATCGACGTCGGTCTCGGTGCCGTTGCGCACCCGGTCGGTGCAGCTCGGGGCCTGGCACGCGCCGTTGGCGCACACCCCGCTCGAACACACCGTGCCGCACGCGCCGCAGTTGCGCGGGTCGCTACGGAGGTTGGTCTCGCACCCGTTGGCCACCATGCTGTCGCAGTTGCCGAAGCCCGCGTCGCAGGCCTCGACGGCGCAGCTCGACGCCCGGCACGCCGAGACGGCGTTGCGGAGCCCGCACTCGGCGCCGCACGCGCCGCAGTGGCTGGCGTTGCTGGTGGTGTTGACCTCGCACCCGTCGGCGGGGTTCATGTTGCAGTTCGAGAAGCCCGCGTTGCAGGCCCCGAGGCCGCAGACGCCGCTGGTGCACACGCCCGCCGCGTTGGCGTAGGCGCACGCGGTGCCGCACGCGCCGCAGTGGGCGGTGCTCGTGCGGAGGTCGACCTCGCACCCGTTGGCCGCGTTCATGTCGCAGTCGGCGAAGCCCGTGTTGCAGGTGAAGCCGCAGGCGCCCTCGGAGCACCGCGGGGTCGCGTTCGCCGGGGTCGGGCAGGCGTTGTTGCAGGCCCCGCAGTGGGCGAGGCTCGTCTGGAGCGCGGCCTCGCAGCCGTTGCCCGCCATGGCGTCGCAGTCGTCGAAGCCCGCGCTGCACGCGAAGCCGCACACGCCGGCGGCGCATCGCGGCGCGGCGTTGGCCGGGGTCGGGCACGCGTTGTCGCAGGCGCCGCAGTGGGCGAGGCTCGCGCGGGTGTCGACCTCGCAGCCGTTGCCCGCCTGGCCGTCGCAGTTGGCGAAGCCCATGTTGCACGCCCCGACGCCGCAGGCCCCCATCGCGCACGCGGGCGTCGCGTTGGGCGCGCTGCACGCGGTGCCGCACGCGCCGCAGTGGTCGGCGCTCGACTGCGGGTCGACGCAGCCGCCGTTGCAGCACCGCTGCCCGGTCGCACAGCGCGCGTCGGCGGTGCAGCCCATCACGCACTGGTTCGACATGCAGCGCTGACCCGAGGGGCAGCCCTCGTCGCTCCGACAGCCCGGCACGCAGGCGTTGGTGGCGCCGTCGCAGTGCTGGTCGACCGGGCAAGTGTCGTTGCTCGGGAGGCACGCCACACATTGCCCCGAGGCGGTGTCGCACACCCGCGCGCCCGCGTCAGAGGTCGCGCACGCCTCATCGCTCGTGCACCGAAAGGGCCCCGTGTCGCCGGGCCCCGTGTCGCTGGGCCCCGTGTCGCTGGGCCCCGTGTCGCTGGGCCCTGTGTCGCTCGGGCCGGTGTCAGCGGGGCCCGCGTCGAAGCCGACGTCAACGACGCCGAGGTCAGTACCGCCGTCGGTACCAGGGCCACCCACCACGGTGTTGCCGCTGCTGCAAGCCACAAGGGCCACGGTCAGGAGCGACACAGAGAGCGAAGCGCGCGTACGCCATTGCATGCCGAAACGCTACATCACGGCGCGTCGGCGGCGGGCCCACAATCGTCAGCGCGACACACAGACCACAGCGGCAAAATCGCCGTTGTTCTCGACCGGACCGAAGCCCGACGCGAAGCCCCGTCCCGCGCAGAAGCGGTGGATGGCGGCGTTACAATCGGGGCCCCAGCGCACGCCCTGGGTGCACCCCGCGTGCGAGCCCGAGAGCTCGCTGTACCGCGTGTTGACCAGCGTCGCGGCGCCCGCCGAGAGGCAGCTCACTGCGGCAAAGTCGCCGCTGTTTTCGAGGGGGCCGAAGCCCGACACGAAGCCCCGCCCGGCGCAGTACCGATGGATGGCCGCGTTGCACTCGGGGCCCATGCGCTGGCTAGAGCCGTTGCAGCCGTCGTGGGCGCGGGCGAGCTCGGTGTAGCTCGTGTTCTGCGTGGCGCCGCGCACGCAGGTGACGACGCTGACGTCGCCGCTGTTCTCGACCGGGCCGAAGCCCGTGGTGGCGCAGCCGCGGCCGTTGCAGAAGCGGTTGATGGCGGCGTTGCAGGCGGGCCCCGAGCGGCTCGTCTGGTTGCACCCGTCGTGGCGCATCGCGAGCTGGGTGTAGCTGGTCTGCTCGACCGCGGCGCGAAAGTTCTCGTCGACCTGGCCGTCGCAATCGTTGTCGACGCCGTCGCACACCTCGGCCGACGCCGCCCCCGGAACGCACGCCGCGAAGCGCCCCCCGGCGCACATCACCGTGCGCTCGCAGCGGCCCATCCCGCAGCGCATCGGCGCGACGCCCTCGTCGACCTCGCCGTCGCAGTCGTTGTCGACGCCGTCGCACACCTCGACGCTCGGCGTCGCCGGGGTGCACGCTTGAAAGCGCCCGTTGACGCAGAGCGGAGCCTCGCGACGGCACGCCCCGACCCCGCACGCCGCGGTGACGAAGCCGTCGTCGACGCGGCCGTTGCAGTCGTCGTCGAGGCCGTTGCACGCCTCGGTGGCGCCCGGGTAGATCGAGAGGTTGGTGTCGTCGCAGTCGCGGGTCGCGCAGCTGCGGTCGGTGCCGAACCCGTCGCCGTCGCGGTCGCTCTCGGCGCAGGGCGTGCTCGCCTCGGCCGCGCCCGCGTCACGGGGCCCGAGATCGCTCGTGCTCGCCCCCGCGTCGGCGTCGACGCCGGGCCGGTGCTCGGCCACCCAGCGGCGCACGCACGCGACCTCGTCGGCGGTGAAGGCCGCGGCGTTGAGGGGCATCACCGCGCCGCACCCAGGCCTCGGCAGGAGCTTCGCGACCAGGTAGCTCTCGTCAGGGCGCCCCGGCACGAGCAAGGTCTGCCCCGCGCAGGTGAGGGCCCGGGTGCCGCTCAGCCGCGAGCGAATCGACGGGCTCTGGAGGTCGAGCCCGCCCGCGAGGTCGAGCGCCGTGTGGCACCCGCTGGTGGCGCAGCGCGGGCGCAAGAGCGTCGCCTCGACATCGCCCGCGAGGGTGCACGGCGGGAGCGACGCGGCGTCGACGGGCTGAGCGCCGGGCCCGAGGTCTTCGAAGCCGAGGTCGCCTGCGTCGTCGCGCACGACCTCGGTCGCGTCGCCCGAACACCCGAAGGTGGTCAACAGGGTGACCGTTGCGAAAAGTCGTAAGAGAAGCGATGCAGAGGTCACGCAGGTGGTTCTATCATCGCCGGTGATGTTCGTGCAGGAGGCAGCATGAGAGCAGGCCGAGCGAGGCGCCTGACGCCGTGGGTGTTGGGCGCGATGGTGGGGCTGGGGGGGTGCTTCCCGGGTGAGGGCGTCGAGGCCGCGGCCGAGCCCGATGCGGCGGCCTTCGATGACGCGATCGCCCTCGATCGCCCCGCGTCGCGCGACCTCGGCGTCGCGAACGATCAGCCCCCGAGCCCGCGCGACGCGCAGCCCGACGCGGCCCCCGACGCGGGCGCGCCGACCGTCGAAGCGCCCTACGCCCCCGGCGCGGTGACCTTGCAGCGCCTAACCCGGCGGCAGTACGCCAACGCCCTGGGCGCGCTCTTCGGCAGCGCTGCGAGGCTCCCCACCGACCTCGACGTCGACACGCCCCTTCACGGCTTCACCACCATCGGCGCCGCGCAGCTCACCGTGGCCCCTCGGGCCGCCGAGCAGTACGACGCGGCAGCCCTCGACGTGGCCCACCAGGTGTTCACGAACGCCACCGCGCGGGTGAGCCTCGTGGGCTGCACCCCGACGGCGCCCGATGACGCGTGCGCGCGGGCCTACCTCCAGCGCTTCGGCCGCCTCGCCTGGCGCCGCCCCCTCAGCGACGCCGAGCTGACGCGGTGGGTGGGCGTGTCGCGGGCCGTGCACGGCACCTTCCGCGATGTGTGGGCGGGCCTCGAATATGCGACCGCGGGCCTGCTCGAGTCGCCCAACTTTCTCTACCGCGTCGAGCTCGGCAGCCCCGACCCCGCCCGCCCAGGCTGGCTCAAGCTCTCGGGCTACGAGCTCGCCTCGCGCCTCGCCTTCGTCCTGTGGAATGCGCCGCCCGACGACGCCCTCCTCAGCGCCGCCGCGCGGGGCGCGCTCGACACCGCGGCGGGGCTCCGAGTCGAGGCCGCGCGGCTCCTCGCAGACCCGCGGGCGCGCGCCGCAGTGGGCGACTTCTTCGCCGAGTACTTCAAGCTCGATCGACTCGACACGATCTCTCGAAATCCGCAGTTGTTTCCGTTGTTTACGAGCACGCTCGGGGCGAGCATGCGGGGCGAGATCGTGCGCCTCATCGACGACGTCGTGTTCGCCCAAGACGTCGACCTCCGCGCGATGTTCGACACCCGCGCGACGTACCTGAACGACGACCTCGCGCGGCTTTACAACCTCAGCTCCGCGGGCCCCGGCTTCGCCCGGGTCGAGCTCCCGATGGGCGGGCCTCGGGCGGGCATCTTGACCACTGCGGGCTTCCTCGCGTTGAACGCGCACGCCGCGGCGACGAGCCCGACCCTGCGCGGTCGCTTCGTGCGTCAGAGCCTCCTCTGCCAAGAGATTCTGCCGCCTCCGCCTGGCGTCGCGACCAACCTGCCCGAGCCCTCCGGGGTGCCCCAGACCCTCCGGCAGCGGCTCGAACAGCACCGCAGCGACCCCACCTGCGCGGGCTGCCACAACCTGATGGATCCGCTGGGTTTTGGCTTCGAAAACTTCGACAGCCTCGGGGTGTACCGCACCACCGACAACGGCCTCCCGGTCGACCCCCGCGGCGAGGTCGACGGCATCGCGTACCGCAACGCCCGCGAGATGGCGGCCCTCTTGCGTCGCCACCCGCGGGTCGGCGGCTGCATCGCCCGGCAGCTCTACCGCTACGCGACGGCGCACAAAGAGACCGACGCCGAGGCCGCGGGGCTGCGCGCCTTGGCCCAACAGTTTGAGTCGAACGGTTTCAGGTTTCGGGCCCTCGCGCTCGACCTCGTGAGCAGCGACGGCTTTCGCTACGCCTCGCAGGGGATGTGACCCACATGCGCATTCGATTGACCCGACGTTCGGTGCTCCGCGGCCTCTTCGGCGGCGCCGCGGTGTCGCTGGCCCTGCCGCCCCTTGAGGCGATGTTCGACGCCAACGGGCTCGCCTACGCCGACGGCCCGCCGCCGACGCGGTTCGCGCTCTGGTTCTGGGGTAACGGCATCCGCCGCGCCCAGTGGCTCCCGACGGGTACGGGCACGGCCTGGCAGCCGCGGAGCGAGACCGAGCCCCTCGCGACGCCCGCGCTCAAGCCCTATGTGAGCCCCGTCACGGGCTTCGAGATCAAGACCGCCACGCACCCGCATCACTCGGGCATGACGGGCATCCTCACGGGGCAGCGGTACCACCAGCTCGGCACCACCCGCGACACCATCGTCTCGACCTGCGCCGGGCCCACCATCGACCAGGTCGTGGCCCAACGCCTGTGGGACAACCCCATGACCCGCGGGCGATTTCGTTCGCTCGAGGTCGGCGTGTGCCGCTTCACCGGCACCGACGAGGGCACCACCTTTCAGCACCTCTCACACAACGGGCCGAACAACGTCAACGCGGCCGAATACGAGCCCCGTCGGCTGTTCAACCGCCTCTTCGGCGCCGAGGTGATCGGCTCGCAGGTGGCCGCCGCGCGGCGCAGCGTGCTCGACGCCGTACGCGGCGATCTGACAGCGCTCTCGCAGCGCGTGTCGGCCGCTGATCGCATGCGCCTCGCGCAGCACACCGAGAGCATCCGGGCCATCGAGCTGCGCCTCGCCGCGGGCCCGTCGCTGCAATGCTCGACCCCGACCACCCCCGCCGAGGGGTACCCCGATCAGATGGGGCGCGAACAAATCGCCGAGAAGAACCGCGTGATGAGCGACCTCGTGGCCATGGCCATGGCCTGCGACCTCACCCGCGTCGTGTCGATCTTGTTCTCGCCCTGCGGCGCCGGCACCGTGTACTGGATGGCCGGGGCGCAGAACGGTCTGCACCAGATCTGCCACGATGAGCGCGCAGGCGGCGCTGAGCCGCAGCCCACCGTGCACGGCGCGATCCGCTTCACGATGGAGCAACTCGCGTACTTCTTGAATCGTCTGCGAGAGACCCAGGAGGGCGCTCAGAACCTTCTCGACGCCACGGCGGTCTTGGCCACCACGGAGCTCTCAGAGGGCTTCACGCACTCGAACGATGAGTTCCCGGTGATCGTGGCGGGGCGCGCGGGGGGGCGGCTCCGGGGCGGCGTTCATGCGCGCTCGTCGAGCCGAGAGAACACCACGAATGTGCTCCTCACGATGCTCCGCGCGATGGGCGACCCGCGCCCGAGCTTCGGCGCAGGCCCCGGCGCGACCAGCACGGTGATTTCGAGCCTCCTGGCCTGATCGCGACCCCGCTCTTGCGGCCTGAAGAACCTGCGCCGAATGGTGCTGCGTCGACGGCGAGGCGTGGCAGATTCGGGCCCATGCGGGTTCGCCCTGAAATCTTTCTCGCGGTGACCGCGTGCGCCTCGCCGCTCGCGGCCCAACGCTGGCAACGCAGCACCCCCGCGACGCCCCCCGCGGCCGACAGGGTGCTCGTGCCCGCGGGGCCCTTCACCATGGGCGCCGACGCGGGCGGCGAACCCGACGAGCGGCCCGCCCACACCCGGGTGCTCGCGGCCTTCGCCATCGACCGCCACGAGGTCACGCGTAGAGACTATTTTCGCTGCGTCCGCGCGCGGGTCTGCAACGACGCGTCGCTGCGCCGCGGGTGGGTCAACCCCGACGCGCCGGTGACCGGGGTGACATGGTTCATGGCCGAGCGATACTGCCAATGGGCGGGCGCGCGGCTCCCCACCGAGGCCGAGTGGGAGAAGGCCGCCCGCGGGAGCGACCGAAGGGTCTACCCCTGGGGCAACGAGGCGCCCACCCCCGCGCGGGCCGTCTACGGCCTCCGGATGAACGTCGGAGAGCCCGCCAGCGTAGGCTCGCGACCCGCGGGCGCGTCGGCCTTCGGCGCCCTCGACATGGCCGGCAACGTCTGGGAGTGGACCGCCACGGTCTACGACCCTTACGCCTACCGGAGCCCCGAGACCGAGCCCACGTGCGCCAGGGCGCTGGCCACCTACGCAGACCTCAGGCGGCGCGGCGCGTACGCGTTCACCGGCGCCATGGGCATCCCCGCGCGCTGCGAGCGCGTGCTCCGCGGCGGCGCGTGGAACTACTGGCCAGACGGCCTCCGCAGCACCAACCGCGTTCACCACGAGCCCACCGGCGCGTACCCCGTGAGCGGCTTCCGCTGCGCGGTGACGCCGTGAGCCTCGTGAGCGTCTCGCGGCTCCTCGGGCGCGGCGCCGCCCCCGAGCGCGACTGCGACGGATGCACCGTCTGCTGCACCGTGATGGCCGTCGCCGAGCGCAACAAGCCCGGCGGCACCCGCTGCGACGCCGTGGCCGACGCGGGCTGCGGCATCCACCCCGACCGCCCCGCGGCGTGTCGCGCGTTTCACTGTCTCTGGCTCCGCGGCGGTCTCGCCGACGCCGCGCACCGCCCCGATCAGCTCGGGGTGATGTTCGACGGCTTCATCGACCGCGCCGACGGTGAGACCCGCCTCGTCGCCATCGAGCTCTGGCCCGGCGCCCTCGGCGCCCCCGCGGTCGCGCCCTTGCTCGACGCCCTCGCCGCGAGGCACCCGCTCCATCTTCACTACCGCGACGGTCGCCGCAGCGTCATGTCAGTGTGAGAGCTGACACTGAACGGGCTGCGGCTGGCCGTTTACGACGGCCACGCCCTCGAAGCTCGATCCCACACGCCGGAGCGTCCACCGCGCGGTCTCTGGGCCCAGCACAAAGCCCGCGAGGCACGCCTCGGCGCCGCGCACCTGCCACACCTCGACCGCCGAGTCGGCGCCCCCGTCGTGGCCCGACGCAAGCCGCGCGTCGCCCAAAAGCACCGTGATCGCCGCGCGTTGGCGAAAGACCTCTCCTTCGGCCTGGGCCTCGCCGCAGGGCCGCTGCGGGTCGAGCCGCAGCTGCAACACCGTCTCGCCCTCTGGAGTCGCGAGGTGCGCCGCATCGATCGCGTCGAGGTGCATGAGCACATCGCGGGCGCCATACACCCCCGCGCCAGGGAGCCCGAACCGCGCACCGTAGACCGCCTTGCGTCGCCCGAGGGGCGCGCCAAGGGCGCTGTCGAAGCGCAGGAGGCTGGTGTAGTAAACGCCCTCGCGTCGCTGCGAAAACAGCAGCCCGAGGTGACCCGGCGCGAAGGGCAGAAGCGTCGCCTCGGTGGCCCCTTCGAGCCCCGCGATGTGACGAATGAACCCCGGGCTCGCGAGCACCGCGTCGAAGCCGCGCTCGTCGCGACGCAAGAGCGCGAGGGCACTGACGCGCGGGTCGAGCGCCCGCCGCCGGTCGAGGCTCGCGCCGGGCAGCCGAGGGGGCACCGCGAGGCGCTGCGTCACCGGGGGTTGGCCTCCGAATTCTACTGTAACTTCGCCATTTTGCCAGCGATCACGGGCCGCCTCGGCGACCCGCATCGAGGGCGCCCCGGAGGCCGTCGCCGAGGCACGTCCGGGCGCGCAATCGAGGGTCACCTCGCGGGCAGGGGTGGGCGCCGCGATCGCCGAGGCCCGCGCGACGAGGGGCGGCTGACCGGCTGCGCCGAAGACAAACTCGGCCTCGCCGAGCCTGCACCGCGGGCCCACACAGTAGCCCGTCGACGAGGGGTCGAAGCCGAGCACCGTGGGGCTCCCCGCGACCGGAGACGACAGCGTCGAGCGCCCCGTCCGAAGGTGAAAAAAACGCGGAACGCCCGTCGCGTTGACGGCGACGCTCGCCTCGGCGCCGACGGCCACGAGCCGAGCCCCCGTGAGGGCGGGCTGCGCGGCGAAACGGACGCTCCCGTCGGCGTCGAGGGCGCCCACCATGAGCCCCACCGCCCCGTCTGCGAGGGGCGCGTCGACGACGACGTGCTGCGCGCTCAGCCGCGCCGTGAGGGCCATCGCCCCGCGGGTCGGGAGCACAAACGTCGTCACCGCGTCGCTGCGCACGAGGGCCGCCCGCACCCCGTCGGCGCCCGCGGCGTATTCGGTGACGAGCACCGCGCCGTGAGAGGCCGACACCGGGCGCGCATCGAAGGGGAGCCGCCGGGTGACCTGCACGGTCTGTCCGCGGGCGTCGCGTGAGACCACACAGAGGGCCCGCGGGTCGGGCACCGGGTCGCGGGTCTCGCAAGGCCCCGAGGCGGCCCAAAGGGGCGTCTGGAGGTCGAAGACGAGCTCGCCGATGGGCTCGTGGTTTCGCTCGTCACGCAGCGGTCGCCAGCGCCCTCCGGTCTCGCGGGTGAAGAGCACCCGTTCGGTGCTCGCGACGGTGCAGACGGCCTTGAGCCCCGTGGCGCTCTCGTAGAGCCGACACGCGCTCCCCGGGAGGCCCTCGTGAATGTCTTCGAGCCCTGTGTTGAGGTCGCGCACCGAGAGATGGTCGTCTTCGATGACGGCGTAGCGGCTCCGGTCAAAGCGCGCCGCCGCGTCGGGGCTCGTCGGGAGCGTGAGCCCGGCCTCGCGTCGCCCGAGCACAGGCCGCACCTCGCGGTCGGCGTCGCGCCAGACCTCGAGCCCGGGCATGTCGTCGGCGCGAAGGAGGCGCCCGTCGACCCAGCGATAGGTCGCCTCGGTCGAGTACACCACGAGGGCCTCGTGAACCCACGCCACCGCCGTGGGCACCACGCCGTCGAGGGCCACGGGCTCGAAGTGGGCGCCGCCGTCGTGGGTGACCATCAGCGCGCCCCCCTCGACCAGAAAGAGCCCCGTGCGCGGGTCGAGGAAGGCCCCCGAGAGAACATGCGCGAGCGAGAGCTTACGGGCCTCGCCGAGCTCGTCGACGACCCAGGTGTCGCCCGTGTCGGCGTAGAAGACCGCCTGACCGTGGCTCTGAACCCCGCGGAGCTCACCCGGCGCGGCGCTGAGCGCCTGAGCCCGCGCGGGCACCGCACCGATCACCCGAAGCGGCCCGAGAAAATGCGGCGCTCGGTACACCGTGCCGTCTTCGGCGGCGAAGATCCACCCGTCGGGCACCTCGGCCCCGGCCACCAGCGCGCTGGCAGGGAAGGGCGCCGACGCGGCCCGCAAGAGGTCGACCCGCAGCGCACCGACCGCGTGGTGGCCCATCGAAAAGCGCAGGGCCGGGCCCGCGGCGGGCTCGACGCTCCAACGACCCGTCGCGGCGCTCGGGGCGCTCACTTCAGCTTGGAGCGTAGACCCGCGGCGGTGGCGATGACGCCGCGCGCGGAGCTGTCGGCACCCCGAAGCCCCGAAGACCAGCCCGATCACCGTCAGCGCGGTCAGAACGCGTCGCATCACGGGGCGCGTATATACGACCTCGCGGCCCGCGCGCTCAGCCCTTCGCGGGCTTCTTCTTCTTCGCCCCGGCGGTCACGGTGTCGCGGAGCTTCTTCGCAGGGCGAAAGCGCACGGTGCTCGACGCCGCCACATCGACGGTCTTGGCGGTGCCGGGCACCCGCGCGGTGCGCGCCGGGCGGGCCTTCACGACGAAGCTCCCGAAGCCGGCGAAGCGCACGGTCTCGCCGCGCTTGAGGCCCGCCGAGATGGTCGACAAGAGGTCGTCGACGAAGCGCGCGGCGGCCTTACGGGTGAGCTGCGGGTTGGCCGCAATGAGGTCATCAACGAGGTCGCGTTTGCTGATCGGCATGGCCCCAATGCCTACCCCACCCGCAAGCCCCGGCGGAAGCCTCTTTCGCGTCGAAAACGCCCACCCCCGGCGGCCCTCGCGAGGGGGCCCCCCCCGCCTCAGAGGTCGAGCTTGTAGAGATCGCCGTTGGTCTCGATCGCGTAGACCGCGCGCCCGCTCGACATCAAGAGCTGCGTGTTGCCAAAATCTTCGGCCTCGCCGTAAACCTCCCAGGTGCCCGCCGCGAGGTCGGTCTTGTAGAGCACGCCGCTCGCTTCGACGGTGTAGAGGTGCTCGCCCAGCACGGCCCCGGTGCGGGTGTCGGCCCAGCCGCCCTCGTCGCCGAGGCGCTCGTACTCGCCCGAGTCCGGGTCGACGCGGTAGAGCGAGCCGTCGCCCTCGATGGCGAAGAGTGCGTCGCCGTCGGTGAAGAGGTGGGCGGTGTCCCAGTCGTCGCCGTCGCCGACCTCCTCCCAACTGCCGTCTTCGAGATCGGTGGCGTAGAGGCGCCCCTCGCTCACCGAGTACAGCGTGCCGTCGAGGGCCACCGCGGCGGTGGTGCCCGCCCAGGCTCCCGCCTCGCCGAGCGCCGACCAGTCGCCCGAATCAGGGTCGACGGCGAAGAGCGACCCGCTCGCCTCGATCACGTAGAGCGACCCATCGTCGGTGACGATGTGCTGGGTGCTGTAGTCTTCGCCGCGCCGCTCCCAGGCCCCCGTGCGGGCGTCTGTGGCGTAGAGCTTGCCGTCGCCCTCGACGGTGTAGAGTCGGCCGTTCAGGCTGACCCCCGCGACGGTGTTGGCCCAAGCGCCCGACTGCCCGATCTTCGCCCAACCTGCCTTGCTCGCCATTGTGCAGCCTCTCGGCACTCTGTCGGGCACCGCGCCCTCAGAGGCGGCGCGAAGGTACGCCTGACCCCGCTCGGCTTCGCAGCCCGAAGCGCCGGGTGTGCCGATTCTGGGCAATGTTGACAGTGTCAACATGTACGAGGCGGCGGAGCGAGCGCGCGTCACGGTAAAGTCTGAGCGAACTTCACCACCCGTCTGAGAGGGTGGTCAGCTTTCTCCACCTCGACTCAACCCTTACCGTGACCAGCGCGGGAGGGCAGGGGGACTATTCTGACTTGGGCTGCTTGGGGGCGCTCTCGGTCGCCTGCGGGACCTTCTGATCGACGAGGAGCCGCAACTGACCCATGGGCGGGTCGTTGGTGTTCAGGACGTTTACAGGGCTCTTGACCGCGTCGAGGTGCTTGCGAAAGTCACGAGGATTGGCGGTCAAGATGTGCGCTGCATCGAGCTCATGCGCCAGCGCCGCGATCATCGCGTCGACCTTGACCGAGTCTCGCGGTGGCGCATCCGACTGCTGCCGGATTTGCTTAAAGGTGGCACGGAGCATCTTGCCCGCCGTCTCCGCCGCGTGGAGGTCAAACGCCTCGACACGCATTCCTCCGAAGCGCGCGAAGATCACCTCCGCGATGATCTCTCCAGCTCGGTCCCCGACACCGTCGCTGAAGATTGCCAGCTCCGTGATGACAGGCGCTGGGACGACGAAGGACACCCCGTCTCGGCGCATGTCGCCCAGCGTTGTCTCCGCGCGCAACTGTCGACGGCGCCGATCCTCGTTGCCTGCCGGGACAGGCGCCACCATCAGGATCACCACGCTGGTGTCGACCACCACAAGCTTGCCGCTCATCAGTCCAGTTCTTTCAGCACTGCGTCGAGGTCAAAGGTCACACCCCGCGCGGCGAGCTCTCGGCGAGCGTCCAGCAGCGACGCGACGAAGTCAGGCTCCGACCATGCGCTCAGGGTTCGGAGCACGAGGCCGCTGCGCTTGTTGCCGTCCCATCCCATCTCGACCTCAGCACGAACCGTGTGGTCGAATAGTCTGGCGGCAGCCGCGGCTGTCTTTGGCGAGGTCTCGAAGTCCTCACGCCCTCCGTCCATGTGCGCGATCTTCACAGTGAAGCGACCGTTGGAGAGCTGGTTTACCCCCACCACGCAGCCGTAGTAGGTCGTCGAGTACAGGGCACTCCGCCGCTTCTCGTCGACTGGGGCAGCCATGACGATGCGCGGTCGACTCGGTGCGTGGGGGATGCCGGTCGCGGCGACAGCGATCGACCCCACCTTCACGGATCGGTGGAGGCGCGCGAACGCGTCGCGCACCCGTTGGGTGAAGCCCACGCAGCGGGTCTCCACGGCATCGTAGAAGGACCGAGCCAATTCGGCCCACGTCGGCTCCTCGGACCACAAAACAGTCACGGCCGATCCGCGCTTGATCGTCTTGAGGCTGGGGATCACGACGGCGCGCCCAGATTCCTGTGCGAGCGCGTCAAGCGCCGCGGACGTTGCGCTGAGCATCTCAGCCAACTCGCGAATATTCACGTCTTCTGGCACGATGCCCGCGCCAACCACGGCGACCTCCAACTGCGGGGTTGTAGATGGCGGTTTTGATCGGGGCTTCCGGGCCGAGGGCATGCACAGAAGTTACCCGTTCCCGCACGACCGGTCGACGCCCCTCCCGCCATCGTCGACCCGCGCCGACGATTGACATTTCACGTCAATGAGCGCCACGAATCCGTCGACGCAGCCCCGCTGCTTCCCCGTCCATCCACCCCTCCCATGGCCCTCCACTTGGCCCGCCCGACGCGCCCGACGTGCCCCCCGCGCCCCGGGCGCGGCCGGCGATGTTGCCGATCGACTCGCGCCCTGGGTCCGCCCGGGTCCAGGTGAGCGACGTGCGGCGCGGCCATCGCGGCGTCCGCCCCCCAAACCCCGCCCACCTCCAGGTAGCCCGTTGCACTCCACCGCACGCACGTTCCGGGTGTGCGCGACCTCGCCATCGATCCCCTGACCGGCGACCTCAACCTCCCGCACGGCGCCGACGGACTGCGCCACGCGTCGCTCACCGTCGGTGCTGACGCCGTTCGGCAGAAGCTCCACCTTCGCCTCTGCCGCGAGGTCACGGTAAAGTCAGAGCGAAACTCACCACGCGTTTGAGAGGGCGGTCAGCTTTCACCACCTCGACTCAACCCTTACCGTGACCAGCGCGCGGCGTGTGGGCATTTGGGGCATTGGGTGTAAGCTGCTGGGGCGCTGGCGCGTACGAGTGGGGCCGCGGTGCCGAAGGCGGGGTTTGTGTGGTGTGAGGGCCTGCGAAGGCTTTGACACGGCGCGCCTGTCGGGTGTTTGATCCGCGGCGCGTGCGAACGATGGGGCGCACGACCGACCTCCCGAGGAGATCAAGTGGCGATGAACAAGCGTATTGTGACGAGTGGGCTTTTGGCGATGGCGATGGTGCCGGTGATGGCGCAGCTGCTTTCGGGGTGTGTGCAATCGCAGCCGCAGCCGACGACCCAGGCGCCGCCGCCGCCCCCGCCGCAGCCGGTGGTGCAGAGCGCGCCGCCCCCGCCGCCGCCGCAGCCCACGGGCCCCGCGGTGGTGCAGGGTACGGCGATGGCAACAGGCAACGGTGGCGCCGGTTCGATGGTCTCGCCTACGTGGACGGCCACGGGCTACAACGGCGCCGACTGGGTGAGCGCCAACATGACGACCCGCGCCCGGCAGTTTGCCAACGGCTTCGTGGCGGTGACCGACCTCGTGCGCGGCTTGATGAACGAGCGCGAGCGCCGCACGGTGGCCGCGACGGTGGTGGCGGGTCACTGCTACCGCATCATCGGCGTGGGCGGGGCCGGGGTGCGCGACCTCGACCTGTACCTCCGCGACATGAGCGGCCGCGTGATCGACCAAGACCGCGCCCCTGACAACTACCCGGTGATCGGTCTCGACCGTCAGCTTTGCATCCCGGCGGGCATGGGCAACCAGCCCGCGCAGCTTGAGATCGTGATGTTCTCGGGTCGCGGCGAGGTGGGCGTCCAGGTGTTCGGCAGCCCCTGATCGCGGCTGTCGGGTTGCGGCGCGCCGGCGGCCTACGGGGCTGTCGGCGCGCTGTGTTTTGGGCCATAAGAGGGCACCCACGTCGATGAGCTCTGCGCTGCCTTTGTCGGTCGAAGAGCGCCGCACCCGCAACCGGGGTGTGGTGTTCTTTGTGCTCGCGTCGCTCTTGGGCGCGGCCTTGCTCCAGGCCATTTTTCTCTTGCCGCCTTTGGCCCAGAGCGACCCTTGGGCGCGCTACGGGGCGATGGGCACGGGGGCGCTGTTGGCCTTCCCCGCGGTGCTGGTCTACATGACCGTGCCGCGGCTGCTCGATCGCTACGACCCCGAGCCCTGGTGGGCGCTGATGTTGGTGTTCGTCTGGGGCGCGGTGGGCGCGTGCGGCTTCTCGGCGACGGTCAACACCGTGTTCTCGTCGGTGTTCGGCGAGGCGTTGGGGGCCACCGTGAGCGCGCCGGTCTGCGAGGAGTTCTTCAAGGGCCTCGGGCTCTACATGATGTTCCGCGTGTGGCGCCGCGAGTTCGACGGCGTGGTCGACGGCATCATCTACGCGACCTTTACGGCCCTCGGCTTCGCCGCCGTCGAGAACGTGGTGTACTACTCGAAGGCTCAGATTCAGAGCCACGACATGCTCGCCGCGACCTTCTTCTTGCGCGGCGTCGTGAGCCCTTGGGCGCACCCGCTGTTCACCTCGATGACGGGCATCGGGTTCGGCATCGCCCGCGAGACCACACGCCCGACGGTGCGCTTCATCGCGCCCCTCGCAGGCTACCTCGCCGCCGTCGTCCTCCACGCCATCTGGAACGGCGCCGCCGTCCTCTCGGGCATCTTGCGCGTGCCCCTGGTGCTGCTCCTCTTGCCGCTGTGGTTCCTCTTCGTCGTCGCGTTCTTCGTGATGGTGCTGGTGCTCGTACGCCGCCGCGGTCGCATCATCCGAGAGAACCTCGTCGACGAGGTGATGATGGGCGCCATGACCCCCCAGGAGCTCGCCCTGGTGACCTCGGCCTTCGGCCAGCTCCGGGCCCGCTTCGCGCGGCACGGCGCGCTGCGCATGGAGTTCGTCGCCACCGCCGCCCGCCTGGCCCTCTCGAAATGGCACGCGACCCGCGCGATGAAGGGCCAGACCCGCACCGTCAGCTTCGACTTCATCGGCCCCTTGCGCGACAAGATGGCCTCGCTCCGCGCCGCCATGGGCGACCCCGCGCCCACCCGCGGGAACGCGCCGTGGCGATGATCGCCTCGCTGACCTGGGCCCGCGAAGACGAGACCTTCGCCCGCCCCGTCGGCCACGCCACCCTCGCGGTGCCCCAACGCCCCCGCGCGGTCGTGACCCTGACCGACGCCGCAGGCCGCGCGGCCCACGGCGAAGCGGCGCCCTTGCCCGGCTACTCAAGCGACACCCTCGACGCGGTCTGCGCGACCCTCGACGCCCTCGCAACCGCGCCTGCCGGGCCCGTCGTGCTGCACATCGACCCGGCCTGGCCCCCATCGCTGCGCTTCGCCCTTGAATGGGCGCTCTTTCAACTCGACCCCCAAGCGCTCCCGGCCCTGGCCGCGCGCCCCCGCCGCGTCGTCGACGTCAACGCCATGCTCGGCCCCGCACTCGACCCCAGCATCGACGCGCGCGCCGCACGAAAGGTCGCCGCGGGTTTCACCACCCTCAAGCTCAAGGTCGGCGCCCCCGGCCGCTGGCACGACGAGCACCGCGCGCTCTGCCGCCTCGCCCAGCGCCACCCCGCGGTGACCTGGCGCCTCGACGCCAACGGCGCCTGGAGCCCCGAGCTCGCCCGTCGCGCCCTCGCCATGCTGCACGGGCTCAGGGTCGATGTCGTCGAAGAGCCCCTCTCGGGAGAGGCCCTCTTGGCGCTCGACGCCGGCCCCTGGGCGGCCGACGAGTCGCTCTCGCTGCCAGGCTTCGCCGCGCGGCTCGCGGGCGCGCCCCGAGGGTGCAAGGCCCTCGTGCTCAAGCCGACCTTGCACGGAGTCTCGGGCTGTCTCGCCCTCGATGCGTACGCTCGGGCCGCGGGCCTCGGGGTGATCGTCACCCACTGCTTCGAGGGCCCCGTGGGGCGCCGCGGGGTGCGCGCCCTCGCCGAGCGACTCGGAGCCCCCGGGTGGGCCCAAGGCATCGACGAAGACCGCGATTAGGGGGCAGGGGAGAGCGGCCCCAGCAACGCGTCGGCGGGCCGCGGGTCGACGCCGTTCATGTCGAGCGAGAGGGCCGTGACGGTGATGTAGCCCGCTTCGAAGGCCTCGGTGTCGCTGCCGACCTGGAGGGGGTGCGTGACCTTCGGGCCGCCGATCCAGAGGTACTGCCGGCCGCGGGGGTCGTTTCTGACCTCGACGACGTTCTCGTACTCGCGCACCCCGAGGGTGCAACGCTTCACGCCCCGGGGCACCCCCTCGGGGAAGTTCACGTTGAGCACCGGCGGCGCCGCCGCGGGGTTCGCCGCGCGCCATCCGAGCATCCGCGCCACCAGGGTCGCGGCGTGTGTTGAACACTGTTCAACATCGGCCCGGGTCGGCATCGAGAAGGCCACCCCGGGCACGCCCCGAAAGGTCGCCTCCCGCGCGCCCGCCACGGTGCCCGAGTAGAACACGTCGGTGCCGAGGTTCGGCCCGAGGTTGATGCCGCTCACCACCAGGGTCGGCGCCCGCGGCAAGAGCCCCGGGTGGTGCAGCGCCACGTAGCTGCAATCGGCGGGCGTGCCGTCGAGGGTCATCACCCGCGGCGAGAGCGTGCGGAGCCGCAGCGGCCGCGCCAAGGTGATGGCGTGCGACACGCTCGACTGCTCGGTCTCGGGCGCGACGATGTAGACCTCGGCCAGCGGCGCGAGCGCCCGTGCGAGGGCGTGAAGGGCAGGCGAATGAATGCCGTCGTCGTTGGTCACGACCACCAGCGGGGGGGCGCTCTCTGTCATCGTTGGGCCTCGCGCTGTAGCGTGAATGGCCGCCCGACGCGTGAAAAGATGCGAAGTGGGGTGAGCCCTGTCGATTGTTGTTGCGCTGTGGTGGGGTGAGTGTATCTTCCGCCTCCCCTGCGGCGACGCAGCGGTTGGTTCGGGGCGTAGCGCAGCCTGGTTAGCGCACTAGACTGGGGGTCTAGGGGTCGCTGGTTCGAATCCAGTCGCCCCGACCAATTGTTCGGCGGGTGATCTCTCCTCTCACGAGGTGCGGGTCTCTCGCCGAACGCATTTGGGCCATCGGCGTCTCGCGCGAACCCCAACGCGCTGGGCTGTCTCGGCGGCGTGGGCGCGCCTTGGGGCGGGGTGAGGGGGCCCAAACGCGAAGGGCCCGCGGCGGGTCGACGGGTGACCTGCTGCGAGCCCTCACGCGCCGCACACGCGGCGGGGGGTCAGCCCTTGGGGGCGTCCTTGTTCCACCCGAAGCCGAGCTGCTGGTTGATGAGGAAGCGGGTGCCATCACCCACCGAGCCATCAACCGTGTACCCGAAGGCGGTCTGCAAGTGCTTCACGGCCTCTTCTGTGCCGGGGCCAAAATCGCCGTCAACCGAGAGGCCGTAGCCCATCTTGTTGAGTTGATTCTGAAGGTCGCGCACATCGTCACCCTTCGAACCACGCTTGAGAACGCTCATCGTCGACTCCTGTGATTTGTCGCGCCCCGCGCCCCCACCCGCATCGTCGCGTCGAAGGGGCCCGCAGCGCTTCGTTGACGCCCGCGAGGCTCGTCGAATCGGGCCCCGCCGTCAACGCCCAATCAACGCCCCGCCGCGCCGAAATTTGATTCAACCCAATCGAGAATGTCGCGCGAAATTTCGTCTCGGTTGGTCTCGTTCACCAGCTCGTGCCGAGCGCCCGGGTATGTCTTCAAGGTCACCCGGTCATGGCCAGATTTTGCATAATCAGCGACCAGGCGGCGGAGGCCCTTCTGCCCTGTGTGAATCGGGTCGAGCGCCCCCGAGACCACCAAAATCGGCAGCGATCGAGGCACCTTCGCGAGATTCTCGGGCGCCGCGAGGCCAGGCAGAGCGTCGAGGAGGTCGATCCACAGTTGGGTTGTGACCTCGAAGCCGCACCGCGGGTCGGCGAGGTAGCGGTCGACCTCGGCGGGGTCGCGCGAGAGCCAATCGAAGTCGGTGCGGGCGGGCTTGAACGCGTTGTTGAAATGGCCGAACGAGAGCTTGGTCAAGAGCGCCGAGCGACCCCGCGGGCCGAGCCGCGCGCGCTCGATGCGGGCCACGAGCCGGCCGATGGGCGCGAGCGGGTTGGCGACCCCAGAGCTCGAACCCGAGAGCACCGCGGCGGCGTAGGGCTCGCCGCGCTCGAAGAGCATTTGTTGGGTGAAGAAGCTCCCCATGCTGTGGCCAAAGATGGCCCGGGGCACGCCGCTGTGTTCGCCCACGATGTGATCGCTGAGGCGGTAGAGGTCGTCGAGGACGGCGCGCCAGCCGTGCGCGGCGGCGAAGAAGCCCGTGTCGGCGTCGGCGGCGGTCTTGCCGTGACCGCGGTGGTCGTCGGCGTACACCGCGAAGCCGCGGGCCGTCGCGGCCTCGGCGAAGCGCGCGTAGCGGGCCCCGTGCTCGGCCATGCCGTGGACAATCTGGAGCGTCGCTTTGACCTCGCCGTCGGGGCGCCAACAGTGAACGGTGACCTCGACCCCGTCGCGGGCGCGCAGGGTGAACGATGACGATTGCATGGCGCGCGACAGTACCCCAAAAGCACCCCTCACCGACGTGGACACGCAGCGCATTCTCTTCGCCCTCTTTCTCGGTCTCTCGGTCACCGCGGTGCTCGCGGCCTCGGCCCTGCCGCTCGGCGCCGCGACCCCCGACGGCGGGCCCTCGCGCGGGCGCCTCGGGGTGAGCCTCGGGGCCCTCGCGCTGGGCCTCGGGTGGCTCGTCGCGGCCGTCGTACTCGCCTCGCAGCGCCGCGCCATGGGGGCCGTCGAGATGAGCGCCACGGTCTTGCTGGCCGTCGGGCTCACGGCCCTCGCGCCGGTGCGGCGGGTGCTGGCGGGCCTCAACCGCGCGCCGCGGGCGCTGCCGGGGCTCTTGCGCGGGCTCGGCCTCGCGCGGGTGCTGGCGGGGGCGTCGGGGTGGCTCCCGTGGTGGTTCGTGGGCCTCGCGACGGGCGTCGACCTCGCGGCGCTCGCGGCCACGGCGTGGGCGCTCCGAAGCGGGTCGCGGCGGGCGGCCTGGGCCCTCACCGCCGTCTCGGTGCTGGGGGGGGTGGCGGTCTCGGCGACCGCCGCGGTGGGCGTGCGGCCGCTGCCGTCGTGGGAGCTCCTCGCGGCGACCTTCACCACTCCGTACTTCGCGATGCTGAGCCTGTGGGTGCTGCCGGCGCCGCAGTCCGAAGGCCGTGCCGCGCAGGGCGCTCCCGACGTGTGAGCGTCGCGAGGCCCCCGGGGCGTCTGGGGCTGTGACGGGCTTTACTTCGCCGCGGGCGGCGGCAGCGAGGGGCGCCGCGCGTGCTTCGGCACCGGCTCGCCCTCGTGCACGAGCGTGAGGTAGGTCTGGTCTTTGAGACCGCGCTCGTACTCGGCCAGGAGCCGCATGCCCTCGACGGGCTTGAGCTTGTCGGCCTTGATCGCGGCGTCGATCTGGCTCTTCATGCGGAGGGCCAGGTCTTTCGAGAAATACTGAGTCATTTCGAGCACATCACCGATGGTGTTGCCCTCGATGGTCTCTTCGACGTAGTAGCCGCGCTCGTCGTCGTCGTCGAGGAAGACGTGGGCCTCGTTCACGCGACCGAAGAGGTTGTGCAGGTCGCCCATGATGTCTTGGTACGCCCCGGTGAGGAAGATGCCGAGGTAGTACGGGCCGCCCGCGGGGTCGTGCAGCGAGAGGGTGTCGCGCACGTCGTTGAGGTCGACAAACTTCGACACCTTGCCGTCAGAGTCGCAGGTGATGTCGACGAGCGTCGCGTCGAGGCTCGGCTTCTCGTTCAACCGGTGGATCGGCACAATCGGGAAGAGCTGCCCGAGCGCCCAATGATCGAGCAGCGACTGGAACACCGAGAAGTTACAAATATGCTGGTCGGCGAGCTGATTGCTCAGGTCGGCGAAATCTTCGGGGCGCTCTTCCGGCGCGAGGCTCGCGGCGCGGCGCTGGATCTCTTCGGCGAGCTCCCAGTAGAGCGACTCGACGTAGGCCTTGGCGTCGAGGGGCAAGAGCCCGAGCTCGAACATCTTCTGCGACTCTTCTTTGACGTCGACCAGGTCGTGCCAGCTCGTGGTGAGGTTCTTCTGCGAGAGGTGGTCGCGGAGGTACTTCAAATCTCGCACGAGCTTGTGGTCGACCTCGGGCGGCGAGTACGGCGCCGAGGGCGTCTTCTCGATGCTGCCGAAGACCTCGACCACGAGCACCGAGTGATGGGCCACCACGGCGCGCCCCGACTCGCTCACGATGTACGGGTGCGGCACCCGCTCTTCGTCGCAGACCGCCATCACCTCGTACACCACCGAGTCGGCGTACTCTTGGATCGAGTAGTTCATCGACGAGTGGAAGGTGCTGCGCGAGCCGTCGTAATCGACCGCGAGCCCGCCGCCCACGTCGATGTACTCGAGGTTGTGCCCCGCCTGCCGCAGCTTCGCGTAGTAGCGCGCCGCCTCGCGCACGGCCCGCTTCACGATCAAGATGTCGGGCACCTGCGAGCCGATGTGAAAATGGAGGAGCTTGAACGACTCCTGCATCCCGGCCTCGCGCAGGGTGTAGAGCGCTTCGAGGATCTCGATGGTCGAGAGGCCGAACTTGGCGTGCTCGCCCCCCGAGGTGGCCCACTTGCCCGCGCCCTTCGAGAGCAGCCGCACGCGCAGCCCGATGAGGGGCTCGACGTTCATCTCTTTGGCCACCCGCACGATGGCGCGCACCTCTTGGAGCTTCTCGGCAATGAGGATGACCTTCTTGCCGAGCTTGCGCCCGATGAGCGCGGTGCGAATGAAGTTGTCGTCTTTGTAGCCGTTGCAGACCAAGAGCGAGTCGTTGTCGGTGTGCACGCTGAGCCCCGCGAAGACCTCGGGCTTCGACCCCACCTCGATGCCGTAGTGGTAGGGCCGACCCGCATCGAGAATCTCTTCGAGCACCTCGCGGAGCTGATTGACCTTGATCGGGTACACGCCGCGGTACTCGGCGCCGTACTTGTTCTCGGCCACGGCGCGGGCGAAGGCGTCGTTGATCTCGCGCACGCGGTCGTGCAAGATGTCTTGAAAGCGAATCAAGAGCGGCGTCTGCAGGCCCTCTTCGGCCGCGCACTCGCGCACGACATCGAGAATAGGGATCTGCGGCCCAGCCCCACGCCGCGGGGCGACGCAGAGCTTGCCGTCTTCGCCTACGCTGAAGTACCCGCCGCCCCAGCGGTCGATCATGTAGAGGGCGGTGGCATCGTCGACGCTCCAAGGCGTCGGGGTGGTCTCTTCCAACGAAGTACTCCTCGCGGCACGACGCGGGCGATGCCCCACCGAGGGGCCCCGACCGGGTCTCGCGCTTTTGGCGGCGGAATCAACAGCACCGCGCCGCCCCCGTCAAGGGTCGCCGCACGCCCCGCGAAAGAGCGTCAGAACACTTCACTTTCTTGTTACCGTCGGCCCCCTCGGATGCGCCCCCTCACTTTGCCGATCCTCGCCCTCGGCGCCCTCGCCTCTTGCGGCGACGGCGCGCCCCCCGACGCGGCCGCGAGCCCCGCCGACGCGGCGGTGACCCCCGACGCGGGCCCTTCGGCGGGGCGCTGCCTCAGCCTCGAAGGCGCCGCCGCGCTCTTGCCCGCCGAGGGTCGCCACACGGCCCCCCACGAGGGCCTGAACGTCGTGGCCGACCCGGCCCGCGGCGGCGTGGTGCTCTCGCCAAGGCTCCACCCGGGCCCTTGGGTCGAGGCCGGCGAGACCCTCCCGCGGGGCGCCCACGACAGCGACGGCGACCTCTACGACGGGCGCCTCTACGTGCTCGGCGGCCAGCAAGACCGCTTCAACGGCGAGGCCTCGCTCTTGGTGAGCACCCTCGACGCCGACGGCCGCGCGGGCCCCTGGCGCACCGCCACGCCCTTCATGTTCGGCATCATCGACCACATCGTCTTGGCCCACGCCGGGCGCATGTACCTCACCGGCGGCGGCCAGAGCCTCGGCAACGACAGCTTTCGCCAGCAGGTCGCGAGCTGGTTCGTGACCCCCGGCGAGGGCGACCTCACGCCGTGGCAGCGCGGCCCCGACAACCCCCGTCGCCGCTTCGGGCACGAGGCCGTGATCGCCCGCGGGTTTCTCTACACCCTGGTCGGCGACGACGGCTTCGACGCCCACGACGACGTGAGCGTGGCGGCCCTCTTGCCCGATGGGTCGATCGGCCCGTGGCGCGTCACCACCCCCGTGCCCGAGGGCGCGTTGCAGTTCATCGCGGGTGCCGCAACCTCGCGAAACATTTGGGTTCTTGGCGGGTGTCGGCGAAAGAATTGCCAGCTCCGGGCCAACATCGAGCGGCGGGTCTGGGTGGCCGACATCGGCAACGACGGCGCGCTCTCGGCGTGGCGCAGCGCGGGCGAGCTCCCGGTGCCGAACTACGACCAGAAGGCGCTGATGGTGGGCGGTCGCATCGTGATGGCGGGCGGTCGCGAGGGCGGCAACTCGCGCTGCGGCGACGTCGGCGGCGCCAACTACCGCGACGTGTGGTGGGCCGAGGTGAACCCCGACGGCGGCCTCGGGGCGTGGCAGGGCGGCGCCGCCGAGGGGGCCGCGATGCCGCGCTCGCGCAGCGATTTCATCTTGCGACGCGACCACCAGAACAACCTCTGGATCGTGGGCGGTCGCACGGCCTGCGACCCCGGCGAGAGCGCGGCCTTCAACACCAACTACCCCCGCACGGTGTGGCGCAGCGCCCTCGAAACAGACCCCGGCCGCGCCCGCATCGGCGCGTGGACGAGCGGCCCCCTCGCGGTCGCCGGTCGCACCCTCGAAGCCCTCTCGGTCGACGCCTCGGGCCCCGGCGTGCGCGTGCGCTTCCGCGTCGCCGCCCGCGCTGCGCCCAACACCTGGAGCGACTGGAGCGACGCCGTCGAGACCCGCGCCCTGCGCCTCCCGCCCGACACCGCCACGGTTCAGGTCGAGGCCGAGCTCGAAGGAGACGGCACCGACACGGGGGTCTTCCGCGGCCTCAGCCTCTCGTGCGCGGCGGCCCCGAGCCCCTGACGGTGCGCGGCGGGGCCGCTAGGCTGTGTCGGCAAA
This sequence comes from Myxococcales bacterium, assembly GCA_016792845.1. Classification (GTDB taxonomy): domain Bacteria; phylum Myxococcota_A; class Polyangia; order Polyangiales; genus JAEUKH01. The sequence goes on along the minus strand of JAEUKH010000036.1, from coordinate 123 downwards.
TGTGGTGGCGTCGGCCGAGGGGGCGAAGTGCCCAATCCGACGAGGTTGTGCCGCGCCCCAACGCCTGCGCGACCTCACCCCCTGTGGGGCGCCCGCCCTCGCACCCCCCTCTCCCTGCCAGGA
>JAEUKH010000022.1 GCA_016792845.1 Myxococcales bacterium | reverse complement strand
AGCGTGCGTGAACTCGAAGAGGCGATCGCGACCTACCTCGCATTGAGGGAGACCAAGTCCTTCTGCTGGACCGCGACCGCGGATGACATCCTCGAGAATATCAGGAGGTTTTGCGAGCGGACTTCTGGCGGGGGACACTAGAGACCCCGCCCGCGACACACCGACGCCGTCGGACACGACGCGCAAATGCCGTCTTCGAGCGACCAGCTCTCGTGACAAATCCGCAGGCCCTCAGGCGTCTGACGGAGCCGCAAGAGGAACACCCCTTCGAGCCGCGCGCAGCCCACCACCGCGTTACGGTCGGCGCGGTACTCGCGCACCCACGCGCGCACCTTCAGCACGGGCCCCGTGGCCCCAGGCACCGTGCGGCACACCGACGGCACATTCTCACCCGTCACCGCCTCGTTCGCCCAAGTGCTCTGCGCAGGGTCGACCGTGAGCGTCGCGCCGCGACCGCGATCGGCCGCGACCCCCTCGGCGAGGCTCACCGGGGTCTGCGCCTCGGCCCGCCCGTGAGAGCGCACCTGCGGAGCGTAATACCTTGAAAACGCTTCAGAATCGCCCCGCACAAAGAGCGCCTCCCACCCCCTGAGGAAGCGCTCCACCTCGGCCCTCGGCGCCTCGCCCCCGCCCGCCGCCGCGATCGCTGGCGCCGCCGACGCGCCCCCTTGCGCCGCACGCTGCCGCGCCTGATCGGACCGCACGAGCGCCACCACGATCGCCGCCGCCACCAGCACCGCGCCGAGCACCACCCCCAGCGCGATGAGCCCCCACGGCAACGGAGCCTCTTCGGCCACCGCGGCCTGCACCACCGTCGCCGCGTGCGCCTCAGGAGAGTGAACAGGCTCCGGCGCCGCCGCCGGCCGCGCCCCCGAGTCGGCGAGCCCCGCGGGCACGAGCGCGCCGAGCACCTCACCGCTCAAGAGCCCGCTCGTACGCAGCGCCGCCCTGAACGCCTCGCGCAGCGCCGCCGCGTCGACGTACCGCTCGCGGCCCTCGCGACGCATGCACCGCGCGACCACCGCCCACACCGCCGCGGGCACATCGGGCCGCCACGCGCTCACCAACGGCAGCGGGTCGACGTCACGGATCACCGCCCCCCACCAGGGCTCCTTCTCCGACGGCTGCGCCCGCAGGGTCAGCATCTCGACGAGCACCACGCCGAGGGCGAACACGTCGGTCCACGTGCCGACGCCCTCTGAGTAACCGTAGGCCTGTTCGGGCGCCATGTAGAGCGGCGTGCCGAGCGAGACCCCCGACGCCGTACGGTCTCGGCGCCCGAGCTGCGCGATGCCAAAATCGATGAGCTTGGCCACCCGCTCGCCATCGACGCTCACCTTGATGATGACGTTCTCGGGCTTGATGTCGCGGTGCACCAGGGCCCCCGGCGAGCGCACCCGATGCGCCGCCTCGACCGCCGCGCAAATTTGCTCGAAGAGTTGGGCCACCACGCGCAGCTCAGGCGCGGCCCCGCGGCTGCGATGGTCTTCGATCCACGCCGAGAGGGTCTGCCCCGCCACAAACTCGGTGACGATGTAACGCTTGCCCTCCCAGGTGCCGCGGTCGAGCACGGCGACGATGTTGGGGTGTGAGAGCTGCGCCAGCGCGTCGGCCTCGGCGTCGAAGCGGCTCACCGCCGTGGGCTGTTCGAGCAGCTCGGGCTTGAGCACCTTCACCGCCACGTCGCGCCCCGAGAGACGCGCGTCGCGGGCCCGCCAGACACTGCCGAAGGTGCCCTCACCGAGCTGCGTCTGGAGCACATAGCGCCCCTCGACCGAGACACCTTCCGTCAACAAAGCGGTCATCGCGCGAGCCGAGAAGGTACCACCCTCGGCCCGCGCGCGTCACCGTTCACGCGAACGGCAGTTGCACCTTGTTGCTGGCCTCCAGGCGCCACGTCAGGCTCAGCGCGTGGGTCGCCCGAGGCTCCAGGGTCACCGCGGCCCGCGCGAGCCCGTCTCGGGCCTCAAAGCTCCACCCCGGGTCGGTCGGCGCGAAGACCCGAACTTCATCGAGCTCGCTCACCGGAAAGCGCTCCACCACCAGCACCGTGCGCGCCTCGTCGGAGAGGTTGCTGAGCGTGACCTTCACCGTACGAACGAGCTTCTGCGTGCCCATCACCACGGTCACCTCGCGCTTGTCTTCGACGCGGCGCCGCACCCGAACGCCGTCTTCGACACCGAACCCGAGCTCGAAGGGCTCACCCCGGGCCACAAAATCGACCCGCCCCCGCCCCACCAGGGTCGCCTCCCGGGCCACCTGGACGGGCCCCGCCAGGAGGGGCGTCGACACCCCGCGCAGCGTCGCCGTCGCCCGCAGATGCACCGTCTCGCCCTTCTCGGGCATGGCCACCCGCTCAAGCACGCACGGCAGCTCAAACCGCTGCAAGAGCACCCGATGCGGAGCCCCGTCGCTCGGCACCCTCGCGGCGCCTTCGGGCGCGAACCACAGGGCCTCACCCCCATCGTCGACGCCGGGCATCTCATCGACCACCCGCGCGCCGCGGTCGAGCCCCGCCACGGCGACGGTCTGCTCGCGCAGCGAGACCTGAATGTTCTGCCGCTCGGCCTCGGTCTTTCGCCGCGTCCGCAAGACGTCGTCGGTCTCGAGCGGAGGCGTCGCCGACTGCGCCGGGCGCGCCGTCGAGAAGCGCAACGCCACATCGTCCCACCGCTCGCCGGTCGATTGCCACACCGTGGCCCAACTCTCGAACGCGATCACCGGCGCGCCGTCACGGGTCACCAGGCGCGCCAGGTGCTCGGGCCGCCAGAGCGCGCACGGAGTTCTATAACTCATCTCAATCAATAGAGTTTTACCGAGATCACCGGCCACCTGGAGCACCAGCGTCGCCTCGACCCGGGGCACCTGTCGACACGCGACCCGCCACGCCGCGACGGCCTGCGCGAGCTGCCGCGCGGCGGCATCGAGCGCCCGAAGCTGGGCCGCCAACGCCTCGTTCACCCGCGTCATCTCCGCTTCGAGCGCCGCGAGGGCCTCTGCCCACTGCGACGCCCCCGCCCCCGGCGCCCCCTCACCCCCTCGCGGAACCGCCGCCACCCCCGCGAACCAGGCCTCGATCGCCTGCCCGATCCACCCCGCCTCACGCCGCAGCGCCTCGCACCGCGCCTCGGCCTGAGCGTGCCCGTCGCGGGCCTCATCGTGCGCCCGCTCTGCCTCGGCGCGCGCGGCCTCGTCGAGCACATAGACATCACGCACGACGCGCTGCACCTCGTGGCCCACCACGCGCCCGCCCTCGCCCCGCACCGAGGCCACCAGAGAGGCGTCGTCGAGGGCCACCCCGAGCCCGCCCACCCGCACCCAAAAGTGCTCGCGCGGCGCCACCACCTCGACGGTGCGCTGAACCTCGGCCCGGTCTTCGAACAGCGTCACCCGCGTGGCCACGCTCTCACCGTCGAGCACAACCCGTTGCGCATTGGCGTCAGTCACGGCGATTGCCTCCTACGAGCTCGAACTTCGAAGCGAAGCTCACACGGTAGCTGAATTCGATCGCGCTCCGGCCCCCCGCGGGCACGATCAGCTGCCAACGCCGACCCCCACGGATGGGCGCGCCGCGCTCACCCTGAAGGTAGACCTCGCACTCTGGCTTCGCGCCGAGAAACACGACCTCGACGCCCTTCTCGTCGCTCACGGGCACGCGGTCGAGCACGTCGACGAGGGCCGGCTGCCCCAGGCTCGACGCCACCTCGACGCTCACCGTATGGGTCACCGCGGTGTCGCCCCCGAGAAGCCCCACGCTCTCTTCCTGAACGCGCACGTTGCGCGCGATACGAAGGCGCGACTCAACGCCCATCCCGACGCGAATGGTGCCCCCTCGGTCGACCCGCTCGACCTCAGACACGGCCAGGAGCGCCCCGTCGAGAAACACCTCGACGGGCCCCGCCAAGAGCGGCACATCGAGCGGATTTCGTAGCTCAGCCTCGCGAAACACCTCGGCCCGCTCGCGCGGCAAGCTCCGCCACCGCAGCACCGGCGCGCCCTCACCCTCGCCGAGCGAGACCCCGTGCAGGAGCGCATCAGCGGGCACATCGGCGATGCCCTCGACGCTGTACCGATGGTCGAACAAACCGCGACTCGCCCTCGGATCGGCCATCCCCGCCTGCACCTCGACGCCCTCGACCCGGGCCACCGCCGCGGCCCGCTTCACCGCCATCGCGCCATCGTCGCGGCGCACAAGACGCCCACGCCGCGCCGCATCGTCGGGCCCCCGCACCTCAAGCTGATCAAACATCATCCACGCGTCGCTCGGCTCCAGGGCGAGGGCCTCTTCTTGCGCCGCTTCGCCGCCGCCCTCGGCGCCGCCGTACCCCTCGTCGCGCTGCGCGAGGGCGCTCCCGATCGAGAACGCCCCCACGCTCTTTCGCGCCGCCGGCGCCAACGACGCCTGCATCATGGGCGCCCCGGGCATCGCACCTCGCGCCATCTCGCCCCCCCTCGGAGCTGCCTTCTTACGCGGGCGCGGCGCCTCTTCGGCCATGACCTCGGGCGCGTCGTCCTCGACGTACCCGGCCCCGGTGCTTGTGTAGGGCTCGGGCTCGGCCTCGACGGGTCGCGCGAGCGCGGGGCGAGCCTTCACCGCGCGCTCAGGCGGCGCCGACCGCACCGACGCGCGATCGTAGCCCGTGAAGAGCGCGTCGAGCCCCTCGGGAGCCTCGCGATGCGCCCGCCGCCTCGGGTTCGCCCGTCCGAGCTTCAGCGAAGGCAACACCGGCAAGCGCGCGTCGTAGGCGAGATCTGCGGTCGAGAGCGACAGCGCGACCCCGCGCCAGTCTTCACCCGAATCTTGGGCCACCAGGGCCTCTACGCGCCACCGCGCCTGCCGCCCCTGGCCGTCGAGCCGAAGGGTGTAGCGCGGCCACCAGCGCGCCGCGCCCACGGCATAACTGACACACACGCCCCCGAGCGGGCCGTCGCCCACGAGCTCGATCTCGGCCACCATCGAGGCCGCATCGGCGCCCCGGGCGTGCGCCGCGTCGGCTTGCGACCAGGCCACCTCGGCCGCGAAGAGCGCCTCACGCGCGGTGCTGAGCGACCGCCGCACCTGCGCCTGCGCGTCGGCGGTCACCGCGAGGCGCTCGGCCAACATCTTCGACGTCGCGAGGGTCTCCGCGCCGCGATGCACCATCGCCCGCCGCGTCTCGGCTCCGCGCAGCGCGTCGTATCCAGGCGCCAAAACAACGTCGCCGAGACGCTGCCACTGCTCAGAAAGGAAGGTAAGCTCGGCTTCAAGGGCTGCCACCTTGCCGCGCAGCGCCTCAAGCTCCAAATGCAAGCCGCTCGGCGCCGCCCCAACCGCGCTCACCGCAGGCGCGACCCGCACCGACTGGACCCGACGCCCAGGCGCCCCCTCCAGCGCGACCCGAAAGCTCCCGGGCTCGGCCAGCACGCTCAGGCCCTCAAGCCGGCAGAACCACCGCCCCGCGGGCGCCTCGTCGGGCAGATGCACCCGCCGCGTCACCATCGCGCCTCGCGCAAAGACCTCGACAGCCTCGATCTGGCTCTCGCACACACACTGCCGCCCGTCGGACATCAAACACCTCCGTGAATGCCCCGCGCCGAGGGTACACCGCCGTGAGGCGAGTCCAAGCGCCGAGCGATCGATGCACCACCCGCCACGAGGCTTGGCCACAAAGCACGCCGTACCCGGTCACGCCGCCCCGACGACGCCCCGTCTTTGGGCGGGCGGAGGCCCAAATGCGAAACGCGCCGCCTTGGGCCCGAAGGCCCGCCGCGACGCGTCGTGCAGCCCACACCGTGAAGGTGCGGGAGAGAATCAGCGCTGCTGATCCCAGGTGTCTTCGTGGGTCACACCGCCGTTGGTGTACGTCCAGTTGATGGTGTGGAACACGAAGGTCAGCTCTTCGAGCGGGGGCTCGGTCGAGGTGGCCGGCACGATCGTGTCGGGCACAAACTGCTTCTGCGAGTTGATGCGGCCCTTCTTGAACGCGATCGTGAAGAACTGCTCGGTGGTGCCGTCACCCGTGGGGTTCGGACGGAAGAACTTGAAGGTCGCGTCGATGACCTGGTTGTCGCAGAGCGCCTTCGAGAGGAGCGGCGAAGCCTTGTCAATGCGCTTGCGGATGAGGAGCGGGTTGTACTGACGACGGCCCGTGGCCATCCCCGAGCCCGACTCCCGCGCGGTGACCACACCCTGCTCGAAGTACACGCACTCGATCGAGTTCTCGCGACCGAGCGAGGTCTGCGAGCTCTCGCCGTTGATGTCGGTGCCGTTCGCCTTGAGATAAAGGTGGACTGTTTCAGCCATGGTGTTTCTCCGCGTGAGACTTCGTGCACGGCCCTTGGGGCAACATCACCCCTGCGCCCGTGCCCCGATCGTCGTGAGGCGCACGGCTGTAAGCACAGCCTATGCCACGGCGTCGGCCTCGAAGCGCTTTCGCCCGCCGCCCGCAGCCCGTCAGGGCGGAGCGCGCCATCGCGCGAAGAACACACAGCCCCGGGCCAGGGCTTCGCCGCGCGCGAGGCCCGCGCGGGCTCAATGAGGCGTTGGCGAGCATGCACACGGGCCCCGAGCCCGAGCGCCCTGTGGTTGGCTTGCAGTCCAACGCCCTTCCAAGATCGGACTCGTGTCCAAAGTTCTGCGAGGGGGGGTAAGATGGCAGACGCCAGGAGGGTGCACCCCAGCGCTCAGCCCGTGAGGCCGCGCGGAGTCTCGCGGAAGGCCCAGCGCCCCTTATCCCCGGGCAGACTCCGAGCACGGCGAACGCGAGGCGGACGCGCACCGAGACGCGCACCGAGACGCGCACCGAGACGCGCGCCGAGACGCTGCGTGTTCCGAGCAGGGTGTTCCGAGCCGCGTGCGATGGGTGGCGTGTTTCGGGCGGCGTGCCCTGGGCGATGGCGGGCGGGAGGGAGGCGGCGACCGCGCGGAGGCCCCAAACGCGAAGCGCGCCGAACGGTGAAGCTCGACGCGCTTAGACGGTGCCTGAGGCTGAATTCAGCGGTTGGCGTTCCAGGTGTCTTCGTGGGTGATGCCGCCGTTGGTGTACGTCCAGCTGATGGTGTGGAAGACCATCGAGACTTCTTCGAGCGGGGGCTCGGTCGAGGTGGCCGGCACGATGGTGTCGGGCACGAAGAGCTTCTGCGAGTTCAGGCGGCCCTGCTTCACCTGGATGCTGTAGAACTGCTCGGTGGTGCCGTCACCCGTGGGGTTCGGGCGGAAGAACTTGAAGGTGCCTTCGATCACCTGGTTCTCACAGAGCGCCTTGGCGATGAGCGGGGTGGCCTTGTCGATGCGCTTACGGATGAGAAGCGGGGTGTACTGACGGCGGCCCGTGGCCATCCCTGAGCCCGACTCACGCGCGGTGACCACACCCTGCTCGAAGTACACGCACTCGATTGAGTTCTCGCGACCGAGCGAGGTCTGTGAGCTCTCGCCGTTGATGTCGGTGCCGTTCGCCTTGAGATAAAGGTGGACTGTCTCAGCCATGGTGTTTCTCCGCGTTGGACGAAGCCAGTGACGCCAGCCTCAGTGCTGGCCCCCCTGCGCTCCGTTGCAGGCGCGGCTCCCGAAGCAGGGTCTGTGCCAACCAGCGCCGACTTCGCACGACCGCTCGGCCCGCGCCTTCGCCCACCCAACGACGCCCGTCGCCCCTCCTCGACGGGCCGCCTCGACACGGTGTGTGGGGGGGCGCTGACGGCGCGGCCTCTGTCAGGGCGACTCGCGCCATCGGCGCACGCGGCTGCGGACTACGGCGCGAGGCGACACCCGCGCGGGGCCGTGACCAGAGGCGGTGAGGATTTGCGGTGGCTACAAGTTCGGAGGAGGCGACACGCAGAGGCCCAAATGCGCAGAGCGCAGCGGCAGACCCGTAGGCCTACCCTGCGCTCTGGCGCGCCCGACGAGACCCGATCAGCGCTGCTGATTCCAGGTGTCTTCGTGGGTCACACCGCCGTTGGTGTACGTCCAGTTGATGGTGTGGAACACGAACGAGATCTCTTCGAGGGGGGGCTCGGTCGAGGTGGCCGGCACGATGGTGTCGGGCACAAACTGCTTCTGCGAAGCCACGCGGCCCTGCTTGATCTGCACCGTGAAGAACTGCTCGGTGGTGCCGTCACCCGTGGGGTTCGGGCGGAAGAACTTGAAGGTGCCTTCGATCACCGTGTTCTCAACAAGGGCCTTCGCGATGAGCGGGGTGGCCTTGTCGATGCGCTTACGGATGAGGAGCGGGTTGTACTGACGACGGCCCGTGGCGAGGCTCGAACCGGCCTCACGCGCGGTGATCACGCCCTGCTCGTAGTACACGCACTCGATCGAGTTCTCACGACCGAGCGAGGTCTGTGAGCTCTCGCCGTTGATGTCGGTGCCGTTCGCCTTGAGGTAGAGGTGGACTGTCTCAGCCATGGTGTTTCTCCGCGCAACTCGTCTCGTGTGCCGAAGCCGCAGTGCTCGGCAACACCCCGTCGAGAAAGGCGCCGACCCTCAAGCAGGTTGTGTGCCACCTCGGCGCGGCCAGGGCCCGCCGTCGCGATCTCGCCGCAGGGCGCGCCAATCTGCACAAACCCCCCGCAGGCCGGATTGGCAATGAATCCAATCCGCCGTTGGACGACAGTCCAAAGGTTGGTTTGTAGTCCACCGGGTAGAATGGCCCGGCCGAATGGGATAGAAAGGTCTGAGAGCGGGTCGGAGACGAATGGATTTCGCAGACAAGACAATTGTCTCGGCGGGAGACTTTGGCTTTGCACGAAAAGCTATCTTCCGCGAGCCTCAACTTCGGTGGATGTCACCTCGGGGTTCGCACTCGCGGCTGATCTCGGGGCGCGTGGTGATCGGGTCTGCCGACGAGTGTGACATCGTCGTCGAATCGAACGAGGCGTCGCGCATCCACGCCGCGCTTGAGGTCCACGACGCCGGGGTGTGGGTTCGAGACCTTGGGAGCAGCAACGGCACCTGGGTCAACGGCGTGTTGGTGCGCGAGGCCTTGGTGCCCGACGGGGGCACGCTCCACATCGGCACCGTCGACCTCACGCTCTTTTACGCGCAGAACGACTACGAGATCGAGCTCTGGCCCTTCGAGCGCTTCGGGCCTCTTTGGGGTCGCAGCAACCTCATGCGCGCCCTCTTCGCGCGGCTCGCGCGGCTCGCCGAGAGCGATTCGACGGTGCTCATCCATGGTGAGACGGGCACAGGCAAAGAGCTGGTGGCCAAGGCCATTCACGAGCACTCGGCGCGGTCGAACAAGCCCTACGTCGTGGTCGACTGCGGGGCCCTCGCAGAGTCGCTCTTGGAGGGCGAGCTCTTCGGGCACGCCAAGGGGGCCTTCACCGGGGCGGCGACGGCGCGGCCCGGGGCCATCGAGAGCGCCGAGGGGGGCACGGTCTTCCTCGATGAGATCGGCGAGCTGCCCTTGTCAATGCAGCCGAAGCTCTTGCGGGCCATCGAGTCGAAGATGGTGCGGCGCCTCGGCGAGAGCCACCACCGCAAGGTGAACGTGCGCTTCCTCGCGGCGACGCACCGCGACCTCGGCGAGATGGTCAACAAGGGCACCTTCCGAGAAGACTTGTTCTTTCGCCTCTCGGTGCTCCCGGTCACGGTGCCCCCGCTCCGCGAACGGATGGACGACATCCCCCTCTTGGTCGAGCGCCTCTTGCCTGGCTCGTCGAGTCAGACCGTGAGCCCCGAGCTCTTGCGCGAGCTTAGCCGCAAGCGCTGGCCCGGCAACGTGCGCGAGCTTCGAAACTTTGTCGAACGGGCCATGGCCCTCGGGGCCCGCGAGGCCCTTGAGATGGGCGACCCGCGTCGGGCGACGCCGAGCCTCCCGGCGGCGGCGACACCAGCGCCGGGGGCCCGAGAGGTCTTCCCCCCGGTGAGCGTCGAGGAGCTGTTCAAGGTCGTGCGCGACCGCTGGCTCGAACATCTCGAGCGCGAGTACATTCGGCTGATGGTCGAGCGGCACAAGCGCGACACCGTGGCCATCGCGCAGGCCTCAGGGCTCGACCGGAGCTATGTGTACCGCTTGATCCGCAAGCACGAGCTGTAAGCCTCGGGGCGGCTCAGACCTTCACCCGGATCGTGACCTCGTAGGCGCCGTCGGCGTCGCGGGTCTCGCGCACGCTCTCGACCTCACCGAGGGCGGCCGCTTTGGTGCGCAGCGCCTCGGCGTACACCCGCTGAACGGCCTCGCCGAGCTTCACCCGCAGGTCGGGTTCGAGGGCCGTGAGCCGCGCCGCCGCCGTCGCGCGCACCTCGTCTTCGGCCCGCTGCGCGGCGCCCTCGAGGGCCACCTTCGCCGCGGCCGCGTCGGGCGCCCGGGTGCTCACCTCGCGGGTGAGGGCGAGCCGAGCCTCGACCCGCTGGCCGTCGGGCGAGAGCGTCATCGTGACCTCGCCTTCGCGCTTCTCAAGGGCGCCCGAGGGCCCCTCGCGCCACCCGTCGGCCCGGAGCGTCTCACGCATGAGCGCGGCCATCTCAGGGGCGGGCAAGATGCCGAGGAGGCTCAGCTCAAGGTTCAGGGTGTCACCGTGGGTGACCGTGCTCGACACGGTGACCCAGTTGGCGCGGTACGCGAGGCTCATAGGGTGATCTTGCAGCCTCGCGGCGCCCGCCGCCAGCGCCCCGCGCTCAACCGATCACGTTCGAGAAGGTGCGGGCCAGGGCGTCGAGCCGGGGGCGGCTCGCGTCGAGGGTCGCGTCGATGTCGCGGAGGTAGATCTGGGCCTCTTCGAAGCGCGGGTCGCCGTAGCGCTCCTGGGCGAGGGTGTCGCGCAAGGTGTAGAGCCGCAGGCCGACCTCGAAGAGCCCCCGCACGGCCCCGAAGAAGCTGTCGCGCTGCGCGACCGAGCGCACCGTGGCGGCCGATTCGAGGGTGCCCCGCAGCGTCGCGAGGTCGCCGCTGAAGCGGTACCGCAAGACCCGCGCGTAGAGCGCCATCACCGGCCGGGCGAGGTCGAGACTGCCCGCTGCGTCGAGGCAGTCGAGCCAGGCGCTGAGGGTCTGAGAGAAGCCGCTCCACCCTGCGATCATGGCCTCGGTGTCGTAACGAAGGGCCATCACCTCGCCGAGGCGCTCGTACCAGGCCGCGGTGAGGCGGGCCTCGGCCAGCTCGACGACCCTTCGATGTTCGGGCAGCACGAGCTGCGCGAGGGTGGCCCTGAGCGCGCCGAGGCTGTCGGGCTTCGGGGCCGACATGAGCCGCACCAAGGGCGAGAGCGCGCGAAGGGTGCTCCGCAGGCGCTCGCGGGCGTCGAGGGGCAGGCGCCAGCGCGCCGTGCGCTCGTAGATGAGCCAGGCGAAGACCCAGTCGCCGACCGCTGAGGGCTCGCCCGCCCACGCGTCGATGCGCGCGAGCTGGGTGCCCGGCTTTCGGCTGTCGTCGCTGAGCGCCGCGAGGCTCGGGAGCACCGCGAAGCCCTCGACCCAGAGGGCCCGGCTCGCGGGGCCGAAGGCGAGGGTGAAGCCTTCGCCGAGGGCGCTGTCAAAGCCGTTGCCGCGTCGGCGTTGCCCCCGACGGAGGTAGAGCCGCTCGCGCCAGCCGCCCGCACGGATCAACCACCCGAGCACCGCGCGCTTGAGGCGATCGGCCCCCGCGGCGACGAGCTCGGGCCGGAGCCGCGAGAGCTTCACCGTCTCGGTCGGGAGGTCGGCCGCGCGCCCGAGGAGCACGTCGAGGAAGTGAAGGGCCTCGCCCTCTTGCCACGAGAAGCTGCGCGGCCCATCGCGGAGCTTGAAGCTCTCGACCTGGCGGGGTGACCTCATGAGCCCTGCCCCCGCGGCCTTCGCGCGGCACCGTCGAGGAGCCGCTGGGCCGTGCCGACGCCCGCGATGGGCCAGCCGTTGAGCGTGATGTGATCGCGCCGCACCCTGATCTCAAGGTGGTTCTGGGTGTGCAGCCGCGGGTCGAGCGGGTCGTACCGCGACGAGAGAAAATGGAGCACCTGATTGGCTGAACCAATAAACCGTCGGTCGGTGCTCCGCTGGGTGTCATCGTAGCGGCCGTCGACGAGGAGGTCGGTGGCGGAAAGGAGCGCCTCGGTGGCGGGGTCGCGCCTCGCGCGGAGCTCGGCCAGGGTGAAGCCCGTGAAGATCATCACCGAGCGCCCGAGGCCTTGGGCCCCCTCGGCGAAGCGGGCGAGCGCCGCGGGTTGGGCGAAGGGCTCGCCCCCGAGCAGGGTCACGCCCTCGGCGGCGCTCTCGGCGAGCCCGCGCAGGAGCTCTGCCACGCCGTACCAGCGCACCCCAGGAAGCTCTGAGTTTTCTAGCAACATCGTGGGGTTACAGCACCCCCGGCAGCGCATCGGGCACCCCTGCACCCACACCGCGAAGCGGCACCCGGGGCCCTCGGCGTCGGTTTCTCGAATGATCTGTGCGACCCGCACCTCGGAGGCTCCGTCCACCCCGAGAAGACTAGCAGTTTTCTGCCCCTCGGGGGTGTCACCCGGGCGCGCGTCTGGGGTGCCGAATTCGTCGAAAACCCTCTTGACGAAATGCGCGAATGGTTGCAGTCGGCGCGCGGCGGGTGTTATGGCTCGCGCGTAGATGCTTCTGTCCGCGGCAACGCGGCGTGACGCGGGGTAATCGATGACGAAAGCGAAAGCGAAGGCCTCGGCCAAAAAACCGGCCAGCGCCTCAAAGGGCGAGTCAAAGAAGCCCGCCGCCAAGGTTGCGCCGAAGGGCTCTGACACTAAGACGGCTGCATCGAAGTCGTCTCAAGGCAAAGCCCCGGCCTCGAAGGTGGTCAGCAAGGGCGCGGCCAAGACGACAACGAAGGCGCCTGAGCCCGTGGCGCCTCCGCCGGTGCCGACGCCCGCGACGGGCGATCTCGGGCTGCGGCCGAAGAAGAAGACCAAGCGCGGCGCGCCGCCGATGTTGCCGCGTCGGTTGAACCGCCGCCCCCCGCCGCCGGTGGGCCCCGGGGGGTCGACGCCGCCGCCGCCGCCGAAGCCGACGGTGCCGGGCTCGCTGCACACCCCGGCCCGCGCGCCCGAAGGGGCCGAGCAGCTCAAGCAGCAGATCATCGCCGTCAAGAACGACCTCATGAAGCTCAAGGCGATGAAGCGCACGCTCCAGAAGCAGTTCTGGGAGGTGGGGCTCTTGCTCGCTCGCATGGCCGACCCGACGCTCTACCGCGCGGTGGGCTACGGCACTTGGGAGTCGTTTGTCGAGCGCGAGATCGAGCGCGAGATCGGCATCGGTCGGCAGCTCGCCGACGAGCTGCGCCGCATCGTGCGGGTCTTCAACCGCGAAACGACTGAAGAATTCGGTGTCGAGAAGCTCCGCTCGGCGCTCAAGGTGCTCTACCCTGAGCCCGGCACCGGGGCTGCCAGCGGGCCCATCTCGGGCGCGTGATCGATTGGCCTGCCCTCGGCCGCGCGAACTGCGGTAGAGGTGCGTAGGCTGAACCTCTGGCTGTGTTCGCGCTTGCAATCACCCTCGTTTTTGTCGCCCTCAACGGCTTCTTTGTGGCCGCCGAGTTTGCGCTGGTCAAGCTCCGCGCGACGCAGATCGAGCGTCTCGCGAAGCGCACCGACGGCGCCTCGCGCGAGGTGGTGGCGATCACCCAGCAGCTCAACCGGTATCTCTCGGCGACGCAAATGGGGATCACCCTCGCCTCGCTCGGTTTGGGGTGGGTGGGCGAGCCTGCCATCGCGCACGGCCTCGTGGCGGTGGCGACGCGGCTCGGGGTGACGGTCAACGCGACGGTGCACTCGGTCGCGTTTGTGTTGGGGTTTAGCGCGCTGACGGCGCTGCATATCATCTTCGGCGAGCTGGTTCCGAAGCTCTTGGCGATCGGGGCGGCTGAGAAGGTTGCCTTGGTTGTGGCGCGGCCGCTACGGGTGTTCTACTGGGCGGCCTGGCCTGGGCTCATGGCGATCAACGCGGGGGCGAGCCTGGTGATGCGGCTCTTGGGCTTTGGCTCGCTCCAGCACGCCGAGGGGGCCTTGTCGGAAGAAGAGATTCTCGGGCTTCTGGCGCAGTCGTACGCCAAGGGGAAGCTCTCTCAGCCGAAGCGTCAGCTGCTTGAGCGGGTGATTCGCTTCACCGAGCGGAGCGTCAAGGCCGCGATGGTGCCGCGGGTTGACATCACCGTGCTCGACGCCGACGCGTCGCTCGACGAGGTGCTGACCCGGGCCCGCGAGGCCGGGTTTACCCGCTACCCCGTGGTGGTCGACGGCGACCTCGACCAGCTCGTGGGGTACGTCAATCTGAAAGACCTGCTGCTCACGCCGGAGCCTCCGAAGAGCCTCCGGAGCGTGATGCGCGACCCGATGGCCTTGCCTGAGACCTTGGGTCTCTTCGAGGCCATGCAGCGGATGCAAGAGAAGCAGAGCCCCTTCGCCGTGGTGGTTGATGAGTACGGCGGCACTTCGGGCATCGTGACCCTCGAAGACGTGCTCGAAGAGATCGTGGGTGAGATTCGCGACGAGCACGACGATGAGCTCGCGCGGATCGAGACCCGCGGCGATGGCACCCTGGTGGCCGACGGTCTGGCCACGCTCGAAGAGCTTCGGGCGCACGGGTATGACCTCGGCTCGGTGGGGGCCGACACGGTGGGCGGGGCGGTGCTTGAGGCGCTCGGTCGGGTGGCCAAGGTGGGCGACCGGGTGAGCCTGGCGGGCTTCGAGCTGCGGGTCGAGACGCTGCGGCGGCGGCGGGTGGCGCGGGTGACGGTGCGGCCGCGGAGCCCTGCCAAGGCGACGGCATCGCAGCAGGGGTAATTTCGGCCATACGACCCTCGTTGGCCGATTGCATATTGGGGATTGTTTCGGGTAGCGTCCCGCCCCCCTATGGCCAAGGCAACCAGCACCAAGTCCAAGAAGCGTACAACCGAGGCTACGAGCTCGGAGGCCGACGCGACCGAGTTGTTGGCGCCGGCCGAGGCTCCGCACGTTGATGACGACTCGGGCGCCCGGTATTCGTGGGCGCTCCTCGCGGGCCGTGTAGCTCCGGCGACCGAAGAAGACCTTCAGCTCTTCAGCCTTCGCCGCCCTGGCGATCTTCTACGCCTCGACGGCCGCGAGGTCTCGAGCGAGAAGATCCTGAGCGACGGCCGGGTCTGGCTCGGCCTCATCGTCGACTTTGCCGACCTCGGCAACGAGGCCATCGCGCGGGTGTTCGGCTTCCGTCTCGGGCTGTTGCGTTCGTTTCACACCGAGCTCTCGCGTCTCCGGATGCTGGTCGCGCGTCGCGAGGCGAACCGTGACGGCGGCGACGCCCAGACCCTCGCGGTGGGTCTCGCCAACGACTTCGCGGTGGCCCTTCGCCCGCGGTACGCCCAGCGCCGCGCGGCCCTCATCGCCGCGGCCTCGAACGACACCTCGGCCCTGGGTCGGGTGTTGGCCCTGCCTCCGGCCGAGGTCGCTGACGACAAGCTCCCCGGGGCGGTGCGTGACCTCGTGGCTTTGATCTCGGCCTTCATCGACCGCGGCGACGCGGTGGGCTCGCGCACGCGGATTCGCGGCTTCTCGCCGGCCGACGCCGAGGCCTTGGGGCGCCTCGCTGACGGCCTCGAAGACGCCATCGAGCTGCGCGACCGCCCAGACGGCATGGGCCCGGTCGAGCAGCGCACCCTCGACACCCAAGACGGCGTCTGCCTCGCTCTGATGGAGCAGCTCTTCGACCTCTTCGAGGGCGCATCGGGCGCCACGGCGGTGCCCAAGCTGGTGCCGAACGCCACCCGCGGTTGGTTCAACCGTCGGGCCAAGCTCGCCCGCGAGGCGGCGCTGAAATACTCGGGGCAGTGATGCGTTGAGGGCCGCGACGGGCCCGCGGTCGGCGCCTCGGTTGCTTTCGCAGCGACCGAGGCGTTTTACGTTGGGCGATCGGGGGCTTACCAGGCTCCGCCGCACGCGGCGCAGCTTCGCGCGGCGGCGGCGACGTCGGCTTTGCAGTAGGGGCAGCGCGGGGCGGCGGGCTTGGCCGCAGCCTGGGGGGCGGCGGGCCTGGCCGCGGCCTGGGGCGCGCTTGAGGACTCAGACATCCACGCGGGGGCCTTGTTTGACTGCTCGATGGCGCTGGCGGCGCCGGTGGCGGCGGCGGTGACACCGGCCACGGCGCTCCCGAAGGCTGACTGCACCGAGCCGAGGATGCCGCCGCTGGCGGGGGCCGCGGGCGCACCGGGGGCGGCCTTGGAGAAGAGGGTGCCGTTCTGAAGCGCTTGGAGTTTCGCGGTGTTACCCTGCTGTTGGTAAGCCCATGCGAGGTACTGTCGTGCGCCCGCATGGTTGGGGTCGACCTGGTAGAGGGCCTCGCAGGTGCGCAGGGCCCCGGCTTCGTCGCGGAGCTGGACGCGGTAGAGGCTCACCATGTGTTCGAGGGTGCGCACCTTCTCGGGGGCGCTCGTGACGGCGGCGACGCGCTGTTGGAGCACCTGGGCGGCCGAGCGCCAGTTGCCCTGCGATTCGTAGAAGCCGATTTGCTGGTCGAGGCGGGCGAGGGCGTTCTTGTCCATTCCCTGGGGTACTCCTGCGTTGGTGACGGCGACGCGGCCGCTGTTGGGGCCACGCCCGCCGAAGAGGGGGCTCCGTCGGAGCTCGGCGGGGCCGTACATCTCGGGGGTTTGATCGAAGCCGCCCTGTTGTACCTTGCGCCGCGCGCGTTGGAAGGCATCTTCCCACGTTGCGCCGGGTTGCTCTCGGATCGCAGCCTGGAGCGAGTGGAGGAAGGCGCCGGCGTATCCGCCCGAGAAGCCCGCATCGGCGGCGGTCTCGTCGTCGCGACAGGCGGCCAGGTGCAGCGTCGCGACGTGTGAGGTGTCGACGTTGCCGCCGGCCCCTGCGGCCGCTTGGGCCGCGCGAATCTGCTGTCGGGTGGCGCGGTCGACCTCGCGGGTGCCGTGCCAGGGCGGGTCGACGTATTTGCCCACCACGTCGAGGCCCGCAGCGGCGTTGAGGCCCTTTCGGCGGGCGCCGCGGTTGGTGTAGGCCGCGGTGTCGTTCATGGTGCCTGAGTGGCAGGTGTCCCACAGGGTGACGAGCGAGACGCCGCGGGGGAGGCGCGCGATCTGCCGCGCAATGGCGTCGTCGGTGAGGATGACCCGTGACCAATCGTGGTCGTGGACGACGAGCACCTCGTCTTCGTCGTCTTGTTCGTCGCTGTTGCTGTCGGGGATGTGCGAGCCGTGCGACGACGTGACGAGCACGAGCTCGTCGCCGGGTTGGGCGCCGCCGACGAGCCAGTCGAGGCCGTCGAGGTAGCCCGCCTTGGTGCCCTCGGCGTCGAGGATCACCCGCACGTTCGAGCCAGCGAAGCCGAACTCGCCGGTGAGGAGGGAGGCGAAATTTCGCGCGTCGTTGACGCAGCCCCGGAGGGCGTTGATCTCACGGTCGCGGAAGCGATTGATGCCTACACAGAGCGCGCGCTTGGTCATCGGGGTGGCGCATCATACGCACATTCGCCCCCGCGCTGCGGGCCCGAAAATCAGCGGCCCGGCTGTCGATCTTTGAGGGCTTCGCCGGGCCGATCGGTGACCGGCGCGGTCTCGGCCGGGGGCTCGTCGAGGTCGCGTCGCACCGAGGGCATCTCGTGTTCGCCCTGCACGGGGCGCCGCGACTCGTCGACGAAGGTCGCGATGGCGGCCACGCTGCGCGCGAACTCCCCTGCCCTGAAGCGCGAGCGGCCGATGAGGAACCACACCTCGGGGTGGCTCCGGGCCCACTGCGGCTCTTCGAGCGCGAGGGCTTCGAGGCTTTGGGCGGCGTCGCTGAAGCGCGGCTCGACGTCGGCCGCCAGCGAGGTGCGATAGAGGAGGTAGCCGTAGAGCAATCGGAGCCCGGGCCCAGAGTGGTCGCGCACGCTCACCGGGAGCGAGGCGATGGCTTCGAGGGCGGCCCCGAAGGCGCCGCGGTCGACGGCGCGTTGGGCGCGGGTAAAGGTCTCGGCGAGCACCCGGGCGCCCTCTTGCGAGAGCGAGGGCCCGGCCACGGGGGGGTCGAGACGGATGGTGGGCTCGCGGGGCGAGGTGAGCACGTTCCAAATCTGGGCGGCGCGCACCATTTCGGGGACGTTGAGCTCTTCGCCGTTCGGGCCGCGGACGCGGGCGGCGTTGTCGAGCACCTCGCCCGCGCGGCGTGGGCGCCCTGCGGCCAGGAGCGAGACCCCGAGGTTTGACATCCACCGCACCCGCGCGCGCAGGTCGGTGGGCAGGGTGACCTGGGCTTCGATGAGCCCGTAGCGCCACGAGTCGTCGTACATGGTCTCGACGTAGCCCTGGAAGGCGTCGAACCCGATGAGGTCTTGGGGGGCGGCGAACTCGATGTGGGCGTTGTCGTCGGTGTTGATCACCGCGGGGCGTCGTCGGCAGCTCGCGGCGGGGCACTCTTCGAGCCCGGTCGACCGGAGGTTGGGCCGCCAAGAGCCGCGCTCGAGGCGCTCTTCGATCTGCGCGAAGGACTGCACCTCGGCGCGCGAGGCGAAGAGCATGCGCGACAAGAGGTCGGCGGCGCCGTTGGTGTGCGAGGGCGCGATGGCCGCACGGATGCGCGGGTCTTCGAGCCGGCGGTCGATCTGCGCGGGGTCGAGCGGGATGGGGCGGAAGCTCCCGAGCATGATGGTGTCGGAGCTGTACGCGTCGGCCGCAAAGACCCGCACATACGGGAAGACCTCGGCGAAGGTGCGGTAGATGCTCTTGATGTTGTTTGGGCTCATCTCATAGAGCTGAACCCATTGGACGTAGATGCCGTCGGGGGTGAGCGACTGCGTCGCGGCCCGGAAGTGGTCGAGGGTGAAGATGTTGCTGACGCCCGTGATCCACGGGTTTGAGGGCTCGCTGATCACGAGCTCGTAGCGACGGTTGGTGGCCGCGAGGAAGTTGCGCCCGTCGTTGTTGATGAGGTTGAGCCGCGGCACACTCACAAAGGGGTAGGCGCGCTCGGGCGTGTATTGCAGATGGTTCACGTCGGCGAAGAAGCGCGACGCGTCGGGGATCCAGCGTTCGAGCTCGACGTCGTCGACCACGCGCACCGGGAATTCGAGGGTCGTGCCGATGGTGACGCCGGAGCCGAAGCCCACGATGGCGACGTTGACGTCGCGGGGCTCGCGGGGGTGGATGAGCAGCGGCAGGCCCGCCACGAGCACCTGGGTGGGCATGTCGTCGCCGTTGCTCGCGTCGACCTTGCCGTTGTTCTTCAGCGCGTAGTGCACGCGGTCGCCGCCGAGGGCCCAGCGCTCGACGGTCACCGTGGTGGTGACGCCGTCGCGGTAGTAGATCGGGTTGTCGGTGCCGAGGTTCTGCGTGCGCTCGCCGATGCTCTCTTCGATGCACTGGCCGTTGCGGCGCTGGATCATGCCGTCGGCGAGGCTCAAGCGAAACACGCCGGTGGTCATTTCAGCTTGATCCCACGGGCGCGGGAAGAAGCGAAGGCTGCCCTGGGCCCGGGCCGCGCGGCCCTCGCGCCCGAGCACCGCGCCGACCCCGGTGATGGCCAAGAGCACCGCCGCGGCGGGCACGAGGAGGAAGCGCAGCGGCTCCTCACCCGGGGCCGTGAGCAAGAGCCCGAGGGCCAGGAGGAGGTTCACCGCCACGGCGATGTACATCGAGGTCTCCATGCCGACCGCGGGCATGATGAGAAAGCCCATGAGCAGCGAGCCCAGGATCGACCCCACGGTGTTCACCGAGTAGACCGCGCTCGTGTCGGCCGCGACCCGCTCGCGACCTCGCGTAAACGCGCGAACTCCCAAGGGGAATGCCGCCCCCATGCCCACCGCCGCGGGGAGCGCGCAGAGCAGCGCCACCACGAACGAGAGCCACTGGATGGTGCCGATGTGCTGCGAGAAGCGCACCGGCGTGTGGGCGTCGCAGTTGGTCGTGCTGGTGAGCGCCAGGTACACGAACATCCGCGGGATTCGGTCTTGGAAGAAGTACGTGACGATGGCCCCGGCGGCGATCGAGAGCTGCGTGATGCCGAGGGCCAGCATCGGGCGACGCCAGGTCGCGGCGATGGCCGTGCCGAGCAGCACCCACAGCGTGACGATCACCCACAAGAGCCGCGAGACGTTGGTCTGGTAGACGACATACTGAATCAGCGCGATCGACTCGATCACCGCGGCGACGGCCACGGTGCGGCCCGGCGAGGGGCGCGTCCGGAGGATGGCCGAGGCCAGGGCGCTGCCTCCGGCGATGCCGACGAGGAAGCCCATCAAAATGATGGTGAAGCTGTAGACCGACGAGCCGATCACCATGTCGAGGGCGCGGGTGAGGATGACCTCATAGGCCAGGGCCGCGAAGCCCGACCCGCCGGCCGCGGCGAGCACGGCGAAGCGGGCGGTCTTCGAGAGCGGCTCGGCGAGGGCCTCGTCTTCGTCGAGGGCGCTGTCATCGCGGGGGGCGTCGTCGTCTTCGTCGTCTTGCGGTGCGGGCTCGGCTGTCTCGGCGGCTGTCTCAGCGACCTTCTCGGCGACCTTCTCGGCGGCTGTCTCGACGGCGGCGCTGGGGTTTGGTTGCGGCAAGAGATCGCGCCAGCTGCTCGGCCACGCGTCGCCGAGGAGCTGCTTGCGGAAGACCACGATCAAGACGGCGAGGAGGAGGTTGGTGCTCGCGGCGAGGGCGTTGGTGATCTTGAGCCCCGCCCCCGGGAGGAGGAAGAAGCCCGCCACGAAGGTGCCCGCCACGGCGCCCAAGGTGTTGACCGCGTAGAGCGCGCCGACCCGCTGACCGAGGCGGCCGCCGCGCTGTACGAAGTGCCGCGCGAGGAGCGGCAGCGTCGCGCCCATCAGGGTCGTCGGAGGCAAGAGCACCGCCGCCACGACGAGGAAGCGCAGGAGCGTAAAGACGTCGAAGCGGTTGCCGCCGTGGTTGGTGATCCAGTGAGAGATGGGGGGGTAGATGCCCTGCACCACAAAGGGGATCACGAAGGCCATGAGGCCCACCCCGGCCTCCATCGCGGCGTACGTGAGGATCGGGTACTTCAGCCGATCGGCGACGCGCCCGAACACGTACGAGCCGATGGCCAGGCCGCCCATGAAGGCCGAGAGCACCGTGCTGATCGCAGGGGTCGAGGCGCCGAAGACGAGGGTCAGCATCCTCGTCCAGATGACTTCGAAGACGAGGCTTGAGGCACCCGAGAGGAAGAAGCACGCGAAGGGTACAAACCAGCCGCTCAGCGTGGGGCGCTCAACAGGCTCGTCGGTCAGCATCGATGCGGCGGAAACAGAAGGGTCTTGGCTCACGGCGGGTATGCAACGCACGAGGGAGGCACGCGACATTCCCTCTATGGCGCGGCGGAAGCTACCAGCGAACCGTGCAATGTCTACCCATTGGCAACGCCCAACCCACATTGCGCGCCGTCACGCTTCAATGTGTACAGCGTCAACATTGACCGGCGGGCGTTTAGGGCTGGCAGGGCACGGTGAGCCGCTCCCACTGATGTGACGCGGGGTTGCAGTGCATGAGCTTGAAGGTGGGGGCGCAGCGCTCGCCGCTGCCATACTCGCAGATGGGCGGGAAGCGAGGCGGGTCGCACGCCGCGCCGTTGGTGGGCGGGCTTTGGGGGCAGCCAGGGAGCACCACCGGCGGGGGCGGCGGCGGGCGATCACCCGTCGGGGGCCGCGGGGGCTGCACCGACGGCGCGGGCTGGGTGGGCGAGGCAGGCGAGGGCACCGGCGGGGCGTCGACGGTGGCGTCGCGCGGCGCGGCGGGTGGCGTGCGGGCGGGCTGCGCCGCACGGGCGGGCTGAGAGGGCTGCGGGCCTTTGCAGCCGAGGGCCGCGCCGAGGACAACGGAGAGGGCCGTGACCCGAGAGAGCTTCATGGCGACGCGCCGAGTGTGACCTATTCGAGCGAGAGACTCCAAACAAAGGCATCGGGCGCTTTGATGCCGCGCAGGCGTCGCGCCGAGGCGATGCGCGCCCGCGGCGGGTACGGGCCCGACGACGCGCGATTGAAGACCGGGGCGGCTTCGTGCTCAAACTGCGGCCACAATGAGACTTCGCGCATGGAACTTTGAGACCCGCCACCCCGCCGACGTCTCGGGCCTCGCCGCGCTCCTGGCCTCGGGCGCCCTCGACCCCCGCGACGTGCTGTGTGTTCTCGGCAAAACCGAGGGCAACGGCGGCCGCAACGACTTCACCCGCGACCTGGCCATGGGGGCGTACGAGCAGCTCCTCGGGCCGCTCCTGGGGTGCGCCCCGGGTGAGGTGCAAGACCGCGTCATCTTTTCATTTTCTGGCGGCACCGAGGGCGTAGTGACGCCGCACGCGGTGGTCTTCGCGCGGGAGGGCGATCCCCTCGATGCGCGGCAAGCCGACAAGCGTCTGGCGGCGACGGTGGGCGCGACCCGGGCCTTCGAGCCATGGGAGATCGGCCGGATGCCCCAGGTGCTTGAGACGGCGCGGGCGGTGCGGGCCTTGGTGGCGGGGCTCAAGGTCGATGGCCCGGGCGACGTGCATCTCGTGCAGATGAAGGGGGCCATCCCGACGGTGACCGAGGCGGCGCGGCGCGAGGCTGAGGCCCGGGGGTTGAGCTTGCGTTGTGACATGGTGTTTTCACGCGCGGCGAGCGCGCTCGGGGTGGCCCTCGCCTTGGGTGAGGTCTCAGAAGACGCGCTGAGCGATGCGGTCATTTGCCGCGATTGGTCGCTCTTTTCGGGGGTGGCCTCGTGCTCGGCCAAGCCGGGCCTCGGGCGCACCGAGCTCTTGGTGTTCGGCAACAGCGCCTACGCCACGGGCGAGCTCAAGATCGCGCACGGGGTGCTCGACGACATCCTCGACGTGGCGGGCGTCGAGGCGGTGATGCGGCGCGCCGGCGTCGACCCCGCGCGGGTGCGGCACGACCCCGACGAGCGCGCGAAGATCGTGGGCATCTTTGCCAAGAGCGAGGCCGACCCGCGGGGCGCCGTGCGGGGCCGCCGCAACACGATGACGGTCGACGATGACATCTCAGACACCCGGTACTCGCGCTGTGTGCTGGCGAGCGTTTTGGCCGCCACCACCGGCGAGACCCGCGTGTATGTGTCGACCCGCGCAGAGCATCACGGGCCCCTCGGCGGCGGCCCCCTCGCGATGGTGGTTCGCGCCGAAGGAGCGTCACGATGAAGTCAGGCCTGGTGGTGTTTGTTCATGCGGTGGGCGGCGACGCGAGCTTCTGGGCGCCGCAGGTGGCGGCGGTTCAGAAATGCTTGCCGCACCTCGACACGCTGGCGGTCGACCTGAGCCTGCCGGCCGACGCGGTGAGCATGTCGGGGTACGCGCAGCAGCTCGCCGACATGGTGCTCGATCGCGGGTACCAGCGCGCGCACTTCGTGGGGCTCTCGATGGGCGCCGTGGTGGCGATGCAGCTGCTCGACGAGGCCCCGGGCATGGCCCGCTCGCTCACCCTCGCGAACACCTGGATGCATCAGCCCGAGGCCGCGGGCAAGCTCGCGTGGTTCGACGCGATGTTCGCCTCGCACGGCCTCGCGGGCTTCTCGGCGGCCACGATGCCGCCGCTCTTCGCGCCGCAGACCGACCCCGCGGTGGTGGCCCGCGCGGTGGCCGTCGAGTCGGGTAAAGACCCGGAGATGTATCGCGCCTCGTGGCACGCGATGCTGCCCCACGACGCGCGGGCGGTGATGCGAGACTGTGATGTTCCGGTGTTGCTGATCGGGGGCGCGCTTGACACGGTGACGCCCACGTCGCTGCTCGACGCCATCGCCGCGGTGGTGCCGACGGCGCTGCGGGTCGAGCTGCCGAAGGCCGCGCACTTCTCGAACCTCGACGACGTCGAAGGCTTCAACCGCGCCATGATCGGCTTCCTCAGGGCCAACCACGGGAGCGTCGACGACCGGCTCATCGCGGCCCCCGCGGCCGACCTCGCGATGCCCGGAGAGCGCGCGGCGACGCGGCTTTTGCGCGTGCTCGCGGCCCGCGGCGTCGAGGCCATCTATTCGAACTCTGGCACTGATTTTACGCCCATCATCGAGGGCCTCGCGGTGCTCAAGCGCGAGGGCGTCACCCTGCCGACGGTGGTGGCGGCGCCGCACGAGAACACCGTGATCGCGATGGCCCACGGGCACGCGCTCATCACCGGGCGCGCCCAGGTCGCGATGGCCCACGTCAATGTGGGCACCGCCAACATGGGGCTCGGGCTCATCAACGCGCGCCGGGCGCGGGTGCCGATGGTGGCCATGGCCGGGCGCACGCCGTGGTTCGAGGCCGACATCGCGGGGCTGCGCAGCAACTTCGTGCAATGGGGGCAAGAGACCCGCGACCAGGGCGCGATGTTTCGTGAGTTTACCAAGTGGGACTACGAGCTCAGGCACCCGAACGGGCTTGAGACCGTGCTCGATCGCGCCTTCGCGCTGTCGGAGAGCGCGCCGCAGGGCCCTGTGTATTTGACCCTGCCGAAGGAGCCCCTTTGCATGCCCTCGCCCGCGGCCGAGGTCTCGGCCGAACCGCGGATGACCCCCACGCGCCCGACGCGCCCTGACGACCACTCGCTCTTTCGCGCGCAGGTGATGATCGACCGCGCGAAGCGGCCCGTGATCGTGACCGCAGACCTGGGGCGTCACAAGGGCGGCGCCGAGGCCCTGGTGCGCTTCGCCGAGCGCTGGGGCATCGCGGTGGTCGAGCACGGCAAGCGAAACTTCTTCAACTTCCCCACCGAGCATCGGCTCCACGCTGGCTTTGAGCCCCTGCCCCTGGTCGCAGAGGCCGACCTGGTGATCGCGATCGAGTGCCCGGTGCCGTGGATCCCGGCTTTTGCGAAGCTCCCGCGGGCGCCGCAGGTGTTGGGCATCGGGGTCGACCCCTTGTTCGAAGACCTGCCGTTGCGGGGCTTTCCGGTTGATTTTGCCTTGGTGGGCGACCCCGTCGAGACGCTCAGTCGGCTTGACGCGCTCGACGCGACCAAAGACCCCGGCGACGTGCACGGCGGCTTCGCCGCGCGGCGTGACGCGGCCCGCGCCGAGGGGGCCTCAGGGCGGCTCAGCAAGAGCTACCTCTCGCTCGCGGTGGGCGAGGTGCTCGATGACACGGTGCTGGTCTTCAATGAGTATCCGCTCGACCCGTGGCTCGTGCCGCGGCGGGTGAGCGGGTCGTGGTTCGAGAACAGCGTCGCGAGCGGGCTCGGGTGGGCCCTCGGGGCCGCCCTCGGCGCCGCGGTGGCCTTGCCCGAGCGCACCATGCTCGCGGCCGTAGGAGACGGCTCGTACCTCTTCAACACGCCCCTCTCGGCCCACGCCGTCGCCGTGTGGAACAAGCTCCCCGTCGTCGTATTGGTCTTCAACGACGCCGCGTGGACCACCATCAAAAAGAGCACCCGCGGCTCGCACCCCGACGGCGTCGCGAACCGCGAGAACGACTTCGCGCTCTGCGACTTCCCCTCGGCGCTCGACCTGGCCGCGGTGGCCGAAGGGTGCGGCATGAAGGGGCTGCGCATCACCCGCCCCGACGAGGCCCACGCCGTGCTCGCCGAGGCGCTCCGGCTGGCCCGCGAGGGCGGTCACGCCGTGCTCGTCGACGCCCGGGTCGAGCGCGACGCCTGACCCGGCCCGAGGGCGCGCTCGGGGCGACCTGCTTTTTTGTGAATCCTTCTGACGGGCTCGTGGTTCTCTCGCCCCGAGAGCGAGGCAACATGAGCACCGTGACCGTCACCGAGCAGAACTTCGACACCACCGTCAACTCGGGCATCGTGTTGCTCGATTTCTGGGCCTCGTGGTGCGGGCCTTGCCGCGCCTTCGCGCCGGTCTTCGAGGCCGCGTCGAAGCGCCACCCCGGGGTCACCTTCGGCAAGATCGACACCGAGGCGCAGCCCGCGCTCGCCCAGGAGTTTGAGATTCAGGCCATCCCGACGCTGGTGATCGTGCGCGATGGGATCGTGCTCGGCTCACAAGCCGGGATGCTCTCGGGGCCTCAGCTCGACCAGCTCGTGACCCGCATTCAGGGGCTCGACATGGCGGCCTTGCGAAAGCAGCTTGAGGCCCAAGAGAGAGCCTGAGAGGTGATGCGATGCGCGTGGTTGTGATCGGGGCCGTCGCGGCAGGGATGAGCGCCGCGAGTCAGGCCCGTCGGCGCGATGCGTCGGCCGAGGTGATCGTGCTCGAAGGCGGGCACGACGTGTCGTACGGCGCCTGCGGGATGCCCTACAACCTCAGTGACCCCGCGCGCGACATCGACGACCTCGTGGTGATGACCGCGGCGGAGTTTCGTGAGGCGCGCGGCATCGACCTGCGCACCGGGCACACCGTCACCGCCGTCGACACCGCCGCCAAGACCGTCGCGGTGACGCCCGAGGGCGCCCCGCCGTACACGCTCGGGTACGACAAGCTGATCTTCGCGACGGGGGCGCGGGCCTTCGTGCCGCCCCTCGAAGGGGTCGATCTCGAAGGGGTCTTCGTGCT
The DNA here is from genome assembly GCA_016792845.1 of Myxococcales bacterium. GTDB lineage: Bacteria > Myxococcota_A > Polyangia > Polyangiales > JAEUKH01. The sequence continues at coordinate 280,440 of JAEUKH010000022.1, read as the reverse complement.
GCGCTCGCTGCGCGATGGGGCCCGCTTGAAGGCGGCCCTCGCCGGGGGCGGCGCCACGCGGGCTGTGATCCTGGGCGGCGGCTACATCGGCCTTGAGATGGCCGAGTCGCTCACGCTCCGCGGCCTCGCGGTGACCTTGGTCGAGCAGGCTCCGACGCTCTTGCCGGGCTTCGAGGCGCCCATCGTGAAGCGCGTCGCCGAGACCCTCGCCGCGCACGGCGTGGCGGTGCATACGGGCGCCCGGGTCTCGCAGATCACCCGCGGCGATGGGGGCCTGACGGTGCACACCGACGCGGCCCGGTTCGAGGCCGACCTCGTGCTGGTGGCGGTGGGGGTTCGGCCCAACAGCGCGCTCGCCGAGGGCGCCGCGATCGCGCTCGGGGCGCGGGGGGCCATCGCGGTCAACGCGCGCTGCGAGACCAGCGCGCCTGATGTGTACGCCGCGGGCGATTGCGCCGAGAGCCTCGACCGGGTGAGCGGGCAGAAGGTGTGGGTGCCGCTGGGTACCACCGCGAACAAGCAAGGCAAGGTCGCGGGCGCCAACGCGGTGGGGGCCGACACCTCGTTCGCGGGCATCGTCTCGACCGCGGCCTTCAAGGTCTTCGAGCTCGAAGTGGGGCGCACCGGCATGGGGCGGAGCGAGCTCTCTGCGACAGGGCGCGAGGCGCAGTTCGCAGCGTCGAATCAGGGCAGCCGTGCGAGCAGCTACGGCCACGTCGAGCGCCTCGACACGGTGCTCTGCTTTGACCCCGACTCGGGTCGCTTGCTCGGCGCGCAGATGGCAGGCCGAGAGGGCGTCGCGGGCCGCATCAACGTGTTCGCCACGGCGTTGAGCGCGGCGATGACCCTCGACGATGTCGCCTCGCTCGACCTGGCCTACGCGCCGCCGCTCGCGCCGGTGTACGACCCGGTGCTCATCGCCGCCGCGGTGGCTCAGAAGGCGCGCGAAGGGCGCCGAGGCTGAGACGCTCCGCGCGAGGGTGTCGAATTGCCGCGCGGGGTGACTTGTCAGGGGCGGTCGATTCACGTCACCGTCGCGGGCATGAGACGCACGGTTGGGCTGGTGATGCTGAGCGCGGTGGCCACGGTCGCCGTCGGCTGTGGTGATGACACGGGCGCGGCGGCGGCGCCTGAGACGCTGACGGTCGAGACGTACAACGTGGGCCTCGCGGGGGCGTTCATCCCGTTTGAGGCGCAGCGACGCGCGGCCATGGGCCCCGCCCTCGCGGCCGACACGAGCGACGTGATCTGTGTTCAAGAGGCGTGGCTCGAGAGCGACAAAGAGGCCATCGCGACGGCGGTGCGGGCGCGCTTTCCGTATGTGGCGCGGTGGCAGCATTCGCTTGAGACCGCGGTCGATTCAGAGATTGACCCGATGTGCCCGGTGGTGCCCGAGTCGACCGGCGCGCCCTGCGCCTCGATGGGCTCGCAGACCTCGCTGAACGCGGGGCTGAGCTGTCTCACGCGCAACTGTTCGACCATGCCCAACAGCGAGATGGGGCAGACCACGTCGACGTCGTGCGCGCAGGCGATGTGCGTGGGTGAGGTCGCCAACCTCATCACCACCGGCGCCGAGGGGCTGCGCTGTTACGGCTGCCTCGCGCCCAATCTGCCGACCGAGACCTTCGCGTCGATTCGGAGCCAGTGCACCACCAACCCGAGAGCGGGGCTCGCCTTCGGGGGCCAAAGCGGCGTGATGATTCTGTCGCGGTACCCCCTCAGCAACACCGAAGTCAGAGTGATGCCCGGCACGTGGAACCGCCGGGTCATCGCCCGCGCCACGGTCAACGTGCCCGGCCGCGCCCCGGTGAACGTGTACTGCAACCACCTCACGCCGGTGTTCAACAGCATCGCCTTCCCCTACACGGGGCGCTACGGCTGCGGCGAGACCGGGCCCCTCGGGTGGGAGAGCGAGCAGCGCGCCCAAGCGCGACGCCTCGCGCAGTATGTGACCGCGACCGCGGGCACCACCCCCGCCGTCATCGCGGGTGACTTCAACGCAGGCCCCGAGCAGATGGCCGCCGGGCGCCCCACCATCCAAGCCGAGGCCGAAGACACCTTCAACGACCTCCGCACCCAGTTCACCCACGCCGTCGCGGCCAACTATGTGCCCTCGTGCACCTACTGCGGTGACAACTTCCTCACCGGCGGCACCGACCCCGTGTGGATCGACCACGTCTTTCTCAGAAACCTCGCCGCGTCGTCGGTGCTGAGCACCGAGCGCACCCACGTCGAGGCCAGCGTCGCCGTGCCCACCGCGCCGAACCGTGTGCCCCTCAGCGACCACTACGGCCTCAGGGTCACCCTGCGCTTGCCCTGACCTTCAGAGCGCGTACCCGCTGCGCGGGCTCGGGTTCTGGCCCATCGCGCACTCGACCATCGCGCGGCGCGCTTCGTTCATGAGACGCGCCTCGCGGGGGTTGCGGGCGCGGCGGGCGGTGGCGCCCGCGAAGGCGCGGCGCGCGTCCTCGCAGCGACCCTGGTTGCCGAACACGATGGTGAGGTTGGCCAGATGCCAAGGCGTCTCGCGCTCGACCGCAGAGGCCGCGCGGTAGAGCACGATGGCGTCTTCGACGCGCCCCTCGCGGTAGCGTAAGTATCCGAGATCACCGAGAGTTCTACCCGTCCCGGCGGTGAGCATGACGCGGGCGGTGCGCAGGGCGTCGTCGCCGCCTTGGGGCGCCGCGAGCCACACCACCGCGCCCGCCGTCGCGAGGTGCCACAGCAGCGTCAGCGCCAACGCGACGCGCATGCCCGCCCGCCGCGGCGGCTCGGGGCGCGCGAAGGTCAACGGCACCCCCATGGCCTCAAGCCGGTCGTAGAGGTTCACCGACGCGAGCCGCTTGGGGCGCAAGACCACGGGAATGCGAAGCTGGGCGTAAAGGGTCAAGAGCATCGCGCCGAGGGCCTCGGGGCCGCGCCGCAGCGCCGCGGCGTCACCGAGTCGCGCGCCGCGCAGCATCAGCGCGCGCTGCACGACGAAGCACAGCGCCCCCCAGACGAAGCACAAGAGCGCCGCACGAGGGTTCGTCAGAAACTGCGGCGCGATCACCACCCAGAGGCCCAGGCCCGCCACGCTGAGCGCGGCCGTCAGCGCCCGCTGCGCCGGCCCCACCTTCAGCCGCGCCATCAGCTGCGTGAGCATGGCCGCAAGGGCCGCGTCGTCGAGAAGCGCCACCGCGGTCTCGCTCAGCAACACCGTCTTCGCGCCGTAGAGCACCCACCCGTTGGGCACCGGCGCGCGGGCTTCGAGCACCCGCACGTCAGCGAGGCCCTCGGTCGCCTGCACCGCCGAGACGCAGGCCGCGAGGCGCCCCGAAGGCGCGCGCAACACCCGCAACGCGCGGCCGAGCCACAGCGTCGCGCCCAGCGTCGCCGCCACCAACGGGACAATCCCCACCACCGCCGCCCACCACGGCACCGCGCCCAGGTACGCCCACGGGAGCAGCCAGCTCAGCAGCGCGAGCACCACATGCGGCGCCCACACCATCCGCCACCGGAGGCGCAGCAAGAGGCCCTTCGACGCGTTCTCTGCGGGCATCACCCGCGCCTCGATCGCGCGGCGCAAGAGCCCCGTCGGGAGCGCCGCCATGAGGCCCCCGACCAGCACCAAGGCCCCCCGCGGGAGCACCCCCAGCGGCCCCCCGAGGCCGCTCGCCACGGCGCCGACGACGATGACCCCGAACAGCCAGCCGAAGGCCGCGAAGCGCCGCATGGGGTAGCTCTCGCGGGCCAGCGCGTACGCGTCGAGGGTGCGCCCTCGGAGCCGCGGCACCGTCAGCAAGAGCCCCACGATGAAGCTCGGCAGAGGGATCACCCAGGCCAAGATCAAGGTGGCCGCGAGGCTCCCCCAGCGGGCGCCGGGGCCGAGCAATTGCACCGCTGCGTCGAGTTCGTTCATGAAGGGGCGCGAGTGTACTTCGGGGCGCTCAGCAATCGACGCCGAACGTTGCGACGGTGCGGCGAAGGGTGCTTGAATGCACAGCGTTGTGTGCTTCTCATCACACCGTGAGGGATTTATGAAGCGCGTCTACCTGCTTTTGCATCTTGCTCTTCCGGCCGCGATGGCGGCCACCGCGTGGGCCCCGACGGCGGGGGCCATCCCCTTGCTCAACGGGCTCGGCGGCGACGCCGGATACGGCCTGACACGCCTCGACAACAACGACGACGGGTCGTCGACGTCGATCGCCATTACGGCCGCGATGGGCACCCGCGGGGCCAACTTCTTCGGCACGTTCTATACGTCGATGTTCGTCAACAACAACGGCAACATCACCTTCCGCGGGGCGGTGAGCTCGTTCACGCCGACGCCCTTCCCGATCTCGTCGCAGCCGATGATCGCGCCGTGGTGGGGCGACGTCGACACCCGGCCGCCGTCGGCCCCGCCGCTGCCGCCCACCAACTACGGCGTGTACTATGACGTGCGCCCCGGGCAGGTCACCGTCACCTGGCACAACGTGGGCTTTTTCTCGCAGTCGTACACGCGCCTCAACGACTTTCAGCTCATCTTGTTCGACCGCAGCACGCAGCGCGTGGCGGGCGATTTCGACGTCGAGTTTCGCTACAACCGCTGCGAATGGATGGCCGGCACCGCCTCGGGCAGCGACGCCACCGGCCAGTGCACCCCGAGCACCACCGGCTGCACCCCCGCGCAGGCGGGCTTCGACGCGGGCGACCAGCGCAATTTCGACACCCTCCCGGGCTCACGCACCACCGCGATTCTGAACCTCTGCACCACCACCAACGCGGGCACCGCGGGGCTCTGGCGCTTTCAAATCCGCGGCGGCGGCATCTCAGAGTGCGGCAACAACACCACCGAGATGGGCGAGGAGTGCGACGACGGCAACGTGCGGCCCGGCGACGGCTGTTCGGCCTCGTGCCGCACCGAGCTCGCCCAGGGCGCGAGCTGCACCACCAGCGATCAATGCCGTACGGGCTTCTGCGTCGACGGCGTGTGCTGCGGCTCGGCCTGCGCCGGGCAGTGCGAGGTCTGCAACGCCACGGGCTCGGTGGGCACCTGCACCGCGGTGAGCGGCGCGCCGCGCAACGGGCGTCCGGCCTGCGCGGGGGGCGAGAGCGTCTGCGCGGGCACCTGCGACGGCACCCTGCGTGAGCGCTGCGGCTACCCCGGCATGAGCACCGCGTGTGGGGCCGCGAGCTGTATGAACGGCAGCGCCACCGCGCAGGCCGGGTGCAACGGCCTCGGGGCCTGCATCCCTGGGTCGGTGACCCTCTGCGCGCCCTTCGTGTGCGGCGAGACCGCGTGCCGCACGAGCTGCGCGAGCGACACCGACTGCACCACCGGCAACTACTGCAACGCGATGATGCGCTGTGTGCCGAAGCTGCCTCCGGGCGGCGCGTGCACCGGCGCGAACCAGTGCGCGAGCGGCAACTGCGTCGACGGCGTGTGCTGCAACACGGCCTGCAACGGGCAGTGCGAGGCGTGCAACCTCGACGGCAGCGCGGGCACCTGCACCGCGGCGGTGGGCGCTCCGCGCGGGGCGCGAACGGCGTGCGCGGGGGCGGGCACGGCCTGCGGCGGGCGCTGCGACGGCACCCAACGCACGGCGTGCGTCTTCCCTGACAACACGGTGTCGTGCCGGAGCGCGTCGTGCAGCGAGGGCGCCGCCACCACCGCGGCGACCTGCGACGGCATGGGCGCTTGCCCCGCGCCGAGCACGAGCCCCTGCGCGCCCTACGCGTGCGGTGAGGCGGGCTGCCTGACGCGCTGCTCAACCAACGACGACTGCGCCGCGGGCAACATCTGCGAGAACGGGATGTGCACCGGGCGACGCCCCAACGGCGGCATGTGCCAGGGCGCGAGCGAGTGCGAGTCGGGCCACTGCGTCGACGGGGTGTGCTGCAACACGGCCTGCAACGGGCAGTGCGAGGCCTGCGACACCGCGGGGATGCTCGGCACCTGCAACGCAGTGACGGGTCGCCCCCACGGCGCGCGCACGGCGTGCCAGGGTGAGGGCGCCTGCGGCGCGGTCTGCGACGGGAGCAACCGTATGGCCTGCGCCTTCCCCGGGGCGAGCACCGCGTGCCGGAGCGCGACCTGCGAGGGCGGCGTGGCCACGGCGGGCGCCAACTGTGACGGCATGGGCGCCTGCCCGGCCGCGATGACCACCGACTGCATGGGCTACGCGTGCGGCGACACGAGCTGCCGCACCGCGTGCAGCGACACCGCCCAGTGCGCCATGGGCTACGTCTGCGAAGCCGGCCGCTGCGTGCTCCCCTCGATGGACGCCGGCGTCGTCGACGCAGGCCCCGCCGATTCGGGCCCCGCCGACAGCGGCGCCTCGACCGACCTCGGCCCCAACGACGCCGGGGCGCGCGACGCGGGCAAGGTCGGCATCGACAGCGGCAACGGTCAGCGCCTCGCGCTCCAGGGCGACGGCTGCGCGTGCCGGGTCGCCGGCGCGGGCGCCGCGGGCCGCACCCAGACCGCGCGCTACCTCGGCCTCTTGGGCGTGGCCGCCGCGGTGGCGGGCCTCCGCCGTCGTCGTCGCTGAGCGTCTCGCGGGGGCGCCGCGCAGGGTGTACGGTCTCTCCCGGTCACCTTGCGCGCGCACCGCTCTCTCGTCGTCACCCTCTGTCTTGTCGGGCACACCGCGGGCGCGGTCGATTGGCCCGTACGCCGCGCTTCGGTGAGCCGGGCGGTGCTGCCGCGATTGACCTGGTCGCGCACCCCGACCTGGCGCGTGAACCCCGTCGAAGGCCTCGACCCTCAGCGCAGCGCCCAACGCGACGACGACCTCGCGACCGCCGCCCCGACCCACGACGACGCCTGGGCCGAACGGGCCGTGCGCCTGCGCCTCGCCGGGCGCGACGCCGAGGCCCGCGAGGCCCTCGGGCACATCTCGCCCGCGGGCTTCGAGCGCCTCGCCGACGCGCGGCTCACCCGGGCCTTCTACACCGCCCTCGACGGCGATTTCGCGCGGGCCTTCGACGACGCCAGCCCCGTGCTCGCGACGCGCCCCGCCCTCGACCCGGGCACCCCCGTCTTGGCCGCCACCCTCGCCCGCTGGAGCATGGCCCGAGGCCCCGAAGGGCTCGGCCCCGCGATCACCCTGCTCAGCACCCGGGCCACCGTCGGGCCGCTGAGCGACCCCGAGCGATGCACCCTCGTGGCCGCCCTCGTGCGCGCCCGCCGGGAGCCCGAAGCGGCGGCCCTTGCATCACAATTTTCTGAGCAATTACAGCCCTTTGCGGGCGATGTCGACGCCTGGGGTGCGGGGCTCCTCACCGAGGGTGAGGGCCCCGCGTCGGTGGGCATCGCGCTCTTGCTCGGCGGCCGCGCCCGCGAGGCCGAGGCTCCCCTTGAGCGGGCGCTGGCGGTCTCGCGAGGCCCTTGGGTCGAAGAGACCCGGCGGTGGCTCGCGCGGGCCCGCCGCGCCCCAGAGCGCCGCCCGTGAGAGCGCTCGCCGCGATGCTGGTGCTCTTGGGGCTCCCGGGCCGCGCCGACGCGCAGCTCCGCTGGCCGGGCGACCCGCGGCCGAGCCCGATGGCGGCCCGGGCCGAAGAAGAGGGCGCGATGCTGAACTTCGAGGCCCTCATGCCGACCCCTCTCTTGCCCCGGGCCCTCATCGAACTCTCGGGGCTCTCGGGCGCCCGGGCCACCTTGCGTCGCATGGCCGAGCAGCGCTACGAGCGCGCGTCGAGCCTGGGGCATGACACCCCCGCGGTGCTCGCGGCGCGTTGCGAGGCCGCGGCCCGTCGACGCGACCACGCCCTGGCGCGCCCCCTCTGCGAGCGCGTCATCGCCCTCGCGCCCGAGGGCTCCGCGGCGCAGACCGCCCGCTTCGAGCTGGCCTTCATGGCCTCGATCGAGCGCCGCGACCGCGAGGCCGTCGCCCTCTACCGAGCGCTGCTTCGGGCGCCTCTTGGCGCGAGCTTCGAGGCCATCGTGTGGGGCAACCTCGCCGAGAGCGACGTGGCCCTCGGCGCCCTCGACGACGCCGTCGACGCCTACGAGCACGCGACGGCCCTCGACCCCGAGCGCCCCCTCCACTGGTTGGGCCTCGCGCTCACCCAAGACCGCCTCGGCACGCCTTGGGTCGAGGCGGGGCTCCGCGCCTACGCAACGGCCGCGCAGCGGGCTCCCCGCGGGCTGACCCGGGGCGAGGCGCTGGTCGCGGCCCTGCTCAGCGACAGCGTCGTCTTCGTGCCCGCCTACGAGCGTCACGCCCACATGGCCCTCGCCTTCGAGCTCAGCGCCGAGGCCCTGCGCCGCGACCCCGGCCCCCTCGACGCCGCCCTCGCGACCCGCGGCCTCATCAACGACGCGCTCCAGAGCTGGAGCGCCTACCGCGACGCCGCCCGCCCCGATGACCCGTGGCGCGCGCAGGCCGAGCGTCACCTCCGCGCCCTCACCGCCCGACTCCGCACCCTCGGCAGCACACCACCGCGATGAAACCCGCAGCCTTTCAGCCGCTCACCCAGGTCTTCGTATGCACCCACACGCGGGCTCCCACCGACCCGCTGCGCTCGGGGTGCGGCGCCGCCGGGCCCGCGGTCTTCACCGCCCTCAAGCGGGCGAGCCTCGAACAGCGGCTCCCGCGCAACACCTGGGTGACCGCCACGGGGTGCATGGGCCTCTGCCCCGCCTCGGGGTGCAGCGTCGCCGTGATGCCGCGGCACCAGCACTACGTCGAGGTCACCGCCGACGACGTCGAGGCCCTCGTAGGCACCCTGCGCGGGCGGTGAGGCCGGGCGATGTGAACGCTGTCTACATTCAATGTAGACGCTGCTCACATTCAATGTAGACGCTGACTACATCGTACGATCGGCGCAGCATCGGAAGCCGATTTGATAGTACTCGAAGTGCTCGTAGTGCGAGCGCGTGACGGGTCGGCAGCGGGTCCGTACGCGGCCCCACCAGCCGCCCTTGAGCGTCGAGCGGAAGGGGCGGCCGGTGGCGCTGACGGTCCATTCGTCGACGTTGCCGGTGAGGTCGTAGACGCCGAAGGGGCTGACGCAGCGGTCGCGGGCGCCTGAGGGCGCGCCCATCCAGACGCGCTCGACCTCGGCCCTGGCGCTCTCGCCCCCGCGACGCAGGGCCGCGCGGTCGTAGCGGCGCGCGAGGTTGTCGATGTTGCACGCGGCGCTGTCGCGGTCGTACCCGTAGGGGTACGGGAGCATGTCTTCGCCCTCGCACGCGAAGGTCCATTCGTGCTCGGTGCAGAGGCGGCGGCCGAGGCTGGCGCAGTGGGCGGTGGCCTGATTCCAATCGACGAGGACGACCGGGCGCTCGCCGCGGCGGTTAGGCCACTCGTAGCGGTCGATGCAGAAGTTCAGCGGCTGTCGATGGGCGCTGCGGCACACCGTGGGGCGCTCGAAGTGGGCGCAGCGCTCGTACCCGTCGCGCATGATCTCGGTGCAGTTCTGTTCGACCTCGGGGCAGAAGCTGCCCTGCACGGCGAGCATCCCCTCGGGGCACCCTTGGGTGACGCCGGGCGCGGGCGACGCCGTCGCGGCGGGCGCATCAACGGGCGCATCAACGGGCGCATCAACGGGTGCGGTAGACCCCGCGTCGAGGGCCACCGTCGGGCTCGGCGGCGCCTCGCCTGCCCCAATCGCCACCACCAACGGACGCCCCGCGTCTCGGGCCGCCGGCCGTCGACCATGGCACCCCGCCGCGAGAACGCACAGCATCACCCCAAGCTCACGCACAGCGCTGCGAGCACTGCCACGGTCGCGCCCCACGACCGAAGTTTTCGACAGCCCTCGTCGAGGTGGCACGGCGCCCGCGGAGCCCCTATCGTAGCGCCGAGAACGAACCATGACGGCCCACGACCCCTACGAAGACATCGCCGCGCTCCTTGAAGGTCTGGTCGCGCTCCAAGAGAAGAAGGTGCTCGCCCTGGCGCGCCGCTTGAAGCCCGGCCTCACCGCAGAAGACATCCGCAACCCGCACGATTTTACCGAGCTCGACGACCGCGACTACCACTACGAAGACGGCATGTTGAACGGGCTCCAGGCCGCCGTGATGGCGCTCCGCGCGCGGGGCCGCGAGGCGCGGTCATGAGCAAGAAGAGCAAGCCCGACCCGCACTCTCCCTTCGCCGCCCTGGCCACCGTGAAGGCCGAGATGGTGGCCGAAGAGACCGCGAAGCTCGAAGCCGAGAAGGCCCGCAAAGAGGCCGCCAAGGCCCGGGGCGAGCTCGAATCTCGGCGCTACGGCCCGGCCCGCGACACCTCGGTCGCGCTGCCGCCACGGGCCCACGCGCGCGGGCCGAGCGATGTGTGGCGCCCCAACCTCGACGAAGAGCTGTTTCGCGCGGCCATGTCGGGGGTCGTACCCCTCGACGTCAAGACCGAGCGGGTCACCCCGGGGGCGCGCGACGAGAAGAGCGCGCGGCCTGCGGCGGTGTCACAGAAGCTCCGTCGCGCCGCGGCCGAGGGCGGCCCCAAGCTTGAGCACCGGTGGCTCGGCGACGGCGCGGTGCAAGGCTGGCGGCGCGGTCACGAGTTCGCCCTCGAGGTGCTCGACCGCTTCGCGTCGCCGAGCGAGAGCCTCGACCTGCACGGGCTCGAACCGCACGAGGCCGCCCTCAAGGTGGTCGAGTTCGTGCGGTCGCGGCGCGCGCGAAAGCTGCGCTGCGTGGCGATCATTCACGGGTGGGGGCGGCGCTCCCCCGACGGGGCCTCGGTGCTCTGCGACGCGGTGGTCAAGGCGCTCTGCGAGGCGCCCGCGGCCCTCGAAGTCGACGCCTTCGCGACGGCGCCCGAGAACCTCGGCGGGCGCGGCGCCATCCTGGTGTCGCTACGGGCCTGAGGGGGCGCGCCGCGAAGCGACGTGAAACCCTTTGCGTCGCAGGGGCGCGGCACTACCTTCGCGGCGCTATGTTCATCGCGCACGACCATCGCGCGGCCCGGCGGTTGCGACCCGGGGCCCTGGCGATCGGGAATTTTGACGGCGTTCATCGGGGCCATCGCGCCCTTCTTCAACAGTGCATCGACGCGGCCCGCGCCCTCGGCGGAGACGCGGTGGCCCTCACCTTTGACCCGCACCCGACCCGGGTGCTCGCGCCCGAGCGGGCCTCGTCGCTCCTCATGGGCGTCGACCGTAAGCTAGAGCTGCTCGCCACGACGGGCCTCGACGCGGTGGTGGTGCAGCGCTTCGACCTCTCGTTCGCGGCGCAGACGCCTGAGGAATTCGTCGATCAGGTGGTGCTCGGGCTGCGGGCCCGGGAGGTCTTCGTGGGCTACGATTTTCGCTTCGGGCGCAACCGCGAGGGCACCGCCGAGAGCCTCGCGTCGCTGGGCGCCGCGCGGGGGTACCGCGGGCATGTGGTCGAGGCCATCACCGACGACGACGGGGTGCCGCTCTCGTCGTCGCGGGTGCGCAGGGCCCTCGGCGAGGGCGATCTCGCCTCGGCCGAGCGGCTCCTCGGGCGGCGCTACGACCTCGACGGGCTGGTGGTTCGCGGCTTTCAGCGCGGGCGCACCCTGGGCTTCCCGACGGCGAACCTTCTGACCCAGACCGAAGCGTTGCCCCGAGACGGCGTGTACGCGGTGCGCGCCGCGGTGCTCGCGCCGGGAGAGGCTCCTGCCCATTGGCACGACGGGGTGCTGAACCTCGGCACGCGGCCGACCTTGCGCGCCGGGCGCTCGATCGAGGCGCACCTCTTCGACTTCTCGGGCGACCTCTACGGCAGCACCCTGAGGGTCGAGTTTGTGAAGCGCCTCCGCGACGAGATCCGCTTCGACGGGCTCGAATCGCTCAAGCGGCAGATCGCCCTCGACGCCGAGGCCGCTCGCTTGGCACTCTCGTCGGTGAGAGCCCCGTAGACCATGCGCGAAGATCCCGCCTCGCCCCCTATTTTTCGAGACGAAGATGGCGAAGAACAGAGCCTCCCGGCCGAGTTCGCCACGGCCATCATGGGTCACATCCTCTTGCAGCAGGGCCGCGCCGCCGAGGCCGCCGCGGTGTTTCGCGCGGTGCTCGCGCAGCACCCCGACGACCCCGAGGCGCTGCGCGGGTTGCGCGCCCTCGACGGCGACCCGGCCCCCGCCGCGCCGCCGCGCGCTTGGGCCGAGGCGACGGAGCTAGAGTGCGTCCCCATCGACCCCACCCGGCTCGCGGTGCGCTGGGCCGTCGCCGCCGAGGCGCTCGCCGCCGTGGGCGCCCCCCTCGACGCCCCCTTGGCGCTCGAGCGCGTCTCGCTCGCCGTCGGGGCCACCGAGATCACCCGCGACGCGGCCGCCTGCGAGGCGATCGAGCCCGCGGGGCACTGCACCCTCGAAGGGCTCAGCCCCGGGGCGTTGCATCACCTCGCGGTGGGCCTCCGCCGCGCCGACGGGCGCTTCGTCCCGCTGGCCCAGGCGACCCCGGTGGCGACGCCGAGGCCGCTCAGCTTGCCTCCGACCCCGGGCCCGGGTGAGCGCGTGACCGCGCCCCGCAGCGCCGCGGGCGCCCTCGGAGACAGCGCCGCGGGTGACACGGCGGCCGACCCGAAGATTTTTGCGTTTTACGCGGCAGCCTGGGCCCGCGGCGTGCAGTCGTCGCAGTAGGGGGCAGGCCTTGTGCCTGCCCGAACACGCCCGCAATCCATCGAAAACGCCGTCGGGCGACGACCAGGGCGACGATCCGCGACGTCGGGCAGGCACAAGGCCTGCCCCTACCACCGGCACATCGTCGTCTGGGCGTCGCCGTAGGGGCAGGCCTTGTGCCTGCCCGAACACGGTGACGATCCATCGAAAACGCCGTCGGGCGACGATCCGCGACGTCGGGCGACGATCCGCGGCGTCGGGCGACGATCCGCGGCGTCGGGCGATGATCCGCGACGTCGGGCAGGCACAAGGCTGCCCCTACCACCGGCACATCGTCGTCTGGGCGTCGCCGTAGGGGCAGGCCCTGTGCTCGCCCCACTTGCCCGAACACGGCGGCGATCCGAGGCGGCTCAGTGACGGGTGAGGTACACCAGCCCCACGAGCTCGAAGTGCGGCAAGAGGGGCTCGTAGCTCGCGCGCACCGCCCCGGGCTCGTGGGCGAGCTCGCGGTCGATCGACTGCATGCGCTCAGCCCAATACCGAAGGTTGGCCTGCAAGGTCGAGCGCTCGTCGTCTGAGAGGCGATCGAGCGGGAGCGTCGGCTGTGAGGCGTCGCCGGTCGCCGTGGCCAGCCGCTGCGCCGCGAGGCGATCGCGCTGGGCCGTCAAGAGCGCAGTGAGCGCCTCGGCTTGTTCGTGGCCCTCGCGCGCGAGGCTCGTGCGAAGCACTTCGCTCTTGGTCGTCGCCAGCCGTCGGAGCGAGGGCTCGAGCGCCGCCGCGTCGCTCGCAACCGATTTCAGAAACTGAGCCCGCACGAAGTCGCTCGCGACGAAGTCTCCGTCGGCGTCGGCGAGGGCTCCCTGGAGGCGCTCGGTCCAGACGCCGGCCTCTGTGACTGCCAGCGGGGTCGGGCGTTCGCCCGTGTCGGGTACGGGCCCCGGCCACGCCGCCCCGACCGACACGAGCTCGTCGTGGAGCCGCTGCCCCCGGGTGCCAAAGATCGTGAGCCGACCGAGCAGCACCACGTACTCGCGGCCGAGCTCGGTGGCGAGCACCGTCACCCGCGCGAGCTGGTCGCGGGCGAAGCCCTGGGCCCCGAACTGACCCAAAAGCCGCTGCGCCACGCGGTGCTCAAGGTGCAGGTGAACCGACGCCTCGTCGCGGGTCGCGCTCGCGCGAAACCGCACCGGACGGAGCCGACTGTGGCGCCGCCAGGCCCAACGGTCGCGGAGCTCGTAGCGCCCCTCGTCGAAGCCCGGCTCGCGGCCCGGGGGGTATCGCAGGGTGTCGAGGGTCTCTGCCCACGAGCGATCGAGCTGGCCGCGCCCTACCCCGAGCGCCTTGTGGGCCGCGGCCGTGGCGGGGCTCCCGTCGAGGGGCGGAAAGTGCCACAACGCCCCGTCGTCGGCGTCTCGCACCAAGGGCGGCGCGCCGAGCAGCGCCAGCGCCGCGTTGAGGGCGTGACGAAAGGCCCGCTCGCTGAACCCCATCGCCCGCTCGGCCTGATCGCGGAGCTGATCGTTGCGCTCCTTGGCGCGCCGGATGGCGGCCTCGTCGGGCGCGTCGCCGAGCTCGGCCTGGGTCACCCGCCGTTTCGCCTGAAGGCTCGGCGCGTCGGCGCCCTCGTCGTCGGGCGCGCCCGCGAAGTCGAAGCGAATCTGCTGGGCCACCTCGGCGGCGTTCCGGGCCGTCACCGGGCGGCGGAGCGCGCGCTCGATGCGAAAGGCGATCACCTCGCCGAGCGAGCCGAGCTCTTTACGGATGGTCTCGGTCTTCTCGACGAGGGCCGTCAAGACCACGTCGTCGACCCGCTGGGGCCAGGCGAAATAGTGACAGCGCACCTCGGGCGAGGGTTGGCCCTTGCGGTCGATGCGGCCGTTGCGCTGTTCGAGACGAGAGGGATTCCATGGGAGGTCGTAGTGAAACAGGTCGGCGCAGTGGGCGTGGAGGTTGATGCCCTCGCGCGCCGCATCGGTGCACACCAGAATGCGCAGGCGCTCCTGGGCGGGGTCGGTGTTGAACCGGGCCTTCACGTCGTCTTTCTGGTCGGCGTGTTGCGGCTGGCCGTCGAGGGTCGCGATGCGCCGGTCGAGGTCGGTCTGGGCGAAGGCGCGCTCGAGCTGCGACACGATGTACCGCTGGGTGTCGATGTACTCGGTGAACACGATCACCCGCTTGGGGCCCCAACGGCGGCCCGCGGGGTCGAGGCACGCCTGCCTGATCCACGCGACGAGCCGCGCGATGCGCGCGTCGGGGCGGCTGCGGTTCGCCGACGCGAGGGCCGTGAGCTCGTCGAGGAGGGCCACCGCGTCGTAGCCCATCGCCGCGGCCGCGAAGCGCGCAGAGGCCGCCGCCACGGCTTCGCCGAGCGAGAGCTCGAGCTGGTCGGGCGGCAGGGCGGCGCGCTCGTCGTCGCTCCCGGGAGGGCTCATGGCGTCTTCGTCGACGCCCTCGACCGCCGCGAGGCCCTTCGCTTCGAGGCCGCGGCGGTGCGCGGCGAGCGTCCGGTCGAAGGCGTAGATCGACGAGGCGAGGCGCTTCTTGAGGTTTCCGAGGGTGAGCGAGAGCGTCTGCCGGTCGCGCCGAGAGAGCGACGCGCCCCCCTGCTCGCGAAGCTCGATGTACCGATCCAAGAGAAGCGGAAGCCGCAGATCAGGGTCGTCGGCCGCGAGCCCCGTCAGCTCGACCCGAACGATCTTGCGCTGCGGAAACTCAACCCCGAGGCCCCGAAGCTCGCTCTTGAGGCGACGCACCATCACCTCGTCGCGGAGCCGCGGCTCCACCGGGAGCCCGCGCACGAAGCGCGTCGGGTCGAGCAGATCCATCAGGGCCGAGAAGCTGTTCGAGTGACCGTTGTGCGGCGTCGCCGAGAGAAAGACGCGGTGTTCGAACAGCGGCGCGAGCTTGCGGAGCGTGCGGGTGAAGTGTGAATCGACCGCGATGCGCCCGCCCGAGCTCGGCGCCGCGTGGTGCGCCTCGTCGAGCACCAGGAGCGACCCGGCCCGGTCTCGCTGCAAGAGCTCGGTGAGGCTCTGGGTGTAGTGCGGGTCGCGCAAGAGGGCGTGCGAGACGATGAAGCGCGCGTGCGCCTCCCAGGGGTTGAAGCGCCACCCGCGCTCGCGACGGCGCGCCCGGAGATACTCTCGGTCGACGATCACGAAGGGCAGGCCGAAGCGCTGGTCGAGCTCGTCGCGCCACTGCGACACCACCCCCGCCGGGGCGGCCACCACCACGCGACGGAGGCGCTGACGCAACAAGAGCTCGCGCACGATGAGCCCCGCCTCGATGGTCTTGCCGAGGCCCACATCGTCGGCGATGAAGAGGTTGACCCGCGGCTGACGCAGCGCCCGCACGAGCGGCTCGAACTGGTAGGCCTCGACCGAGATGCCCGCGCGGTAGGGCGCCTGAAACCGGCTCCTGTCGACCACCGAGAGGCCCTGCCAGCGGAGGGTGTGGTACCAGGCCGCGAAGCGGTCGGGCGGGTCGAGGTGCGTCGACGAGAGGGCCGTCTTGACCGAGATGACCTTCGCGTCGGGCTCAGACTCCCAGTAGATCACCGAAGCTTCGCCCGCGGCGTCGTCTTCGATGCACGAGAGCGCCACCCGATGCTGCTCGCCCGCCCACCCCCCCGAGGGCGCATCGACGGCCTCGACCACATGCCGCCGCGCCCGCACCCGAACCAACGAACCCACCGAAGGAATCATCGCGGGTGTTTGGTTACCACAGGCGCAGGGGGCTGCGCCGCGGCCTCTCCGGGCAGCCTCGCCAACACCCCCCCACCCCTCGCGAAACGAGACCGAGAGGCGTCAGAAGAACCCCCCACCCCTCACATCATGAGAACTTTCTCAAGAAGAGAGCCCTCCGCCCCTCGCATTGTGAGAACTTTCTCAACTTGGGAGGGCTGGAGGGTTCGAGCGCCGCGCCCTGGTCTTGTTTGGGGAGCTGAGGTTTACCCGCGGAATTTCTTTGAGTTTGCGAGCATGCGAGCCGATCGGCGCACGGCGTGACCCCACCCCTGGGGGGGCGTACGGCCCCGCGTCTGGCGTGACCTCACCCCCTGGGGGCGTACGGCCCCGCGTCTGGCGTGACCCCACCCCTGGGGGGGCGTACGGCCCCGCGTCTGGCGTGACCTCACCCCCTGGGGGATACCCGGCCCCGCGTCTGGCGTGACCCCACCCCTGGGGGGGCGTACGGCCCCGCGTCTGGCGTGACCTCACCCCCTGGGGGATACCCAGCCCCGCGTCTGGCGTGACCTCACCCCCTGGGGGATGCCCGGCCCTCGCGCCCCCTCTCCCTGTCAGGAGAGGGGCAAATTTAGACAAACTCAACCCTAAAACAAAACAATAAGACCGCTAACACAGCAGATCGTGACAACAATAATGAAGAATCAAGATGCACCTGTCGCCTTTTGCCCCTCTCCTGATAGGGAGAGGGGGCGCGAGGGCCGTGCGCCCCTCAGGGGGTGAGGTCACGCCAGGTGCGCGATGCCCTCTCATGCCGACGTGTCAACTAAAATCCGCGGACAAACCACAGGTTTGGGGAGCTGAGGGGGGAGCGGAGGGGGGGAGCTGAGGGGGGAGCTGAGGGGGGGTCTGCCCGGCTCAGACGGTCGGCGCCTCGGGCTTGGCGGGCTCGGCGGGGGTCTCTGCGGGCGCCGCCGTACGGGCGTTGCGGGCGCGATGCTCATCGATGGGCCGGAGCGCCGCCGGGAGGGCCGCCCGTAGGGCTGCGTCTTTCGTCGCCTTCAGGGCCACGAGCTGCAGCGCATAGTCTGCGATGGCCTGCGCCAACGCGGCGAGGGGCGCGGCCACCGCGATGTTTTGCGGCGCATCGGGGCGCTTGACGGTGATGCCCAGCGCCTCGCCGTAGGCCTTGTGGGCCTCGACGATCTCTGCCCAGAACGCGGCCCCCGCGAGCCGATCGAGCTCGGCCACGAGCCCGTGCTCGTCGGCGTACTTGATGCGGCGGTTGGCCTCGGCCCATTGCTGGTCGTACCGAATGGAGAGCCACGCGAGGCTGTTGAGCTCAAGGGCATCTTTCAGGCGGCGCGCAGACGCAGACTCGGCGAAGCGCTCGGGGTCGAGCAAGGCCCAGCCGTCGAGCCGCGTCGTGGCCGCGCGCCACACGACGTCGCATCGGTTGTCGAGCGGGCGGTTGTCTGCCGCGGGCGCTGACTTCTCGGCGAGGAAGACGGCCTCTAGCGCCTCCATCGCCTGCCGCATTTCGCGGGCCGCCCCGTCGACGCCGGGGCCGGCGTTCTTGGGCCTGGCGGCGAGAAGTGACATCGCCAGGGCGATGCCGCTGCGGCTGTTGATCAGCGGCGCGTGGATGTACTGGGCCGGAGAGATCGTCACGTCAGTCATGGGTGCCTCCTTCGCAGCATCGCATCACGGCCGATGGGGGCGAGGCAAGCGCAGCACCGGGCGATCTGCACCCCCGCGGCGCAACCGGCGAAACGGCCGCGAGGGTGGGGGCGCCTCACAGGGGGTGAAGTCGGCGATCGGCTGAGCCCCGACTCAGTCTTGGGTAAAGCCACGCCTGAGCGATCGGGGAGGTCGAACGCCAACCGCGGACGAGGGTCGGCGTGGAGCGCGCCGGGAGCTCAGACCCCCGGTTGGATCGGATTGACTTCGCCCTGTCCAACGCCTACGCGTCAGCGGGTGGAACCCTCGAAGGCAACCGGGACTGCCATCGCCTCGCTTCGACAGCTCCGCGGCCTCTCGCTGAGCGAGTGTGCGAACCTCAGTGAGTTGTCGGTCGAGCAAGTCAGCGCTGTCGAGAGCGGCGGTGGGCGTGTCGAGTGGGTCGCGGCGCTCGCCAGGCAATATGGCCTCGCAGCAGAGGACTTCGATGGCGCGCTCGTGAAGCTCAACGGCGATCCGTTGACGACGGTCTTCCTGTTCCAGAGCGAAGCGCAGAGCTTCGACATTGAAGACCTCGTTCCGCTGGAGCGAGCGATGCGTGCCGCTCGGCTCTTTGCAGCGTTCTCTCCGGACGTTCAGGCCGCAGGGCTTCGACGACGGGCCTTTACAGCGGTCGCCGAGAGCGGGCCGCTCAGCGCTGACGCGGCCCGCCAGGGGCACGCGCTTGCACGGAAGGTCAGGGCGTCGCTCGGACTGCCCGAGGCCCCTTTGGGCGATCTTCGTCTCATCCTGGAAGAGCGCTTCGGAATCCCTGTACTTGTTGACTCGCTCCAATCACCCAGCCTTCGCGCCGCGGCCGCCCTCGATGCCAACCGCGCTTGCGCGGCTGTCCTCCTCGCCGCGAATGACATCAGTCGTCAGCAGAATCCGTGGCTCGCGCGCGTCTACCTCGCCCACGAGCTCTGCCACATCCTCTTCGATCCGAGCACGCCCGGGCGCGTCCAGATCGCCCTTGATGACCGGGGCGAGGGCCGGGCGAGGGGCCCTTATGCGCTTCGTGAAGCGCGCGCTCGGGGATTTGCGGCTGAGCTCCTCCTGCCAAAAGAAGGCCTGATCGCGCTCTTCAAGGGTCAGGATCCGCCGAGCAATCTCATTGAAGCGCGAACGAGGGTTGAGCTGGCCTCGCAGCATTTTCAAACGCCCGGCGAGATTACGATTCACCACCTTAGCAACATGGGCTTCCTAGACCATGACCTGAAGATGAACCTCTTGGGTCATGGGTTCGGCGCTGTCGGTAGCGACTCGACGACGCTGCCCGCATGCGGTGCGTTGCCGCTCTGCCTCAACGACCTTCCGCAGGTGCATCCCTTGTGGCAGCCCTTGAGCCCGGCTCAGCCGATTCCCGCCTATGTCACGACCGCGCAGAGGGCGGCTGAAGAGACGCTCCGTCGTGACCTCGAGCGTGTGATCGATGCCGCGATCGCCAAGGCGAAATCCGGCAGTTTCCAAGAGGCGACGGTGCAGCTGGTCGGTTACATCGAAGCGCAACTCATGGGGAGCCAGGCTGATCAGGCGCGGGCCGTCTTTGATGCGATCGACGTCAAGACCTTGCCCCCCCAGGTTGCCACTTCTTTGGGCACGCTCAGTCAGCACTACGGCGCGCTGGTCGATCCGGCGAGGCGTCGCTACGTCACTCGGCTCCTTGAGGTCCTACCCTCGTTTGAGGGGTATGATGCGGCCCGCGTGGCGAAGCTGGCTGCCCGGATGCGGTGAGCATGGCTCCCTCCAACGCGTTGCGCCCTGCCGTTTGTGTCCTCGCGCACTGGTCGATTGTCGGCACGCATGTAGGTCTCTGTTACAAAGACGAGCCCTCGAAGACCGATCGCGTGATCGAGCAGCGCTGGCACTACAACACCAGTCACGTTGACCTGGCAGCGTTCTTGAGCGAAGCGCCCGGGCAGGTGTGGTGGGTCGCCAATGAGCTTGACCCGGATGAGCGCTACGACCTGGGCGCCCGCGCCGCGCTCGTCGCGAATCAACTTGCAGCCCGTGAGCTGCCCTACGCGTTCGCGCTCAAGGACGGCCGATTCGACGGGCAAGGAAAGTTCATCGCAGGGAAGTCGAGCGGGGTGAGCTGTGCGACCTTCCTCATGCTCTTGTTTCGAGCGGCAGGGGTCAATCTCTTAAATGATGCATCGTGGACCACCGGGAGGGACGAGGTACGCCGGGCGGAAGACGCCGATGCTCAACAAAGAGTGGTAGACGAACTCGAGAAGCAAGCGGGACTTGCGACTGACCCCAAAGAGCGACAGGCCCTCACGAACCACGCCAAGAAGATCAAGGCGGAGAAGGACTGCACGCGATTCCGTGCCGAAGAGGTGGCCATGGCATCGGGCGCGCAGGCCCGCCCCGCTGACTATGCGGAGATCGAGCCAGAGGGTCGTCGTTTGGTGGCGGCGACGACCCGGGGCGCACATCGCTTCTCTCGTTGGCCTCCCCTTGCCTCGCCCACGCTGTTGGTTGCCGCTGCGCCCTCTCTGTCCGCTCCGCCTCCGGTCGAGCCCTCAGACGCGCAGATTCCGACTGTCGCGTCTTCAAGCGGACAAGAACCGCCGTAAGCGCCCTCGGGCGCGGTCTCACGCCCCGTCAGCCCCTACCGCCCCGCCGCCGCGCGCGCCGCGTTGAGCGCGAGGAGCCGACCGAGCACCTCGTCGCGGGTGGCCTCGGGCCAGCGGAGCCGCCAGGGGCGCTTCTTCGCCGTGGGCCTCGCGGGGGCGTCTCCCTCGGCGGCGCCGTCGTCGTGGTCGAGGACGAAGGCCGTGGTGAGCGCGTCGGCCAGGTCGCCCCAGCCGTAGGCCCGGAGGACGGCGCGGTCCATGTCGGCGTGGAGGTCGCGCAGGGCGACGACGCCCGGGTCGTCACACTCGGGGTCGTGGAAGGCGTTGTAGAATTTCGTGAGCCCGAGGTTGTTGGCGACCATCCAGGCCGCGCGGTCGGCGTGGTAGCGGGCGCCCAGGGCGTCGAGTTCGGGGTTGGTCTCCCAGCCGTCGGGGAAGGGGAAGGTCTCGAAGCAGTCGGAGGGGGTGTAGCGCAGTCGGTCTTCCAGGGAGGAGGCGAAGAAGCGCGCCCAGACCTCGTGGACACGGGACTGCATCACCGTGAAGAAGGCGTCTTTGTCGACAGCGAAAACCACGACTTGATCGCTGAAGACGAGATTCATAGGTTGCCAAACAAAGCCGCAGTGGGAGGTGACCCGTGCAATGGCGAGACACCGACCCAGACCATCAAGGGCCTTCCAAAGCTCCACTCGCTTCTCTGCATATTGCCACCAATACTTCCGGTAACTATCCCGACTATTCCGCTCCCGCTCGGGTTTCACCTTGGCCTCGACAATGCTCATCAAGTCAGGCCAAGACCGAGCCTCAGTTTCACTCAACTGACCAAAATTTATGACGTAGCGATGCGGATGCTGGGTTGCGCTGCTGTTGAGCTCTTCCCCGCCGAGATAAGGGAAGATTCGTTCCTTGTTCCGATGGTCATGCTTGATGAGTGTATGCATCGTCGACAACGACGTCGCGGCCTCGACGCCGTCATCGAAAGTGAACCCCATCCCAAGGATGTAGCTACCAATGAATGATCGACCGGCGTTATTGGAAAGTTGGATGGGATCATCATGCTCGGTGCCCGCTCGCAGGAATGCGCTGATTGCATCGGTGCGGCGACCATCCAGTTGACACGGAAGATCAACGCGCCCCTTGGCAACATGAACGACGCTCACAATCACGGCGGCAAGTCCAGGCCATTTATAACGTGGCGTTGCGTCGTAGATTGCCCCGCCATGCATACAGATCCATCGCAAGCCGGTACCACGCGTGTCTCCTTGCGCAATCGTATTTGTAGCAACCAGCCCAAAAGTACCGCGATGACTTAATAGATCAAAAGACCTACGAAAGAAATATGCTGATAGATCTGCGCTGCCAAATGAATTTTCATAACAGCTAACAAGGCAATCGAGGTACGCATCACCGAAGTTCGTACTAATCCGCTTTCCTCCCAGAAACGGCGGATTCCCCACGATGGCATCGAACCCGGGGTTCTCGCGGCCGAACACCTCGGGAAACTCCACCTCCCAGTGAAAGGGCTTGAGCCCCAACCCCTGCCCCGCCGCCTCCACCACCTTCGCCAGCAAATCGGGGCTGACCGCCGCCAGCACATCGCCGCGAAAGCGCGCCGCCGCCTTCTTCCGCCCGCCCGCTGACGACTCCGCGAAGAAGGTCGCCACCAGCGCATCGCCGAGCCGCCGCGCAAAGCCCACCGCCGCGTTGGCTTCATCGAGCAACCGACGCTTCTCCCCGGTGTCATCACTCAACGCGAGCGCCCGAATCGCCGCCCGGTCGGCCTGCGCCTTGGCGAGCCCGTCGCGGATGGACTTGTCGATGATCCCCAGCTCGGCCCCGCCCTTCCCCTTCGGTAGCTCGGTGAGCGACGCCCGCCGCATCTGCGCGACGGTGACCCCCACCAGCGAGTCCCCCTCCCGCAAACAATGATCGAGGAACGTAAACGGGTGCTCGCGGGCGAGCGTCTCCAACCACAGCGAGAGCCGCGCGAGGTCGACCGCGAACGGGTTTTTGTCCACCCCGTAGAGGCAGTGCTGCGCCACGAGCCGTCGCGCCACCACCCGCTCGTCGTCGCCCGGTGACACCGCGCGGAGCACCTCGGGGCGCCCGTCTTCGCCCCCGTCGCCCTTGCGCTGCCAGGCGTCGTAGAGGCGGTCGCCGAGGTAGCGGCAGGCGGCCACGAGGAAGGCCCCCGACCCCATCGCCGGGTCGCACACCTTGAGGGCGAGGAGCTGCGCGTGCGAGGGCTGCGGGCCGAGGGCGTCGAGCACCGGGTCGAGGGTGCGCTTCACGATGGGCTCGGTGAGCGCGCGGGGCGTGTAGTGCGAGCCCGAGCGTCGGCGCTCGGCGGTGGGCTGAAGCACGAGGCTCCCGGCGGGCAAGACCTCGGGGGTGCGTCGCGAGGTCTTCGCCCGGAGCGCGTCGGCGAGGGCCTCGACGCTCGTGGCTTTCGCGACAGCCTCTTTCATCTTGGCCGGGAGGTCGGCCCCGGCGCGCTCCTTCAGCCACTTCTCGCGCTCGCTGGGCTTGACGGCGACGAGGGCGTCGAGGCTCACCACCACGTCGTCGGGCTTGAGGGCGAGCGCGCGTCCGTCGGTGACTTCGACGGTGAAGCCCATCATGGACTCGTAGACCGAGCCGAGCTCTTCGACGCCGAGGGTCTTGTACGAGAGGTCTTCGCGGTCGACCCGGAGGAGGCCCGAGAGCACCGAGAGCACCGTCGCGTCGGGCACCTCGGGGGCGTCGATCACCTCGCCCGTCTGTCGCAGGGCACGGTGCGGGCGGCCTTCGAGGAAGGGATAGAGGTTGGGGTCGAAGAGGCCGCCCGCGCGCGAAGGGAGGCGCACCCGGCCCGCGCCGCCGCCGTCGTGGATCAGCCGAAAGGTCGCGAGGAGCCGGGCCCAGGCGCCGAAGCGCAGCTCCATGGTGTCGGGGTGGCGCCCGGCGTCGTCGCGGAGGCGCTCGAAGAGGTCACGGACGCCATACGCGCGGGTGTACTCGGCCTCGCCCGGGAGCTGGTCGCGGTCTTCGGCGTAGAGGAGAAAGATGAGCCGGAGGAGCACGGTGAGGAGGCCGCCGTAGAGCTCGCCCCGGGCCCCCGTGACCCACTCGTGGAGGAGCCGCTCGCGGGTGGCGCGGTGGGCCATCTCGAAGCCCCGGAGGAGCGCCCAGAGCCCGTCGAGCACTTGCTCGGCGAGGGCGGTCGAGACGTTGTTCTGGTAGCGCCGTGATTCGTTGAGGAGCCGCGCGAGGTGGCGGCGGTCGGGCCCGGTCTCGGGCGAGCTGACGTCGAAGAGGCGGTCGCGCCCGAGGACGAGCATCAGGGCGGCGAGCGCGGGGGCGCCGTCGGGGGTGGCGCAGAGGTCGAGGGGGAAGGTGAGCGTGCCGGTGCCTTCGCCGGCGGGGGCGTAGACGATGCGGAGGGTGTCGCCGTTGAAGACCAGCCCGAGGGCGACGCCGGTCTCGCGGAGGAGCCGCTCGGCGAGGGCCGTGGGCGAGGCCCGCCAGCGAGAGCGCTCGGGCGGGAGCGGCGCGTCGAGGTCGTGCCCGACGGGCGCAAACGCGACGAGGGCGACGGGCTTCGCGGCTTCGTCCGGGGCGTCTTCGTCGGCGGGGTCGACGAGCACGGCGTCGGGGCGGAGGGTCTGGTCGAACTCGGGCAGGGCGCGGGCGAAGCGCGCGAGGAGCGCGGGCGCGTCACGGAGCCACCCGGGGTCGTGGTCGAGGAGCTCGGCGGCGAGGGCGGCGAGGCGCGCGCGGGGCGTCAGGTGCGCGGCGAGGAGGTGCGCGAGCCGCTCGCGGGTGGCGGCGGTGACGGGCGGCGGCACGAGGTCGGCGTCGGCGAGGGCGGCGGCGGAGACGACAATTCCGTCAGGCTGAAGGAGGCCGATCCAAGCGCGGTGGAGTCGCAGGAGGTCAGTCGTCGGTGGCTTCATGGCGGGGCGCAGAGGGTAACAAAGCCCCGCCCGGCGCGGTCAGGCGAAGCGCACCATGTGATGGTGCTTGCAGAGGCCCAGAAACTGATCGTGGATGCGGTTGGCGAGGGCGCGGTCGTCGAGCTGGAGCCCGAGCTCGATGTTGGTCTCTTGCGCAGAGAAGCTGAAGTTGGCGCTCGTCACGAGCACCTGTCGGCGGTCGACCACCACCACCTTGGCGTGGAGGCTGAACGAGGCCTTCTGCGCGAGCGCGTGGGCGGGCTGCCACACCCGGAGCCGCGGGACGATTTCGGCGCCGAAGGCCGCATGAAGCATCGCGCGATGCGCCGCGACCGACTCGGCCTCTGAGCGTCGGGGCTTGCGAAACAGATGGGCGAACACGTCGACCTCGAGCGCCGGGTGCGCGCTGAGGGCGGCCCGCAGCGCGTCGAAATGCGCCCCTGGCTGGAAGTTGTATCCCGAGAGCAGAACCGACTTGGTGGCCCCGGCGAACATCGCCTCGATCACCGGGGCGGTGTCGCGGTTTTCGGCGCCGAGGGAGTCGGGCCCCGTCCACACGAGGGCGATGTCTTCGCGGGCCCGTTCGAGCGCCTCGCGGGCGTCGGCGAGGAGGGTGAGCACCGCCGCGGCGGACTTCGCGTCGCGCGCCACGGTGCCGAGCCAGCGGAGGCCCGCGGCGGCCTCGGATTGCCCCGCGGTGCCGAGCGCGGGGAGGTGCTTTTGCACCGCGAAGGTCGCGTCGGTGAGGTCGAGGTGGCCGCTCGACGCCGCCTTGGCGAGCGCGCGCAGCACGGTCGCGCGCAGCGTGGGGAAGGCCCTCTCGCTCACCGCCACTCCGCGAAGAAGGCCGCGCCCGACGCCTGGACGGTGGGCACCACGAGCGCGCGATCG
Organism: Myxococcales bacterium; assembly: GCA_016792845.1. Taxonomy (GTDB): domain Bacteria; phylum Myxococcota_A; class Polyangia; order Polyangiales; genus JAEUKH01. Next base: position 255,136 of record JAEUKH010000022.1, on the reverse strand, counting down.
AGCCAGGTGTTCTGGCGCTCGCAGGAGGTCTCAGAGATGAGGAGACAGCCGTGGCAGGCCGCCCCTTGGAGGCGGAGCTCGCCCGAGACGGAGTCGGGCGCGTGGTGGGCGCAGACGGGGTCGTTCGAGCAGAGGCGTCCGAGTTCGAGCGCGCGGTCGAGGTGACGTTCGAGCTCGCGTCCGGTGGCGACGAGGCCGCCGAGGGTGCCTTCGGCGTCGGGCGACGAGGTGTAGAGGAGCAGGCCGTATCGCTCCTCGGCGGGGAAGCTGTAGATGCGCTCGCGGATCGAGCTCGACGGATACCCGCACTCCAGCGACAGGGCGGTGATGAGGAGGTGCGAGAGGCTGTGAAGGAGGATGAACTCTTCGCCGAAGAAGCGCCCCGCGGGCACGCGCTTCTCGTCCTTCCAGAGTTCGAACCCGCGACGCAGCACCTCGACGCGGCCTTGCACGGCGGGTCGGGCTCGCCACGCGGCGACGCGCTCTCGGTCGAGGGCGAAGAAGAGCCCCTCGCCGAAGTTTTCTACCGCGGGCACCCACTGTTTGTGCGACGCGAGCGCGGCCGGGCGAACGCCGATCGTGAGGTCGAGGTCGCCCTCGAGGTCGAGCACCGGGGCCTCGAAGCGGGTAAACCCCGTGAGGGCCCGCACCTCGCGGAGACGATGCACAGCGACCACGCGGTCGAGGAAGGCGCCGCCCGAAGGCGTCCAGCGTCGCGGCGCGGGCCAGCGCTCGGCGTAGAACTCGCTGCCCGGCGCGTCTTCGCCTGCGAGCTTGTCGACGGCGAAGAAGGCTTCGACCTCGGCCACCTTGGGGCCGACGGGCTCGTTTGATTTTTTGCTCGCGGCCTTGGCGGCGGCGGCCTCGTCGTCGGCGCGCTTCTTCATCACCTCGGCGAAGAGGGCCTCGTCGGTGTAGTCGGCAAAGGCGTCTCTGATCTTGTCGATGCCGCCGCGCATGAGCTCGACGGCGGCGAGCTGCCAGATGGCCTTGAGGCCTTCGTTCCAGAAAGTGTCGACGAGGCGGCGGAGCTCGCTGCGGGTGGCCTCGGCGGTGGGCACGGTGATGGCCGAGAGGCTCGCGGGGAACCACGCGTTGGTGGCAGACCGCACGAGGAGCCGCGCGGCCGTGGCCTTGCCGTGCTCGTCGTTGCAGGGGCCGCCTCGCGAGCGCCCCTTCCAGAGCTCGACGCCGCGGCACCGACCGAGCGCGCCGTAGCCGCCCGCGGAGTTGAGGTCAGACGCGCGCACGAGGCTCTGCTCAGCGTCGCACGCGACGCAGCGGGCGAACACCTCGGCGATGTCGCCGCTCGTGCCCCGCTCTTCGAGCCGCAGCGCCCCCGGCACGTTGCACGGTTTGCGGTCGGGGTGCGCGTACCGATTCCAGTCGATGTCTTCGATGTGGCCCTGCGGGCAAGCGCGTACGAAGCGGACGGGCACCACCTCGGCTTCGAGGAGCCGACGCTTCCCTTTGGCCTCGACGGCGTCGAGCTCGTAGCGGCGCTTCGCGTTGAGGCGCTGTCGCGGCACGAGGTAGCGCGAACGTTGGTGCTCGCCCGAGCGCTTCGGGTCGGTGGCCTCGCGGGTGACAAACCACTCGGGGAAGCTCCACGCGCGCAGGCCGTTCTTCTGCGTGTCGAGCTCGTCTTCGTCGGCGGGCGCGACCTGGAACAAACGCACGTTGCCGTCGGCGTCGAGGGCCCTTTGCACGTACCCCTGGAGCCTCGGGTCGCTGATCTCGGTGAAGCGCCCGAAGTCGGCCTGCGGCTTCAGGGGGTTGCCCCAGTGTTCGAGGCTGGCGACGAGGACGGCATCTTTGGGGAGGTCGAGGAGCGCCCCGGGGCCCGCCCCAAGCATGGCCGACGACATCCGAAGGTGACCGCCGAGCGACTCGTTGGACTTCTTCTTCTTGGGGTTCATGGCTCGCTCCCTTCGTCGGCGGCGTCAGGGGTGGGTTGTTCGAGGGAGTGATCCCACTCCAGGGTTTTGACCCAGACGTTGGCCTTGGGCTCGACGTCGCGCAGCGAGCGCCGCGCGGTGAAGCGGTTGAAGGGGGCCTCGTGGTGCTGCAACGGGTCGCCGAGGAGCGACTGCGCCGTGCCGCCTTCGAGCTCGCGGCCGTACTGAAGATCGCCCTTCCCGACGAAGGATCTGGCGAGCTTCACCCAGGTGTCGATGAGGTCGCGGGCGCGCCTTCCGGCGTGGGGCTCGCTCTCGTCGAGGCGGTGCTTCTGCTCGCGCGTGTCGAGCACCGCGGCGACCCGGTTTGCGACCTCCGCGACCTGCCCGACAGCGCCCGCGGCCTTGGCGGGGGTGAGCTGCGGAAAGAGATGACGCGCGAGGGCGACGGTGACCCCCGCGACGCCGCGATCGAGCGCGCGCGACGAGAACGGCGTCACCGAGGTGGCCTCGACGGCGCGGTAGAACGACGCGTGGTAGACGCCGAAGCGCTCGTAGTGCGAGCGGTCGCGGGGGCGATGAATGTTGAGGAGCGTCACCACGAGCCCCGGGCGCTTGGGGTCACGCCCGACGCGGCTGGTGGTCTGGATGTACTCGGCGGTGGCCTTGGGCTGGCCGGTCACCACCATGAGCCCGAGGCGGGTGATGTCGAGGCCCACGGAGATCATGTTGGTGGCGAGGGCGACATCGACGGGCGGGTGCTCGGCCTCGAGCGACTTCGACCAGTGCGCCGAGGCGAGGGCGGCCTTGGCGGCAGAGATGTTGGTCATGCTCTCGCGCGAGGTGAGCTCGCACACGGCGCCGATGCTGCGGCTCGCGAAGTCGGGTCGCTGCCCGGCTCGCGTGCGGCTCGCGTAGCCGCGGAGACGGTTGGTGACCTCATCCTCGACGATGCGGCGGGCGTTGCCGAGCTCGCGGAGGCTGCTGAAGTACCCGAGGAGCGTCATGTACGGGTCGGCGGGGTTGCCCGCGACGGGGCCGCCGTTTTCGTTCCACAGGCGCTCGGCGGCGGCGAGGAGGGCGAGGTAGACCTTGAGCATGACGACCTTGTGCGAGCGGCCCTGCGCGGCCACGCCGAGGTAGCGCCGGGCGCTGTCGTCGTCGCAGACGGTGCGCGCGAAGAAGAGGTCGTCACGGTCGGGCATCGGCGGCGGAAAGAGCGCCGTGTGCTCGCGGCAAAAGAGCGCGCGGGTCTGGGCCTCGGCGCGTCGCACCGTCGCGGTGGAGGCGACCACCTTGGGCGTCACCCCGTTGGATGCCATCAGCGCGTCGAAGGCCGCCTCGTAGAGCCCCACCATCGTGCCGAGCGGCCCCGAGATGAGATGGAGCTCGTCTTGGATGATGAGGTCGGGCGGCGGGAGCTCGATCTTGTCGCCGACGGGGGTCTTCGCGCTCGCGGGCACGAAGCCGTCGCGGACGCTGTGGGTCACCTTCCCGAGGAGCGCCCCGCTCGGGCCCACCCAGGGCAGGTTGGCAAACTTGTCGACGGTGGCGATGAGAAAGGCCGGGACGCGTCGGTAGACCTCCTGGTCGGTGAGGCACATCGGCAGCGCCCCTGGCCCGAGCGTCGCGCCTTGGCGAGAGAACGGGCACGGGCCGCCGCTCGGTTGTTTGCCCTTGCGGACGCAGCGCAAGATCATCCGCGTGGGCGCGCCGTAGGGCTCGACCGAGAAGGGCGAGTCGCCGCTCCCGGTGATGGCGAGCTTCTCCTGGCACCACGGGCAGCGCTCGACCGGCGCGGGGCGCGCGCTCTTGCCGTGGCTCAGCGCGAATTCTTTCACCCGCGCGATGGCGCTCTTGGGAGATGGGGACTTGGCGTCGCCGATGTGGTTGGGCGTGGCGGCGTCGCCGACCCAGAGGCCGATCTCGAAGGGCCACGGGCCCCAAGTGGCGGGGTCGGTGCGACGAAAGAGCTCGAGCGCGCAGACGAGGGTGGTGGCGCGTTCGAGCTGGTCGACGGTGAGGAGGCGCAGGGTGTAGCGCATGAGGACGCTCACCCCGGCCCCGGCGAGCCCCGGGTTGCGCCGCCGACGGAGGAGCATGGTGAAGGCCGCGAGCCCGAGGTACGCCTCGGTTTTGCCGCCCCCCGTAGGGAAATAGAGGAGGTCGACCCGGTTGCGGTCGTCGTGTGGCGGGTCGACCATGGCCGTGAGGTTGAGGAGCACGAAGGCGAGCTGAAAGGGCCGCCACTCGGGCTTGCGTCCGGGGCTCGCGGCGTCGGGCGCGTAGTCGGGCGAACGCTGCCGCATGGCGCGGGCGATGGCGGCGTTCATCGCGCGGAAGCAGTCAAAGACCACAGGGTCGGCGAGGCACTCGATGCCTTGGGCGACGCGGGCGGCGGCGGCGCGGGCGTCGCCGAGGAGGCTCTGCGCGACGCTGTCACGCTTGGGGTGCCCGGTGTTTGGGGCCGACCGCGCGGCGAGCCACTGTCGCCAGGCCTCGACGAGGGGGCGCAGGCTCGCCATGAGCGCTTCGGGCGACGGGCTCTCGGCGAGGCTGTCGAGTTCGAGGCTCCGCGGATCGAGGCCGAGCTGCGCGGGGCTCGCCGCGTCGACACGCGGGACGGACGCTTCGGGAATCCAAGTGGTCTCGACGAGGTAGCAGTCGCGGGTGCCGGGCCGTCGCTCGGCGCGGGTCGAAACGCCGTGGCCGACCGCGTACTCGTCGATGTCGCGAAACTGAAGGTCAGCGACGCGCTCGTCAGCGTCGTCGCTGTCGCGCCCGTGAAGGTCGGGGCGGGCGACGAAGTGGGTGTCGACCTGCACCCGCAAGCGCACCTGAAACGCGTACACGGTGTCGCGCCGATCGAGGTCGATCTCGTCGCTCTCGTCCCTCCGACGGTTGACCACGAAGACGCTGAGCGCCCGCGCGGGGGCGCTTGCGACTTCACCCTCCAAATTGCGCGGTAGCGCGCGGTCGATGACCTCGACGACGAGCCCGCGGCTCCTCGGCACCGCGAACGACTGCAGCGCGCGCAGCGAGGAGTCGATGACGACAGACACCTGCTCGGCGCGCGGAGACCGCCGCCACGCGTGTCGCTCCCCCTCACCAGCATCGGGCCCCGCGCCCACGCGCTCATAATCCGCCCAGGAGACCGTGACCTGAAGAAACTCCGTGTCATGCGGAACGAGCACGCTCACCCCGATGGAGGCCGGGAAGAAGCGTCTTGCGGCCGAGCGCGTCTCGCCGCCTGTTGCTTCGGTCACATCGTCACTCTCGGCTGCGCCATCATCGAGGTCTGTGTCGCTCGACTCGGGGTCTTCGCGGAGCTCGCGCGCGCCGCTCGCAGGCGCGAGAAAGCCCGTCAGGTACCAACGCGAGGGCGCATAGTCGAGCGCCTCGACGGCGGCCGGATCGTACGTTTCGTCGCCCACGAGGTCGCGCCGTAAGACATCAATCAACCTGCCTCGAATCTGCGACGACGTGGTCATTGGCGCGCAGAAGGGAAGCGCAGACGCCCGGGCCGCGTCAACGCCCGATTCCCTCGCGCATGAGGCCTCGCCCCTTCCACCGCGAAGGTTGCCGCGCGGCACGACACACCGCCGCGCCCCACGCGGGCCGGCGACGGGCGAGAGGGGCGGCAGCCTGGGCCCGCGGCGTGCAGTCGTCGCAGTAAGGGCGGGCCGGGCGCTCGCCCGGCGGCACACACGGTGCCTGTTCAGAGCCCTCTCACAAGCCCACGGTTTTCTCTTTTCACACAGCCAACCAACGCAGCGTCGCACAATCGTCGCGGCCCCACGCAACCTCGGCGGGCCTCCGAGCGACAACGCGGCCCCATGAAGACCCTCGCCCTTGTGGTGGCCCTCGCGGCCCCGGTCGACCCCGACCCGCACGATGTCTTGCCCTTCGAGCCGCGGTGGCCTGAGCGGGCGCACGCGGCGCCGCGGTATCTGGCGCTGCTCCCGCGGGTCACGCTCCGTCTCACGCGCCGCGCGACGACCGAGCTCATGCCCGCGGAGGGCGCCTCTGACCCGATGCCCTTGGGCCTGTCGGGCACGGTGACGCTCACCTTCGGCGGCGGAGCGAGCCCGTGAAGCCTCCGCGCGGAGTCGCCCTCGCGGCGTTGCTCTTCTGGCCCGCGGCCTTGCGCGCCGATCCGCCCTCGTGGCTGAGCCGGGGCGTGGTGGCCGAGGTCACCGCCCTCGCCCTCGCGCGGGCCGGGTGGGTCCAGACCGCGCCCATGGCGCAGCGTGCGCGGCGCGCGGGGTGGTTGCCGAGCGTCTCGCTGCGGGTGGGCCGAAACCTCGGAGCGACCTTGACCCAGAGCACAAGCCCGAACAACGCCGATCGGGTGTCGGCCGACGACGCGCTGGTGCTCGATTTGCGGGTTCAGTTCTCGCTCGATCGGCTGGCGTTTGACCCCAGCGAGGTGGCCCTCGCGCGCATCGAGGCCGCGCAGCTCGAACGCCGCGCCGCGCTCGAAACCCAGGTGATTGAGCTCCTGGCGAGGCTCGAAGCCGTGCGAGGCCGCGGCCCCGACGAGGCCGCGAGCGGGCGGGTCGAGGCGCTCCGGGCGAGGGCCCGGCTCGAACAGCTCATCGGGCAGGGTCTCGATGGGTTGTTCCCGTCGGGGCAGTGAGGGCTTTGCGCGGGGGCGCGAGGCGGGTCATCTTCGCCGGGGCCCTCCGCCCGGGCGATGCCACTCGGGGCGTCGCGCCGAGCCTCGGGTGAGACCGCGGAGCCATGACCTCGATTCGGATCAGATCACTCCAAGCGCTTGATTTGCAGTCGATTCCGTTGCCGAACGGCACCGAGGTGAGCAGCCTCGTCGCGCGCACGAGCCTCGACGGGGCGCGCCGCGTGCCGCAAGGGGCCGTCGGCCGGGTGGCCTCGATCGAGGGCGACACGGTGCTGGTCAAGGTCGTGGGGGTGGGCTCGGTGGCCTACGCCCGCGATGAGATCGCGCCGAGGCGGGTCGGCCAGGTGCGCTTCGCGCTCGAACGTGAGGCCGCTGAGAAGGCCCTGCGCGAGACGGTGCTGCTCGACGCCACGGTCGGGTCGCGCGCCTGGGGCCTCGCCAACGCAGACTCTGACACCGACCTCAGGGGCGTCTTCCTCTTGCCCTTCCGATGGACGGCGGGCCTCGCCCCGCCCCCCGACACGCTCCTCTCGCAAGACGGCAGCAGCGTGCACTGGGAGCATCGCAAGGCCATCGACCAGCTCCTCCGGGCCGACCCCAACACCCTTGAGATGCTGTACGTGCCCGAGGTGCGTGTGCGCGACCCCCTCGGGGCGCAGCTCGTCGCGCACCGCGACGCCTTCGTCTCTGACGAGATCTACGGCACCTTCGGCCGCTACGCCCTCTCGCAAGCGCGCAAGCTCGCCCAGAACGCGCGCCTCGCCGAGCACAGGGCCCTCACCACCGGCTGGCTCCGCGACGACCCCGCGCTCACCCTCGACGCCACCGCCGCGCGGCTCGCCCGCGAGGCCTCGCTCGCGCTCCCCGAGCCCGAGGCCATCGCCCGGTGCAAGCAGTACCTCAAGCAGCTCTGCCGCTCGATGCACGACCAGGGGCTCCTCGCCTCGGCCGATTTCGCAGCGCTGGTGAGCTTCTCGAAGACCGCCTCGGCGCAGTTCGACCTCCCCCGCGAGCTCAGGCCCAAGAACGCCTACAACCTCTTGCGGCTCCTCGCCTGCGCCACCCAGTGGCTCCGTACGGGGCGCCCGCTCATCACCGTCGAGGGCGCGCTCCGAACGCGCCTCCTTGAGATCAAATCGGGCCAGGTCGCCATCGCCCAGAGCCTCGCCTGGGCCGAAGCCATGGGGGCCGAGCTCGAAGACGCGCGGGCCCGCTCGGTCTTGCCGCGACGCCCCGACCTCAGGGTCGCCGAGGCCCTCGCCCGCGAGGCCCGCACCGAAGCCGCGCGCCGCCATTTCGCCCCCGTCTCGGGAGTCTTCGGCCCCGACGGCCCGCCACCTCCGACCCCGCAGTTTGAACAAGACGCCGAGCCCGCTCTTGATGCAGCCTTGGCCACAGACACACCATGAAACGATCTTTCGAGATCATCGCCCTCTCGGGTTTTGTGGCGCTCGCTTGCACGCGCAACGCCACCACCTCCGTCGCGGCGTCTTCTTCGCAGAGCGCCCTTCGCTCGTCAGAGACCCCAGTCGGCTTCGTGCCGGTCGATCTTCGCTTTGACACGCCGCTGAGCGATCGTGAAGTCTCGCTTCAGGCGCTGCGAGGGCGCGGCGTGGTGGTGGCGGCCATCTCGGTCGATGATGTCCACTCGCAAGCGTTGGTGCGGCATCTCGAACGGCTGGCCCGCGAGCACCCCGACGAGCTCGCGGTGATCGCGCTGGTGGGCGACCAGAGCGACCCGAGCTCGCTGCGCACGCTGCTTGAGACGTATCAGAGCGTGCTCCACCTTGAGCGCACGACCCTGGCGCTGGCCAGCACCGAGATGCGCGCCGGGGCGACGGCGCTGGGGCAGATCGAGCGGGTGCCTACGACCTATTTGTTCAACCGCGCGGGGGCCCTCGTCCAGCGGGTGGTGGGGTACCAGTCGTATCCGATGCTGGCCGAGCTGGTGGCGCCGACGCTGATGCGCTGAGAGGCCCATCGCGGCCGTAAACCCTTGAAAACAATCTTCAATTCGGCGAACCTGGCGACCCCAAGGGTGAGGGCGACGGGGCGGGGCCGCGCAGCCTCGCTTCTCGGGGTGGTGGCGCGCGATTGACAGGGGCCGTCGCATGACGCGACGATGTCGGCGTGAGCGACTCTGAAGGCGCGATGAGCATCGACGCCCGGGTGCAGCAGGGTCTTCCCCAGGTTCGCAAGATCGCGGCGCTGCTGTTGAAGAGTTTGCCGAGCTTCGTGCGCATCGACGACCTCACCGCCGCCGGGCACGACGGGCTCCTCGACGCCGCGCGGCGCTACGACCCCGGCCGCAACGCGAGCTTTTCGAGCTTCGCGTACTATCGCATCCGCGGGGCCATGCTCGACTATTACCGTCGCGAAGCCGCGGCCTCGCCCTACGCCCGGGCGCGGGCCGCCTCGCTCGCGGCGGTCGACGACCTCGCCGAGTCGCGGCTGGCCGACGCCGCGCCGACCCACGCGCCCGCGAGCCCCGAAGCGGTGGCCGACGCCGCGGCCTCGCTCGCGCGGCTCCTCGACGACGCGACCCTCGCGTTCGGCATGGCCGAGCTCGCCGAAGGGGTCACCTCCGAGGGCGTCGAAGACCCCGACGAGAGCCTTCAGCGCAAGCAGCTCAGGGCGCGGCTCAGCGCGATGATGCGGGCGCTGCCGAAGCGCGAACGCGGCATCCTTGAGGGGGTCTATGTGCGCGGCCTGACCATCGAAGAGGCGGGCAAACAACAAAAGCTCACCAAGAGTTGGGCGAGCCGACTCCACGCGCGCGCCCTCGAGCTCGCGCGGGCCGCGCTCGACCCAGAGCGAGACGCGCTCATGCCAGAAGAGTAGGCCCCGACATGGCGACACTGAGACACGCGGCGATGACCCAGAAGGTCATCGAGGTCAATCAACGCATCGCCGCCGGGCAGTCGCTGAGCGCGGCTTGCAAGGCCGCGTCGCTCTCGACCGCAGCCTTCAAGAAATGGAGCGCCGCGTTTCAGACGCAGACCCCGCCCCGGTGGGTGATCGCGAGCTCTTCGAAGGGCGCCTTCAGCCTCGCGCACGACGGCAAGACCGTGCTGGTCGCGCACGAGCACAGCGCCGGGGTCACCCTCGAACAGCGCGGCACCGAACACGGCGAGGTGCGCCTCACCGCCGCCCTCGACGCGCCCCGCAGCCCGCACAGCTGGCGCGCCGTCGTCCACCTCCAGGGAGACGCCGCGCAGCAAAGGGCCTTGATGGTGCTCTCGGGGGGCGCGGTGCTCTCTTGGGATCTCGTCAACAACACCCTCAGCGCCGCAGCGCCTTGGTTCGCCGAGCGGGTCTGGTCGCCCGACACCCTCTGCAGCTCGGGGCCGCGGCGCTGGCCCGCGTGGGCGCTCTCTCCAGACCTCGAGACCCTCGTGCATTGGGCGCTGCCGACCGAGGGCGACCGCCCCGACACCCTGGTCGTGCGGCAGATGCGCGACGGGGCCGAGCGCGGGCGCTTCGTCTTGGGCCCGGTGTTCATCAGTCACCCCATGGCCTTTCACCCGGCCGGTCGACGCTTCGCCACCCTCGACGACAACAAATGCGTGGTGGTGCTCGACCTTGAGACTCTCGAGGTGCTGGTCGACAAGGGCCCTCAGGCCCACGCGGTGAGCTTCTGCGACGAGCATACGGTGCTCTACGACAGCTGGTACGCGAAGACGCACCGCTTCGACTTCATTCAAAAGACCGACTCGCTCTGTTATCAAAGCTGGGGCACCCAGGCGAGCCTCGGGGCGCACTGGCTCTCACTCGACAACCACGCGATCAACGTGATCGACGCCAAGACGCGCCAGGGCGGGCGGGGCACCCCGTGGGACGAGCTCAAGCTCACAGAGATCAACCCCGAGGGCACCGTCGTCGCGGCGCTCACCGAGCACCTCGCGGTGTGGCACGCGGCCGACTTCTTTAAAGAGTAAGCGCCCCGCTCAGCGGAGGTGCTGATGAAAGAAGCCGACCATGCGCGACCACGCGAGCATCGCGTCGGCGGGGCTGTACACCTCGGGGCGCGTGTCGTTCACGAAGGCGTGCTCGGCCTCGTAGACGAAGAGCTCGAAGCCGCGCCCGCGGGCCTTGAGCGCCGCGCCGATCTCTTCTGCGCGGCTCACCCGGGCCCAAGGGTCGCTCGCCGAGAAGTGCGCTTGCAGCGGCGGCGTCTCGGCCGTCGACCAGTCGGTCAGCTCGGCCGGCGGCACGCCATAGAACGCCACCGCGGCGTCGAAGCCCGCGAGGGTCGCGGCCGCGAGGAGGGCCCCCGCCCCGCCCATGCAGAACCCCGTCACGCCGAGCTTGCCGTTGCAGCGCGGGTGCGCCCTGAGGGTGGCCGCGGCGCCCTTCACGATCTCGAAGGCCCGGGGCCATTTGAGCTCGGTCATGTACGCGCTCGCGGTGGCGGCGTCGGTGGCGATGCGGCCCTCGTAGAGGTCGGGCGCGAGCACCAAGAAGCCCGCCGCGGCGAGGCGCTCGACGAGGCTCGCGATGTGCGCGTTGACGCCCCACCATTCTTGCAAGAGCACCACCGCCCCCGCCGGCTGATCACCCCCCGGGGCGCCCAACACACCCGAGGCCGTACGCCCGTCTTCTGTGGCAAATGTGATTCGTTCAATCATGTTGTACTCGACTGAAGGGTGCTGCGATTGATTCTAAAGATGCGCGCCGTGCTCGGCTATCGTCGGGTCATCAAACCCGAGAGGATCTCTTGCGGGGTGATGCTCCCGGTGAGGGCCCGGGCGATGGTCTCGAACACCGGGGCCTCGACCCGCTCGCGCTTCGCCAAGGCCACGACCCTGGGCATGAGGGTGATGGCCTCGATGCGCTGACCCGCCTTCTGCCGCGCGACGTCGAGGCCGTCGCCGAGGGCCAGCGCGGCCCCCAGGCGCGCCTCGGGGCGGTGGTCTTGACCCATCGCGGCCATCAAGTCGCCGATGCCCGCGATGGTGTAAAACGTCTTCTCTTCTGCGCCCGCCGCCGCCGCGAGCTGGCTCGCCTCGTGGATGCCGCGGGTGAGGAGCCCCGCGAGGAGCCCCGGCGCGATGTTGAGGGCGCGGCCGTATCCGAGGGCGATCACGAGGCAGCCCACGAGGGCGCTGGCCCACTCGAGCCCCGTGAGGTCTTGGGTGGTCGAGACGCGCAAGAGCGGGCCGCCGAGGGCCGCGATGACGGCCTCGTTCACCTCAGGGTAGCGCGACGCCATGGCGATCACCGCGGGGCGCCCGTCGATGAGGTCGTCGGCGGTCACCGGCCCCGCCAGGGCGCCCACCCGCCGCGCCGCGGTCTCTGCGCGCAGCACATCGGTCAAGGTGTGGAGCCCCTCGTGCGAGAGCCCGCGCACCCCGTGCACGAGGAAGTGTGAGCCGTCGACCACTTCGCCGAGGCTCCGGGCCACCCCGGGCATCACCTCGCTCGGCACCGCCACCAAGATGAGCGACGCGCCCTCGGCCAAGGGCTTGAACGCGTCGACCACGGTGATGCCGCGATGCTGCGCCTCAGGCTCGCCGCGGCGGGTCATGAGCGTCACCCGGGCCCCGGTGCGGTGCGCCGCGCAGGCCAGCGCGAGCCCCCAACGACCGCCGCCCACAACCCCTACGCGCTCGGCCGCGCTCATCGACGAACCCCCGGGTGAAAGCCCAAGCCCGAAGCGGCCAGGCGGTTTTGGTAATACAAAAGAAGGTTGGTGTCTGAGAGCATGAAGCCCCCCGCCGAGGGGGCCAAGACGGCGTTGGTGTGGTAGCCGCTCCACGCGCGGAGGGCCTCGCTCAAGATGGCCCCCGGGGCGCTCTGCCTGAGCCCCGCCGCGAGCACGATCTTGCCTTGATCTTCGAGCGCCTTGGCGGCATCGGTGATGTCGGCGATGCGGCGCTCGAGCTCGTCGCCCGGCACGAAGAGCTCGTCGCGGTGGCGCAAGAGCTTGAAGAGGTCTTCGCCCGGGTACGAGGCCTGGAGCTTCTTGAACGCGGCCCCGGCCACGAGGTGCGTCGCGAGGAGCACCGTCTCGCGCGAGTAGGCGCCGCAGATGGCCTCGCCGAGCTCGCGGGTGTACTGCGCGTCGCGGGCCGCATCATGGACGGGCTGCCCGCGGCGGGTGACGTAGCTCCGCGGGTCGACCTCGCGGCCGCGCGGGTCGACCGAGCGGCCGTCGGCCAAGACGCGGTTGCCGAAGGGGTCGATCGGCTGCGCGAAGCGGATCACCACGCTGCCGGTGGTCAAGACGAGCTTGCGCACCAGCGTGGCGATGCGCTCAAGCTGGGTGCTCTCGTCGTCTTCAATGATGTATCGATTGCGGCCGACCTCAGCGAGATAATCTGCGATGAGGGTGCTGGCTTCGAGGGTCAAGAGGTAGTTGATCGTCGCGGGCACGAAGAACACCCGCTGCTCGTGCCCGCGGCGGAGCGAGTCGACGTAGGCCTCGACCCCGGTGCCCATCAGGCCCAGCTTCAAGCGCTCTTCGACGAGCCCCGCCCGGGAGCGTGTGCCCCCGGGGAAGAACAGCGAGTGGTACCCCCGCCCGATCAGCACCGACGAATAGGTCTTCAGAACTTCTTTATAAAGTTCAGCCCGCACCCGGCGATCGACCCGGTAGGCCCCCAGGTTTTGCATGAAGAACGAGAGAAAGGGGTTGGTGAAGAGGTTCTTCCCCGCGCCGTAGCTCACCGGGGGGAGGCCCTCGCGATGCAGCGCGAAGCCGAACACCACCGAATCGAGGTTCGAGAGGTGCGTCGGCACGAACACCAGCGTGCCCTTCTTCGAGAGCGCCCGCAGCGTATCGAGGGGCCCTTGGGTCACGAGGTGCTTCTGCAATCGCCCCGCGGTGCGAAAGCCCTCAGAGAAGTCTTTCGGGCTCAAGAGCAGCGCCAAGGCCCGCGGCAGCACGCTCGTCGAGACGCCGTACACCTTCGGGTTGAAGTTGCCCGCGATGTCGGTCGCCCAGTGCCGCGCCAGGCCCTCAAGCTTGCGCCGCCGCTCGTCTTCGCTGAGCTTGCCCACGCTCCGGGCGAGGTCGCGAAACCGGCTGAGCTCGCCGGCCTCGCTGCCTGGCCGAGGCTCCATCCGACGGATCTCGTGGAACGCCGCATCATTCAACAGCAAAAGCGGGTCGCGGGTGTTGCGCGCGATGCGCCCCACGACCTCTTCTACAATGAATGCGCGCTCGTCATTGAAATGAAAGATGGGTGCCTCTTGCATGGCCTCACGCCGAAGGTACCAACCCATCAAGCATCACCACAACCCCGATTTCTCGCTTGAAGCGCGCCGACACGCTTGACGCGAAGCCCCATCTTGGCAAAAACCGCGTCACGATGAAGCGCGCTGACACGCCGGTCGAGGCTCCTCGATGGGCGCCCTTGCCCGCGGTGCTGGGTGCCGCGGCGGCCCTCGCGATGCTCGCCGGGGTGCGCGCCTGGGTGCTGCGCCGCCCCCTCGCCGAGGCGCCGCTTGTGCAGCTCCACGAGGGTGACTATGTCGCGGTCATCGCACCGCTCTTTCGTGAGCAGGGCTGCGCGTCGGGGGCCTGCCACGGGGCGCCGGGGGCCCGACCCTTCCTCGCGAGCGCGTTGCGTGACGCCCAGGCGGTGATCGACGAGGGGCGCGCGATGCGGGCCTACGTGGTGCCGGGGCGCGCGGCCGAGAGCGCGTTGGCGCATCGGATGCGCGACCGCCACCGCGGCAGCGCCGAGGCCTCGGCCTGCGCCCAACGTGCGCTCTCTCGGTGGATCGAGGGCCGTTCTGTGACAGGGTGCCGACCATGAGCGATGACCGACACGCGAGATACCTCGCCGCAGGGCTCGGCGCGGTGGCCTTGGGCGCCGTGATCGCGGTGGTGGTGACCCTCGGCGCCGAGCGCGAGCGCGCCCCCCAGACGGCCCCTGCGGCCCCTCCGGTCGAGGCCGCGCCGGTCGAAGCGCCCCGCGACGCAGCGACGCCGACCCGTACGCCCGAAGACGCGGGCTGCGCCCATTGTCGCGCCCCGAGCTTGCCCGACGCGGCGGTGCTTGAGGCGCTCCCGCGCGGTGTCGACCTGAGCACCCCCGAGCACGCCATCGACTCGCAGGTCGCGATGCTCAGGACGGGCAGCGACGCTGACTTTCTCGCGACGGTGCTGCCGAGCGCGCGGGGCGAGGTCGACCCCGCGAGCATCGCCGAGTGCCGCGAAGACCTGCGCCGCATGCGGTACACCGTCGAGCCCGCGTGGGACATGGCCGTGCGCGACACCGAGCGGGGGGTGGCCTTCGTGCGCCTCCCGATGATCCGCCGCTCGGGGCCCTACACCACGTTCTACAACGTCGGGGGCCGTTGGTACGCTGACTGGGCCTGGTGCCGGATCCGCGCCGAGCACTAAGCCCCGCGCCCTCAATCGCGGTCGATGCGGAGCCGCAGTCGGCCGAACACCGCGCGATGGTCTGAGCACACCCCGGTGCAATCGCCGGGGATGTCAAAGGTGTTGCCCGCGTAGTCGCCGTCGACGATGCGTGCGCTGCGCGCGAAGATGAAGTCGATCTTGCCGCCGGTCATGCAGGGGCCGCCGGCGGTGCCGGGCAGCGAGCGCTCGCCGTAGCCGCGGCAGTGCGTGGCGTCGTCGTCGTCGACCTCGCGGTAGGCGCCGCGGTTGTTGGGGTTGTTGGGCGTGTTGGCGGCGGCCGCGTACACGTCGTTGAGCCCTTCATCGTTGGGCGTGAGGTTGAGGTCGCCCGAGACGATGACGGTGTCGCGGCGCTCGCTCCACCATTGTTCGACGCGGTCGAAGACGCGACGGAGCTGCACCCGCGCGGCGGCGTCGCCGGGCGTCAGATGCACGCTGCACATGCGAAGGTGCGGCAACGAGGGAAGCTGCCCGCAGAGCAGATTGCGCGCGCCGTACTGGTCCGTCCCGACTTCGAGGCGGGTGATGTTCTGGAGCCCGAAGCGGCTGTACACGGCGTTGCCGACCACCCGCGCGGTGCCGTCGCCGACAAATCCCGCGAAGGTCTCGCGCGCCCCGAGGCCCCAGAGTGACCGCAGGGCGCTCTCGATGGCCTCGTGCTGGCTCGGACAGACCTCGTTCAAGCCAACAAAATCAACATTATTTTCGCGCACATAGCGCACCACCGCGCGGGTGATCAGGGCCGGCTGGCAGTCGTTCTCTTTGCCGCCCGCGATGTTCCAATGCAGCACGCGGAGGGTGCGCTCTGCGGGCTCGGGGGGCATCGGGCCGGTGTCAACGCGCGGGCCAGAGTCTGCGCCGGGTCCGCCGTCGCGGGGCGGCACATCGGGCGCGGCGCCGACCTCTGCGCCTGCGTCGCGCGCGGCATCAACGCCCGCGTCGAAGTCAGCGTCTTCCGCGCCGATCGGGCTTCGATCGCCTGGCGCGGTGGGGCGGTCTTCGAGCCCCTGCGTCGCGTCGTCGTCAACCCGGGCCACGTCGTCAAAGCCCCCACCCGTCGCGGCCGGAGCGCCCACCGACTCGCCGCACCCGACGAGGCACACGACCCCAAAGCCCCACGCGCCCATGCGTGCCACGCGATGCCCTCGTTGCCTGCGCCATCTTGATGCCCAGACGAGCCCCATTCGGCACCCATAGCACCCAATGCCCGCGGGGCGCGAGCCGCCCATCACCCCCAGGCGACAACCCTATGCCCGCCGACCCCATTGGCGCTTCGCGGACCTCGGCGCCGTGATCTTCACGCCCCCGCGCTCGGGCCTTGCCAAGCGCGGACGAAGTCGCCACCCTCCCGCCCGATGGTGCGTGAGCGTTCTGAGGCCGCCTCGGTCGGTGGCAAGCGAGTGGTGTTGGCGGTCATCGCCCTCGCGGTGCTCCTCACCGCTGCGATCGTGCTTCAGGCTGTGTTCACAGACCGCACGGGCATCACCCGGCGCGGGCTCACCACGGTGCACCCGGGCGCCGACGCCGGGGCCCTCGCGCGCTGAGGCCGCTCAGGGCACAAACCCGATGGGGCCCTCGCGTTCGAGGAGGAAGAAGCTCGGCGTCGCCAGATGGTGGGCGCCGAGGGCCACAAACGAGGCGCCGAGGAGCCGGTCGACAGAGCCCGGGTCGAGCGCCACGATCGGGTCGCGCAGCAAGGCCCCGAGGTCGAAGCGCGGGTGCGGCGCGAGGCCGTAATCGATCACCAGGCCCCGGTCAAAGCCCCGCGGCGCGCGGGCGGGGTCGGGCGCGGTCACGCGGTAGTGGCCGAAGGTGAAGGGTCGCCCGGCGCGGAGCCGCGGGGCGCTCGGGGCGTCGAGGCCGCGCTGCACGACGCGCACGTTCCACCCGCGGAGGTGGCCGGTCGAGGGGTCGCGGTAAAAGGTCTTCTGAAAGGTCTTCCAGCTGAGGCGTTCGACCCAGCGCGGGAGGCCGAGCGAGATGCCGCGGTACGCCGTGTTGTCGAGCCGCGTCGGATCGATGGGGTGCCCCTCGGCCAGGAGCCCCCGCAAGGCCCCGGGCGTCATCGTCAGGAGCGCGGCGCGGTCGACCAAGGGCTCAGCCCTCTTCGTCGGGCAGATACGCGATGGCGTGCACGAGGCCCACGATGCGCTCACGGTGCTCGGCGTCGAGGTTCACAAAGCGCACCCCGAAGCCGGGGTTGAGGTTCTCACCGTCTTCGCGCACGGGGTTGATCCACGCGACCTCGCCTTCGAGGTTGAGCGGCTCTTCGCCCGGCGGCGCGAACTTCAAGGTCAACCGATGGCCCAAGGGGGGCGGCACCTTCGAGGCGATGAAGATGCCCATCTCGCTGATGTTGGTGATGTACGAGTACAAGAAGGTCTCGCCGTCGGCGTAGTCGACCGCCCAGGTGACGTCGAAGCGCGCGTAGCTCCGGCGTTCTTGGCCGTCGGGCGGCACCGAGGCCCGCTCGCCCGGAGCCCCCGGTGGGATGGATGCCCGCGCGCCCGGCGTGCCGTGCTTCTTGTCGTTCTCGTCGCCTGCCGAACTCATCGCATCATCCCCCAAAAGCCAAAGCTGACCGTTCACTTACCGCACGTTGACCCGACACACCACCACACGATTGTCGCGGTCGTGATCGCCGCCTTCGAGGCGCATCCGGTCGCCGCCGTCGAAGAAGCCGAGATACACCGTGTAAACGCCCGGACGGTAGGTCAGCGGCACGTTGATGGTCAGCTCGTCGCGCACGAAGTCACCCGCGCGCCAGTAGTTGGTCGGGTAGCGGCCGCCCACGCCCTCGTGGTCGCCGTTGAGCCGCGGGCCGGGCCCGTCGGTGTGCACGAAGAGCTGCCAGTGCCGCCCGGGGTCGCGCAAGACGTGGAAGTTGAAGGTGACCTTGAACGAGCTCCCGAGGGCCACATACGGCAGCCCGTGCGAGTCGAGGTCGTAGCCGATGTACTCGAAGGTGTCTTCCCACCGGGTGGCCTCGCGGGCCGGGTGGCGCATGTTGGGGCGCTCGCTGCGAACGAAGGGCTCGAGCGGGTTGCGGTTGGGGCGGCCCTCAAGGTCGCTCACGCCCACAAACAGGTTCGAGTTGCTCGCGTCAGCGATCGGAATGTTCATGTGCCGCGTGTTGCGGTACGCCGAGTTGAGGCTCGGGAAGACGTCGCTCCCGATCACCAGGAAGCTGCGGCTCGGCCGCGTGAGCCACTCGACCGCGGCCCCTTCGTTGGCGAGGCTCTCGACCGTGGCGTTGGTGTAGTACCGCGTCGCCGGGTCTTCGCCCGGGCCGCCGAAGCGACCGATGGGCTCGTCGCCGTGGCGCAGACTACGGATCACGGCCCACACCCCGCGCGGGCTCATGTGCTCAGACAGGGCCGGCAGGTACCCTTGGGCCACCACCAGCGAGGCCAGCACCCCGGCCAACGGCACCCAGGTCACGCGGCTCCCGAGGAAGCTGCTCACGGGCCCCTTGGGGCGCCCGAGGTAGGCGTACAGATTCCACACGGCGAGGAGGGCGTAGAGGCCGACCACCACGCCGATGGGCAGCGCCGCCACGGCCTTGAGGGCGTTGCGGCCCGGGGTCGTAAGGGTGCGCACCGCCGTCGGCACGGTGAAGCCCACGACGATGCACGTCACCGCCAGCGCGGCGAGCACGTACCGCAGGTTGCTGAGCAGCGCCGAGCCGCCCGAGACGCGCCCGAGCACGCGCTTCTCTTCTTCGCCGTCGCGGCGCGCCTCGGCCTCGACCTCTTCGAGCCAGCGCAGGGGGCGATCCCAGGCGAAGGGCTTCACCTCGCCCGAGCCTTGAAACATCACCAGGAGACCGAAGCCCACAAAGAGCGCCGCTTCGATGAGGACGAAGCCCTCGGCCGGCAGCGGCGGGCGCTCACCCCCCGCTTCGCGCGCCGCCTTCACGAGCTCGAGCCACTCGCTAAACTTCGTCGCGAAGCCCGTCGGGAAGGCCGGGCCCCCCTCGGGCAGCCCCATCGCCGCGTACCCGCTCTTCGGAAACTGCAAGAAATCGCGCACCATCAGCGCCGTGAGCAAGAGCGCCGCCACACCGATGGTGCGCCACGCCACCTGCTCGCGCTCGAAGTCTCGCAGCAAGGCCGCGAGCCCCAGGGCCAGGGGCGCCGCCGCGATGAACGGCGACATGCCGAAGAGCTGCATGTGGTAGGTCTGAACCGCGAGGGCGAGCGCCGCGAACACGAAGGCCGCGAGGCGCATGCCCGACTCGCGCCACGCCTCGGCGTCGCCCTGCGCCGCGTTTTCGGCCTCGTCGAGACCCGGGTCGGCCGCACCCGCCGGGGTCACCGAAGGCGGCGACACCAGGCGCACG
This sequence comes from Myxococcales bacterium, assembly GCA_016792845.1. GTDB lineage: Bacteria > Myxococcota_A > Polyangia > Polyangiales > JAEUKH01. The sequence continues at coordinate 235,883 of JAEUKH010000022.1, read as the reverse complement.
AGCCCAAAGGGGATGAGCCCCGTCCACGGGAAGGTCGCGTGGGCGATGTGCTCGAAATAGCCCTCAAAGGTCTGCCACTGCGAGGGCGTCGGCGAGCGATCGCTGGCCCCCAGGAGGTTCGAATACCCGCTGAGCTCGTGGCCCGACGCGCGCACCGCGAGCACCGCCACGATGGCACCCGAGGCCACCGCCGCGGCCCCGACGAGCCGCGCCCGGAGCGTCTCGCGCCCGCCGCGCAGCATCGCCGCGAGCCCGACGCCGCCCAAGACCGGCACGAGCCCCACAAAGGCCCCCGCCCCGCGCACCAGCAGCACCGACGCGAGCGCCGCGAGCGCCGCGCCCCCAAGCTGCCAGCGACGGTCGCGCCCCCACACGAACATCACCAGCCCCGAGAAGGTCAGCGTGGCCGCGCTCTGCGCGACGCCGCCCCCGTGCATGGTGCGCGCGTTCATGAACACCAACGGCAAGGCCGCGTAGGCGATGCCCGCGTAGGCCGCGAGGCGACGGTCGCCCGCAGCCCGGGCCGCCCCAAGCAACGACAGCGCCGCCAGAAAGCCGAGGAGCGCCCCAGGGAGCCGGCCGCTCAGCTCGCTCGTGCCGAAGCGAAACCCCGCCGCCACGGCCTGGATCTGCGCAGGCGGCCGATCGAGCGTGACCGGGTTGTGGGCCACCATGTCGCGCGCCATCTCAGCCACGCGGATCTCGGTCGGCTGCCAGATCCCGAAGCTGCCGAGCCCCAGCAAAAGCAGGAGGGCAGCCGCGGTCAGGGCAACAAGGTACGCGACCCAACGGTCGCTCGAAGCAGTCTTCATGTCTCCTCAGGTCGGCAAAGGCGCGCGACACTAATCTACGGGTCGGCCCAAACTCAACCCGTCGAGCCTTGCCCCCGCCCCATTCTGACATCCGCCCCGACGTTTTTCGCGAGGGCCTCACCCGAGGGCCTCGCCCGAACCGTCACGACGGCCCGTCTTCGTCGCCGAGGTCTTCGTCCGAAGTGTCGCCCTCGTGCTCGGGGGCGTTGCCTGGCGCCGCGACCGGCCCTGCGGGGCGCGCCGTCGTCGCGGCGTCGCTGCGCAGCACCCGCGCGCTCGCGCCGGCGGTCGACACCCGATCGAGGGCGCCCCCGAGGGTGCGCGACGCCGTCTCGAAGGCCGGTCGCTCGCGCAACGGCACCGCCCGACGCGACGCGCAGAGCGGCAACGGGTCGACCCATTCGCCCTCACGGCGCACCGAAAAGTGAAGGTGAGGCCCCGAGCTGCGCCCCGTGGTGCCCACCGCGCCGATGCGCTCCCGCGCGGCCACACGCCGCCCCGCGCGCAGGCCCGGCGCGATCTCCGAGAGGTGCGCGTAGCCGGTCTCGACCCCCAACTCGACGTGAGCGATGCGCACGAGGTTGCCCGAAGCCCCCGCGAGCCCCGCCGAGGCGACGATCCCATCGGCCGCGGCGTACACGGGAGTGCCCTCGGGCGCGGCGTAGTCCATCCCGTAGTGGGGCTTCGCGATCCCGAGGGTCGGATGAACCCTCCGCGGGTTGAACAGCGCCGAGAGCCGCGCGCCGGGCACGGGGCTCCGCAGCGGCCCGCGCTCCCAGGTGGTGCCCGAGGCGTCGAACCAGTCTCCGCCCCGCTCCATCGCGACCCAGTAGCCACGGCGGGCGCCGAGCGTACCGCGGTAATCAAACGCGACAACCCGTTGATATCGCTGGAATTCTCCGCTGATGGCGATCTCTTCGAGGGCCACCCGCAGCACGTCGCCCTCGACCAGCGCCGGGGGCAGGTCGACCGCGCCGAGCATCTCAAGAATGTGCGTGGCCGCGGCCGGGGCGAGCCCTGCCGACTGCACCGACGCTTCGAGGGTGCCGCGCACGACGAAGCCCGCGACCCTGACCCTGCGTTGCTCGCTCCGCTCGACCCGCGCCCCGCGGAAGCGCGTGCCGTCGTAGTGGGCCGCCCAGACCACCAGCGGCGCGCGACGAAACTCGACCCGAACGAGCGCCCCGGTCGAGGGGTTTCGGAGCACCGCCACGCGGTCGGTCGGTCGCAGCGCGCGCATGACCACGAAGGGTCGCAGCGCGCCCACGGCTTGGGTCGCGAGGCGCGCATCGAGACCCATCGCACGCAGCACCATGGGCAGCGTCTTGCCGCGCCCGAGGGGCCGCTCGACGGCGTCTAACGACTCTGCCGGGAGGAGTTCTTGCGCGCTCGCGAAGAAGGCCTCGGCGTCGCCTGCGCCGTCGAGCGCGGGCCTCGGGCTTCGTGGAGCGCGGGCCACCAACCCCGGCGGCGGCGCGGGCTGACGACCCAAGAGCGAGATGCCCAGCCCCAGCCCCCCGAGGAGCGCCCCCAGCACAAACGACCCGCCCCAGACCGCACGGCTGACCCGCCCCGCCACCCCCGCGGGCTCGGGGTCAAGCGCGACCATGTTACGCGGACGCCTCACCACCGGGTCGTTCGCATCATCGTCGAAGTCGGGGTCGAGGCTCACGGCGCCCGGGTGGTCTACTTCGAACCGCGACCCGAGCGCAAAGACCACCTCTTCCGCGGGTCGGTTGCCGCGTTCACCCCACCCCGCTCCGCCGACGCGCATCGCGCGAAGGGCCGCATTGGGCCCCCCCCCGCTCCGCCGACGCGCATCGCGCGAAGGGCCGCATTGGGTCGACGCCGAGCCGCGCGCCCGGGTGTAGGGTCGCCGCGTGACCTTGCTGGCCTCGATGCTCCTCGCGCAGCTCCTCGCGCCCACCGAAGTGATCGAAGTGTGGAGCCTCGGGTTGCCCGCCCCCCGCGCCCCCGAGACGGTCTCGCTCCCGCTGCGCGAGCGGGTGGTGGTTCGGGCCCGCTACGACGGCGCGCCGGGGGCATGGGTGGCCTTGCCCTTCGCCCTCTCCGCGCAGCGTACGCCCTCGGTCTTTCTCTTGGGTCGCGCGGCGCCTTTGACCTTGCGCCGCGAGGGCCGCGGGTGGGCCGCCCGGCTCCCCGATGCGCTCCCGACAGTGGTCAGGGTGGTGGGCGTCACCGAGGGCCCTGTGCCGGGCCTTCGTGGTTTTCGGGTGGCCTGGCCGCGGGTGAGCCCGAGCGCGACCCCGACCCGACGCGTGGCCGAGCTGCCCGCCGCCTGGCTCGACGCCGCGCCCACCGACTGGAGCTGCCCCGACACCCCCGCCGCGACGGTGCAGTGTGTGAGCCTGCGCCGCGCCCCGGCGCCCTTGATCACCCGCATCGCCCCGGTACCCGGGGCGCCCCTCGCCTGGGCCCTCTTCGCCGCCCTCGCCGCGTGCGTCGCCGCCGCCCTCGCCGCGATGACTCGCCGCGCCCCCATCGCCCGCGCCACCGCCGCCGGAGGCGCCACCGTCGGCGCCGCCCTCGCGCTCTCGTGGGTCGGAGCGGGCCTCTGCACCTGGCCCGTCGCCCTCGCCTTCACGCTGCTCCCGGGCGCCCTGGTCGGCGCCTCGCTGCCCCGCCACCCCCTCACCCGCCTCGGCGCCACGGGCCTCCTCGCGCTCTGGCCCCTCGCCGCCGTCTCGGGGGTCGCGCCGCTCTGGCTCACCGCCCTCACCCTCGCCGCGGGCGTGACGCTCTTTGCGCCCCCAATGTTGACAGTGTCTACATCGCGTGGGCGGCCTTGAGCATCTCTTCTGCGGCCTCGCGGGTGCGATCGGTGACCCTGATCCCGCCGAGCATCCGCGCGATCTCTTGGAGCCGCTCGGCCTCTGAGAGGGGCCGCACCGAGCTCGCGGTTCGCTCGCCGACGGCGCGCTTCTCGACGATGAAGTGCTGATCGCCGTACACCGCGATTTGCGCGAGGTGGGTGATGCAGAGCACCTGGTTCTTCAGGGCGACCTGCTTGATCTTCTGCCCGATCACCTCGGCGATGGCGCCCCCGACCCCGGTGTCGACCTCGTCGAAGACATAGAACGTGCGCGGCCCGACATCGGTGAGCACACGCTTGACCGCGAGCAGGGCCCGCGACAGCTCGCCGCCCGAGGCGATCTTCCTCAACGGGCGGGGGTCTTCGCCGCGGTTTGCGGCGATCAAGAACTCGACCTTGTCGATGCCTGTGGGCAAGAAGCGCGCGCCATCGACCACGAGGTCGTGACTGCCCGGCGTGACGTGGGCCACGTCGACCACCACCCGGGCGCCCCCCATGCCGAGCGACGCGAGCTCTGCCGAGATCGCCGCACCGAGCTTGCCCGCAGCGGCCCGCCGCGCGACCGAGAGGGCCCGCGCCGCCTCAGACGCGCGCCCCCTGGCCGCCTCGACCTCGGCTTCGAGCGCTGCCACCTTGGCCTCACCGTGCACGAGGTTCGACAGCTCTTCGCGCGCGCGCTGACCGAAGGCCACCACCTCGTCGACGGTGGCCCCGTACTTGCGCTTCACCTTGCCGAGCTTCACGAGCAGGTCTTCGAGCTCGGCCAGACGCTCGGGGTCGGCGTGCACCCCGCGACCGTAGCGGTTGAGCTCACGGGCGGCCTCTTCGACCAGGGTGTAGGCCTGATCGACGAGCTCTGCGGGGCCCTTCAGCCCCGGGTCGACGTCTGACAGCTTGCGCAGCGACTCGGCCACCGAGCCCAGCGCTTCGAGCACCGCGCCGTCTCGGTCGTAGAGCACCTCGACGGCCCCTTGCGCGCCCGCCGAGAGCTTCACCGCGTGACGCAGCCGATCGCGCTCGGCGACCCAGCGCTCTTCGCACCCCGGCGTCAACCCGAGGTCGTCGATCTCTTTCACCTGGTAGCGCAAGAGGTCTTCGCGGTCGGCGCGGCCGCGCAGGTCGCGCAGCACCCGCTCTAGCTTCGCGCTCGCGTCGTGCATCGCGGCCCACGCCGCCGCCACCTTCGCGCGCTGCGCCTCAAGCACGCCCGAGGCGTCGAGGAGGTTCAGGTGCGTGCCCGGGTCGGTGAGCGTCTGCTGGTCGTGCTGCGAGGTCACATCGGCGAGCCCCGCGGTGAGCGCCGTGAGCTGCTGAAGCGACACCATGCGGCCGTTCAGATAGGCGCGCGAGCGGCCGCCGGTCTTGTCGCTGCCGACGATGCGACGCACGATCAGCTCGGGCTCCCAAGCCACCCCGGCCTCTTCGAAGCGGGCGCGCCGGAGGGGGTCGTCGTCGACCTCGAAGATCGCGGTGATCTCGGCCTGCAAGGCCCCCGTCCGCACCACCTCGGCGGCCGAGGCGCGGGCCCCCAAGACCAACGACAGCGCGTCGATGAGGATGCTCTTCCCCGCACCCGTCTCACCGGTCACGACGTTGAGACCCGGGCCAAAACCAACCTCGACCTCATCAATGATGGCAAGGTCACGAACCTGCAACGAGCGCAACATGCGGTAGGTGCCATCGGGTACGCCCGCCGAGCCCTCGGGTCAATCCCACATCGCTGCCGTGCCCACCCAACCCGTGTCATACCCTGTCACAGGACGGCAGTGGTGAGCGGGACGAGAGGGTGTTAGGGTTTCGGGGCCGCGAAGGTGCCGTGATCACCCGTCGCAGAGACGGGGGCGTGCAGGTGCTGGGCGCCCGCGGTGTACGCGATGCCAATATCCACCGTCAGGTTTTCTCAGCCGAGGCCAGCATGGGCCTAGGGCTTGATGCGACAACACTCTCGGTCGCGTCTCTATTGATCGGCCTCGCCGCGGTGATGGCGGGCATCGAGGCGGCCTTGGTGGCGCTCCCCGAGGCGCGGCTCCGCGCGCTGCGCGACGAGCTCGGCCCGCGCGGGGGGCTGCTTGAGAAGTACCTCCAAGACCCCACCCGCACGCTCTCGCGGCTGCTCGCAGGGCAGGTGATCGGCCCCATCGTCGCCGCGGCGCTCTTGACCCGCTCGGCGTCGATGCACGGGGCCAGCCACCTCACGGTGGCGCTGGTGGTGACGCTGTTGGCGCTCACCTACGGCGCGGTGAGCGAGGTGATGGTCACGGCGTGTCGGCTCCGCGCGCGCAGCATCGCCCCGACGGCGCTCCGATGGATCCGCCCGCTGACGCTGCTCCTCTCGCCCTTCGCGGCGCTCCTCGCGGCGGTGGGCGTGGCCACCACGCGGGTCTTGCATGCGCCGACGGCGCTCGACCCTGAGGTCACCGAGAAGGAGGTCGAGTACGTGGTCGAAGCGGCGCAGCGCTCGGGCGCGGTCGACGAGACCAGCCGCGAGATGCTCGAGAACGTGTTCGAGCTGAAGGGGCGCACGGCCCGCGAGCTGATGGTGCCTCGCACGAGCATGCTGATCCTCGACGGCGACACGGCCCTCGACGAGGCCCTCGCGCGGATGCGCGACGACGGTCACTCGCGGGTGCCGGTGTACCGCGGTCAGAACGACAACATCATCGGCATCCTCTTCGCGAAAGATCTCTTCCGCGCGGCCACCATGCAGTGGATCGACCGTGACGGCTCGAAGGTCGAGCGGCTCGACGACATGGTGCGAAAGCCGGTGTTCTTCGTCACCGAGAACCAGAGCGCGCTCACGGTGTTGCGCGACATGCAGAGCCGCCGGATGCACCTCGCCATCGTGGTCGATCACTTCGGCTCGGTGAAGGGCCTCATCACCCTCGAAGACGTGCTCGAAGAGCTGGTCGGCGACATCGACGACGAGCACGACGACGTCGAGACCGAGGCCACCCGCGACGAGCACTGGAAGGAGCTCGGCCCCGGGCGATGGATGGCCTCGGCCACCATCCCCATTTCAGACCTCGAAGAGCGCCTCGGGCTGAGCTTCCCCGAAGACGGCGAGTACGCCTCGCTCGGTGGCTTTCTGGCCGACCGCGCGGGCAAGGTGCCCGAGCCCGGCACGGTGGTGCTCTGGCAGGGTCTGCGCTTCGTCGTGCGCGAGGGTGACAAGCGCCGCGCCCGCAAGGTCGAGATCGTGCGCGAGGCCGAGCGACACACGTCGAGCCCGCCCGCGAGCGGTGCGCCGTGACAACGCGCCGCGGGGGTTGTAGTGGAGCACCCCGTGGCAACCCAAGGCGACGCGTTGCGAGGGCCGCTGGCTTTTCTCGCAGACATTCACGGCAACCTGAAGGCGCTCGACGCGGTGCTCCTCGCGCTCGACGATGTGCGCGCCGCGGGGGTCTTCGTGTGCGGCGACCTGCTCTTCGAGGGCGACGACCCCCTCGGGGTGTGGAAGCGCCTCCAGGCCGTGGGCGCGCGCTGCGTCCGCGGCACCACTGACAAGGCCCTGGCCCGGCTCGACCCGGCGAAGATGCCCGCGCGCACCGAGGCCGAGCGCGCCGCGCTGGCGCGGTTTGTCAGCACCCGTGAGGCCGTGGGCGAGCTCATCCTCGCGCGGCTCGACAAGCTGCCCGAGGCCCTCAAGCTCACCATGCCGGGCGGCCAGGAGTGGCTTGTGGTGCACGGCTCGCCCCGCGACCCCGACGAGTTCTTCACCCATGACATGGGCGAAGAAGAGATCGAAGACCTCCTCGCCGACGAGACCGCAGACGTCGTGGTCTGCGGCGGGAGCCACGTCTCGTTTGTGCGCAAGGTGCCCGGCACCGTGGTGGTGAGCGTGGGCAGCGTCGGCGCCGCGCCCGAAGGCCGGGTGGCGCACTTCGCGCTCATCACCCCGACCCCCGAAGGCCCCCACATCGAGCCCCGTTGGGTCGCCTACTAAAATTTCTCCCCCCACTGCCGGAACCTCCCCCACGCGGCGCTGTCACAGCCTCCGTACCGCGCACAGAGCGTGTGTGATCCGAGGTGTCGCCATGAACCAGCCCCGCACGAATTCATCGCTCCCTGTTGATGTCTTGACGGCTCCGGCCTCACTCCGTGAGGGGCACGACACCCACTACCAGCTCATCAAGCGCGCCGAGCTCGCGGCCACCGAAGTCGAAGACCTCGCCACCCGCGCGGTCGAGGTCACCGTGCAGTGGGAGCGTACGGTCTTGCACGTCACGCACCTCACCGACGGTGACAGCTTCGCGCTCGAATCCGAGGCCCCGTCGCTGCCCTCGCCCGCGAAGGTTGTGGTGCCCGGCGTCGCCCTCGGCGCCCTCGCCATGCTCGCCGCGCCGCTCTCGGGCGCCATCGCGGCGGTGGGCGCCGTGGCCGCCGCGGCGTCGGTGGGCGCGGGGGTCGCGATGCAGCGCAAGAACGAAGACGCCCTCGGGCGCGGCAGCCGCTTCGTGGTCGACCGCGCGCAGCTCGGGGCGGCCCGCTGTGAGGTCGTGCGGCGCGACGCCGAGGGGCTGCGCTTTGTGTTCCCCGAAGGCGCAGAGGGCGAGGTCGAGCTCGACGGCGACCGACGGAGCCTCGACACGCTGATCGTGTCAGGGATCGCCCGTCCGTCGCTGACCGTTGAAGGCGCTCACGAGACGGTGATGCTTCCCGGCGGTCGCTACTCGCTTCGCCTCGGCGCGCTGACGGTGCGCGCGAAGCTCGTCGCCGGTGCCCGCGCGGTGGTCGGAGCCCGCCGTCGCGACCCCATGCTCGGCGGCGCCGCGGTGGGCGCGAGCCTGGCCATCGCCGCGCTCCTCGGCGCGATGCACTTCGCCCCCCAAAGCGACGGCGTCCTCTCGTCGGAGAGCGAGGCCGAACGGCTCGACATGTTGCGCGCCTTCGTGGCCACGCAGACCGAACACGCCGCCGAGCGCGTCGAGTCGACCCACGAGGCCGCCGCGGCGAACGCCCCGAGCGGCGCCGCCCACGCCGGCGAGACCGGCGCCATGGGCCGCCCCCACACGCCCAACACCGGGCGACGCCACGGCATCCGCGACAACGGCGAGCCGCCGCATGTGGCCCAACAGACCGCCCGCGAGCAGGTCACCCACCGCGGCGTCTTCGCGGCCCTCGGCGCCCACGCGCCCGCAGGCGGCACCAGCGGCGTCACGTCGATGTTCGGCCAGATGACCGAGTCGGGGCACGACGCCCAAAGCGTCGCGGGCAACCTCGACGGAGACACCCTCGGCGAGAGCGGCGGCATGGGCGGCCTCGGGCGCGTCGGCACCGGCATCGGCGCCAACGGCAACGGCGAAGGCACCATCGGCACCGGGCGCCTCGGCACCCTCGGGAGCGGCACCTGCGACGGCGCAGACTGTCGCTACGGCAACACCGCGGGCACCCGCATGCGGAGCCGCGCGTCGGCGGGCATCCACGCGGTGGCCCACAACCCGGTGGTCACCGGGGTCTCGCCCGATGTGATCCGACGGGTGGTGCTGCGCAACCTGCGGCAGGTCAACCATTGCTACGAGCAGGGGCTCGCCACCAACCCGCAGCTCGCGGGGCGCGTCGCCGTGCGATTCGTCATCGCCTCGACCGGGAGCGTCCTCGCGGCCACCGTGGCAGACAGCAACCTCGGCCTCCCCTCGGTCGACCAGTGCATCACCAACGCCGTCCAACGGTGGAACTTCACCCTCCCCGCCGACTCCGGCGCCGTCACCGTCACCTACCCCTTCTCGCTCATGCCCGCCGAGTGAGCCCCGAGCCCCGAGCCCCGACCGCTGACCCCGCACGCAAATCTTGCACCCTGACGCAGCCGCTCAAGTCGCCCTTCAGGGTGAGAACAAACGTGACGGGGTGCGGCACGTTTGTCTGAAATCGACCGGAGGCGTGCTAAGGTCGCGCCGACGTTGGTGATCAGACTGACTCCAAGGGGACTGCGAGCGACCCAATGCCAGAAGATCCTTTGACGACACATGCACGCGCCCGCGTTGGCCGCGTGCTTCGGGGCAAGTGGACCCTCGACCGGCTCATCGGCGTCGGCGGCATGGCGGCGGTGTACGAAGCCACGCACCGCAACGGCTCGAAGGTCGCCATCAAGATGCTTCACCCGACCCTGATGTACGACACGGGCTTCGCCCAGCGTCTCGTGCAAGAGGGGTACGTCGCCAACAAGATCAACCATCCGGCCGCGGTGAAGGTCCACGACGACGACACCGACGAGATCGACGGCGCGGTCTTCCTCGTGATGGAGCTGCTCGAAGGTCAGACCCTCTCGTCGCTCCGACGTCAACGAAAGCGCCTGCCCGAGATCGAAGCGCTGAAGCTCCTCTCGCCCGTGATGGAGTGCCTCGGGTTCGCCCACCAGAAGGGCATCATCCACCGCGACATCAAGCCCGAGAACCTGTTCTACACCCGCGACCAGCAGGTGCGGGTGCTCGATTTCGGCATCGCCCGCATCAACGACGGCTCAAACGTCAACGCGACCCGCACGGGCATGGTGGTCGGCAGCCCGGCGTACATGTCGCCCGAGCAGGCCCTCGGCAAGATGAACTCGGTGGGCCCCCAGACCGACGTCTACGCCATCGGCGCGACGCTCTTTGCGATGATCACGGGCACCACGCCGCACGCCGGCGAGAGCACCCAAGAGATGATCATCATGGTCGCGACGCAGGCCGCGCGGCCCCTCGCGAGCGTGATGCCCGACGTGCACCCGGTCGTGGCCCGGGTGATCGACAAGGCCCTCGCCTACGAGCGCGACCAGCGCTACGCCGACGCGATGGAGATGCTCCACGACGCGCGCGCCGCGATCGTCGAGCTCGAGACCGGCGCGCCCCCGCAGGTGCTGCCGACCTTCGCCGACGACGAAGAAGAGGGCGAGACCAAGGTCGCTCCGGCGCTGAAGAAAGAGCCCGAGGCGCGTCCGCCGCCCGCCGCAGGGGTGGGCCGCGTGGGCGCCCGTCCGCCGCCCCCGTCGCCCTTCGGCCCGCCGATTCGCCCGGCAGACCCCGGGGCGAGCTCGCAGCCCGGCGCCGCGTCTCAGCCCGGCGTGGCCTCGCGCCCAGGTGCAGGCTCACAACCGCAGCCTCCGCCGCCGTCGTTCGGGGCCCCCGCGTCGAAGCTGCGGCAGCCCACCATGGCGCCCATCGGTGCGCCGCCGCCGGGGGGCTTCGGCCTCGGTCCGGCCGTGCCCGCACCGCCGCCAGCGCCGATGGGGCTCCCAGCCACGCAGGCGCTCGAAGCCTTCCCGATGCCGAGCGACAGCGTCGTCGAAGGCGGCGCGACGCTTGAGCCACCGGCGCCGCCCTTGGGCGCGACGCCCTCGCTCGCCCCCGCCCCCGAAATCGGGAGCCTCTCGGGCCCTCGCCCCGGCGCCACTACCGGCATGGCCTGGTCGAGCGAGCCCGGCAACGACGACGTCGCGGTGAAGCCCGTCGGCAACCGCAACAAGACCGTCGCCATCGCCGCGGCAGCCTTGGTGGTCTTGCTCGGCGGGGGTTTTGCCCTGCGAAGCGCCTTCTCGGGTGAAGACCCGACGCCCACGCCGCCGAGCCCCACGACCCAGGTCGCCCGCCCCGCAGCGCCGACCCCGGCGCCGACCGCGACCCCCGAGACGACCCCCGAGGCGAACCCAACGGCGGCGAACCCAGCGGCGGCGAACCCGACCGCGGCGCCCGCAGCGGCCCCTGAGACGCCCCCGACCCCCGCACCCGAGACGGCGCCCGCAGCGCCTCCCGAGCCGGCTCCGAGCGCCCCGACGGCCGCCCAGGCGGGTGACCCGGCGCCGACGCCGACCCCCGCACCCGAGACGCCGCCAGCGGCTCCGTCGACGCGGCACAACCGCGCCGAACCGGCAGCGCGCACCAACAACTCGACGCCCACCAGCAATTCGGGTAACCCGGGTACTGGGGGGCGGCGCCGTCGTCGTCAGAGCGCCGACCCGCTCGGGTACTGAGCTGCGCCCCAAAGGCCAGCGTCGTTGAGAGACATTCGGAGGAGGCGTCGTGAGGGTTCGATCGATTGCGACCGCGGTGGTGATGGCAGGGGTTCTGAGCGCGGGTTCTGTCTGGGCGCAGCAGCCCGCGGTGTCAGACGCAGACCGAGCCGCCGCGCGGCAGGCCGCCCTCGATGGCATCAACGCGTTCAACCGCCAAGATTACACGACCGCGCTCGAGCGCTTGCAGCGCGCCGAGTCGATCTTCCACGCCCCGGTGCACCTCCGGTATTCGGCCCTCTCGCTCGAGCGGAGCAACCGCCCCCGTGAGGCCCTCGAGGTGTGGCGGCGGCTCTCTCAAGAGACCCTCGACGCGAGCGCGCCGCCGGTGTTTCGCGAGGCTGTCGAAGAGGCGCGGCGGGCCTTGCCCCGGCTCGAAGCGACCCTCGGGCGCCTCACCATCGATTTGCCCAACGCCAGCGCCGACACGTCGGTGACCCTCGATGGCGAGGCCATCGCGCTGGCCGATCTGGCCGCGGTGCGCATCGTGGCGCCGGGTGAGCACCGGGTGCTCGTGCGCCGCGCGGGGTATCGCGATTTTGAGCGCACCGTGACCCTCGCCGCGGGGGCCACCGAGCGGGTGTCGGTCTCGCTTGAGCCCAATGCCGTTCAGGTCGAGCCGCCGCCGCCGGCGGAGCCAGTCTTCGAGACCCGCATGGTGCGGAGCCCCTTGCGTACGGTGGGGCTGATCGTGGGCGGCGTCGGGGTGGCGAGCCTCATCGGCGGCGCCGTCGCCGGGGTGATGGCCTCGGGCGAGTTCAGCGACCTCGAAGCGGCCTGCCCGAACCGCCAGTGCACGAGCGCGAGCGACCTCGCGCGCCGTGACTCCGTTGACACCCTCGCGGGCGCCTCGACGGCGCTTCTCATCGGCGGCGGCGTTTTGACCGCTGCGGGCGCCGTGCTGTTTGTGGTAGGGAGGCCCCGCGCCGAGCGTGTGCAGGTCGGCCTTCGCGGCCAAGGCCTCGACATCGCAGTGCATTTTTAGTTTCGTTGGCTCGGTGTAGAAGCGCCTTGCGGGTGCTTGACACCGTAAGAAAAATCAGTACTGTCCCGCCCTCCGCGCGACCCGGCTGTCGGGTTCCGCTTGATTGGGTACGTTGAGAAGGTAGCGATCCCATGAATGGCACCTACACCGCCAAACCGGCCGAGATTACCCGGCAGTGGTACGTCGTTGATGCGACGAACAAGCCCCTTGGTCGTCTTGCGAGCGACATCGCTCGCGTCCTGCGTGGCAAGCACAAGCCCACGTTTACTCCGCATGTTGACACGGGCGACTTCGTCGTCGTCGTCAACGCCGCCAAGATTGCCTTGACGGGCAACAAGGCGTCGCAGAAGTTCTACTACCGTTTTTCGGGTCACCCCGGCGGTCTCCGTGAGACCTCGGCGGGCCAGATGCTTGAGCACAAGCCCGAGTATCCGATCGAGCACGCGGTGAAGGGCATGCTCCCGAAGAACAGCCTTGGCCGCGAGATGTTCTCGAAGCTGAAGATTTACGCTGGGGCTGAGCATCCGCACGGGGCGCAGTCGCCTGTGGCTCTCCCTGCCACCTTCTGATCGCACCACAGAGTTGATTATGGCCACCCAGACCGAACGCAACTACGCCACTGGCAAGCGCAAGACCGCGGTTGCTCGCGTGTACATCCGCCCCGGCAGCGGCAACATTCTTGTCAACCAGCGGCCGTACGACCAGTACTTCCCGCGGCAGGCCTCGCAGCTGCTGATTTTGCAGCCCTTCGAGATCGTCGAGGCGCTGAGCCGTTACGACGTCGAAGCCAACGTCGCCGGCGGCGGCCTCGCGGCCCAGGCTGACGCGGTCCGCTTCGGCATCGCCCGCGCGCTCACCGGCGCCGACAGCGAGCGCCGCACGCCCCTCAAGCGCGCAGGTCTCTTGACCCGCGACGCCCGTAAGAAGGAGCGTAAGAAGTACGGTCAGCCCGGCGCCCGTAAGCGCTTCCAGTACTCGAAGCGTTGATCGCTTCACCGGCTGCGTCGTTGCGCGTGGTCGGAGCTTGTACGCCCCGGTTGGTGTCACCCTCTGTGGTCTCACCTCGCGGGGCGTCTCGCATTTTGGCCTTCTCTCATTTCACACCGTTTCGATCAGAGGGTTTGCATCATGGCACAGCATGACCGGCCGGGGGTGGCCGTGGTGGGCGCCACGGGATACACCGGCGCCGAGCTTCTTCGGCTCCTCCTTGGGCACGGCGGGGTCGCCGTCACGGCGCTCTTTGCGCAGACCAAGCTGGCGGCGCGGGCGAGCCAGGTGTTGCCCTCGCTCACGGGGCTCTGCGAGCTGCCCATCGAGCGCTTCGACCCCGACGCGGTGGCGGCCCGGGCCTCGGTGGCCTTCTGCGCGCTGCCGCACGGCGCCTCGATCGAAGCGGTGACGGCGCTGCGGGCGCGGGGCGTGAAGGTGTTCGACCTCTCGGCTGACTTTCGACTCCGAGACCCTGCCGTGTATGCGACCTGGTACGGCGCCCCGCACGGCGCCACGGCCTTGCTGAACGACGCGGTGTACGGCCTCGCAGAGCTGAACCGCGCGCGGCTCCGGGGCGCCGAGCTGGTGGCGGTGCCGGGGTGCTATCCGACGGCGAGCACGCTGCCGCTCTTGCCCCTCCTCGCCGGAGGCCTCGCGCGCCCAGAGACGGTGATCGTCCACGCGCTCTCGGGAGTGTCGGGGGCGGGGCGCACGCCGGGCGCTTCGTATCACTTTCCTGAGTGTTCAGAGGGGGCGCGAAACTACAAGGTCGCGGGCACCCATCGGCACACGCCCGAGATCGAGCAGACGCTCTCGACGGTGCTCGGGCGCCCGGTGACGGTGAGCTTCACCCCGACGCTGGTGCCCATGACCCGGGGCATCCTCTCGACGAGCTATGTCGACGCCCCCGAAGGCCTCACCGCGGCGCAGCTGGTCGAGGCCGCCCGAGATTATTTCAAAGACTCTCCGTCGGTGTCGGTGCTCGACCCGGGGGCCCTGCCTGACACGCTCTGGGTGCGCGGCTCGAACCGCGCCCATGTGGCCTACGCGGTCGACCCGCGGGCCCAAAAGATTGTTTCGATGTGCGCCATCGACAACCTCGTCAAGGGTGCCGCAGGGCAGGCCGTTCAGTGTATGAACCTCGCGTTGGGGTTCGATGAGGGGCGCGGGCTGCATGGGGCGGCGATGTTCCCTTGAAGGGTGAGTTTGGTATTGTTGGGTTCTACGAGGCGACACTGCGATGGCGATTGAACTCGAAATTGTCGAAGACCGCGCTGCGGCCACTCCGAGCGACGCGGGCTTTCTCAAGGTGCGGCGGCTCAGGCTGCGGGCGCACTATCCGAGCGGCACGTCGAGCGAGGTGTTCTCGTACGATGTGGCCGACCGCGCGGCCCTCGATGCGGTGTGCGTCGTGCTCTGGAGCCCGAACCCTGAGCGCCCCGAAGACCCCTTGGTGCTCGTGCGCACGGCGCTGCGCCCGCCCCTGCGCTTGCGCCGCGATCGCACCCTGACTGTGCCCGATCGCAGCGAGGGCCTTGAGCTGTGGGAGCTTCCGGCGGGGCTGATCGAGCTGAGCGAGCGCGGCGAGGCGGGGGTGATCGCGTGCGGCGCCCGAGAGACCGAAGAAGAGACCGGGGTGGCCCTCGACCACGATCGGTTTGAGCGCCTCGGGGTGCCGGTGTTCCTCTCTCCGGGCATGTGCGGCGAGAAGATTCACCTCTTGGTGGCCCGGGTCGACGACCGCAGCAAGACGGGCTCGGGCGCCGGCGATGGCGTGCTCGAACAGGGCGCCCGCTGCGAATGGTGGCCCCTCTCCGTGTGCCTCGCCCGGGCCGACGAGGGGGTCATCGAAGACGCCAAGACCGAGCTCGGGCTCTTGCGCTTCGCGCGCCGTCTCGCACAACGCGGCTGATCCGCAACGAGGGAGCGTACCCCGCCGTGACCGAAGGCAGCATTCGTCGAGCGTTGGTGGTCTGTAAGCGCAGCGCCTACGACCGTTATGTGCGGCAGCACGGGATGCCCAGGGTGATCGAGCTGCTCGCCCGCGACGACGTCACCGTGTCGCGCCTGCGCCGCGCCGACGCCCACCATCAAGCCACCGTCAACGAGACCCGCGACGCCCTCGAAGCCCTCGGCGTGAAGGTCTCGCTGCGCTACCGAGACACCCTTGAGGTGCCCCCCGACGTCGACCTGGTGGTCACCGTAGGGGGCGACGGCACGCTCCTCGCGGTGAGTCACAATGTGCGCGACACCCCCTTGGTGGGCGTCAACTCGGCGCCAGAAGACTCGGTAGGGTTTTTGTGCGGCACCCAGATGGGGCACGTCAAAGCGCACCTTCAGCGCATTCTTGAGGGCGAGGCGCCGCGGGTGAAGCTGGCGCGCATGGCGATCTTCATCGACGGGCAGCGGGTGCACGGGCGGGTGCTCAACGACGCGCTGTTTACGCACCCGCGCCCGGCCTACACGTCGCGGTATCTGGTCGAGCATCCGAGCCTCGAAGGGAGCCTCCAAGAGCAGAAGTCGTCGGGCATCTGGGTGTCGACGGCGGCGGGCTCGACGGCGGCCATCCGTAGCGCCGGGGGGCAGCCGATGGCGCTGAAATCGCGGCAGTTGCAGTTCGTGGTGCGCGAGCCCTACACCCTGCCCGAGGGGCCGACGATGCTCACCCGCGGGTTCGTGCGCCCGGGAGAGCGCTTCGGGGTGCTCAACAAGATGCGCGAGGCGCGCATTTTTGTAGACGGGCCGCGCATCTCATTCCCCGTCGAGATGGGGCAGCGGGTCGAGTTTGCGCTCTCTGACGAGCCCCTGGTGCTCTATGGCATCTCGCAGCGGGCGACCGACGCGCGTCGGTAGAGAATCGAGAGACCGACGAGAGAATCTGGTACCGTTGCGCCATGCGACGCGCGCGTGGGGTGCTCCTGGGTTCGATGTTGGTCTCGCTGATGGCGTGTGCTCTTGAGAATCCGTCGACCATCGTGCCGACCCCCGACGCGGGGCCGAGCGACGTGGGCCTCGTGTGCCTCGGCGGTCGCGCGAGCTGCGACGGCAACGACAGCAACGGGTGCGAGACCGACCTCCGCACGAGCCTCATGCACTGCGGGGCGTGCGGCACCCGCTGCGAGGGCCGCGCGATGGGCGCCGCGAGCTGCGTCGAGGGGCGCTGCGTGTACACCTGCGAGGCGGGCTTCGGCGACTGCGACAACAACCCCGCCAACGGGTGCGAGACCGACCTGCGGGTGTCGCCGCAACACTGCGGCTCGTGCGGGCGCGCCTGCACCGCGGCGGGGGCGGCGGCGGTGTGCCGAAACAGCGTCTGCGCGAGCTCGAACTGCATGGCAGGCTTCGGCGACTGCGACGGCAACGCCGACAACGGCTGCGAGACCGTGCTCTCGACCAGCGCCGAGCACTGCGGCATGTGCGGCGCCCGGTGCAACCTCGCCAACGCCGCGGCGGTGTGCTCGTCGGGGGCCTGCGGCATCCTTCGCTGCAACGAGGGCTTCGCGACCTGCGACGGCAACGCCGCCAACGGGTGCGAGACCGACCTCGGCGCGGTCACGAGCTGCGGGGCCTGCGGCAACGCGTGCCCCTCAGGGCCCGGCGCGAGCGCGGCGTGCACCGCGGGGCGATGCAGCTTCGCGTGCATGACCGGGCGCGCAGACTGCGACGGCAACCAAAGCAACGGATGCGAGGTCACCCTCGGCACCGTCGCCCACTGCGGGGGCTGCGGCATGGCGTGCAGCGCGCCGACGAACGGCACCGTGCAGTGCGCCGCGGGGCGCTGCGTGCCGAGCTGCAACGCCAACTTCGTCTTGCAGGGCGGCATGTGCGTGGCGTGCGGCGGGTCGTCGCAGCCGCCGTGTGGCACGAGCTGCGGGGCGGGCACGGTGCTCCAGAACAGCGTGTGCGTGCCCTGCGGGGCGGCCACCCAACCGGTATGCGCCGACGGCATGTGCAACCCCGGGCAGGTCGTGCGAAGCGGCACCTGTGTGCCCTGCGGGGCGGCCACCCAGCCCGCCTGCGCGGGCGGCAGCTGCGGGGCGGGTACGGTGAACCTCAACGGCACCTGCACGGCCTGCGGCGCGGCGTCGCAGCCGGCGTGCGCGGGCGGGGCGTGCAACACCGGGTTCGTCGCCCAAAGCAACGTGTGCGTGGCCTGCGGGGCGCTCGGGCAGCCTCCGTGCGCGGGCGGGGCGTGCAACACGGGCCTCGTCGCGTCGAGCGGGCGCTGCGTCGCCTGCGGGGCCTCGGGGCAGCCGGCCTGCGCCAACGGCATGTGCAACACAGGGCTGGTGCTGCAAAACGGCCTCTGCTCGGGCTGCGGCGCGGTGGGGCAGCCCTCGTGCAGCGGGAGCTGCACCGGCGGCCTCATCGACTGCGGCGGGGTGTGCACCGACAACGCGCACGACCCGCTCAATTGTGGGCGCTGCGCAAGCACTTGCACGACCTGCACCAACGGGAGCTGCCCGGGTTCGTGCGGCGGCCGCGAGGGGCCGTGTTGCACCCAGGGCAACCCTTGCCCGAGCATGACGCCGCAGACGATCAGTTTGGGCGGCGGGCGCACGGCGTGCGTGTGCCGCTGAGCGGCGGGCCGAAGGGTGCGCGCCGTTGCGGGGGTCTGACACCCGCGCCAGAGGGCAGAAAGATTGCGTAGATTGTTGGTGTGAATGCGCGTGATTCGAGGGGTTGTGTGATACCCTCCGGGTGATGTCGCCTCCCAGATTGGGCCTCGTCGCCCTCGCCTTCGCGTTCCTTTCGGCATGCGCCCTTGAGAACCCGAGCAGGATCGTGCCAGATGCTGGTTTCGGGCCCTGCGGCAATGCCAACCAACGCTGTTGTGACGCCCGCGATCGGAGCCCCGATGCGGGCGCCGCGCGCGAGGCGTGCAACGACGGTCTCGTGTGCAACCCCGTGCCGGGCGGTACCGACGCGGGCCCTGGGGCCGTGGGGGTCTGTCAGGCCTGCCCGGCGGGTCAGATCGAGTGCGGCGGCGCGTGCGTGGCCCCGAGCTCGATGAACAACTGCGGCGGCTGCGGGGTCACCTGCGGCGCCGGGCAAGAGTGCGCCGCGCTCACCGCCTCCAGCGGGATGGACGCCGGCGTCAGCGACGCGGGCGCCCGCGTCGACGGCGGCAGCGCGAGCGACGGCGGGGCGAACGCTCCGGCCTTCGCGTGTCGTCTGTTCTGCGGCGCTGGCACGACCCGCTGCGGCGGCGCGTGTGTGAACACCCAGACCGACCTGTCGAACTGCGGGGGCTGCGGCACGCGGTGCGCGCTGTCGAACGCGGCGATGCAAGCCTGCGTGGGCGGCGCCTGCGCCGTGGTGGCCTGCGCGACGAACTTCGGGGCCTGCGACAGCAACCCGAACAACGGCTGCGAGACCAACCTCCAGACCGACTCGGCCCACTGCGGTCGGTGCAGCAACGTCTGCAACCCGCCGAACGCCATCGGCGCGTGCATGGCCGGCGCGTGCCGCATCATGACGTGCATGACGGGCTTCGCAGACTGCAACAACAACGTGGCCGACGGCTGCGAGACCGACGTGCGCACCGCCGTGGGCAACTGCGGTCGCTGCGGCACCGTGTGCGCCCGGGGCGCCAACGGTGAGACGGCGGTCTGCAACAACAGCGTCTGCGGCATCGACGGCACGCTGTGCCCCCCGGGGCGTGCGAGCTGCGACGGCAACTCGGGCAACGGCTGCGAGATCAACACCACCAACGACGTGGCCAACTGCGGCGGCTGCGGCACCCGCTGCACCGCGGCGAACGCGACCCCGGCCTGCACCAACAGCGTGTGCACGGCGACCTGCAACACGGGCTTCGCCAACTGCGACAACAACCTCGGCAACGGGTGTGAGATCAACACCGTCAGCGACTCGAACAACTGCGGTCGCTGCGGCAACGTGTGCAACCTGCCGAACGCCACGAGCAGCTGCGCGACGGGCGCCTGCCGGGTGACGGCCTGCAACGCGGGCTTCGCCGACTGCGACGGCAACCCCGCCAACGGCTGCGAGCAGCCCACGGGCTCAGACAACTCGAACTGCGGCGCCTGCCGCACGGTGTGCAGCAACGGTCAGTTCTGCCAGAGCGGCAGCTGCCGGTGCCCGAGCTCGGGCCAGGTGGTCTGCGGTTCGGCCTGCGTCAACACCCAGACCGACAACGCCAACTGCGGCGGCTGCGGCACCGCGTGCGGCAACGGCACCTTCTGTCAGTCGGGGCGTTGCAGCTGCTCGCCGGGCCAGACCCTCTGCGGCTCGGGCTCGAGCGCGGCGTGCCGCGACCTCAACACCGACGCCACCAACTGCGGCATGTGCGGCCGCGCGTGCCCGAACGGCCAGCGCTGCGCGTCGGGCGCGTGTGTGACCACCTGCCCCGGTCAGCAGACCGACTGTAGCGGCAGCTGCGTCGACCTCACCAGCGACGAGTCGAACTGCGGCGCGTGCGGCACCGCGTGCGGCGTGGGTCAGACCTGCACCAGCCGGGCCTGCGCGTGCCCCACGGGTCAGACCTTCTGCGCCGGGCGCGGCTGCTTCAACTTCCAGACCGACAACTCGAACTGCGGCATGTGCGGGCGGGCCTGCACCAACGGGCAGTCGTGTCAGAGCGGCACCTGCGCATGCCCCACCGGGCAGTTTCTCTGCAACAACGCCTGCGTCAACCGCCAGACCGACAACTCGAACTGCGGCACCTGCGGCAACGTCTGCGGCAACGGCACCACCTGCACCAACGGCGTGTGCACCAACACCTGCCCCACCGGGCAGGCCTTCTGCAACGGGCAGTGCCGCGACCTCCAGACCGACAACGCCAACTGCGGCGTGTGCAGCCGCGCCTGCTCGGGCGGCCAGACCTGCCAGAGCGGCAACTGCGCGTGCCCGAGCGGCCAGACCGCGTGCAGCGGTACGTGTCTGAACCTCCAGACCGACAACGCCAACTGCGGCATGTGCGGCCGCGCCTGCATGGGCGGCCAGACCTGCCAGAGCGGCACCTGCGCCTGCCCGAGCGGCCAGACCGCGTGCGGCGGCACCTGCGTCAACACGCAGATCGCCTTCGCCCACTGCGGCATGTGCAACCGGTCCTGCACCGGGCAGCAGGTGTGCAGCGGCGGCAGCTGCATCACCAACTGCGGCAGCGGGCAGACCAACTGCTCGGGCGCCTGCCGCGACGTCACCACCGACCTCGACGCCTGCGGCAGCTGCGGCAACGCCTGCCCGACGGTCACCAACGGCAGCCGGGTCTGCATGAACGGCACCTGCGATGTGAGCTGCAACACGGGCTTCAACCGCGCGGGGCCGACCTCGTGCACGGCCTGCGGCGGCACCGACCAGCCGGTGTGTGTGTCGGGCTCGCCCTGCCAGGCCGGCCTCACCAACTGCACCGGCACCTGCCGGAGCACCGGGTCGAACGTCTCGGCCTGCGGCAACAGCTGCACCAACTGCCCGACGCCGAACAACGGCTCGCGCACCTGCTCGTCGGGCGTCTGCGGCATCAACTGCAACAACGGCTTCGTCAACCAGAGCAACATGTGCGTCGCCTGCGGGGCGAACGGGCAGCCGCCGTGCACGGGCAACGTGTGCAACTCGGGCACCGTGCTCCAGAGCGGCACCTGCGTCACCTGCGGCGGCAACGCGCAGCCGGTCTGCGCGGGCAACACCTGCAACACGGGCTTTGTGGCGCAGTCGGGCAACTGCGTGCCCTGCGGCGCGGTGGGTCAGCCGGTCTGCGCCGGCGACGTCTGCAACGTGGGCCTCGCGGCCTGCGGCGGTTCGTGCATCGACCCCGCCCACGACCCGCTCAACTGCGGCAGCAACATGTGCGGCAACGCGTGCACGGGCAACACCCAGTGCAACAACGGCAGCTGCAACGGCATGTGCGGCCTCCTCAACGCGGCCTGCTGCGACAGCATGATGTGCTCGGCGGGCGCGCCGACCTCGGTCACCGTGGGCCCGGGCCGTACGGTCTGCGTCTGCCGTAACTGAGCCTCGCCCTCGCGGATTCGGGGCCCGTCAGGGGCCCCGGCCTTGCGCCCTCGCGGCGATCCCTTCAGTCTCTCCGCTCTCCGAACGATGCCCCGAGCTCCCTGGCAACGCCCCCGCGGGGTGTCGAGCGCCGATGCGCTGTTGGCGTCTTGGCGTAGCGGCCCCCTCGGCCCCACCCTCTGTCTCGACGCCCGCTTGCCGGGGCGCGAGGCGGTGCGGGTGCCGCTGCCCGAGACGCTCTCTGAGGCGCTCCGGGCGGGGCTCGGGGCCCTCGGGGTGACGAGCCTCTACGCGCACCAGGCCGAGGCCCTCGCGCTCGCCCAGGCGGGCCGCGACCTCGTGGTGGCCACCCCGACAGCGTCGGGAAAGTCGCTTTGCTTTCACCTCCCGGTGCTCTCGGCCCTCTCGACGCGACCGGGCGCGCGGGCGCTCTACCTCATGCCCACCCGGGCCCTCGCGCGCGATCAGGCCCGGAGCTTGACGGCCCTCGTCGAGGCCGCGGGGCTGCCGCTCAAGGTCATGGTCTATGACGGCGACACCCGCGACGCCGCGCGACGGATCGCCCGCGACGAGGCCGCGGTGATCGTCACCAACCCTGACATGCTCCACACCGGCATTTTGCCGCAACATGCGCGGTGGGCGCGCTTCTTCGGGGGGCTCGCGTTTGTGGTGGTCGACGAGCTCCACACCTACGCGGGGGTCTTCGGCGCCCACGTCGCGAACGTGCTCGCGCGGCTCGTGAGGGTGGCGCGATTTCACCGTACGACGCCGCGGTTTCTGTGCGCCTCGGCGACCATCGCCAACCCCGCCGAGCACGCCGCGCGGATGCTCGGGCGGCCCGTCACCGCCGTCACCGCGTCGGGGGCTCCGGCGCCCGATCGGCACCTCGTGGTCTTCGATGCCCAGCGAAACGCCGAGCGCGGGCTGCGGGTGCCGCACCTCAAGCTGACCCTCGCGGCGGTGGCCGAGCTCGTGCGGGCGGGGCGGCCGACCCTGGTGTTCGCGGGCTCTCGGGGCGCCGTCGAGACCCTCACCCGGTACCTCCGCGAGCGGCTCGGGCTCGACGGCGTGCCCGAGGAGGCCGTCGAGGCGTACCGCGGTGGGTACCTCCGTGACACCCGGCAGCGCATCGAAGACGGGCTCCGCGCGGGCGCCATCCGCTGCGTGGTGGCCACCACGGCGCTCGAGCTCGGGGTCGACATCGGGGGCCTCGGGGCGGTGGTCTGCGCAGGATGGCCGGGCACCCTGGCGGCGCTCTGGCAGCGCTTCGGGCGGGCCGGGAGGCGGGGCGAGGAGGCGGTGCTGGTGCTGGTTCCGGGTGAGGAGCCGCTCGATCGGTACGTGGCGCGCGACCCACAGTATCTCGTGCGGACGCCCGTCGAAGAGGCCCGGGTCGACCCGCACAACCTCGACGTGATGGTGCAGCACCTGCAATGCGCGGTGTACGAGCTGCCGTTCTCGAAAGAGGAGTCGTTCGGCTCGCTCGACCTCGCCGCGACCCGCGACACCCTGCAATTCCTGGCCGAGCAAGGGGTGGTGACCGAGGGCGCGACGCGGTGGCGCTGGGCGGGCGCCGAACACCCCGCGGGCGGCGTCTCGCTGCGCACCGTGGGCACCGCGCGGGTCATGGTGGCGCTGAGCCCCTCGCGCGAGACCCTGGGCGAGCTCGACCTGCGGGGGGCCTACCTCTACGCCCACGCGGGCGCGGTGTATCAGCACGAAGGCGCCGCGTACTTTGTCGAGGCCCTCGACCTTGAGGCCCTCGAAGCCCGGGTGGTCGCGTCGCCGCACGATTGGTTCACCGAGACCCTCACCCAAACCACGGTGACGGTGGTCGAGGCGCAGCACGAAGCGCCCTGGGGCGAGGGCGCGCGGTGCGGGCTCGGAGAGGTCGCCGTCACCCTCGACGTCACGGGCTATCGCAAGCTGCGGTTTCACACCCATGAGCCCCTGGGCAATACGCCCTTGCAGCTCCCGCCCCTCACCCATCACAGCCAAGGCTTCTGGATCACCTTCGCCGAGGCCGAGGTCGACGCGCTCCTGCGCGCGCTCGAAGCCTCCCAGACGGTGGCGCCCCGGGCCCACCTCCACGATGCGATGCGAGGCGTCGGCACCGCCCTCCGCACCGTCGCCGCGCTGGCGCTGATGTGCGGCCCCCGCGACCTGGCGATGGCCCTGGGGCTCCGCGACGACGACGAGACGCGCCCCGTGCACTCGACCCTGTACCTCTACGACGCGGCGCCCGGAGGCGCTGGGCTCTCGTCGCGGCTCTTCGAGCTTCGCGCGCGGCTCGTCGAGGAGGCCCGCGCCCTGGTGACGGGGTGCGCGTGCGTCGACGGGTGTCCGGCCTGTGTGGGCCTCGCGTTTGATGTCGGCGCGGCGGGGCGAAAGGCGCTCGCCCTGCGGCTCCTGGCCGTACCGGGGTGAGCCCGCGCGGCAACGGCTTGCGGTCTGGGCCCGGCGCTGCGACAACAGCGCTCCCGGTCGGCGAGGGTGCCCGCAGATGAGCCTACGCAACAAGCTTCAACGGCTCTCTCGGGGCGTGGTCAGCGCGGCGCCGGTGCGGGCGGAGAGCGCCGTCGATGCGCCCGAGGCCCGAGGCGATGAGGCCGCCTGGCCCTTCGAGATCGCCCACAACCGTTGGGGGCGGGTCGACACCCTCAGCACCCGGCACGAGGCCGCGGCGCACTACGGACGGTGCCGACTCGCTGCGGCCCGAGAGGCCGACGGAGACACCCTCGCCGCCCTGTGCCTCGACCCCGCCCTCGGCGACGTCGACCCGACGCGCCTCGTCTTCATCGACACCGAGACCACCGGCCTCTCAGGCGGAACGGGCACCCTCCCCTTCCTCCTCGGGGCCGCCTTCTTCGAGGGCGACACCCTCGTCGTGCGGCAATGGCTGGTGGTCGACCCCGACGACGAGGCCGCCGCCCTCGGCGCCATGCGCGAACACCTCGAAGCCGCCAGCGCCGTCGTCAGCTACAACGGAAAGGCCTTCGACCTCCCCCTCCTGCGCGATCGGGCCACGCTCGCGGGCCTCGAAGGATTGCCCGTACGACCCCACGTCGACCTCTTGCACGTCGCCCGTAGGGTGTACGGCGCCCGGGTCGCCTCGGTGACCCTCACCGAGATCGAGCGCGAGGTGCTCGGACACCACCGCGAAGACGACGTCGCGGGCGCCGACATCCCCGAGCGGTACCGGGCCTTCGTGAAGCACCGAAGCCTCGACCCCTTGCGGCCCGTGCTCAAGCACCACGCCGACGACTTGCGCGCCCTGGCGGCGCTCCTCGGAGAGCTCAGCGCCCGCTACGACGCCGACGCCACCGAGGCCCGGCACGACGCCCACGACGCCCTCGGCCTGGCCCGCACGGCCTTCAAAGCCGGACGCAGCGAGAGGGCCCTGCGGCTCATCGACCATGCCGTCGCGCAGGCCGCGCGCGAGGGCTACGGCACCGTCGCCCGCGAGGCCCACCTCGTCGCCGCGCGCATCTACCAGCAGCGCAAAGACCCCGCCCAGACGGCCCACCGCCTCACCCTCGCCCTCGCCCTCGACCCCGACAACCCCAGCCTGCACTTGCAGCTCTCGCGGCTCTACGAGAAGGCGCTGAGAGACCCCATCCTGGCCCTCCGGCACGCCGAGCGCGCTCACGGCGCCGAAGACCCGAACACGCTGCTCAAGCGCCTCCAGCGGCTCCGGCGCGAGGCCGCTCGGGGCATCCAGCTCGCGCTCCCCTTCGATCGCTGAGCCGCCCGCAGCGGGAGCCAGCGTCGAGCGCGTGTCGGGAGGCGCGCCCAGGGTCCATCCCCGCCTACGCGGGGAAGGCGCGCGCGGTCGGTATCAGTTTGGGGGCTCAGGGTCCATCCCCGCCTACGCGGGGGAGTCCCCGCCGCTCTCTGGATCATCGCCACCGACACCGGTCCATCCCCGCCTACGCGGGGGAGTCACAACAAGCGCCAGTCGCTTCAACATTGGTGAAGGTCCATCCCCGCCTACGCGGGGGAGTCAGGGCGTTGATGTGCGTCACGAGCCTCGTGAGGGGTCCATCCCCGCCTACGCGGGGGAGTCGACTGGCTCGTGAAGCCGAGCGAGGGACTCTACGGTCCATCCCCGCCTACGCGGGGGAGTCTTGCCTCGGCAGGCGCCGCACTGGCGAGGCAGGGGTCCATCCCCGCCTACGCGGGGGAGTCCTGCGGTCCCGGTCTGGCCCTGAGTGCTGGCCAGGTCCATCCCCGCCTACGCGGGGGAGTCCGGGGCGGCGTCCCTGCCTCCCGACGTCATTGGGGTCCATCCCCGCCTACGCGGGGGAGTCGTTCTTGCTCGGGGCGATCGTGCCCGGGGGCGAGGTCCATCCCCGCCTACGCGGGGGAGTCCGTGATCCACCACACGTCGGCCTCCACCGCGTCGGTCCATCCCCGCCTACGCGGGGGAGTCCTCGACACGTCGAGCGCCTTCGGGCCTTCGTGCGGTCCATCCCCGCCTACGCGGGGGAGTCCTTGTCGTCATCTGTCAGGATGGGCTCTTGTACGGTCCATCCCCGCCTACGCGGGGGAGTCCGACCACACACCTCAATGGTTGGATCCCCCTTCGGTCCATCCCCGCCTACGCGGGGGAGTCCATCATGCGTGCACCGTGGTCCAAAGCCCGTTGGGTCCATCCCCGCCTACGCGGGGGAGTCGGCCTACTTCGCCAAGCGTCGCACCACCGCGATGGTCCATCCCCGCCTACGCGGGGGAGTCCTACTCGTGCATAGGGTGCCCCGTCGGCCGTGCGGTCCATCCCCGCCTACGCGGGGGAGTCGACAAGCCGGTCGCGGCGCGTGCGCAGGTGAACGGTCCATCCCCGCCTACGCGGGGGAGTCGACAACGCCTTTGCCGTTGAAACCGTGGGAGAGGGTCCATCCCCGCCTACGCGGGGGAGTCCGCGGCCCCCCGACGCGGCCGCGCGAGATCCGCGGTCCATCCCCGCCTACGCGGGGGAGTCCAGCCCGCGCCGCCGCCACCACCGGCGCCGATGGGTCCATCCCCGCCTACGCGGGGGAGTCCCCCCTTGCGGCCGTCGTGGTACCGGGCCTCCGGGTCCATCCCCGCCTACGCGGGGGAGTCCAGAACGCGGCGCGCGACTTTGCGCGGACAGACGGTCCATCCCCGCCTACGCGGGGGAGTCCACAGGTCTGGGCCGCGCTAAGCGCGCCCGTGCGGTCCATCCCCGCCTACGCGGGGGAGTCACGCGACGGCAGACGGCCAGGTGGTCGACGTGCGGTCCATCCCCGCCTACGCGGGGGAGTCCCGCGTCAGCGGGGATGGGCCCTAGCATTGGCGGGTCCATCCCCGCCTACGCGGGGGAGTCTCTACAGCGGCGGCACCTCACACCGGGTCGCGCGGTCCATCCCCGCCTACGCGGGGGAGTCCTACTCGTGCATAGGGTGCCCCGTCGGCCGTGCGGTCCATCCCCGCCTACGCGGGGGAGTCAGGGAGCTCGGGTGGGCTACTGAGGTCGTGCGCGGTCCATCCCCGCCTACGCGGGGGAGTCGGAAGGCCATGGGGAAGCGCGCTCGCGCTATGCGGTCCATCCCCGCCTACGCGGGGGAGTCTTCACGATCGAGTCCCAGACTTCTGGTGCGAGCGGTCCATCCCCGCCTACGCGGGGGAGTCATGGTCGCCCTCGAAACCTCCGACCGCGCCGCCGGTCCATCCCCGCCTACGCGGGGGAGTCCGCCTCGGCGTGCTCGGCGTCGACGATGAATCCGGTCCATCCCCGCCTACGCGGGGGAGTCACAATATAGCGGCGGGTCAGTGACATTGTGTCCGGTCCATCCCCGCCTACGCGGGGGAGTCGTCAAAAACCTTTCTGGCGTATGAGAGGCACAGGGTCCATCCCCGCCTACGCGGGGGAGTCCTCGGGCCGATGCCCGCTTGGTAGAACGCCGAGGGTCCATCCCCGCCTACGCGGGGGAGTCGCAGACGATTGTTGCCGCGCGAGACTTCCATAGGGTCCATCCCCGCCTACGCGGGGGAGTCAAACGGCGGTCGGTGGTGGCGGCACCAACTTCGGGTCCATCCCCGCCTACGCGGGGGAGTCAGGGTCTTGACGTCGCGGTGCCAGAATGGCGGCGGTCCATCCCCGCCTACGCGGGGGAGTCCTCGGGGCGTCGGCGTAGCCGAGCGTCACCCACGGTCCATCCCCGCCTACGCGGGGGAGTCGCGTTTCTGCCCGCAGGATGTAGGTGCGTGTAGGGTCCATCCCCGCCTACGCGGGGGAGTCCACACCGACCACATAGTCGGGCGGGCCACCACGGGTCCATCCCCGCCTACGCGGGGGAGTCGTGCCGAGCGCCAGGGTGCCGTTGCGTGTGAAGGGTCCATCCCCGCCTACGCGGGGGAGTCTGGAGATTCCACTTGTGCGGAAGCCCGCCGTCGGGTCCATCCCCGCCTACGCGGGGGAGTCTGAAGCCGCTCGAAGCGGCAGAGGCGTGTTGAGGGTCCATCCCCGCCTACGCGGGGGAGTCTTCATGTGCGCCCAGAAGGCCGCCACGACGGGCGGTCCATCCCCGCCTACGCGGGGGAGTCCTACGCGCCGCTCGCGCTCGATGCGGCCGCAGCGGTCCATCCCCGCCTACGCGGGGGAGTCACGCTCATCCCATGTCTCGTCTTCGATGTCGGCGGTCCATCCCCGCCTACGCGGGGGAGTCAGTCTCAACGTGCCGCCGCTGGCGCCGCTCGTCGGTCCATCCCCGCCTACGCGGGGGAGTCTCACCCACGAAGGTGCCCACCTCACGGAGAGAGGGTCCATCCCCGCCTACGCGGGGGAGTCAGCTGCGTGCTACTCGACGACCACCCTCACCAGGGTCCATCCCCGCCTACGCGGGGGAGTCCAGCCCGCAAGAGTATGGTCGTCTGGCCATCGGGGTCCATCCCCGCCTACGCGGGGGAGTCCCCAGAGAAAGAAGAACAGAAAACACAGTCTACGGTCCATCCCCGCCTACGCGGGGGAGTCTCTCTTGATCGATCACTTGCTCACCACCTTCTCGGTCCATCCCCGCCTACGCGGGGGAGTCAGGACGGACGCACGAGCACCACCACCCCGGTCGGGTCCATCCCCGCCTACGCGGGGGAGTCTTCGAGGCGTTTGCTCTCGGCGTCGCAGTGCTCGGTCCATCCCCGCCTACGCGGGGGAGTCAGGCCCCGAGAAGGCACCTAGCAGCCTCGCTAGGGTCCATCCCCGCCTACGCGGGGGAGTCGCTGGCGCTGACTGTTGCCCCGCAGGGGTCGGCGGTCCATCCCCGCCTACGCGGGGGAGTCTTGGCGCGCGCTTCGAGCGGCGCGGTCGGTAGCGGTCCATCCCCGCCTACGCGGGGGAGTCGCCGAGACCGAGAATCGACAGCGTAGCCCGGCGGGTCCATCCCCGCCTACGCGGGGGAGTCGTGCGCACCACCGAGTAGCCATTGGTCGGGTAGGGTCCATCCCCGCCTACGCGGGGGAGTCCCCTCGCTGCGCCCCATGCGCAGCTTGAGTTGCGGTCCATCCCCGCCTACGCGGGGGAGTCATGTGCCGCTCGACAACCGCGCGGTGTTGAAGGGGTCCATCCCCGCCTACGCGGGGGAGTCAGCACGAGCGGGTCACCGTCGGGCGACACAAACGGTCCATCCCCGCCTACGCGGGGGAGTCAGGTCGCGAGGGGCGGTGGTCATGGTCAGCTCGGGTCCATCCCCGCCTACGCGGGGGAGTCTCTACCGCGCGACGAGCGGCCTTGGCGGCGTACGGTCCATCCCCGCCTACGCGGGGGAGTCGGAAGGCCATGGGGAAGCGCGCTCGCGCTATGCGGTCCATCCCCGCCTACGCGGGGGAGTCTCTTCGCGACGGATGCCGTAGGTGAGCTCAAACGGTCCATCCCCGCCTACGCGGGGGAGTCAGCGGGTCGCGCCCGGTGCTCCTGAGCAGGCGGGGTCCATCCCCGCCTACGCGGGGGAGTCCGAGGCACGCGGAAGCCGGTGTCCCAGTCCTCGGGTCCATCCCCGCCTACGCGGGGGAGTCTCGGGCTCTCGTGCCTCGACGCGCCCGACGCGCGGTCCATCCCCGCCTACGCGGGGGAGTCTACGCCTCGATGAGCACCGTCTGAATGGGGTTGGGTCCATCCCCGCCTACGCGGGGGAGTCTGCAGTGAATCCCATCGGTGAATCTCCCTTCACGGTCCATCCCCGCCTACGCGGGGGAGTCGGCGCATCAAGGGCAAGACCTCGCATCACGTGCGGTCCATCCCCGCCTACGCGGGGGAGTCAGTCGAGTTCCCAGCGGGGCCTCTGCGCCTGCGGGTCCATCCCCGCCTACGCGGGGGAGTCAATCCAGACGCTATCTGGCAGGTGGTGCGGGTGGGTCCATCCCCGCCTACGCGGGGGAGTCGCGCGCTCCTGCGCCGCGCTGAGCTGAACTGGGGGTCCATCCCCGCCTACGCGGGGGAGTCATGACGCGAGCGGTCTCGCCGTAGTTGTCATCGGGTCCATCCCCGCCTACGCGGGGGAGTCAGCCACGACGGCTTCCGCACGGACTCGCCGTTCGGTCCATCCCCGCCTACGCGGGGGAGTCCGGAGGCCTCGGCCTGGTTGAACGGCAAGCTGCGGTCCATCCCCGCCTACGCGGGGGAGTCGATGAACTTCTCGATCATGTGTGCCTCTTGATCGGTCCATCCCCGCCTACGCGGGGGAGTCCTCGCGTGCTTCGCGGGGCTGCACACGGTGCGCGGTCCATCCCCGCCTACGCGGGGGAGTCCGCGCCCGCTCGACCGCTGGAGTCGAGCGGGTGGGTCCATCCCCGCCTACGCGGGGGAGTCCCCCTCGTACGCATCGGGGGCGCCGTGAAAATCGGTCCATCCCCGCCTACGCGGGGGAGTCCCGCGGGGCACCTCCGATGAGGCTAAGGTGCTGGGTCCATCCCCGCCTACGCGGGGGAGTCATCACGATGGGCAAGGCCCTCTCGCAACAGGACGGTCCATCCCCGCCTACGCGGGGGAGTCGCGCGCTCCTGCGCCGCGCTGAGCTGAACTGGGGGTCCATCCCCGCCTACGCGGGGGAGTCCTCGATGCGCGAGAATGGCTTTAGTCAGAGCGCGGTCCATCCCCGCCTACGCGGGGGAGTCGGGCATGGGTATGGTCTCGTTTGTCTGTCTGTGGGTCCATCCCCGCCTACGCGGGGGAGTCCACGGTGTCCAGCCCGTACCGGCGCATGATGCGGGTCCATCCCCGCCTACGCGGGGGAGTCCCATCGAGCCGCTTCAGACGGTTGAGGTTGGCTGGTCCATCCCCGCCTACGCGGGGGAGTCTCTTTGACCTTCTTGCATATCAAAACGGCGCGACGCTGACAACAATGTCAGCCTTCATCGGCCTCCTGGCTGGCCTCTCCCTCGGCCCCCTGGCGGCTCACCTCTGACGGAAAGAACCGCGCCGCATACGATCGCGCCTCATCGTTGGCCAGGGCCCAGGCCTGAAGCTGGAGGGCCACGCTCTGGCGTGTGGCGTCGGCGGCGTTGCGCCAGCTTGCCGCGTCGAGCCCTGCGCTGGTGCGCGCCTGCTCGGCGTCGCGTCGCTGCTTCAGGGCGGCCTGACCTTCTCGCATCGCGGCCTCGATCGCCTTGAGCGCCGCAAGCGCGCCCTCACCCGGAACACGGCGCGAAGCGACCACCGCGAAGTCTGCACAGCGTTCGAGCTTGGCCTCAAGCGCGAGCTTCACCACCGTGCTCGGAGCCTCTGGAAAGAACGCACGAAACACCGGGTGCTCGCTCTTGCCGCCCGTGTCACGGAGCAGCTCATTGGCCAGCCGCTTGATCACCCGGTCGAGGCTGTAGCTGCACCACGCGACCCGCGCGTTGGCACGGGCCAGGGCGTCGTCGGCGTCTTGTCGCGCCTGCCAGACAGCCCCCCAGGTAGTGAGCACCGCAGCGAGCGCCTCAGCCTGGACGACGTGCTCACCGCTCGCGCGCAACGCAGCCTCGCTGAACAACAGACTCTGACGGGCCGCCACGAGCCCCTTTCGCGTGCCAAACAGCTTCATGTGTTACCCCGCTCACCCGGGGCGCCCCTTGCACCCCTTCTCTCATCGTGGCGCCGCGCCCTCACCGCGTCAACAGAAACTTCGGATCTTACCCTCTACCCCTCGCCCGCCCCTTTGCGCCCTCAGGCCCGCGCCCCCTGCCCCGAGGGCTCGTCTGGGTCGTACCGAAGACCCTAAGGCCCTGCACCGACACCTCACCCCGGCCTCACACGCGCATGGTCAGACCGCCGTGCGAGCGCATCGGCCGTGCTTCACGTCGCCGCTTTTTAGCCACCACCTTCCGCGCCCTCGCAGCACAGGGCCCGCGCGCGGCATGCACCTTGACCGAGGTGAAGCGGGGTTCAGTGACTCCCGAGGCGCTCCTTGTTCAGGTTGGGGCCCGCATTGCAGCGCCACGCCACCTTGTGCAACAACCTGTCGTTTCAAAGCGAGCCGTTCGGCCGCTTGTTCTGCCTCGCGTTGAGCGCATGCACCTCGGCCTGCACACGCATCGCAAGACACCGCAGCTGCGACGGGCCACACCTGAGCGTGAAGTAGCCACCGCAAGACCTCCGGTCGACACCGCCCACCGGCGCAGCCTACACGGCGAGCCACACGACAGGCACCGCCCACCTGTGCAGCACCACACAGCAGACCTCCGAACGGCGCTACACACCCGCGCAGCACCGCCCGAAAGCCTTACGAGCTACGCCGCCCAGCCAGGAAGCGCTGTGCGTGACACCTCCGAGCGGTGCCGCCCATCGGCGCAGCACACCGCCAAGAATACTGCCGTGCACAGCGTGTAGACAGTGCGCGACTTCGAACGCCACCGCGCTCAGCCGCCCGACGAGGCGTTTGGATCGCTGGCCTCGTCGGGCGTGCGCGCACGGTTGCGCTCTTCATGAGTTGTCAAAGATCGACGGGTGTCTTCGGTGAGCTCACACCGCACGAGCACCATGTCATCGTGGGTGCGGAGGTCAATACGAGGCACCCCGAGTGTTAAGAAAGTCTGTCCGCCTGGGCTTCGGGCGTCAGGCCAGGTCATCACCACGGCCATGTCGTCGGTTCCGAGTTGGGCGAACCATTCGGTAAGCACCTGCCACACACGGTCGCGCACGCTGGCCCGAAGGCCAGGGCCCGCGTACACCCCAGGGGTCACCTCGCATAGCACCGACGCGAGAAAGCCCCTGAAGCGGTCTGGAACGTTACGGGTGATCACCAGGGTCATCGACACCGAAGAGCTCCTTGATGCGGTCGATCATGGTGGCCACCACTTTGTCGCGACGAAACACCGTGGCGGCGTGTTTGCGTACGACCCGTTCGAGCGTCTCATCGGGCCGACGCGGCTTGCGCACGGCGTCAAAGGCGATGCGCAGGGTGATCTCGGTGCGAAACATGTCAGCGATGTCGAGCGCGAAGGCGATACCGCTCTCTTCGTGAATGAACCCGAGCTGCGGGATGCAGCCCGTGACAGCGACCGCGACTTGTCCGAGGGCGTACATGGCCGTCGCAGCGTGGTTGATGGCCTGGTTGGCAAAGTCAGCGGCGTCGGGAGCCTGACGGTCGTAGCGGCGCCCGCGCCAATGGATGCCGTACATCTCCGAGAGCCGTTGGTAGTGGGCGCGCATGCGGGCGCCCTCGATGCCCCGGAGCACCGTCAGGTCTGCGTCGGGAACGATCTCTCCGAGCCGCCAGGCGTACATGCGCCGGGCGACCCAGGTCTTGAGGTGCGGGTCAGCCCAGTGCTCGACCTGCTTGCGGGCGCGGGCCGAGCGATCAGGGCCGAAGGGCATCGAGGCGTAGAGGCGAACACCCCCCTCGCCCACCACGACGACGCCCGTGCCGTGGCGGGCGCAGAGGCGGAGGGCGTCGTGGGAGACGGTGGTTCCGGGTTCGAGGGCGAGGCATGAGACGCCCTGAAAGGGGATGGCGTAGTCGCCTGCGACGAAGGTGTCGCTCCCGGCGGTGACGAAGCGGAGCGTGCCGGCATCGACGACCACGTTTCCGCGGCCGAGCCAGAGCACCCCATGCCGGTCGGCCTGGGGCACCCGCGCGGTGTCGATGCCGAGTCTCCCTTTCAGCACGCGCCGTGGCCCTCAGTGCGACGGCGGAGGGCCGAGGAGGAGCATCCCGAAGCCGAAGGCCCGGTGGCGGCCGATGCCGCGCGCGAGGAGCGCCGTAAAGGCCGCAGGGTCGGTGACGGTGAGGGCGCCCTCCATCACAGCATTGGGGCGTTCGATGCGCGGGCTCC
Organism: Myxococcales bacterium; assembly: GCA_016792845.1. Classification (GTDB taxonomy): domain Bacteria; phylum Myxococcota_A; class Polyangia; order Polyangiales; genus JAEUKH01. Next base: position 202,041 of record JAEUKH010000022.1, on the reverse strand, counting down.
CCCGGCGATGCATGCCCTCGCGCTGAAAGGCCGTAAGCCTGACTGCATCAAGGGTGCAGGCGCCCTCCCGGGTGAGCTGCGCACGGAGCCAGGCCGTGTAGACCTCCTCGCGGTCGACGCGTGTCTCCTTCGAGACGCTCAGGGTGGCGTGCACGAAGGCGTCGATCTCGCGGCACTTCGTCTTGCCGCGCGCGTCGATGCCGAGGGGGCGGTCGCCCGGCGTGCGGGTGCGCGTGATGGGGCAGACCCGCGTACGAAATCCCAGGCGCTGGCCTGCCTCGAACGCGGGCATCGGCCGAGACTGACATTCTCGCAGAACATCCTGGGCGGTGTTCATCGCACGCCGCAACGCCTGCGCATCGTGGTCGGCATAGGCGAGGAGAAAGACCGCCGTAGGGTCTTGCACGCTGTCGGCGCGAAGGTCGTCGTGCGCGAAGGTGTGCAACGGCACCTCCGCAGGCGCCTCTGAGGTCGCAAAGAGTTGGGCGAGCCCCGCGTGGAGGAAGTAGCCCGCGTCGAGTCGTTGCGAGTGTCGGTGACGGGCCGCGACCCGCGCGAGCGCGCGGCGGTCGAGGACGAGACGCACGAGATGCAGATCGCTCACGAGGGCTGCGCCTCCTCGCGCGGGCTCTCAGGGGTATGCCATTCGGTGATGACGTACCGACGCCCGTACCGGCGTTCGGACTGCGCGAACGAGAGCGGCACGTCGTAGCGCGGGTCGCCCGCAGCACCGTTCGACTCGATGACCAGTCGAAGCGCGCCGGGGTCGCGGCGTTCGTGAAGACACGCCGTTCGCACGGCGTCTCGCGCCGTCGCCTCGACGACCCCGAGAAAGGGCGGGGCCGAGGGTGGGCAAGCGCGGCGCCCCAGGAACAGGGGATACCGCGGGGCGTGCAGGGCGTCGGCCAGGCGCGCGACGAGCGAGGCCTCGCCCTCCAAGGCCGCGGTGAAGATCGCATCTTGGAGGTAGAACCGCGTGGTCGGCACGCAGTCCTTGGTGTCAAAGACGCTGTACTTCCCGCCGCGGAATTGCCCGCCGCCAGCGGTGTGGTAGTCGCGCAGCAACGAACCCGCCCGGTCGACGCGAACGGCCATGGTGAGCGCAGCCAGGGTTGCAAGGGTTGCGTCGTCGTCGCGCGGCATCCCGAGGGCGGCGCCGAGCATCCCGAGCACGCCGCTCTTGGTGGGCTCGCGTTCGGTGTCGCGCACCCCGAGCTTGCCCTGGGCCGACCAGGCCTGGAGGGGGCCCTCCAGACGCAAGAGCAGCACGCTCACGCCGACGCTCCGACGGCGCGGGCCGTGACCGCGTTGTAGAACTCCCCGAGGCGCTTCACCCGGGTGGGGGTGCCCTCTGAAGCTTGAAGGTCTCGGTCAGCCCAGGTCAACAAGGTCGCGCCCTCAAGGACGTCGCCGAGCCGCTCGGCGTACCCCTCAAGCTTCGTGATGGAGTCGTCGACGAGGTCTTTGTGGTGCCCCTCGGGCCGAGCGGGCTTAAGGAACGCGTTGGTGAGCGACACCGACTGCCCGCCCTCACGCACCACGGCCAGGGCGTAGCTCGGGAAGTTGTGGGCGGCCATGCCGTTCTGCTTCCCTGTGGGGATCGCGCTGACGAAGCCCTTCACGAAGGCGCTCACGGCGCGCCGCAACAGCGCCTCGTCGTCGCCACCGAGGTTCTCGCGCAGCGCGTCGACATCGAGCACAGCGTAGCGGTAGAAGCACGACGCGTTGAACTGCACGGTGCCCATCATGTCGGAGCCCGCGTTGTCTTTCGGCTTGAAGTCATCGACGGCGGTGAAGAAGTCGAAGTCCATCTGCACGCGGTTGGTCGAGATGGCCTGGGCCACCTGACAGGCGGCGTCGACATTCCACTCGGGTTTGTCGGCGATCATGCGACCGAAGAGCCCGACGTCGACGGTGCGACGGGCCGTTTCGAGCAGCGCCTCGACAGCATCCTTGATCTCCTTGGGGTAGGCGCTCTGCGCGGCCTTCTTCGCGTCTTTCTTGCTCTCCTTCTTGGCGCTCTTGGCGGTCGGCTCTGCGGCGGGAGCCTCGACGCCAGGGGTGAGGAGCGCGCGGTGCTCATGAAGGATGTCAGCGATCTCGTCGACGATGCGACGCGGCACGAAGAGCAGGTACTCGGTCTTCCAGAGGTCGTCGTCGCTGCCCTTCTTGTTGCGCCCGAGCCCGACACCCTCCAAGGCCCCCATCGCAAGGGTGAGCGCGAGCTCGCGATCGAGCCCGCGCTTCTCGGTGAGCACCTCGGCGATCTTCAGCGCGAGACGTTTGGTGCGGGCGCCCTGGTTGTCGGCGTCGACGAGCTTGTCGAGTTCGAAGGCCTGGCGCACCGCGCGCTTCTGGCACTGGCTGGAGATTCGCGCGCGGCGATGACCGCCGAACTCGCAGTCTTTGGGCGCACCGGTGTCGTCGCGGTTGAGGTTCGAGGGGGCGAAGTTCTGCAAGAGGTGGAGTTCGATCTTCATGATGCTTCCCTTGTTCAGGCGGTGGTGGCGGTGACGGTGGCGGTGGCGGTGGCGGTGCTTTGTGTGTCGTCGGACCAGAAGTCCCGCGCCCACTCGCGGCGCGCGCGGTCTTGATTCGGGGGTTGTGCGGGGCGATCCCAGAACCGCAGGGTCGTGTGGAGGTCGCGCCAGTCGATGGCGAGGCCCCGGCTCGCGATCAGGGTGACGGCATGACGGAGATGTGTGCCGAGGTCTTGTCGATCGGCGCCAAGGAGGGCGCGGAAGCGCAGCTCCACGCTGTCGCTCTCTCGCGCCACGATGCGGAGCGCCGACGCGAGCGAGAGCGAACCGCTCTCGGGGTGCAGCGCGAAGAGCCCAGCGACGAGCAGGGCGTCGTCTTCGGCACGCGTAGCCCCCTCGCTGCGTCGCTTGAGGAAGGGCAAAACAACACGGAGGCCTTCGAGCGAGCGGCCCTCTTGAAGCGAGCTTCGGAGGAGCGCGAGGGTCGCGCGGTCTTGGTCGCGCGCGAGTCGTTCGAGGTGATCAACAACCGGGTCGGTGGGTTTCTGGGTATCGCTCATGGTGTCGCCTCCTTGGCGGGCTGCGTTTGGGGTCGTGGGGTTGTGTGTTCCTTGAGGTTGTCGTCCAACGCCTTCGCTGCGAGCGCGCGTGCCTTGAGCCACCTCGCAGTGGTTTCTGGGCGTGCTGTGGCGCTCTGGAAGACCGCGTGCACCGCCCGAAGGGCATCGACCTCGAAGCGCATCGCGGCCGCGTCGGGGTCGTCGCCCAACCCACGGAGAAGCTTCTCGAATACGACCCCGAGGGCGCTCCACGCGGCGGTGTCGGCGCCGAGAGAGTCAACGAGTCCGCGGACGGCGTTGGTGTCAGGGTCGCGCCCTCCCGGGGCGAGGGCGTGGCGCGCATAGACCCAGAGTGCGCCCCGCAGCGCCGAGACGAGGTTGCGCGAGAGGTTCAGCGCGCCGTCGACGGCTGCGCGGGCGTCGCTGTCGTTGAAGCACCGCGCCAGTGTCTGAACCCGCTCTGCGCGCACCGCGTCGACGCGTGACTTCTCTGCGGCGATGCCCAGCACCTCGACATCGAAGAGGGTGTCGCGGCCGAGCACCTCGAGGACTTCACTCTTCGACACGAGGTCGAGGGCGCGTGGGCGCTCAAAGGGGGCGTTCTCGCCGCGGGCGCTCTCAAAGAGCGCGTTGGCCTCGCGCCAGAATCCGCGGTCGACATCGATGCCCACGGGGAGCAGCCCGAACTTCTCATGGCGGTGGTATGTGACCATCGGATCGCGCGGCGAGCCCGTCGCGAGCCCCTGACCGACCGCGTTGATGTAGGCGATGACCGACCCGCTCTCGGCGATCAACTCGACCCGGCGGCTCTGCCATGTCAGCAGGTCGAGGTACCCGAGGGGCACGCGCTTGGGCTCCTCCGCAAGGTTGAGTTCGCGCGGGGCGGGTGGCTGCTCCCACGCGCAACGATCGGGCGCGCCACCCGTTGAGAAGGGGAGCGCGTTCTCGGGGTCGTACTCCAAGAGGTTGGCGATCAGGGTCTTGAAGAGCGTGTCTCCCCGAAGGATGACGACACCCGCGCGGGTCAGCGGCGCTGCCGTTGCCGAGGTGGGCTCGCCGGGCTTCTTCACGAGTCCTCCCGTGGCAAAGCCGTGGTGCGCGAGAAGCGCACGAGCAGCACGCGCCGGGGTCATGCTGGGCGCGGGGCTCGCGGGGCGGTGACGAAAGAGCTCGCGCCCACCTCCCCAACGCGATCGAACGAGTTCGAGCTCGTCGATGGGGCACGCGTACTCGCGGAATCGTGCCGTCAGCCCGCGCACCTGGGCGAAGGGCTCGGTGGGATGAAAGAGGTCCATCCGGTGCTCGACCGTGTCGAGGTAGGCGTCGATGGGCGCGCGAAGGAAGAAGCCTGGCTCGGCGACCTCGCACCACGCGATGACATCACGCGGGCCGTTGAAGGCCCGATGGAGGATCGCGAGGAGGTGACGCGTGAGCGTGGCGACGACCAGGGGAGACGGGTCGGCCAGACCGCGGAGCGTATGCGCCTCTGCGAGCGCGTCGCGGGTCGAGCGTTCGACGACGGTGCCGTCGAGGGTCTCTACGGGGATCCAGGGTTCTCGGGTGAGGTTGAAGGGCTTCATGGGAGGCTCCGAGGGCGAACGGGGGAGAGCTTCAGTCCGAGATCAGGGTCGAGTTCGAGGCGAGTGTCACCGATCGTCGCCACACCCCGCTCAAAGCGTGCGACGCGTCGATGCCGGAGCAGCGCGTTCTCGCGCCACGCGTCTGGGAGGTAGGACGCGTCGGCGAGCAATTCTCTGACGAGGCCTTTGCGAGAAATGCCAACGGTCCGGCGCACCAGCCGCGCCGTGAGCGCGCGACTTGGGTTGACCGCAAGGTCGATCGGGGTGTTGTCGGTCTCGTCGACAAAGAGTGCGCCCTCACGCATGACAAGACAGACCAGTTGGACCGACGCCTCGGCATCGCGCGTGACCGCACGCAACGATTCATGGAGTCGGGGGTCTTCGTCGTCGTCGAAGCTCACCCGGAGGTCGCCGAAGATGTCAGCGCGGCGCGAGGGTCGCGGCAGGAGGCGGTTGTCGGCATCTTGCCGCTTCGCCACAGCTTCTCCGAAGTATTCGATGTAGCTCCCGTAGAGGGCGTCTTCGGCCACGGGGATGTCTTCGCGGTACACCGCTTCGACCAACGGCTCGATGTCGTCTGGAAGGGTGAAGGCGCTTCGACCTTCGAGCACCCGAAGGGTCTCTCTCACGAGCCGTTCGGCGTAGACCTTGGCGACCCCGGCGATGTTGACGTGTGCGAAGTCTCCCGCGGGTTGCACCACGACGAGCTGCGGCACCTCGAAGCCTGGGGCGCGATTGCTTCGGTCACGATGACGTTGAAGCCGACCTGCCCGTTGGAGCAAGAGATCAACCGGAGCGAGGTCGGTCACGAGCAAGTCAAAGTCGACATCGAGGCTCTGCTCGAGCACCTGAGTACCGATCACCACCACGCGCTCGGGCCGTTGTGCACCGCGGTCTTGGGGCCCGAGCTGTTCTTCAAGATCACGCTCACGCTTCGCGCGCATCTCGGGGAGCATCCGTGCGTGGATCAGCATGCGCGGCGTGCCAGGGCTTCGCGCCCCGAGGAGGGCGTACGCTTGTTGTGCGCGGTCGACGGTGTTGCAGATCCAGCCGATGCACCCTCCCCGCTCGACCCTCCGCGCGACTTCGTCGGCGACCGCTTCGAGGTCATCAGCGAGGCGCGCCAGCGAGACCACGGTTGGGGTGCCGCGTGGCGCAAAGCCCAGCGCCTGCGTCGTGTGTCGGTTTGTGACCGTGACCCGCGGGTACGCGGCGCGCGCTTCTTCGTGCAGCGGTGTACCGAGGCCGCTGCGGTATGCCTCGACCAAGGCGCGGCGACGTGCAGAAGGGAGCGTCGCAGAGAGAAGCACCACGGTGGTGCCCAGCGCGGCGAGCCACTCGACCAGCCGATCGAGCAGCGTGCTGGTGTAGGTGTCGTACGCGTGGACCTCGTCGAGCACGACGGTCTTGCCCGCGAGGCCGTAGAGCCGCACAAAGGCGTGCTGGGTGCGCATCACCCCCAGCAGCGCTTGATCGATGGTGCCCACGGCGTGCTCGGCGAGCAGCGTGCGCTTCTTTGAAAGAAACCACCCTTCGGCGCGGACCCCGTTGCCCTCGCGGTCGTACACGGCGACCAGACGTTGAAAGCGTTCATTGATAGGCGCGTCAGCGTGCGCGAGGATGAGGTTCGTCGCCTCGTCTGGTTGCGTCCGAGCCAAGAACGCCTGCAAGCGCCCGAGCATCTGGTTGGCGGTCGCCTTCGTAGGCAATCCGAGAAAGACCCCATGTTGTTTGAGCTTCGCGGCGGCGGCGTTCGCGATGAGCAACGCGGCCTCGGTCTTGCCCTCCCCCATCGGCGCTTCGACAATCACCAGCGAGGGCTCGTCGAGCGCGTCGGCGATCTGCTCGGCCAGGCTGTGAAGTGGCCAGGGCGCAAAGCTCGGAAACAGCTCCGTGAAGCGCCGAAAGACGACCTCACCGACCGGGCGATACCCCGCGCGTTCGAAGGCGATTTCTGCGCGTTCGAGCGCGCGCGACCCGTACTCGGCCAGCGAAGCTTGCGGGGGTTCGTAGACGAAGACCTCGTCCATCGAACCGACCCAGTCGGCGACAGAGGTTAGCCCGGCGAGAGCCGTGACATACGCGTGGGTGATGGCCAGCGAGGGCGCAGGGCGGGGTGAGAAGTGCGCCCGGAGCGCTTCGATGGCGTTGGCGCGGGCGTCATCCCACCGCGGGTTGCGGCCCTTCTCTTTGCCACTCAGCGGGTTTCGATTCAGGGAGCTATCCGTGGGGTACTCGCCGTGGTGCGCGGTCACAGCGCGCGCGAGGTGCAGCGCGTTCTGCGGTGACAAGCCCAGGTCCTGCAGCGCCTCGCGGGCCAGACCCAGGCCGGCTTCACCGTGATGCCTCGCCGTCGGCGGTGCGTTGAGGTCAAAACCCTGAGCACCGAGCAACCCGGCGAACGCCTCCAGCTTCGCCTGAAACGCGGGCGTGAACTTCCCAAGGTCGTGGATCGCGATCACGAAGCACAGCAGCTTGAGCGAAGCCTCTTCGCCGTCGGGGTGAATCGCGAGAAGGCGGTCTCGGAGCGCCTTGGGCGCATGCCGGGTGAGCAGAAGCTGCGCCACCGCGGCCACATCGAGCATGTGGCAGAGCACGGGGTGCGCCGGGATGTTTCCGCGTGGCTTGCCCTTGCCCCAGCACTCCCACTCGGGGCGGTCGTTCGCGGCGGCGATCCATTCGGCCGGGCTCAGACTCAGCTTCGAGCCGTCAGTGTCGTCAGACCGCATGGTTGAACACCCTGAGCGTCGCGCTGTCTTCGGCTCCGGGTCGGGTAACCGGGTCGAGCTCGTCGCGCCCTGCGAGGCGCGCCAGTCGGCGGCGCAGCAAGGTCTGCCGCAACAGCGCCTCGGCGCAGGCCGCCACGTCGGCGCAATGATGCGCGAGCGGGTGCCACCCCAGCACCGCGTCGCCCTCGACCTCGAGCTTGCCCCAAAACCCCGTCGGAACACCCTTCATTCGCAGCACCCTCCCGCAGCGGCTCACTCCCCGTGAGTGCGCGTGACACTATCGAAGCAGTGTCATAAAAGGCAACTCCGACAAGGGTGCTCGCCAACCCGCCAGAGACTTTTGCACAAAGTCAGAACTTCATGCCGCACCCCGATGCGTCGATCTGAGCGCGGTGCGGGGCGCGAAGCGCGGGCCTCTCGACCTTCGCGGCGTTGTGACGTAGGCCTCCCAAGGTCATCGCGGTGCTGAGCGTCTGAGCCCGCACCCCTCCGCCGGAGTCACCCCCATGCGCCACCCCATCACGGCCTTGTCGGTCTTTGCCCTCACCCTCGCGCTCGCGCCCCTCGCGGCGGCCCAAGAGACCGTGTGCGTGCCCGGCAACCCCCTCTACGATCGCGGGGATTACCGCTGTTTTCAGCGACGTCCGGTGCCCTCGCGGGCGCGGGCGGTGGTGCGGGCCCACGTCGAGGCTGCGCGCTTTCTCTCGGGCGCTCCGCTCCCAGAGCACCTTCGCGCGGCGCTCGAAGATCACTTCGACGGCCTCGAACATGCGCTCGCGGCGAACCTCCCCTCGCTCGTCGACGGCGACGGCGGGCTCCACACGCCTGACGTCCGCCTCTCGGTGGTGATCTTGCCGAGCGGCGCCATCGGCCGCGTGCGGGTGCTCACCCGGCACGGCCACGCCCTCGACCGCGCGATCGCGCAATCGCTCTTGGTGGGCGTGTCGAACGAAGAGGCCCCGAGCCTTGAGCAGAGCGAGGTCGAGGCCATCGTGCGGCTGCGCCCCCAACTCGCGTACACCCGATACCGGAGCCGCGGCGTTCCGGGGTGTTGTGTTGACGGCGAGGGCTACGACGACTGAGCGCGGGGTGCGTCAGCGGCTCGGCGCGGGCGCGGGGCTCGGCGCGGCCTGCACGGGGTCGAGTCGCAACACGCTCGCGAGGGGCGCCCGGGTCAGGTTGACCGACTGGGCGATGCGCTCGACCTCGGCGCGCTCGACGCCCACGCGGCGCTCAAGAACGATGCGATGGCGGATCCAGTCGGCGCTGTCGCTGAGACTCCGCTCGATGGCCGGGCGACGCGAGACGAGGCGTGCGACGAAGAAGCCTGGGGTGCCGTTCCACAGGGCGGGGATGAGGCGCGTGAGGACGTCGCCCTCGTGGGCGATCTCGAAGAGCGCGTCGCGCAGCGCGGGGTCAAGCGTGGGCGAGTTGGGCCACGGCGTGCGGGTCACCTCGGCGAGCTCGCCGCACGACGTCACCAGCGCGGGGTCGTGGTTGCGGCTGCACGCGAGGCGACGGTAGGCCAGGGCCGCGCGGCCGCGCATCCGGGGCGGCGTGGTGAGCCGCAGCGTGGTTTGGGCCTCGGCCCGATCGGTCGAGAAGATCACCCGCACCCGGCGACGCTCGGGGATGTGAAAGCGCTCAGGGTGGGCGTTGTACCACGCCTCGACCTCGGCCTCGGTCACCTCGCGCGGCACCCCCGCGCGCTCGATGTTCATGCTCCGGAGCCGCGCCACCAGCGCGCGCTCGAGGGCGGCCCGCACCACCGGGTCATTTTCGAGCCCGCGGCGGCGCGCTTCGAGGGCCAGGAGCCGCTCCGAGACCAGGCCTTCGACCATCTCGTCGAGGGCCCCAGGCACCGTGGCGTAGCGCTGCAAGAGGGCCTGCGGCGCCTCGCGCAAGACGGCGTAGACCTCTTCGGCGCTCACGCTGACCCCGCGCCCTTGTGCGATGGCCCGCGCCCCGTCGAGAAGCGGCACCATCGTGACCGGAACCACCCCCGGCGTGTTGCCGATGTCGGGCCCGTCGACGTCTTCGCCCGCAGGGTCGTGCGAGACTGGCGCGGCCGCGGTCGCCTGCGCCGTCACCCCGAGCCGCGGTTGCGCATCGAGCCGCCCGAGGTGACACAGCGCCGCCACCGCGAGGGCCGCTTGAACCTTGAGAAACCGCACGTTCACCGCGCCGGGGGTAGCACACCCCCGAGGCCCGCCGCCACCGCCCCGGGCGCAAAGACGCCCTGCTCGAAGACCAACGCGTCGATCAGCCGCGCCGGGGTCACATCGAAGGCCGGGTTCATCACCGCGACCTCAGCGGGCGCCCATCGCAGCGCGGTCGACGGCGAGACGAAGCCCCTCACCTCGTCAGGGTCTCGGGCCTCGATCTCGATGTCACGGCCCGAGGCGCAGCGCCCGTCGTAGGTCGTGCTCGGCGCGACGACGTAGAACCTCGCGCCGTGAAAATGGCACTGCACCGCGAGGCCGTAGGTGCCCACCTTGTTGGCCGCGTCGCCGTTTCGGCTCACCCGATCGGCGCCCACCATCGCCTTCGCGGCGAGGCCCTCGCGCAAGACCAGCGCCGCCATCGAGTCGGTGATCAGCGTGTGCGGGATGCCCAACCTGCGAAGCTCCCAGGTCGTGAGCCGCGCGCCCTGAAGCAAGGGCCGCGTCTCGTCGACCCAGACATGCAGCCGTTTGCCTTGGGCGTGGGCCCGCGCGATCACCCCGAGGGCCGTGCCGACCCCCACCGTCGCGAGCGCGCCGGTGTTGCAGTGGGTGATCACGCCGTCGCCGTCGTCGAGGAGGGCTGCGCCGTGCTCGGCCAGGGCCTCGCTCATCGCGACGTCGTCGTCGAACCATCGAAAGGCCGCGTCGATGAGCCCTTCGGGCCCCTGCGCGTCGAGGGCGCCCACCATCGCGTCGAGGGCCGCGTGAAGATTCACCGCGGTCGGACGCGCGGCCCGCAAGACCCCCGCGGCCTCACGGAGCTGCGCGGGCGTGTCACCCGCCTGGGCGCGGTAGGCCAGGCACAGCGAGGCCGACACCCCCAGGAGCGGCGCGCCCCGCACGGTGAGGGTGCGGATCGCGTCGAGCATCGCGGCCACGCTGCGCACGTCGCGCCAGTGTTCAGCCGAGGGCAGGGCGCGCTGGTCGAGGATCTCATAGCGTGAAGCGTCAATCTTCAAGCTGACGGCGTAGCGGGTGGGCAGCGTTCGAGGCACGATGCCGTTGTGGTAGCGCAGAGCCTATGGGCGACGCGAGGGCACCTGTGGGTGCTCGCGCTGGGGAGCGTGTTTTTCAGCTGCGGCGCCGCGACCGGCGTTCGCGACCCCGACGCCGCGGGGGCCGCCGACGGGGGCGACGCGGGGGCCCGCGAGGGGTGCTTTCCGCCGTGTCTGACGGCGCTCTGGAGCGCCTGCGGGAGCCCCGCGCGTTGCACAGGGCGCTACATCACCGCCGCGCCCGACAACTGGCGCCGCTGCTTCGCCTCGGGCCTCACCGTCGTGGCCCGCGCCCCGGGCGGCCATAGCTACCGCAACGGACCACGAGAATGCGGTGTATTTTCAACAACTTCTGATACAACTTCGGTGACCGACACCTGGCGCGACGCGGAGGGCGCGACGGCGGCCACGGTGCGCCGCCCCTTCGACAGCGCCCGGTGGCGCGTGACCTGCGAGGGGCGAGAGTTCGCCCTCGACGCCGACGGCCCGCGCTGCGTCAGCGACCCCTGGATGGCCGTCTACAACCCCCACCGGGTGGTGTGCGGCAACGCCGAGTGCCCCTCGCCCGATCGCTGACCCGCGGGCCTCACTCGGCGATGCGGCACAGCACGTTCTTGAGGTAGGCGCCCTCGGTGAAGGCCGCGAGGTGCGGGTGGTCTTCGGGCGCGCCCCAATGGTCGACCACTTGCAGCACCCGGCGGGCCTTCGCGGCGCCCTCGCGCAGCGTGTCGAGCAACATCGGGTGGGTGATGTGACTCGAACAGCTCCCCGCGAGGTAGTACCCCCCCGGCGCGACCTTGCTGATGCAGCTCGTGTGCAGGGTGCGGTAGGCGCGCAATGCGCTCTCGACCGCGGCCTCGCTCGGCGCGAAGCTCGGCGGGTCTGCGATGACGAGCTCCCACCGCGCGCCTCCGCGGGCTGCGAGGAAGCGCGGCACGTCGTCGACCACGCCCTCGTGCTGCGCGGGGTCGAGGCCGTTGTCGCGCCACCCCGCGTTCGCGAGGGCCACGGCGCCCGGGGCCACATCGACGGTGGTCACCTGCGAGGCCCCGCCGAGCCCCGCCGCGATCGAGAAGCCGCCCGTGTAACCGTAGAGGTTCAAGACCCTGAGGCCCTGGGCCATCGCGCGCACCCGCCGTCGGGCGCTGCGCTGGTCGAGGAAGAGGCCCGTCTTCTGGCCGTTCACGAGGTCGGCCCCGAGGCGCATCGCGTGCTCGCGCACCGTCAACGGGCCCTCGGGGAGCGCGCCCCGGAGCGCCGTGATTTGCTTGGTCTCTGCGCGCCCGCGGCGCAGCACGAGGTGACGCACCGAGAGGGCCTCAAGGGCCGGCCAGAGCGACTCGGCGAAGGTCTCGGCCCACGCCGCCGCCCCCGCGCCGTCGACCTTCAGCACCGCGTGCTGGTCGTAGAGGTCGCACACAAAGCCCGGCAGCCGATCGCCCTCGCCGTGCACGAGCCGCAACGCGTTGGTGTCATCAGGCCAGAAGCGCCTCCGGAGCTCGACCGCGCGGGTGACGCGCGCGGCGAAGAGCGAGGGCCCGAGCTGCTCGTCGTGGAGCGTAAAGACCCGCACCCCGATCGGCCCCTCGTCGACGAGGCCGCGGGCCACGAAGCGCCCCTTCGCGTCGAGCACCGTGGCCACGCTCCCGGGGGCGGCCGAGAAGGCTTCGAGGGCCTCGCGGTACACCCACGGGTGCCCCTCAGAGAGCGCCCGCGAGAGGTCTTTGCGAAGTCGAACCGTGACAGTGTGCGGCAACACCCCTCGGGCTCTACCCGAGAGCCCCGTCGCTCGGCAAATCCTGTTCGCCCTCGCGGCTCAAATCGAGCGGGAGGGTGACCCGAAACACGCTCCCCTGCGGCGCCGCGTTGCGCACGCTCACGGCGCCCCCGTGCGCCCGCGCGATGTGCTTGACCAGCGCGAGCCCGATGCCCGAGCCCCGGGTCTGCCCCTGACGCGCCGCCCGACCGCGGTAAAAACGCTCGAAAATGCGGCGTTGGTCGTCGGGGTCGATGCCGGGCCCCCGGTCTTCGATCTCGAGCACCGCGTCGCCCCGTTGCCGCGTCACCCGCACCGTCACCGTCTCAGACTCGCCGGCATACTTGAACGCGTTGTCGAGGAGGTTGAACACCAGGAGCTGCAAGGCCCGCGTGTCGAGGCGCACGGGCACCGCCTCGTCGACGGGCTCGAACACCACCGCGGGCTTCTCTCGGGCCTGGCGCTCGCAGAACAAGCTCACGAGTTGGGCGACGCTCAGCCCGAGGTCGGCCGAGACGAACTCGTACGAGGCCCTGCCCCTCTCGAGCCTCGCAAAATCGAGGAGGTTGTCGATGAGGGCCGTCAAGCGCTCAGACTCGCGCACGATCACCGCGAGGTAGTGGGCGCGCTTCTCGGCCGAGTGAACCCGCTCGGTGGCGAGCATCTCGCCGAACATCCGAATCACCGAGAGGGGCGTCTTGAGCTCGTGAGAGACCGTGGCGATGAAGTCGCTCTTGAGCACGTTCGCCCGCTCCTCGCGGCGCACCGCGTACACGAGGAAGGCCACCCCCGCGAGGATGACCCCCAGCGACAAGAGCACGTAGCCGCCCTCGGCCACGCGGCGCCGGCGCGCCCGCACCCCGAGCTCAGGCGCCGAACCGGGCGCCATCGCCAGCCGCCATTTGTACAACGTCGTAGGGAAGCGCGCGCTCACCACGAAATCGCCCAAGCCCGAGAGCGACTGCCCGAGCACGATGCGGTTGTTCTCGTCGGTGACGTTGAAGCGCCCCCGGGTGAGCGGGTCGTCGAAGAGCCGCGGCAAGAGCTCGTTCAGCACGTAGTCGAGGTCGGTCTCGAGCAAGAGGTGGTAGCGCCGCTGACCCTGGTGCCCCACGAGGTGAGAGACGAGCACCCGCTGGCCGCCCCAGGTGCCGTGAAGATGGCGATGGTATCCGGCCGGGTCGTCGAGGTGCAGCTCGTCGCGCAGCGCGCGGTAGAGCCAGGGCAGGCGCTGCGGGTCGTCGGTCGGGTGGCGCCGCACCGCGCGGAGGATCTGCCCCCCCTCGTCGAGCACCAGGAGCCCTCGGATGGTCGGCGAAATTCGATCGGCCAGGCCGGGCCAGCGGAGCGTCAGGTCGTCGAGATCGTCAGGGTCGATGAGGTGAAAGACCGCGTTGTCGGCGCCGATGATCACGCTCTCGACGCGGTCGATTTTTTCCCGCGCGAGGAGCGCCGTCGAGTCGATCACCGAGCGCTCGCCGAGGGTGGCCAGGGCGGCGCTGGTGTGCCACGTCCACCAGGCGAGAAAGCCCGCCGCGACGACGATCGCCGCCAACAAGATTGAACGAAGCGCGCCGGTGCGCCGCGATGCCACGGTCACCTTTGATACACCGCCCGCGCCTCGCAGGGCGACGACGATCGCCGCAGCCCGGCCTTGCGTCGAGGGGCGGAGTGAGGTTGAACAAAGGGGTCTTCACCCTGGCACTGGGGGTCGAAGCCGTAACCTCGCAGGCTCTCTATGATTCTTGGGGCAAGGCACATGGTGTGGAAGAAGTTCGGGCCGTGGGCCGTGGGTTCGATGGTCGTGGCCGCGCTGGTGATGGCCTGCAAGACCCGCGAGATCCCCGAAGGGCAGTGCATTTTCAACACAGACTGCGCGAGCCCCCTCGTGTGCGCGGGGCGCTTCTGTCGCCAGCCTTGCAACCCCGACTCTAGCAACGGCCGCAGCCCCGACCGCGACTGCCCCGCGGGGTGGCGCTGCCTCTCGTCGGGCGAGCGCGGGCAGAGCGTGTGCCTCCCGCCGGGCGAGAACGGCTTCTGCGTCTATCACAGCGACTGCCGCGAGCCCTACGTGTGCACCCGCGACGGGCGCTGCGCCGACCAGTGCCGCACCGACCGCGACTGCGTCTCGACGGCCCTCGACCCCGGGGCCCGCTGCATCGCCGTCAATGACGTCGGGGTCTGCGATTTCCGTGACGCCGGGCCGCGCAGCGTCGGCGACGCGACGGGCGACGACGCCAGCCTCGACGCCGGGCGCCCCTGAGCGCCGACGGGCACGGTATGAGCGTCAACCCGTCCTCACCCTCCGACCGCTCGCTCGGCGCGCAGTTGGGCGACATCATTGGGGGTCGCTACCAGCTCTCTCGGGTGCTCGGGGTGGGCGGCACCGGCGCGGTCTTCGAGGCGCGGCACCTGACCCTCGGGCGCCTCGTGGCGATCAAGGTGCTCTTGCCCGAGCTCGGGCTCAACCCCATCGTGGCCAAGCGCTTCTTGCAAGAGGCCCAGACCTCGAACGCCGTGCGCAACAAGCACATCGTCGAGGTCATCGATTTTGGCGACGACCACGGCCGGCTCTTCATGGTGATGGAGCTGCTGCAAGGTCAGAGCCTCGCCTCGCTCATCCGTCGCGAGGCGCCGATGAGCCCCGCGGCGGTGATCGGGCTCCTCGACCCCGTGATGGGCGCGCTGCAATCGGCCCACGAGCAGGGCATCGTGCACCGCGACGTCAAGCCCCAGAACATCTTCGTGGTCGAGAGCGCCGACGAGGCCCCGTGGGCGAAGCTGATCGATTTCGGCATCGCCAAGAAGATCGTCGACGATGACACCCAGCTCACCGCCACGGGGATGATCCTCGGCACCCCCGCGTACATGTCACCCGAGCAGGCCCAAGGGGCCCGCAACGTGGGCGCCGCGGCCGACCAGTACGCCTTCGGGGCCATCGTGTTTCAGGCCCTCGCGGGGCAGATCCCCCATCAGGCCGACACCTACCCCGCGATGCTGATCGCCATCGTGACCACGGCGCCCCCCGCGCTGTCGTCGCTGCGCCCCGATTTGCCTCCCGCGCTCTGCGAGGTGGTGATGCGCGCCCTCGCCCGGGAGCCCGCCCAACGCTTCGCCTCGCTCGGCGCATTTCGTGAGGCGTTACGACCCTTTGCGGGCCTCGAAGCCCTGCCCTCGGGGGGCGCGCCCCGCGGGCTCGAAGGGCCCCCTCGCCCCTCGACGCCGCCCAACGCGCGCACCCGCCCTGACGGCACCGCCGAGCCCTCGATGCCCTTCGGCGGCCCTCCGGCGGTGGCGCCTCGGCCGCCGGTGAGCGTCGAGACCCCTGCGCCCCAGGCGCCGCGCTCGCACCTCGGTCGCGTCGCGGCGGCGGTCGGCGCGCTCGCCCTCGGCTCTGCGCTCTTCGCGGTGGGGGTCGTGGTGCGCCGCGCCGCGCCGCCCGCACCCGAGACCCAGCTCACCATCACGACCTTGCCCACGACGGGCGACACCGCGGCCGAGAGCGTGACCTTTCGCGTCGACGTCGAGCCGCCGACGGCCACCATCGAGCTCGACGGCGCGATGCTCGGGCGCGGGCACGCCGAGGTGCTCAAACCCCGCGACGGTCGACGCTACCAGCTCAGGCTCGCGGCGCCCGATCACGCCGACGTGACTGAGGTGCTGGTGGCCAGCACCGACGCGCGCATCTCGCGGGTGCTCGTGGCCCTCGCGCAGCCCGCGCCGAGCGCGCCCCCGAGCGAGCACACGCACACGACGCGGGTGCCTGGGGTCACGGCCCCGGCGCCGAATGTACCGAGCGAGCCACGGCCCGGCGGGCACCCCTCGGAGGGGCACCGCCCAGGGTCACATCATCCACGAATCGAGCGGGAGAACCCCTTCCAGTGAAGCGCATTGTCTGCAACGTGTTGGTGGCCTCGGCGCTCTCGGTCACGCCGGCGCTTTGGGCCCAGACGCCCGGGCCCTCGCCCGCGGCGGTGTCAGAGGCCCGCGACCGCTACCAGCGCGGGGTCGAGCTCTTCGACGAGCACAACTACAGCGCCGCGATGGTCGAGTTTCAGCGCGCCTACGAGCTGACCCGCAACGCCGTGGTGCTCTTCAACATCTCGGCCACCCACGAGCTCTCGGGGCACTTCGTCGAGGCCCTCGACGCGATGCTCTTGTACGAGCGCGACGCCCCCCGCGACGTGGTGGCCCGGCGTCGCGCCGAGATCGACGCGGCCCTCGGGCGCCTGCGCGGCCGCATCGGCACGGTGATCGTTCGCTTCGACGCGCCGGGGCTTGAGGTGCGCATCGACAACCTCGTGCGCCCCGCCAGCGAGGCCCGCAACGGGCTCAGGGTCTCGGCCGGGCGGCACCGCATCGCCCTCTCGGCGCAGCACTTTCAGCGCCGCGAAGAGGAGTTCGACATCGCCGGGGGCACCACCCTCGCGCTCAGCGAGCCGCTGGTGCCCGAGGCCGCTTTCATGGCCGTCGACTGCAACGTGGCCGGGGCCGAGGTCGTCATCGACGGCCGCGTGGTCGCCACCACACCGACCACCTCGCCCTTGCCCGTCTCCGAGGGCTCTCACCATGTGATGATTCGCCGCCCGGGCTTCACCACCTACGAGACCGACGTCAACAGCGTCGGGGCAGGCGCGCGGGTGCGGGCGCAGCTCACCTGGGCCGAACCCATCGCCGACGACATCGCCGCCCGGCTCCTTGTCACCGCGAGCGAGCCCAACATCGTGGTCTCGCTCGGCGGCCGAAGGCTCAACAACGACGGCCGCGAGGCCCTGCCCCCGGGGCCGCACCGACTGCGGGTCGAGCGCGACAATTTTCTCGCCGACGAGCGCGACGTCAACCTCGCCTCGGGGCAGACCACCAACCTGTCGGTGATCCTCGCGCCCACGCCGGCGTATCGCGCGCAGTACGAAGCCTCGGTGCGGAGCCGTCGCACCGCGGGTCTCGCCGTGGTCGGCGCCGGCCTCGCGGTGGCCCTCGGCGGCGGGCTCTGGTTCGCCCTCGACACCAACCCCACCTACCAAGACAACGTCGCCGCCGCAGACAGCGCCAACGCGGCCTTCGACGCGTGTCGCGCCAACAACGGCTGCACGACCTTCATGCCGCTCCAGCGCGCGGCCATCACCGCCGAAGACACCCGCGACAACAGCGCCATCACCCGCTGGGTCTCGCTCGGCGTCATCGGCGCGGGCGGGCTTACGGCGCTCATCGGCGGCGTGATCCTCCTCACGGGGCCCTCGTCGTCGCGCTTTCAGCGCACGGCCTTGCTCACCCCGGTAGGGCCCCTGCGCCTGAGCCCCGGCGGGCTCTCGCTGACCTTCTGAAAGCGCGCGCCAACGCTCTACTTTCAGAGCGATTCAGGGCACACTGAGCCCTTGAAGATGCCTCCGTCGTCGCGCGCGCTTTTCTTGCTCTCTGTGGCCACCGCGGCCCTCGTCTCGGCAGGCTGTACAACCTCTCCCGCGCCCGCGTCAGACGCAGGCGTCGATGCCTCCATCGCAGACCGCGCCGCGGGAGACGCCGACGTGACCGACCGCGCCGCCGATGTTCACACTGTCAACATCGACGCCGCCGCAGACGCGGGCCACGACGCATCGACGCCGCGCGACCTCGGCGCAGACGCCGCCCCGCAAGACGCCCTCGCCCCGATCGACGCGGGCCACGACGCGGGCAGCGACACCGGAAACGACACTGGCAGCGACATCGGAAACGACATCGGCACCGGCAACGACACCGGCAGCGACACCGGCAGCAACACCGGAAACGACACCGGAAACGACACCGGAAACGACACCGGAAACGACACCGGAAGCGACACCGGAAACGACACCGGAAACGACACCGGAAACGACACCGGAAGCACCGCGGTCACCGACGCCGGGAGCGACGCCGGCACCGGCTGCCCAGCCGGGCAACAGCGCTGCGAGGGCGCCTGCGTCGACACCGCCCGAGACACCGTCCACTGCGGCGCCTGCGGCCTCGTCTGCACGAGCGGGAGCTGCCTCAACGGCCGCTGCACCACCCCGACCTGCACGGCCTTCGAGCTCGGGCAACGCTGCACCGCGGGCGCGGGGCGCTGCCTCCGTCAGGGCGCCAACGTGTGCGGCGCCCGGAGCGTCGCCTCGGCCCACAGCGACAACGCCACCTGCGCCCTCTCGCTCGACGGAGCCCTGCGCTGTTGGGGTCTCAACAACGTCGGTCAGCTCGGCGACGGCACCACCTCGGGCAACGTCTTGCGCGCGCCCGCGAGCCAGCCCGTGCTCCGCGATGTGATGCAGGTTGTGGCCTCACCGCAGGCCTTCTGCGCCCGTCTCGCGGGCGGCACGGTGAGCTGCTGGGGCGCCCCCGCGTATGGGCAGTTCGGCGACACCAACGGCAACGCGCGGCTGCGCCCCACCCCCCTCGCGGGCCTCGCACCCGCGCGCGAAATCGCCATGGGCGCGGGGCACCTCTGCGTGCTCACCGCCGACCGACGCGTGCTCTGCACCGGGTCGAACAACCTCGGTCAGTTGGGCGACGGCACCACCACCGCGCGCACGGCCTTTCGCCAGGTCGCGGGCCTCGGCCCCGTCGCGTCGCTCGTCGCAGGCCCCAACAACACCTGCGCGATCGAGCGCGACGGCCGCGTTCAGTGCTGGGGCGACAACCGCTACCAACAGCTCGGCGACCCGAGCGCGGGCCTCCGCACGAGCCCCGTGCGGCTGCCCCTCTCGCGCGGCGCCCGCCACGTCGCCATCGGCAACGAGCACCTCTGCGCGCTCCTCGACGACGGCACCGTGGCCTGCGCGGGCGGCAACGGCCAGGGGCAGCTCGGCACCGCGAACACCTCCTTTGCACGGGCCAGTTTCGATGTGATTCCGGTACTTTATGATATGGTCGATGTGAGCGCGGGCGAGTCCTTCGCCTGCGCCCAGGCGCGAAACGGCACGGTGCGCTGCTGGGGCGCCAACGCGTACAACACCCTCGGCGACGGCACCAACCAGGCCCGGAGCCTCCCGGTTCAGGTCTCGGGCCCTGACAGCGCGCGGGCCCTCAACAGCGGCGGGCGCGACAGCTGCGCGGCCCTCGCCGACGGCACGCTCTTGTGCTGGGGCGCCAACTACTACGCGCAGCTCGGCAACGGCAGCACCGCGCCCGCCACCACACCGCAGGCCGTGGTCTTCGACACCTTCACCTACGCGTGCGGCGCGACGCCCCTCGCGCCCGAGACCGAGCAGTGCAACAACCTCGACGACGACTGCAACGGCATCGTCGACGACGTCGAGGGGGCGGCCTGCCCCTGAGCCTCGCTCAGAGCGCGTCGATCACGGCTCGCCACGCGGGCCGATCGAAGCCGTCGTCGTCGCGCTGTCCGTACACCAGCAACACGTTCTGCTTCGCCTTGTCGAAGAGCTCAAAGCTTGTGATCACCCCGCCGTTGGTGGGCTTTCGCACCCGCCACGCGGCGCCCAACCGGCTGAGGTCTGCGTGCAGCGTGAAGTCGCGCTCGAACACGTTGCACCACCCGTCGATGGGCCGCACCCGCGTGACGGTGCCTTGGTAGATCTGCAACATCGCCTCGTTGCCGACGAAGAACATCACCGGCACCCGCGCGGCCGCCACCGCGTCGAGGAGCCGCGGCAACACCTCTCCCCCGAGCGGCTCGGCCCACGCCGGGCCCGCGAGACGCAGCGCTTGGGTGCGGGTCACACCGTACCGCTTGAGGAGCCTGAAGAACTGATGGGCGCTCTCAAGCTTCGACCACGCCTCGCGAAGCCCCACCGCGTCGACGGCGCTGTCAGGCCGCTCGTCGGGCGCGCCGGGGCGCGGCACCACCTCGACCGAGGCGCCCGGCTCGGCGAAGCGCGCGACCAGCGCATCGAAGACAGAAACTTTCGTACTGTCGCGTAGATAGACCTTATGAACGGCCTCACCATGGCGATCGAAGAACTGCACGCTCCGCAGCGTGCGCTCACCCTGGGGGCTCTCGACCGCGAAGGCGAAGGCCCAAGAGTGAAGAAAGATTCGAAGGTCGAGGGGGTGCCCCGACACCTGTCCGAGGTGCTCTTCAAAGAACTCGGGCGCGCCGTACGGGCCGGTGATTTCAGAGACGACGGCGCTGTTGCGGGTGAGGCTCATCACCTCGCCGAGGGCGTCGAGGGCCGAGAGAATCTCACGCCACCGCGGCGCGAGGGCCGTGACCTTCAGCTTCGGGTCGATGGCCACGAGCTCGGCCTCCGAGCAGCCGAGGGCCGCAGCCAGCTCTCGGGCCCGCAACGGGGCGCCTTCGGCGCGGAGCCTCGCCAGCGCGTCGCGGCGCGATCGGGTACGAAGAGAGTCAACAGAGTCGAGGTTCATCGAGAGACCTTAGAGTTTGGGTTGAACGCCAACGGGATACGAACATCGCCCACCGTCACGAGCGTAAACGAGAGCCCCCAGACCGCTTCGAGGCGCGCGGGAGTGAAGACCTCGGCCGGGGCGCCCATCGCCACGAGGCGCCCCTCATCGAGCAAGACCACACGGTCGGCGTAGCGCGCGGCGAGTCCGAGGTCGTGCAGCACCGCCACCACGCCGCGACCGCGCTCGGTCTCAGCCCGCGCCCGCGCCAGCACGAGGTGTTGCTGCGCGGGGTCGAGCCAGGTGGTCGGCTCGTCGAGCAAGAGCCACCGCCCCGAGGGCACGAGCTGGAGCAACGCGCGGGCGAGCTGCACGCGCTGCCGAGCGCCCCCCGAGAGCGTCGCATAGGGACGATCAGAGTCGGCAGAAAGATCTACAGAATCAAGCACTTCGAGCGCAAGCCTCGCGCTCTCTGGCCGGTCTTCGTCGCGGTGCGCGTAGCGCCCGAGGCGCGCCACCTCGAAGGCGCTCAGCGGCCCGCTCACCTCGCTGTGCTGCCCCACCACCGCGCGAAGGTCTTCGCCAGCGTCGACAAGCTCCTCGACGCCGGCCACGCCGTCTACCTCCCCATCGCCCCGAGAACCTTCTACACCGGAGTGACCCTCCGCCAAGGCTGGGTACCCCAATGCTCCGCGCGCCTCACTGGTCTATCACATCGCTCAGTTTTTGAATGTTCTGGTGTGCCACGGAGCTCACCCTGCCTCAAATTCACAGCCCGAGAGCCCCCGCGTCAGGCACGTCACCGACGGGGGCGCGCGGGTCACGACGGTGCGCGCCGACGACAGCGCCCGCTGGGTCTACCTCGACCTCGACACCGCCCGCGACGACGGCGCCCCCTTCGCGGGCTGGGATCTCGCCTTTCAGCGCTTCAAGCTCCGCTTCGAGGGCTACTACGACACCGCCGGGAGCGGCGGCTTCCCACGCTTTCGCTGGGCCCGCGTCGCGCCCTGAGTCACGGCGCCTCGAAGGGCTCGTACGCGAGCGCCGCGCCCTGGCTCGACGCCTCGCTCACCCGCACATGGATGTGATTGTCGTGGTTCGGCCAGTGCTGCAAATGCACCCCGTCTGAGAACTGCGCGGCCACCGCCGAGGGCAACATCGCGGCCCGCGCGGCGGGCCTCATCGCGCCGATGAGCTCACGATCCAAGAAGCACATGGTCACCCGCTCGGTGGCGAAAAAGTCTGCAAAAAATGGCACATTCGCCGCGGCGTCGAAGCCCCTCACGGTGCCCGGCGCGCACTCTCGACCGTCGCTCCCCTGGCGCACGACACAATAGCTCCGCCACGGCGCGGCGCCGTCGGTGCCGTAGAGCGAGAGGTCGACATCTTTGCCGCGCTGATGCGACGCGTGCCGAAGGGCGCCCACGTCAGCGCCGGGGGTCGCGCCGTCCCACTGCGAGAAGTCTTGCGGCACAAAGGGCGCCGCCCCGCGCGCCGCCATGCTCTGCCCTGCGTGACGCACAAACATCACCAGGTCACGGCGGCCGAACCAGTACCGAAACACCGTGGCGCTGTCGGTCGTGTACCCATCGCGCCGCGGGTCGTTGGCGAGCGGCATTTGCAGCAGCCGCGCGCAATCGTCGACGCACCGCGACCCATCGGCGAAGGGCGTCTCGGTGAGGGTCAAGGTCGCGCTGCTGAGCCCTGCTCCCGGCAACACGCGCACCCAGAAGGTACGCGGCCCTGAAGGGTCAAAGACCGAGAGCGTGCGAAGCCCGCGCCCCGCATCGGTCTGCCCGAGCGGCGCCGCGCGCGCCCCGTCGAAGCGATCGACCGCGAGCACCACCTGCGCCCGCTCAGGCGCGAAGCGGAGCAAAAAATACCAATGTGATCGAGGGCTTGCATCAATGCGAAACACCCGCGGCGCGGCGCCCGAGAGCGCCACCGGAGTCGCCCCCACGCGCAACAGCTCTTCGCCCGCGACCAGCCCCCGAGGCGCCACCCCCGCCGCAGGCATCGCCGCATCAACGCCCGCGTCCGCGCTCGCATCGCGACCCGCATCAACGCCCGCGTCTGCGCTCGCATCGCGACCCGCATCAACGCCCGCGTCGCCGCTCGCATCACGCCCCGCATCAACGCCCGCGTCGCCGCTCGCATCGCGCCCCGCATCAACGCCCGCATCGGCGCCGACCTCGGCCGCCGCGGCGTCGCCGAGGCCCTCGCCCGCGTCACCGCAGCCCGCGAGGCCCACGAGCCAAACCCCGAGCCGCCACCGCAGCCGTGTCGCCATCACCCCTCTCGCATCACACGCCCTCGCCCCAGGGTCAACGACCCCACGAACACGTTGCCGCGCGGCCCGGGGCTGATACACCGTCACCCGATGAAACCAGAGCCCGTCGAGCACCGCGGAGGCTGCCACTGCGGCGCCGTCACCTTCAGCGTCCGCGCCCCTCGGGCGGTGCGCGTCCAGCGATGCAATTGCTCGCTCTGCGAGATGCTCGGGTACGAACACCTGATCGTGCCCGCGCGCGATTTCACCCTCCTCACGGGGCGCGACGCGCTCAGCACCTACACCTTCAACACCGGCACCGCGAAGCACCATTTTTGCCGTCACTGCGGGGTCAAATCGTTCTACGTGCCGCGCTCAAACCCCGACGGGTACTCCGTCAACCTCCGCTGCGTCGACCGCGCCACCTTCGACGCGGTCACCTACGAAGACTTCGACGGCCAACAGTGGGAGGCGAGCGCCCCCGCCCTCGCCCACCTCTCGCGCTGACCCGCTCAGAACGCTTCAAACAGAGCACGAAGCTTCAAATCGAGGGCCGCCGCGATGCGGTAAAGCGACGACAGGCTCGGGCTCGTCTCAGCCCGCTCGATCTGCGAGAGGAGCGACACCGACAGACCGCTCTTTTGCGAGAGCTGCTTCAGCGTCAAGCCCCGCGCTTGTCGCGCCTGCCGCAGCGACTCGGCGAGGCTGCGATGCAGCGCCTCCTCGGGCGAGCGCAAGAGGCCCTTCTTTCGCAAGGCTTCAAGCACCACCGCGCGCAGCGCCTCAAGGGTGAAGGGCTTGCGCAGATAGTCGAGGGCGTCGCGCTTCATGCTCTCGACGGCGCTGTCGACCGACGGATACCCGGTCATCATCACCACGCCAAGCTCGCGGTCGGCGCGGTGAATCTGTTCGAGGGTCGTGATGCCGTCTTGATCGGGCATCATCACGTCGAGGAGCACGAGGTGAAAGCCCCCCTCGCGCACCACGGCCTCGGCCGTGCGCGGGTCGCCGAGGGTCGTCACCTCGAAGCCGTCAGCGGTGAGCACGGTGTCGAGAAAGTCTCGAATCGCCGCGTCGTCGTCGACCACCAGGAGCCGCAGCCCAGCGCCGTTCATGCGTGGGTCTCGCCGAGGTAGGCGCTCTGCACCCGCGGGTCGTCGCGCAAATCGGCAGCCTCGCCCGAGAGCACCACCTCGCCCGTGACCAGCACATACGCGCGCTGCGCCGCACCCAAGGCGCGACGGGTGTTCTGCTCGACCAGGAGCACCGTCATGCCCTCTTTGCGAATCTTCTCGAGCGCCTCAAAGATCTGATCGACCAGCACCGGCGCGATGCCGAGCGAGGGCTCGTCGAGCATCAAGAGCCGCGGCTCGCTCATCAGCGCGCGGGCGATGGCCAACATCTGCTGCTCGCCCCCCGAGAGCGTGCCCCCGGCCTGCGAGAGACGCTCGCCGAGCCGCGGAAAGAGCCCCACCGCGCGCGCCATCCCCCGCGCCACCTTGGCCCGATCTGAGACCGTGAACGCCCCCATCTCAAGGTTCTCCCGCACGCTCAGGTTGGGGAAGATCGCCCGCCCCTCGGGCGACAGCGCCATCCCGAGGCCCGGCAGCGTGTGCGCCTCTCGCTTCGCGAGGTCTTCGCCCAGAAATTGAACCGCCCCCGAGGCCCACGGCAAGAGCCGCGCGATGGCCTTCAAGGTCGTCGTCTTGCCCGCGCCGTTGGCCCCGAGGAGCGCCACCAGCTCGCCCCGCCGCACCTCAAGGCTGATGCCCTTGACGGCCTTGATGCCGCCATAGTTCACCCGCAAATCATCGACCTTGAGCACCACCTCGGCGGGCGTCTCGGGCGACGGCTCGGTGGTCACCCAAGGCCCCGAACGCACGCTCGACCCGAGGTAGGCCTCGAGCACCTTCGGGTGGCTCTGAACCACCGCCGGCGTGCCCTCGGCGATGGTCTCACCGCGATCCATCACATGCAGGTCTTCGCAGACCCCCATCACCACTTGCATGTTGTGCTCGACGAGCAACACCGCGAGGTCGAAGCGGTCGCGCAAGGCCACGATCTGCTTCTGCAACACCTGCGCTTCGGCAGAGTTCATCCCCGCGGCGGGCTCGTCGAGCAAGAGGAGCTTCGGGTTCAACATCAGCGCCCGCGCGATCTCGAGCCGACGCTGGTCGCCGTACGGCAGCGAAGAAGCCCGCTCCTCGGCCTGGTCGTCGAGCTTGAAGATCGCGAGCAGCTCCATCGCCTTCTCGCGCATCGCCGCCTCGTCTGCGTCGTAGTGCCGCGTGCGCAAGAGCGCGTCGAAGAAGCTCGCCTTTGAAGCGCGATGATTGGCAACAAGAACATTCTCGAGCACGCTCATGGTGCCGAAGAGCCGAATGTTCTGAAACGTGCGCGCCACCCCCGCGTCGGCGATGGCGTACGCGGGCTTGCCCGCGATGGGCCGCCCCTGAAACGTGATCTCACCCGCAGTCGGCGTGTAAACCCCGGTGATGCAGTTGAAGACCGTGGTCTTGCCTGCACCATTGGGCCCGATCAAACCGAAGATCGAGCGCGGCTTCACCGAGAAGCTCACGCCCCCGACGGCGCGGAGCCCGCCGAACACCATCTCAACCCGGTCGACCGTGAGGAGCGCCTCGGTCATCACGCCCCCCCCTCGCGACGCCCCGGCACGAGGCGCTTCAACATCGACACCGACAGCTCGCGGGTGCCGAGGAGCCCCTGCGGTCGCAACAGCATCAACCCCACGAGCAACAACGCATACGCGATCAGCCGGTACCCTTGAAACTCTCGCAGCGCTTCAAGTGAGACCGCCACGAAGATGCCGCCGAGCACCGCGCCCGAGAGGCTCCCGAGGCCGCCGAAGATGATCATCACCAGCATGTCGACCGAGCGGTTGAGGTTGAAGCCCGCGGGGTCGATGTGCTGCCCGCCGGTGGCGTCGTGAGCGAACAGCACCCCCGCGAGCCCCGTGGCCATCGCGCTCACCGTAAAGGCCAACACCTTGTACCGCGTCGTCGGAATACCCGCCGCCTCCGCCGCGATCTCGTCTTCGCGAATCGCCGAGAGCGCACGGCCATACGACGAATACGTCAAATGCCAGAGGAGCACCGTCACCAGCACCGCGCCGCCCACCATCCACCCGACCCCCGCATAGGGCGGAATGCTGTCAGCCCCCATCGGGTACCCCTGAGAGCCCCCCAAGACCCCGATGCTCTCAATCGAGATGCGAATGATCTCGCCGAAGCCCAAGGTCACGATCGCGAGATAATCACCCCGCAGACGGAGCGACGGCGCACCCACCAGCACCCCCGCCACCCCCGCCGCGAGGGCCCCCGCCGCGCACGCGATCACCAAGGTCACTGGCCCGAGCGAGGCCCCGAGCCGCCCGTCGAGCGCGTGCGAAGTGATCGCCCCGGCGTAGGCCCCCACCGCCATGAACCCCGCGTGACCGATCGAGAATTGGCCCGTCGTGCCGTTCACAAGGTTGAGCGCCACCGCGAGCATCACGTTGAGCGCGCACATCGACACCACGCGAATGACGTACTCAGACAGCACCGCGCCCGCGGCAAACTGGAAGGCCACCAGGAGCCCCAAGACGCCCATCCAGACCAGCGCTCTTCGCATCGTCACGTCGCTCCCGTCACCAACCCGCAACCGTTGGCCGCTGCCTCAACTACCCTTTACAGCGCGACGAAACAATCACCTTGCGGCGTCAGCCCCGGCCCCCGCGTCGGCCCCGACACCGCCCCCGTCGGCCGCGCCCGACACCCCCTCGGCAGGGCGCAGCGCGTGCTCGCCACAGTCAACCTGCACCTCAGGCAGATTCGGCGGAGCCTCGGTCGAGAACACATCGTCAGGAAGCTCGGGGTCGAGGCTCACCTCGCGGTACCGCACCTGGAGGTCTACGTTGTCGCGCGCCATCACCACCCGCACCCGCCGCGGAAAGGCCGTCGCTTCGACGTCAACATAGTCATCGAAGGTGAGCTCGGCCCGCACCCCTCGCGCGTCGCGCAACACCGCCCGCACAGGCCGTGGGTGCTGATCCGCTGGCATCGCACGCTCACGCTCCGCATCGCTGAGCTCAAGGTAGAGCGTCTCGCTGCGACCGCCGGAGGCCGAGACGTCGACCACGTAGCGCCCATCGTCCCACCGGATCCGCGGGTTTTCACGGTAGATGGGCGGCCCCCCGGCGAGCACCGCCACCACCTCGGCGGCCTCCAGCGGGATGCCCAAGAGCTGCGCCGCCACACACGACTCGGCCGGCCCGGTGTAGAACTGCCCCCCGCGAAGGTCGGCCATCGTAAACCGCCGCCCGTCGCTCACAATCTGGCTCACCGTGGTGCCAAAGGCGCGCGTGTCGACCCGCACATGGCTCGGCCGCCCCACGAACACAAACACCTCGCCGCGGATGCGCCCGCGCTCGCCGTAGTGATCGGCCGAGCCGTGGGCCCGAATCTGCTCGACCCGCTGATCGCGCGCCGCGAGACCCCGCAACACCATCTCAGGGTCGGTAATCGGGTACCTCGGCGGAGACACCGGACACCCCATCGCCATCACCGAGAGCGCCCATCCAACCCATCGCATCGCACGCACAGCCCCCGGAGCCTATGCGCGACCCGGCCCCGGGGCGAGGCCATTCCTCACACCGTAGGGCGGTGTGAATCGCCGTTCACCTCACCCCCTGCCAACCCCCGCTCTCAGCCCCGAAGGATGCGACCTGTGTTTTGCAGGGTCGACAACGGTTCACGATGACGTAGAGACGATGGTACGCGCTGTGCTGGGGCGCCGAACCTACAGGTGACACGGATGATCAAGCTTCCCACGATGGCGACGATGTTGGCGGTGGTTGCGACGGTGGCGGGCTGCGGCAGCGACGGGCTGACCGTCGAGGGCCGCGTCGACCTCACCGTACGCCAGGCGGGCCAGGCTGATGGTGTGGCAGCCTTCGCCTTCCCGCAGAGCACCGTGGTCGACGCGCCGCCCGGCATCGGTCGCGGCATCTTCGGTCGCTGCGAGCGGGTCGACGGCGCCTGGCTCATCGAGCTCGACCGCGCCGACAACGCCGGCGACGCCCTGCAACGCATCTCGCTCCGCATCGCCGACGCTGGCAGCGCGCACACCGCGAGCTTCGCCCTCGGCACGAGCAGCTTCTCGGCGAGCGGCGCCTGCACCGCGGCGGCCAACACCGTCGGCACCTCGCTGAGGGCCACCATGCAGTGCACCGGCCTGAGGGCCACCGGCGACGCCCGCAGCGTCGACGCGGTGGTCAATCTGACCTTCCAAAACTGCACCGGGCAGTGATTCTCGCTGGGTCGCGCGGGGCCTGAGCGTTACCGTCGCGCCCGTTGTCACGCAGACCGCCGCAACTCGCGTTTCTTCTCACCGCAACAGGCTTCGTGTTGGGCGCCGCGCCCACCGTCACCTTCCGCGACGCGGGCGAGCTCAGCACCGCAGCGTTTCACCTCGATGTCGCGCACCCGACGGGCTTTCCGCTCGAAATGGTGCTGTTTCGGCTCGCCCAGTGTGTGCCCTTGGGCGACGTCGCCTTCCGCACCAACGTCACCGTCGGCCTCGTGATGGCCCTCGCCGCCGCCGCCGTCGCCGCCCTCGCCCAACGCGCCCTCTCGGCCCTGCCGCGCCGCCTCCCGCCCCTCGCCGAAGGCCTCCTCGCGCTCGGAGCCCCCCTGAGCCTCGCCTGCGCCGCCACCGTGCTCCGGGCGGCCACCGCAGCCGAAGTCTACGCGAGCGCCCTGGCGCTGCCGCTAGGCGCCTTGGTGCTGGCCTTCGACCCGCGCCGAGACCCCGCGACCCGCCTACGCCTCGGGGCGCTGCTCGCGTCGCTCTCGTTGGCGCTCCACACCACGGCCCGCCCCGGCGCCTTCCTGGCCTTCGCCTTCACCGCCGCGCTGGTCTGGCGCGAGGCCCCCCCGGGCACCCTCCGCCGAGCCCTCAAGAGCGCCCTGTGGCTCAGCCCCTTGGGCCTCTTGGCGTTGACGTACCTCCCCCTCGCGGCCCGGCGTCATGGGCCCATCAACTGGCAAGACCCCAGCACCCTCTCGGCCCTCGTCGAGTACCTCTCGGCGCGGTCGATTCGGGCCTCCTTCGCGCACCGGATCCTGGTGCCCTGGCGAGCCCCCGAAGACCTCGCCGCCGCGGCCCGGGTGCTCGTCACAGACCTCGGGCCTGCGACCGCCCTCTTCGCCCTCTTCGCCCTCCTCGCCCCGCCCCGAGGCGCGCGCCCGATGGTGTACGCCCTCGCGGCGCTGGGCCTCGGCGACCTCGCCTACGCGGCGCTCATCAACCCGATGGGGCTCGCCGATCGGCAGACCTTGTTCTTCGCCGAAGCGAGCCTCGTCGTGCTCGCCGCGGTGGGCCTCGCGCGCCTCGTCGCCGCCGCCCCGGCGCGCCTCCGCGGCCCCGCAGGCGCCCTCGTGGGCCTCGCGGTGATGGGCCACGCCCTCGCCCGGGCTGATCTCACCTGGGCCGGACACCACGACGGATTCGCCGTCTCAGAGTTGCTCCTCGGCCCCGGCGCCCTCGGGCGGGTGCCCGTCAGGGCCGTGGTGCTCTGCGCCTCTGACGACCTCTGCGGCGCGGGGCTCTACGCCCAGTGGGTCGAGGGAGAGCGCCCCGATGTCGTGATGCTCCCGCGGCAACACCTCGCGCTGCCCTTCACCTGGCAACGGCTCGACCCGCGGCGCACCCTCGCCCGACGCAGCGGCGACCAACGGACAGGCCAAGACGCCCTTCGGCGAGCCCGCCTCGGCCTCCTCGCGGCCCGCTTCGCCGGGCGCCTCCGCTACGAAGGCGGAGACCTCGACGGCCCCATCACCGCCCTCGGCGCCGCCGAGACGCCGTGCCTCGCCGACCCCGCCCAGAACACCGCAGAGCGTGTTGAAACGACACTTGATTTTGTCACGCGACGCTTGCCCCCAGACCCAAGCTCGCGGGGCATCGGCGCCCGATACGTCGGCGCCACAACCCTCTTCGCCGCCGGACAACGCCTCGCCCGCCACGACCTCGACGCCGCCGAACGGCTGTGGCGCGAAGCCCTCAGCCTCTATCCGGAACACGTTTCTTCGTACACCAACCTCGGCGTGGCCGCCGCACGGCGTGGCGATCTGCCGCGCGCGGTGACGTTGACCCGGCGGGCCGTGACGCTCGACCCTGAGCGCCCCGCAGCATGGCGAAACCTCGCGGAATTTGAGTCGTCCCTCGGCCACCCGGCGGCGGCCGACGAGGCGCTGCGGGAGGCGCGTCGGCGCGAGATCAATTCGCGGTGAAGATTCACCCCGGGCGCGTGCGTCTCCATCGCTTGTGGTACGACCGTCGCCCGCCAGGCACGGAGGAGTTATCGAGATGAAGAAGCTTGAGAATGGCCTGTTCGGTCTCTGCCTTGTCAGCGTCGCGTTTGCGAGCGGCTGCATGGTGACGGGCCGTCCGGTACCTGCGTCGTCGACGCAGATGGTGACGAGCGGCGGGGGTGCGCCACCGCCCGCCTATGCGGCCCCGGGCTCGGTCGCCGTCTCGGGCTCGGTGGGCATGGCCCCGCCCCCGCCCCCTGCGTTCGGCCCCGGCCCGAATCCTCCCGCCTACGCCGCCGGTCAGCCGATGCCTCCGGCCTACCCTCCGGGTCAGAATCCCCCCGCGTGGTCAGCCGCCCAGGCGCCCCCGCCTCCGCCTCCGTACCCTCCCGGGCGCCCGATGCCTCCGGGCTACGCGCCCAACCCCCCGGCGTACCCTGCCGGCCAGCCGGGCTACGCGGGCGGCCAACCCAACCCGCCGGCCTATCCTTCGGGGCCGAACCCGCCGGCCTACCCTTCGGGGCAGCCTTCGGGCTGGGCGGGGGGGCAACCCAACCCGCCGGCCTACCCGGCTGGGCAGCCGAACCCGCCCGCGTACCCTGGGGGGCAGCCGCCTGCGGGGTGGGCCGGGGGGCAGCCGAACCCGCCCGCGTACCCTGGGGGCCAGCCGGTGCCGCCGAGCTATCCGGGAGGGCGTCCGGGCCCTGGGCCGATCGCGCAGCCCGGCGGCGCGTACCCCGCACCCGCACCGGGGCCGATGCCCGTCGCGGGGGGCCTTCCGTCGATGCAGCCGCCGCCGAGCGCGCAGATGCCAGGCGTCAACCCGAGCTTTCAGCCGCCGCCGGTGCCCACCGTGGTCAACAACGGGCCGCAGGGCTTTCAGCCGCCGCCGGTGCCCACCGTGGTCAACAACGGGCCGCAGGGCTTCAGGCCACCCCCCATCCCGACCATGGTGAACAACGGGCCGCAGAGCTTTCAACCGCCGCCGGTGCCTACGGCGCAGGGCCCCATGGGGGTGCCGTCGCTGCCCGGCAACGCCGCCACTGTGGGGGCTCGACCGGGAGGGCCCTCCGCGGGCCCCATCCCTGGCGTGATGATCCCCGGCAACGCGGCGGGCGCGACGGTTCGCCCGGTGCCTGCGAACACCCCTGGCACGGTCACGGGTCCCACCCTTGGGGGCGCGCCTCCCATGATGGGCGCGGTGCCGATGGTGCCGGGCGTCCCGACGGGCCCTGTGATGGCGCCCCCGCCGAACGGCAGCACGGTCAACACCACCACCAACGTGGGGCAGCCGTCGCTCATCCCGCCGATCATGCGCCGACCGCTCGACCCCGCGCAGATCGCGCAGCCGCCGGTGCCCGTCCAACGTTGAAGATTTTCTCGTCGCGGGCTTGAGCACTTTCGCTTCGTGTTCTGCTAGGGTCTGGCCATGGCGCGCGACCACGCCAACGCTGGGCCCGAGTCTGAAGGTGTCTCTTTCGAAGAGCCCACCAGCACCCTGACGCACACCCTCCAGAGCGGCCGCGGGCGCTCACAATCACCTTCTGAGCCGCCCATTCGCTCGATCCAGCCGCTCGTCACGGCGTCGACGACGTCGCGCTTTCCGGTCTTGAGTGACTCGGCATCGAGCCCGCGCCCGGCAACGCTGGCGATCCCGCCGCCGCCGCGGTTGCCCGCCATGAGCGACGACCCGCAGCTGCAAGCGGCGCTCTCTGCCGACCTCGACGCCGACCTCGCCGCCCTCGTCGAAGAGCGCGCCCAGCCTCGGGTCAACCACAACAGCCAGGTGACCCGCCTGCCTTCGGCGCCTCCGCAGCAAGCCCTCTTCGACGACGCCAGCCCCGCCTTCGCGCATGCGGCGCGGGTGCCCTCGACGCCGTCGTTCCGCCCTGGGCCGCCGCGGCGTCCGGTCGAGGCGACGCCACCGTCGGCCGAGGCGACGCCGCAGGGCGAGCCCGAGCGGCCGCTGATGTTCGAAGACCGCACCCTCACCGAAGATGAGCGCGCGCAGCGGCGCTTGCCGCAGCAATTCACCTTCGCCGATCCGACCCCGACGCCCACAAACCAGGTCTATGTGCACTGGGGCTGGGTCGGCGGCATGATCGCCGCCTCATCGGGCGCGGCGTTGCTCTGCTGGTACCTCCTGCGCTGAGCCGCGCGGCGAGCGTACCCCCGCAAAACCACTACCCAATTCGCTCGGTCGGCGGGTCGAGATAGGCGCTCAACACCGCGCCGAGGTTCACCCCCGCCACCAAGGGCAGCGCCGCCAAGGCGAAGCCCGAAGCCAGCGCCGCCGACACAGACTCGTGGTCGAGCGCCGCCGACGCGCCGAAGAGAAAGCCCCAGAGCGAGACCAGCGCGAGGCCCCACACCGGCCGCCGCTTCGCCACCGCGACGACGCTCACCGCCACAAGGGTCACCGCCAACGCGGCCGCACCGACGCGCGGCGCCAAGAGCGTCTCGTGCAACACCAGGCCGCTCTCGTCGATCACCCACGCGAGCGCGAGCAGCGCGCCGAGCCCGTAAAGCACACGCCAGCGACGCGTGAGCGGGTTGGCCCAACTCCACCCGAGGGCGGCCGTCACGAGGCCCAGGAAGGCCGTCGTCAGGGCCGCCTCGCCCCGCGACATCGAGGCCACCGCGAGGCTCGCATAGGCCAAGGTCGGGAGCGAGGGCACCAGCATCAGCACCGCCCGCGTCGACGGGCGCGAGGGCACCGCCGAGAGCACGATCAAGAGCACCGCCGCGCAGCCGTACACCGCGCCGTGGAGGGCGCTGCTCGACGCCATGAGCCCGGCCCCGAGCAAGAGCCCCACCGCGCCGAGACCGCCGAGCACCCGAGCCCGCTCGCCGTCGGTGGGCGTCACCGTGCTGGCCCCCGCCGTCGCCACATGCTGCGGCATCAGGGGCGCAGGCATGGGCGCTGGCACAGCCTCGACCGCGATGGCCGTCGCCGCGAAGGCCGCCGGGGTCACCTGGCGACGCGGCGCAGACGGCACCACCGGCGCTTCGTCGATCAGCGTCGTCGCCGTGCGGAGATCGCCCGCGCTCACCGGCGCCGCCTCGGGAGGCGATGAGACACGGCCGATCTCGCCAGGGTCGCTCCGACGGCGGGTCAGCGGCAACGGCTTCGCCCCCGGGAGCGGATCGTCGGGGTCGTCGGGGTCGCCCTCACCGACGAGGGTCTTGAGCCGCGAGGGCGCCGCGCCCCCGGGCGTCACCCCCGTGCGCGGCAAGGTCGCCCGCACCGGCGCCATCGGCGCCGCCCCTGGTGCCACCAAGGGACCGTCAAAACTCAAGGTTTGTCGCATGTTTGCGACGGGCACGGGGGCCTCACTGGGCCTCGCCGGGCGCTCGGGGGGCGGGGCGCCATAGAGCACCGCGTTCACGTCGAGGCTCTGGGTGCTCCGAATCGACGAGGGGGTGCCTTCGCCAAAATGGGCCGCCCCCGAGGGCCCCGGTGCGGGCTGCGGTGTCGCAGGCCCCTTCATGAGCGCCTCGACCTCGCCGGCGCCGAAGGCCAGGGTCTGATGCGACGGGCGTGGCTCGCCCGCGGCCTTCGCGGCCACCGCACGGCGGACGGGCTCGGCGCCCAACATCGCCGTGCTGCGAACGGCCTCTTTGCTCCACGGGGCCACCGTCGGCGCGGGGCGACCGAAGCCCGTCGGTGCGGGCCTCAGCGCGTCGGCGACCTCTGCGTCGCGGGCCCCAGGGAGCCCGACCCCCGAGGGCCCGCGGAGCGGCGAAATCGAGGGCGGCGGCGGCAAGGGCGAGCTGACCCGCGGAGCCGGCGGTGCGGTGGGCGTGACCTCGCCGAGATCCCAGCGGTCTTCGTCGCCGTCACGCCGCGGAGGAGGCGGCGGGAGCGTCGATTTCGACACCCCAACGGCGGGCGAAGTGGGCAGCGAGAAGCCCGAGAGCGAGCGACCGCGACGGGCGACCCGCACCCCGCATGAGGGGCAGTCTCCGCCGCGAAAACCTTCGGGCAGAGGCGAACTGCAATGAGGACAAGCATTCATCCGGAGCGCCGTCGGTGCGCCGAGTCGTGAACCACCTGCCTGCGGCTCGGCTGCACCCCTCAACTCTAGCAGCCCCCGCCCCCGAGGTGTGCCTCATTGTCACCGAAGATCGCGCAAAACCTCATCGACCATGGGCGTCAAGGCCACCAACCGCTCAAATTCTGCGACAGCGAGGCGTTCGACCTCGGTGATCATCGAAGGCCCGGGGAGAACCCGCGGGAGCTGACGCGCCAACGCGTACCCCGGCCAGCGCGTGCCGAGCAGCTCACCGAAGCGCTGAGGGTCGAGCCGCGAACGAAGGAGCGCGGTGAACGCGTCGTCGTCGAAATCGCCGTCGGTGGGCATCGAGAGCGCGGCGAACCAGCCGTCGCGCCCGTCGGTGAGCAGGGCCTCCATGTCGGTCATCACCACCACGAAGGCGAGCCACTCTTCGGCCGGTACGGGCCAGCTCGCGCGCCGGAGGAGGATCCAGTCTTCGTCGAGGGTGGCGACCCAGCCGTCTTCGGGGCGCCAGCGGGCCGACACCGCGGCGAAGACCCGCTCGCGCAGCGACGCGAACTCGGCCTCGAGCCGCCCCCGCACGGCCAAAAGCTCTTGGTACTCGCGCCAGTGATCGAGGAGAAAGTTTACGTCAGGGCTAAAGGTGTCGATCGTCGCCATGGGGTCGGCCTCTTCAGACGCAGTGCGCGGGAGCTTCAGAGACTGAGCCCAACCGGCCAGGAGCCAGCGAGACTCGGGTGCGGCCTCTGTCGCCAACACCGACAATTCTCTCGCGAGTGCCTGTCGCGGAACCACAAGCACCCCTTCAACACCGTACCCCGCCGACCCCGATTCGGAAAGACCCCCGACCGCAGATTGCACCCCAAGCACCCACCCACGCCCCCCAACGGCCACCCCGACACCGATGTCATCGACCGAAATCCGGACACGCCCCACCGGCTCGCCCAAGGCCACCCCCACTAGGCCCAACACCACCGCGAGGCCGCGGGTCTCAAGATGGTGCTCGCCCTCGGGGTCGCAGAGCCACGCCAAGGTGCGCGCTTCAAACCTCGGCCAATCGGCGGGGTCGACCAGGCGCCGCGGCGACACCGGCCCCTCGCGCCGACGACGCTGCACCGGCACCCGCAGCAGCCCCTCAAGGAAGCGCCCCCACCGCGCGTGGGGGGCCTCGAAGGCCGCCGCCCGATGCCGCGAAAACGCGTCAAGGAGGGCGCTCAAGAGCTCGGTGTCGACCGCCATCGGGCTCAAGACCCCTTGTCGAGAGGCGAGGTGGTCGCGGCCTCGTCGACGCTCACCTCGCGGGCGGCGCTGCCACGGGCCCGCAACACCGGCGAAGTCTTCGACGCGCCCTTGGCCGCCACCACCGGCGGAGGCGCCTTGCGGGCCACCGTGGGCACGCGCCGGGTGCGCGCGTCGGTCATCGCGGCGGGGCGCGGCAGCGGCGCGTAGGGCGGCAGCGAGGCCTCGCCGGCGACCCGCGCGAGACGCTCGATCAGCAGCGGCAACGCCATCGCGCGACGCGCGGGCTGCAACGCCACGCTCCCGCGGAGGGCTTCGGTCACGTCGTCGCCGAGGTCGGGAGATGAAAAATTAGCGTCGGCGGTGCGGGACGGATCACCGAACAACAGCTCGCTCGCCAGGGCGCCGAGGCCGTGGAGATCGGCCCCCGCGTTCGAGCGCTTGCCCGCCCTCACCTCGGGCGCGAGGTAGGCGAGCACATCGGGATGATGCTCGAGGTGCGACGCAAAGCGCGCCGGTACGAGCGCCGCGGCGAGCCCGGGGTCGGTCAGCATCACCGAGTCGACGGTGACGTGAATGTTCTCAGGGTAGACCGCCCCGTGCGACGACACCGTGTGCAGCTCGCGCAGCGCCGCGGCGGCCCCTTGAAGCACGCCAAGCACTTGATCTCTCTCAAGTTTTCGGTCGGCCGCGCGCCACGCCCGCAGCACCCGCCGCAGCGACGCGCCGTACACCCAGCGCGACACGACGTAGAGCACCCCGCCCTCGTCGAGGCCCATGTCGACCGGCGCCGCGGCCCGCTCGAACGACCGCCCCTTCAGCTGGCCGTAGTTTTCGAGGAAGCGCTGGCGCTCAGACTCTTCGGCGAAGAGGCCCGGCGAGAGCACCTTGAGGGCCACGGTGCGCCCGTCGAGGTCGCGGGCGCGGTAGGTGGTGCCGAGGGGGCCCGCGCCGAAATTCTCAAGCACGAGGTACTTCTCGTTGACGCGGTCTCCGCTGGCGTACGGTGCGGGGGGGCGCGCAAGGGTGACCTCTTCGTTGGCACCTTCTCCTTTCGGGAGGGGTGCGCCACAACGGAGGCAACGCCGCATGGTGGGGGCCACCTTGGCATCGCACTGGGGGCAACGAACTCGCATCGTGCGGTGTCTCGTGAACGAGAGACCGCTACGCTATCACACGCGTGGCACCCTTGACGAAGCGTGATCGACCGTGCGAGCCCGATCAGGCGATGGTTTATGAGCGACGCTCGGGTAGGTTTCGTGGGTCGGTGTGCGCAACACTGGTGTTTCTCGCAGGATTGTGGGCATCCCCGTCGCGGGCCGAGGCGCAACCGCGCGACGCCGGGGTGAGCGAGGCCGAGCAAGCGCGTCGGGCCCGGGTGCTGGCCCGGGTGGGCGACGAGACGATCACCGTGGGCGCGTTCGAAGACCTGCTCAACGAGGCGCCCGAGCCGATCAGACAGGGGTACCGCGACCCGGCGCGGCAGCGCGAGCAGCTTGAGGCGCTCGTGACGACGATGCTCCTCGCCCGAGAGGCGCGGCAGCGCGGCATCGACCGCGACCCGCAGGTGTCGGCGACGGTGCGGCGCATCCTCTCGCAGCGCCTCGAACAGCGGTCGATTCTTGAGGCGATCACCCCTGACTCGGTGCCCCAGAGCGAGGTGACGGCGTACTACAACGGGCACCTCTCAGACTACCAATCTCCCGAGTACCGCCGCGCGACGGTGGTGATCGTGGGCAACGCCGCAGACGCCCAGGCGGCGCTGACCGAGTGCCGCGCGGCCCGGGGCGACATGCGCAGGGTGCGCGAGGTGGTGCGGGCCCGCTCGGTCGATGAGGCGACCCGCGCGCACGAGGGAGACGCGTTCTATTTCGAGCGCTCGGGGCACCCTTCGGGTGACGGCGCGGGGGTGGCGGCTCCGCTCGCGAGCGCGGTGTTCGCGTTGTCTCGCGAGACCGAGGTGACGCCGCCGGTGCCGCTGCCTGAGGGGCGCTTCGGGGTGGCGGTGTTGACGGGGATCCGCCCGGCGCTACGGCGCGCGATCGACGACCCCGACGTGGTGCGCTCGATCCGAGGGTTTATCGTGCGCGAGCGCCGCACGCGGCGCGAGGCCGCGCTCTTGCAAGAGGTTCGGGCGCGGCTTAACCCTGAGGTTCATGACGACCGGCTCGACCTCATTCACTTGCCGCCGAGCGACCTCGGCAACCTGCCGAGCTTCGAGCCTCAGGCGCCGCTGCACCCGCCGCATTAGGTCACCATGGTGAGCACAGACTACGCGCAAATCGGCCTGCTCTTGTGGGTGTTCTTCGCGCTGCGCGGCGGCCTCGCGACGGCCCGGGTGCTGTGGCTCCTGGTCGCGGGTCGGGTCAACTTCGCGGCGCTCGACGCGGTGGTGGGGCGCCTGATGTCAGCGGGCAACCGAGAGCGCGCCTTACGGCTCGCGCGCGCGGCGCCGAAGGCCTTGGTGTGTCAGCTCCTCGAGGTCGCGTTGGGCGAGCGGGTGTCGCTGGCTCCGACCGGCGAGGGCGCGAACTACCGCGAGGGTCAGGGCGACCGCGACGCGGCGGCCCGCGCGCACCTTGAAGCCAAGGCCAAGACCCTCAGCGCGCCGCTCGAATCGCAGCTCCACCAGGCCGTCGGGCTCAACAGCGTGGCCCTCGTGGGCGGCGTGTGGGCGTACCGCCTCGCGGCGGCCGAGGGCTACGGGGTGCAGCTCCTCGCCGTCGAGGGCGCGTTGGTCGTGGTCAGCGCGGTCGGCTTCTACCTCGTCTCGACGCTTCGGCGCGACCTCGCCCGCGGGGCCGCGAGTTGGGCCCGCTACGTCGAGCCGGGCTGAGCAAAGGCCCGCTCTTTCTCGATTGTTTACAGTGAGTTACTGACGTGCGGCGAGGCGCCTGAGGGTCGCGAGGCGGGCGGCGTCTCGGGGGGCCGCGCCGGTGTTGAGGGCGTCGATGGCCGCGAGGGTCTCGGCGCCGCCCACGGCGAGCACCGCGGTCTGGAGGGCGCGCTCGTGCGCCGGGTCGGCCCTGAGAAAGCTCGCCACGAGGCTACGGGCGACGAGGGCCCGGTCGGGGTCGTTTTGGCGCCTCGCGGTGGCGGCCCAGGCGCTGTGACGCTCACCGAGGGCGGCGGCCGCGGCCTCGACCAGCGCGGGCTCGGGCGCAGCGAGGCGCGCGACGAGCCAGGGTGTCACCGCGGGGTTGGGGCTCACGCCGAGGGCCGCGAGGCTGGTGGCGCGTTGAGCGAGCTCGCCCTCGGAGGCGCCGCGCTGCACCCGCGCGAGGGCCGCGGGGTCGCCCGACATGGCCAGGCCCCGGGCCGCGGCGCGGAGCATGGTCGGCCCCGAGGCGCGCTCGTAGGCCGCGCTGAGCACGGGCAAGGCGCGCGGGTCGCGGAGAACGCCCACGGCTTCGAGCATGCCGACGGTGAGGGCCTCGCGCTCGGCGGGGCTCAGCGCGCCGCCGAACCCTGCCCCGGCGAGGGCGTCGAGCATCGGCAAGAGCGCGTCGGGCCCGAGGGCGCGCAGCTCACGCGAGACCGAAGGGCGTTGGAGGCGCGTGGCGCGGTACACCCCCGGGCGGATGCCCTGAAGGCTCGACACCGCCTGCCACGCTTGCGGATGGGCGCGTCGGTCGGCGCGCATCTGCGATTGCAGCGCGCGTTCGAGGGTCGGGGCCATCGCCCCGGCGCCCAGGAGCGGGTCGGCCGTCGCGGCCCCCGCGAGGAGGCTCAGTGCCAGGCCCCATACCCATGCTTTGTGCTTCATCGAAGCCCCTCCCACCAGGCGCCGCGCTCGGGGATGACCCGCACCGCGTTGGTGCCACAATGTACTTCTCCGAGCGCCGCGTGGAGGAGATCCCACTGTTCGGCGAAGTGAACGGTGACCCCGTCGGGTCGGAGCCGCTCGATGAGGTCGAGCTCGACGATGTCTTCGCCATCGGCGTTGACGGGGCCGTGCGGGCGGGCGACCACCACGCTGGAGCCGTAGCGCAAGAGGTTGACGGTGCCGGGCATGTACGCGCCCGCGCCGCCGCCGTCGCCGTCCCAGAACAAGAAGGGCATCTCGATGATCTCGGCGTCGGTGAGGCCGGTCTCGCGCTGGAGGTCTTCGCGCAACCCGTCGAGGATGCCTTGGATGCGCTGGTTGAAGGCCATGAGGTCGGCGTCGGCGAGCACGGCGCTCAGGCGGCGCTGGGCGGGGTAGGTGGTGCCGAAATTCGGCGAGTCTTCGGGGTAGTACCAGCGCATCCCCTCGAAGAGGAGCGCGTTGGCTTGGGTCTCACCCTGGTCGGCGTAACGCTGAAGGAGGGCGCGGCCCTCGCGGGGAGAGGCCCAGAGGAGCTTCCACCCGCGGGGGGTGTTCGCGGGGATGAAGCTCATGAACTCATCGACGTGGCCCACCGTGAGCCACGACGTATCGACCAACATCGGCGGCCCCTGGACGC
Organism: Myxococcales bacterium; assembly: GCA_016792845.1. Taxonomy (GTDB): domain Bacteria; phylum Myxococcota_A; class Polyangia; order Polyangiales; genus JAEUKH01. Next base: position 162,118 of record JAEUKH010000022.1, on the reverse strand, counting down.
CCTGCGCGTTGAGGAAGGCGCGCAGCGAAATGTCGCTCGAACGCGCGGTCACCGAGCCGTGATAGAGCCGCCCCATCGGGCGCCCCGGGTACGGGGGCACGAGCTCAAGGTTGCCGAACGAGTCGAGGCTCACGTCGTGGGTGCGGCCGTTGTCGCGAGCGGGGGCGCTCTTCCAGACGTATCCGCGGTCGGGGCCGAGGTATTCGTTGGTGGTGAAGAGCGCCATGGGGCGCTGCCGGTTGGGCGAACGCAGCACGACGTGCATGGCGTGACGCCCCCCGGGGCCGGGCATCGACGTCCACCCGAACTCCATGATGTCTTGCATCCAGACATCGGGGCCTTCGAGCCGATTGGGGTGATACTCGGTGCGAAGCGTGTTGATGCCTTCGAGGAGCATCGTGTCGCTCAGCGTCGCGGTCTCGAGGTCGCGAAAGAACACCACCGCGGGGCGTACGCCGGTCGCGATGGGGCCGTACACATGCTCAGTCTGGTGGATCGAGTTGTCGATCACCCAGGGCGCGACCCGGAGCGTCACCTGGTCGTCGGCGAGGGCCGTGCTGGCCTGCGTGACGGCCACCCGCACCGTCACCGTGCCGTCCCACGCCTCGGTGGGGAAGTCTGTCGACTCGATGCCGAGCTCGACCCCCGCGCGGAGCTCGGCCTCGGTGAGCTGCATCGTGGCAGGGTCGAAGCGCTCGAAGCCCTCGCCCGTGCGTCGAAAGAGCCGAACGAGCGTGTCGCCCTGGTGCTCGACGGTGACGGCCCCCGAGGCGCCCGCGGGCACCGCAGGCCACGGGGCCGTGCGAATGCGCGCGAGGTCGGCCGCGTCGGCCTCGCCGTTGACCGCGTCGTCTTCTGCGTCGACCGCGTGGTCTTCGTCGTCATCGTCGACGTTGGCCAGAAACACCGCGCCGTGCGACGCGCTGAACGCGCCGCGGGTCGCGAAATCTTGATCGTTCACTTCGCCGTCGCGGTTGCTGTCGACCAGCACCCGAAACGCCGGGAGCGGCGGCCCCGCGTCGCTGCCCGCGTCACCCCCGCCCTGCGCGGGTGAGGTGTCGCCGCAGCCCGCGAGGGCCCCCAGCAGACTCAAGGCGCCGAGCCATCTTGGGGCGGCGCGAAACACTGAGGTCGTTGCTCTCATGGGCCTCTCGCCGGGGAGTCTCTGCGCGGAGCCGCGCCTTCGTCAATCGCGGCGCCCGTGACACACCGCTGATTTCAGCCGGGGCCCGGCGATGGCCCTCCGCGTCAACGATTTCGCGAAGGATTTTGCGACTGCGTAAAAGCTCTCAATCTTGAGAAGATTTCGGCTTGTTCGCGCGCGTCATCGAGGGCGTGGTGGGTGTGCACGTCGGTGGCGAGAAATCGCCGATCGAGGTTGCGCTTGGTGGTGTCGCTCCAGCGCTCGAGGCCCAAGCTGCCCATCGCGTAGGCTTTGATGTCGAGCCCCGCGATGCCAAAAGGCGAGCGCCCGAGGAAGTGCACGAAGTACCAGTGCACGAACATCCAATCGAAGGTCGCGTTGAAGCCGACGAAGACGGGCTTCGCGTCACTGGCTGCCTCGCGCACCCAAGCCTCGAAGCGGGCCATGGCGAGGGCCGGAGCGGCCCCCTCGCGCTCGAGCCGCCCTCGGTCGAGCTGGTTGACCTTCATGGCGGCCTCGTCGAAGCGCGCCGAGATGGGCTGGAGCTCGATGTAGAAGCACGCCGTCGGGTCGTCTGCGAGGTGGTGCCGACCCACCACCGCGGCCCCGAGAGAGAGCATCGAGAACACCCCGGGGATGGCCCCGTCGGCTTCGATGTCGACCGAGATGTAGCAATCACGCTTCACGCGAGCGCGAGCCTACCGCCAACCATGGGGCGCTGGCGAAAAGGCTGCAACGTGAGATCAGAACAGCCGCGCGATGATGTCGTCGGCGTGGAGCCAACGCGACGAAGGGATGCGCCACCGGCCGTCGTCGTCGCGCACGTTGCCCCGCGCGCGCTCGCGGGCCAGCACGGCCTCGCGCCCCACCCGCGGGTCGAGGCCCGTGCGCGCTTCGACGGTCGAGAGCGCGGTGCCCTCGCGGGTGCGCATGCCGAGGAGGAGGGCCTCGCGCACCCGGGTCTCGGCGTCGAGGCGCTCGCACTCTGCGGGCGGGAGCCGGCCGGTCTCGATGGCGCTGAGATAGGCCGCCACGTCGGCGTCGTTGCGCCAGCGGTCGGCGTCGGGTTCGCCCGGTCGGGTGACGGCGCCGACGGCCCCTGCGCCGAGGCCCACATAGTCTTCGCCTCGCCAATACGCGCGATTGTGGACGCTCTCACAGCCCGGCCGCGCGTAGTTGCTCACCTCGTAGTGCTCGAAGCCTTGATCATGGAGGTACGACTCGAGACCGAGGTAGAGCTCGGCCACCGCGTCGTCGTGCATGCGCGGCAACCGCCCCTTGCGCGCGAGCTCGCCGAACCGCGTCGCGGGCTCGATGGTGAGCGCATAACAGCTGAGATGCTCGACCCCCGCGTCGATCAGCTGTTGGGCGTCGCCCACGAGCGCGTCGAGGGTCTGCTGATCGAGGCCGAACATCAAATCGGCGCTGACCCTGAGCCCCGAGCGCACCGCGGCGCGCACGGCCCCGAGGGCCTCGTCGGCGTCGTGCACGCGGCCGAGGTACCTGAGGTGATGATCTCGCAGCGACTGAACGCCGATCGAGAGGCGGTTGACGCCCGCCGCCGAGAGGGCCCGCGCGTGGGCCTCGTCGAGCGAGGTGGGGTTGCACTCGACGGTCACCTCGCCGGTCGCGCCCACCGCGGCGACCACGCGACCGAGGGCGTCGAGCGACCACAGGCTCGGCGTACCGCCCCCGAAGAACAAGGTCTCGGGGCGCGGCAGATCGGCCCGACGGCGCAGCGCCCACTCGGCCACCACCGCATCGCTGTAGCGCGCGTGCGGGATCTTCTGCGGCAGCTCTGCCACGGTCGCAAAATCACAGTACGGGCACCGCTGAACGCACCACGGAAAGTGCACATACACCGCACGCATCACCGGGGCCCTAGCACAGTCTCTCGCGCTTCGGGTGCTCGGCGCGTCGCGCTGGGCAGCGCCGTGACCATGTGACACCCCGGTCGAAGGCCGGTACGTTCTGACCGTGATGAACGTGATCTGGCGCGTGGGCGTGCTCGCGACCCTTGCCGCGACGGGGTGCGCCACCAGCGAGCCGCTCGTCGACTGCGACGGGCCCTGCGCCGAAGCCGACGCCGCGCCCGCGCCGCGCGATGTTGCGGCCGTCGACCGACCCGTCGCGCGCCCCGACGACCTCGTCGCGTTGGCCATCACGCCGGGCAACCCGCGCCTCACCCTCGACGGCTCGGCCACGCCGACGCTCGGCCTCCGCGCCACCGCCACGCAGCGCAACGGCCTCACCCGCGTCGTCACCCAGGTGCGCTGGAGCCTCGACGCCGCCCTCCTCGGCAGCATCACCGAGACGGCGGGGGTGTTTACGCCGAGCGGCCTCGGCGGCACCGTGCGGGTGCGCGTCGCCACCACCGACGGCAGCGCCCTCACCGCCGACACCACCGTCACCGTCGAGGCGCGGTACGTCCAGCTCGGTCACGGCGCCACCGCGGGCGACCGAGACCTGATCAACAACGCGCCCAGCGGCGGCACGGGGGTGGGCCCTGGGGTCGACTATCCGCTCGCCAACGCGGTGATGCCGCGCAACGTCTTCGCGCCCGACGTGCAATTCACCGCGCGCCACCCGAGCCCCGCCGCGAGCGATGTGTACCGCGTCAGGCTCGAACGGCCGCACATCACGGTCGACCTCATCGCCCGCGCCGCGATGGGCTTTCGCCACGCCCTGACCCCCGCGCCGCAGGTGTGGGGCGCCCTCGCCGGGAGTGACCTCGCCGAGCCCATCACAATCACCGTCTCGGTGCTCTCGGGGGGGCGCCGCTTCGAGGGCCCGTCGCTGCGGTTTCGCACCGTCGACGGGGTCACCTCGGGGGCCGTGTACTATTGGTCGCCGCCGCGATCGCGGCTCACACGGATCGACGTCGACACGGCGCAACGTGTTGATTTTCTTCCGAATCCGTCTGACAGTTGCATCGGCTGTCACGCGGTGTCGCGCGACGGGCTGCGGCTCTCGGGCTTCCTCGAAGGGCGGGGCGAGCGGCTCGCGCTCTACGACCTCTCGCGCGATTTGACGGGCAACCCCGCGCCGACGCTGGCGCTCCGCGACACGGGCTCGCGGCGCTGCGTGACCTTCAACCGCAGCGCCACCCAGCTCGCCGCGGGCGACTGCGGCGCCAACCCCAGCAACCTCCGTATGGGCCTCTTGAACGCCGACGGCACCGACGTGACGGGCTCGAACCTCGGCGCCGTGGCCGCGGGCTTCGACCCCGAGTGGTCGCCCGATGACCAGTGGCTCGCGTACACCAACCGCAACAACGACCTCGTGCGCGCGGCGTCGATGGGTAACGGGCAGTTCGGCCCCGAGACGGTGATCCACCGCGCCGCCGACACCGCCGGCGGGCGCGTCGATTGGCACCCCACCTGGAGCCCCGACAACCGCTGGATCAGCTTCCAGCACGGTGACACCCGCCGTTCGGGCGAGGCCACCCAAGGGCTCTCGGGGGTGCGCGGCGACCTCTGGGTCGTGCGCCCCGACGGCACCGGCCTCGTGCGCCTCGACAACGCCAACGGCGGCGCGGGCACCAACACCTGGCGACCGGTCTTCTCGCCCTTCGACTCGGGCGGCTACTTCTGGCTCCTGTTCACCTCGAACCGCCCCTACGGCAACAGCGCCGCAGGCACGCGAAACATCAAGCAAATCTGGGTGACGGCGCTGCGCAACCGCCCCGACGGGAGCCGCGACCCGAGCGAGGTCGCCTACTACCTCCCCGGGCAAGAGCGCCAAACCGCCCTCTCGCCCTACTGGACGCCGCCGCCCTGTCGCCCCAACGGCAACGCGTGTTCGAGCACCAGCGAGTGCTGCTCTGGGGTGTGCGAGCCCGACGACTCCAGCAACAGGGTCTGCCGCCCCTCGACGGGCCAGTGTCGGCCCCGGGGCGCCACCTGCGGGAGCGCCGCCGATTGCTGTTCGGGCCTGGTCTGCACCGAGGCGCGGGTGTGCGACCTCCCATCACCGGGCTGAACCGCCTCGGGCTCTGGTACTGTCGCGTCTGCTTCGATGCGCGTCTACCGTACGATCTCGGCGCTGGGTGTCGCACTCAGCTTGAATTCAAGCCTCTCGTCTGCCCAGACGACGCCCGACATGAGCGCGGTGCTGGTGGCCCCGGCGGCCGCGCGGGTGGGCGACGCCCCCGATGCCCCCGGCACCGGCGCGGCGGTGCAATTCTACCACGGCTTCTTCCAGGGCCACCCGTTCTCGATCGAAGACGCCCGCGACATGCTCGAAGGCCGCTCGATCGTGCCGATCTTCGACGTGTATTGCGGCATGGTGCCCTACGTCGATTTCACCAACGCGACGGTGCCCGACTCGCTCAACCGCAGCGGCTCGCCGGTGCTGTGTCTGCCCTTCCTCACCACCGATCTCGGCGACGCGGCGGCGCCCTGCGCGCGGGTCGACGGATACCCCACGGGCCGCTACGCCATGGGTGGCGGCGCGGTGATGCGCGTTCGGGGGCTCTACGCGGCGCGAGAAGCCGGCACGGTCACCTTCGCGTGGGGCCACGACGACGGGTTCACGTTTCATTTCGGTGAGACGCCGGTGTTCGAGTACCCCGGGCCGACGGGCTCGCGGGTCGATCGCCGGGTGGTTCAGTTCGAGCGGCCGGGGCTCTACCAGTTTCAGCTCGATTGGTACGACGGCGTCGGCGGCGCCCTCATCGATTGGTACGTCGCCCGCGGCGAGCAGCGCGGTGAGACCCTCGACCCTTCGGTGTTCGCCCTGGTCTCGCAGCGCGACCTGTACCCCGCCGACGGCTTGCCCTGCACCCTCGATTGTCAGCCCTGTGGCGCCGAGGCGCCGCGCTGCGACCACGCCCGGAGCCGCTGCGTGGTGTGCCGAAGCGACGCCGAGTGCGGCTCGAATCAGCGCTGCGACGACGGCCGCTGCGTGCCTCGGGTGAGCGCGCCCAGCGACGCCGGGCAGCGCGATGCGGGCGCGGTCGACGCGGGCTTCGACGCGGGCCCGATGCGGGTCGACCCCGGGCCCTCAGGGTGCGGGTGCAGCGCGGGCGGCGTGGCCTCGGCGCGGTCGGCAGGGCTGGCCTTGGTCTTCGGTGTGTATTTGAGCCAGAGACGGCGCCGCAGAAGCAAGGTATCGTCGGCGCCGCTGAGCTGACATGAGTCTCGATCTTGCGAAGCTGATTTTCTCGACCACCCAAGCCTCAGGGGCGACACTCGGCGTCGAGTTTCTGGCCCAGGTGATCGAGCACGTCGCGCACCCGATCTTCGTGAAAGATCGCGCGAGCCGACTGGTTCTGCTGAATCACGCGATGGCCACGATGACGGGCTTCGAGCGCGACGCGATGCTCGGGCGCACCGACCACGATTTCTTCCCCAAAGAGCAGGCCGATTTCTTTCGAGAGATTGACCGCAAGGTCTTTGAATCTGGCGAGTCCGTCGAGATCCAAGAAGAGCCCATGACCGACGCCAACGGGCGCCTCCATGTGCTCTCGACGACGAAGATGCCCCTCCGCGACGCGCAGGGCGAGGTCACGCACCTCGTGGGCATCATCCATGACATCTCAGCCTTGAAGCACGCCGAGGCGGCGCTGCGAGAGGCCAACGAGCAGCTCGAGTCGCGGGTGGCCGAGCGTACGGCGCGGCTCGCCGAGGCGCAGCACAGCCTCGTACAGCGCGAGCGCCTTGCGGTGATCGGGCGCATCGCCGGCTCGATCGCGCACCAGGTCCGCAACCCCCTCGGCTCGATCAAGAACGCGGCCTATCTCATCCATCACGCGGTGGGGCGCCCCGCCGAGGGCGACATCGCGCGTTCGATCTCGATCATTCACGACGAGGTGCGGCGGGCCAACCAGATCATCAGCGATTTGCTTGAGTTTACCCGGGTCGCCGACCCGACTCGGCGGGCCGTGCCGCTCGATTTCATTGTCGAGCAATGCCTCGCGGCCTTCGACTTCCCCGCGGGGGTGGTGGTGCAGCGGGGGGTGCCGTTGGGGCTCCCGGCGGTCTTCATCGACAGCCAGCAGGTGCAGCGGGCCGTGTTGCATTTGCTTCGTAACGCCGTCGAATCGATGGGCGAAGAGGGCACCCTCACGGTGCACGGCCGCGCCGCCGGGGCGATGGTGGTGCTCGGCGTCGAAGACACCGGCGTCGGCGTGCCCGAAGAGTTCGTGCAGCGGCTCTTTGAGCCGATGTTGAACGCCTCGCACCCCAGCGCCATGGGCCTCGGTTTGATGACCGCCCGCGCCTTGGTCGAGAACCAGGGCGGCTCGCTCGAATGTGTGGCCAGCTCGCCGGGTCGCACCCTCTTCGAGGCCGCGCTGCCCATCGCGGCGCCCGCGGTCACGGGGTGAAGGCCGCCCAGGCGCGCGGCTCCCAGGTGCCGAGAAAGCCCACGGCGTCGCCGTAGCTCGCGCCGAAGGTGAAAGGCGAGAAGCCCAGCACGGTGCGGGCCCCGAGGCGCAGCTGCCCCCCGATTTCGAGGCGCATCGAGACCGCCGTGGTGGGGTCGAAGAAGCCCGCCCGAAACGCGATCGCGGTGTACTGAAATGAGAGCCCGCTCACGGTCTCGAAGCGCTCGCTCCACCGTCTGACAAAGAGCACCGGCAGACCGACGCTGTTGTGCGAGGCGACCTCGTTGGTCAACGTGCGCAGCTCTAGCCCGAAGGCCAGCGCCGCCGAAGGCGTCAACGCGACCTCGACCCCGCCGAGGAGCTCGGCCACGAGCCCGTGAGGCACCGCGCGACGCCCGAGGCTCAGCCCCGGCCCGACGCTGAGCCGAAAGAGCAGACGGTTCGACGCCCGCGGGGGCGGCGCCGTGGCGGAGCCCTGAGGAGGCACCCCAGGGGCGTTTGCGGGCGATGCGAGCGCGGCCCCGGGGTCGCGGGTGCTCCCGAGGCTCCAGTTGACCGCTTGGGCGCTCGCCGGGCCGCCAAGGGCCATGAGGCAGAGCAGCGACGCCCGCGCGACCCGCCAGCGACGCCCGCGGCGAGCCCACCATGCGGCGACGAGCGCGACGCTGAGCACGCTCACCCATTGCGCGGTGCTGAGCCCGCCCAGGTGACCGCGCGCCGCGTCGCCGCGCAGGGTCTCGATGGCGCCGCGGCCGAGGGCGTACACCGCAAGAAAGCTCGCAAATGCGGCACCTTCGCGGCACCTCAGGCGGCGCACCGCGAGCGCCACGCAGGCCCCCGCGGCCCCGAGCGCGCACTCGTAGAGCTGCGTCGGATGCACAGGCAAGCTCGCCGCCCCCATCGGCACAAAGCCCCGCGCGGCATGGTCGAGGGCCGCGAGGCTCCCGGGCGGAAAGCGCACCCCGACCCACCGCGCCGTCACCTGCCCGTAGTCGCACCCTTCGAGAAAGCAACCCAAGCGAACCAGCACGAAGATCAGCCCCGTGCCGGGCGCCGCGCGGTCGAAGAAGGCCCCCACCGGCTCGCGGGCCCGACGCAGCACCCAGAACGCCGCCAGGGCCCCAAACCACAGCCCGCCCCAGGCCGCACGCCCCGCCCCGAGGAGCACCCCCAGATCACACCGAAGCATCGCTTCTGGCATTTTACGAAGCCATTCAAAGGCATACCCGCCGAGGAGCGCGCCGAGGTAGGCCGCCGCGAGGGCACGGGCTGCGACGTGCTCACGCGCCCCATCACGACGCGCGAGGGCCAGCGCCCACACGCTGCCGAGCACCGTGGCCAGCGCCGCGAGTTCAAAATAACGCAGAACCACCGCCCCCGGGCACCCCCGGGCCAGCAGCCACGCCACCCACACGGGCCTCACGCGGGCCTCCGGGCGCGCCACGCCAGCCACACGAGCGGCAACACCGTCACCATCGCGTCGAAGGGGCCTCGCCGCGAGCCCTGCGCCGGATGCGCGGGGCCTACGCTGCATCGCCCGCACGACCCCGACCCGCTGCACCCGCTGCACCCGCTGCACCCGCTGCACCCGCTGCACCCGTCGTCGCAGCCGCCGCCGCAGCTCGCGCCGCCCGCCGTCGAGGCCCCCGTCGCGCCGCCCGACGAGGGCGTCGGAGGGCTGTCATCGCAGCCTCCCGGAGCGCGGCTGCCTGAGCACCCGTCGGCGCTCAACACCAAGGGGTTTCGACACCCGCTGCCGCTCGCCGCAGTCGCGTCGCAGCTCTCGCGCGCCTCGGGGCCTCGCACCGTGAGCCTCGCCTCGTTGCCCGAGAGGCACGCGTCGAGGGCGCTGCGGCACCGGGCGATGTTCACCCATGCGGCCACAGACGCCAGGCCGTCGAGGGTGTTGCTCGGAGCCTCCGCGACCGCGCAGCCCTCGCTCCGTGCGACACACCCGCGGAGCGAGGGCATGTTCAGAAAGCTCGCCACGCAGAGCTGTTCGACGCGCTGGTTTTCGGCGCCGCCGTCGCGCACGACCCCCGCGTCAGCGCCCGTAGCCCCGCCGAGCCAGGCGCACTCTGCGCGGGCCGAATCAAACGCTCTCAGCGCGGGCGCGGGCTCGCACGGGCCGCCCCCGAGGCACTGCGCGCAACGGGCCTCGACGTCGCGCCGACACCCCGCGAGGCTGTCGTAGCTCTGATACGGGTTACCGCGGAGCCCCGAGGCGCCCAAAGGCTCACCCGGCGCGGTCGGCAGCGCGATCGCCGCCTCTTGGGCCGCGGCCCTCGGACCGGCGTCTGCCTCATCGGGGCCTGCCATCGCGACCAGCCACGCGGCGTTGACAAAGAGCGAGTCGCCCTCGGCCACGAGGCCCACCGGCCAACCGAGCACCCGCACCACCCGTCGGCTGCCGAGGGCCCGCTGGGCCGTGGCGATCACCACCCCGGCCTCGCCGCGCAGCGCCCGGGCCTCAAGCGCCGCGGTGTCACGGGCGGCCTCACCTTCGAGGGTCAACGGCTCGGAGGGCGCGGCCCACGACCACCGGGCCGTCACGAGCGCGTCGAGTCGACCCGAGCCCTGCCCCGCGTCGTGCCACTGGCCCAACCGCAGCGCGTCGTGTTCGTCGGCGGCCCTCGCGTCGTCGGCGCGCCGAACCCGCACCGCGAGGGTGCCCGCTGCGGCCACCGCGGCGTCGACCTGGGCCTCGTCGTGAAGCCGCGGATCGACCCGCTCGCCGAGACGCCGACGCGCCTCGACCCCGAGCCCCGCGATCACCTCAGGGCGCGCCTGAAAGGCGTCTCGCAGCGGCAGCGCCTCGATCGGCGGCGCCGCCTCGCCGCAGCCCCCGACCCACAGCGCCAACGCCAGCCCTCGCCACGCGCGCCCCCGTGCAGCAAAGCCCCACATACAGCCCAGAGGGTACCCGAGCCCGCGAGAAGACAACACCCGCACTTGAACAAATTTTACACAGCGCGCGAGGCTTCAATCGACCGACAAGACAGCGATTCTGGCGAAGAGTGAGGACTCGACGCCGCACCCAACCTGTGTTGTCACTGGTTCGCGGCGATGCGCTCGGCCGAGAGGGCGTTGAGGTAGCACTCGAGGTCGGTGTAACCGGCGGTGCATCCGGCGATGCCGTTGTTGGGCCGTGACGAGAGGGTGACGGCGTTGGCGTTGGGGCAATCGGGGCGGAGACCGCGGGCCATCTCCCAAGCGTCGGGCATGCCGTCGTTGTCGCTGTCGGCGGGCGCGGCGGGGGGGTTGGAGCGCAGGGTGAAGGCGTCGCCGCGCGAGATGCCGACGGAGCTGTTCCACGCGGCGGGGCGGCTGTCGACGGGCTGCGAGAGGTAGCCAGCGAGGCGGGTGTCCATCGGGTCACGGGGGAAGGCCCCGGCCTGCGCTTGCAGCAACGGCAGGAGCTGCTCGGGGGCCGTCGCGGTGACCGCGGGGTGGCCGAGCCGTGCCGACTGAGAGGGCAGCGAGAGCCGCGCCGGGCTCATGGCCCCACGGGTCACGAACACATCATTCTGCCAGAACACCTGATTGGCCGTGTTTCGGCTCAGCTCATTGACGAACATCGGCTGGTCGGCGAGGGCCGCGCGGCGATGCATCACATTGCCCACAAAGTTCAACCCGAGGAGGAAGTTGCGCGCGCTCGCCCCGCAGTCGTTGCCCTCATTCACCCCGGTGCAACGGTTGTAATACACCGGGTCGCTCACATCGAACATGAGGTTGTAGCTCACCTCAGCCTGGAGCCTCCGGCCCGAGCAATTGCTCGTCCCTGGGCCGTCGCCGTTCTCTTCACAGCTAATCTCCGGGAGGCGGCCGTAACACCCATTCCACACGGTGTGGTGAATGCTCAAGCGATCGAGCGGAAAGCGGTCTTTCGAGTAATTGATGAGGATGCCGCCGTATCGAAAATGGTCGCCCACCGGCTCGGCCACCACGCTGTATTGCACGGTGACGTTCTGCGACCTTGAGATCTCGATGTTCTCGTCGCCCGCGTTGGCGAAGCTGCAATGGTCGACCACCACGCGGTCGGTGCCCGAGAGCCGGAGCGCGTCGGCGCCGCCCCGAAACCGCATGTGGCGAAACACCATGTTTCGACAGTTGTAGGGGTCGTACACGTTGTCGCAGAGCACCCCGCCGCGGATCACGATCCCACCCGGTGAGGTCTGCCCCGCGAGGGTCGCATCACCCTGGCGAATATAGAGCGGCCCGGTGATCACGCCGCTCGTACGGAACACAATGTACTTCGGGCCTGTGCGGTCGAGACAGGCTTGCAGCGAGCCCGCCCCGGAGGCGCTCAGGTTGCTCACCACACAGACCGCGCCGCCGCGGCCCCCGGTCGCCACCGCCCCAAAACCCTCAGCCCCAGGAAAGGCCGGAACCGCCCCCGCCGTCACCATCACCTGCGGCACCGTCGGGCAATTGTTCACCGGCGGCACATCGCGCACCCCGGTGTCGCGCACCCCCGTGTCGCGCACCCCCGTGTCGCGCGCCCCCGCGTCGCGTGCGCCGAGGTCTTCGGTCTCGCCCGCGTCTTCTTCAGGCTCGACCTGCCCAGTGTCGTCTTCGACCACCGGCCCGCTCGGCGGCGAGGCGCTGCACGCGCAGAGAAGACCGATCACCCAAACGCCAAGCCGATCGCCGCGCGACACCACAGCCCAGAGTATGCCAGAAGCCCCCCCCGCCCGGGGACGCCACCGACGCCCTTTTTTACACACCGCCCCGTTTGGCGCTCAGCGCGGCACAAAGCCCAGAAGCGTGTCGGGCCACTCGTCGGTGACGAGCAAAAACCCGCGGTCACCGAGGCGCACAAGGCCCTCCCAGTTACGGGGGTGATGACCGAGCCGCAGCACCGTCGGCGGGCGCGCCGTGCGGGTGATCGCGGCGGGGCTCCATTGCAGCTCGACCAGGGCCTCGACGGTGTGCACCGCGGGGGTCTCTGCCGGCGCGAGGAACCAGTCACCCGGGAAGAAGTACTGGGTCACCCAGAAGCGCCCCGCCGCGTCGACCGGCGTCGCGTCGGTGATGCGGTACTCGATCCGCGGCATCGCCACCGCGCGAGGCGGCGACGCGAGGTCACGCGCGAACAAGAGCGCCCGCGGCGCGAGCTCACCCAGCGCCGCGCCGTTGGCCTCGAAGAGCGCCGCGACGCCGTCGGGGCTCGCGACCAGGGCTTCAAAGCCCGTGTTCGGCAGCGCCCGCGGCGCCTCAAGCTGGCCGTGGGGCGACACCGCCGCGTCGAGCGACACCACGCCGTCGGCGCCCACCTGGCCGCGCAGGAGCACCCCCGCGGTGCGCTCGTTGACGGTGGTCTCGACGGTGACCCAGAGCGCGTCGCCCTCGACGACCAGGGCTTCGAAGCCCTCGCTCCCTGGCAAGGTCGCGGCGGCGCCGAGGCGCATGGGCACGCGGCCCGGCGTCAGCACGCGCTCGGGCGCTGCGATGGCGGCTTCGATCTCGGCTCGCGAGAGGCTCAAGAGCGCGGCCTCTTCACCAGGTCGCGCGAAGCGTTCAGGGTACTGCGGCAAGAGCCAGAGCGTGTCGCCGTGCCAGGCCATCGCTGAGATTTCAGCGTAGCGGCTCCCGACCCGGGTGCGGCGCCGCACGCCGTCGAGCCCCCCCAGGCGCAGCAGGGTGACCTCGACCTCAGGCGAGGCCGCGCAGGGCTGCGATGCGGGCACCTGGGGCGCCGAGGCGCACCCAAGCATCAAGGTCACGACGAGCGAGAGCCGCGGGGCGAATTTCACCCGCGATGCGATTCAACGAACCACAGGTCTTTGTCAACCGCGCGGCTGATACCCGTGAAGAGGTCGCTGGTGCCCTTGTCGCCCGCGCGGTCGGCCGATTCGATGGCGCCGCGAACGAGCGCGGCCAGCGTCGCGAGGGCCGTGGCCACCGCCTCGACGTGCACCGCGGCGTTCTGGGCCTCGACCGGATAGTTCGGCAATTTCGAGCGTTTGGCCACCAGGGCGGCCACCCCGTGGGCGGTGCCCCCGAGCGTCACGTTGCGCTCGGCGAGGTCGTCTGACCATGCGAGCGCGTTGCTGGCCACGCTGTCAAAGAGCTCATGGAGGGTGAGGAAATTCGGGCCCTTCACATTCCAATGCGCTTGCTTGGCGTGACCGTAGAGGTCGAGCGTCGTGGCGAGGGTGGCGTCGAGGAGTGCGGCCATCTCGCGGCGCGTCTCAAGGCTCATGTCATTCTTGGTGTCGTGCATCCGGGGCTGGTCGCTCATGGTCGTGGCTCCTCTTATGTTTGCGCTCTACCGAAACGTCGCTCAGCTCTCGAGGGCCACCGCGACACCGTGCATCACCGAGGCGATGCGCACCGCGTCTTGTACATGGTCTTCGTTGAGCCCGCCCTTGATCACCACGTCTTCGTGCGAGCGCACGCACGCCTCGCAGCCGTTGATGGCGCTCACGGCGAGGCAATAGAGCTCGAAATCGACCTTGCTCGCGAGGGGCTTGGCGATGCGGTTCATGCGCAGCCGGGCGGGCTTGGTCTGGTACGCCTCTTTGCCGATCATGTGGCGAAAGCGGTAAAACACGTTGTTCATGGCCATGAGCGCGGCGGCCGCGCGGGCGTCTTCGAGGGTGTTCTCGTCGGTGCCTGCGGCGCGGGCGGCGGCCAGCACGGTGTCGCGCAAGAGCGGGTTGCGGGCCGCATAGGCCGAGGCCACCGCGGTGCCCCACTTCTGGGAGGCGCTCAGCGCGCCCTCGCCCAACACAGCCTGGAGGTTCAACTTGAGGTCGCGGGCCGCATCGGGGAGCTGATCTTGAAGGGCTTCGAGCGTAATCGACATGACGGATCCTCGGGCTTCGGCCGCATGGGCCGTGCGGTGTGGGTGTTTGGGGTTCGAGGAGAGAGAGACAGAGGAGAGGGTTCACCGTCGCCGCAGACGCGGTTGCGGGGCGCCTGCGGCGGCGATGGGCGGGCTCAGGGCTTGAGCACCGCGTCGCCCTTCTGCCAGTTGCAGGGGCAGAGCTCGTCGGTCTGAAGGGCGTCGAGCACGCGGAGCACCTCGGGCACCGAGCGGCCCACCGAGAGGTCGTTCACCGAGGCCCAGCGGATCACGCCCTGGGGGTCAACGATGAAGGTCGCGCGGAGGCACACGCCGTCGGTCTTGTGCAGGATCCCGAGGCCGTTCGACAGCTCGTGCTTCACATCGGCGAGCATCGGGAAGGGCAGACCGCGGAGGTCTTCGTGGTGCGTGCGCCACGCGTGGTGCACAAAGTGCGAGTCGGTGCTGAACCCGAGGACCTGCGCGTCGCGGTCAGAGAAGTTCTTGTTGTTCTTGCCGAACTCCGCGATCTCGGTCGGGCAGATGAAGGTGAAATCCATCGGCCACGCAAAGAGCACGAGCCACTTACCCTCGTAGCTCTTGTCGGTAATCTGCGTAAACTCTTTGCCCTTCTCGAGCGACACCGCAGCCTGAAGCGAAAACGACGGGAGACGGTCACCAACAGTCAACATCGAAGACTCCTTGTGGGTTCTCGCGGCCACCCGCTCGGTGACCGCTGCCGTGGGCCTATCGCATCTTCCAGGCCAACCCAATCACGAAGCTCTTTTGCCCACAAATCAAACGATTCTGTCACATCGACGCGACACCGAAATGTCGGTGACACCGAAATGTCGGTGTCGCCCACTGGTATTTCGGTGCCGACGGCCCCAATGCTGGGCGGGCGATGACGGAGCTGACGCGCCTCCCGGCGCTTGATTTGACCCGCGACCTCAGGGGTTTGGCGCAGCTTGCGAGCACCGACGAGGGGCTCGAAGACCTGGTGCGCAAGGGGCTCGACTGGTTGGGTCGGCTGGCGCCCTACGATTTGGCGACGCTGTTCGAGCTCGACGGCACGACCTTGGTGGTGCGGGCCGCGCGGGGTCGCCTCGCCGACGACCGGGTGCGGGCGCATCGCATCGCGTTGGCGCAGTTTCCGACGGTGCGCGAGGTGATCGAGACCCGGCACGCGCGGGCCTTCACCGAGGCCGATCATGCGCACGGCGACGGCGACCCGTTCGCGGGGGTGGTCGATCTGGTCGACGGGCACGCGTGCATGGTGGTGCCCCTCGTCGCGGGCGATCGCGCGTACGGGGTGCTCACCCTCGATCGCTCGAAGTGTGAGGTCTTTCCGCAGCAGGTTGTTGATCTGGTCGAGGTGTACGCGCAGATGCTGGCCCTGGCCCTGGTCAATGCAGAGCAGCGGCGGTTGCTCGAACGCCTGCGCGACCAGCGGCAAGAGCAGGTTCGGTTGCTCGAACACGACATGGTCGGCGACTCGCCCGGGGTGTTCGAAGAGAGCCGCGCGCCCAAGATGAAAGACGTCGCCCGGCGGGCCAGGCAGGTGGCGCCTACCGACACGGCGGTGTTGATCCTCGGCGAGACCGGCACGGGCAAAGAGCGCCTCGCCCGGGCCCTCCACGAGTGGTCTCAGCGCCGCGACGGGCCCTTCGTCAAGATGAACTGCGCGGCCATCCCCGCGGGGCTCCTTGAGAGCGAGCTCTTCGGGCATGTGCGGGGCGGCTTCACCGGCGCGACCCGCGACCGCGCGGGGCGCTTTCAGACCGCCAACGGGGGCACCATTCTTCTCGACGAGATCGGCGAGCTCCCGCTGGAGCTTCAGGCCAAGCTCTTGCGGGTGCTTCAAGAGGGCACCTTCGAGTCGGTGGGCAGCGACCGCACGCTCAAGGTCGACGTGCGGGTGTTGGCGTCGACCCACGTCAACCTCGAAGAGGCCGTGGCGCGGGGGCGGTTTCGGGCCGATCTGTACTACCGCCTGAATGTGTTTCCGTTGGTTATTCCGGCGTTGCGAGAGCGGTTCGAAGACCTAGAGACCTTGTGCCGGGGGCTCGTCGACGACCAGGCGCGGCGCACCGGCCGCCGGGGCATGAGGGTCACCCCCGAGGCCCTCGCGAGGCTCCGTCAGTACCCTTGGCCCGGCAACATCCGCGAGCTCGGAAACGTCCTCGAACGCGCGATGATCCTCGCGCCCGGTCAGAGCATCGGCCCCGAGCTCATCGACCTCCCGACGGGGCCCGTTCATGCCCTCTTGAGCGCCCCGACTGTCGTCTCAGAGCAAGCGCTCTCTCCCTTGGTGACCCTCGAAGAGGCCGAGCGAGAGCACATTCGCGCGGTGCTCGCCCACACCCAAGGCAAGCTCTACGGCGCGGGCGGCGCGGCCGAAATCCTGGGCATGAAGCCCAGCACCCTCCAATCACGCATGAAGAAGCTCGGCGTGGCGCGCGGCGTCAACCCCGCCCGCTAGGCCTCGCCCGCTCGTCATCGCCGCGGTTTGGTGGTGTATCGTCGAGCCTCGGCACGACGCGAACGCCACAGCACACATTTTTAACTTTGTCAAAGTGCGACACGCCTATCAATCTAAACTTCAGAGATGCTGCCGCGGTGTGCGGGCGCGCCCTCGGGTGCGTCACGCGGGGGTGCTGGGGTTGGCGCTCTTGCTACGGCCGGGAGCGGGCCGAGGCCAGGTGAGCCGCGCCCCAGCCGAGCGCCCCGTGACGGTGCCGCTGCGCATCGACACCCCGCTGCCCGAGGCCCCACCGTGGCGCGAGCGGGTGCGCGTCACCACCGACAGCTGGTACGTGGGCGCGAAGCCGTGGCGATGGTTTACGCTGCGCTTGGGCCCGGGGTTCTCGGCGCGCTTCGCGGGGCCCGGCGCGGCGGCGGGCTTTGTGTTCGACCTCGACCTCGGCTTTGCGGTTGGGCTCCACCGCGGAGAGCGGCAATGGGGGCTCGTGCCCGTGGCGGGCTACACATGGCGCAGCCCGGGCAGCGAAGATCAGGTCTCGCTCGGGTTGGGCCTCGCCCGCGGCGTTCGGCTCGACACCCGGCAAGAGATGCTGAGCGCCCGGGCGGTGTACGACGCCGGCCTCGGGGTCTGGGGTTGGCGGCTGAGCGCCCTCGCGCGCATGGCCGAGAACGGGTTCTCGCTAGAGTTGGGGTATCAGCACCTGCCGGGCCCGGGGGTGCACGAGCTGCGGCTGAGCCTGGGGGTCGATTTGGGGCTCCTCGCGGCGGCGGTGTTCGAGTGAGGGCCCTCGGCATCGTGGCCCTGGTCGGCCTGGGGTGCGCCCCGACGCTGTCGAACCTCGTGGCGCAGCACAACCACAGCGAGGCGCTCTGCGCGGCCACCCTCGACGGCGCCCCCGAGGCCGCGCGAGACCGGGTGCGCGCGATGCTCGTCGACGACCTCGAACCTTCGATTCACGTCTCGGCCTTCACCCGAGAACAGCTTGGCCCCTTCGGCCCCGAGGGACAGCGCCTCGCTGACACCTACGAGATGGTGCAGGTCACCACCTGGACGCGCCCCCACAGCGTCGACCTCGCCTTCAGGGTGACCTTTCGCGGCGCCCGCGAGGTGCCGCTTGAGCTTCCTGCCCTGGCGGGGATCACGGGGGAGCCGCTCCCGGGCTACCGCCGCGAGACCCTCGGACCCACCGCGGCCGAGCGCCTCAACGCGGCCTCAGGCAGCCTCGGCGGCCTCGCCGCGGGGGTCGGCGAACTCTTGACCCTCGGCACCATCCCATTTCTACAAATTTTCGTTTTCGTCAGAAGTTCTCAGAGCACCGAGATCGCCCCCACCGAGGCCGAGTACCGCGCCCGGGCGCCCGTGGCCTACGCGCTCTTCGCCTCGCTCACCCCCGAGACTGACGCCTTTCAGGGGCGTCGCCGCACGGGGCACCTCTTGCTCGTACGGCCGAACACCCAGGTCTGGGCCGAGGTCACCCTCGATTTTGTCGCCCACAGCGGCCATCGCCCCTGCCATCTCACGCAGCGCGCGACGATCGACCTCGGCACCCGCCCCTTGGCTGGGCCCCTCGCGGCGCGCTTCGGCACGCGGGTGCGGGCGCTGCAAAGCCTCGACGCTCAGAATCGGTAGCTGACGGCCCCCGCGGGCACCACGGTCAGCACATGGGCCGAGCCCGTCCGCACGGTGTCGCCGTTCGTCGGCGCGGCGGAGGCGAAGCCGAGGGCGTACCCGAGCTCGACCTCGGCGGCCACGGCGATGCGGCCGAAGCCCACCCGAAGGCCCGCGTTGGCCCCGAGCTCGATGCGATGCGACGCGAAGGCGTAGGGCACCGTGCTGCCCGTGTTCGAGCCCAAGGCGAGCTGAGAGTCGCCGTAGAGGTACCCGGCCCGCACCCCCGCCCAGAGCTGATAGATGTCTTGTCGGGTGATGCCGACCTGAAGCGTGGCCTCGCCGCCGTAGAGCCGTGACTCGATCACCTCGACCCGAGGCACCGCCCCGGCAGGGTCGCCCGAGAGAAAGGCCAGCCGCGCGTTGAGCCCTGACGTGAGCGAGAAATCGCCGCGACGCACGAACTCGCGACGCGCGCCGATGCGGAGCACCCGACCGATGAGCGCGATGGAGCCCTCGTTGCGGTCGCCGAAGCCCGTGCGCCCGGCCACGTACGGCACCACCCCCGGCGGTGTCACGCCGAACAAGGCCGCGGCCCGGAGGCGATCTTCGTCGGTGGCGGTGGCGCCCCGTGATTGGGTCAGCGCCGGGGCGAGGGCGGGCGCCTGGTAGGCCGAGCCTACATCGAGCTCAAGCTTGTTCGAGCGCAAAACCCTGGCCGGCGCGAGCATCGGCGACGCCGTCGCGCAGCCCATCAGCACCAGCGGTACGACACCCCATGGGCGCAGGGGCCCTGTCACAGCCCGCGCACCCATCACCTCAGCTCACTTACGGAAGCGCGAGGAGAAGTTGTTGCTCGCCACCGCCTGGGCCAGCTTCGCATCGTTCGGATGCAACACCAGCGCGCGCTTCGCGAGGAGGTCTTCGCTCTCGCGGTTGTTCGGGTCGGGCAGGCAGCACTCGACCGGACACACCGCCTGGCAAGCCTCATGGTCGTAGAACCCGACGCACTCGGTGCAGAGCTCAGGGTCGATGACATAGATGTCGTCGCCCTCGCTGATGGCTTCGTTCGGGCACTCGGGCTCGCAGGCGCCGCAGTTGATGCAATCGGTGGTGATGTATGTGGCCATAGGTGCTTTGGCTTCTCCTCTGAAGGCGGGGTTTCGAGGCGAGACAGGCAACGAAGACCGCGCCAAGGCCGGTATCTAGACAACACGTCGGCCTGCGTCAATCGCCCTGCACAGCGACCCTCAATTGGTGACCCTGAGCCCCACCCGACGCTTCGGCTTGGCCGCGGGCGTCGCGAGCGAGCCGTCGTCGAGCACCACCTCACCGACCAGGTCGTAGTCGGCCGATTGGGTGACCTCGACCTTGACCATCTCGCCGGGCCGCACCTCGGCCCCCGAGAGGTACACCACGCCGTCGATCTCGGGCGCCTGCCCCGCGTGGCGCCCCTGGAGCACATACTCGTGCTGGTCGCTGGCGCCGTCGACGAGCACCTCGAGCTGGGTGCCGATGAGCGCGCGGTTCTTTCGGCGCGAGATGGGGCGCTGCAAGGCCATGAGCTTGCGGTGCCGCGCGTTGATCTCGCGGGCCCGGTTCTTCTCGCTCTGGGTCTCGCTCGTGGTGCCCTCTTCGTCAGAGTATTTGAACACCCCGACCCGGTCGAACTCGGCCCACTTCACAAACTCGCAGAGCTCGGTGAAATCTTCGTCGGTCTCGCCAGGGTGCCCGACGATAAACGCCGTACGAAAGACCACCCCGGGGATCTTCTCGCGCACCGTCTCGACCACCCGACGGAGCCGATCGCCGCCGTGCCCGCGCTTCATGCGACGGAGCATCTTGTCGCTCGCGTGTTGCAGCGGCATGTCGACGTATTTCACCACCTTGGGGTGCTGCGCGAGCACCTCGACGAGCTCGGCGGTGAGGGCCTCGGGGTAGAGGTAATGCACCCTGAGCCAGCGGAGGCCCGGCAGGTCGCCCACGGCCTTCAAGAGCTGGGCGAGTTTGGGCCGCCCGTCGAGGTCGCGCCCGTACGCGATGGTGTCTTGCGACACGAGGTTCAGCTCTTTGACCCCCGAGGCGATGAGGCGCTCGGCCTCGGCCACCACGTCGTCAATACCGCGGCTGCGTTGCTTGCCTCGGATCGCAGGGATCGCACAGAACGAGCAGGTGCGGTTGCACCCCTCGGCGATCTTCAAATACGCGCTGTGGCGCCCCTGCGAGAGCACCCGCGGGTCGGTCGCCCGGAGGGTGTAATGGGCAGGGTTGCCCACCATGATGCGCTCGCCCCGCCCGTGGAGGATGTCGCCGAGCTTGAGCATGTCGCTCGACCCGAGAAAGTGGTCGACCTCGGGCATCTCGCGGGCGAGGTCGTCGGGGTAGCGCTGCGAGAGACAGCCCGCCACCACGAGCTTTTCGAGCGAGCCCTCTTCTTTGAGGCGCCCCATCGCGAGGATGGTGTCAATGCTCTCTTCTTTGGCGGGGCCGATGAAGCCGCAGGTGTTGACCACCACGTAGTCGGCGTCTTCGGGCTCGGGCACGAGCTTGCAGCCTGCGGCCTCGGCGACCCCGAGCATGACCTCGGTGTCGACGCGGTTTTTGGGGCAGCCCAGCGAGATGAAGTGAATGCGCTTTTGGGTTTCTGAGGTCACAGCCACGGCTTTCGACGGCTCTCTACGGGCTTTTCGGCCCCATCGCAAGCGGCCCCGTGGCCCATCGCACCCCTCACTCGCGGAAGTTCACATACTGCATCTCGAAGGGCAGCTCTTGTTGGCGCAGGAGCGCGATGGCCGCCTGGAGGTCGTCTCTGTTCTTGCCCGACACCCGCACGGTGTCTTCATGAATGGCAGCCTGCACCTTGATCTTCGAGCCCTTGATGACCTCGATGACCTTGCGCGCGTTCTCGCGGTCGATGCCCTCTTTGATCTTCACCAGCTGCCGAAACAGCCCCTTGCCCCCGGGCACGGCCTTCTGCGGGTCGACGTGCTTGAGCGAGACGCCGCGCTTGACGAGCTTGCCCTTGAGCACCTCGAGAATGGCCTCGACGCGCCCCTCGCTGTTGGCCTCAAGGGCGATGCCCTCGCTCGTGCGCTCGCAGCTCGCGCTGGTGTCGCGAAAATCGAAGCGCGTGCCGATCTCTTTCGAGGTCTGAAGGAGGGCGTTGTCGACCTCGGCCTGGTTCACTTTCGAGACGACGTCAAAGGTTGCCATAATCGCCGAAATTGTTGAGTTGCTGATGGTTTACGAATCGCCGACGCCCCCGAGCGCGCCGACCTCATGGAGCCTCGCCGCGAGGGCCTCGGTGGCCCATGCCACACGCTCGGCGGCGCTGTCACTTTGCAAGACCTTCTGCCGCAGCGCAGGGTCTTTGACGAAGCGCTCGACCACACGAAGCGCGAGCCGCGACGGAGACAGCTCAAGCGGAAGGTGCCCGTCGAGGTGGGCGTTCTTCTCGCGCGCGTGGGTGACGAGCTGCGTCGCCAAGGCCACCAGGGCTTCGCGCTCAAAGACCGAGACCGCGTACGGGTCGGGCTCGGGCACCGCGGCGGCCTTCGCGCGACGGTACGGAGGCACGAAGGGCAGCTCCTCAAGGCGCACCCGCAGGAGCCCCTCGACGAGGATGTTGAAGCGCCCGTCTGAGAGGCGCTGGTGGGCGACGATCTTGCCGAGCGTCGAGACCGCGGCGAAGGGCGGCGGGGCCAGGTGCGGCTCGGGCCCGCACTGCGAGACGACGAGGTAGGGCGTGCCAGAGCCGAGCACGTCGCGCACCATCGCGCGATACCGCGGCTCAAAAATGTGAAGCGGGAGCCGCTGCTCAGGGAAGAACACCAGCCCCGGCAGCGGGAACACCGGCACCGCTTCGAGCACACCCGCGAGGGACCCTGGTTCGAGCGCCATTCAACTCACCTGTCTTCGCAACCTCACCCGCGGCGCGAGAGCGCCCCCTGGAGGCTCAGCACAAACTCAGCCCGAGAGTGTACGTCGTCAGACCACAGCCCGGCAAAGCTCTGGGTCACCACCTGGGCGCCGCCCTGGCGCTCGCCGCGGGCCGACAAGCACCCGTGACGGCCCACCAGCATCACCCCCGCGGCCCGCGCCCCGAGCGACTCGACCAGGGCCTCGACCACCTGTCGGCCGAGGGTCTCTTGCAGCACCAAGCGCCGCGCGTACCCCTCGACGAGGGCCACGAGCCCGCCCAACCCCACGATGCGCCCCCCAGGGAGGTAGCCCACATGCGCGACCCCCCAGGTCGGCATCAAATGGTGCGGACACACGCTCTCGTACCGAATCTCAGTCACCACCACGAGCCCCCGCTCGGTCGTGTCGAGGGCCTCGCCGAGCGCCGACCTGGGGTCGCGCGCGTAGCCCCCGAGGAGCTCGTCACGCCATGCCCGCGCGACCCGCTCTGGGCTCTCTCGGAGCTCAGGGTCGCCCGCCGGGTCGACACCCAAGGCCTTGAGAAACTGCCTCACCGCGTCGGCGACGGCGTCTGTGCTGCCCTCGTTCATCGATCACGCTCCGTCACCGGCTTCAGGGGCGTTGGCGATGCCACGATTGGGCGCCGCGCCGCAATGCCCAAGCGACACCCCTTCGGCGGGGGGGGCGATCCCCGAAAGGTCGCCGATCGCGCCTCTCGCCCCGCGCAGAAGCGGGCACCTTGGTGACGATGACGCAACATTTTCGAGCCTCGTTTCGAAGAAGCCGACTTGCCCTGCGGATGGGCACGGCATAGCTTTCAGAGAGGCGCTCCGCGATGACATCGATCAAAGGCCCGACCCCTGGCATCGCCCCCGCTGCGCCCCAAGAGGTGACGGCTCCGAAGGCGTCGGGGGTCGTGGCGGTGGGCAGCACCCGACGGGCCGAGGTCGACGCCGCCGGGCTCGACCCCAGCGCCCGGGTGATCGCCGAGCTCAAGGCAGGCGCCATCAGCCCCGACCTCGCGGTCGAGCGGCTCACCGCGGCGGCGCTCGAAAAGGCCAGGCTCCCGGCGACGATGCAGCCGCGGGTCCGCGCCCAGGTTCAGCACTTTCTGGCCACCGACCCGAGCATGGCGGCGCTCTTGGGCCGCATGGGCGCCCGGGCGCCCAGCGACGAGTGACTCAGTCGGCCCGCTCGGTCTCTTCGCGGTCGAGCGACATTCGGTAGAAATCGGGCCCCAAGGCGACCTTCGACTCGCCCCGCTGGGCCGCGCTGGCGAGCAAGCGATCGACGATCGATTCGAGGGCTTCGAGCCGCGTCGCGAGGCGAAAATAGTCATCTTCTGAGATCGCCCCGAAGGTGTCGAGGGCGGCCTTGAGGAGCGGCAGGTCTTGGGCGTTGACCCCGAAGCCCGAGCCCCCCTCGACGAGCTCAGCGCCGTCGATGGCCTCGTGGGCCATGGCGACGGGGTTGAAGTGCAGAAAGCACTGCGAAAACTCGACCCGCCAGCGGTCGTACTCTTCGCGCGGGGCGTGCCATCGCGCGGCGAAGATGCGGCGCACGAGCTCACCGAAGTAGGCCCCCGCGGCGGGGGCGAGGAGGGCGCGCACGGCGGGCTTCTCGCCCCGCAACCCTTGGAGGTAGTAATCGAGCACCGGGAGGGTCTCGCTCGAAAAGTCGAGCACCACCCCCGTGGCCCGCTGAACGTACTGCACACACCCGAGGCTCAGCTCGCGCACCCGATCGGGGGTCTCGTCGAAGGCAAAGACGTCGCTCACGGCGCTGGCCTTTGCCACGCTCACCTCCACAACGCAAAGGCTCATCACGGGGCGGGCGTGGTCTTTCGCAGGGTCGCGTGGGCGTGATAGCAGTCTCGCACAATGATTTCTTCGCGCGGCCGCGAGGGCGCTGGGGCCCAGAGCGTAGAGGCTTCGTACACGGGCCCGTTGGGGGCGACCCGTCGCGAGACGGCGTTCGTGCCCTCGCGCGAGGGGCCGCTGCGGCGCGTCGAGGTGGTGCGCACGGTGAACGCGGTGTCAGACCCGGGGCTGGCCACGCGGGCCGTCGAGGGCACGCTGCACCGGGCGGGTGAGTTCGACCTGGCCGTTCCGTTCGTGTATCACGACCCTGCGGCGCGGCGCATGGCGCTGGTGGTGCCGCACGCGCTCTGCCACGAAGAGCTGGTGTTGCGTGCCGAGTGGCTGAAGAAGCTCGCGAGCGACACCACCGAGGCGCTCCCGGGCTATGTTCGCGAGGCCCGCACGGTGCTCGGTACCGCGGGCCTTCGGCGCTACCTCGAAGAGCCCCGCGGCGGCGGCGCAGACCCCCGCGTCGAGGCCCTCACCCAGCGCGAAGAGCGGCTCCACAAGCTCTCTCAAGAGATCGCCCGCAAGCAAGACGAGCTCGACGCCCTCCAGGGTGACCTCGCCCAGCGCGAGGCCGAGCTCGAACAGCGCCTGAGCGAGCTCCTGCATCGCGAAGAGTCGCTCGCGCAAGACGAGCACCTCATGCGCGCCAACATGGCCGCCCTCGCGTCGCGTGAGAAGCTCATGAGCGTGCGCGAAGAGGCCACGCCGCGGGCGCCCTCGACGCCTCCGCCGGCGCCCATGGTGGCGCGCAAGAGCGTGCCTCCCGCGATGCCGACGGTGAAGGTCGAGGCCACCGCCACCGACGACGACGTGCTCTCGCTCGACAACGTCGAAGACATCGAGCCCGAAGAGCACACCGGGCGCCTCGCCGCGCTCCAGAGCCCGCCGACGCCGATCGAGGGTCACGAGGGCGCGCAAGAAGAGCTCTCTCCCGACGAGGTCGCGATGGTGGCCGAAGAGGCTCTCGCGCCGCACGACGAGGTCGCCGAGGCCCTCGAGCCCGAGCCTGAGGTCGAAGGCCCCGCGCAGTGGGTGGCCCGCGACGGTCGGGCCCTCGCGGCGGTGGTCGACGCCGAGGTGCGGGTGTGGTTTCAAGGCTCGGGCCAGACCTTCGCGACCGGCGGCGTGACCCCGGTGCTGCAATGCGACCCCGACGCGGGCGAGCCCCTCGCGCTCTTGTCGCTCCAGCGTGACGAGAGCGGCGAGGCCCTCGTTCGCGTGGTGCTCGACGCGACCCTCAGCGACCATCGCGCGGTGGTCGAAGCCCTCGGTCGCAGCTTTCGCGTGCGCGCCGAGCGGGTGAGCGCCACCGGGCGCTCGCTCGAAACCTACATCTTCGGTGCGCCTTGCGAGGCCCTCGCGCAACAGGTCGGGACGCTCCTCGAGGCCCGCAAGAGCCCCGGCGAGGAGGCCCTCGCGGCGGCCAAAGAGCGGCTCTTCTCACAGGGTGTGGTGTGGCGCGACGCCGACCCTCGGCCGCTCCTGCTCGGCGACGAGCAGAACATGTCGAGCGCTCAGGCGGTGGCCGACGCGCTGGTGGCCTACGAGCCCTTTCTTGACCGCGAGCGGCTCGAACGGGTCTGTGTCGCGACGGGCGTGCCGCAGGCGCAGATCGAGGCGCTCGGGCGGCGCTTGGTGCTCGCGGCGCTGCGGTGCGGTGTGGTGCTCTCGCCCTCGCTCACCCGCCGCGCGGTCGAGTCGGGTCTCGCCGCCGACGAACGCGCCCTCGCCGGCCGCGCCCTCACGGCCTTCGCCCGCACCGTCGAAGCAGGCCTCGACGCCATCGGCCGCAGCCCCCTCGATGCGTCGCGCGCGTGGGCCCTCTTGCTCACCTGGGCCGATCGCTCGGGGGCGGCCATCCCTGACAATGTGCGCGACGCCATCGCGTCGGTGTACGACCCCGATGAGCCCGCCTCGATCGCGCCCCCTGACCCGCGCCCGCAGCCCCGGCGCGACGAAATCGCTTCGCTCGACGACGCCACCCTGAGCACCTGGGTCGAGCACCCCAAGCTCGGGCCCAGCGCCGCGATGGAGCTCGCCCGCCGCGACGGGCTGAAACACCAGGCGGCCCTACGGCGCGCGCTCTTGGCGCTTCCTGCCCACGAAGCCGCGCAGGTCGCCGCCGAGCTCCTCGTGCACGGCGACGCCCTCGGCGACCTCTGGGTCGAGCTCCTCGGCACCCGACGCACGACCCTTCAGAACATCGCCGTAGCCGCCGCCGGGGCCCTGAAATTGCGCCGCACCCTCACGGCCCTCTGCCAGCGCGCGACGTCGCCCGACCGAGACGCTTGGCGCCTCGCGGGCTGGGCCGCGGGCGAGTCTGGCGCTGCGGTCGTTCGCGCGGCGTCACGCCTCGACAACCCCGACCCCGAGCGCCTCGCGTGGACCCTCGCCCACGCCATTCGTCAGGGCGCGAGCCGCGAGATCGAGCGGGCCAAGGCCGAGGGCGGCGCGGCCTACGTCGAGGCGGCGAGCCGCGCCCTGTCGATGCAAGACGAGGTCAAGGCCTACGACGCCGCGCTGCGCCGCGGTGAGGGCGCCACAGCGATCGAACAGCTCGTGGCGCCGCTGCTCAGGGCCCGCACCTCGCCGAGCGAGTGAACGATAGACACGCCGGGCGAGAGCCCGTAGAGTGCGCGAGAAATACGAATGCGGATTGGCATTTTCAGTGATGTTCACGCCAACGTCGAGGCCCTCTCGTCGGTGGTTGAGGCTCTCGATCGCGACGCGCCCGACGTGGTGGCTTGCCTCGGCGACGTCGTCGGGTACGGCGCGTCACCGAACGAGTGCGCCGACATTGTGCGCGAGACCGCGGCGTTTACCATCCTCGGCAACCACGACGCCGCGGTGGCCGGCCGGATGGACTACAGCTACTACTACGACGCCGCGCGCAAGGCCCTCGACCTCCACGCCTCGCTCTTGTCAGAAGACAACCTCGGCTGGCTTCGCGGCCTGCCCTACAGCCAGGCGCTCGACGGCACCGGCGTCAACTTCTGCCACGGCAGCCCCGCGCGGCTCGAAGAGTTTGATTACATCTTCGCGCCCGAGCAGGCCCGCGACTGCATCCCGATGTACGACAGCCTGTCGCATCTCACGCTCATCGGGCACTCGCACCTCTGCAAGGTGTTCGAGCTCTCGCCCACCGACGTGATCGAGCACGCCGGGCCGCCGCGAAAGCTCACGCTCCGCCCCGACCGCAAGTACATCATCTCGGTCGGCAGCGTCGGGCAGCCCCGCGATTACGACAACCGCGCGAGCTTCGTCTCGTACGACACGAGCACCCGCGAGTTCAGCTTTCGCCGGGTCGAGTACGACATCGAGAGCGCCGCGCAGAAGATCTTTCAAGCGCGCCTTGAGCGCAATTTCGGGCACCGCCTCTTCATCGGCGTCTAAGCCCCTCTGCGGTCTTCGGGGCCGTCGAAGGGCGGGTCCTGCATCGCCCCGACTCTGACCGTTCTACCTGTAAAACCAGGCACTTGCAGGCCCTCAAGGCCCTGCCCCGCGCAGCCCAGAACCGTGAGGTGCGGCGCGTGCGGCGCGAGCCTCGAACACGCCGCCGTCGGGCCCTCGACCCCGATCACGGCGATGGCGCGATCACCCGGACTGCCCTCGATTTCACCTTGGGCGCAGGCCACGACGAGGCTGTGGGCGCCGCGCCAGACGCGCTCGGCCTTGAGCGCCATACGCCCCGCCCACTGCGCGAGGGCCGCCCCCGCGCCCGGGTCGAGCCGACGCCGCGGGAGCCGAAGCGCGACACGCTCGAGCGCACGCGAGAGCCGCGCCGCCTCGACCTCGACCGCCCCACAGACCAGCACCGCCTGCGGAGAGAGACACCCCTGCTGGTCGAAGCGCGCGATGTCGAGGGCCGTGGCGTCGACCTCGTCGTCGGTGACACCGTGGCCCCACAGCGCCACGCCGAGGCCGTGCCCGTGCCCGAGGAAGGTCACCGACGGGGGCAGACCCGTCGCGATCGCGCGGAGCCCCGCATCGCTGCCGTAGGCGATCACCACGTCGGCGTCGGCGAAGGGTCCCTCGCCCACCGGCAACCCCGCCTCGGCGAGGCGCGCGGCCAAGAAGCGCGGCACCGCCCCTTGGGCGCGCGACGGCTTCACCGTGACCCGCGCGGCCCCTTCGAGGAGCGGCAACACCATCGCGCGCCACGGCGCCACGACCACGCTGCGCCCGAGCACCACCGAAACGTGCCGCCCCGCCCAGCGCGCGCTCACCCGCGCCGCGAGCGCCTCGTCAGAGAAGCGCGCGAGGGCCGTGCGCCACCCCTCTTCGATCACCCACGGATGCAATGCCGAGTCTTGCGCGGAGGCCGCGAAGAGCGCTTCTGACGCTTCACCCGCGAGGGCGTCGCGCACCCTCGCGATGGCCTCGACGCGAGCGTTCACGGCGCGAGCAGCGCGTCGAGCGCGCGCGCGCAACCCCGGGGCGTGGCGCCCGGTGCGCGGCCCAAGACCTCGAACGATCCGTCGTCGAAGCAGCGCCCGAGGTCGCTGGTCTGAACGGCCACGACGCTGCCGAGGTTGCAGAGATCGACCACCCGCAGCAGCCCCACCGCGCCCGCCCCGAGCGGCGCGAGGCTCACCGGGTCGACCGCGCGCACGCGCATCCACCGAGGCGCCTCGTACCGCCCCACGCTCTCGGCGTCGTACGCCTGCGAGCTCAGCTCGGTCATCCCGTACTCGGCGGCGACCCTGAGCGCGGCGCCGAACTGCGCGCGCACCATCGCCCCGAGGGCGCCCGCGTCGACCTCGCGAGACCGACCCTTGAAGCCGCCGGTGAACATCGCGACGCTGTGCCGCGCCACCTCCCACCGACGGTCGCCGAGCGCGTCGACGAGATGAACGAACCCGAAGCTCGTGCCGAGGAGCGCCACGGGATCGCCAGATTCTTGAGCGGTGTCGAGTACTTGCGAGAGCGCGCCGAGATCGAGACTGCTGCCCCGCACGACGAACGGCGCGGCCCCGAGGGCCCAGCGCTCGGCAAAGCGCGCGAGCATGAAGGTGAGCGACGAGTGCGGCGCATCGGCCTCTGACTCGGCCACCAGCACCATGCGGTACTTCGGTTGCGGCAGGAGCCAACGGGCCGCACCGCGGCATGCCCCCTCGGCGTAGAGCGAGGTGTCGGCGAAGGCGTGGCGCCCTCTGACCTCCTGGCTCGTGCCGCTGGTGAGAAACTCTCGCACGCGCGCGCGACGATCGAAGCTCGCCACCTCGGCGGCCTTGAACACATCGGTCGGCACCGCGGGAATGTCATCGACCCCCGTCACGTCGCCGAGGTGCCCCCGCTCGGCCCGCCAGAGCCGCGCATAGACCGGGTTGTGATCGCGCTGCCAGGCCGCGATTTCACACGCGAGCGCGTCGAGCCCCTCGGGCCCGAGCGCCTCGCCCCGTAACAGCGCTTCGATGCGAACACGCAGCGCCATGCCTGCGGCGTCGAGCCAGGCAGACATCACGGCACCCGGGTCGCATGGAGCGAAGCCACCAGCGCGTGCGTAAAGCCGTCGATCTGAGCTTCGGTGAGACACATCGGAGGCGTCAACGTCAGCACGTTGCCAGCGACGCCCCCGGTGAGGACGATGTACCCCCGCTCGAGCATCGATCGCATCACCGCCAGCGCGCGGCCCGAGCCGCCCTCGAGGGTGAGGCCCACCAGGAGCCGCGCGAAGGTGGTGCGCGGCACGCCGAGGCGATGATCGCGCAGCGCTTCGGTGAGGGTGCTCTCAAGTCTTTGCCCGGTCTCACGAATTTGATCGGCGGTCTCGGGGCGCGTGAGCACGTCGAGAGAGGCCAGGGCCGCGGCGCAACCGAGCGGATTGCCCAGAAAGGTCGAGGTGTGGAGGGCCTCGCGGTCGGGCGCACCCCAGGCCTGGGCGAGCTCCTCGCGGATGAGACACGCGCTCACCGGGAGCCCGCCGCCGAGGGCCTTCCCGAGGACCAGGATATCGGGCACGCACCGCTGCGCGATCGAGCGAAAGAGGCGCCCTGTACGGCCGAGCCCGGTGTAGACCTCATCGGCGATGAGCACCGCCCCTGCGAGCCGCGCGCGCTCGGCCAACGCAGCGAGAAAGCCCGCCGGCGCCGGCTCGACCCCGCCGCGCCCCAGAATGGGCTCGACCACCACCGCGCCGATTTCGCCCGTCGCGAGCGCGGCATCGACCGCCGCGAGGCTCGCCTCGACCGCCTGCTCGGCCTCATCGGGCGAAGGCGCCAACACGCTCGGAAAGGGCGCAAACACCACCTTCGCATTCAGCTGCGCCGCGAAGGGCGCCCGAAACGCGGTCTTGTATCCGCTCACCCCGACGGCGCCATACGAGAGCCCGTGGTAGCCGCCCACGAAAGCGACCACCCCCGGCTTCTTCGTCGCCAACGCGGCGGTCTTGAGCGCGGCCTCGACGGCGTCTGCGCCCGAGAGACCCAAGATCACCCGCGCGGGCCACGGGGCCAGCTCGGCGAGGCGCCGTTCGAGGGCGATCTTAGGCTCTGACGGGTAGACGTCACCCAAGGCGTGCAAGAGCCGCGTTGACTGCCGCTGAACCGCGGCGACGACGCTCGGGTGCGAATGCCCAAGCAACGCCGCGCCGAAGCCCGCGGTGAAGTCGACGAAGCGATTGCCCTCGACATCGACGACGTTGGCACCACGCGCCCGCGCCCAGACGATCGGGTCGTGCGAGGCGCCCGAGAGCTCTTCGCGGCGACGCCGACGGGCGGTGAGGCCCGGGCACTCGACCCGAGAGAGGTCATCAATGAGGCGCGCGCCGAGGCTGCCGGGCAAGGGCACAGCGACCAGCGGGAGCTGGTCACCGGGGAGATCATCATCTACGTGCATGGGGTACCTTCGATGTACCCTGGGAGGCGGGCGGAGAGAAGGGCTCAGCCCTCGGTCGAGGCGTCGCCGCCCTCGTCGGCCTTGCGGGCCTTCGGGGCTTCAGCGCGGACGGTCTCGGGCAACGAAGCCGAGGTGTCAGCGGCCACGACGACCTTCTTGCCGACCCGCGGGTCGCGCTGCACGAGCTCGATGAACGCGAGCTCGGCGTTGTCGCCCTTGCGGTTGCGGGTCTTGAGGATGCGGGTGTAACCACCCGGCCGCGACACAAAGCGCGGCGCGATCTCGCGAAAGAGGTGCTCGATCACGTCGATCTTCTCGATCTTGCCGTCGACAATGCGCTCACGCCAACGCGGGAGCTCAGAGGCGAACTGACGCTTCAGCGCGAGGCGACGCGCGGCGGCGTCGGGGGTGCTCGGCGACTGGGCGTTGGCATCGGCGCCGAGGCTGGCTGCGCGCGCGATAAAGCGCTCGGCGATGCGGCGAAGCTCTTTCGCCTTCGGCACCGTGGTCTCGATGCGCTCGTGGGCGAAGAGGTTGGCAACAAGGTTCTTGAACATGGCGGCGCGGCTCGAACCGTCGCGGTCGAACTTCCTGCCGGCGTTTCCGTGACGCATGGCGAATGTATCCTGCGGGGGGTCAAAGAGTGACGGTTATGAACTACACCTGGCCATGCTCCTGGCGCCAACGCTCCAGGAGTTGCGGCCAATTTTCGATGTGCATGCCCAGGTTGAGGCCGAGCTCGGTCAGCTTGTCTTTGATTTCCTTCAGCGACTTGCGACCAAAGTTCTTGGTCTTGAGCAGGTCGGCTTCGGTCTTCTGAACGAGCTCGCCGATGTACGAGATGTTCGCGTTCTGGAGGCAGTTTGCGCTGCGCACCGAGAGCTCGAACTCCTCGACCGACTTGAAGAGGTTTTCATTGAGGGGCTCTTCGCGCGAAGCGCTCGGGGCCGCCACCACCTCATCCTGCTCCTGGAAGTTGATGAAGATCTGAAGCTGTTCTTTCAAGATCTTCGCCGCGTAGGCCACCGCGTCGCGGGGCTTGACCGCGCCGTTGGTCCACACTTCGAGGGTCAGCTTGTCGTAATCGGTCATCTGGCCGACGCGTGCGTTGGTGACGGTGTAGTTCACCTTGCGCACGGGCGAAAACAGACTGTCGATGGGGATCCACCCGATGGCAAGGTTCGGGTCTTTGTTGCGCTCCGCGGGGACGTACCCACGGCCGGTGCCGACCTTCAGCTCCATCTTGAGCTTGCCACCGCGCGAGACCGTCGCGACGTGCTGCTTCGGATTCAACACCTTGATGCCGGCCTCGGCCTCGGTGCGAATGTCCTCTGCGAGCACGGGGCTCGGCCCCTCTTTGGTGAGGTCAAGGCTGTACACCTTGGCCTGCGAAGCCTGAAAGACAACCTCTTTCAGGTTCAGAATAATGTCGGTGACGTCTTCCTTGACGTCATCGATGGTGGTGAACTCGTGGTGAGCGCCATCGATCCGCACCGCGGTGATCGCCGCGCCCTGGAGCGACGACAAAAGCACGCGACGGAGGCTGTTACCGATGGTGATGCCGAAACCGCGCTCAAGCGGCTCGCAGACAAACTTCCCGTAGAAGTCTGTGTGCTGGTCCCGGTCTTCCTCGATGAGGGCCTTCGGGCGGATCAGATCGCGCCAGTTCCGTGCCTGGGTAGACTGCGTCATGTGAGACTTCGCTTCCCTTCCTCAACAACACGACCGCCGCACGTCCCTGTCTCGGGTAGTCTTTGGCCCCCGGGAGCGTCTCTACGCCCCCAGAAGCCACCCGCGACCGAACGCACGGCGCCCGCGCCCTACAGTGAAATCAACGGCTGTAGAACTCGACGATCAGCTGTTCCTTGATGTCGAGCCCGACTTCTTCGCGCACCGGGAGGGTCTTCACGGTGCCGGTAAAGTTGGCCTTGTCGAGCTCAACCCACGAGAGGTTGCCGCGACGGCTCTCGGCGTTCGCCACCGAGTCCTTGATGCGAGCGATCTCGCGCGACTTCTCGCGGATCGAGATCCGGTCGCCAGCCTTCACGAGGTAGCTCGGGATGTTGACGCGCTTGCCGTTCACGAGGACGTGACAGTGAAGCACGATCTGACGGGCCTCGTTGCGGGTCGCCGCAAAACCGATGCGGTAGACCACGTTGTCGAGACGGCGCTCAAGGAGCGACAGGAGGTTCTCACCCGTCACACCCTTGGTGTGGTCGGCGGTGGCGAAGTAGTTGCGAAACTGCTTCTCGAGCACGCCGTAGATGTTACGAACCTTCTGCTTCTCACGAAGACGAAGGCCGTACTCGCTGAACTTCACACGCGCCTGACCGTGCTGCCCCGGCGGGTACGGACGGCGGTCGAAGGCACACTTCTCAGTGTGGCAGCGGTCACCCTTCAGGAACAGCTTCGCCGCTTCACGACGGCAGAGCTTGCACACAGGACCAATGTAGCGAGCCATGGAATCTCTCTCTTCACACGCAGCGTGGGTCGAGCCAACGCAGACCGATCAAACGCGGCGCCGCTTCGGCGGCCGGCAACCATTGTGGGGAATCGGGGTCACGTCGCGGATCAGCGTGATCCGAAAGCCAGCGACCGTCAGCGCACGGAGGGCGCTCTCACGACCCGCGCCGGGGCCGTTGATGAACACCGCGATCTCGCGCATCCCGTGCTCCATCGCCTTGCGGGCGGCATCTTCGGCGGCCACCTGGGCCGCGAAGGGCGTCGACTTGCGCGACCCCTTGAAGCCACGCGACCCCGACGACGACCAGGAGATGGTGTTACCCTGGATGTCTGCGATGGTCACGATGGTGTTGTTGAACGTCGCCTGGATGTGACACACACCCTTCGGCACGTTCTTCTTGACCTTCTTCTTCCCCTTCAGAGCGGCCTTTGCAGCCGCCCCGCTCGCCTGGGCCTTCGCCATTGGATCCTCTGAGTTCCTGTCACACGGAGAGCCGCCCCATACACGGGTCTGGCCCTCGGATCAATCGTCAATCAACCCACAACTTGCAAAATCGAACCCGAACCGCCGGGGTCGAGTCTC
The DNA here is from genome assembly GCA_016792845.1 of Myxococcales bacterium. Classification (GTDB taxonomy): domain Bacteria; phylum Myxococcota_A; class Polyangia; order Polyangiales; genus JAEUKH01. The sequence continues at coordinate 128,091 of JAEUKH010000022.1, read as the reverse complement.
ACTTCTTCGGAGGCGCCGCCTTGGCGACCGCGAGGCCCTTCCGGGGGCCCTTGCGGGTGCGCGCGTTGGTGTGCGTCCGCTGGCCGTGAACCGGCAGACCACGACGGTGCCGAAGCCCGCGGTAGCAGCCCAGGTCCATCAGGCGCTTGATGTTCATCTGCACTTCACGGCGGAGGTCACCCTCGACCTTGAAGTCAGCGTCGAGCACCTCGCGGATGCGACGAATCTCGGCATCCGTGAGGTCTTGCGCCTTCTTGTCGAGGGCGATGTTCGCCTTCTCGCACACCTGCACGGCGGTCACCGGACCGATGCCGTAGAGGTACCGAAGCGCGATCGAAATGTGCTTGCGACCGGGGAGGTCAACGCCAGCGATACGTGCCATGGCTCAGCCCTGCCGCTGCTTGTGTCGGGGGTTTTCACAAATGATCCGCACCACACCGCGGCGGCGGACCACCTTGCACTTGTCACAGATCTTTTTCACAGACGGGCGAACTTTCATCGTCCTACTCACTGAAACGCGCTTCTTGCGCGGCTGGTTGTGTGCGCGCGGTGCGCGCTCGAATCACTTGTGGCGGTAAGTAATACGGCCCTTCGCCGGGTCGTACGGGCTGACTTCAACGGTGACGCGATCACCGGGCAGGATGCGGATGTAATACTGCCGCATACGACCCGAGATGGTCGCGAGCACATCGAGCCCGTTGTCACACTTCACGCGAAACATCGCGTTCGGCAGGGCTTCAAGCACCGCACCCTCGAACTCAAGCTTGTCGGCTTTGGGTTCGCGCGGCTCGGCGCGATTCTGACTTTTACGACCCATTCTCTATGCGACTCCGATCGACCTGAAGATCGACTCCGAAACCTGGTCGAGGCTACCGACGCCATCAACCCGGCGAAGCAGGCCACGGTTGCCGTAGAAGGCAACCAACGGCGCCGTCAGCGCCGCATACTCAGCCAGCCGCCTACGAACGACCTCTTCTTGATCGTCTGGACGAATCAAGAGCTGCTCGCCGCCCTCCCCCCGGTCGGGCGAGGGGGGCGGATCATACTTGATATGGTAGATTCGTCCAGTGGTCTCGCCCATGCGGCGACCGGTGATGCGCTCGACGATCAACGCATCGGGCACTTCTAGAAGCACAACGTGCTGAATCGCGCGCCCTGCTTTTTGCAGAATCCGGTCGAGACTCTCGGCTTGAGGCACAGTCCGCGGGAAGCCGTCAAGCACGAAGCCCTTCTGAGCGTCGTTTTCACGGATGCGCTTGTCTACCAGGCTGATCACGATGTCGTCAGACACCAGGCCGCCTTCGCGCATGATCTGGTCGACCTTGAGGCCGAGCTCGGTGCCCGCCTTGCGCTCTGCGCGGAGCATGTCGCCGGTTGACACCTGCGGCACGCCCACTTTGGCGCAGAGGCGCTGGGCCTGAGTGCCCTTGCCAGCCCCGGGAGGCCCCATGAAGACCAGGTCGATCACGCCGTCCTCCGGCCCTGGATGCGCGGCCCGGTCGGGCCTGCGAAGCCTTCGTAGTGCTGCGAGATGAGGTACGAATCGATCTGGTTGGCGGTGTCGAGGGCGACGCCCACCACGATCATGATCGAGGTGCCCCCGAAGGGGAACTGCACCCGCAGGTACTGCCGCATGAAGTCGGGCAGAATGCAGATCACGGCCACATAGAGCGCGCCACCAAAGGTGATGCGCATCAAGACCTTCTCGATGTAGTCGGCGGTGGCCTTGCCCGGGCGAATGCTCGGGATGAACGCGCCCTGCTTCTTCAGGTTGTCGGCCACATCCACCGGGGGGAAGGTGACCGAAGTGTAGAAGTAGCAGAAGAACACCGTCAGTACGACGAAGAGGGTGTTGTAGACCCAGTCGCCGCGCTGGATGATCTCGCTCAGACGCTGCATCCCGGGGATGCGCGCGTTCTGAAGGGTGGCCGGCAAGGCCAGCACCGACGAGGCGAAAATCGGGGGGATCACGCCCGCTGAGTTGACCCTGAGCGGCAGGTGGGTGCGCTGGCCGCTGTACATCTTGCGGCCCACGATGCGCCGCGAATACTCGATGGGGATGCGTCGCTGACCGCGCTCGAAGAAGACGATGGCGGCCACCGAGCCGAGCGTCAGCACCACGGCGATGAGGAGCGACACGGGCTGAATCTGCCCGCTGCTCGTAAACTGATAGGTCTGCGCCACAGCCTTGGGGAAGTCTGCGACGATCCCGGCGAAGATGATCAACGAGATGCCGTTGCCGATGCCACGCTCGGTGATCTGCTCGCCCAACCACATGATGAACGAGGTACCCGTCGCGAGGGTCAACATCGTCAGCGCGCGAAAGCCCCAGCCCGGATCGTGAACCACCGGCACCAGGTCGCTGGTCTGCCGAGACTCAAGCCACACGGCGATGCTGAAGCCCTGCACAAGGGCCAGCGCCACCGTCGCATAGCGGGTGTACTGGTTGATCTTTCGCTGACCCATCTCGCCCTCTTTGCGCAGCTCTTCAAGAGGTTTGAAGATGCTGGTGAGGAGCTGCAAGATGATCGAGGCCGAGACGTAGGGCATCACGCCGAGGGCGAAGATGCTCACCTGCTCAAGGGCGCCGCCCGAGAACATGTTCAGAAGATTCAGGAGGCCGCCACCGTTGTCCTGGCCCAGGAATTCCTGCATCGCCTTGCGGTCGGTGCCCGGGACGGTCACGAAGACGCCCACACGGTAGACCGCGAGCATGCCAAGGCTGAAAAGCAGCCTGCGACGCAGCTCAGGGATTTTGACAATATTGTTCAGCGCGGCGAGTGCCATTCGCGCAATCCTTGGTAAAGAGTCGGGCGGCTGCCTGGCCGGTCGTCAGACCAGTAGACAGACGAGCACGCCGCGTCGATGGTTGGCACCATTGCCACCAACGCCGCGACGTGTCGACTCACAACCCGCGGTCAGGCCGCGTTGCTTCCCTCAGCTTTGGTGATCGTCGTCGGCAGGAGTTCGACGCTCCCCCCAGCGGCCTCGACCTTCGACCGAGCACCGGCCGAGATCGCGTGCACCTTGAGGGTGAGCTTCTTGTCGAGCTCGCCGTTGCCGAGCACTTTGACGCGCTCAGCCCGCTTGTCGATGAGGTGCGAGAGCTTGAGAGCCTCAAGATCGACCACCGCACCGGCCTCGAAGGCCTCACCAAGGGCTGACACATTCACCGCCGCCACTTCAATGGCGAAGATGTTGCGGAAGCCGCGCTTCGGGAGGCGACGCTGGATCGGCGTCTGCCCGCCCTGAAACTGGGTCTTGCTGAAGTTGCCGGGGTGCCGGGCCTTCTGGCCCTTCTGCCCCTTGCCGGCGGTCTTCCCGAGACCCGAACCCACGCCGCGGCCCTTACGGGTTTTGGCACGCACCGCCCCAGCGGGGGGGTGCAACTTGCTCAGAATGTCAGCCATCGATCTCCTCCACGGAGACAAGGTGGATGACCTTCTTGATCATTCCACGGAATGACGGTGTATTCGCCACGACCACCGTCGTGTGCGGACCACGCAGACCGAGACCCTTCAAAGTGGCCTCGAACTGGTGACGCTCCCCGATGGTGCTCTTGGTCTGCACCACGCGCAGCTTCGGCTTCGCCATGACAGTGCCCTACGCAGTCTTTTCCGTGAGGTCCTCGGGGCGCTTGCCGCGCCGCGTGGCCGTGCTGTGAATATCACGCAACTGGCGGAGCGCCGCCACCGTCGCCTTTACGGCGTTGTGGGGGTTGCGGCTCCCCAGGCTCTTCGTGAGGATGTCACGAATACCCACGCTCTCAACGACCGCGCGCACTGCACCGCCGGCGATGACGCCCGTACCAGGCGACGCGGGGCGGAGGAGCACCTCGCCGGCACCGAAGTGACCGAGCGAGTCGTGGGGGATCGTACCACCCACAAGCGGAACCTGGAACAAGCTCTTGCGGGCTTGCTCGTTGCCCTTACGGATCGCCTCGGGCACTTCGTTGGCCTTGCCGAGGCCAATGCCCACCCGGCCCGCGCCGTCGCCCACCACCACGAGGGCCGAGAAGGAGAAGCGGCGACCGCCCTTCACCACCTTGGCCACGCGGTTGATGTGCACCACGCGCTCCTTGAGCTCTTTCGACTCGTCGTTATCGATCGACATCGCGATATCTCTCTTGCCGCTCAGAAGTTCAGGCCGGCTTTGCGGGCGGCGTCCGCGAGGACACCGACGCGGTTGTTCTGCTGGTAGACGTACCCGTTACGGTCGAACACCACCTTGGTGATGTTCTGCTCGAGGCACGCCTTCGCGACGGCCTCGCCCACCTTGCGGGCTGCGTCGCGCTTGGGGTCTTCCTTCACGGCGTCGCGAAGCGACGGGGTGAGGGTACCCACATGGACGAGCGTCTGACCGGTCTCGTCGTTGATAACCTGCGCGTAGATGTGCTTCGCTGAACGGAACACCGACAGACGCGGGCGCTCGGCGGTGCCGATCACACGCTGACGGATACGGTTCTTGCGACGCTCTCGCTGTTCGCTCTTGATGCTCATGATCTCCTCGCTCGCGTACGATGGGGCACTTCACCCCATCGGCTACGAGTTCACACCCTTCACTTACCGCCCTTGCCGCCCTTGCCCGCTTTACCGGCCTTGGTGCGGATCTTCACGCCCTCGATCCTCACACCCTTGCCCTTGTAGGGCTCTGGCGGACGGAACGACTGGAGCTTCGCGATGCTCTGCCCGAGAAGATCCTTGTCGGGCGTCTCAAGCTGGAGCACCGTGTTCTTGCTCTCGGCGGGGATCTTGATCGAGAGCGCCTTCGGCACCTCGAAGACCACCGGGTGCGAGAGGCCGAGGGCCATGGTCAGCGTAGAGCCCTTCAGCTCAGCACGGTAGCCCGTGCCTTCGAGCTTGAGGTTACGCTGGAAGCCCTTCTCGACCCCGATCACCGCGTTGTTCACGTGCGACCTGACGGTGCCCGTGAGCCGCGATGCCGACTGCGTGTCGAGAGTCGCTTCGGCGGTGACATGCACCTGGCCGTCTTTCACCGAGATGGCCACGCCGCTCGGGAGGTCGCGCTTGACTGAGCCCTTCGGGCCCTTCGCTTCGAAGGCGCCGTTGGCCACCGTGAGGGTCACGCCCTTCGGCAGCGCCACAGGCCGCTTACCAGTCCTCGACATGGCTCACCAAACCTCGCAGAGCAGCTCGCCGCCCACACCCGCGGTGCGCGCCTGGCGGTCACTCATCACACCCCGCGACGTGCTGAGCACCGAGATGCCCAGACCGTTGCGAACCTTGCCGATCTTGTCGTGGCCGACATAGACGCGGCGCCCAGGGCGCGACACCCGGCGGATCCCCTCGATCGCGGGCTGACGCTCGCGGTCGTACTTGAGGACCAACACGAGGCGATCATGCCCCTTGTCATCGACGTCGGCTTGAACCGACGAGATGTAACCTTCGCCCACAAGGATCTCTGCCACTGAACGCTTCAGCTTCGAGGCAGGGATCGCCACCCGCTCGTGACGCGCGAGCGTCGCGTTGCGGATGCGGGTCAACATGTCCGAAATCGGATCGGTCAACATTGGAGACCTCTCACCAGCTCGCTTTGATCACGCCCGGGAGTTCGCCGCGCAAACTGAAATTGCGCAGGCAAACGCGACAGAGCTCGAACTTGCGGTTGTAACCCCGAGCCCGGCCGCACACCTTGCAACGATTGCGGTGGCGGACGCCGAACTTCGGAGTCTCTTGAAGTTTTGCGAAAGAGCAGGCACGTGCCACAGTCGTCTCTCCAGTAAAATCTGGTCACGCCCGGAAGGGCATCCCCAGGTGTTGCAGGAGGGCGCGGGCCTCCTCGTCATTCTTGGCAGTCGTGGTGATGCAGACGTTGAGCCCTTTGACCTTCTCGACGGTGTCGTAGTTGATCTCGGGGAAGATGATCTGCTCCTTGACGCCGAGGGTGAAGTTACCCTTGCCGTCGAAGGCCTTCGGGCTCACACCCTTGAAGTCGCGCACGCGCGGCAACGCAAAGGTGATAAGCCGATCGAGGAACTCCCACATACGCTCGCGACGCAGGGTCACCATCACACCGATGGGCGCCCCCGCGCGGAGCTTAAAGGTCGCGATGCTCTTGCGAGCCTTGGTGATCATCGGCTTCTGGCCGGTAATCAGGGTGACCTGCTCAACACCGGTCTCGATGATCTTGGCGTTCGAGACCGCCTCACCGAGGCCCATGTTGACCGTCACTTTGAGAACCCGCGGCACCTGCATCGGATTCTTGTAGTCGAACTGCTTGACCAGGGCCGGCACCACCTCGGCGCGGTACTTGTCACGCAGCCGCGGGGGGATCTTCTCTTCGGGGCCGGTGCTCGTCGAGACGAGCGAGACTGCGGGCTTCTTGCCCCCACGCTCGCCCTTCGCCTTCGGCGCGCCGCCCTTGTCGCCGCCCTTCGCGGCCTTGGGCGCGTCGGCCTTCTTCTTCTTATCGTCCGCCATCGTCGTATTCCTTCGTGTCGCGTTGCCGCGGGCGCTGGGTCACCGCGGGTCTCGCGCTCTCGCGCGGGGTCTCAGACCGCCTCGTGCTTGATGACTTTGCCGCTCTTGGCCACGCGCACCTTGCTGCCGTCGGCCTCGGTGCGCACCTTCACCCGCGTGCCCTTGCCCGTCTCGGGGTCGAGGGGCATCACCTTCGAGAGGTGAATCGCCCGCTCGCCTTCGATGATGCCGCCCTCGCGGCTGCGCATCGTGGGCTTGGTGTGACGCTTGACGAGGTTGATGCCCTCGACGAGCACACGGTCGTGCTCGGGCGAGACCGCGAGCACCTTGCCGTTCTTGCCCTTGTCTTTGCCCGAGATGACCACCACGGTGTCACCCTTGCGGATCCTTGCGAGGCTCATGATCAGATCACCTCCGGCGCGAGCGAGATGATCTTCATGAAGTTCTTGCCACGCAGCTCGCGGGCGACCGGGCCAAAGATGCGCGTGCCGAGAGGCGCGTCTTCTTTGTCGATCAGCACCGCCGAGTTGGTGTCGAACTTCACGTACGACCCGTCCGGGCGCGCATACTCGCGGGTGGTACGAACCACCACGGCGCGGGCCACCTGGCCCTTCTTCACTTTCATGTTCGGGAGCGCTTCTTTCACGCTCACCACGATCACGTCGCCGAGGCCGGCGTAGCGACGCCGCGACCCGCCGAGAACTTTTACACACTGCACACGACGGGCGCCCGAGTTGTCGGCCACATCGAGGATGGTTCGCATCTGGATCATGGTCGTCTACCTCTCAGGTCTCTTCGGGCCGCTCAACGAGGCGCACCACCGTCCAACGCTTGTCGCGCGAGATCGGCTTGCTCTCGATGATTTCAACCACGTCGCCAGCCTTGTACTGCTTCTGCTCGTCGTGGGCCTTGTAGCTCTTGCGACGACGGACGTACTTGCCGTAGACCGGGTGGCGCACCGAGCGCACCACTTCGACCACGACGGTCTTCTCCATCTTCGCGCTCTTGACCTTGCCGACCAGCGTGCGCTTGCTGCTCTGCGAAGCCGCCGGGGCTTCAACCTTCTCGGTGCTCATCAGCCTTCACCCTTCGAGGCGCTGGCCGTGTTGGCCCGAGCACGCTCGGTCTGGATCGTCAGCGCCCGCGCGATGTCGCGACGGAGCTTGGTGACCTTGCTCGTGTCGTTGAGCTGGTTCGTGTAGTTCTGAAACCGCGCAGCGACCAAGTCTTTCTGAGCGGTCTGAATGAACTGCGCGAGCTCTTCTGAGCTCTTGCTACGCAGATCAGCAGCAGTGTTACCCTTTGCCATGACGCTTTGTCTCTCTCTCAGCCAATGGCCCGGGTAAGGAACTTCGCCGACAGCGGGAGCTTGTGCGTCGCGAGACGGAAGGCTTCGCGGGCGATGTCTTCGGGCACGCCACCGAGTTCGTAGAGCACGCGGCCGGGGCTCACCACGGCGACCCACTCTTCGACGTTGCCCTTGCCGTGACCCATGCGGGTCTCGAGGGGCTTCTTGGTGATCGGCTTATCGGGGAAGACCCGAATCCAGAGCTTGCCCGCACGCTTGACGTGACGGGTGATGGCCATACGAGCGGCTTCGATCTGACGCGCCGTCACGTATCCGCCCTCGGTAACCTGCAACGCGAAGTCGCCGAACGACACGTCAGAGCCACGGTACGCCGTGCCCTTGAGGTTGCCCTTCTGCTGCTTGCGGAACTTTGTCCTCTTCGGAGAAAGCATGGTGTCCCTCGATCTCTACTGTGGCTCAGCGGCCAGCGACCGGGCGACGCTTCTTCTGCGGAAGAACCTCACCCTTGAAGAGCCACACCTTGACGCCGATCGACCCGTAGGTCGTGTGCGCCTCGGCAATCCCGTATTCGATGTCGGCGCGGAGCGTGTGCAACGGCACGCGACCCTCGCGGTAGCTCTCGACGCGTGACATTTCAGCGCCGCCGAGACGGCCCGCGCAGCGGATGCGGATGCCCTTGGCGCCGAGCTTCATCGCCGACGACACGGCCTTCTTCATCGCGCGGCGGAACGACACCCGGCGCTCGAGCTGCGTCGCCACGGTCTCGGCCACGAGCTGCGCGTTGGTGTCGGGCTTACGAATCTCTTGCACATCGATGACGATGTCGTCTGCGCCGGCCTTGGTGTAGGCCATGAGACCGCGGAAGGGGGCGGCGCCCTTGCGCTCAGCGGGCTTGCCCTTCTTGAGCTCTTCGACGCCCTTGCCGCCCTTGCCGATCACGATGCCGGGGCGGGCGGTGTAGACGACGACCTTCACCTTGGCCGCGGCGCGCTCGATCTCGATGCCCGCGATGCCAGCGTTGGCGAGGTGCTCTTTCACCACACGCTTGAGGGTGAGGTCTTCGTGGAGCCACGTCGCGTAGCTCTTCTCTTCGAACCACTTCGAGCTCCAGGTCTTGATGACCCCGAGCCGGAACCCATACGGATGAACCTTCTGTCCCATTGTATCAACCCTGGGCGCCGGCTTCGGCCGGTGCGGTCTCGGTGGCTTCGGCCTGCTTCGGCGCGTTCTTCTTCTTCGAAGGCGGCGGCTGGTCGGTGAGGGTGATCGCGATGTGGCTGATGCCCTTGGTCACGCGGGTGGCACGGCCCTGAGCGCGCGGGCGCCAGCGACGAGCGTTCTTGTTCGGCCCCTTGTCAACCTGGCACACCGAGACGTAGAGCCCGTCGATGTCGACGGTCGCGTCACTGTGCTTGGCGTTGGCGAGGGCCGACTCAATCACCTTCCGGACGATCGGCGCCGCCGACTTCCGGGTGAACATGAGCAGGTTGATGGCCTCGGAGACCTTCCGGCCTCGAACGAGGTTCACCACGGTGCGCGCCTTCCTAGGCGCGATGCGCGCAAACCGCGCGGTCGCTGTGCTCTCCATGGTCGTTCGGCTTTCCGTCTCCCGTGACCGCGATGCTGGTCAGCGGGGTCTTGTCAGTGCGTTCACCCGCTTGGGCGCAGCCACCAACATAGAAGTGTTCTCCTTGAGGGCAGCACCTGCTGTCCCGGTCGGGAGGGCGCGGTGTCTAACACCCGCCTCTTCGCCCCGTCAACACCCCTCTTCGCGAATTCTGACACCCACCCTACAACGCCTTTGATTCAAGGCATTTCGCGGCGACGATGTCGTTTCATTCTTGCCTCCGGGGGGCGAGTCTTGTACCACTCGCTCCGCCCGCAAGGCAGGGCCAGAGTGGCGGAATTGGCAGACGCAGCGGATTCAAAATCCGCCGAGGTTACCCCTCGTACCGGTTCGACCCCGGTCTCTGGTACCATCTTGATTCTCAGCGATATCGCGCATTTCTCACCCTCAGTGAGCGCGCCATGATCGTGATGGATGCCCCCCGCGACTGGGGCGGTGACTTCAACCGTCGCTGGGGCCCGTCGTGTCACCTCATCTCAGACCTTGCGGGCGAGCCGGGTCGGCTTGAGCTCGGCGCCTTCGCGCAGCGCCTCGGCATTGATTTCGCGCCGATCCAGAGCCCGGGCACGTACCGCGAGCACCACGACCTGGCGGGGCATTACATCGCCCGCGCGGCGGCCTTGGGGGCCCTCGTGCTTGAGCGTCGTGCGTTTGTTGAAGTGCTCCGCGCCAAGCGCGCGGCGATGGGCGGCTGAGCCTTTGGGGGCGGCTCAGGGCGTGCGCTGGGCGGTCTCTTGCGCGCGAGGGGCCGCGATGCTGCGGCTCACGAGCGAGAAGAAGTGCTGCCGCACCGGCGCGCCGAGGGGCCCGGCGTGGCGGAAGAGCACGTGCCCCGCGCGGTCGAGCAGCATCACGTAGCTGACGTGGGGCCTGAAGCGGTAGCTCTCGGCCATGCTGTTCGACCAGTCGATGAGAATTTCGAGGTTCTGCTGGCGCGCGATGTCGACCACGGCGTCGCGGGCGAAGCCGCGGGCGGGCCAGAAGTTGTAGCCCGAGAGGTTCGCCACGGGCACCACGGCGACGTCGCGGGTCATGTCGGTGGCGCGGGCGTGCTCGCCGAGCTCTTGCTTGAGGGGCTCGTTCTGCGTGTTCGAGTCGCGGTCTTCGTAGATCAAGATCACCACGCGGCCCGCGTAGTCGCGCAGCCTTCGGTGGGCGCCGCTCGTGCCTTCGAGGTTGAACTCGGGCGCCCGCGGGCGCTCGTTGCCGACCCCGGGCATGTGGCTCGTCGGCGGCTCGGGCGGATCGGCCGACACCGTCGACGCACAGAGACTCGACACTACAAAGCCAAGCCAGACACGCAGCTTCATCACGGCACCTTCGCGTGAGCGTCGCGACCCTGCGCGCTCTCTCATGCGATGCGTCTACGGTCGTTGCGGCTTCACGGCAAGCGCCTGTTCGATCGCCGCCCGCAGCGTCGCGGCCTCGCCCGCGAGCACCACGCCGCCGAGCCGCTCGACCCGCGTCGCCACCGCGGCCGCGCCGGCGCCGCCCACAAACCATGGCACCCCCGCGCAGGCCTGGGCGTAGCGCTCAAGGGTCGCCGCGGCGCGCTCGGGGCGTAGCGCGATGGTGAGGGTGAGCGCGACCGCATCGGGGCTGAGCCGCGCGACCGCGTCGGCGAGCGCTTCGGGCGGCGTCCGCGCGCCGAGGTCGACGCTGCGGATGCCCCACGACGCGAGCCTGATCGCGACCCCGTAGAGCCCCAACACATGCTCTTCGTCTTCGAAGGCCGCGAGCAGCACGCGCCGCGAGGGCGCCGGCGGCTGGACGAGCCGCGACAGGGCCCGCACCACGCTGCCCACCACCTCCGACGCGAGGTGCTCTTGCGCCACCGAGAGGGTGCCCGCATGCCAGAGATCACCCACCTGCCGCATCACGGGCCCGAGCACCTGCTCGAACACCGTCACCGCCGAGCCCAGATACACCGCGCGAGAGACCTCGCGCTCGAGCAGGTCAGGGTCAAACGCGATCACCGCGGCGACGATGCGACGGGTCGCCGCCTCGAAGGCATCTAAGTGACCAGGAGCCTCGATGAACGTGTCTGCCTCGCCCTTCAACACCATCTGCGCGGCCTCGGCGATCGAGAGGCCCCCCGCGCAGAGGTCGCGCAGTTTGCGCACCATCGCCACGTCGCGGTCGCTGTACAACCGATACGCCGCGGCGGTGCGAGAGGGCGTCGGGATGCCGTACCGCCGCTCCCACGCGCGGAGCGTCGGCGCGGGCACCCCGGTCATCTCGGCCACCACGTTGATGCGGTAACGACTGTCGCGCTCGCTCATCGTCTCACCGTCTCGCATTCTGCGATACTCTCGCGAATGTACAATGTTTGTCTAATCTTTGTATCACCCACAGGAAACGTCAATGGAAGCAGGCAGCACATCGGGTTCAGCGTCACCGGGCCACGACGGGCGCCCTCACGCGGTGGTGATCGGGGCGGGCTTCGGCGGCCTCGCGGCGGCGATCAGGCTCGGGGCGCGGGGCTACCGGGTGACGGTGCTCGACAAGCTCGATGCGCCGGGCGGGCGTGCGTACGTGCACCGCCAAGACGGCTTCGTCTTCGACGCGGGGCCGACGGTGGTGACGGCGCCCTTCTTGTTTGAGGAGCTGTGGGCGCTCTGCGGCAAGAACATGGCTGACGACGTAGACATGCGACCGGTGACTCCGTTTTACCGCATTCGCTTTCACGACGGCGGGGAGTTTGACTACACGGGCGACCCTGAGGCGATGCGCCGCGAGGTGGCGAAGCTCGCGCCGGGCGACGTCGAGGGGTACGAGCGCTTTGTGCGTTCGAGCGAGGCCATTTTCAAGGTCGGCTTTGAGCGCCTCGCGCACGTGCCCTTCGGCCGCTGGACCGACATGCTCAAGATCGCGCCCGACATGGTGAAGCTCGAGAGCTACCGCACGGTGTACGGGCTGGTGTCGAAGTTTGTGAGAGACGAGCGGCTGCGGCAGGTGCTGTCGTTTCACCCGCTCCTCGTGGGCGGCAACCCCTTCAGTACGACGTCGATTTACACGCTGATCGCGTTTCTTGAGCGCAAATGGGGCGTTCACTTCCCCATGGGGGGGACGGGGCAGCTCGTGAGCGGGCTTGTGCGGCTGATCGAGGGCCAAGGCAACGCGGTACGGCTCAACACCGAGGTGCGAAAGATCATCGTCGAGCAGCGCCGCGCGCGGGGCGTCGAGCTGAGCTCGGGCGAGCGCATCGCCGCCGACCTCGTGGTCTCAAACGCCGACGCCGCGTGGACGCTGCGCTACCTCGTCGCTCCCGAGGCCCGCCGCGTCTGGACCGACGCCCGCATCGAGAAGGCCCGCTACTCAATGTCGCTCTTCGTCTGGTACTTCGGGACGAAGAAGAAATACGACGCGGTGGCCCACCACACCATCATGCTCGGCCCGCGCTACGAGGGGCTCCTCGACGACATCTTCGAACGCAAGGTGCTGGCCGACGACTTCTCGCTCTACCTCCATCGCCCGACGGCCACCGACCCGTCGATGGCGCCCGAAGGCTGCGACGCCTTCTACGTGCTCTCACCGGTACCGCACCTCGACGCGGGCATCGACTGGTCGAAGCGCGCCGAGGCCTACCGCCAGCGGGTCGCGCAGCACCTCTCGCGCACGGTGATGCCCGCGCTCGAAGAGAACCTCGCGACGAGCCGCCTGCTGACGCCGCAAGATTTTCAAGACAACCTCTTGTCGTTCAAGGGCTCGGCCTTCAGCTTCGAGCCCGTGCTCACACAATCGGCTTATTTTCGGCCTCACAACGCGAGCGAAGACATCGAGGGGCTCTACTTCGTGGGAGCGGGCACCCACCCCGGCGCGGGGATGCCTGGCGTGCTCTCGTCGGCCAAGGTGCTCGATACGGTGATCGCCGATGCGCCGCGACGCTGACTCGTACGCCGTCGACGTGGCCGCGTGCCGCGAGATCTTGCGCGAGGGCTCGAAGTCGTTTCACGCGGCGTCGCGCTTTCTGCCGACCCGGGTGCGCGGCCCGGCTTCGGTGATCTACGCCTTCTGCCGGGTCGCCGATGACGCCGTAGACCTCGTGTCGCCGCGGGAGTCTCCCGAGGCCGTGGCGCGGCTCAGGCGGCGGCTCTCGCAAGTGTACGCGGGGCGGCCGAACAACCACCCGGTCGATCGCGCGCTCGCCGTCGTGGTCGAGCGCTTCGAGCTGCCCCGCGCGGTGCCCGAGGCCCTCCTCGACGGCTTCGCGTGGGACGTCGAGGGCCGCCGCTACGAGACCCGCGAGGCGCTCTACGGGTACTGCGCCCGGGTGGCCGCCACGGTGGGCGTGATGATGACCGTGTTGATGGGCGTCCGCGACCCGCAGACCCTGGCCCGGGCCTGCGATCTCGGGGTCGCGATGCAGCTCACCAACATCTGCCGCGACGTCGGCGAAGACGCCCGCAACGGGCGCATCTACCTCCCCCTCGACATGCTCGACGCGGTGGGCATCGAGCCGCGACACTTTCTGAGAGCGCCGGCCGCGAGCCCTGCGCTGAGCGCGGTGATCGAGCACCTCTTGCGCGACAGCGACAGGCTCTATGCGCGGGCCGACCTCGGCGTCGCGATGTTGCCGCGAGACTGCCGCGTGGCCATCGCTGCGGCGCGGGGGCTTTACAGCTTTATCGGCGCCGAGCTCCGACGGGGCGACCATGACGCGGTGACCCGTCGTACGGTGGTTCCGACCTGGCGCAAGGTGCTTCTTTTGTTGAGGGCGAGCACCGCGGCGCTGAGCGTGAGTCGGCGCCCGCACGACGACGACCCCGCGCCGCTCGACGCGGTGCGCTTCCTCATTGACGCTGTGAGGCCCGGGTGAGCGCCCTCGAACACGCACGAGACCGGGTGCGCGACGCCGGGGGCCCCGAGCTCTTCGAGCGCCTCGAACACCTCGACGCGCAGCGCAGCGTGGCGCCCCGCGACGCCGCCGTGGCGGCGCCCGATCGACAGGCGACGGCCGACTACGACGTGGCCCTCGTCGGGGGTGGGCTCTCGATCGTCTACGCCCCCATGCTCGCGCGCTTGGGGCTCAAAACCGCGGTCTTCGAACGCGCCCGCGCCGGCACCACCCACCGCGAGTGGAACGCCTCGCGCCGCGAGCTCTCGGCCCTCACCCGCGCCGCGGTCTTGTCTGAGACCGACCTCGAAGCCCTCATCGTGGCCCGCTACGAGCGCGGCTTCTGCCAGTGGTTCGGCGGCGCCCGTCACGAGGTCACCGACGTGCTCGACCACGCGGTCGACGCCGGGGCCCTCTTGCGCGCGCTGCGTCGCCACGCCGAGGCCGCGGGGGTGCACTTCTACGACCAGCACGCGCTGCGCGGGCACGGCGCCGGCCCGAGCGCCATCGCCCTCGATTTTGACCACCTCGGCGCGCCTCGACGGGTCACCGCGCGGCTCATGATCGACGCCCGCGGCGCGTCGAGCCCATCGTGCACCACCGACCTCCTCTGCCCGACCGTCGGCGGGGTCGTCACGGGCATCGACGTGGGCGGCGGGCCGACGCAGATCGACCCCAAGGTGGGCGAGATCCTGGTGAGCACCGAAGACGTCGAGGCGGGTCGGCAGCACGTCTGGGAGGCCTTCCCCGGGAGGCCCGGTGAGACCACCGTGTACCTCTTCTACTACGACCGCACCGAGCGCGTCGGCCCCCACGCGCTCATGCATCTCTACGCGCGCTTCTTCGACACCCTGCCGCGCTACAAGACCGGCGCCGTGCGCCTCGCGCGCCCGACCTTCGGCATCATCCCAGGCTGGTCTCGGCTGAGCCCCCCGCCCCGTCGCCCGTCGCCGCGGGTGGTGCTCGTGGGCGACGCGGCGGCCCGACAATCTCCGCTCACCTACTGCGGGTTTGGCGCGACCCTGCGCTCGTTCGAGGGCGCCTCGCGGGCCATCGCCCGCGCCCTCTTCGACGGCCCCGCGGCGCTCGATCGCCTCGACACCGTGGTCGACGACACGCCCTTGCACGCCGGCACGGGAGCCCTCGCCCACATGATCGCCCGCCCCGACGGCGACCCGCACGCCCTCAACGCCCTCCTCGACGCGGCCTTCGGCACCCTCGCGGCGATGGGCGAGCGGCCCTACCAGCAGCTCCTCCGCGACGAGATGAGCGGGGCTGATTTTGTGCGCTTTCTGCACCGCACGAGCCGTCAGTTTCCGGCCGTGTACGGGTCGGTCTTCGACGTGCTTGGGGCGCGGGGCGTGTCGCGTTGGGGGGCGCAGGTCGCCTCGGGGCTCTTGCGCAACCTGGGTCGGTCATGATCGTCGCGCGCAAGCACCGTTGGTTCAATCGTTGGTTCGCGGGCCACGCGCGGGCGCGGCTGGCGGCGACCTTCTCGGCGGTGCGCATCGCGGGCCTCGAACACCTCCGCCGCGCCTCGGCCGAAGGCCCCCTGGTGATCATCAGCAACCACACCGCGTGGTGGGATCCGCTGGTCGCGCTCTACCTCGCCAACCACGTCATCGAGGGCGACTGGTACGCGATGATGAACGCGCGCAACCTCACCCGCCTCCCGTTCTTCGCCCTCGTGGGCGCCTTCGGCGTCGACCTCGACGACCCCGCCGATGGCGCGCGGGCCATGCGCTACGCGGTGAAGTGCCTCAACGCGCCGAAGCGGGCCGTGTGGATCTTCCCGCAGGGCGCCGAGCGCTGCCCCACCGAGCGCCCGCTCGCCTTTCGCGGCGGCAGCGCCGAGGTGGCGCGGCTGGCCCGGGCGCAGACCGTCCCGGTGGCGTTGCGCTACGAGTTTCGGCACGCCGAACACCCCGAGTTGCTGATTGACATCGGCCCCTGCCTCGCGCCCGAGCGCGACGTCGCCGCGGCCCGCGCCCGTCACGAAGCCGCCGTCACCGCGGGCCTCGACCGCATCGACGCGGCGCTCTGCGCAGACGCCCTCGCGGCCTACGAGCCCGTGCTCCGTCGCCCGCCCGACCGCGTCGGCGCCTTCTTCGAGCGGCTCCTCTCACGCCTCACGGCCCGCCGCGCCCTCGGCCCGGGCTGACGCCCCGCGCAGCGCGCCCGCCGCGTCGATCTGCAACCGTCGCCCGCGCCACACCACCTCGCGGGGCCCAAGCGCCGACGCCCACGCCGCGGCCAGGAGGGCCTCGGAGAGCCCCCAATCGACCACGAGCCCGACGAGCCCCCGGGGGCGCCCGGCGAGGGCCCGCGCGCGTGCGCCGAGGGTCAACCGCAGCGTTGCGAGCCCGAGGGCCAGCGCGCCGAGACCCGCCCCGAGCGGCCCGCGGCACCCGAGGGCGAGCCCCGACAACAGCGGCACCACCAGCGCGCTCGCGAAGAAGAGCGCGGGGTAGCTCCACAAGAGCGCCGGGCGTTGCGCGCGGATCACCATCACCCAGCGGGCGTACCGCGCCCTCACCGCGGCGAGGCTCCGACCCGAGACCCGCGCCCGCGCCACCCCGGGCATGGCGCTCACGGCGTAGCCCGCGGCTCGGAGGCGCCGGGCGAGCTCCATGTCTTCGCCGAGGTGATGGGTCAGCGCCTCGAAGCCCCCGACACGTTTGAGTGCCTCGGCGTCGAGCGCCACGAGCTTGCCCACGAGCCCCCCAGGGTCGAGCCCCGCCAAGATGGGAAAAGCGTGCAGCGAGCCCGCGAGGAGCGCCTCGGACGCGCGGTCGCCCAAGGTGAGCCCCGGCGCCTCGACCGGCGGCACCCAGCGCGCCCCGAGCCGCGTCGACGCCCTGAAGGGCGAGAGCCAGGCGCCCCAATCGACCGAACCGAGGTCGACATCGCTGTCGGCGTTGACGATGACCTCGACCTCGCCGATCGCGGCCGCCATCGCGGCGAGTTGGGCCGATTTCATATTGGGCGCCTGAGCCCCCGTGACGAGGGCCCGCGCGTCGACCCCGCGCCCGCGGAGCGTCTCGGCGGCGGCCGCGCACACGGGCCAGGCCGGGTCGCTCGCCGAGGCTACGCCGAACACCACCACGGCGCCCGGGCCGAGCGCGGCCGGGTCGAGCGAGGTGAGGTTGGCTTCGAGCCAAGGCTCGGCCCCCGCGCAGGGCCGAAGGAGCGCCATTCTCATCGGTTGCCGATCGACAACCGCGGCCCCGCGACCTCCGAAGGAGCGCCAGAGCGCGACCGCGAAGGTGCCGCAGAGCGCGAGGGCCCACGCCGCCGCGACGAGGGCCCCGACGGTCAAACGCGCCTCATCTTGAAGGGCACCAGAAACTGAACCCACGGCTTCGCGAAGCGCCCGAGGTCGACCGCCTCGTGGAAGCTCAGGGTCTCACGCCCGAGGAGCCGGGTGCGCAGCACGCTCCGGGTGTAGAAGGGCGCGTCGAGGAGGGTCTTCTCGACGGCGGCCGACGCGCCCGCGTCGCAGCGGGTGTTGCGCGCGATGCCCCAGGCGCTCTTGGGCAGCTCGACCCACCGCGGCGCGTCGAGCGCTTCGACCCCCCGGGCGGTGAAGCGACGGCCCATGACCCTGCGCGCGCCGTCGCGGAGCTCGGTGTCATAGAGCACCACGCCGTCGCCGTTGACGGTGGCCCGCGACCAGCACCAGCCGCGAAAGTCGGCTTCGAGCGGGCGATCGCCCGTGTTGGCGTCGTGGTAGCCGTTGCCGCACCAGCGCAGCGCGGGCTCGGAGAGCGAGACCTCGACCCGCGCCGAGGTCGCCACGGGCCACCAGCGATGACGCCCCTCGGGGTCGAGGGCCACCGGCGCGGCGGCCTCGCGCTGGGGGCGCACCCGCACGGTGCCCCGGATGGCGCCCCGGACGGGCACGGGAAACATCGCCGTCGCCTCGTCGAGGGTGATCACCAGGGTGTCGCCCTCCCACCGCATCGCGCTCGGGCCGATTTCGAGGGCCTGGGGCTCGCGGCGCAGCGACGCGCGCCCGCGTTCGTTGAGGGCGAAGCGGGTGCCGAGGGCGCTCAGCGACCCTTTGGGGCCGTGGAGCACCACGTTCATGGTGCAGAACGCCAACGGATCGACCACACCGCCGCGGGCCCGGGCCTGGGCGTAGTAGGGCGAAAACACGTTGCCGAGCATCGCGATGAGGGTGATCGCGTGCTGGCCGTCGTCGCTCAGCGCGTCAACATACCACCAGGCGTAGCCGCCCGGAACGACCGCGCGGTCGAAGCGAGGTCCTCTGCCACCGCCGTGGCCGCGAGCCTGCCGCTCTGCGCCACCATCGGGACGCCCGCCCCGGGGTGCGTCGAGCCCCCCACGAGGTAGAGCCCCTTCACCTTCGAGCGCGAGCCCGCCCGCAACATCGGCGACGTCCACCCGTGTGAGGGCGGCCCGTAGAGCGCGCCCCCGGTCGCCGGGAACATCGCCTCGAAATCGTCGGGCGTCGTCGTCACGCGCGGCGCCTCGGCCCACGCGATGTTGAGCCCCAACCGTGCCAGAAAGCCCTGCGTCTGTGTCTCGCATGCGTCGATCTCCGTGCGCGTCAGCGCGCGAAGGCCACCTCGGGCCGGCGCGTTGACGATCATGAACAAGCGCTCGCCGGCCTCGCCCGCGCGCACCCCCCCCCGGTCGTCGCGGTCTTGCGCGCAGACGTACACGGTGGCCTCCGAGGGGAGCCTGCCTTGCTCAAAAATCTCATTGAATTCGCGGTGATAGTCTCGCGAAAAGAACACATTGTGCCGCACCAGGGGGAAGCCCGACGCCCGCGCCACCATCGCGTAGGTCACCGCCGAGAGCGATCGCCCCGCGCGGGGGTCGACCTCGACGGCGTGCTTCACCCCGGCCCCGAGCCGCCCCGCCGCGAGGGCCTCGACCGCGGCGTTGGCCACCACCACCTCGGCCCGCAGCACCTCACCCGAGGCGAGCACCACCCCCGCCGCGCGCCCCTGTTCGACCAGCACCTCGCGCACCTCGCAGCCGAGGCGGTACTGAACCCCCAACTCGGCCCCGAGGCGCTCGAGCCCCTGGGCGACTGAGATCATCCCGTCGACGGGGTACCAGACCCCCTCGCGCTCGACGTGGGCGATCACCGCCAGGGTGGCCGGGCAGAGAAAGGGCGAGCTGCCCGCGTAGGTCGCGTACCGACCGAAGAGCTGCAAGAGCCTAGGATCACGAAAGAAATCGCCCAAACTCCGCCAGAGCGTGCGGGTCGCGTCGATGCGGGTGAGCGAAGCGAGCCCCTTGAGCCCCTGTTGCCGAAGCACCGAGCCGAGGGTGGGGCGCTCGGCCCGGAGAAAGGGCCCCTCGACGTTGTCGAAGATGGTCTTGGTGTGGGCCACGAAGGCCCGATACCCCTTGGCCTCTTGGGCGCCGGCGAAGGCCCCGATGGCCTCGGCGCTGCGCCCGACGTCGTGGAAGAGGTCGAGCCTCGCCCCGTCGGCCCAGGTGTGCCGCGCGAGCACCTCCGCCGGGCTGAGCTTCACATAGTCTTCGAAGCGCCGCCCGACCTGCGAGAACACCGCGTCGAAGACCCAACGCATGGTGAGCACCGTCGGCCCCACGTCGAGGCTGCGCCCGGCCAGTTCGACCACGCGCATCTTGCCGCCGAGGCTTTGGGCCCGCTCTAGCACGGTGACCGAGAGCCCCCGGGCCGCCAGCTCGATCGCCGCCGTGAGACCCCCTACCCCGCCGCCGATGACCAGGGCCCGTGACGATTCAACTGAAGGCATCACATCTCCGCGTAAGCCGAGGGTGCACCACACCGCGAGCCAGCTCGGCTGTCAATTGACAAGCCCGCTGCCTCGGCGCTGCACCGCGGCCTAACGAACGATGGGATGCACCCCGAGCCCACCCCGGCTTCGCGCCCAGGGCACAATGGCCCCCTCGGGCCTGATTTCGTCGACGTCGCAGGGGTCGAGCACGGCGAGCCCCAACCACGAGAGCACCGCGCGCCCCACCGCCCGGGCCACACACCGCTGACCCACGTCACCCATCGGCGAGAAGCGCACCGTCGCCGTGGCCGTCTCGACCCGCCCCGCACGGTCGTAGACGGCCACGGTGCAGCACACCAGGGCCACCCCTTCGACCTCAAGCCCCCGCGGGGCCGACACCACCCGCACCGCGAGCCCGAGCGCCTCGACCCGCGACGCGACCCACCCCGGCGCGGCCACCAGCGCCCGCCGCCCCCCGCACCCCAACACCCGAAACGGACGGCTCTCGACCGCCACCGCCACCGACGCGCAGAGGCTGCGGTAGAGCGCCTGCCGTTGACGCGGCCTGAGCGGGCCCAGATCGAGCTCGCCCACCCACTGCCCGCCCCCCTCGGGCGGCACCCCCTTCACCCACCCATCGGCCGTGAGCCCTTGGGCCTCAGCGGCCGTTGTCATTGGCCACCCATCGCTGCAACGCCGCGAGCACCGTGGCCCCGCAGCGCGCCGCCGACACCGCCCCCGGCATCGACACCACCCGCCGACGCCGCGACGCCCCCCCTTGCAACACCACCCCGACCAGGAGACCCGCCCCGCCCACCGCCAACGCCTTGTGCCCCATCGACCCACCGCCCTCTCTACAGGGCAGCCCAGCACCGCCCCGCCCAGGCACCTTAGCCCCCGCGCCCAACAATTGTCAATCGTCAATCAGCATCAACTTGCCATTCGACAACAACCTCGGGGCTGGCCAGGAGCACCACCGCGTCGCCGCGACCGAGGCGCATCGGGAAGGCCCTCAGCCCGCTCGTCGCGTCGCGCAGCGGCCGCGCCCGGCGCACCCGACGGATCGCCTGAACCATCGTCAGCTCACGCGGAAACATCGCCCCGCAGGGCGCCTCGCCCACCGCCGCGTAGACCCTCACGCCCCCCTGATGAACGGCCAGGGCCCCGCCCCCGATCGCGGCCACCCGCACCAGCGCCTCAAGGGGCTCGACCTCGGGGTACGAGGCCGCGATGCGGAGGGCGTCCCAGCCGGTGTTGCGCAGGGTCTCGCGCACGCCTCGCCGCGGCACCCGCATGGCCAGGCCGATGGCGTCGGCGTCGGCCTCGTCGTGGGCGGCGCAGATGGCCATCGCCGCGAGGTGCCCGAGCTCATGGGCGATGCGCTCTGCCACGGCCAGCGCGTCGCCGCGGTCGTCGATGTGAACCGTCGCCGCGTCGAGGTCGAGCCAGCCGTGGGTGCCCCGGGGCGCCCCGGCCGCCAATCGCCAACCGAGCGCCGCCACCACCGCGCCCATCGGCGGCGCCACCACCTCGCCGAGCCCCGCCTGCGCGAGAAGATGCTCGGCCGCGGCCTCGCGAAGATCCCACCCCAGGCTGGCTTCGGCTCCCATCGGTATGACCTGTGTTTCTTGAAACGCCCAACAACGACGGCACACCCCGCGCCCTGCTGAGACCGCTCGTCAGGCGCGCGAAGACGACGGCCGGTATGAAACACACCCCCAAACCCGGCAAGCCCTCAGGGCCGAGGGCGTGACATTCTTCGTCACCGACCCCGAGGTGGGAGCACGGGCTTCTCAGGGGCCCGGCCGCCGAGTTTGCGCAGCGACGCGTGGGCCTCGCGGTTGAGCTCGGCCGAGCGCGCCTCAAGGCTGCTCGCCTCGCGCGGCGAGGTGCCGAGGGCCACACGGTACACCAAGGTCTCGATGGTCACCGGGCGCCCCTCGACCCGCAGCATGGCCGCGGCGCGGAGCCAGGTGCTGGCGGCCTCGACGAGGTTGACCTCGTGCCGCAAGAGCGTCGCCCCGCGCCGGAGGAGCCCCCGCACGGCGTCGAGGTCGCTCAGCGCGAAGGGCCCCTCGCGGAAGGCCTCGGCGAGGGCCAGCTCGAAGGGGTTATGCTCGTCACGCTCGACCCGCTCTGCCCGCTCTGCCTCCGGGGCCTCACCCAGCGACGCGAGCTTGGGGCCCTGCCCGGTCGAGAGCCACGCGAACATCACCCCGGTGGCCTGCGCGATCTTCTGGAGGCGCCCCGCGTCGACGCGCACCCGCTCGCCCCCCACCACGCGGCTGAGGTAGCCCCGCGAGAGCTCGGCCCGCTGCTCGACCTCGCGCTGGTTCAACCCCGAATGAACCAGCGCCTCACCCAGCCGCGCGGCCAACGTCGACGTCGCTTCGCTCACCCTGGCAACGCTGCGCCCGCAATTGTCATTTGTCAACCCCAATTGCCATCGCCCGGCCCGAACGAAAACCTTGACGCAACGCACCAGTCAATCGGGTACCGTCGCGTCATGCCAGAGACAGGGTTCGACACGGGAGACACCGCGTGGTTGCTGGTTTCGTCGGCGTTTGTGCTCTTCATGACGCCTGGTCTGGCGTTGTTTTACGGGGGCATGGTGCGCAAGCGCAACGTGCTCTCGACCTTCATGTTTGTGCACTTCGCCTTGGCGTTGATCAGCGTTCAGTGGGTGCTCGTGGGGTACTCGCTGGCCTTCGGTCGGAGCCACGGGGGGCTCATCGGGGGCTTTGACCGGGTGCTCCTGGCGGGGGTTGCGGGCGGGGTGCACAAGACCGTTCCGCAGCTGGTGTTTATGGCGTTTCAGATGAAGTTTGCGATCATTGCGCCGGCCTTGATCGCGGGCGCCTTCGTCGAGCGCATGAAGTTTTCGACCTATGTGGTCTTCGCGCTGCTCTGGTCGACCCTGGTGTACGACCCTGTGGCGCATTGGGCGTGGGCCGACGGGGGCTGGCTCCTGCGGCTCGGGGTGCTCGATTTTGCGGGCGGCACGGTGGTTCACCTTACCGCCGGGGTGGCCGCGCTGGTGTGCGCGCTGGTGATCGGCAAGCGGGTGAATTATCCGCGCGAGAAGCACCCTCCGCACAACCTCACGATGACCGTGATCGGCGGCGGGCTGCTCTGGTTCGGGTGGTTCGGCTTCAACGCGGGGAGCGCCCTCGGGGCCAACGGTCTCGCGGCCTTGGCCTTTGTGACGACGCACACCAGCGCGGCGAGCGCGGCGCTCGGGTGGGTGATGGTCGAGTGGTGGCATCGCGGGCGTCCGACGATGTTGGGCTTCGTCTCGGGGCTCGTGGCGGGGCTCGTGGCGATCACCCCTGCGGCGGGCTACGTCTCGGTGGGCGCGAGCGTCTTCATCGGCGCCAGCGCGGGGCTCATTTGTTACGCCGCGGTGCTGCTCAAAGAGCGGCTCCACTACGACGACTCGCTCGACGCCTTCGGCGTTCACGGCGTGGGCGGCATCTGGGGGGCGCTCCTCACAGGGGTGTTCGCGCAGAAGGCGCTCAACCCTGAGGGTGCCAACGGGTTGCTGTATGGCAATCCCGCCCAGCTCGGCAAACAGCTCGTGGGCATCGTCGTCGCGGGGGCCTACAGCGCCGCGCTGACCTGGGTGTTGTTGAAGCTCCTCGACCGCACCATGGGCCTCAGGGTCTCGCGCGACGAGGAGCTCGAAGGGCTCGACGAGAGCCAGCACGGTGAGTCAGGGTACGTGATGTGAGCGCCCTCCTCGCCGACGTCACCATTGGCTCAGAAGCCCTTAAAATGAAGGTGTATTCGCACACCCTCCCGAGCGCCTCGGGGGCTGTCGCGAGCCTCACCTTTGTCACCGAGGGGCTCCGCCGTCTCGGGCAGCGCGAGATGGTGATGACCCTGCGCGACCGGGTGGGCGCCCGCGACGCGCTCATCGAAGAGGTCGGGCAGATCATGGCCCTCTACCCGATGCTCGCGGCCGAGGGTCGCACAACCCGGGCGGGCACCCTGACGACATTCGGCCGACACCGCCCCTTCGGTTGTCACCTGGCGTACGCCCCCGCGATGGCCTTCGAAGATGTCGCCATCGACCCCGAGATGCTGCGGGTGCTGCTGGTCAACGACAACGACCGAGAGGGCTTCGCGCGCTTCGGCATGACCCGCTGGATGAGCCGAAAGGGGCGAGAGACGCAGTGGTTTCCGGTGGCGGCGTGGTGTGAGAGCGAGGGCCCGCGGGCCTACTTCAGTGACGACGGGCAGCACAGCATCTTGAAGGGCGTCGCGGCGCTCGGCCTCGAAGGCGCGGTGACCCTGCGCGGCGCGACGGTTCATTTTACCCCGCACGGCCGCGACCACGAGGCCCTCGCCGACGCCTGCGGAGAGGCCCGCGCGGCGCGCTATCTTGCGGTGTTGCCGCAGCTCGACCCCGAGGCCGACGCGTGCATGGTGTGGAGCCCCGGGCAGTCGCAGCGCGAGGCCATCTCACGCCTTGAGAGCCGCGGCGAGGCGGTGGGGCTCTGCTTCCTGCTCTGCATGGAGGCCCCCGAGACGAAGCTCACCTTTCTCGAAGACGGCGTCGCGGTGGGGCTCGAATCGACGCAGTTTGAAGCCTTCATCGACGCCCTCTCGGCGGGCGAGGGCTTCACCCTTCGCACGCCTGAGGGGGGCTTCAGCCTCGACGCGGTGCGCCCCCTCAGCGCGCTCTTCGCTCACTGACAGGCGATCACCGCAGACGAGGCCGAGCCGTTGAAATCGCCGAGCGACAGGGCGCTCTGGGCGTAGCTATGCGCGGCCCCTTCGAAGTTGGCGTGCTCGTAGAGCGTCACGGTGCAACGGGCGGGCACGCACACGCTGCGCACGGTGTCATTCTGCACCGGCGAGTTGTTGAAGAACTCGGCGTCGTAGCGCCCCGGCGCGACGCTCAGCGAGGCGCCTCGAAGGCCCTCGTCGTCGTAGAAGGTCACCTGGTTGCCGGGGCAGCCGCCGTTTTGTGCGGTGTTGCTCGCCGTAGTCGCCCCCATCGCCCCCGTCGCCCCGGGGTGCCCCGCGGGCCCTGCCCCGTGCACCACGCACCCCGCCGTCATCGCCCACAACGCCGCCACACACCACTTCATGCAGTACCTCACACGAGAGAAGGCTCACCACCAGAGGTCTGGCGGTCGAGCCTTTCTCGGTGCTCTTCACGGTCGCGTCAAGCGCGACGCCTTGCACCACCCTTGCGCAGGGCGCTCGGTCACTTCACAAACTGGCTGAGTTGCGGGCCGAACTGCGTGGTCGCCATCTGGAGGATCTGCGAAAACTGATCGTTCGACCCGAAGAGCGGCTCGCGCTCTGAAGGGGCCGTGTCGCGCGGCGCCAGCACCGGGACGCGACGGCCCGTGTTGGGGCGGCGGCCGTCGCGGCGGGCCACCATCACGTCGCTCGGCGGGGCGACGGCGTCTTGGGTGCCGCCGATCGAGAAGCGCGGGTTCGAGGCCACCGCCACGAGCTCTTGCGAGCGCGAGACCCCGCGACGGTTGTACTGCTCGGCCACGTACCGACGCACCGCCTGGAAGTCGAGCGCCCCGTCGGCGCCGCGACGCACCTCGCCCTCGACGGCGCGGCGAAAGAAGTACGCGAGCCAGCCGCCGGCGTTGACCTCGGGGGCCGTCGACGACTCCTGGTCGGCGCGCGACGAGAACAGCCCCGCGCGCTGCGCGTTCTGCTGAACCAACGGCGCGAAGCCCCCCGCCTCGCACGAGTCGAGCACGAGGAGCTGGCGGCCCCGCACCCGGCTCATCATCTGCGAGAGCTCGCGACGGCTGACGTCGTGGCCCACGGTGTCGAGCACGCTCGAACCGCCGTGACCGTCGAAGAAGAAGACCAGGGTGTCTTGGGGCCCCACGCGCTGGCTCATGGTCGCGAAGGCCTGCCGAACGTTCTGCGCCGTAGCCTGGGCGTCGGTGAGCACGATCGCGTTCTGTCGCGGCATCCAGCGGGCCGTTTGAAACGCGCGGGCGAGCTGAACCGCGTCGCTGGCCGCGCCGGGCAGGTCGTGGTTGTCGCCGCCGTAGTGCGAAATGCCCACGAAAATGCCGTAGGTCTGCCCGCCCGCCGAGGGGGCCGCGTCGGCCGCAGGCGCCGTGCGGTCGGCGTCGTCGTCGCCCCCGTCTTCGTCGGCTCGGTCTTCGTCGGCTCGGTGTTCGCCGCGCCCTTCGTCGCCGTCGTCGCGCCCCTCGTCGCCGTCGTCGTTGGGGCAGTCGCCCGCTTCGTCTTCGCCCGAGGGGTCGCCCGAGGGGTCGACGTCGAGGCCCGGAGCGCCGCCGCGGCGCACGCTGATCTCGGTGCTGAATTCGCCCGTGGCGCCGGCCTCGTAGGAGGTCACGATGAACTGATAGGCCGCGTCGCGGGGCGCCGTGAAGACGAGTCGCGCGTCGGTGTTGCCTGCGCCGTCGTCGTCTTCCCACTGTTGGTTGCCGGGGCCGCGGACCCGCGCCATGACATCGAAGCTCTCGCTCCGCACGATGAAGGTGACCCGATCGCCCGCGCGCAACGGGAGGCTGCGGGCCGTGAGGTGACGCCCCTCACGGTCGGTTCGGTCGCCTTCGCTGAGGCTCCCGGTGTCGCGGAGCTGCAAGGGCGCGCCCGACTCGGCGTTGCGCGCGTTGATCGCGCCGCCGCGCCCGCGGTGCTGGGCCGCGGCCAGCGAGGGCTGCGCGAGCCCGCCCAGAACAGTCACAAGGCCCAGGGTCTTGACGATGAGGCTCTGCTTCATGGCAACCACTCCGTGTTCAGCGACGCGCTCGCCCTGAGCACTCGGTGTACCAAGCATCGGCGCCTCCGTCGCCGCCTGGCAACTCATCGCAACCTATTGAAATCATTCATCTTTCAACGCACCGTTCACAACTGTGAACGCCGCGACGCGGGCCCGCCATGACAGCGCCGCTGCGAACGCGGGTTGGCTGCCAACGGCGGTTTACGGCCCGCGAAAGAGCCCGAGGGCGGTGGCCATCACGAGGCTGTTGTTGGTGATGTGCATCGCCACGCTGGCGTCGAGGCGTCGGCTGCGGGCCGCGAGGAGACCCGCGAGGAGGCCCGCGACGAGGGCCGGGAGCCACGCCTCTGCGGCGTGCAAGACGGCGAAGCTGAGGGCGGTCAAGACCGGCGCGAGGCGCGCCCGGCGCGGGCCGAGGTCGTAGGGCAGCGCGTAGAGGAGCCACCCCCGGAAGAACAGCTCTTCAGCGAAGGGGCCGAGCAGGGCCGCCACGGCGATGAGCGCCGCCCGGGTCGTCGGCGCGGCCGCGGTGAGGGCCTCGGAGAGGGCTCCGTGGGCGCCACCGAGGCGCCGCGAGGCGAGCTCGGCGTAGAGCGTCGCGAGGCCGAAATTCAGCGCGCCGGTGAGGGCCCCGAGGGCCACGGCGCGGAGGCGGCTCCAGCGCGGGGCGGGTCGGTGGCGGCGCGCGGCGTCGAGGCCGATGGGCAGCGCGACCGCGGCGAAGGCGAGGTACCCGAGCACGAGGTTGCCCGAGGGCGAGAGCGCGAGCACCGTCTCGCCGGTCTGCATGGTGACCACCTGGGCGATCAGGGCGATGCCGAAGGTGCGCAAGGCGGGCCAGCTCCGGAGCGCAGCGTCGGGGTCTCCGAGGGGGTCGCGGAGCGCGCCGAGGCGGGCCACGGCGGCGCGTTCGATCGACCACGCGGTGAGCACCAGGAGCGACACGAGCGGCAGCCACTGCGCGAGCGGCGTGGCCGAGAGGAGCACCATCAGCGCCGCGGTGGGCAGGCTCGTGGCGAGCACGCCGAGGAGCGCGCCCACCGAGAGGCCCGTCAAGCGATCGGGTGACGGGTCGATGAGCAGAAAGACCGCCGAGACCTGGAGCCACTGGCCCGCCGCGAGGCAGACCAGGAGCCCCGCGACCATGCGCAGAAACCACAACGGCTCGGGCACCCGCGCGCCGAGCAGCAGCGCGAAGACGCTGAAGGCGAGCCCCGCCGTGAGGAAGGTATGCACCGCCGTCGCCGCGCGGAGGCTGTCGGTGTGGTCGCGCCCGAGCACCGAGGGGATCCATAAGACCCGACGCCAGCGGCGAGAGAGGGCGCCCGAGAGGGCGGTGCCGATCACCACCGTGGCCCAAGCCGTGAGGCCCATGAGGACGATGAGCGGCAGGTCTGCGCCCGTGGCCGAGGTCGCCCCGTGCGAGAGCGTCAGAAAGAAGGCCAGAAACGCAGGGGCCGCGAAGGGGAGGTAGGGCGCCTGGCGCACCAGCGCGCGAAACTCCGCGCGGGCGGCGCCGAGCCGAGGCTCCCAAGCGGCCCGCGGGGTCGCCGCGGTGGCCGCGTCGAGGGAGAGGTCGTAAGGCTCGCGGAGGCGCCGCAGCAGCGCCCAAAGCGAGAGCCCCACGGCGAGCCCCAAGCCCAGCGCCGCGCGCCCCAGGGCCAGGGTCTCGTGGGGCGCTCGGAGCCAGGTCACCACCGGGCGCATCGGGAGATAGCCCGACCACGCGGGCACAAAGGCCGAGACCCTGAGCCGGGTCGAGACCCCCGCGCCGATGGGCCCGAGGGCAGAGTACCCCGCGATGAGCGCGAAACCCACCACCGCCGCGATGACCCTGAGCGCGTCGAGAGGGCGGCCTCCGAGGCGACGCGCCGTGACGACGTAGAGCGCCATCGCGAACACCGTGGCCGCGAGGTTGGCCACGAGGGCGCTGAGCGCGGTGAGGGCGACCGCGCGGGCGTCGGGCGACGCGTGGAGCCCCCAGACCGAAGGCACCCAGACCAAGATCACGAAGCCAACGGCGGCCGCGCTCGCGGCCCCGAGCTCGACGACGAAGCGCGCGACCGGGTGCGTGGGCAGGGCGCGCAAGAGGGGTTGGTCGAAGAGGCTCCGGCTGCCGCGACCGGGGATGATGCGCGCGAACTTCAGGGCCACGATGGCGACGAAGAGCTCGGTCAGCCAGAGCGACGCGTAGTGGAGGCCCTTGGCGGGGGTGGCGAGGCCGAGCACGGCGCGCATGCCGTCGGTGGCGCGGGAGCCGAAGCGGGCCAGCTCGACCAGCAAAAACACTAACAACAACGGGAAGATGTAGAGCGCCCCGTTGCCCTGTCGGCGGCGCAGCGAGTTCATCACGCCGGTGAGGAGCATCGCGACGATGGCGCGGATTTGCGCGAGAGACTCTCGCATCAGCGCGCGCTCCGGGGGGCCGCGGTGAGCGCGAGAAAGGCCTCTTCGAGGGTGCCCGACCCGGTGGCCGCGAGGATCTCCGAGGCGTCTCCGAGGGCGCGGAGCTCGCCGCGCACGATGACCCCGAGGCGGTGGCACACCCGCTCGGCCACGTCGAGGAGGTGCGTCGAGAGCACCACCGTGACCCCGGCCGCGGCCTGCTCGACCAGCATGTCTCGCACCTCGCGGGCGACCAAGGGGTCGAGTCCGTTGGTGGGCTCGTCGAGCAGCAACACCTCGGGCTGGTGCGCCATCGCGGCGAGGAGGGCGAGCTTCTTGCGCATCCCCATTGAGTATCCGGCCACGAGCTGGTCGAGGTCTGCGGCGAAGCCGAGCCGCTCGGCCCACGCGTCGAGGGCGCGCCACCGCTCGGCCTTCGAGAGCCCGCGCATGGTGAGCACGAAGCTCAGGAGCTCGCGCCCGGTGAGGTTGTCAAAAAGTGTAGGTTCTTCGGGCAGATGGCCCACCCGGGTCATCACCGCGCGGTGGTCTCGGGTGCAGTCGAGCCCGCACACCGTGGCCCGGCCGCGGGTGGGCTTGAGGAAGCCCATCCAGAGGTTGAGGGTGGTGCTCTTGCCGGCGCCGTTGGGGCCCAAGAGACCGAAGATCTCGCCGCGATGCAACGAGAGGCTGAGGTCGCGCAGGGCGACCTTCTCGCCGAATTCTTTGCCGAGCCCCTCGGCCGTGACGGTGATCGGAGCGTCGCCCATCACCGCAGGATGCTACCTACTTTGGGCCGCCCCTCGGCGAGCAATTCCCGCGTCAGGGCGTACCGTTGCCGGGCGCCGGGTTGGCGGGGGCCTGGGTCGCGGCGTCGGCGGGGTTGTAGGCGGGCGGGCGGGGCGGGCCGCCGTAGCACGCCGCCATCGAGAGGCTCGCGGCCACGGTCACGGCGGCCATGAGGGCAGCCTTGCCGCGCGAGAGCCCGCGGGCGGCCGACGGGTCGGCCCCGCATACCGGGCTTTGGGCCGCCACCGCGGCGCCGCAGAACGGGCACCCGGCCTCGTGCGACAGAACATGCCGAGAACACCCTTCACACACGATCAGCGTTTGCATTGCGACCCTTCTTTCTTGCTGCGCTTCGCGCCCGCGGCGCTCACCCATGAGCGCGCGCGCCGAACGCGCGGATGGCGCGATCTTCTTCGGCCGACAGGGGGCCTCTCTCGATCGCGGCGAGGTTTTCTTCGAGCTGCGCCCGGTCGGCGGGGCCGGTGAGCACCACGTCGACGTGGGGGCTTGAGAGACAGAAACGGTAGCAATCTCCGGCGGTCGGCACGGGGCCTTGGTACCCGCTGGGGCGCTTCAAGAGCTTGCGCCAGGCCGTGGCGGTGTAGGCCACGAGGTCGGGGCGGCGGGTCTCAAACGCGGGGAAGATGTCGCGCTCTGCGCCCGGGTGGGCGGCGTTGTAGCGCACCATGAACATGTCAAAGGGCGACTCGACGACCAGGCGCCCGGCGCGCACCCGGTCGTGGATCGACACCCCGATGGCGCGCACTTTACCCTCGTCGCGGAGCTTCAAGAGCTCGTCGAGGACGCCGCCGGTGAGCGCCGAGCCCACCCCGAGCCAGTAGAGCTGAAAATAGTCGATGTAGTCGGTGTTGAGCCGCTTGAGCACGCGCTCGCAGCCGCGGCGCACGCTGCCGCCGAAGTACCCGAGGGTCGGGCCCGCGGCCACCACCATGCCCTCGCGGTTGCGCCGCAGGGCCGCTTGCATCGACGCGACGAGCCGCCCGGTGCGCGCCCACGACCAGAAGATGTAGTTGACCCCGCGCTCGACGGCGAGGTCGAACTCTGCCGGGCCGATGCCGTAATTCGCCGCCAGACCGAGGCGAAAGACCTCACGCCCCAAGCGCGGCATCACGCGATGACTGAACGCCTTCGACTCCACACGCACCCCCAGAGAACGCCCCTCGACCCGATTACTGACAGGTACCCGAGAGACAAATCAACGACCCGCAACACCCGTACGAGCCTACACAGGCTCCGCCCACGCCGCGGCAACAACGGGTGTCGCCCACCACGTCGGCGCAGCTCCGCCCCTCGGCGCAGCACCCGGGGGCGCTCGCTCCGGGCGTACACAGCGCGGCTTCGGGGAGGGCGCAGGGCGTCGCCGATTGGCAACTCCCGTCGCGGCAGAGGAGCGCGCCGCAGCACCCGAGGCTCGTCGTACACGCGCCGCCGAGGTCGCGGCAGCAGCGGTTGGTGCCCACCACGTCGCGGCACGCGCGCCCGTCGCCGCAACAGTTGGGCGCGCTCGACCCCACCGTGCAGACCGCGGCTTCGGCGAGCCCGCAGCTCGCGGGCGCCTGGCAGCGCCCCGAGACGCAGAGGAGCGAGGCGCAGCACCCGAGGCTCGTCGTGCACGCGCCGCCGGTGTTTCGACAGCACCGCGGGGTGCCCACCACGTCGGCGCAGGCCCGCGCGTCGGCGCAGCAATTGGGCGCCGTGGCCCCCGAAGCGCAGGCCGCCGCTTCGCCGAGCGCGCAGGTGCTCGTGGCCGCGACGCAGGTGCCGCTCTGACAGGTGCTCCCGCTGCAACAGGGGCGCGCGCTGTCGCACCCCTGCCCTGTCGGCGCGCAGCACCGCCCGGCCTCGCACCGCGCGCTGCCGCAGCACCCTGTCGGGCCCGTGCAGAGCCCCCCTGGGGTCGCGCAGCACCGGTTGACCCCTGCCACGGCGGAGCACCCCCTCGGGCTCGCGCAGCACCCCGGCGCGGCGGCCCCGGGCGTACAGCTCGACGCCTCACCCAAGGTGCACGGCGCGGTGCGACAGAGCCCAGACTGGCAGCTCAGCCCCGCGCAACAATCGGCGTTGGCCGCGCATCGCCCGCTTGCCGATTGGCAACACCGCCCGCTCTCGCAGCGTTGGGCCCCGCAGCAGCCCTCGTTGCGCGCGCAGGCCGCCCCGGTGCTCGCGCAGCAGCGCCCGTCGACGCAGCTCCGCCCCGCGAGGCAGCACCCTGGAGCCTCGGCCCCTGCGGCGCACGCGGCGGCCTCGGCGAGGCTGCATTGGGCCACGCGGCAGACGCCTTGTTCGCACCCGAGGCCCGCGCAGCAGTCGCGCGACGCGGTGCAGGTCTCGCTCGAGCGGCGGCACGCGCAGCGCCCGGCCTCGCAGGCCATGACGCCGCAACATTGGGGCGAGGCGGTGCAGCTGCCGCCGGCCTCGCGGCAGCACGCGAGGGTTGCGGGCGCGGCCCGACACGAGAGGGCGTCGCAGCACTCGGCCGCGGTGAGGCACACCCCGGTGCCGGCGCGGCAGGTCTCGCTCGGGCGCGCGCAGCGGTTGCTGGTGTTGCAGCGCAGCCCCGCGCCGCAGGGCGTCGACGAGGCGCAGCACGCTTGGGCCTCACCCCCGCACGGAGGGGCCACGCAGGCCGCGTTGGCGCAGCTCGCCCCGGCCGCGCAGGGGGCGTTGCAGCGGGCGCAGTGACGGCTGTCGTTGGCGGGGTTTACGCAGGTGCCGTTGCAGCAGAGCGCGCCGGCGGCCGCGCAGAGGTTGCCGGGGCAGCACCCTTGCCCGAGGGCTCCGCACGCCGTCGGCGCCCGAGCGCACTGCCCGGCCTGGCAGCTGAGCGCGCCCTCGCACGCGGGCGACGACGCGCAGCACGCTTGGGCCTCGGCGCCGCAGCGGACCCTCGGGCGACAGGTCGACGCGTTGCAGGCGAAGCCCGACTCGCAGACGTTGCCCTCGCAGCAGGCTTGCCCGTCGCCGCCGCACGCGGGCACCGCCGCGCAGAGCCCGGCCTCGCAGCGGAAGCCCGCGCCGCAGAGGGCGTTGACGCAGCACGGCTGCCCCGCGCCGCCGCACGAGGCCGACACGAGGCACTGCCCCGCGGTGCAGACGAAGCCCGCGCCGCATGCGAAATTGGCGCAGCAGGGCTGGCGCTCGCCGCCGCACCCGGGCGACGCGACGCACACCCGGTCGCGGCAAAGGAGCCCCTGAACGCACGCCTCGCCCGTGCAACAGAGCTGCCCCTGGGTGCCGCAGAGCGACTCGGGGACGTCTTCCTTCGGGATGTCGAAGAAGCCCGCGTCGCCGTCGAGCGGCTGGTTCGGGTCGACGTTGCCCCGCGCGCACGCCGCGAGACAGAGCACGAGCGAGATCAGAAAGCACCGACACCAGCGCGCCACGACGCCCACTCTCTACCCGCACCGCCGCGCGCATGCACACCTTTCGCCGTCAATGAGTCGACAAGACCTGTTGAGCGCCCCCGAGCGCCTCGGCGGGTTTGCCCGCGATGTGGGAGCTTCGATGCGCGGCGCGTCGCCGCCGACGTGGCGCGCCCCGCGGCCCAGGTCGACGCGGCCGGCACGCTCCGCCGGGTGACCGCCGCGCCCCCTGACCGAAGCCCCGGTGAGCGGCGTTCGGCGCAACGATCGCGGGCTGGCGTCGGGGCAAACTGGTGTAGAGTCCGCGCGGTTTGGCCCCGGGGTGGTGGTGCACTCGCGGGCGCCGAGCGAAAAGCCTTTCGTACACGAGGGATGAACGCAATGCGCAGGTCGAGGGTCACGGGCATCGGCGGAGTTTCAGCGGCGGCTCTGGTCGCGGTGACGGGCTGTGGCGAGACGCCCATTCCGCAGGCGCGGTACACTCCCGAGCAGCTGAATTCGTCAGCGGTGCCGAATCTTGCCGACGACGGCGTGCAGAGCGCGCCGCGGGTCGAAGAGTTGCCTCCGCCCGCGCCCCCGCCTGCGCCTCCGGCCCCGGCGCGTGTTCGCGTCATTCATGCTTCGCCCGACCGCGCCGCCGCGAGCGTCGATGTGTACCTCGGCGACGTGGCCACCCCCGCGGTGAGCGCCCTGGCGTACAAGGCCATCGCCGGGGCCGTCGACGCGCCCGCGGGGGCCGCCCATCGGGTCTCGCTCCAGCGCGCGGGTGTGGCCGCCAGCGCGGCCCGTGTGGCCTCGGCGCAGACCCCCGAGGTCGAGAGCGGCGCGCAGTACACCGCCATCGCCTTCGGCCTCGCGACGGGCGCTCCGGCGCTCGGTGTCGCGGTGGGTCGTGACGAGACCGCCGAACCCGAGGCGGGTCAGGCCCGGGCGCGCTTCTTTCACGCCCTGGTCGGTCTCGGGGCGGTCGACCTCTGCACCGCGGCGACCCCTGCGGTGGCGGCGCGGGCGGGGCAAGCGGCGCGGCCTGCGCAGCCGCCTCGGGCGGTGTTCGAGAACGTGGCCTTTGGCACCTTCTCAAGCGGTTACGCGGCGGTGCCCGCGGGGGCCCCGGTGGCGCTCCAGGTTCGTCTTCGCGCCAGCGCCTCGGCGCGGGCGTGTGCGGGCCTCGTGCGCGGCGCGGTGACCCTTACGCCGGGTGATCGCGCGGTGGTGACGGCGGTGGCGGTGGGCCGCGCGGTGGGCGCTCCTGCGGTGTCGCGCGAGCTCTTGGTTTGCCCCGACCGCGTGGCCGAGGGCGCGCCGACGTGCGCCACGGTGGCGATCCGCTGAGGCCGCGGCGCGAGGCTCAGGGGTTCGCCCCGATGGCCTCGCGCAACTTCGCGATTTCACCGCGTTCGCCGAGCACGATGAGCGTCGCCCCGACTTCGAGCACCGTGTCGGCGCCGGGGTTGAAGCGGTGACGCCCTTCGGCCGTTCGCACCGCCACGACGAGCACGTCACACACCTTGCGGAGCGAGGCCGCGGCCAGGGTCTGCCCCGCGACGCGGCTCGTGGCCGAGACCCGCGCCTCTTCGATACGCAGCACATGCTCAGGGTCGCGCAACATCTGATCGAGGAACTCGGTCACGCTCGGGCGGATCATCTCGCTCGCGAGGCGCATTCCGCCGATGACGTTGGTGGCCACGACCTTGTCGGCGCCGACCCGTCGGAGCTTGGGCTCTGCGGTGGCGTCGATGCACTTGGCGATGATGCGCATCTCGTGGTTGAGCGAGCGCGCCGAGAGGGTGGCGAAGAGGTTGGCCTTGTCGTCGTCGAGGGCCGCGACGAGGCCCCGGGCGCGCTCGACGCCGGCGTTCTTCAGCACCTCGTCTTCGGTGGCGTCTCCGACCAGGCCGCAGAGGTGCTCGTCGTGGAGGTGCTCGCGGAGCCACTCGATCTTCGCCGGGTCGATGTCGATCACCACGAAGGGCGTGTGGGTGGCGTGAAGCTCGGCCACGACATGGGCGCCGGTGCGCCCGATGCCGCAGACGATGATGTGATTCTTGAGGTCGTCGATTGATCTCTTCATCGTGCGCTGCTTGAAAAAATCGCGGAGCTCGCCCTCGACCAGGAGGGCCGTTGAGACCGAGAGAAAGTAGACCACCGAGCCCGCGCCGAAGACGATCATCACCACGGTGTAGAAGCGCGCCAGGGGGATGTTCTCCATGCCTGGGAGCTCGCCGAAGCCCACCGTCGAGATGCTGATGATGGTGTGGTAGACCGACTGGCCCCAGCTCCAGCGGCCCTCACCGATCGAGTGGATCCCGACGGTGCCGATGAGCACCACCAAGATCAAGAACAGCACCGAGGCGCGCACCCTGCGCACGATCGAGGGCATACGCTCTCAAAGCTCCCAAGGTGCGAGCGACGACGCCGAGGCGCGGGCCTCGACGCGGAGGGTGGGCTTCACCCGCAGCGCGCCGAAGAGGGCTTTGAAGGGCTTGATGCCCCAGCGCGTGTGGTCGACGGTGGCGCTCACCACCACCTCCGCGCCCTCGCGACGCACGGCGAGGGGCAACGCGAGGCGCACCCCGTGGAGGGTCAGCGCGCCCTCGACCCGCGTCGCGTCGCGGGCCACGCCCTCGTACACGATGGTCGCAAACTGCTTTGATTCGAGCACTTCGCGGTGAAGGTTCTTCTCGATCTGGACGCGATCGGCCTCGCTGATGGGGGCGCTCGCGTCGCGGCCCTCGACCACCACGGCGGCCACCCGCAGCGCCGCGGCGGCGACTTCGAGCGAGAGCGCGCGGGTCTCGGTGTCGACGGTGAGCTTCGTCGCCGGCGCGACCAGCCTGAGGTCGTGACCGACCGGCGAGAGGAGCCCCTCGCGGGTGACCCAGACCGAGATTTCAAGCCCTGAGAGGTCGATGAGCGGCATCGAAGCGCCTACCCCTTCAAGACACCGTGCTTTTTGCCGACCTTGGTGAACGCGCGGATCGCATGGTCGAGGTCGGCGGGGGTGTGCACCGCCGAGAGCTGAACGCGGATCCGCGCCTCACCCCGCGGCACCACGGGGAACGAGAACCCCACCACATAGATCGACTCGTCGAGCAGGTCGCGGGCCATCTCGCCCGCGAGCCGCGCGTCGCCCAACATCACCGGCACGATCGGGTGGATGCCGGGCCTGATGGCGAAGCCCGCGCGGCTCATCTCTTCGCGGAAGTACGCCGCGTTGCCCATCACCCGGTCGCGCAACGCCGTGCTCTCGGTGATCATGTCGAGCACCGCGATCGAGGCCCCCACGATGGCCGGCGCGAGGGCGTTCGAGAACAGGTACGGCCGCGAGCGCTGCCGCAGGAGCTCGACCACCGGCCGCCGCGCCGCGGTGAAGCCCCCCGAGGCCCCGCCGAGGGCCTTGCCGAGGGTGCCCGTCACGATGTCGATGCGGTCGAGCACGCCGCACTGCTCGTGCGTGCCCCGGCCCGTCTTGCCGAGAAAGCCCGAGGCGTGACACTCGTCGATCATCACCAGGGCGTCGTAGCGATCGGCCAGGGCGCAGATCTCGTCGAGCTTGGCGAGGTAGCCATCCATCGAGAAGACGCCGTCGGTGGCGATGAGCCTGAGGCGCTTGCCCTGCGTCGCCTGGAGGGCCGCTTCGAGAGCCGCCATGTCGCCGTTCGGATACCGATGCCGCTCGGCCTTCGACAAGCGAATGCCGTCGATGATCGAGGCGTGGTTGAGCGCGTCTGAGATGATCGCGTCTTCTTCACCGAGGAGGGTCTCGAAGAGGCCGCCGTTGGCGTCAAAGGCCGAGCCGTAGAGGATGGCGTCTTCCTTGCCCACGAAGGCCGCGATCTTTGATTCGAGGGTGCGATGAAGGTCTTGGGTGCCGCAGATGAAGCGCACCGACGACATGCCGAACCCGTGGGTGTCGATGGCCCGGTGCGCCGCGGCCACCACCGCAGGGTGCGACGAGAGCCCGAGGTAGTTGTTCGCGCAGAAGTTCAACACCTCGCGGCGGCCCCCGGCGGTCTCGACCCCGATGTGCCCCCCCTGCGGCGTCACGATGACGCCTTCGCGCTTCCACAAGCCCGCCTCGCGGATCTCGTGGAGGGTCTTCTCGTACACTTCAAACGCCTTGCGACTCATGGCTGGGGCTCCACCGTTGGCCACGCCCTCTGCGCGGCCCGCGCAGCCTACTATCACGGCCGACAGCCTTTGAGGCCCCGGCGCGAGGGCGACGGCGCGGGGCGAATTCCTCACTGGGGTACTTCCATGTAGGTTGAGGTGGTGCTAGACGCTGTCTCGCAATAAGGCTGGCGCGGGTGAAGGGCGCCAGAATCGAAGGAGTCTTCAATGCTGTCTCGCACGATGCGGTTGGTGGGCGCGGTGGTTCTGGCTTCGACCTTGGGGGGCTGTTACGGCGCCGGCGAGGCGATCGAGGCCGACGAGGCGAGCGACCCGATCTCGCTCGAAGAGGCCCGCTCGCAGAGCTGGGAGAGCCTCCTGGGCGCGTGGCGCGGCACCAGCGGCCCCTTCACGGGCCTGGTCTTCACCCGCCAGACCCAGCGCACCGGGCGTCACTTCTTCGCCGACGTTGACACCGGCATTCGGTGCATCACCACGCCCTGCCCGTCGAGCGCCCGGATGGAGGGGTACTTCACCGCGGGTTCGGTCACCGTGACGCTCCGGCACCCCGACCGCCCCTCGGTCGAGACGGCGCCGTTCTTCGGCCGGTACGACTACACCCTCCGCGGCAACACCCTCACGCTCTCGCAGCGCGGCCGTGTGATCGCGCGGCTCTCGAAGGCCACGTCGTACTGCGCCGAGGCCGACGACTGCGGCGAGCAGTCGCTCATCACGCCCCGCTGTCTCGGCGCCTTCACCTGCCGCGAGAACGCCTGCGTGTACCGCTGCGGCCCGCGCGACTGCTCGACGATGCGCTGTGACACTGGCTACTTCTGCCAGATGATCGACGACGCGCCGACCTGCCTTAGCAACTGCGCCCGCATGCGCTGCACGGCCAACACCACCTGCCGCAACACCCCCACCGGCGCGCAGTGTGTGCCGAACGGGCCGAGCTGCGCGCTCATTCGCTGCGCCTCGGGCACCACCTGCGTCGAGACCGACGGCGTCGGCCAGTGCGTGCCGAACGGGCCGGGCTGCGCGGCCATCCGCTGCGCCTCGGGCACCACCTGCGTCGAGACCAACGGCGTCGGCCAGTGCGTGCCGAACGCGGGCCCGCGCTGCGGCACCATCACCTGCCCCTCGGGGCAGACCTGCTGCAACCCCCTGCGTAACATCTGCACGCCGCCGGGTTTCGCCTGCATCCAGTGACCCACCGCGGGGCCCTCTGACCCGACGCTCAGCGACGCTGGGTGGTCGGGTCGCTCGCCCGAGGGCCCCGATGCCCGAGCGCGGCTTCACGCTGCGCGACCTCACGCAACAACCTCGGCAACGACTCGCGGTACGGGTTCGGCGGCAACGCCTGAACGAGCGAGCGCCTGAGCGCCGTGACCCGCGACGCGGCCTCGTCGAGCCGTGCGGCGAAGCGCGGGTCTCGCTCCGAGGCCTGAGCCAAGGCCGTCGCGACGGCGCCGCCCACGCTGACGGTGTGCGCCACGGTGAGCAGGTCGCAGCCCGCAGACATGGCCCGGAGCGCGCCGGGCACCACCCCCCAACGCGCTCGGATGGCCTGCATCTCAAGGTCGTCAGTAATCGCAACACCTTGAAAACCCAAGTGTTCTCGTAACAGACCGGTCGCGCACGCGGGCGACAGGGTGGCCGGCAGGTCGCGGTCGACGCCCTCGTACACGACGTGGGCCACCATCATGGCGCGGGCCTCGCGGTGAACCTCGGCGAAGGGCAAGAGCTCGGTCGCCACGAGCTGATCGCGCGACGCGGCCACCCGCGGGAGCGCCGCGTGGCTGTCTTCGCGGGTGCCTCCGTGCCCGGGGAAGTGCTTCGGGCACGCGATCACCCCGGCGGCCTGGAGCGCCCTCACAAAGCGCAGCCCGTGGGCGGCCACGAGGGCGGCCTGGCTGCCGAACACCCGACCGTAGACCACCATGTTCTGTCGGTTGGTGCGCACGTCGAGCACCGGGGCGAGGTCGAGGTTGACCCCCGCATCGCGGAGCGAGGCCGCGAGCGCCGAGGCGCAGCGGGCCGTCAGCGCGGGGTCGTCGATGGCCCCGAGGGTGGTGAGCGAGGGCATCGAAGGCAGCGGCGGAGAGAGGTGCGCCACGGGGCCGCCCTCCTGGTCGGCGGCGATGAGCAAGGGCGGCGCCCCGCGCGGCACCCGGGCCTGGAGGAGCGAGGTCACCCGGGTGAGGTCGTCGGGAGTGGCGAGGTTCTCGCGCGAGACGATGACGCCCCCGAGGGCGTCGCGGGCGATGAGGTTCAAGAGGGCGCTCGGCACCACCGGGCCGCGCCACCCGAGGAGCAGGCACCGCGAGGCGCGGTCGAGGGCCCTGGCAGCGGGAGGGGGTTGGGCCCAAGCCCGGGTCGGCGCGAGGGCCGCGCCGAGGCCAAAGGTCAGCGCAGCACGGCGAGAGAATCGAGAAGGAAGCATCTTCAGGTCGAGGGCTACTTGCGCGGGGCGCGGGGCGAGGATACCAGTCGCGGGCGTATGAGCGACAATTCCAAGGGGTTGGCCGTGAAGGGCACTCCGAGCAAGGCCCCTCAGGCCAAGAACGCGCAGCCCGCAGCGGCCGCGCCGGGCGCCCCCGCGATGCCTGAAATTCAGTGGAAGAACCTCCTCTGGGTGGCGGTGCCGCTGGTGTTGCTGTGGGCCCTGGTGATCGCCAGCGGCTCGAAGATCGCCATCACGGTGATGGCCGTGCTCACCGGCGTCATCGTCGGCGGGGGCATCTACCTCTACCGGCTCTTTGAGCGGCAGAAGAAGCTCGCGTCGCTGATGCAGAAGGCCAGCGCGAGCCCCGAGGGGCGCAAAGAGGTGCTCGCCCAGCTCTCGGGCAGCGACGCCGACAAAGACGTGATGAACGCGGTGGTCAAGGCCCAGCTCGAAGCCCAAGACGACCCCGAGAAGGCCCTCGACACCCTCAACGCCATCGACATGAAGAAGGTGCCGGCGTTGATGCTCGACGACGTGCGGGGCCTCAAGGCGCAGCTCCTCTTGTTGCTCGGCAAGACCCGCGAGGCGGGCGAAATCTGCGACACGATCGAGGTCTCGCGGGCGCAGCAGCCCGAGTCGCGCGGCATGCTGGCCGCCACCGTGGCCGAGGCCTGGGCGCGGAGCCACAAAGAGAAAGAGGCCGAGGGCTTGCTTGAGACCTTCAAGCCCGACGACGCGGCTTACGCCAAGGTGCGGGTGCCGCTGCTCTTCGCGCGGATCTTCGTCAACTTCGCCAACAAGAAGAAAGAGCTCGTCCGCAAGGATATGCTCACCCTGGTGAAAGAAGACCCGAACTACCTCGGGCGCTTCATGCACCCGAAGTTCAAGGTGCACCCCGAGCTGCAACAGATCGCCACCGATGTGCTCCAGCGTGACCCGGGCGTGCGCCAGATGATGCAGAAAATGGGGGGGCGGCAGCAGCAGGTTCGCTTCCGCCGCTGAGCCGAGGGCTTCACCCATGCCCCGCCCGGTGAACGCTGACGCTTCGGCCACGCAGCAGCGCATCCTCAAGACGGCCACGGCGCTCTTCGCGGCCCACGGCCTCGACGGCACCTCGGTGCGCGAGCTCGCCGCCGCCGCGGGCGTCACGGTGGCCACCCTCAATCACTATTTCGGCAGCAAAGACGGCCTCTTCGACCACTGCGTCGCCTACGCCTACGCGCCGCTCCAGGAGCTCGCCCAGAGCCTCCTGAGCCTCCTCGGCGAGGCCCACGACCCGCGCGCCCTCCTCGCCCGCGCGGTCGAGACGACGTACCGCTTCGGCCGTCGCGAGCCCGTGATCTTGCGGCTCCTC
Organism: Myxococcales bacterium; assembly: GCA_016792845.1. Lineage (GTDB taxonomy): Bacteria > Myxococcota_A > Polyangia > Polyangiales > JAEUKH01. The sequence goes on along the minus strand of JAEUKH010000022.1, from coordinate 86,934 downwards.
GTGCGCACGGCCCTCTTCGGCGGCGGCACCCCCGCCACGGGTCGGGTGCTCTTGATCGAAGGGGTGCTCCCTTCGGTGAGCGCCTTTCTGGGCCCGCGGCTCGGGCGCTCGCCAGAGAGCCTTCACCTGGGCATTCAGTCGATGGTGTTTCTCACGGCCCGGTACGCGTTGCAGCCGCCCGACGAGCTCGCGCCGCTGGTGGGCTGCGCCCGCGACGACCTCGAGGGCATCGAGGCGCGGGTCGAGGCGCACCTCGTCGACGCGGCCTGGCGGCTCCTCTCAGCGGACTGATTCTCGATTTATTTCAGGTACTTCTACATCGCGAGAAAATTCGCGATGAGCGCCTCGCCCCCCTCAGTGAGCACCGACTCGGGGTGAAACTGCACGCCCTCCAAGGGGCGGCCGCGGTGCCGAAGGCCCATCACCACGCCGTCGTCGCTCAGGGCCGTGACGCAGAGCGGCTCAGAGACCGTCTGCGGATCGACCACCAGCGAGTGGTAGCGCGCGACCTTCATGGGCCCCGAGAGGCCCGCGAAGAGCCCGCGCCCGTCGTGGGTGATGACCGACTGCTTGCCGTGCACGGGCGTGGCCCCGCGGCGCACCGTGGCGCCCGAGACCGCGGCGAGGCACTGGTGACCGAGGCAGACCCCGAGGGTCGGCACCGTCACCGCCCGCAAGAGCGCGCACGAGAGCGCGGCCCGCGACGGGTCGCCCGGGCCGGGCGAGAGCACCACATGCGAGGGCCCCCAGCCGAGGAGCGTCGCGAGGTCGACCCGGTCGGCGTAGACCACCCGGAGGTCGAGCCCCTCAGGGGCCACCACGCGCAAGAGCTGGACGAGGTTGAAGGTGAACGAGTCGTAGTTGTCGACGACGACGATCACCGCGCCGGGGCGGCGGGCGGCGGCATCGGGATGATCTGGATGCGCCGCTCTTCGCCCTCACCCTCGCTGCGGGTGGTGACGCCGGTGAAGCGGGCCAGGGCCATGTGAACGACCCGGCGCTCGCGCGGAGGCATCGGATCCATGACGATGACCTTGCCCTCGGTGACGCATTTTTTGCCGAGGCGCTCGGCCATGGTGGTGAGGTCTTTCTCGCGGCGCGCGCGGTACCCGTCGGCGTCGACGATGAGCCCCGCCCGGTCGCCTTCGACCTCTTTCGAGGCGACGCGGTTCACCAGGAGCTGGAGGGCGTCGAGGGTCGCGCCCTTCTTGCCCACCACCTGGGCGGCGTCGGCCCCGACCACGGCGAGCACGGTGTCGCCCTCGTGGTCGCGCACTTCAACATCGGCCTTGAGCCCCATGCGACCCAAGGTCGCGCTGAGGAAGCGCTTGCCCGCCTCGACGGCCTTCGGATCGGCCGGACGGCGTGTTTCACTTGCTACCACTGCTGTCTCCACTCACCGGACGAACCACGATGCCCTGACCGCCACCGGTGCCCGCGCCTGCGGCCTTGAGCTTATCCATCTGCTGCTTCGTGTACCACTGTTGAACGATGCCAAGAAGGCTGTTCACGAGCATGTAGAGCGCCAACCCCGCCGGCAGAAAGAGGCTGATCGCCGTGAGAAACAGCGGGAAGAAGTACGTCATCATCTTCGCCTGCGCGGGGTCCATCCCTTGGGGGGGCATCACGCGCTGCTGGAGGAACATCATCGCCCCCAGCACCAGCGGCAAGACGTAGTACGGGTCGGGCGCCGAGAGGTCGCGCCACCAGAGCGCGAAGGGCGCGTGGTAGAGCTCGACCGAGGTCTGGAGCGTCGCATAGAGCGCCCACCAGATCGGGAGCTGCGCCAGCTGCGGCAGGCACCCCGAGAGGGGGTTGATGCCCTCGCGCTTGTACAGCTCCATCGTGGCGAGGGTCTTGGCCTCGTTGTTGTCGGCGAACTTGGCGTTGATCTCGTCGATCTCGGGCTTGACCTTCTGCATCATCGCCATCGACTTCATGCTGCGCGCGAGGAGCGGCAAGAGCGCCATGCGGATGCACACGGTCAACAAGATGATGGCCACGCCCCAGTTGCCCGTGAGCCCGTGGAGGAAGCGCAGGAAGCGCACGAGCTGCCGCGCGATGAACGCGAAGAAGCCCAGGTTGACCGTGTCTTTGAGGCGCCCGTCGTCGACCGCGGCCGCGAGGATGTGCTCTTCTTTCGGCCCAAAGAACGCGGTCGCGCCGTAGCTCTGGGTCTCGCCCTGTTGCAGCGTCGTGCGCGGCCAGGCGAGCGAGCCCGAGTAGATCGAGCCCGTGGGGCTGTCGCTGTTGGGGCGGTCTTCGGCGAAGAGGCGACAGCTGGTCTCGGTGTTGCCGCGCGGCACGAGGGCCATCGCGAAGTACAGGTTGCTCACGCTGACAAAGGCCGCGTTGCCCGGGAAGACCTCGTTGCCGCGGCGCTCGAGGAGCTTGTCGCGCCCCTCGCGGTAGAGCTCGCCCCCGTGCCGACAGGTGCCCTCGGAGACCTGCCACGAGCGGCGGAAGATGCTCACCGACTCTTCTTCGCGGGTCGCCCAGTGGTAGAGCGGGAGGCTGTATTCGAGCGTCACCGGGCCGCCGAGGTTGCGCACCCGGGTGTCGACCTGGAGCACAAAGGGGCGGTCGCTGCGGAAGGTGCGGGTCACCTCGAAATCGTTGCCGCGCCAGGTGAGCTCGACCTCGCGATCGCTCACCTGACGGCCCTCGAAGTCGGGGTAGTCGGGCACCACCGATTGCTCGCCGCGGCGCACCCGGAGCTGCGCCCGGAGCGGCAAGAGCTCTTCGCGGTAGGTGGTCGCGAGGTTCAGCCGGCGGTCGCTCGCGGGGCGGCCGCTCTGCGGGTCGAGGGGCGGCGACGCCTGGGCGAACTGGCCGCCTTCGAGCCAGAGCCCGTCGAGGGCGCCCGAGCGCGTGGTGATGCGCGCGTCGAGCCCCGCGTGGGCCCCGTCGGTGAGGGGCGTGCGCACGCGGAAGGTGCGGGCCGCAGGGCGATTCTCGGCCGTGGGGGGCGGGTTCTCTTGGGCGATGCGCCCCGCGTTGGGGCGCTCGGGTTTGCGCAAGAACGCGAAGTAGACAAAGGCCCCGACGGCCAGAAAGAGCAGAAAATTCCGCAGAGTGTTGTTCATGGGTGTGGCCCCCCGCGCAGCGGCGTCGGGGTCTTCTTGAGGGTCTCGGGTGGCGGGTCGTATCCACCAGGATGAAACGGATGGCAACGCGACAGACGTTTGACCGTCAGCCAGCTCCCCGAGAGCGCGCCGTGACGCTCGATGCAGGCGGTGGCGTAGCGCGAACACGAAGGCTCGAAGCGACAGACATTGCCGAGCCACGGCGAGATCGCCGCGCGGTAGAATCGCAGTAGCGACAACAGGATGGCTCGCATCACCGGGCGCAGACCCTTCAACCCGCCGTCACGAGGTCGGCGCGTCGCCCGCCGACGGCGGACGCACACTGCCCTTCGGACGACGTTGGAGGGCGGCCCGTACTTCGTCACGGATCTGCCCCGAGGCAAGGGCCCCCGCCCCCTCTTTTGCGATCACCACCCAGTCAACACCCTGTGCAAAGAGCGCAGGGTTCAACCTGAAGAACTCGCGCAGCACGCGGCGAAACCGGTTGCGGTGGACGGCGTTGCCCATCTTGCGGCTGGTCACGAGGCCGAGACGCGAGGGCCCGTCGTCAGGGCGGCGCTGGCTTAAAATAAGCAAATGCCCAGCGTGACGCCGGAAAGCATCACGTTGGGCATGCAAGAACTCATCACGCTTCAACAGCCGTCGTGACTTTGGAAACGTGAAGCCCACGTCACGGACGAGCGCCGACGGCGATCACTTCTTGTAAGTCGACACCGAGAGCCGCTTGCGGCCCTTGGCACGACGATTCTTGAGCACCGTGCGCCCACCGGCGGTCGCCATCCGGGCACGGAAGCCATGGGTGCGAAGACGGTGGATGCGGCTGGGCTGGTACGTGCGCTTCACGGAAATCCTCCTCGAACTGGGGCGCGGACACAAACACGGCGCGAGCACGGTGTCAAGCACTCACCGGGGTCGAATTCGACAACCGGCCTCGCAATTCGACCCACCCCCGGGTGCCCGAGCACCCGCCCGCGCTCGCCGAGAGGCCGCTCAGGGAGCTCCCCGCGGGGCCTCGCCGAGGCGCCCAGGAGCAAGAGCAAGAGCGTGATTTTCATCGGCTCTTCTCGCCGTCATCGTTGACCCCGTCGCGCCCGAGGAGCCCGCTGTCGCGGAAGGAGAAATACCCCTCTCGGGCCACCACGATGTGATCGAGCAAGAGCATGTCGAGGCAGAGGCACGCGTCGTGGAGCCCCCGGGTGAAGCGCAGGTCGGCCTCGCTCGGGCGCGGGTCTCCCGACGGGTGGTTGTGCAGCACCACCACGCCCGCCCCGCCCTCGCGTACGACCAGCGAGAACACCTCGCGCATCCCGACGGCGACGGCGCTGATGGGCCCTCGGGCCACCACCCGCTCGGCCAACACCCGCTGCCGCGCGTCGAGCACCACCACCACGACGCACTCCTCGGTGGCCGCGCGGAGCCTCGGCCCGAAGGCCGCCACCACCTCGCGCGAGCTCAGGCACCGCCGGAGGTACTGCAAGGGCTGTTCGCGGGCCCTGCGACAGAGCTCGAGCGCCGCGAGGAGCCGCGCCGCACGTCGCGCCCCGAGACTCGGAGCGAGCGAACCGATCGAGCCGCGCATGAGCCCCGCGAGGCCGCCGTGCTCGTCGAGGAGCGCGACGGCGGCCGCGTACGGCGAGGGCTCGCGATGGGCGGGGCCGATGGCCAGGGCGAGCACTTCGGCGTCTGAGAGGAGGTCAACTCCGACCCGACGCACCCTGGCGTGGGGGTCGTCGAGGGGGGCGCGAGAGAGGGCGTTGGGGTTCATGGCGGCCCCACCAAGCGCGGGGCGTACCAGCTGCATGTTCGTGTCATTTCAATGGGTTACAGAGATGCAGGGTGGCCCCTTGGGGTGGCCAAAGGGTGGCCAAGGGGTGGCCCCCCGTCCAGCGGCGCGGGCGGTCTGGCGCCCTTCACCTTGCGGCGGTGGCCCGGTCGGCCTGGCTGCGTGCTCGCGTCTCTAGCGGGGGCTGAGGGCCGAGGCGGCGAGGTCGGCGGCGAGGTCGGCGGCGATGCGGTCGGCGAAGAGCACCCGCTGGCCGACCCGCGCCACGAGCGAGACCGTGTCGGGCGTGGGCCTGCGGGCCGCGAGGGCGCCCGCGATGCGCGCGGTGGGGCGGTCGACGTACCGCCGCCCCAGCACCTCGGCGGCGGCCTGGGCGAACTCTTCGGCCTCGGCGTCGGGCCGTCGAGGGGCGGCGCCGCGGTCGAGGGCGACGATCCAGACGAGGGCGTCGCGGGCGGTGCCAGCGTCGTCGGCGCCGCGCGGGCGAAGGAGCATCGCGCAGTCGCCGCCCCACCCCTCGGCGGCGCTCTCGCTGCGGGCGTCGGAGAGGCTGACTTTGAAGAACTGTTGGGCCCCGAGCTCGCCCATCACATCGAAGTAGACGCGTTCGTAGCGTGCGGCGAGGGCGGCGGGCACCGCGGCGGGCACCGCGACGGGCGCCTCACGGGCGAGGCGCCTGGCCTCGTGCAAGACCTGCTCGGTGCTCTCGGGGGGCCTGCGCAAGAGCGCGTCGACGCCCTCCCAGCCCTCGCGCCGCAGGGTCGACACCACCATCGAGAGCCCCGCCAGGTAGGGGAAGAGCAGCGTCTCGCGGATCGCCCTCGGGGCCGCGGCGATGCGCGGCTGCTGGCTCGACTCGAGCTGCTGGAGGATCATCGCCACCACCTCGGGCGCCTCGGTGATGGTGCGCCCGTTGGGGTGCAGGGCGAATTCGAGCATCGCCGCGGTGGCGTCGCCTTCGAGCACGGCCATGCCGGCGGTCTGGGCGTCGCCGCGGCCCTGGGCGTGGTGGACGAAGCGCGCGATCTGAAAATGCTGGTCTTGAAGGGCGTGGGTGAGCTCGTGCACCATCGTGGTCGACTGAACCTGCTCGGGCACCCAGTCTGCGATGAAGAGCCTGCGCAGGGCCGGATCGTAGAAGCCCAGCACCTGCTCTTCGAGGAGGTCGTAGAGGTTTTGCTCGTACGCGAAGCCTTCGGGCAGGAGCCCGAGCCGGGTGAGCATCTCGCCCTCGCGCGCGACCTCGCCGGGCGGGTACTCTTCGGCGGTGCGCGCCCGGAGCCGCGCGACGATGGCCTCGCGGTTCATCACCCCGCGGGCGATGGGCCCGCGCACGGCCAGGTGGCGCACCTCGGCGACCTGCGCGGTGAGGCTGTCGGCGAGGCGCCCGAGCTGCGCTTCGAGGGCCGGGTCTGCGCCCCCTGCGGCCGCATCGGCGCGACGCGGGGCATCGACCGCGGGCGCGGCGGCGTCACGGGTCGTGGGGGGCGTCGCGACGGTGGGCGCCGCCGAGGTGCCAGGTTGTTTGCAGGCGGGGCCCAACCCGAGGCACAAGGCCAGTGCCGTTCGCAGCGCACACTTCACCCGTCGACGGTACGCGCCTCGCTCGAACGAAGCAAAAGATGCGTGTACAGTCGCGCCCTTCGCGACCATGAGCAAATCGAACAAAAGAGCCCGCCCGCTGGCGCCGACCGATGCCCTTGACCTCGCGCTCGCGGCGCTGAGTCAGAACGACCCCGAGGGGTGCTTGCGACGGGCCGTTCCGGCCTTGACCGATGTGGGCGCGGGGGCTGCGGCGCTCGACGTGGTGGGGCGTGCGGCGGTGGCCTTGGGCAACATGCACCTCGCGCGGATGGCCTTCTCGACCGCGGCCCGGGCCTTGGCCATCCAGGGCCAGAGCTCGCACGCCATCGCCTCGGCGGTGGCCGTCTTGCGGCTCTCGGGCGGCGACGAGTCGGCGCTTCGCGAGCTGGCCGCGGTGTTCTCGTCAGACGCGATGCGCGCGGGCTCTGATCTCAGCGTCGCGCCGCCGCCGCTGTCGAGCACCCCGGTCGAGGCGCTCTCGCAAGGGGTCACCCGCCAAGAGCTGATGAACGAGGCCCGCAAGCTCGTCGAGGCGGCCCGCGAGGCGCAACCCGAGAGCCTCCCGGTGCGCCGCCGGCACGCCCTTTGGGCCTCGCTCACCGGCGACGAATTCGTGCGCTTCGCCCGCACGCTTGAGGTGCGCCTCGTGCCGCCAGGGGCGACGGTGTTGCGCGAGGGCGAGCGCGGCAGCAGCGTGTACGTGGTCGCGCGGGGGGAGGTGCGCATCGCGCGGGCGCGGCCGTCGCTGAAGATCGTCGACGCCGCGGTGAAGGAGCGTCACCCCCTGCCCGATGAGCTCGACGAGCTCGCGGTCTTGGGCGCCGAGGCCGTGCTCGGCGAGATGGCCCTCTTGACCGCCGCGCCCCGCGCCGCGAGCGCGCTCTCGACCCGCGCGACGCTGCTCTTGGAGGCCGAACGCGAGGCCCTCGAGGCCGCCGTGGCCGAGAGCCCCGCCCTCGGCGAGGTGCTCCTGGCCTGGGGCCGCCGCCGACTGGTCGAGAACCTCCTGCGCACCGCGCCGCTCTTGAAGGCCGTGCCGAGCAGCGAGCGCGGGCCCCTCGCCGAGGCCTTCGAGACCCGCGTCTTCGCGGCGGGCGAGACGCTGTTTACGCAAGACACCGAGGCCGCGGGGCTGTTCCTCCTGGCCTCGGGCGAGGTCGAGGTGCACCGCCAAGAGGGCGACGCCAACCTCGTCGTGGGGCGCATCGGCGCGGGGGGCTGCGTGGGCGAAATCTCAGTGGTGCTGCGCCGGCCCACCAACGCGACGGTGATCGCGCTCGAAGCCACCGTCGCCCTGGTCTTGCGCCCCGATCACTTTCTCACCGTCGTGCGCGGTCACCCGACCCTCCTGGCCTCGCTCTATGAGCTCGCGGTCTCGCGCGAAGAAGAGCTGCTCGACGTGCTCGCCGCCCCTTCGGAAGAGGCCGACGACCTCATCATGCTCTAGCGACGCGACCGCGTTGCATCGGCCCGCTGCGGCGCGTTCTTCGAGAGCGCCCCGGTGCGGGCCGGGCAATCGCCGCCAAGCGTCGCTCGCCTCCCCGCCGCCCACCCCGCAGTGCCCCGATCGCGTGGCCGACGCCGGGGCCGCGCGCGGTGCTCGTGGCGCCCGAGACGGGCTTCCGCGCGACCAGGTGCCCGCGGAGGATCGCGCGCCGCTGGGCCGGTGCACGGTGACGACGTTGTCTGTTTGACCCAATCCACGGTGCTGCGTCCGATGCGCGGCAAGAGGGCCGTCGGGGGCGGGCCGGGGCGGGACCATCGTGCGACAGCGCGCTTCGGCCTGGCGGGCCGTGGCCGCGGAGGTCGCGATGCGCGCCTGCGCTACGGGCGGCGAAGAATAGCACCGCCCGCACTGTCCCCTCGCACCCACCCTTTTGACCATTCCCCCAATCAGAACAGGCGCTCACCGCACTCCCGCGGCGACCCCGTTCGATCTGGAGATGGATCGATGGAGAACGACAAGAAACCCAAACCCGCCCCACAGAGTCACGCGCAGTACATCCCCGAGGCGAAGACCGAGGCGCGGTCGGTGACGGCGGTGAAGGTTCCGACGCTGGAGCTTCCGAAGGGGGGCGGGGCGATTCATGGCATCGGGGAGACCTTCTCGACCAACCTCGCGATGGGCACCGGCGGCATGAGCATTCCCGTTGCCGTGTCGCCCGGTCGCGGTGGCGCGGCGCCGCAGCTCGCGGTGACCTACAGCTCGGGCAGCGGACAGAGCCTCTTCGGCGTCGGATGGTCGATGGCGGTGCCGTCGGTGCGTCGCCGCACGGACAAACAACTGCCCACCTACAACGACCGCGACGAGGAGGACGTCTTCCTCTTCGCAGGCGAGGAGGAGCTCGTCCCCGCGCTCGTGTCGACGAGCGGAGGCTGGGTGCGCGACGTGGTGGAGGTGAGCGTCACCACGAGCACGGGCTCGGTGACCGAGCGGCGCGAGCGGTTTCGTCCGCGCACCGAGGGGAGCTTCCACCGCATCGAGCGCATCACGCGCCCCGACGCGGCGGTGCCCTTCTGGCGCGTGACCGACCGGAGCAATGGCGTCAGCGAGTTTGGCCGTCAGGCCAGTACGCGTGTGAGCGACCCGGCATCGAACGGCCGACGCGTGTTCGAGTGGCTGCTTGAACGCCAGTACGACGACCGCGGGAACGTCACCGAGTACCACTACAAGCAGGAGGACGGGGCGGGGGTGACGGCGGCGATGTTCCACGAGCATCACCGCACGGGGGATGCGTACGGCGCCCGTCACCTCAAGCGCATCTTCTACAGCAACCGCGACATGTACGAGCCGTCAGGCGAGGCCGTGCCTGCGTACCTCGACCCCGAGGACTTCCTCTTCGAAGTGGTGGTGGACTACGGCGACCACGCGAGCGTCGCGCCCACGCCCGACGACGCGCTCGACTGGTCGCTGCGGGTCGATGCGTTCTCCAGCTACCGCTCGGGCTTCGAGCTTCGGACGCAGCGACAATGCAAGCGCGTCTTGATGTTTCACCGCATCGATGACGCCGACGAGGCGGTGCTGGTGAAGTCGACGGACTTCACCTACGCGACCGAAGCAGGCGTCTCGCGGCTCACCGAGGTGCACCACCGCAGCTACCGCGCGAACGGCGAGGGCTACGACACCGACGCGATGCCGCCGGTGTCGATGGAGTACGCGCCCGCGGCCTTCTCGCAGTCGCTCTCGACGATGCCCGCGAACTCGCTGGTGAATGCGCCCGAGGAGCTCGACGGGAGCCGCTACCGCTGGGTCGCTGAGCCATCCCCTCAATTTTGAGCTCACAAGATCCCCGTCACCGCGGTGGCAAGTCGGGTCTCGACGAGAATCTCGGCGAAGGCGTTCATCAGTGTTCGCAACCTCTCTGGCTTGAGGTTGGGCAAGCCCCGATACCAGAACAAGCCTTGGTTGAAGAGCGAGTAGACCCGCCCTCGTTTGGTACTGCTGACCATTGTTCGATCCAGGCCGCTGCGTTCCGAAGCCGCGCCCAGCAACGTCAGAAAGGCATGGGCCAGACTCGCCACCATCAGGAGTCGATCACGACAATCGGTGCGCCCGATGTGCGTCGCCGAGAGACCCAGGCCGAAGTGCTCGTTCTTCAGGTCGCGGTGCCGTCGGCACATGGCGACGCGCTCGTGTACGTGGCGCTGTCGCGTCTCTCCTGACACCCTCGCGTCGGGGCTCACCGCCACCAGGTCGACCCGTTCGTCGACCGCCGTCCGCGCAGCGCCCGCAGCACGTCGTCATCCGCGGGGCCGTATGCCGCGACGATGTCGGCCGCGCGACAGGCTCGATCGCCCGAATGATGCACCGCGCCCGACGCCGCCAGACGCTCGCGCGCCGCGGATGGTGAGGAAGCCGCCCTCTAAAACGCGGCCAGGCGAGCGCTCCGCGAGAGTCGCAGCCCCTCTCCAGCAACCCCGTCGGGCCAGACGCCAGGGGCCTCGCGTCTGTCGGCGCGCCCGAGCTGGCCGCCGTGGCGCCGCGTTCGGGCTGGCCGGGGCACTGCCGCACGCAGGCGGCACCTCCCACCCGTGATGCCGTCTCGGGGGCCACAGACCTCCTTTGGGTCGAACGTCCTGCGAGCGACGTCTCCTGTGAGATCAGAGGCCGTCCGTCGCGGTCTCTCGATCGCCTCCCCTCACGCCAGCGCCATCACCAGTCCATCCCCAATCACACACGCCATCAGCCATTCGAGCGCACGACAATGCACCGCCGCGGGTGATCTCGGCGTGTGTCAGACAATGTCACACACGCACAGGGGGGAGTGACTCGGGGGAGTGGTCGAGCGCTCCCGGTCTGGATTCCCACCTGCCCCCACGACGCATCGTCAGCAGCGATGAAGCACCCCTCCTCGCTCGTACTCCCCATGCACCCTGCGCCTTCGCGCGGCCCCGACGACCCGCGCTTCGTGCGCGACCTCGTCCCAGTGCAGTCCATCGTGACCAGCGCCGGTCAGTCTGACGCGGGCCTCTTCCAACTCGATCTGCGCTCCGAGCGGCTTTTGCCGTTTGAAGGCGCGGGTGCCATCAGCCGCTGGCGCCTGGAGTTCGACCCCGAGACCAACGCCTTCGACACGCGCACCGTGACCGACGTGGTGCTGCACCTCAACTGCACCGCCCGTGACGGTGGCGCGGTGCTCGCGAAGGCGGCCAAAGAGGCGACGCTGCAGAGCCTCGAAGCCCAGCCGATCAAGTTTCACATGTTGAGCATGGCGCAGCACGCGCCCGAGGCCCTGCATACACTCTTGAGCGCGACGGGCTCGACCGCGACCCTGAGCCCGGGGGCGCTGCGCCCGCGGCTTGGGTTTGTCCCCCGCCACCTCCAGCGCACCTTCGGGCAGCTCTCGGTGGTGTTTGTCATGCGCGAGCCCGTGCCGTTCGAGGTCAATCAGCTCCACCTCATCATCGAGGCGACCGACCTGACGATGGGCCATGTATTGACGCTCCCCAATGAGGCGACACTCTCCATCGCGCCTCATGCAGCGGTGACCTTCACGGAAGCGCAGGTGGACGCCGATGAGCTGTACGACGAGGCTGACTGGTCACTCACTGTGAACCGGATGGGCGGTGGCGGGACGCTCGCAACCTTCTTCGATCGCGTTGCTGACGTACTCCTGATTGTGCAGGAGAACCTCTCCGTCGCTGACGACTGAGTGACCTTGGCTACCCCACGTTCTCATTGATGACGTGGGGCGGCTGTCTTAGCGCGCAATGCAACGGCGGAGAATGGCCACTCCGTCGAAGGCGAAGGGCTCCCACCCTGGCTCCACCTGAGCCGTGCGGGGGAGCGTAGGCGAGAACGTCGGTCCTGTCGTAATCTCCCACTGCGTGCACGCAGGCGTCGTCTGCGCCGCCGCGTCGCTGCCGCCCATGATCCCCGGCGTGTTGCCCGAGCACGCCATAAACGCGAGCTGCAACAGCACCGCGCCCACCACGATCCCCAGCGCCATCTTCATCCGCTGCATTGTCGTCGTCTCCTGAGGTTGCTGCGGGCCGAGCGCGCCTCGGCCACCGTCGCCGGGAGACTACCGACCGCGTGCCCTTCCTCCAACCCCAACCGTCGCCGCCGCTCGGGCGACCAGCGACGCGTCCATCGACGGCTACGGCCGTTGCGGGCACGCGCGCTCGGCGTTTGCTCAGCCCCGGCGCCTCCTCACGCCGAGCGTCACGCCCGTGCGCCCCTCCGGGGCTGAGCGCGCACGCGGAGGGCACCGCTTGGGCCTCGCTCAGCGCCTCAGGGCCCTGCGCATTTGCAGCCGCCGGGTCTCAAAGCCCATCTCTTCGTAGAGCTTCCGCGCGACCACGTTGTCGGCGTCGACGTGGAGCCCCACGCTGTCGAGGCCCTCGCGCGCGGCCTCATCGAGGGCCTTCTTCATCAGCTCGCGGCCGAACCCGCGCGAGCGGTGCCGCGCCACCACGCCCACCGAGGTCACCCACAAGAGCCGCTGCCCGGTGAGCGGGTCGTCGCGCTTCACAAGCCAGAGGTGACCCGCGAATTGGCCGCCCTCGTCGAGCACCCAGAGCGTGCCCTTGTCGCCTCCGGGGCCCTCCTCGCGGCTGCCGATGCGCGCGCTCAGATCGTCGGCCCATCGGGCCAGAAAGGCCGCCCGCTCGGCCTGGCTCGCGTACCGGAGCGAGGTCAACCCCGTCTCTTGTTCGAGCGCGAGGAAGGACGGCCAATCATCACCCCGGTACCGTCGAATGCTCGGCATCGCGCGGCCGATTTTGGGCCCCGCGCGGGCCGTGCGTCAAGCGCCGCACAGCCCCAAAGCTCCCCTCACGGGAAGCTGTACACCTCGGCCTCGCCGTAGGCCTGAACGAGCCCGTCGACGTACTGAATCAGCGTGTCCCGGCGCCGCAACACGGCCTGCAATTGCCGCGGGCTAAGCAGCGCGACCCCCTCGTCGGCGTCGGGCGCGATGGCGGCCTCAAGGTCGGCCATGCTGAGAGCCCGCGCCCGGTCGATGAGGGTGCGCGAGAAGCGCTGGACGCGCTGTAGAAACGACAGCATTCGCTCAGCCTTCCACCGAGGCATGGGTTCGAGAAAGCCCCCGTTGTTGTCGCGGTAGACGATGCGCCCCTCGCCGTCGACGAGGGTGTTGGTGCCGTGCCAGCGGTCCCAGTTGCCGATGATGAAATCGTAGGCCACCAGGGTGCTGATCTCTTCGGCGCGGCGCCACTGCGCGGGGGCGATGGGCTGCCCCGCCACGAGCATGTTCGTCCACTGTTCGAGCTGCTCGCCGGTGTAGATGCCTAGCCGACGGAGCGTCGGCACCCAATAGATCATCGCGCCGCGGGCCACGCCGTGCTGAAAGATCACACGGTTGTCGAGCCCCGCGGGCAGCTCGGCGACGCTCACCCGGCGAAACACCACCGGCGGCACCCGCTCAAGCCCCAAGAGCTGATTCACCCGAAAGGCCGCCACCTCAGAGCGCCAATGCTCGATGTGGAGCCGCTCGCTCGGCTTGAAGGCGCCGTCGACCTCACCCGGGAAATCGCAGCGAAAATTGATCGACGTGTTGCCCACCTGGCGCGTCGACGTGATGCGCCCGTTGCGCAGCACATCGAGCATCTCGGCCTCGTCGAAGCCGTTGTACCGACGACCCGCGAGATGGTCGACCCGCAAGGCCCCCGCGCCGTAAGGGTTCGGCGGCACGACGAAGCGCCCGAACCGCAGAGGCGCCGCTTCACCCGAGGCTTCCGCCGCGACCCCGCCCTCGCCCGCGACCCCGCCGTCACCCGCGACCCCGCCGTCACCCGCGACCCCGCCGTCGCCCGGAGCCACCTGCTGCGCGACCGCCGTCGACGCCCCGAGGGCGCCCAAGACCACCGCCGCCATCATCGACCGCTGAAGCATTCTCACAGCGCCGCGAAGTGTACCCGACTCGCCTCGGCCGTCGCAGTGTTTGCAGGCCCGCGCGCCCTCGTTCGCGAATTCTCACACGTACACGGCATGAACGTTGGCCTCTTCGCGCCCCCAGCGCCGCGACCACCCGGCCCCCGCGGCCATCGCGTCGAGCGACGACAGCCGCCACCGCGCCACCGCGCCGGTGCCCGGGATGAAGCTCCGCGCGCCCCCATCGCCCCCCGCGGCGACGCCCCGCGCCCCCATTGCCCGAAACGCCGCCTCGCTCAGCGCCCGCACCCGCGCCGCGCGACCCCTCAGGGGCGGCGCCAGCACCGTGCTCACCAGGAGCGGACCGCGCACCGCCCGCCGCGCGGCCGCGAACACCGCCTCGACCCCGCGGCCCGAGAGCACATGCGAGAGCGAGCCCCATCCGCACACCATCGCGTCGTACCGAGGGCCGGCGACCAGCGCGCTGAGCGCGTTGCCGTGCCCCGCGACGGCGCTCACAAACTCCGCGTATCCGCCGACCTCGACGGGCACCGAGAGGCCCGCGCGGGCCGCCTCGACCAGGGGCCTCACCGGGTCAAAGCCCGACACCGCGTAGCCCATCGCCTGGAGCGCGGCGAGCTCGCGACCGCCGCCCGCGCCGCCCACCAGCACCCGCGCACCGGGCCCGAGCTGCATCTCGCCGAGGGCCTCGCGCTCCCAACCAAAGAGCCCGCGCGCATAGACCGAACCGCCGGCCGCGTAGGTGCGCTGGGTGGCGTACCGCGCCACCGTGAGCGCCGAGAGCGCGTCGTCGTCGAGCCACGACAAGAGCGCGGCGTCGCGCAGCCCGTGCACCATCTCGGCCGCCTCGGAGGCGGCGGCGTCGAGCGCGAGCACCCCCCTGACCCATCGCAGCGTCATCGTGGGCGCAGGCTACACCGCCCTGCAACCGCCGCGCGCCTCAAGGCATCGCCCCTCTCCGAGGCCCATGAACTTTCGCGAACAGATCGCCCTGGCGACCCCCGACCGCGACGCCTGCGCGGGGCGGCGTTGGCAGTACGTCCCCTATGATCAGCTCACCGACGCGGCGGGGCCCCTCGCGACGGCAGAGCCCCGCACCCACGGGCTGATCTTTCTTGAGTCGCGCGACCGCCCGAGGCGACGCCCCTACCACAAGAAGAAGCTCGCCCTCCTCCTCTCGAACCAACGCCACTTCGCCCTCGAGTGCGCCGCCCGCGGGTTCAAGGTCATCTACCGCAGCGGCGACGCTGACTTCGACGCGCTCCTCGCAGAGACCCGCGCCCGGCACGGGCTCGGCGAGATCACCGTGATGGAGCCCGCCGAACGCGCGCTCAGGCAGCGCCTCGTCGGGCAGCCGGGGGTGCGCGTCGTGCCCAACGAGACCTGGCTCTCGACCCGCGAGCACTTCCTCGACGCCGTCGGCCCCGAGGCCCCCTGGCGGATGGACGCCTACTACCGCGCCGAGCGCCGCCGGACGGGGCTCCTCATGGCCCGCGGCGCCCCCCTCGGCGAGCGCTTCTCGCACGACCCCGAGAACCGCCACCCCTGGCGCGGAACGCCCCCGGCGCCGCGGCCCTTCTCGGTCGCGCCCGACGCCATCACCCGCGAGGTGCTCGACCTCGTGGCCCTGCGCTTCTCGCACCATTGGGGCGCCCTCGACGGCTTCGACCTGCCCTGCGCGGCGCGAGACCACGCGGCCCTCTGGCGCCACAGCCTGACCGAGGCGTTGCCGCACTTCGGCCCCTACGAAGACGCCATGAGCCAGCACGAGGCGCGGCTCTTTCACACCCTCGTCTCGGCCAGCGTCAACCTCTCGCGGCTCCTGCCCGCCCAACTCGTCACCGACGTCGTGGCCGCCTACGACGCCCGACGGGTGGGCCTCGCGAGCGCCGAGGGCTTTGTGCGGCAGCTCCTCGGGTGGCGCGAGTTTGTGCGCCACGTTCACCGCGAGACCGACGGGTTTCGCACCCTCGACCCTGAGGGCGCGCCCAACTTCTGCGAGGCCGTCGAGCCCCTCCCGGAGGCGTGGCGCGGCGGCGCTCCGTCGGGGCTCCGCTGCCTCGACACCGCGGTCGACCGGGTCTGGCGCGACGGATACGCCCACCACATCGAGCGCCTGATGGTGCTGTCGAACCTCGCCACCCTCGTCGGCGTCTCTCCGCGGGCGCTCACCGAGTGGTTCTGGTACGGCTTCGTCGACGCGTACGACTGGGTGGTCGAGCCGAACGTGTTGGCCATGGGCACCTTCGGCGCGGGGTCCTGCATGACCACCAAGCCCTACGTCTCGGGCGCCGCCTACCTCGACCGGATGAGCGACTTCTGCGAGGGCTGTCAGTTCGACCCCTCGGGCCGAGCGCGCGACCGCGCCTGCCCGGTCACGCCCATGTACTGGGACTTCCTCTCTCGCAACGCCGGGCGCCTCGCCGCGAACGAGCGCATGCGCGTGCCCCTCGCCGCCGCCGCCCGTCGCAGCGAGGCCCAGCGCGCACACGCCGCGCGGGTCACCGCCGAGGTTCAGCGCACCCTCGCCCGCGGCGCCCGGCTCGCCCCCGACCTCGTCGCTTCTTGCCTCGGGCCCGCGACCTCGGAGCCCCAATCCTGAGCGGGTCTGCGCCGTCGCTGCGTCGTCACCCTCGCCGCGCCGCACCGAACGCATCGTCGGCCGCGCGCAGCGGTTGAATCGACGCGACGACGGCTCCGTTGGGGGCGCTCCGCTCGTGCGCCGCCGCGGCGACGCCCTCGTCGCGACTGTACGCCCTCTGCACTCTGGCAGCGACGTCATCGTCGCGCGCAAGTTGGGCCTGCATTGCGGCGACGATGATTTCGAAATCTGCTTAGTGAGCAAGCGTTTGGTGTATGTTCACGAGCCTCTGAGGGGGGTACCGGTTATGGCCACACTACAAGCCGACAATCATGTTCAGCGCATCGAGGTCGGCAAGCTGGTGCTCGCGCGCGCGGCGCACACCGACCATCAAAACCTGAAGTCGAAGCGTACGGCCTTTGCGCGGGTGCATGAGCAATTGAGCCGCGCCCAGGCGAAGCTAGACCAGGCCGAGGCGACCCTCTCGTCGGTCACAGAGGCGCTGGCTGAAGCTGACCTCACGCAAGACGACGCGGTCGAGGCGCTGGCCACGACCCTGGTGGGTGACGGCCAGCCGAGAGCCAACCCGTTTCGAGGTCTCGGGGTGGGCTCGCCCGCTGAGGTGAAGCGCGCGGGCTACGCCGAAGAGGTGAAGATCATCAACCGGCTGTCGCACTCGCTCGGGCGCCGCAAGCTCGGTGCGGCCTCGAAGAAGGCGCTCAAAGAGGCCCTCGCGGCCGCGCGGGGCGTCACCGCGGCGCTGACCCGGGCGGCCCAGCAGCAAGAGAAGGTCGACGAGGCCCGAACGGCGCGTGACGCGCTGGTGCTCCCGTGGGTGCGGGCGTTCTCGGCTTACAAGCGCGCCGCGCGGGCGGCCGAAGATGACGGCGCGACGGGGGCCTTCAAGTCGCTGTTCGGCGCAGAGAAGAAGGCCGCGCGGCGCGCCGCGGCGGGTGACGCGCCCGAGCACTGAGGGTCAGCGGGCGCCGTAACGGGTGCGCAGGTCGGGCAGCACCGCACCGATGGCGCTGCGGGCTTGCTCGCGGAGCCG
This sequence comes from Myxococcales bacterium, assembly GCA_016792845.1. Lineage (GTDB taxonomy): Bacteria > Myxococcota_A > Polyangia > Polyangiales > JAEUKH01. The sequence goes on along the minus strand of JAEUKH010000022.1, from coordinate 69,492 downwards.
CGGGAGGTCATCGAGGGTCATCGCATCGGTGGCGATGGGGTCGAGCACCTTGACGCCGGCCTTGGCGCGGCCGAACCAGCTAGAGTTCTTCGGGCGCATCGCGTGGGTGCCCGCGATGGCGAGCGGGAGCACCGGCACCTTCGCTTCGATGGCCAGCCTGAAGGCGCCGTCTTTGAAGGGCAGGAGCGACCCGTCCTTCGAGCGCGTCCCCTCGGGGAACATCATCACCGAGATGCCTCCGGCGAGGGCCCGCTCACACTCGGTCATGGTCTGCCGTACGCTCTCGCCGTCGCCGCGCCGCAGCGGGATGTCGCCCCCCCAGCGCATCGCCCACCCCACCATCGGCGGCTTGAAGAGCTCTTCCTTCGCGACCCAGCGCATGTCCCACGGGAGCCACGAGAGCAAGAACGGGTCGGCCGTTGACTCGTGGTTGGCCACCACCACGTACGCCCGCTTCTGAATGTCGGCCGGGGCCTCGCCCTCGATGTGAAAGTCCCACAGCCACTGGAGCCGCCCGGCGGTGCGCCCGAGGCGACGCATCCACCGACCCGGCACCCGCTGCGTCGGGTCGCCACGGTGAAGGTGATGGGCCACCGCCATGATGGGCAGAAAGCTCGTCAGAACCAGCCCGAACTCGGCGTAGGTGTACAACCCCGTGACGACGTTCTTCATCGTCTCACGGCGGTTAGTACGTCTTGAACACGCTGTCGAGTAGACACCGCGACCGGCGGGTCAATGTTTCAGACCGCAGCCCGCTGTGCACGCCTTGGGGTGCGCGCACAACGGGGCCTGGGCGCCTGGGCTGTCAGGGCATGAGCACTTCGTACGGGCGGGTCGAGAGGCCGGTGGCGCCGACCGAGGCGAGGTTGCTAAAGCCCGCCCAGCCCCAGCAGAGCACGCGGCCGGTGCCTTGCTCGACGCCGCAGGGGCTGCCGTAGCCGCGGCCGAGGTTCACCGCCGAGAAGCGGTTGCTGAGGGGCGCATAGGCGGCCTCGGTGAGGCTGGCCCGGCCGACGCCGACCTGGCCGAACTCGTTGCGACCGCGGCAGTAGGTCATGCCGTCGGTGCGGAGCTCGCACTCGGTGTCGATGGGCTCGCCGAAGACCGACACGCGGCGGTTGAGGGTCACCGTCGCGAGCTCGGGTCGCACCGTGGTGCGCAAGGGGTACGTCCACCCCCAGGCGAGCATCGAGCCGTCGGTGAGGCGGCCGTAGCAGCGCTGGTAGTCGCAGTCGAGGCTGGTGAAGCCGCTCTGGATCACCGGCACCGAGGGCGTCGCGTTGGCCGCCTGCACAGGGTACGGGAGCGAGCGGTTGGTGCGGAACCCGTCGCCGAGCTGAAGCTCCAGGTTGCGGCCCCAGCAGTGAACCTGGCTGTTGCTGAGCCGGGCGCAGTTGAAGTTCGACCCCGCGGCGATCTGCACGACATTGGCGAGGTTCATCACCGCGGCGGCGGTGTTGCGGTCGACCATGGTGCCGTTGCCGAGCTCGCCGTAGTAGTTGTAGCCCCAGCACCAGACGGTGCCGTCGCCGCGGCGCGCGCAGGTGTGAAAATCGCCCGTGCGGAGCTCGACCACGTCGGTGAGCCCGGTCACCGCCACAGGCGCGGTGCGGTTGGTGTTGGTGCCGTCGCCGAGCTGCCCTTGGGCGTTCGAGCCCCAGCACACCACCGAGCGGTCGCGACGGATCGCGCACGCGTGGAGCGAGCCCATCGCGAGGGCCGTGGCGTCGGTGAGCCCCGAGACCAGGGTCGGCGTCACCGGCGTGGCCGTCGAGCCGATGCCGAGCTGACCCGCGGTGTTGGTGTTGTTGCTGGCGCTCCAGCAGAACACCCGGCCGTCGCCGTGGAGGGCGCAGCGCGAGTGGTTGGTGGCCATCAGCGCGCCGTTGATGGCGCGGCCCGATTGCACCGAGACGATGCCCGTGAGGGGCGCGCCGTTGTAGAGCACCGGGCGCGGCGTGGTCACGAGCTCGGTGTCACCCCCGGCCTCGCCGAAGTGGTTGGCGCCGAAGCACGCCACCCGGCGGTCTTCGCTCACGATGCAGGTGTGGTGGTCGTCGAGGGCGAGCCTGAGCTGGCGCCCGAGGAGCCCGGGCACCATCACCGGCGCCGGGCGGTCGGTGGTGGTGCCGTCGCCGAGTTGGGCCGAGGCGTTGTCGCCCCAGCAGCGCGCCGAGCCGTCGGTCAAGACCGCGCAGGTGTGACGCAGGCCCGCGCGGAGCACCGTCACGCCGGTGAGGCCCATCACCGCCACGGGCGCGTTGCGGGCCGTCACGGTGCCGTCACCGAGCTGGCCGTCGCTGTTGGCGCCCCAGCACACCGCGGCGCCGTTCGTGCGGCGCGCGCACGCGAAGGCCGAGCCCGCGGTGATGGCCTCGGCGTCGGTGAGGTTCGACACGAACACCGGCGTGGCGCTGGTGAGCGAGGCCGCGTTGCCGAGCTGCCCCGAGGTGCCCGTGCCCCAGCACTGGACCCGCCGGTCGGTGAGCCGCGCGCAGGTGAAGGCGCCGCCCGAGACGACCTCGGCCACGGGGCCCGCGAGGGTCACCGCGGGGGTCAGCGCGGGGGCCGTGGTGGCGCGCGGGAGCCCGTCCCAGGTGTAGATTCGGCCGTCGTTGCCGACGGCGGTGAAGACCGTCGCGCGGCCCGAGATCTGGCGCACCGGCGGCAGCCCGTTCACCAGCGCGAGGGGCGTGCTGATCGCCCAGCAGTACACCTCGCCCGTGGCGATGCGGGCGCACCCGCGCGAGCTCCCCAGGGCCACCTCGGCCACGGCTTCGAGCGGCGTGCCGTTGGGCGCGAGGAGCTGCGTCGCGGTGGCGCGGTGCCCGTACGACCCGCCCGACGAGGTGAGCATCCCCGCTGTGGCCGAGCTGTTGCTCTGATGCCGCCCCCAGCAGAAGACGCGCCCGCTCGTGTAGCGCGCGCAGTTGTTGAAATCGCCCGCTTCGAGGGTGTCGACCCGCGCGCACGCGCCGTCGAAGCAGCCCGTGGGGCACTGACGCCCGCACGCGCCGCAGTGATTGGGGTCGCGCGAGAGCTCAGCGCACTCGTTGCCGCACACCACCTGCGGCGCGCGGCAGGTGAGGGTGCAGCGGCCGCTCATGCACTGCTCGCCCGGGCCGCACACGTTGTTGCAGGTGCCGCAGTGCTGGAGGCTCGTGCTCGTGTTGACGCAGGTGCCGCCGCACTCCTGCTGCCCCATCTGGCAGACCACCACGCACGCGCCGCTCACGCAGCGCTGCCCGGCCGCGCAGACGGTGCCGCAGGCGCCGCAGTTGTTGACGTCGTTCTGGAGGTTCGTGCAGCCGCCCGAGCACGTCGTCTGACCCGCGCCGCAGGTCTGGACGCACACGCTGTTGCCGCAGAGAGCGCCCCCCGCGCAGGCGTTGCCGCAGCGCCCGCAGTTCTGCGGATCGTAGGCCAGCGAGACGCACTCGCCGTTGCAGTTGGTGAGCCCCCGCGGACACGGGATCTCGCAGCGCCCGGCGTTGCAGACCTGCCCCACCTCGCACGCGTTGCCGCAGCGACCGCAGTGCCGCGCGGTGGCGTTGGTGTCGGTCTCGCAGCCGTTGCTCGCGTCGCCGTCGCAGTCGCCGTAGCCCGCGTTGCAGGCGCCGACCACGCAGCGCCCGGCCGTGCACGCGGGGCTGCCGTTGCTGGGCATCGCGCACTGTTGCATGCACGCGCCGCAGCTGGCCGCGTTGCTGCGCACGTCGGTCTCGCACCCGTTGGTGGGGTCGCCGTCGCAATCGCCGAACCCGTCGGCGCAGCGAAAGCCGCACATGGCGCCCGCGCAGGTGGCCACCGCGTTGGTGACCGCCGGGCACGAGCGGCCGCAACCGCCGCAGTGCTCGGCGCTGGTGCGGGTGTCGACCTCGCAGCCCGTGTTGCCCGCGCCGTCACAGTTGGCGTAGCCCTCGGCGCAGGCCCCGACGCCGCACATGCCCTCGGCGCAGGCCGCGGTGGCATTGGGCGAGGTGCAGGTCACGCCGCAGCCGCCGCACGCGCTGGTGTTGGTGGTCACGTCGACGCACGCGCCCTCGCAGCAGCTCTGCCCCGTCGGACACCCGTTCACCGAGCAGGCCGCCACGCACACGTTGCCGCGGCAGAGCCGCCCGCTCGGGCAGTGCGCGTCGGTGACGCACGCGACGCAGCTGTTGGTGGCGGTGTCGCAGTGCCCTGACGCGACGCCGCCGTCGGCGCCTCCAGGCGAGACGCATCCCTCGTCGTTGCGGCACCCCGCAACGCAGCGCGAGGTCACCGGGTCGCAGTGCTGCTCGTTCGGGCAGGTGTCGTTGGTCGCGACGCATCCCACGCAGCGCCCGGTCATCAGGTCACACACCCGCCCGTCGGGGCTGTTCGCGCAGTCGTCGTTGCGGGCGCAGCCGCTCGGCCCGACGTCGCCCGCCTCGGCCGCATCGACCACATCGGCTGCGTCGCCGCCGCCCGTGTCGCCCGCGTCGAGGTCGGCGTCGAGCGCCCCGAGGTCGCTCACCCCGAGGTCGACGCTCACGTCGGCGCGCCCGCCGTCGAGCGGCCCGCCGACCACCGATTCGCCGTCACAGCCCAAAGAAAAGACCGCAAGCCCAAGCGACGCCAACACCCATCGGTGGGTCACCCGTTTCTCACCCATCGCGCCCCCCTTTCGCAAAAAGCCCATGCCCTCGGAGTGCCTCAAATTCCCCATCTTTTCAAGGCTTATGCGGCGCCCCCGGCGGCGCGCCGGGCGTCTGCGCGGAGCACCAGCACCAGCCCCAGCACCACCGTCGCCGCCCCCAAGACCGCCGCCGCGGGCGGGCGCTCGCGCAGCACCGCGAACACCAGCACCGCGCTCGCGAAGGGCTCGGCGAGGATCACCGCGCTCACCGCCCACGCAGGCAGATACCCGAGCGCCCAGTTGAGGAGCCCGTGCCCCACGATCATCGGCCCCACCGCCATCGCGACGAAGAGCCCGTGCTCGCGCCACGGCACCCACAGCCGCTCGCCCACGAGCCACGCCATGAGGCCCAGACACACCGCCGCCGCGCCGTACACCGGGCCCATGTACGCACGCAGCGACACGCGAGCGCGCAGCGACGCGCCCAAGAGGAAGTACCCCGCCCCGGCCACCGCGCCGAGCACCGCCAAGAGGTCGCCCACCGCGCGGTGATGCCCCCCCGAGGCGTCGCCCGCGGCGATCACCGCGGCCCCGACGAGGGCGAGCGCGATGCCAACCATGGCGCTCTTTGGCACATGTTGCCCAGTGACCTTCGCGCCGACCAGGGCGACCAGCACGGGGTGCAGGGCCACCAGCGAGGCGCTCGCGGCCACGCTCGTCGCGTAGGGCGAGGCGGGAGCGAGGGAGGCGATCCACAGGGCGAAATGCAGGGCGAGGCAGAGCCCCGCGAGGGGCAGGCGCCAGAGGTCGCCGCGGCGCAGGGTCGGCAGGGCGTCGCGGGCCGCGGGCACCGTCACGGGCCCGAGGAGCACCGAGGCCCAGGCCAGACGCCAGAACGAGATGGTGACAGGCCCCGCGTGGGCCATGCGGATCCACAGGGCGGCCGACGAGACCGCGAGCACGGCCACGCCGAGGCCCAAGACCAGACGCGCCCGCGACGGGGGCTCTGACGATTTCAGGTCAGACACCGACGGGGCAGTACGTCACAATCTGTCACTTGCGAAGGGGCGAGCGCGCCTCATTCGACTGATCGCACATCGGAGGTATCACCCCTATGGCCTTCTCACGAGACTGGCTCGCGTCGTGGCGACACTCGGGCGACCCTGCGGCAGACGCCGCCATCGAGGCGCTCTGCCGAGACGACGCCATCGGCGCGCTCAACGCCCTCTACCGCAGGCTCGGGGCCGCGGCGGTGCCGCGCGAGGCGCTCCCGGCTGAGGCGTTGCGGTACTTCGATTGCAGCGACGACCTGCCGGGGTGGGCCGACCCGGCGAAGATCGCGCACGCCTCACGGGTGTTCATGCGGCACGGGGTGCTCGGGCTCGCGTCGCTCCTCTGCGCGGCCTTGCCCGAGTGTTATGCCCTCGCCGACGGGGCGCGGGTGCTGGGCTTGACCCAGGCGCTCACGCTCCACACCCGCCGACGGCTCTACGAGACGGCCCAGATGGTGGTCGAGGTCTTGGCGCCCGGGGGCCTCGCGCCTGGCGGCCGCGGGGTGCGGGTGGTGCAAAAGGTCAGGCTCCTCCACGCCGCCATGCGACGCCTCGTCAGCCTCGACCCCGCCCTCGCCCCGCAGGGCCCGCCCGACCGCCTCACCACCCTCCTCGCCCAACAAGCGTGGGACGCCGCCCGTTGGGGCCTCCCCATCAACCAAGAAGACCTGGCCTTCACGCTCATCGCCTTCGACCATGTGATCCGCCGCAGTTGGGCCCGCCTCGGCCTCTCGCTCTCGACCGACGACCTCGACGCGTACCACCACGCCTGGCGCGTCACGGGCTCCCTCCTCGGCATCGACGAGGCCCTCTTGCCCGACACCCGCGCCGAGAGCGAGGCCCTCTACCACGCCATCGTCGCCCACCAGGCCGCCCCCAGCGCCCCCGGCGTCGCCCTCACCCGCGCCCTGCAAGGCACCCTCGCCGACACCCTCCGGGTGCCCGTCTTGCGCACCGCCGTGCCCCAGGTGCTCATGCACCGCCTGCTCGACCCCGGCACCCGCGCCACCCTCCAGATCGCGCCGCCCCCGCGCCTCGTGGGCGCCCTCGGGGGGTGCGCCCTCTCGCTCGCCGACTTCTACCTCGACCGCCGCGACGAGGCTCGGCAAAGTGTGCCTGCACTGGCACATCTTGGCACGTATGTCGGGCTTCGCTGGGTGCGCCGCCTGACCCGCCTTGAGGGCTCAGCCCGCGCGTCGCTCTTTGAGCTCCCGCCCGTCCTTCGAGAGGCTTGGGGGGTCGAGCAGGGGCGTCGTTGAGGCCACGCTGATCACCTCGGGCACGTCGTCGCGGGCGATGAGGTCGTCGAGCACGGCGAGGCTCCGCGCGATGGCCTGGCGCTCGGCCTCGCCGATGCGGCCGGTGTCGAGGAGGTGACGCGAGAGCAGCCGTTGCTCGTGCCGCTGTCGGTCGTCGCGCGCGAGCGAGAGGCCGTGCTGCCAGGCCCGGGTCGCCTCGGCGCGGTCGCCGCGGGTCATCGCCGCGAGGCCGGCGGCGCGGAGGGCGAAGACCCGCCCCACCCGGGTCGATTGCGCCCAGCGCGTGGCGGTGCGGGCGAGCTTGGCCAGGGCCGAGGCGTTCGCGTGCGACGCGTGCCCCCGCCAGGCGTGCTCGTACACGGGCAAGAGCGCGGTGTAGAGCATGTGGGCCGTCGGGGGCACGGCGAGCGGGTGCGGCCAGTGTCGCACCGCCTCGGCGGCCTGTTCGAGGGCCGGAGCGTGCTCGCCGAGGCAGTGATGGGCGAGGGCTCGGGCCGCGGCCACCATCGAGTCGATGAGCCGATCGCCGCGGGGCTTCACCGCGACGAGGTCGACCAGGCGTTGGGCCACCGCGTCGCGCCGATCGAGGAGCACCAAGAGCTGAACATCGCTCGCGACGAAGGGCAGCCGCTGCCCGAGGAGGTCGTCGCCGAGGCCCTCGAGGGCCCGCACGAAGCGCGAGTGTCCCCGCAGAAAGCGCCCCTCGTAGAAGTCGATGGCGGCGTAGAGCGACTCGAAGAGGGCCTCGTCGAGGCGGTCGCCTTTGCCGCGGGTGACGGCGAGCCCTTCGGTGCAGAGCGAGGTCGCGCGGGTGAGGTCGTTGCGCGCGAGGCGGTAGGTGGTCTCGAGCACGAGGTGGGCGCCGTGTCCGCGCCACATCGAGACCGGCTCGCCCGCGCTCTGGGCGGCGTCGTAGCGGTCGCGGGTGGCCCGGGCGTGGGCGAACGAGCGCTCGGCGGCGCGGTGCAGCCCGAGGGTGCCGAGGGCGTACCCGAGGGCGCCGAGGGCGTCGATGTGGGCCTCGCCTGCCCGCTCTGCGAGGTTCGACGCCGCGAGGCTGCCGGCGAGCACACCGAAGCCGTCGCTGCGGTAGATGCAGACGTTCGAGTACCGGCCCGCCGAGAGCGAGGCGAGGGTCAGGGCCTCGCGCTGCCGCGCGTCGAGGGCCCGCGGTCGCGGCGAGAAGGTGCGGCGCCAGACGAGCTCGCCCACGTGACGAACGAGGTACCAGGCCCGCGCGAGGGGCTTGTCGGGCACGGCCTCGTTGAAGGCCGCGGTCACACCCTGGAGGTGCTCGGTGGCCCGCCCGAGCTCGCCCACGGCGAAGGCCGCGTCGCCCGCTTGCCAGCGGAGGTGCAGCGCCTCGACGGCGTCGAGCGAGGCGCCCCGAAGCGCCCGCTCGAAGTAGCGCATCGCATCAGGGAAGGCGCCATTGGCGTACGCGAATTGCCCCGCCCGGGAGGCCCACCGCGCGGCCTCGTCGGCCACCCCGGCGGCGTCGAAGTGATGGGCGAAATCGGGGTAGAAGAGCGGCGCGAGGGGCGTCTCGCCGTAGCGGGCGACCAGGCGCTCGGCGGCGATCTTGTGAAGGGCCACCTTGCGCGCCGGGTCGAGCCCCGCGTAGGCCACCTCGCGGAGCTTGTCGTGCACGAAGCGAACCCGGCTCTCGGCGGCCTCTTCGAGCACCTGACGCTGCATGAGCTCGCGCACCGCGTCGAGCCACTCGGGTTCAGACAAGCTCGCGAGTTCGCCCAAGAATTCGACGTCGGCCTCGCGCCCGAGCACCGCCGCCGCGCTCACGAGGGCCCGGCTCTCGGGCGAGAGCCCTTGCATGCGCCGCCCCACCAGCGCGCGAAGTCCCGACACCGCCGGAAAGCGCGACGCCTCGCTCGGGATCTCCCACCGCCCTGCGCGGGCGCGACCGATGATGCCCTCGGCCACGGCCATGCGCAGAAACTCGGCGACGTAGAAGGGGTTGCCCTGCGACTGGGTCTGAAGGTGCGCGAGCAAGGTCGGTGGCGCCTCGGGCAAGGCCAGCATGTCGCAGACGAGGCTCGCGACGTCGCCCGTGTCGAGGCCCTCGACGTTCATGAGCTCGACCGCGTCGAGGCTCAGCACCCGCCGCAAGACCGCGTCGGCCTCGCGGCTCCGAAAGGTGCCGAGGAAGAACACACGGTTCGCCGCGAGCCACTGGGGCGTGAGCGCCGCGAGCACCGCGAGGGTGAGGTCGTCTGACCACTGAAGGTCATCGAGGACGATGAGCACCGGCTCGCGCTTCGAGAGCGCCGAGAGGGTCTCAAGCACCGCGTCGAGGAGCCGCCGCCGCGCCGCCGTCGAGGGCAGCTCGGGCGGCATCGGATACCGCTCGACCCCAGGCACCCGCGCGAGGCCGGGCTCGTAGGGCGCGAGCACCCACGCCCGGGGCCCGAGGAGCGCCTCGGTGAGCTCAGGCCCTTGGGCCCGGCAGCGATCGCCGAGCGACTGAAAGAGCGCCCGCAGCGGGTGAAACGCCGCCCCGCGCGAGACGCCGCGGTCGAGCCCCGTGGCCCGCACCACCTGCGACACCGCGGGCGTCGCGTGCGCGCTGCCGAAGCCCGCGGGCGAGGGCTCGTCGCTCAGCACAGACTCGGGGCGGGTCATGGGCACGCACTCGCCGGCCACCACGAGCACCCGCGCCACCGCGGCCTGCCGCGCGATCTCGCCCGCGAGGCGGGTCTTGCCCACGCCGCTCTCGCCCCCGAGGAGCACGCACGCCCCGCGGCCCTCGTCGGTGAGCGCATGAAAGCGCGCTTTGAGCGCGTCGAGCTGTGGTTCGCGGCCCACCAGGGCCGGGCGGTACAAGTACGCCGAGGGCGAGACGTCGGCCTCGGCGAGCGGCGCCGCGTCTTCGAAGAGGCCCAAGGCGTCGATGGCCCGCGCAACATCGTAGGCGTGCGCGAAGCGACGGCGCGGCTCCTTCTCCAGCAGCCGCGCGACCAGGGCGTCGAGCCCCTCGGGCACCCCCGCCATCACGCTCGACAGCCGCGGAACCGGCATCAACAACAGCATCCCGACCAGCTCCAGGCTGCTCCGCGCCTCGAAGGGCGTGCGCCCCGCGAAGGCCTCAAACAGCATGCACCCCAGCGCATAGAGGTCGGCCCGGGCATCAACCCGTTCGCCCAAGAACTGCTCAGGCGCCATGTACGCCGTGGTGCCCACGAGGTGCTGCCCCACGTCGACCACCTCGCGCCCCGCCGGGCCCTCGACCCGCGACACGATGCCGAAATCCATCAACACGGGCTGCCCGCTCGGCCGCACCATCACGTTGCTGGGCTTCAAATCGCGATGCACGATGCCCTGCCCGTGCACAAACCCGAGCGGCACGCAGAGCGCGCGAAACACCCGCAACACCGCGCGCAAAAAGGTCTCGCTCGGGGCGGCCACGAGCGCCCTCGGCGGGGCGTCGCCCTCAGGGCCCGTCAGCGCCGGGTCGGGCCGCGGGTGCTCCATCGTGCTCGCGTCGCGCAAGGGCGCCGCCACCGGCGCACGGCCCTCGGCGTCGCGCAGGGCCTCGATCCACTGACGGAGCGTCGCGCCTTCGACGAACTCCATCGCGTACCAGGGCAGCCCCTCGTTGAGGCCTACCTCTTCGATGCGAACCACCCCCGGGTGCCGCAGGCGGCGCAGCGCGAGCACCTCGCGGCGAATGCCCGCCACCAGCCCCGCCGAGGGCACCCGCACGGTCTTGACCGCGACCCCAAGCCCGCTTGCCTGGTCAACCCCCCGCCAGACGATGCCCATGCCGCCCTCACCGAGGCGCTCAACAAGCTGAAAGCGCCCCAACGACTGCGGAGATGGGTCAGTCTCGGTTGGCAGCATCGCCCTTCAGCGCGGCACTCTACATCAAGTGCGCGACACTCCGTCACAAGAGCAGTTTGCCGACGTGCTCTGCGAGCCGCTGGGGGGTCAAGGCCGCAACGAACCAGCCACAGCCAGCGAGTTTCTGCGCGAACGACGCGTCGTAGACGGGCTGACACGCGGCATCAAGGGCGCTCAGGCCGATGCAGGTCACCCCCGAGGCGTGAAGCTCTTGGGCCAGCGCGAGGCAAGGCGCCTGGGCGTCGCCGATGAACCAGTCGCTGATCAGCACGAGAAGGCTCCGTCGCGGCTCTTGCACGAGGCCGGCCGCGTAGCTGAGAGCAGGCAGCATGTCGGTGCCGCCGCCGAGCTGGCACGACATCAACACTTCGAGCGGCTCAGCGGCCAGGTGCGAGACGTCGACGACGCGGGTGTCCCACAAGACGAGGCTCACCCGCACCGACGGGAGCGACGCGAAGATCGCGCTCATCACCGCCGCATGGATGAGCGAGTCGGTCATGCTGCCCGACTGATCGACGCTCACGATGATGTGCCAGGGGCTCCGCTGCCGCTGCCGATGGCGGTAATACAAACGCTCGACCACGAGCCGCGCCGCTTCGGGGTCGTAGTGACCGAGGTTCTTGCGCACGGTCTTGTGCCAATCGACGTTACGAAACGTGCGCCGCGGCGGCCGCCCCTCGGGGTCGTGAACCCCGTGAAGGCTCGGCAAGCACTCGGTCTCGAGGCGCTCGGTGAGCTGCCGCACCACCGCCGCGACGATCCCCCGGGCGATCTCGAGAACCTCACCCTTCATGCGATGCTTGAACTGAAGAATGGTCTTGAGGAGCGCCTCATCAGGCTCGGCGCGACGCAAGGTCTCAGGGTCGGTGATGAGCTCCTCAAGGCCGTACCGCGTGAGCGCGTCATCCTCCATGACCCGCACCGCCTCAGCGGGGAAGAGGCTCCTCACGTTCTTGATCCACATGGGCACCGAGAGCCCGTGCGAAGGCCCGACGCTGCCCTGCCGATGGCTCCGCTGCGCGAAGGCCCGGTCGTAGAGGTACTCAAGCGGCACGTCGAGCGCGCCCGCCTCGCCCAGGAGCGCCCCGAGCGAGCGACGCGCGCCCGCAGGCCCCTCGCCCCCGTCGCCCCCGTCGCCCTCGTCGCCCCTGTCGCCCCCCTCGCCCTCAGCCCCCGAGGCCCCGCCGAAGCGCGCGAGCCCCAAGCGATCGTCGGCGAAGCGCCCCAGCACGAGACGCCACCGAATGGCCTGCTCGATGCGCTTGAGCTCCGCGTCGAAGCCCCCGTTGCCCTGCTCTGCCATCGCGTCGGGCCTTTTACTCCCAAGACCCCCTCAGGCGCGAGGCACCTCGCGCAGCGCGCGGCAGGGCGATGTACAAAACCGAGACACCGCGAGATGGCGGATTGTTCAGAGTGGCATCACCGTCGCGGCGACTGTGGTACGAAAATGACGGCCCATGGTCTTCGAGGTTTTCTCTCGCGCGCGAGGGGCCTCTCGCGTGGCGCCCTGAGGGTCATCGTCAGTGCCAAGAAGGTCAACCGCGTGAAGGGCAAGCAGCGCAATCTCGTCGGCGGGCGTCGCTCGGGTCTACGGCCCGTGACGCGCCGGTTGATTTCAGCCGCGGTGCTGTTGCTGCCGGGGGCGCTCCGTGCCGAGAATCCGACGGGGTTCGCGCTGCGGGGCGAGCTCGGGGGTGGCACGATGCTGTCGTCGTTTCAACGCGAGAGCATGGGGTACAGCGGCGTCGTCAACGCGGCGGTGCGCGGGGCTTGGGGCTTCGCCAACCCCTTCGCGGTGCAGGTGTCGTACGCGACCTGGTGGGCGCCCGCGGGCGAAGGCAACGGCCAGGCCCACCTCGGCCTCGCGGGCCTGCGCGTCGAGCCCCAGTTGCGGCAAAACCTCTGGCTCACCTTCGACGCCAACGGGGGCCTCGCGTCGACCGGCGCGCTCAACCGCCCGGCCCTCGAAGGCGGGGTCGGCGTCGAGCTCGGGCTCACCCGCAGCGTGGCCTTCGGGCCGAGGGTCAGGTACGCTCGGATCTTCGCGAATTCACAAGATTTTCCAAGCGACGCGCAGCTCTGGTCGGCGAGCATCGGGGTCACCTGGCGGCCCTTCCGGCGCCCGCCGCCGCTGCCGCCGGTGTTGCCGCCCGACCGCGACAACGACGGCGTGCTCGACGCCGACGACCGATGCTCTGACATCCCCGCCGGGCCCACCCCCGACCCGGGCCGCCCGGGCTGCCCGCGCCCCGACCACGACGGCGACGGCGTCTTCGACCCCGACGACCGCTGCGTTGACATCCCCGCGGGCGAGCACGCCGACCCCAACCGCCCGGGGTGTCCGTTTGAAGACTCCGACCGCGACGGCGTCTTCGACCCCGATGACGTGTGCCCCACGGTGCCCTCGGGGAGCTCGCCGCACCCCAACCGCCCCGGCTGCCCCGACAGCGACACCGACGCCGACGGGGTCACCGACTCGCGCGACCAGTGCCCCGCGGTGCCGCGCGGCGCCCACCCCGACCCCGCCCACCCGGGCTGCCCCCTGCCCGACCGCGACAGCGACGCCGTGCCCGACGCGAGCGACCGCTGCCCCGACCGCGCGGGCGCCCCGAGCACCGACCCCACCCGCAACGGCTGCCCGGGCCTCGTGCGCATCGAGGGCGCGGTGATCCGCATCCTCAGGCCGGTGTTCTTCGCCACCAACCGCGACAGCATCCTCCCGCGCAGCAACCCCGTGCTCGCCGCCATGGCCGACGCGATGCGGGCCGACCGCACCTTGCGCCGGGTGCGCATCGAGGGCCACACCGACGACGTGGCCAACGACGACTTCAACATGGCCCTGTCGAACCGTCGCGCCGAGCGGGTGCGCGAGGCCCTCATCGCGGGGGGGGTCGAGGCCGCGCGGCTCGAAGCCGTCGGGCTCGGCGAGACCCGCCCGGTGCAGCCCGGCCGCAGCAGCCGCGCCCGCGCGCAGAATCGCAGGGTTGAGTTTCATGTGATCGAGTTCGTACCCATCACGCAGAGCCCTGCTACGATGGAGCCCGGGTCATGAGCACCGCGTCGGCCTCTTCGCGTTCGGGTGTCACCGCGTCGCCTCCTGAGGCGGTGAAGTTCAGCGGCGTGGTCGATCGGCCCGCGGGGCCGTCGGTGATCCGCGGTCGGCACCTCGGGCGCTACGCGCTGCGCTTTCACGTCGCCAGCGGCGGCATGGGCGCGGTGTATCTCGCCGATTTTCGCTCGGGCAAAGACTTCCGCAAGTGGGTCGCCGTCAAGGTCATTCACACCGATGTGGCGCAGTCGCGAAAATTCGTTGAGATGTTTCGCCGCGAGGCGCGCATCGCCGCCCAGGTGGTCGACCCGTACGTGTGCCAGGTGTTCGACTTCGGCGAGGCCGAGGGCTCGTGCTACCTCGCGATGGAGTACCTCCACGGGCAGCCCCTCTCGACCATCGCCGAGCGGGCCTCACGCAAGGGGGGCCTCGCGCCCGTCCTCGCGGCCCGGGTGGTGGCCGACGCGGCCCGCGGGCTACACGCGCTGCACACCCTCCGCGACGCCGACGGGAGCGACCTCTCGGTGGTGCACCGCGACGTCTCTCCGCAGAACCTCTTCGTCCTCTACACGGGCGTGACGAAGATCCTCGATTTTGGGATCGCGCGCCCCGCCGAACAAGAGGGCGAGTTTACCCGCACCGGCGAGATCAAGGGCAAGCCCGCCTACCTCGCCCCCGAGCAAGCCCGGGGCGAACCCGTCACCCCCCGGGTCGACCTTTGGGCCCTCGGGGTCGTCTTGTGGGAGATCACCCTCGGCCGCAGGCTCTTTCGCCGCGGCAGCGACGCCGAATCGCTCGCCGCGGTGCTCCACGACGCGGTGCCCCTGCCGACCTCGCTGCGGGCCTCGTACCCCGCCGAGCTCGAGACCATCATCATGCGGGCCCTGACCCGCGACGCGAGCGAGCGCTACGCCTCGGGCCTCGACCTGGCCCGCGACCTCGAAGCCTTTGTACAAAACGCCGCGGGCGCCAACGGCCACGACGCCATGGCCGAGCACCTCGCCGCCCATTTCGAGAACGAGCGGGCCGAGCGTGAAGCGCTCTTGCGCGACCGCCCCGACAGCGTGGTGCCGCTCAGCCCCGAGCACGAGGTCGGGCCCCACGGGCTCACCTCGGGCCTGCGGTTGAAGCAAAAGAGCCTCGTGCCCCTGCTCTTGGGTGTGGCCCTCACGTCGGTGCTCGCCGCGGTGGGCATCAGCTACGCCCTCAAGCGCCACCCGACCGCCGCCCCGGGCGGTGAGCGCCCCGCGGTGGTGCCTCCGATGGCCGCGCCGATGACGGCCCGCCAGGTCACGCCACAGGCCACGCCAGCGCCCACGGCGGCCTCTACCGGTGCGGCGGGCCCAGGCGCCCCGCAAGCCGCCCCTGTGGCCCATCAGGCGGCCGCACCGACGGCGCCCGGCCACGCTCAGCACCCCGGGCCGCAGCACCCGCGCCCTGGCGCCAACACCGGCGCGAGCGTCAACGCCAACGCGGCCCCCGCCGCGGCCCCCCGCACCGCGCCGATGGAGGGATGGGGTCACCTCACCCTCAACGCCCCTCCGGCGACGGTGTTTCTCGGCTCGCGGCAGCTCGGGCACACGCCGCTCTACGAGGTGAGCTTGCCCGCGGGTGAGCACACCATTCGGGTGGTGCCAGACGACGGCAGCGCCGAGCACGAGACCCAGCTGGTGGTCGAATCTGGCGCGACCACGGCCCTCCGGATGCGCTGGTAGCGCCCCGCGCCTCTGCATTGCGGTGGTGGGTGAAAACGCGAAGACCCCCCGCGAGGCCCTGAGGCCCTGCGGAGGGTCAAAGCGTCGCCGCGGCTCAGCGGCAGACGTACTCGGGCTCGCGGCCCGTCGCGACGTCGTTGGTGTTGCCGCGGGCCATGCAGGGCTCGTCTTCGCTCCACTGACGCCAATCGGCGGCGCGGCCGAGGGTCATGGCGTGGGCGCGCCAGCGGGCGTAGCCGTCGCTCGCGGTGCTCGCGCCTTCGGCCTTGAAGACCGTGGGCGCAGCGCACATGCCGCGGCTGGCGTTCTGGCGCTGCTCGGCGGCGGCGTAATCGAGCGCGATCTCGGCCATCGCGGCGGTCGAGCTGTTCCAACAGCAGGTGCGCGAGGCGGTGTATTCGAGCTCGGCGAAGACGTGGTCTTCGAGCTGGCGGTACTGCCCGTCGACCTGGGCCTGGGTGCGCCCGCTGGCCTCGCGCTCGATGCGATACAGCTCTTCAAAGCCGTCTTCGCGCCGGGTCCGGGCCGAGCAGCTCGCAGGGTACATTCTGAGATGGGCCCGGGCCGAGCGAATCTGGTTGAGCGCCGCCTCGCGCTGCTCAGCCACGCTCGGCACCACCAAGATCTCACCGAAGCGCGTGGGGCGCGCCGCGATGGCGGCGTGGTCGGCGTCGTCGATGGCCACAGGCTGGTCGGCCGCGAGGATCTCGTTCTGCCACTGCCCGCTCCGCAGCACCGCCGAGCGCCAACGGCGCAGGCCGCCGCCGAGGGCCGCGTAGGGGGTGCCGTCGCTCGCTTCGCCTTCGCCGCCGGTGTACGCGAGGGTGAAGTAACGGCGCGCGCTGGCCGGGTCGTCCCACACGGGTTGGCGGCGGGGCATCGAGCCCGAGATGACGTCGACGGCGAAGCGACCCGCCATGGGCGAGGTCACCCGCACCACGGGGATCACATGGCCGATGCCCTGGCGCTGCCAGCGCTCGACGAGCAGGTCGCCGGGCGCGATGGCCTCAGGCTGGACGTGGTACATGTTCGCCGGGTCGGCGAGGTTCACGCTCCCGAAGTAGAGGAGCACCAGGCGCGCGAAATACCCCACGCGCTTGTTGAGGAACATCTCGTCGAAATAAGCCCCGGCCCCGGCCGGCGCGCCGTTCACCGGCGCGAGCCAGCTCACCGCGTCGTCTGAACCGAGGCGGAACTTCCGCAGGGTCGCGTCGCTCGGCCACGTCTGCCCCGCGCGCCAGCTGCGCTCGAGGTCGCGGTACGCCGTACGAAACAGCGGGAAGCGCCCCACGTTCTGACCGTTGCGGTTCACGAAGCCGAAGTGACCGGCGTAGAGGGTCTGCCGCGAGGTGCTGTCCCACCCCTGGAGGAAGAAGGGCAGGTGGTACCAGCTTGAGAACGAAATTCGCAGAAAGAGCGCCACTTCGGCGCACTCAAGGGTCGGCGCGTTGAGCACCCGCTCGCCGTAAGGCGTCGGCACCTGGATGGTCGACCCGCCCCCGGTGCGCGGCGTCTTGCGAACCGACGCCACCCAGCGCTCGAACTTCTGCTCCCACGAGAGGCCTGAGTTCGCGCCCCAGGCCACGCCCGCTTCGCGCGCCGCGGCGGTGTTGGTGTCGGCCCAAGCGTTGGTCACCGACCACACCTCGGTCGACGCGCCCGCCGCCACCCGAGGCCCGCCGCTCGCGACCCGCGCCTCTTCGGGCAAGGCCCCGAGCGCCGCGTCGAGCCCCGTCTCGGCCGCCGCTTCGTCAAACGCTGTGGGCTCCTCGGGCGAACAGCTCGCCATCAAGGTCACCATCACGATCGCCCCAAGCCGCCCCAGTCGCTTCATGGTCATCACCCTGTTGTGGGCCCGTATACTACATCTGTAGAGAACTTGAAGTGCCCGAAGGGGCATTTTTGCACCCGCGCTTGCACACGGTCGCGTGCCCGCCCAGAGCGCCGACAGAGTACCCTGAAATCAGGGCGTCTTGCGAGGAAAGCTCTTCCGAGGTGCGCTGCTCGGCGAGATCGTCACGTTGCCGTCAGCGCGGTCAGGGCGCCGCACCTTGGCCGCAAACTGCGGCGCGACATTGTTGCGAATTTCGACCTTTGTTTCATGGTCGAAGACGCGAATGACGCCGATGTCATCGCGGGTGACGCCGCCGCGGCGGCACAGCATGGGGACGATCCACCGGGGGTCGGCCTGGCCTGAGCGGCCCACATCGAGCACGAACCAGGTGCCCTCGCTGTCGGGGTCGCGGGGGGGGCGCTGCATGGGCCCTTGGCCGCCCTCGAAGCGGCGCGGGGCCTCGTCACCCGGGAGCGGCGCCGGGGGCCTGAACGACGGGCGCTCATAGGCCGGGCGCGCGGGCGGCGCGGGGTTGTACTGCCGCTCGTCGTTGAGCGGACGGCGGGGCGCGGGGCGATCGAAGCCGCCCGAGGGGGGCCGATCGAAGCCGCCACCGGGGCGGCGCTTGTCGAAGCGCGCGTCGCGGTCGAAGCGGCCCGGCGGCCCCTCGCGGTTGAAGCGCCGCTCTTCGCGGAGCTGGCTGGTGAGCGGGAGGTCTTCAGGCTCGGGGAAGAGCTTGCGCGTCTGCGACACGAGTTGGGCCACGAGGGCCTCGGGCTCGATGCGGCTCAAGAGGTCGCGCGCGAGGGCGCGGTCTTCGTCGACGGTCTCGGCGGCGCCGACGGCGAGCACCTCGGTGATCTTCACGGTGTCGCGGGCGCGGATCGACTCGGCCGAGGGCACGGGCTCCCAGTTGACCTGGAGCTTGGCTTCGAAGAAGAGCCGGTCGGCGAAGCGCTTTCGGTCGGCGGGGGCGAGCACCACGGCGATGCCCTTCTTGCCCGCGCGCCCGGTGCGACCCGAGCGGTGCAAGAGCACCTCGGAGTTCATCGGCAGGTCAGCGTGGACGACCAGGGTCAGGTCGGGCAGGTCGATGCCGCGGGCCGCCACGTCGGTGGCCACGAGCACCCGGGCCCGGCCGTCGCGCAGGGCCCCGAGGGCGCGGTTGCGCTCGGTCTGGGTGAGCTCGCCCGAGAGAGCTACGCACTGAAACCCGCGCTCGGTGAGCGATGCGTGGAGGTGCCCGACCCCCTCGCGGGTCTGGGCGAACACGATCGCCGCGCCGCTGTCGTCGTGGGCCCGGAGCACGTTCACCACGGCGTGCTCGCGCTCGCGGTAGGCGATGCGGTGCGCGCGGTACGCGATGTCGCGGTGGGCCTGCGCCACCGGGGTCGCCGTCACCCGCACGGGGTCGTTGAGGAAGCTCTTCGCCATCGACAAAATGGGCGGCGGCATGGTGGCCGAAAACATCAACGTGCGCCGCGCCTTGGGCGCCGCTTCGAGCACCGTCTCGAGCTCCTCGCGGAAGCCCATGTCGAGCATCTCGTCGGCCTCGTCGAGCACGATGGCCTTGAGGTTGGCGAGGGTCAGGGTGCCGCGCGCGAGGTGGTCGCACACGCGCCCGGGCGTGCCCACCACGAGGTGAACCCCTTCGGCGAGCCCGCGGAGCTGGCGGTACATCTCCATGCCGCCGACGCACGACAGCGCGCGGAGCCCCGCCGAGGCGTAAAGCCACGCGAGCTCGCGCTGCACCTGGAGGGCCAGCTCGCGGGTCGGGGCGAGCACCAGCGCGAGCGGCGCGCCGGGCGCCGCGGGCGGGTCGAAGCGATCACGGTCACCAAGCAACGTCGGCGCGAGCGAGAGGCCAAAGGCGACGGTCTTGCCCGAGCCTGTCTCAGCCGACACGATCAAATCACGGTCGTTGTTAGAAGGGTCAAGAACCGCGGCCTGCACCGCGGTTGGCTGCGAATAGCCACGCAAATCAAGGGCGGCACGAAGCGAAGGGTGCGCGCCGAGGGTCTCAAATGTCATCACTGGGCGGCGGTCTGTCAGGTTTCGAAGCAAGGGTCAAGCCGCCTCGGCCCCGAAACGACGCCCACCCTACGTGAGTCATTTCAGCCCCGAGGGCGCGTGTGACGACGCGGTCTCAGGGCGGCCGCAGACGGGGCGCCCCGAGGCCCCAACGGGTCAGGGCGTGGGCGCCGCCGGGGGCACGGCGCTCGGGGCGGGCGCGGCGGCCTGGTCTTGCACGAGGTGGGCGCTGTTGTGCGCCACCGACCACGCCGTCGCGAAGGCCGCGTCGGTGGGGCTCGGGCGGGCGGTCTCGCCGTCGACGTGGAGGTAGAGCGCGCTCTGCAAGCGCGTGGGCGTGATGTCGAGGATGCCGTACCCGCGGCGCACGAGGTCGACAAACTTCACATGCCGCGACTCGCGCATCACCTGCGGCAGCACCGTGTTGGCGATCACCTGCGGGAAGCCCGGCGAGGTCACCCCGGGGTAGACGAACTCGACGGCCAGGGCGCCGCGACCCGTGGCAGGGTCGTAACTCATCGAATCTTGAGGAGTTTCAGTCAGCTCGATGGCCCACGAGGTGTGAATGTCGCCGGTGAGCACGACGACGTTCTGCACCATCATCGCGCGCAAGAGGCTGAAGAAGCGCTGCCGCGCGGCGGGGTAGCCGTCCCACTGGTCGCTGTTGAGGAGCTGGACGAGCTGGCCCATCATGACCTGCTGGGCGACCACCTTCCACCGGGCGCGCGAGGTCGAGACCTCTTGAAAGAACCACTGCTCCTGGTCGGCCCCGAGGAGCTGCCGTGCCGGGTCGGTGAGCCCCGCGTCGGCGTTGTTGACCTGGAGCGGGCGCCCCCAAAGCCGGGTGTCGAGCAAGATGAGATCGACGAGGTCGCCGTACGCGAGCTTGCGCCAGATGCGGCCCGGGGTCTCGTGCTCGCGGATGGGCATCCACTCGCGGTGCGCTTGAATGGCCGCGGCTTTGCGCGCGCTCCACGCGCCCTCGGTGCTCGGCGTGTGGTTCTCGGCGCCCTCGCTGTAGCTGTTGTCGGCGCTCTCGTGGTCGTCCCAGGTGACGATAAAGGGCGTCTGCTGGTGCAGCGCCTGGAGGTCTGGGTCGCGTCGGTAGTGCGCGTAGCGCCGTCGGTAGTCGCTGAGGGTGGTGATCTCGGTGGGCGGGTCGTACTCGCGAACTCCGCCGTATTGCCGCGTGCCGTACTCGTAGATGTAATCGCCGAGGTGCACGATGGCGTCGAGGTCGAGGCGCCGCGCGAGGCTGCGATACACATGAAAATACCCGTGGCCCATGCTCGAACAAGACACCACCCCGAGGCGCACCTGGGCGACCTCGCCGCGCGGCGCGGTGCGGGTCCGCCCCACGGGAGACACCATGCCGAGGGCGCGAAAGCGGTAGTAGTACGTGGTCGCGGGCGAGAGCCCGGTGAGGTCGACCTTGACCGTGTAGTCGCGCTCAGCGGTGGTGTTGAAGGCCCCGCTCGTGACCATCATCGTGAAGGCCGTGTCGCGGGCGACCTCGTAGCGGACTTCGACGGTCGGGTCGAGCCGCGCGCCGGCGAGGGCGGTGACCCGCGTCCACACGATGACGGCCTCGGGGGTGGGGTCACCGCTCGCGACCCCGTGGCGAAACAGCGTCGTCGGCTCGGGCGGCACATCGCTCGCCATCGCCGCATCGCCCGCGTCGCTTCCGAGCCCCGCGTCACCGCCCGCGTCGCCTCCGAGCCCCGCGTCACCGCCCGTCGCGGGCGCATCATCGCTGCACCCCGCGGCCTGCACCGTCGACCCGAGGCCGAGCGCGCCCAACATCTGCAAGAGAGTCCGTCGTGTGGTCTGCATCGCCGCAGCACCGTACCGCAGATGCACATTGCCGCGTCGCATCTCGAACGAATAAGATGGTTTTGTCATGAAACCGTTGTTGTTGAGAGCCGATAACTTCACCCCGCCGTCACGCACGCCGTGGGGCGGGTCGGTGATGCGCAGCACGCTCAAGGCCGACTGCGAGATCGCCGAGGCGCGGCGCGGCTACGCGGTGGTGGGCGAGAGTTGGGAGCTCTCGGTAGAGCCTGATTTTCCGTCAGAGACGCAGGGCGGGCGGCGCTTGACCGAGGTGCTCGCGGCAGACCCCGCGGCGTGGCTCGGTCGAGAGCACCGCGCGGGGCGCACGGGCACGGCGTTGTTGATGAAGCTCCTCGACGCCGCCGACGCCCTCTCGGTGCAGATTCACCCCGACGACCAGTATGTCGGGCTCAAGGGCGACGAGAGCGGCAAACCCGAGAGCTGGTACGTGGTCTCGGCCGAACCCGGCGCGGGGGTGTACCTCGGCATCCGCGAAGGGGTCACCCGGGCGCAAATGGCCGAGGGCCTCGCGCAGGGCGCCGACGTGTCGGGGCTGTTGAACTTCGTGCCCTGCGAGGTCGGCGATTTTCTTCGCATCGACGCGGGCACCGCGCACGCCATCGGGCCCGGCCTGGTGCTCGTCGAGCCGCAGCGGGTGGTGCCCGGCAAACGCGGCGTCACCTACCGCTATTGGGATTGGAACCGTCGCTACGCCCCCGACGGCACCCCCTCGCCCGCGGGCGAAGGCCGCCCGCTCCATGTCGAACACGCCCTCGCGGTGACGCGGTGGGATGCTCCGCCCCTCGCGCGCTTTCTCGACGACCTGCGGGTGCGCGCGGGGGCGCCGCGGTGCGAGGGGCCGCCCGCTCTAGAGGTCTTCTGCGGCCGCGACGAGGGCGCGATCGAGAGCGAATTCCTCGACGTCGCGCGGCTCTCGGGCACCGGGCGGCTGGCCCTCCCGGCGTGGGACGCCCTCCTGGGCGTGACCGTGCTCGCGGGCAGCGTCGAGGTCGACGGGTGCCGCGCGCGGCGCGGTGAAACCCTCGTGATCGCGGCCGAGCCTCACACCCGGCGCGCGCGGTTGCAGGGCGCGCACGCGATCGTGGCAGCGGTTCGTTGATCGGGTGTAGGGTCGGCCGCCGTAGCCGCCATGAGTATTACGATTACGCGCATCGACCCCGGGCAGAACATCGCAGACTTCTTAAAGGCCGGTGAGGTCGTCTTCGCGAGCGACCCGGCGTGGGCCCCGCCGCTCAAGATCGAGATCGAAGACCGACTGAACCCGAAGAAGAACCCCTTCTTCGAGCGCGCCCAGGCGGCCTACTTCATCGCCCGCCGCGACGGCCAGATCGTGGGCCGCTGCACCGCCAGCATCGACAGCGAGCACAACCGCGTCTGGAATGAGAAGACCGGCTTCTTCGGCTTCTTCGACACCCTCGACGATGACGCCGTCGGCAAGGCCCTGCTCGACGAAGCGGCGGCGTGGCTCAAGGCCCGCGGCATGACCCGCATGATGGGCCCCTTCTCGCTCTACGCCAACGAAGACGTGGGCCTCCTCGTCGAGGGCTTCGACACCCCGCCCATGATCGCCATGGCCCACTCGCGGAGCTGGCAAGATCGCATCGCCACCGCGGCGGGCCTGGTGAAAGAGAAAGACCTCCTCGCGTGGCGCTACGACGTGGGCGCCATCCCCCCGCGCGCCCTGCGCGCCTACGAGGCGATCAACCAGATGCCCGAGGTCAAGCTCCGCTCGGTCAACCCGAAGAACATGCGCGAAGACCTCAAGCTCATCATGGACATCTACAACGACGCCTGGGATGGCAAATGGGCAATGGTGCCCGCGATGCCGGCCGAGGTGAAGAAGACCGCCGACGACCTGTCGCTCATCCTCGACCCCGAGCTCGCGTTCATCGCCGAGGTCGATGGCAAGGCCCAGGCGATGTGCGTCTGTCTGCCCAACCTCAACGAGATCCTCCACGAGAAGCGCAACAGCCACTGGCTCTCGGCGCTGGTCAGCGTCGGCTGGCGCATGAAGGTCGCCAACAAGCCCCCGAGGTCGGCGCGGCTGATGCTCCTCGGCATCCGAAAAGAGCTTCGCAACGTGCGAAAATACATGATGCTCTCGGCCGCGATGTACGTCGAGGTCGCCAAGCGCGGCGCCGCCAAGGGCTACCAATGGGGCGAGCTCTCATGGACCCGCGAAGACGACAGCCCCATCAACGCCGCCATCACCCTCATGGGCGCCAAGGTCTACAAGCGCTACCGGGTGTACACCCGCGCGCTCTGAGCCGCTCGAAACCCCTGCGTTTCAGCCGCGCCCTGCGTCGGTCAGCCGCGCGCGGATGGCGCCTTTGACGCCCTCAAGGGCGGGGCTCAAGCACACATTGCAGCGCGGGTCGCTCGCCCGGCAGCGGGTGACCCGCAGCGCCCCGAGGGTCGGCAGCGCGCGGGCCGTGCCGACGGTGCGGAGCGACTCGAGGGCCACCCGGCGCTGCTCGCAGGTCTCGCCGCCGCGCAAGGTCAGCACCGCGCGGGCCTCGGGGTCGAGGCGAGATTGAAAGGCCGCGCTCCGCAAGAGGCGCTCGGCCCGGGTGCGCGCTTCGCCCGGGCGATCGCCGAGCGCGATGTCGGTGAGCGGCGTCACCGCCCATTGATCGAGCGGCCCCGCGAGGAGGGCCTCGCTGCCAGGTTCGGGGCGACCCTCGGTGTAGGCGCGCACGATGGCCCGCACGAGCTCGGGGTCGTCGGCCAGCGCGGGCTCGGTGTGGAGGGTGGTGTCGAACCAATACACCGCCCGATCGTGCTTGCGCTTCTGCGCCGCGAGGCGGCCGAGCACGTACGCGACGACGCCGTCGTGGGTCTCGCTCCAGACAGACTCGAAGGCCCGGGCCACGTCGTCGTACTCGCCCTGCTCTGCGAGGCGCATGCCCTCTTGGGTGCGCGGCAACGCGAGGTAGCGGCGCAGCCGTTCGTGCACCTCGACCCGCGGCGCGCCGGCGTCTTCGCCCTGCCGCGGCGCACCCGCCGAGGCCGCCGCGTTGGGCGTCGCCGTCGCCGTCACCGCGCGCGCCCGCGGCCGCCCCAGGAGCAGGCCCGCGCCGAACAGCAGCGCGAAGGCGCCCCCCGCGGCGGCCCACTTTTGCGCCCGCGGCGCCGTCGGCGCGACCCACTGCCACGCGCGCGACCCGCGCACCCCGGGAGGCAGGCTCTGATCGAGCAAAGACCACCGCGCGTCGAGCCACGCGAGGGCCTGCGCCTGAGCGCCTTGCAGCCGCGCGAGGGGGGTCGGCGCCGGCGTCACGAGGGGCTGCTCGAGCGCCGCGTTGAAGGCCTCGACGGCCTCAAGGGCGGCGCCGTATCGCGCGCCCGGAGCCTTGGCCATCATGCGCGCGAGCACCCCATCGACCGCCGTCGAGAACGCCCCCGGCCGGCGCTCGCTCGCGTTCGGAATCGGCGCGTTCACCTGCTTCGCGAGGAGCGTCACCACATCGTCGGCGTCGTAGGGCCTCCGCCCGGTGAGGGCCTCGAAGAGCAGCACGCCCATCGCGTAGATGTCAGCGCTGGCCCCGACCTCGCCGCCGAGGGCCTGCTCGGGCGGCATGTACTCGGGCGTGCCGTACACCATCCCCGCTTGGGTCTTCGCGCGATCGACCGGCCCGCGCTGTGAAGCGGGCACCTTGGCGATGCCGAAATCGACCACCTTCACATCTTCGCTACCGTCTTCGCGACGCAAGAGCATCACGTTCTCGGGCTTGAGGTCGCGGTGCACGATGCCGAGCGCATGAGCCTTCGCGAGGGCCGAGCCCATCTGCCGCGCGAGGTTGGCCACCCGCCCGATCCGAAAGGGCGCCTCGGCGTCGAGCGCGTCGCGCAGCGAGAGCCCCTCGATGAACTCCATCACGAGGTAGAAGAGCCCGTCGGGCGCGCGACCGAAGTCAGTCACCGCGACGACGTTGGGGTGCTCGAGCGCGGCGGCCGCGCGGGCTTCGCGCTCGAAGCGCTCGACCACCTCGGGCACCACGCTCATCTCGGGGTGCAGCACCTTGATGGCCACGCGGCGCTTCAGCGTGATGTGCTCGCCGCGGTACACGGCCCCCATGCCGCCTGTGCCGATGCGCTCGACGATGCGGTAGCGCTCGCCCAACACGAGGCCCACCCGCGGGTCGATGGCGTCAGGGGCCTTCGGAGGTACCGTGAGCGGTTCAGTGGGATCCATCGTCGATGCGCCGAACCGAGAGTGTACCGCAGCCCCCTCGTATGACGAACAACGAACACACCGCGGCCTGCGAGTGTTCTGGGGGGTTTAGCCGGTGCGACCGAAGAGGGCCTCGCGCACGTCGGGTTCGAGCGAGAGCATCACCGCGTCGAGGGCGTTGGCCCGCGCCACGAGGTCGCTCGGGATGGGCAGCTTGCTGGTGTCGATCCACAGGGCCGGGGCGGGGGGCGCCGCGCGCCATTGCTGATACCCCGCCCGAAGCCGACGGAGGTACTCGACCGCGATGGTCGACTCCATCTCGCGCCCGCGGCGACGGATGCGCGACATGATCTTTCTGAGGTCAGCGTCGAGGCAGATCAACCGATCGGGCCGCGGCAGCCCGTGAAAGAGTCGGGCGTAGAGCTGGTCGTAGAGCTGATATTCGAGCCCATCGACGGTGATCTGAGCGAAGATGAGGTTCTGCTGCGGGGCGAAATCGGTCACCACGCTGCGCCCCTCGGCGAGCAGGGCCTCGATCTCGCGCACCTGGTCGACGCGTTGGGTCAGAAACGCCACCTCGGTCTGGAAGCCCCATCGGGCGATGCCCCCGGGCTCGTAGAAGCGATTGAGGAAGGCGTTGTCGCCGAAGCGCTCGGGCACCAAGAGGGCCCCCGTTCGACGGGCCACCATCGCCGCGAGGGTGCTCTTGCCCACGCCGATGGGGCCGACACAAGCGATCCAGGTGCCGCGCGGGGTCATCGTCGGCGCGCCGTCAGACATCGAGGGAGAGCGAGATGGGGCAGTGGTCAGAGCCCTTCACCTCGGGGTGAATCTGCACGTCGCGCACGCTGCCGACGAGGGCGTCGCTCACGAGGAAGATGTCGATGCGCCAGCCGACGTTCTTGGCCCGCGCGCCGCCGCGGGCTGACCACCACGAGTAGAGCCCCGGCGTCGTGGGGTTTCGCTCGCGCAAGACGTCTCGGAGCCCGGCCTTGAGGTAGCCCCTGAAGTCTTCGCGCTCTTCGTCGGTGAAGCCTGGGTTTTTGCGGTTGGTCTTCGGGTTCGCGAGGTCGATCTCTTCGGGCGCGACGTTCATGTCGCCCACCACGATGACCTTCTCGCCGCGGGCGTGCCGCGCCTTGACGAAGGCCGCGAGGTCGCGCGAGAACGCGCGCTTGTAGTCGAGCCGCGACAGCTCTGACGACGCATTGGGGAAGTACCCCGCGATGAAGGTCAGGTCGCCGCGCTGCGACACGATCATGCGACCCTCGACGTCGTAAGCCGCGATGCCGAGGCCCTTCTCGTGCTTCCAACCGAGGCCCTTGCGGGTCAAGGTCGCCGACCCCGCGTACCCCTTCTTCGACGTCGCTGGGAACCAACACACCTCATGCCGTCGGGTGAGCGCGTCGCGGGTCACCTCGTCGAGGTCGCGCCACTCGGCCCGCACCTCCTGCAACGACAGCACGTCGGGGTCGGTGGCGTCGAACCAGTCGAGAAAGCCTGCCTTCATGGCCGCGCGGGCGCCATTGATGTTCCAACTCACGAACTTCATCGCGGGCGCACTCTGACCCGAGCGTGGGGCCCGCGTCGACTTCGCGGCAATGCCCGCAGCGCCCCCCCGCACCGAGTGCGCGCGAACCCTTGCTGTACGCCAGCCGAAGATTCTTTTCTTCGCCCAGAGATCCGTTGAAATCGACCGCTGGGCTCTGGTACCCGTCAAAGCGAGCGTGGTACCGTCACGCCCGGTCGGTTACCTCACGGAGGGTTTTGCTATGTCGTCGAACCAAAAGTCATGGGAGAACATCACGCGTCCTGAGTACGAGCTCTTCGTGCGCAACCTGCGCTCGAAGGGTGTCACCCCGCCCTACGGCGACTCGGGCCTTCTCCGCTCGTCAGCTGGCCTCCTCGCTGACCTCAGCTTCAACGAGAAAGAGCGCTCGCTGCACATCCGTCTCCGCGAAGTCGGCAAGGGCGAGACCTACGCCAGCGTGCTCGGCGGCTTCGACGAGCAGGTCAAGCGCATCGACCGCTGACCCTCTACAGGGTCGACCCATCGCTCAGCGTTGCGCCTCGGGGCATCACCCCGGGGCGCACCTTTTTCGCCAAAAAGTGCATTGATTTCGCTCACTTTGCCGCACGGCAGAGCTTGTCTCGGGCGTGTCACGGCCTTACACTGCACCCGTGTTCTGCCGCGCTGCCAGGCTTCGGGGTTGGGTGCTCGCGCTGGGCCTTTGGGGCTGCGGTGAGGCCGCCCCCGACTCCGCCTCCGACGCCGCCCCCGACGCCGCCGCGCGCGACGACGCATCGGCCCCCGACGCCGGCGACTGGCGCGAGGCCGCCCGGGTCGACGGCCGCTTCAGCCGCAACGAGTGGGTGGCCATCGGCCGACTGAGCCCGCCGCCGCCGCGGCTCGCGAGCCCCACCAACCGCTGGGCCGACCACCCTGGCGCCGCCGCTTGGGGGCGCGCGCTCTTCGATGACACGCAGCTCTCGGGCGACGGCACCGTGGCCTGCGCCGGGTGCCACGCGCCGACGACGGCCTTCATCGACGGGCGGGGCATCGCCGTGGCGCAGCGCGCGCGGGTGCTCGGGTCGCGCAACACCCCCTCGATCGTGTGGTCGGCGCAGCACCGCTGGCAGGGCTGGGCCGGGCACGCCGACTCGATCTGGGCGCAATCGCTCGCCGCCATCGAGAACCCGCGCGAGCACAACCTCTCGCCCCTCGCCCTGGTGCACACCGTCGCGCGCGCGCACCGCGCCGCCTACGAGCCCGTCTTCGGCGCGCTGCCCGACCTCAGCGACGCGCGGCGCTTCCCCGCAGAGGGCGGGCCGGGCACCCCCGCGTGGGAGGCCATGAGCCCCGCCGACCGAGACATCGTGCTGCGCATCGAGAGCAACGTCGGCAAGGCCATCGAGGCGCACCTCCGCACGCTCACCCCTCGGCGTCTCGCCCCCTTCGATCGCTTCGTCGCGGGCGAGCGCGAGGCCATGAGCCCCGAGGCCCGTGACGGGCTCGCGCTCTTTCTCAGGGTGGGGTGCATCCATTGCCACAACGGCCCGATGCTGAGCGACTTCGACTTTCACGCGATCCGCATGCCCGACGACCCCGGGGTGGGCCCCGACCGCGGGCGCGCCACGGCCCTCGCAGAGCTGGCCGCGAACCCCTTCGTGGGGTGGGGCCGCTACAGCGACGACCCGGCCTCAGCGCGCCCCGCAGAGCCCCTCAGCGTGAGCGCTGAAGGGCAGTTCGTCACCCCCACCCTGCGCGGCGTGGCCGAGACGGCGCCTTACGGCCACGCGGGCACCCTCGCGACCCTTGAAGCGGTCATTCGGCACGACGCCATGGGGGGGCTCCCGCCGGGCGACCCAGGCGCCGTGGGCCGGGTCAACCCGAACCTCCTCGCGCCCTTTCATCCGACCGACGCCGAGGTGGCGGCGCTGGTGGCGTTCTTGCGCGCGCTGTCGTCGCCCGAGTGAGGGCGTAGGGCCCAAACGCATCGCGCCGCGGCACCCGTCTGGGCGGCGCGGCGCGTGCGAGGTGTGCTGCGCTCAGCGGTTCGCGACGAGGGGCGCGATCAAGAGCGACACCACGCTCATCACCTTGATGAGAATGGCGATGCCAGGGCCCGAGGTGTCTTTGAAGGGATCGCCCACGGTGTCACCCACCACGGCGGCCTTGTGGGCGTCTGAGCCCTTCTTGTGCCCAGGGAGCCCGCCCTTCTCGATGAACTTCTTGGCGTTGTCCCAAGCGCCGCCGCCGTTCGCCATCACGAGCGAGAGCGTGGCGCCCACGGCGAGCGCGCCCGCGAGGGTGCCGGCGAGCACCGTCGGCCCCGCCACAAAGCCCACCACCACCGGCGCGAGCACCGCCACCGCACCGGGGAAGAGCATCTCGCGCAGCGCCGCCGAGGTCGCGATGTCAACGATCGCCTTGGGCTGCGGCTCGACGCCCTCTTTGCCCTCACGCAACCCGGGGATCTCGTCAAACTGACGCTTGATCTCGACCACGATGGCGCCCGCCGCGCGGCCCACCGCGGTCATCGTCGAGGCGCCCACGATGCACGGCAACACCGCGCCGAAGAGCACGCCCATCAGCACGTTGCTGTCGGTGAGCTGAAGCACCAGCTCGTGGCCCACGCCCCGGGCGCGGTTGACCTCCATGTTGAAGGCCGCGAAGAGCGCGATCACCGTGAGCACCGCGGAGCCGATCGCGAAGCCCTTGCCGACCGCCGCGGTGGTGTTGCCCACGGCGTCGAGTTCGTCAGTGATTTCACGGACTTCTTTGCCGAGGCCGCTCATCTCTGAGATGCCGCCGGCGTTGTCTGCGATGGGGCCGTAGGTGTCGACGGTCATCACGATGGCCGTGCCGGCGAGCATGCCCACCGCCGCGAGGGCGATGCCGTAGAGCCCGAGGTAGTGGTTCGACACCGCGCCCACGCCGCAGAGCACGATGAGCGGCAGGACGGTGCTCTCAAGGCCCACCGCGAGGCCGCGGATCACGTTGGTGCCCGCGCCGGTGAGCGAGGCCTCGGCCACCGCGCGGATGGGCTTCATCGAGGTGTAGTAGTCGGTGATGAGGCCCACCGCAGCGCCGCCGAAGGCGCCCGCCGCGAGGGTGATCGTCGCGCCGAGCTTGAAGCCGAACGACGGCAACGCCGCCGCCGCAGCGCCGGTCACGAGGAAGGGCGGCAAGATCAGCGCGAGGCGCAGCACCGTCGCGGGCGGCATGTTCTTCAGCGCCCGGGTGATGAAGATGCCCACGATCGAGATCATCAAGCCGATGGTCGCGAGGAGCAGCGGCAACGCCACCGAGAGCATGCGGAGCCGCTCAAGGTCGGTGGTGTCGGCCACGCGCTGGAGCTGCTCTTGGGGCAAGGTCAGCCCGAGCGCCATCGCGGCCACCATCGCGGCGACGTACGACTCGTAGATGTCGGCGCCCATGCCCGCGGTGTCGCCCACGTTGTCGCCTACGTTGTCGGCGATCACGCCGGGGTTGCGGGGGTCGTCTTCGGGGATGTTCTCAACAACCTTGCCCGCGATGTCGGCGCCCACGTCGGCGGCCTTGGTGTAGATGCCGCCGCCGATGCGCGCGAAGAGCGCGATCGACGAGGCGCCCACCGCGAACGCGTGGATCATCG
This sequence comes from Myxococcales bacterium, assembly GCA_016792845.1. Taxonomy (GTDB): domain Bacteria; phylum Myxococcota_A; class Polyangia; order Polyangiales; genus JAEUKH01. The sequence goes on along the minus strand of JAEUKH010000022.1, from coordinate 38,928 downwards.
TGCCGAGGTGCTCGTGGTCGTTGCGGTAGAGCATGTAGAGCACGCCCATGCCGATGAGGCCGAGACCCGCCACGCAGAGGCCCATCACCGAGCCGCCGTCGAGGGCCATCACCAAGGCGTCGGCCTTGCCCTTGGCCCGCGCCGCTTCGGCAGTTCGCACGTTGGCGAAGGTCGCGGCCTTCATGCCGATGAAGCCGGCCACCAACGAGAGCACCGCGCCAGCCAAGAACCACGCGCCCGCCAACGGGCCGAGCGACACCGCCAAGAGGCCGAAGACCACCACGGCGTAGGCCGCGAGCACCTTGTACTCGGTGGTGAGGAAGGCCATCGACCCTTCGCGGATGTAGCGCGCGATACGGGCCATCGCTTCGTTGCCCTCGGGGGCAGACTTCACCTTGGCGTAGAAGATGAGAGCCACGACAAGGGCGACGCCGCCCGTGCCGATCGATTGCAGGTGTAGGGACTCCACGAAAATTAACTCCTTGCGCCACCGTCGCCGCGCGGCGAGCGCCGCCGTCTCGACGACGACACGCGCGCTTGGCGCAGACTCACTTCACATTGGGCCGATTTCGATCACCCTCGGGGTCACCGACGCGCCCCGAAACCGGCCCATGGGGTTGAGCCCGGGGATGGCCCCCTTACCTCAGCTTCGGCCCGGTTTGTAGTCCTAGACGCAATCTCTTGACCCAAACCGGTTCAAAACCCGGCCGCCGCGCCATCACCACGGCGCGACCCGATAATCTTTCAAGAAGACCCCGTACAAATTCTGCCCAGCGTTCACCCCTGAAAACACCGGATCGAGCACCCGCGCGGCGCCGTCGACCACATCGAGGGGCGGCTGAAAGCCCATCGCGGCCATGCGCTCTGAGAGGCTCCAGGGGTTTTCGTTGGTGACCCACCCGGTGTCGACCGCGGTCATGAAGATTCTGTCACCTGCCCAATCGGCGGCGGCGGTGCGGGTGAGCATGTTGAGCGCGGCCTTGGCCATGTTGGTGTGCGGGTGCCGCGGCGTCTTGTTGCGGTAGGCGAACTGCCCCTCGACGGCGCTGACGTTCACCACCCATTTGTCGACCCCTTCGGTGCGGGCCATGCAGGCTCTCAGGCCGTTCAACAACACAAAGGGCGCGAGGGCGTTGATGGCGTAGGTGCTCGCGGCCTCCTCGGTCGAGATCTCACCGAGCCGCAGGCGCCACGAGTTGGTCTCGCGCAAGTCCAGGGGCTGCCCGTATCCGTCGTCACCATGAAACGGAAAGTACAGTGATTCTAAGCCCTTGAGCGACACACTAGGCGCCTCGGGGGCCGCCAGGAGCCGCGCGAGCTTGGGGTCTAGCTCGGCCCTCGCCGCCGCCTCTTGGGCCCGCAGCGCGCTGTAAAACCCTTCGGGGCGCCACACCGTCTGCGCGGCGTTGTGAATCACCACGTCGAGCCTCGGGAGCGTCTCATCGAGCCGTCGCGCGAAGTGCTCGACCCGCATCATGTCGCGCAGGTCGAGCGCGTGAATCCGAAGCCGCGACGACCAGCTGGCGAAGTCATCGAGGGCCGCGAAGCGCTTCGCCGCGTCGAGCGCGAAGCGGGTGGTCACTACCACCGAGGCTCCGGCCCGCAAGAGCCGCGTCGCCACTTCGAAGCCGATCTTGATGCGCCCGCCAGTGACCAGGGCCACGCGCCCCGAGAGCTCTGCCGACTGCGAGCGCTTTGCGAAATCGAAGTCGCCGCAAGGCCCGCAATGGAGCGGATAAAACGGGTGAACATCGCTGTGCGGCCGACGGCAGATGTAGCACCGTCGCTGCCGCGCATCGTCGACGGCGTCGCCTTCGGAAGTGGCCTCAAGCCCGCGGCGCAACGCGCGGTTCGCCACATCGGCGAGGGCGATGCCTTGGGCCTCCCGCTGTCGGTTCATCGCGGTCTCGGCGAGGCGCCACCCTGGGCGCGACGGCCGCCGCTTGGGCGTCGGGGCCGCCCGCTTCGCACGACGCCGCTGACCGCGTGACACCGTCAGCACCGCAGCGTAGAGCCCCCCGAGCGCGGGGTCGTCGGCCCCGAAGCGCTGCGGGTCGCGCGCCACCGCGTCGAGCACCGCCACCGCCACGCGCACGTCGGCCGGGTCGACGGTGAGCCGCGGCAACGGCGGCAGCGGCGCCTCGTCGTCGAGCGAGAGCGCGTACCAATCAGGGTCAGGCCCGGGGTCGGGGGCCCCGACGGCAGTACGAAACACGCTCCGAACCTGGGCCATCGCGGCCGCCCGACGGAGCCCCGCGGGGTCGGCCTCGGCGCCCCTGCACGCCAGGGCCATGAGCCGCTCGTGGGCCTCTCCGTTGAGCCGCAGGCCCGAGAGGCTGCGCAGTCGCGGGTGGGCCTCGGCCGCGGTCAAGAGTCCGACGAAGCCCTCGACGCTCACCCCCGCGCGGGCCACATCGAGGCTCTGGAGCCCGCGGTTCTCGACCAACATCGCCGCCAACGCCGCGGCCCCGCGGTCGCCGTAGTGATTGTGCTGCGCCCCGAGCACCGCCGCAGAGGGCGCGTACCCGAGCTTGAGCTCGCGCAAGCCCGGGTGCTTCGCCAGCGCTTCAGCGAGGGCCTGCACGCCCGCGACGCCGAGCCCGTTGCTCGACACGTCGAGGAGCGTCAGCGTGGTGTTCTCTGCGAGCCCCGCGGCGAGGCGCTCGGCCCCGAGGTCGCCGAGCCCGCAGCACGACAGCGACAGCGTCGTGAGGCTGCGACACCGCCGCACCAGCGTGGCCAGGAGCGCGCCCCCCTCGGGGCCGAGCGCGTTGCCCCCGACGAAGAGATGCTCCAACGCAGCGCCCGGCGTCGTGAGCGCCTCGACCAAGACCGCGAGCCCGCGCGGGGAGAGCCCGTCGCACACCAGGTCGAGGGTGCGGAGCGTGCCGTTGTCACGCAGCGCCCCGGCCAGCGCGAGCACCCCCGCATCGCCGATCTCGTTGCGCTTGAGCCAGAGCTGCTGCACCGAAGGGTGGCCCTTCAGCGCGGCGCCGAGGGCCTCGGCACCTTCGGCCCCGAGCCGATTGCACCCGAGATACACCGCCTCCACGGTGTGGTTCTCGCGCAGCATCGCAGCCACCGCGTGCCCCCCGGCGGGGCCCGTCTGGTTGGCCCCGAGGAGCAGCGCCTTCACCGTCGTGTTGTGCGCCAGCGCGCCCGCCACGGCGTGGGCCCCGTCGGCCCCGAGCGACTGCTTGCAGAGGTCGAGGCGGCCGTCGGGCAAGAGCGCGCCGCGCTCAAAATCTTCGCGCCGCGCCGCCGCAACGTTCTCTCGGAGCCGCGCCAACAACACCGTCAGCTCGCCCACATCGGTCAACCGCGGACGCACGGCGCAGAGCCGCGGTTTCGCCTCACGCTTCGGTTCTTCTGCCATCGACGTCTCGGACGAGACTGCCTCATTCGCCGCAGACCTGCGAGCCGCGACGCAACCCCGCGCCACACCGCCCCGAGAACGCGCCCCGTGCGTGCACAGCTCGTCTCACTCCTCAGCGCCCTCGCCGACCTCGTCGCCCCCGCGCGATGCCTCGGCTGCGCGGCCCCCCACCCGCCCGACCAGCGCTGGTGCGGCGCCTGCGCCCTCAGCCTCGCGCCCCCGTCGAAGCCCCCGGCCGAGGTCTTCGCCCTCTACGAACACCTCGGCCCTGTGGCCCGCGCCATCCGCCGTGCCAAATACGACAACGCCCCCGAGCTCGCCCACGCCCTCGGGAGGGCCCTCGGCGCCGCGATGCCGCCCTTCGCGCCGGGCCCGGTGTGCCTCGTCCCGGTGCCGCTCCACCCCCAGCGGCTGCGCGAGCGGGGGTACAATCAAGCCGCCGAAATTGCGCGTGGTGTCGCTGAGATGCACAACCTCACGGTGCGCCACGACCTGCTGCTCCGGGTCAGGGCGACGCGCCCCCAGGCCCAGGCCGACCGCGCGCTCCGGCAGCGCAACCTTGAGGGCGCCTTCGCGGCCGCAGGGTCGCTCCCCCGAGGCCTCTTGTTGGTCGTCGACGATGTGACCACCACGGGCAGCACCCTGCGCCTCTGCCGCGAGGCCCTCCGCGCCGCTGGGGCCGAGCGGGTCGCGAGCGCCGCGGTTTCGTCGTCGACGCGGCGTTCGGCGTGCTAGAGGGTGCCGGTCATGGTCGCGACGAAGAAGCCCGACGGCGGCAACCGGCTCATCTCTGAGAACCGCCGCGCCCTTCAACGCTACGAGATCGCCGAGCGCCTCGAAGTGGGCGTCGTGCTCATGGGCAGCGAGGTCAAGAGCCTCCGGGCGGGCAAGATCGAGCTCCTCGACGCCTTCGCGGTGATCCGCGGGGGGCAGCTCGAGCTCGTCAACGCCTACATCGCGCCGTACCCCTTCGCGACGCTCATCAAGCACGAAGAGAAGCGCACTCGTCGGCTCCTCGCGCAGCGGGCCGAGATCGACCGCCTCGAAGGCAAGATCACCCAGCGCGGCTTCACCCTCGTCGCGCTCTCGGCCTACTTCAAGAACGGCAAGGTCAAAATCGAGCTCGGCCTCGGCAAGGGGCGCGACACCGCCGACCGCCGCGAAGACATCAAGCGCAAAGAGGGCGAGCGCGAGGCCCGGGCGGCCATGATCCGCGCCGCGAAGCGATAGAGCGTCACCATGAGCGAAGACCCCATTCGATTCTCCCGGGGCGGCAGCGCCACCGTCGAGGCCGCCGACAACACCCATGTCACGCTCCGCGCGACGCTCGCCTTTCCGCCGGGCGCGCCGGCCGAGGGCGAGATCACGCACAACGGCGGCACCCACCGCTTCGTGCTCAAGGTCTCGGGCAGCATGCGAGAGGGCGACCGTTGGCGCGTGCGCGCGCGACACACCGGCGCCTCCAGCGCGGTCCGCGCGGCCTTCGTGGCCCACCTCGCCGCCCCGCCGGGGCCCTGACGGTTGCGCTTCTTCGACGCCCACTGTCACCTCGACCACCCCGCCTTCGACGCCGACCGCGCGGCCCTTCTCGCACGGCTCCGACCGCGCCTCTCGGGCCTCGTCATCGCGGGCTACGACCCCGCCCACTTCGACCGCGTCGTCTCGCTCTGCGACGGCCAGTTCGTCTTCGGCGCCCTCGGGCTACACCCCCATCACCTCGGCGACTCCCGCGCCGCGCTTGACGCCCGCCTCGCCGCCCTCGACCGCGCCCTCGCGTCGCGCCCCCGCGGCCTCGTCGCCGTCGGCGAGTGCGGCTTCGACCGCAACGCCAGCCCCGCGGCGCGTCAGCTCGCGAGCGCCGCCCTCGCGGCCCAGATCGGCCTCGCGAAGGCCCACCGGCTCGGGCTGGTGCTGCACCTCGTCGGCGGCGTCGACGAAGCAACCAAACTATTGAAAACAAACGACTTTTCAAGAGCGATGGTGCACCGCTATTCGGGCTCCCTCGCGCAGGCCGAGCGGCTCTTCGCGCTCGGCGCGGTCTTGTCGTTCGGGGCCGAGGTGTTACGCCCCGAGGCCGAGCGGCTCCGCGCGGTGCTGCGGGTCGCGCCGCGCGGACAGTACGCCCTTGAGAGCGACGCCCCGTTCAACGTGCCGCGGCGTGAGGCCGGGCCGAGCGACCCGGGCGTGGTGCTCGAACTTGCACAGGCCGCCGCGACGGTGCGCGGATCGACCCTCGCGACGGTAGCCCGAGAGACCCGCGAAAGCGCGCGCAGGGTCTTTGGGCTGTGCGAAGATGGCGACCCCGAGGCACCAAGGGTATAGCTTCTTCTCGACGCTGCACGCATGGCGAAGGCTCCTGAAACTCCCGCCGAGACCGCTGACGAGGGCCTGCCCTTGGGCGCCCTCGTGGGCGAGAAATTCAAGATCGTGCGAAGGGTCGGCAGCGGCGGCATGGGCACCGTCTACGAAGCCACCCACCAATGGACGGGGCGCCGCGTCGCCCTCAAGGTGCTGCACCCCCGCATCGCGCGCGACAAAGAGTCGGCCCAGCGCTTCCTCCAAGAGGCGCGGGCGAGCACCGAGATTTCGCACCCGAACATCGTCGACGTGCTCGACATGGGCGAAGACCCGAAGCACCGCTCGCTCTACATCGTCCAAGAGTTTCTCGACGGCGACGACCTCCACAGTCACCTCGACGCACGAGGGCGCCTGAGCCCCGCCGAGTCGCTCGCGATTCTATTGCCCGTCATCGACGCCCTCGGGGCCTGCCACCGGCGCGGCATCGTGCATCGCGATGTCAAACCCGAGAACATCATGCTCGCGCGCAAGCCCGACGGCGCCCTCGTGCCCAAGCTCGTCGACTTTGGAGTCTCCAAAGTGCTCCGGCGCAACAAAGTGAGCGCGCGCATCACCGACGACGGCATCGCCCTCGGCACGCCGCAGTACATGTCTCCCGAGCAGGCCCGGGGCGACGTCGACCTCGACCCCCGCACCGACCTCTGGTCGATCGGCGCCGTGCTCTTCGAGTGCATCACCGGCAGCGCGCCCTTCGCGGCTTCGACGCCGAGCCTCCTCCTCGTCGAGATCATCACCCGGCCGCCGCCGCGCCTCGACGCCGTGGTCGCAGGCATCGCACCGGCCCTCGTCGAAGCCGTCGCCCGCGCGCTCAGCCCCGACCGCAACGCGCGCTACCGTCGGCTCGAAGATTTCGCCGCAGCGCTGCGGGCCATCCCCGCGGCGGCGCTCGGCCAGGTCGCCACCGACGCCGCGCAACGCCCGCTGCCCACGGTGAGCCCAGGGGCCCGTCGCGCGCGCCCCGACGCCCCCACCACCATCCTCTGGACGGGCCTCCGCACCGCCCCCGCCGAGAGCGCCCAACAGACCCTCCTCACCCGCCTCGCCATCGTCGCCGTGCTGCTCTCTCTGGTGGCCCTCTTGGTCGTCTTCGCCATGCCCAGCAGGCGCCCCTACGCCGCCGTGGCCTCGCTCCCGAGCGCGGTGTCAAACCAGGCCCCGCCACCGCCGCCGCCGCCGCGGGCCGAGCACCTCCAGGCACCGGCGTCGCCGCCGCCGCCGCCGCCGACGCCGCGGGCGGCCCCCGCGGTGAACCCCAGCCCCGCGCCCGGCACGGCCCCCATCGCCCACGCCCCGCGACGCCATGGCACGCGAGAAATTCAAGTAATTTCAAACACTTCGCCCACCGCGTCGGCCGCCCCGGCGCCCCCCGCCTCGGCCACCCCGAGCCCGTCTGCGCCCGCGCCTCGGGCCGCGAACGGTTCGGTGCTGCTCGCTCCGTGAAGCGCGGCCTGGGTGACCGTGGTACGCTCGTCGCGGTCGGCTGGTGGCTCACGTTCGGTCTACATTCTGGCTTCGCGCGCGCGTCGCGCCTCGGTGCGCCCTCGCGGCGGTGCTCTGCGGGCTCCTCGCGCCGGCGGCCGGGCAAGCCCAACCCCTCGACGAGGGCATCGACCCGCTCTTGCAGCGCGCCTTTTCGTTGCGCCAGGAGGGCCGCGACGACGAAGCGAGGCAGGTGCTCGAGCGGGCCCTCCAGCGGCTCCGAGCGCCCCGGGTGCTCGCCCAGCTCTCTCAGGCCGAGCAGGCCACCGGCCACTGGATCGAGGCCGACCAGCACCTCCGCGAGGCCCTCAGCGCCGAGGGCGACCCGTGGATCGACCGCAACCGCGCCGCCCTCCGAGCCGCCCAGGCGGTCATCGACGCGCACCTCGGCAACCTCTTGATCCGCGGCGGCCCCACCGGCGCGACGGTGCACGTCGACGGCCGCGAGGTGGCCCAACTCCCCATGCGCGGCCCCGCGCGGGTCAGGGTCGGCCGGGTCGCCGTCGAGATCGCCGCGCCGGGCTACCTCGCGGTGCAAAGGGTGATCGAAGTGGCCCCCGGCGGCACCGCCCGCGATGAGGTCTTCCTCATGCCCCTGCGCGCACCGGTCGACGCGCCCGCAGCGTCTCACCTCGCGCCCGAGCCGCACCGCGCGCCCCCCGCGCTCCCGCCGCCCGAACGCTTCGAGACCCAGCGAACCTTCGCGTGGATCACCCTCCTCGGCGCCACCCTCGGCGTCGGCCTCGGCACCACGGGCCTGCTCCTGCGCGAGCGGGCCGTGACGCGCTTCAACAGCAACCCCGGGTGCAGCGTCACCGAGGCGGGCGTCTTCGGCGGGCCCGATTGCCAGGTCGAGTACACCTCGGGCGCCGACATGGGCTACCTCGCCATCGGCGGCTTTGTCACGGCGGGGGTCTTGGGCGTCTCCAGCGCGCTGCTGTTCTACAGCCTCCCGGCCTCACGCGACCGCGGGCACGGGCGGGCGGGTTGTGCGCCCTGGCTCGACGCCGTACACCGAGGTGGCACATGCGTCGTGTCGTTCTAAGCGCCGTCGCGGCCCTCCTGGGGTGCAGCGAGTTTCGGTTCACGCGCCTCGACGCCCTCGACGCCGGGCGCCCCGCCCACCGCCCCGACGACCGCCCCGAGGCGCCCCCCGACGCAGGCACGGCGGTCACCAGCGACCTCGGCACCAGCGCCGACACCGACCTCGGCAGCGCGCCCGCCACAGACCGCCCAGAGCCCGCCATAGACCGCCCAGAGCCCGTCGACCTCGGCGTCACCCTCTTCGACGATGTGCCCGCCCCTGACCAGCCCGCGGCGGCCGTCGACGCGCCGACGGTGCCCCGCGACACGGGCGTCGTGCGCCCCGACATCGTCGTCGTCGACGTGGGCCCGCGGTGCAGCGCCGGGCTCACCGAGTGCGCGAGCGTGTGCGTCAACCTCAGCGACGACGCGCGCAACTGCGGCCGCTGCGGCACGAGCTGCGTCTCTGGCCAATGCAGCGGCGGGCTCTGCGTGATGCCCCCGCCCTGCGGCGACCTCGGCCAGGGCTGCTGCTCGGGGAGCTGCAACCCAGGGCTCAGCTGTCAAAGCGGCACCTGCCGGAGCGCCGTGTGCACCCTCGGCGAGGCGGCGAGCTGCACCCCAGGGGCGGCCGCTCCGGGGTGCTGCACCCAAGGGCGAAGCTGCACCACCACCCGCGGCGGCCCGCGGTGCTGCCGACCCGTCGGCGGGAGCTGCTCACAACAAGAAGGCTGCTGCGGCGAGGCGACCTGTTCGGGGGGCGTGTGCCGCGCGGTCACCGCGTGCCTGCCCACGGGCACCGCGTGCGAAGACGACGGCGTGTGTTGCCCCAACCGCAACGGCGTCAGGCGCTGCGTCTACAACGCCGGGTCGGCCTTCGGTCGGGCCTGCGCCGAGGGCTGCGCGAGCCACAGCGAGTGCGCCACGGGCTGCTGCGCGGTGATGCCTCCGGGCGGCAACGCGGTGTGCGCGCACCCTCGGTTTTGTGCTGCCTCGACGGGGTGTTACGCGCAGGTCGCGCAGCTCTGCGACCGCGACGAGTCGTGCTGCGCCGTGGGGGTCGCGCCGCGGGCCACGGTGTGCGAGATGCAGCTCTCGCAGCCGCGGTGCACCCGGCTCTGCGCCACCGACCTCGACTGCGGCGCCGCGGCGTGCCGCGCTGACAACGCCGGCGTCTGGCGGTGTATGCCGCGCCTCGGCCCTTGACCCGGTGCCCGACATCGCGCACCACTGCCGCGAGAGCCCCATTGATGGACGAAGCGTACCGCACCCACCGCCGTTTTGACCGCGCCGCGCGCCTCCTCGGCGAAGACGCGATGGCGCGCCTCGCCCGCGCGCGGGTGATGATCGTCGGCCTCGGCGGCGTCGGGAGCTTCGCCGCAGAAGCCCTCGCGCGCACCGCCGTGGGTCACCTCACCCTGGTCGATTTTGACCTGGTGTGCGTCACTAACACCAACCGCCAGCTGCACGCCATGCGGGGCAACATCGGCAAGCCCAAGGTCGAGGTGCTGGCCGAGCGGCTGCGGCTCATCCACCCGACGGGCACCATCGAGCCGCGGGTCGAGTTCTACAACCCCGAGTCGTCTGACGCGCTCTTCGACGCCACCCCTGACTACGTCATCGACGCGATCGACAACCTCAGCGCCAAGGCCCACCTGGTCGACCGCTGCCGCCGCGCCGGGGTCGCCATCGTCAGCAGCATGGGCGCCGCCGCGCGGATCGACCCCACCCGGGTCAAGGTCGACGACCTCGCGCGCACCCACCACGACCCCTTCGCGCACCATTTTCGCGAGATTTTGCGTCAAAAGTACGGCTGGCGCTTCCGCCCGTCGCAGCCCACCGGGGTCGCCGCGGTGTTCAGCGACGAGGCGCCCATCGTCCCCACTGAGCTCGCCTACGACCACGATCACGGCTTTCAGTGTGTCTGCCCGCAGAGCGACAACGGCTTGCATACGTGTGAGAAGCGCGCCCGCATCGACGGCTCGGCGGCGTGGGTGACGGGCGCCTTCGGCCTCACCGCCGCGAGCGTGGTGGTGCGCGAGCTCCGCGGCGAGTCGGTGATCGACCGCGGCGCCGGGCTCAACCCCGCGCAACGACACGTCTGAGCGCCGCGCGGGGGGGTGTACCGACCCGCACCGAGACATGCTAGCGTCGCGCTCAGTCGGCGCGGACCGGGCAATTGAGCCTTCGGCCGCGACCGCAGAATGTTGAGCACGCGCATGCCGGGCAAGATCACCGTCCCCGCGCTACGGGGCCGCAAGGCCACCCGCGGTCAGGGCGACAAACTGGCGATGGTCACCGCCTACGATGTGACCTTCGCACGCCTCTTTGACAGCGCCGGGGTCGACGCCATGCTCGTCGGCGACTCTCTCGGGATGGTCATCCAAGGGTACACCAGCACCCTCGCGGTCACCCTCGACGAGGTGATCTACCACACCCGCGCCGTCGCCCGCGGCACCGCCAACGCCCACATCATCGGCGACATGCCCTTCATGAGCTACCAGACCTCGCTCGACGAGGGCCTGCGCAACGCGGGGCGCTTGATGAAAGAGGGCGGCGCCGAGAGCGTCAAGGTCGAAGGCGGCAAAGAGCTCGGCGAGCTCGTCCATCGCATGGTGCGCACGGGCATCCCCGTGATGGGCCATGTGGGGCTGCTCCCGCAGCGGGTTCACGCCATGGGCGGCTTCAAGGTGCAAGGCCGCGACGACGAGGCCGCCGAGTCGATCCTCGAAGACGCCATGGTGCTCGCCGAGGCGGGCTGCTACGCCGTGGTCATCGAAGGCGTGCCGGCCCCCTTGGCCGAGCGCATCACCCACGCCATCGACGTGCCCACCATCGGCATCGGCGCCGGCGTCGGGTGCGACGGGCAGATCCTCGTGGGCTACGACCTGCTCGGGCTCAACAACGCGATGAAGCCGCGATTCGTGAAACATTTCGCCAACTTCTACGACGACGGTCTCGTCGCCGCGCGGGCCTACATCGACGAGGTGCGCGGCGGCGTCTTCCCCGGGGCTGAGCACAGCTTCGGCCTCCGCCCCGCGGCGCCGCGGGCCGAGCCTGCGCGCACCGACGCGCCCCTGACCGCCAGCACACCGGCGTATGGCCCCACCCACTGAGCCTCGCCTCGTCACCGACCCCGAGGCCCTGCGCGACGCCTGCGCCCGCGCCCGGCAGGCGGGGCAGCGGGTCGGCTTCGTGCCCACCATGGGCGCCCTCCACGAGGGCCACCTCACGCTCATGCGCGAGGCCCGCGCGCGCGTCGGCGACGGGGGCCTCGTGGCCGTCTCGATCTTCGTCAACCCCACCCAATTCGCCGCCGGAGAAGACCTCGCCCGGTACCCCCGCGAGCTCGACGCCGACCTCGCCCGCTGCGCCTCGGCCGGGGTCGACTTGGTCTTCGCCCCAACGGTCGACGCGATGTACCCCGCCGACGACGCCACCCGGGTGCACGTCGGCGGCCTCACCGAGGCCCTCGACGGCATCTTCCGCCCGGGGCACTTCGACGGCGTCACCACCATCGTGGCCCGGCTCTTCGCGCTGGTCGGCCCCTCGGTGGCGATCTTCGGCCGCAAAGACTACCAACAATGGCGCGTGGTCACCCGCATGGCCCGCGACCTCTTTCTGCCCGTCGAGGTGGTCGGCGTCGCCACCGTGCGCGAAGCCGACGGGCTCGCGCGGAGCTCGCGCAACCGCTACCTCACCCCTGAGGCCCGCGAGCGCGCGGGCTGCGTCCCGGCGGCGCTCCGAGCGGCCGACGCCCTCTGGCGTGCGGGCGAGCGCGACCCGCGGCGCCTCGAAGCCGTCGCCCACGCCGCCCTCTCTCGCGCGAGCGACACCGTCGAATACGCCGAGGTGCGCGACGCTGAATCCCTCGGGCCCCTCACCCGTGAGAGCGCGAGCCTACGCCCCATGGTCTTGGCCGTCGCGGTGCGCATTGGCACCACCCGCCTCATCGACAACCACGTGTTCGGCGACCTGCCCCCCTGACGAGAGGCCCCCGTGAGCGAAAACGCCGTGATCGATGCCCGCCGCGTGCCCCGCCCAAACATCGAGCAATTGCGTGACATTGGCCTCTTCGGCGGGCTCAACGACGCCGCCCTCGAGGCCGTCACCGAAGACATCGAGTCGATCGACCTCGTGCCCGGCACCGTGGTCATGCGCGAGGGCGAGCACGCCCGCGAGATGTTCGTCGTCCTCAGCGGCGAGCTCGAAGTGTTGCGGCGCTCCCGCGGCGGCGCCGAAGGTCGTGTCGCCCTCCTCGGCCCCGGGAGCTGGTTCGGCGAAATGTCCATCCTCGACACCCAGCCCCGCTCGGCGACGGTGCAGTCGGTGGCCCAGGCCCGGGTGCTGAAGCTCTCGGCCGAGCACCTCGATCGCTTGTACCGCCGCGATCAGAAGGCCTACCTGATGGTGGTGCTCAACATCGCCCGCGAGCTCTCACGCCGGCTCCGCGTGGCCGACGGCATGATCTCGGGCTTCCTCGACGCGATCTACGATCAAAACCTGGGCTTCTCGCGCCCGCCGCGCTGAGCCCCGACGGCTCAGTAGAGCACCCGCCCGCGCTGCTTCATGGTGTCGACGATGATGCCCGCGGTCTCTTCGATGGCCCGCGCCGTCACGTCAATCACCGGCCAGCCGGGGTGCTGCTTGAAGAGCCCCAACGCGTACTCGAGCTCTTCGAGCACATGCTCGCGGAGGCCGTAGCTTGAGTCCGAGGGCATCCCGAGTTGGCGCAGCCGCGCGCGGCGGATCTCGACGAGCTGGTCGAGCCCGATGGTGAGCGCCACCACCCGGTCTTGCGGCGCCTCTTCGAGCTCTTGTGGCACCCCCACCCCGAGCACCAAGGGCACGTTGGCCACTTTGATGCCGCGGTTGGCGAGGTACGTCGACAAGGGCGTCTTCGAGGTGCGCGAGACCCCCACCAAGATCAGGTCGGCCTTCTTGAGGTTGCGCGGCTCTTTGCCGTCGTCGCTCTTCACCGCAAACTCGACGGCCTCGATGCGGCGAAAATACTCTTCTGACAAGGGCAACGCGACGCTGGGCATCCCCAGGGGTTCGGCCTCGACGAACGACGAGAGCTTGCCCAAGAGCGCGCCGATGATGTCGACGGCCTCGACCCGCTTCTCGTAGCAGAGCTGGTGCACGAACTCGCGTAACTCTGGAGAAACAATGGTAAAAACCACGAGACCGCCATCGCTTGCGGCGGCCTCGATGGCGGCCCGGGCGGCCTCGCGGTCGCGCACCCGCTGGTGCAGACGCACCCGCGTTCGCCGAGCTGGAAACTGAAGAAGAGCGGCGCGAACGACTCGCTCGGCGGTTTCGCCGGTCGAATCGCTCAAGACATCAATCGGGCGGGATGCATCCATCGTAAGGGCGCGGCGATGCTAGCACGCACCGCCCCAGCGGCCCCACGAATCGATCATTGCGAGTGGAGGAAGTTACCCAGGCGGGTGCGGCGGTTGCGCTCTTTGTTGCGGAGCTTCGCGCGGAGGCGGTTGCTGCGTGAGCGGTTCTTTGACTTGTTGATCTTGCGGCTAAAGATGTACATTGGTGACTCCGTCGCGATTCGTTGCGGCCGCACAGGGCGGTGGCGGTCTCGAAGGGGGGCGGACCCTACTTCGCCTCGCCGCGCCTTGTCAACGTGCCCTCTGGGGCCTCATGGGCAGTTTGGCTTGATTTTTTGCGGGCACGATCCGTACACTGACCCCCTAGGGCCCCATTGCCGATGCCAGCACCGACCGACGGCCTCCCGACGCGCAAGCAGTACGCCCTGAAGTTCATCTCAGGCAAGTACCAGGGCGGCGAGTTCCCCATTGCAGCCGATCGAGAGATTTACATCGGTCGCGCCAACGACCTCGACGTGGTCTTGGTCGAAGACATGGTCTCGCGCAAGCACGCGAAGATCAGCTTCGCGAGCGACGTGCTCGCCATCGAAGACCTGGGTAGCACCAACGGCACCTTCGTCAACGGCGAGAAGATCAAGCGCGCCCGCCTCAAAGAGGGCGACCGGGTGCTCATCGGCACCAGCATCGTGCGCATCGCGCTCACCGAGGCCACCACCGGGGGCGAGGCCGCCCGCGAGGCCGAGGCGCGGGCCAACCTCCAGAGCGCCGCGGCGCGCTCGCCCACCGCCAAGAGCATGACCGGCACCATCGAAGAGGTGCCCCTCGTCGACCTCTTGCAGCTCTTCGCCACCAGCAAGAAGTCGGGCGTCTTGGTGATCGCACGCGAGCGAGACACCGGCCGGGTGTTCCTTCGCAAAGGGCAGATCGCCTACGCGAGCATCAACGACAACGCCGAGTTGCGCCCGCTCAAGGCCATCTACCGCCTCCTGACGTGGGAGACCGGCACCTTCGAGCTCCTCCAGCCCGACGAGCGCGAGTTCGACGAAGAGATCGAGCTCAGCACCGAAGGCGTCTTGATGGAGGGCATGCGCCAGCTCGACGAGACCCGTCGGCTCCTCTCGGGCTTGCCGCCGACGAGCGCCCGGCTCAGCCTCGCGCACCCGTTGGTGCCCTCGCTCAAAGAGCTCAACGAGCGCGAGCTCCTGCTCTTCCAGCTGGTGTGGAATGTGGGGCGCATCGAGGCCATCCTCGACCGCTCGCGGGTGAGCGACTACGAGACCCTCGAAGGGCTCCAGAAGCTCCTCCAGCGGGGCTACGTCAAGGCCGAGTAGGCCCTCAGCGCCGGTCGAACTGCGCCAAGAGCGAGAGGTACGCGTCGGTGAGGCTGGTCGCCAGGGCCACCGCGCTGGCGTGCGCTTCGGCGTCGCCGAGGTGACGGTCGGGGTGGTACTGCCGCAGCTGGGTGCGGTACGCCCGGGCCACCTCGGCGCGCGAGGCGCTCAGCGAAATCTCAAGCAACGCTGCGCACTTCGCCAGGCTGCGCTCGCGGCTCCGGTCGCGCCGCGCTTGGGCCATGGCGCCGAGCTCATCGTCGGCCGCGGGGCGCCCGTGGGCCTGACGCCCTCGGGCCCGGCGACGCCGCTCTAGCTCGAAACGGAGCCCGTCGTCGCTCAATCGCCCGATGCCCAGACGGTCGCTGAGGGGCAGGGTCGTGCCGGGCGGGAGGCTCGCGCCGGCGAGCGCGCTCGGCTGCGGGTTGAGCCGGTCGATGAGCTGTTGAAGTCGGTCTTGCAGGGCCATCGGGAGAGAACCTCAGGTCGCCCCTCGGCGCGCCAGGAGCCTGTCAATAATGCCCTTCGAGGGCTCAGAGAGCGTGCGAAACACCACCCCCACCCCTGGCGGGTCGCTCTGCACCCGCACCACCTCGCCGACCCCCTCGATGGTCTCGATCGAGTCTTCGAGCACCGTGAATTGGAGGTTGACCATGGCCCCCACCGCGAGCTTCGCCCGGGTCTTGATGAAGGCCCCGGTGCGCGACAGATTGGTCACGTACTCTTCGATGAAGGCGTCGAAAGACTCAAACTCTTGATTGATGGTGACGCGCTCATCGGTGCGCCGTTGTGAGTCGCTCATACTCGGGTGCCGCGACAGTAGCACCGCCGCGGCCCCGCCCACAGCCCCCGAAACGCGGCCGCTCACCCGCCCACGAGGTCGAATTGCTCGATGTGATACTCGGGCCGCGCCTGGAGGTTGATGTGGCGCATGTACCGGCGCTGAGCCTCTTCGAGGTCTTGCCGGGCTTCGTTCTTGAAGCAGTCGATCACCGCGGGGTGCGCGTTGACGGTGATACCGTACCCCCGGAGGTCGTCTTTCTCACGGCGAATCTGCCGCAAGATCTCGTAGACCACGGTGCGCCGCGACGAGGTGTGGCCCGTGCCGTCGCAGTAGAAGCACGGCTCGAAGAGCGTGCGGCCGAGCGACTCTCGGGTGCGCTTGCGGGTCATCTCGACGAGGCCGAGCTCTGAGATGCGCACCGTGGTGGTCTTGGCTTTGTCGTTGCGGAGCGCCTCGCTCAAGGCGCGCTCGACCCGCTCGCGGTTCTGCGTGCGGTCCATGTCGATGAAGTCGATCACGATGAGGCCGCCGAGGTTGCGCAGCCTGAGCTGGTAGGCGATCTCGGCCACGGCCTCGATGTTGGTCGCGGTGACGGTCTCTTCGACGTCGCGCTTGCCTACGAAGCGGCCCGTGTTGACGTCGATGGCGGTGAGCGCCTCGGCCTGGTCGATGATGAGGTAACCGCCCGATTTGAGCGGCACTTTGCGCGACAGGGCGCGGCCGATTTCATCTTCGATGCCGTAGGCGTCAAAGACCGGCTCGCCGCCGCCGTAGTACTCGACGTCGTCTTTGCGGTCGGGCATGAACTGCTCGACAAAGCGCACCAGGCGGGTGTGAGCGTCTTTCTCGTCGATGATGATCTTGTCGACCTCGGGGCCGAAGACGTCGCGCACCGTGCGAAGCATCACGTCGAGCTCGCTGTAGAGGAGCCGCGCGCCGCGCGCCCCCTGGCGCCGCTCGGTCACATCGTTCCACGTCTGGACGAGGTAGGCCACGTCGGTCTTGAGCTGCTTCTTCGTGAGCCCCTCAGAGAGCGTGCGCACGATGAGGCCCCCGCGTTCGGGCTTGAGCGAGTCGATCACCTCGCGCAGCCGACGCCGCTCTTTCTCGTTGCCGATGCGCTTCGACACGCCAATATGGTCGACCGTCGGCATGTAGACGACGTACCGACCGGGCAACGAAATGTGCTGCGTGACCCGCGCGCCCTTGGTCGAGATGGGGCCCTTCGAGACCTGCACCACCACCTCTTGGCCCTCGCGCACGAGGTCGCGGATCGAGCGCGGCCCGCTGTGCTCTTTGCGCTGCGGGCGGGGCTTGGGGCGCGGCTTCTTCTCAGCCTCGGCCTCGGGCTCGCCGTCGCCCTCGCCCTCCTCAGGCACCTCGCCCTCGTCGGGGGTGTCATCCTCCTCGAAGGTGCCTCCACCGCCACGAAACTCCTCTTCCGAGAGGGCGTCATCGACGTGGAGAAAGGCCGCGCGGTCGAGGCCGATGTCGACAAAGGCCGCGTTCATCCCCGGGAGCACCCGGGTCACCTTGCCGAGATACACATCACCGACGACGTTGCGTTCGCCGCGGCGTTCAACATGAAGCTCCGTCACAATGCCGCTCTCGATGAGCGCCACGCGGGTCTCACCGATGTCGACGTTGATGACGATCTGATTGCCAGCCATCGTGGGCCGTAGAATCGCAGAATGTGCCCCGGGGCGAAACTCCATTGGGCACCTCGGGCCCGCAAACAGAGCTCTGCCCCGGTTTTTGTGGGCCGGCGGGGGCCCGGCTCAGTTCGCGGTGAAGATGGCTTCGATCTCGGCGATGACCGAGTCTTCGGTGCGGCCGAGCGAGACGGCGATCTCTTTCACCACGAGGGTGCGGGCGCTCTCGAGCATGCGCTTCTCGCCAAACGACAGCGATTTCTCGGTCTTCAGGCGGTAGAGGTCGCGGAGCACCTCGGCCACGTCGTAGATGCTGCCGGTCTTGATCTTGTCCATGAAGCCGCGGTAGCGGCGGTTCCACGTCTGGTTGTCGAAGGCGACGGTGCGCTCGCGGAGGATCTCAAAAATCTCGCGGATCTCGTCTTCGCAGATCACCTCGCGCAAGCCTACGGTGCCGGCGTTCTTCACCGGCACCATGATCTTGCGCTCAGAATCAAGAATCCGAAGCACGTAGAACCGCTGGCGCGCGCCGGCGATGTCACGCTCTTCAATGCTGACCACCTCGGCCACCCCTTGCGCCGGGTACACAGCCTTGTCGCCGACCTTGAACTCCGACACGCTTCGAGCCTGATCCATCGTCACTCCTGCGCAGAGCCGCCCGCCGCCGTCGCGGGCGGGTGCCTGAGTTGTGGGCACCACAGGCCGCGCCGCCACATGCGAGCGCGACCCATGGCACGGCGCGATCGGGCAGACCGGGAGCGCCTTCACCCCCGCCGCCACTTGCAGCCAGCCTCTTCGACCTTCGTAGCCAAACGCGGTGCTTACGAGACCTCTTCCGCCGATGTTGGTGAGCCTGGGTGAAGACCTTCACCCACCGTCGTACTCACACTCAAAGGAGGCGCTCACCACCGGGCACAACACGCGACGTGTCTACACAAAGCCCTGTGAGCCGCCGCACTGTAGTCGGCCAAAGCCCCTTCGTCAAGCGCGATTCGGTCAACTGCGTCAAGAATCGACACCGCTCTGACACAGTGCGGTGAAGGCCGACGCGGCGACGGTTGGGAGGCCCTCGCCCCGTACGGGGCGCGCGAGCGGGTCAGTGGGAGGGCGCGGGCGGCGCGGTGCTGCCGGGGGTCTGCCCGCCGTCGAGGGTCGACAGGTCGGGGAGCTCTTCGATGTTGGGCAGGAGCACGATCTCGACCCGGCGGTTGAGGGCCCGGTGCTCGTCGGTGTCGTTCGGGGTCGCGGGCTGATACTCGGCGTACCCCGCCGCGCCGAGGTGCTCGGCGGTGACGTTGTTCTGCGCGAGGAAGCGCACCACGTTGGTGGCCCGGGCGGCTGAAAGCTCCCAGTTGTCGGCGAAGCGCGCGCCGCGGCCGAGTTGGGCGTTGTCGGTGTGCCCCGCCACGAGGAAGTCGCGGTCGCGGATGCCCGCGAGCACCTGCGCGACCTGGCGCAGCACGTTCTGACCCTCGGCGCGGAGCTCTGCGCGGCCCGAGTCGAAGAGGATGCCCGCGGGGAGCTCGACCACCATGCGCCCCCTGACCACCCGAACCCGCAGCTGGCCCGCAGAAATCATCGACTGAAACTGCGAGAGCATGTTGCGGTAGGTCGACAGCCGGGCCTCTTGCTGCTGCTGCCGACGGCGGAGCTCCGCCTCACGCTGTTGGGCCGCCGTGAGCTCATTCTGGGTGCGAGCCCCCTCTTGCTGGAGCCGCGAGACGTTCTCGCCCAACTCGCTCAAACGGCGGGCCATCGCCTCGTTGCTGGCCTGCAACGCCGTGAGCTGCTCGCTCAACCGATCGCGCTCGCCCGTGAGGTCGCGCACCTGACCCTGGAGCGTCGAAATCTCGCGCAGCTTGCCCTGCCACTCGGCCTCGCTGTGACCGCACCCGGCCACCCCCGCGGAGGCTGCGAGGAGTGACAAAATACCGAACCATTTCAAGTGCTTGAACGCCAACTCAACCCCCTTCTCTGCCAAGTCTCGGGTGACCCTATGCATACCTTCAGCGCCCTGTCAAAATTGACACCGCGTGACACAGGCCTACGCCGCATTGCCATCGGGTGCTTGACACCTACCTAAACGACGATACATTACGTGTTAGACAACCTCATGCGGAGGTAAGGTTCTCCATGGCAAACGCAAAGACCACGAAGAAGGCGGCCCCCAAGGCCAAGAAGCCGGCGGCTAAGAAGCCTGCGGCAAAGAAGACCACGGCCAAAAAGGCTGCCGCGCCGAAGAAGGCCGCTGCCAAGAAGCCCGCCGCCAAGAAGACCGCTGCGGCCAAGAAGCCGGCGGCCAAGAAGGCAGCTGCGCCGAAGAAGGCGGCCGCCAAGAAGCCCGCAGCCAAAAAGGCAGCGGCGCCGAAGAAGGCTGCCGCGGCCAAGAAGCCCGCAGCCAAAAAGGCAGCGGCGCCGAAGAAGGCTGCTGCGGCCAAGAAGCCGGCAGCCAAGAAGCCGGCCGTCAAGAAGGCAGCGGCGCCGAAGAAGCCCGCGGCCAAGAAGGCGGCTCCGGCGGCAGCTCCGGCTGCTCCGGTTGGCGGCGAAGAAGAGTGAGCGACGCGCTGCGGGTCTTTTGACCGCGCGGCGAACGAAAGGGCTCAGCTTCGGCTGGGCCTTTTTCGTTTGGGCCGCGCACGGTCTGCGGGGCCCTGCCGACGGGTCGGCCTCAGCGCCCCGCAGGAGGGGCATTTTTGCGGGGGTCTGTGGCCGCCAAGACCCTGCGGCCCTGGCTCGTGTCGACCCAGAGCGCTTGGGCGACCGCGAGGGGGGGCGCGACGGTGACGGTGTATCCGCGGCGTCGCAGGCCTTCGCGCACGTCGTCGGCGATTTCGGCCTCGACCCTGAGCTCATTGGGCGCCCCTTGGTGGTGAATGCGCGGGGCGCTCACCGCGGCCTCGGGGTCGAGCCGATGCACCAGCAGGTTGAGCAGCACCTGGGCGGTGGCCGTGGCGATGCGCGGGCCGCCCGAGGCCCCGACGCAGCCCACCGGGCGCCCCCCGCGGAGCACCACCGTGGGCGCCATCGAAGACACGGGCCTGCGCCCCGCCACGAGCGCGTTGGGGCGGCTCGCCGCGAGGCCGTACGAGCTCCCGGCGCCGAGCGAGAAGTCGTCGATCTGGTCGTTGGCGATGACGCCGAGCGCGGGAATTTCGAGGCGGGCGCCGAAGGCCTCGTTCACCGTGCTGGTCATCGAGACGACGTTGCCCTCGGCGTCGATCACACACAGGTGGGTGGTGCCGTGGTCGCGGGCAGGCTCGTCGACGGCCACGGCGCCCGCGCGCTCGGGGTCAAAGCGCGCCACCCTGCGACCCATGCGCTCGGCGGCGAAGAGGCGCTCGGGAGCCGTGACGCCGGCGTTGTCGGGGTCGCCGACGTAGCGGGCGCGGTCGTCGAAGGCGCCCCGAAACGACTCGGCCAAGAGGTGAAAGTAGCCGCTCGATCCGGGCGCGAAGCGCGTCGCGCCGACGCCCTCGACCATGGCCAGGGTCTCGGCCACGAGGAGCCCGCCCGCGCTCGGGTAGGGCGCCGTCACGACCGTGTGCCCTGCGAAATCGACCCGCAGCGGCGCCCGCTCGACGGCGCGGTAGGCGCCCACCTCGGCCGCGGTGAGCACACCCCCGCGGGCCGAGAGCGCCGTCGCGAAGGCCGTCGCAAAGGCCCCGCGGAGGTAGGCCTCGCCCTCGCGTCCGTAGCGCTCGAGGGTGCGCGCGAGGGCCGGGCGGGTGACCCGGGCTCCCTCGGTGAGGGGCGCCCCCCCGGGGAGGAGCCAGGCAGAGAGGGCGCTGTCACCCCGGAGGGCCTCGCGGTCGGCGGCGATGGCGCTCGCGAGCCACGGCGAGACCGCAAAGCCGCGGCGCGCGAGGGTCACCGCGGGGGCGACGAGGCGCGCGAAGGGGAGCCTCCCGCGGCTTCGGGCGAGCTGCAAGAAGCCCATGGGCTCGCCCGGGACGCCCACCGCCAAGGGGCCCACATGGGTGGCCCTCGAAGGCTCAGAAGCCCTTGATAACACTTCAGAAGTGAGCCCTCTCGGGGCCGTCTCGCGGAAGTCGTAGAAGGTGCAGTCGCCGGCGGCCGAGCACACCGTGGCGAAGCCTCCGCCGCCGAAGCCGCTCGACGACGGCGAGACCACCCCGAGCGCCAGGGCCGTGGCGATGGCCGCGTCGACGGCGTTGCCCCCGGCCGCGAGGACGCTCGCCCCAGCCCGCGAGGCGTCAACGTTGTCGGCCGCCACGGCCTCGCGGGCGAAGCGCGGCGCGGGGCGAAAATAGCCGAAGGCCCCTGCGGGGGCGAAGCCCAGGACTGCGGCGCTCAAGACATAGGGCCAAACCCTGACACGCGGGTGATCGAAGCACTTTCCCATCACGGTGTCGCATAGGTACCCTGTGTGCGCACGGAGGTCGCCCATGCGGCTCGTTTTTTTGATGGACCCGATCGAGCATGTGCTCGTCGACAAAGACACCACTTTTGCGTTGATGCTCTCGGCCCAGGCCCGCGGGCACGAGGTGTTTACGCTCAGCCCCCGCGATCTGTACTCGGCCCGGGGCACCGCGATGGCGCGCGTTTGCAGGGCCACCGTGGCGCGGGCCGAGCGGCCTCGGCACGCCACCCTCGGCGCCCCCGAGGTGGTCGACCTGGCCGACGTCGACGCGGTGTTCATTCGCACCGACCCGCCCTTTGACAGCCAGTATCTCTACGCGACGCAGCTCTTGGAGCTGGTGAAGCGCAAGACCCTGGTGCTCAATGACCCGCGGGGGCTCCGCGACGCGAACGAGAAGCTCTACGCGCTGCACTTTCAGGCGGTGATGCCGCGCACCGTGGTGACGGCCAAAGAGGCCGATGTGCGTGCGTTTCTCGAAGAGCTCGGGGGCCCCGGGGTGATCAAGCCCCTCGACGGCGCGGGGGGGCGCGGCATCATGGTGCTCGACCTGGCCGACAAGAATTTTCGCTCGATCATCGAGACCCTCACCGACGATGGGCGCCGGTACGCGATGGTGCAAGAGTTCTTGCCGGCGGTACGGGTGGGCGACAAGCGCATTCTGTTGCTCGACGGAGAGCCTTTGGGAGCCATCCTTCGGGTGCCCCGGGCCGACGAGGCGCGGAGCAACATTCACGTCGGCGGGAGCGTCGTGCCCGCCACCCTCGACGCCGACGACCAGGCCATCGTGGCCGCGGTGAGGCCCCGCCTCAAGGCCGACGGGCTGTACTTCGTGGGCCTCGACGTCATCGGCGGCCGGCTGACCGAGGTCAATGTGACCTCGCCCACGGGCATTCAGGAGCTTTCGCGCTTCACCGCGAGCGACCCCGAGGGCAAGGTCATCGCCTGGGTCGAGGCGAAGGTCGCGCAGATGACTGAATGACCATTCAGTCGGTGGGTGTCTGACGCTTGACACGCTGCGTTCTCGAACCCTACACAACCGGCCCATCGGAGCGGCGAGGGTGTCGCTTGCGGCGCGCCCGTTGTCTGATTTTTGTCTACGCCTACGAGGAGTATTGGCACCGTGAAGATTCTCGTTCCACTCAAGCGCACGGCTGACCCGGACAACGCCAACAAGATCAAGATCGCCGCGGGCGGCGCGAAGATCGTGACTGACGGCCTTGAGCCGAAGATCAACCCCTTCGACGAGTACGCCGTCGAGGCCGCGCTTCGCCTCACCGAGAATGCCAAGACCCGCGTCGCCGGCGACAAGGTCACCATCGTGTCGTTCGGCCCGAAAGAGGCCGCGACGAACATCCGCACGGCCCTGGCCATGGGCGCCGACGACGGCCTGCTCTTCCACGCCGACGACGAGGCCCTCGACGGCGACCTCGTGGCCCGCGCGCTGGCCAAGGTGGTCGAGACCCAGAAGCCCGACCTGGTGATCTTGGGCAAGCAGGCGGTCGACGGCGACAGCAACCAGGTGGGGCAGATCCTGGCCGAGCTGCTCCAGTGGCCGAGCGCGACCTTTGCGATGAGCATCGAGCTGGCCAAAGACAAGAAGTCAGTGATCGTGGGCCGCGAGGTCGACGGCGGCGTGGTGAAGCTCAAGCTCGAGCTGCCCGCGGTGATCACCGTCGATTTGCGCATCGTGGCGCCCAAGTCGGTGGTGAACAACGTCACCCCGGCGACGCATGTGTACAGCGACGGCGCGCGGTATGCGCCGCTCCCGATGATCATCAAGGCGAAGACCAAGCCGATCGCCGAGGCGCCCATCGCCTCGCTCGGGCTCGATGCGACGCTGAAGTCGAAGTACCACACCTTCGAGCTGCCCCCGGCGCGGAAGGCGGGCAAGAAGGTCAAAGACGTGGCCGAGCTGGTGGGGCTTTTGAAGTCCGAAGCCAAGGTCCTTTGAGCACACACCTGGGAGCACGACCATGAGCAAGACCCTTGTTATCGCTGAGATTTCTGGCGGCAAGCTGAAGAAGACCACCCACAGCGCGATTGGCTTCGCGCGGCAGGCGGGTGCCCCGTTTGACATCCTCGCGCTCGGTCAGGGCATCGGCGCTGCGGTCGAAGAGCTTCGCGGCTTCGGTGCGGGCGCGGTGCTCGCCGCCGACGACGCGCTCTTCGCCAACTATGTGGGCGAGGCGTTTACGCCCACGGTGGCCGAGGTGGCCAAGGCCGGCGGCTACGACCTCGTGACGGTGACCGCGAGCAGCTTCGGCAAAGACCTCGCGCCGCGGGTGGCGGTGCGCATCGGCGCGGGGCTCGCGAGCGACATCGCGCGGGTCGAGAGCGCGGGCGGCAAGCTGCTGTTCAAGCGCCCGATGTACGCCGGCAACGCGCTCGGGACGCTGGAGCTGACCTCGGCGCTCAAGGTGGTGAGCGTGCGCCAGTCGGAGTTCGAAGCCGCGGCGCCCTCGGGGGGTGCTTCGGCGGTGCAGGCCGTCAAGGCCGCGGCGGCGCCGCTGGCCGCGAAGGTTCAGTTTTTGAGCTTTGACGAGGTGAAGTCAGAGCGCCCTGAGCTCACCGAGGCCAAGACCATCGTGGCGGGCGGCCGCTCGCTGAAGTCAGCCGAGGGGTTCAAGACCGTGCTCGAGCCCCTCGTCGACGCGCTCGGCGCGGGCATGGGCGCGAGCCGCGCGGCGGTCGATGCTGGCTATGTGCCGAACGACCTCCAGATCGGGCAGACCGGCAAGGTGGTGGCGCCGCGGCTCTACTTCGCCGTGGGCATCTCAGGGGCCATTCAGCACCTCGCGGGGATGAAGAACTCGAAGGTCATCGTGGCCATCAACAAAGACCCCGAGGCGCCCATCTTTCAGGTGGCCGACTACGGTCTCGTGGCCGATCTCTTCAAGGTCGTGCCCGAGCTCACCGCCGCCGTGAAGGCCGCCCGCGCCGACGGCTGAATCACAGGCTCAGCCTGGCGCGATGCGCCCGCGAGGCGCCCCAATCCGGGGGCATTTCGCGGGCGCGCTCGCGTTGGGGGATGTGCAAAGTTCTCGCTGGGCGGAGCGAGAGAGGGTGTATGCTTCGGGCCGCGATGCGTAAGGGTTTTGTGCTTGCGGGGGTGCTCGGGGCCACGACGACGGTGAGCGCCGTGGGCGCCGCCCAGGGCCTCGCGGGCACGTTTCGCACGACCCGCGACGAGGTCACGGTGACGGTGCGCGATTGGGGCGAAGCGTGCGGCCCGCGGCCGTCGTCGCAGCAGCTGCGGACCGGGCGCGAGGTGACCGTGCGCCAAGAGGGCAGCCAGCTGGTGCTCTCGGGCGCCCGCACCTACCGCACCGACCGGTGTTGGAGCGACAACCGCGATGTACGCGCGCTCGTTCAAGCCGCCGTCGGCAACCGATGGACGGTGTCGTGTGCGACCCCCGAAGGCTACGCCCTGGGCGAGCGCGGCACCTACACCCTCACCGCGGTGAACAGCAATCGGCTGAGCTTTCGCGACGAGACCGAGTACGAGTGGAGCATCCAAGGAGCCACCTGCCGGGCCTCGTCGGTGCACGTTCGTGAGTACGAGCGGGTCGGTGACAGCGCCGCGCAGCCTACGCCCACGCCTACGCCCACGCCTACGCCTACGCCCGAGCCGCGGCCCGCGCCCACGCCGACGCCTGCGGTCGAGCGGCCCCCGTCGCGGTGTGCCCGCCCGGGGGCTGCGACGGCGCTTCAGATCAGCCCCTCGCGGCGCAGCACGACGGCCGGGGGGCGGGTGTGCTTTCGCGCGCGCTTTGTCGACGCCAATCGGTGCGAGACCGACAGCCGCGAGGCGCTCTCGTGGGCGGTCGCGCGGCGGCGCGGCGAGGGCGAAGCTCGCATGGAGGGCACTTGCTTTGTCTCGACCAGCGCCGGGGCCACGGGTGAGTTCGAGGTGACCGCCGAGGGGGGCGGCTTCCGCGACCAGGCCCTCGCCGCGGTGGTGAGCGAAGAAGACTTCCGCGGGCTCGTGGCGGCGCAGCTTGAGACCGACGACGCGGGGGTGTCTGACGCGCCCGGCCCGGCTCAGACCGTGGGCGTCTCGGTGGGCGGCGGAGGGGCGCGCGGGCGGGGCGTCCCGCTCTGGCCGTTGGTGGGCGGCGCGGCGGTGCTCGCGGGGCTGGTGACGGCCCTCCTGGCGCGACGCAAGCCGAAGCGGTCTGCGCCCCCGTCAGAGCCTCAGGCGTTCGCTCCGGCGGCGCCTCCGTCGTCTCCCGAGCCCGCTCGGGTGGCGGGCGTGACGAGCGCCGACGGCGCTTCGCAGGGCGGCACCGGCCGCAACCGTCGCGAGGCCTTCTCGATCCCCGCGTCGGCGGTGGTGAGCCTCGCCAAGGCCGAACGCGACGCGCGCATCGCGGCGGTGGCGCCGAGGCGGTGTCCGAAGTGCCAGCGGCGCTTCGCCGAAGAACTGGCCTTCTGCCCCGACGACGGCGCCCACCTCGAGCTCGAAGGCGGCGCCCCGGTGGCCGAGGTGGTGGCGCCCGTCGCCGCGCAGCCCGCGAGCGCGGCCCCGCAGCCCATGCGCCGCTGCGCGAAGTGCGGCCGACAGTTCGAGGCCCACATCGCGTTCTGCGGCGAAGACGGCACCCCGCTGGGGTGAAGCGCACCGCCCCCGCGGCTCAGAACGGGTCGCGGGCCGGTGCCTCCGCGCCCTGCCGAAGCGCGCGCCGCGTGTCGTCCGAGGTGAGACCTTCTCGGCGTCGCGGCGCCTCTCGTGACGCGCTGACACCGACCGTCTGGGTGTGCGGCGCGTCGTCGCGGGGCTCGGGCGTTTTTTCATCCAAGGCTTGCCCGGGCCGACGATCGATCAGTCTGTGCGAGGCGCAGAAACCTTAGGCTTGACCCGAGATTCTGCGCTTCTTTACAATGGCCAGGCGTTGCGCAAGGGGTGCCTTCTCAGCGCTCCTCGCCGGGTCTAACCGACCGTACTGCGTCCCGCTTGTGCCGCAAAATTTCTTGCGACACCGCGCATGGGTGAATCCTCCATGAAGATCGTATGCCAGAGCTGCGGCAAGAACTACAAGATCGCGGACGACAAGGTCCAAGGCAAGAAGACCTTCAAGATCAAGTGTAAGAACTGCGGTGCCGACATCCTCGTGCGCGCCGACGGCGCCGGGGTCGAGGCGCCGCCTGAAGACGAGGCGACGCGGGCGATGCCCACCGAGGGCGCGATGGCGGCGTTCGAGCCCGTCTGGCACGCTGTGGTGAATGGCGAGCAGCAGGGGGCCTTCTCGGTCGAGCAGCTCCGAGAGTTTGTCGCCAACGGCACCATCGACAGCGAGACCTACGTCTGGCGCGACGGCTTCGATGGGTGGCTCCCTCTCAACGAAGTCGCTGAACTTGCTTCGGTTTTCGACGGCGGCGCGCCGGCCATGTTGTCGGGCGCGTTGCCCGTGAGCGAGCCCGAGCCGGCCCTCGGGGGCGACCTCTTCGGGGCGGGCGCGTCGACGCTGATCGCGGGCGCGCCCGCGGCGGTGGCGCAGATGGCCCAAGACCCGGCGCCGGTGGCCAACGCTGACCTCTTCTCGGTGGGCGCCAAGGCTGGCGCAGACACCACCGCGGCGCGCACGCGGTCGACGGCGAAGTCGGCGAGCGGCGATCTGTTCGCGGCCGAGGCCCGCGCCCAAGAGGCCGCCAAGCCCCTTTTCACCGAGGAGCCCAAGGCGCCCGCGGGTGAGAACATGACGGGCCAGCGGAATGAGAACTCGGTGCTCTTCTCGCTCGCCACGCTCCAGCAGCTCTCTGGCTCGGGTGAAGAGAAGAACACCGGGGCGGCGAGCGGCGATTCGAGCGGCTTGATCGACATCAACAAGCTCGCGGGGGCCATCTCGGCTGACAAGGGTTCTTCGAAGCGTTCGGGCGTCGATGACATCCTCTCGGTGGGCGCCACCGGGGGCTTGAA
The DNA here is from genome assembly GCA_016792845.1 of Myxococcales bacterium. Taxonomy (GTDB): domain Bacteria; phylum Myxococcota_A; class Polyangia; order Polyangiales; genus JAEUKH01. The sequence continues at coordinate 11,282 of JAEUKH010000022.1, read as the reverse complement.
CTCGCCCCTCGCCGCGCCGGTGCTCGCGCCGGTGGCCTTGCCCCCCCCGCCCTCGGCGGCGGTGCCTGCGGCGCCTGTCGAGGCTGCGCGGCCGGCCAACAACGGCAAGACCACGATGGTGACGGCCATCGCGGTGGCGGCCATCCTTGGGGTGACCGGGGTCGCCGCGGCGGTGATCTTGAAGGGTCGCGACGGCGGCGACGCGAACAACACGGCGATGGCGGCCAACACCGCCGCCACGGGTACGGCGACGGGGCCGAGCGCCGCGGCGGCGCCCGCAGCACCGGCGGCGCCTGCGGTCCCCGAGGCGCGTCCCGAGCCTGCGGCGGCGCCCTCGGCGGCACCGGCACCGGCACCGGCACCGGCACCGGCACCGGCGGCGGCCCCCGAGGCCGAGCGCCCGCGTGAGCGTGAACGGTCGCACGGGTCGCGCCCGAGCGGGGCCTCAACCGCGGCGGCTGCGGCTCCGGCCCCCGCGGCGCCGGTTGCGGCGGCCCGTACGGCGCCAGCCCCGGCTCCGGCGGCGGCCCCGCGGCGTGCGGCGGCCGGCAGCATCGATGACCTGATGAACGCCGTCGGCGGTGGCGGCGCCGCGCGCCCTGCCCCCGCGGCTGGCGGCGGTGGCGGTGGCGGCGGCGGTGGCGGTGGCGGCGGCGACCTCCCCGAGACGCCCTCGCGGCCCGACGTTGCGTCGGCGATGCGCTCGGTGGGCCCCGCGGTGCGCGCGTGCGGCAACGGCCAGGGCGGCACGGCGATGGTGTCGGTGGTGTTCAACAACCAGGGCCGGGTGAACACGGCCAATGTGTCGCCGCCCTTCGCGGGCACGCCGGTGGGGAGCTGCGTCGCTCGGGCGGTGCGCGACGCACACGTTCCGCCGTTTTCACGGTCGACCTTTCAGATCAACTACCCCTTCCCCTTGCAGTGAGGGGCGGCGTCGAGGTCGCGGTAACACAGCACCGCGGCCTCGACCTGCGCGTTCAACCGCGCCTGGGCCTCTTCGTCGGGGCACGGCGGCACATGCACGAACACGCTCTGTTTTGCCCACGATGCGGGCCCCGTCACAGCTGACCAGTAGAGGGCGTTGCAGAGGTAGCGCCCGGCGTCGTCTGAGAGCTCGTACGCGACCCCCGCGGCGGTGAGGGCGTCGACCCATCGCGCGAGCCACGCAGGGTCGGGGCCCGCGGCGCTCTCTAACGGCTGCGTCTCCGAGAGCGGCCGCCCCGCGCGCACGATGCCCGCGTTGTCGGCCATCGCGTTGGTGCCGTTGAGGGCCTGACGCTCGACTCGGAGCGTCGTCGCGCGACGGGCCACCCCCAGCATCAAGCACCGGTCGATGCGTGCGTGGGCCGCGTGGGCCCGCAGGAGCTTCACCGCGCCCTCCCAGGTCACCGGCAAGATGGCAGTCGCCACCTCGGGCAAGGCGCGCCGACGGAGGTGCCTCACGGCCTCGGCGCTGGGGTTTGTCTCAAGGTCTGCGAAGGCTTCGAAGCCAGTGACGAGCACCCTTGGCATGGCCCGAGGTGTAGCCCACAACGCGCGGCGAGGCGTTGACCAAAGGTGCGCGGCCGTGCCCAACTTCGCGGGCGCGATGCCGGTGTCTGCACTCGATCTTGCACGTCAGTCGCTGTGGTTGGCGATGTGGCTCTCGCTTCCCGCGCTCGGCGCCGGGGCCGCGGCGGGCGTCACGGTCTCGGCCCTGAGCAGCCGACTCGGAGCCCAAGACGCGGTGTTGACCCAGCTCCCGCGGAGCCTCGCGGTGGCCGCAGCCCTCGGCGGCGCGGGCGCGTGGATGGCGACAAGCCTCGTTCGCTTCACGGTGATGGTGTGGGGCCAGCTCGGGGGCGTCTCGTGAGCGCCTCGCTCTGGGTGATGTGGCGGGTGCTGCTGCGGCTCGCGCCGGTGGGCGTGCTGGCGCGGGCCTTGGGCCTCGCGGGGCCGTTTCGGTGGGCGCTCGGGCTGGCGATCGCGGCGCTCCTGGGCCTCGGCGGCGCGGCGGGGGGAGCGGCCCCGAATGACCCATTTTTTCAATCTTTTCAAGAGCTTGCGGCTGGCTCATGGCTCGCCCTGGTGCTGGCCGGGCCGCTCTGGGGTGTGCACCATGGGCTCGGTCTCGCGGCCGAGATGCTGCCCCTCGCGGGCGGCTCCGAGGCGGTGAAGGCCCTCACCCGAGGGGCGGTCGGGCTGACCTTGGTGGGGCTCGGCGCGCACCGCGGCGTGCTCCGCGCGGTGCTCGGGGCCGAGGTGCTGGCAGGGGCGTCGACGTCGCGGCTCGAAGGTGCGCTCGTCGAAGCGCTGTCGCTCGGCCTCGCGGCGGCGCTCGAGCTCAGCGCGGCGGCCCTCTCGGCGGTGCTGTTGGCGGCGCTCGTGCTCTCGCTCGTGCGGCGGGTGGTGCCCTCGATGGGCGCGGCGGGCCCGGGGCCGATGTGGCTCGCGGGCATCACAGTGTTGACGCTCTCGCTCGACCGGGTCGCGCATCACACCGCCGAGCGGCTCGCGGCGGCGCTCAGCCACGCAACGAACCGGTGACACTCGGGCGCGAAGTGCACCTCGGCGGCGCGGGCGTGATACTCGTTTCGCACGCCATGCCTGACATCACCTACGAGCGCTCGCGCTACTCGCCCCCTGAGATCGAACACCGCTACGGCCCGAAGGTGCATCTGCTCGATGACCCTGTGGCCCTGGCCTGGCTCGCGCGGCTGGCCTCGCAAGAGACCGCGCAGCCCGAGTTGGGCAGGCTCGTGCGGCGGCTCTATGAGCACCTCTCGCTGGTGGTGCTTGGGGCCGAGCTCCCGCGGGCGCGCATCGACGTGCCATCGCGCATGGTGTCGTCGCGCCCTGAGGCGGTGTACCGCGGGGTCGCCATCGACCGAAACGCGCGGGTGGTCACCGTGGGCATCGCCCGCGCGGGCACGGTGCCTTCGCAGATCTGTTACGAGACCCTGAACGAGCTCCTCGACCCGGCGGGGGTTCGGCAAGACCATCTCTTCATGTCGCGCACCGTCGACGAGCAAGGGCGGGTCACGGGCTCGAGCTGGCACGACGCCAAGATCGGGCGCGATGTGGCCAATCGCATGGTGCTCATCCCTGACCCCATGGGGGCCACCGGCGGGTCGATCTCGCAGGCCATGACCCACTACAAGACCAAGCTCGACGGCACCCCCGCGGCCATGATCTCGATGAACCTCATTGTGACGCCCGAGTTTATCGCGCGGGTCACCGCCGACCACCCCGACGCGGTGATCTACGCCTTCAGGCTCGACCGCGCGCTGTCTTCGCGCGAAGTGCTGGCCACGGTGCCGGGCACGCACCCCGCGCAAGAGCGCGGCCTCGACGACCATCAGTACATCGTGCCGGGCGCGGGCGGCTTGGGCGAGCTCCTCAACAACGCCTGGATCTAACCCCGAGAGGCCCTCGATGCTGAAGCCCCGCGTACTCTTCGACGCCGCAACGCTCGCCGCACGAGTGCAAGCGCTCGGCGCGCAAATCACCCATGATTACCGCGACGTGGGCGACCTCGTGGTGGTGCCCATCCTCAAGGGGAGCTTCCTCTTCGCGAGCGACCTGATTCGGCACATCGATCACCCGCTCTCGGTTGAATTCTTGGGGCTCCGCTCGTATGGGGCGGGCACCGAGAGCTCGGGGGTGGTGCAGATCACCTACGATCTCACCACGCCCATCATGGGCAAAGACGTGCTGATCGTTGAAGACATCGTCGACACCGGTCTGTCGATGCAATACCTCTTCGAGAACCTCGCGACGCGGCGCCCTCGCTCGGTGAAGCTCTGCGCGCTGATGCAGAAGCCCGCCCGCACCCGGGTGAAGGTCGACATCGACTATCTCGGCTTCACCATCGACGACCATTTCGTGGTCGGGTACGGCCTCGATTTCGACGAAAAATACCGCAATCTACCGTACATCGGCGTGATCGAGGGGGGCTGATCGCGGCGCCCGGGGTCGTTGCGCGGGGGGGCGCGAGTCTGCGAGACTCTCGGCCCTCATGGCCCGACTCGATGTGCTCGAAAAGCTGGTCTCGAAAGAGCCGAACGACCCGTTCCCTTACTACTGTCTCGCGCAAGAGTATCGCTCGTTGGGGCGCGTCGACGAGGCGCTCGGGGCCTTCGCGCGGCTCAAGCTTCGCTTCTCGGGGTATGTGCCGCAGTACTTGATGGCGGCGCAGCTCTGTCATGAGCACGGGCGGGCCGACGAGGCGCGGCAGTGGGCGAGCGAGGGCGTGGCCGCCGCGCGTGCCGCCCGCGATTCACACGCCGCGGGCGAGCTCGAGTCGTTTCTCGCGGGGCTCGGCGCGTGAGCGTCACCTTTGACCTCGCTGGTGCCGCGAACCCGCCTGCGCCGCGTGACGCCGCGACGGTGATCGTCGTGCGCGAGGGCCTCGCGGGGGGCGCGCCCGAGATCTTCTTCGTCAAGCGCAACGCCGGGGTGCGCTTCATGGGCGGGGCGATGGTCTTCCCGGGAGGGCGCCTCGACCCCGGTGACGCCGACGCCGTGCCGGGCGACCTCGACGAGACGGCCTGCGCGCGGGCCTTGGGCGAAGCGGCTCCGGGCCTCGCGCGTGCGCTCTACGTCGCAGCCCTGCGCGAGTGCTGGGAGGAGTCGGGCATCGCCCTCACCACCACACCGGCCTCGCCCGAAGCGGTGCAGCGGGTGCGCGAGGCGCTCAAACCCCGCGAGGCGCCTCCCATCGGGGCTTTGCTGCGCGCCGAAGGGCTCAGCCTCGCCCTCGGGCAGCTCCGCCCCTACGCGCGTTGGGTGACGCCGCGGGCCGAGACACGCCGCTTCGACGCGCGCTTCTTTCTCGCGACGGTCGACCGCGCCAGCACCGAGCACGCCGCCCACGACGGGAGCGAGACCGTCGACAGCGTCTGGCTCACCGCCCGCGAAGCCCTCGCCCGCGCCGAGCGCGCAGAGATCGTGCTCGCGCCCCCCACCTGGCGCACCGTGGCCGAGCTCGCGTCGCTCGCGTCGCTCAAGCCCCTCGCGGGCGCTCAGGCGCCGACGCCGAGCCCCCAAGAGCCCGCGGTCGAGCTCCGCGGCGAGCAACTCTGTGTCGTGCTGCCCCCGGCGATGCCCGTACCCTGGTTTGCACAACACGACACGACTCTTCCGAATTGTTTTGCCTACAACGATGGGGTCTGGGCACCGCTGCGTTGAGGGCATTTTCTGGCGTTTCGGCTGCGAAGCGGCGACCACATTCTCGGGGGCTGTGAGTTGGGTTAGCACTGGCGCGCATCACCTGAAAAATGCCTTTCACTTTAGGGGCCCGACATGTCGAACGTGCAGCGTCTTTCACGGCGTCGTGAGGCCCCGCCTCCGACCTACCTCGCGTCGGAGTTGGCCGCGATCTGCGACGTCGATCTGAAGACCATTCACAACTGGTGCGATCGCCGCGAGGGTGATGCTGCGGTGCTTGAGCATTTTCGCACCGCGGGCGGCCACCTTCGCTTCGAACACGGCGCGGTGCTTCGCTTTCTGACGCGTTGGGGGTACCCCATCCCCGATCAGCTCCTGCAAGACCGGCCGCATGTGCTCTGGGTGGCGGAGCACGCCGAAGAGCGGGTCGCGGCGATTACGGCGCTCGACCTGCGGCGCCCGGGCGAGGTGACCGCCACGCAGCCGCGGGCCCAGGAGGCCTTGGGCTTGTGGTCGACCGACGCGTTCTACCTCCATTTCTTCGACGACGCGGCGGTGGCCTTGGTGGCCCTCGGCGAGCGCCTCGGTGCCGGCGCGGCGCCCGACCTGGTGGTGCTCTCGCTGCCGTTTACGGGCATTCAGCCCCGCGGGTGGATCGCCGCCGCCCGCGAGACCCTGGGCTCTGACACCTTTCGGGTGCTGTTGGTCACCGGCGGCAGCACGCCCGAAGAGGCGCGCGAAGAGGGCGTGGTGGGGGTCTTCGACCGTCACGACCTCGCGTCGGTGGGACAGCGCTTGCGCGACGAGCCGCTCAACGCGGCGCTGCGAAACAGCCAGCGGGGGCGCCGCGAGCGCGTGGTGGGGCAAGAGCCCATCTTCGTCGCCTCGGAGGTGGCGCGGCTCTGGGGGCGCGACCTCAAGACGATTCACGCCTGGGTCGACGACGGCGAGCTCGAAGCGTTTCGCACGCCGGGCAGGCATCTCCGCTTTCGGAAGCGCGCGCTCTTGCACTTTCAGCGGCGGTACTCGCACACCATCCCGCCCGAGCTCGGGCCCGCGCGGCCGCGGGTGATGGTGCTCGACCCGTCGGCGCCCGACGCGGCCGAGCTCGCGGCGGTGCTCGCACCGCGGTACGAGGTGATGGTGCGACACAACCTGGTCGAGGGGCTCGCTGAGATCGGGGTCTGCTCGGCGGGCGCGTCGAGCCTCGACGCGGTGGTGGTGAGCTTCGCCAACCACACGGTCGACCCGCAGCGCTGGCTCGAAGCCCTCATGCGTCACCCCGACACGCGGTACATTCGCGTGATCGCCCTCGGCGGCAACCCCTTCGACCGCTCTCGGTGGAATCGCCTGGGCCTCCTCGCCTCGGCGCCCCGGGAAGACGCGCGCTGGGTCTTGCCCGCCCTCGAAGCGGGCCTCGGCGGCGCGCGGGCGGCCGCCCCCGCAGGTGACACGAGCCCCTGACCCTCGCCGCGAGAGTGTAGTACGAAGCGCGCAGAGCCATGGTCAGCGCCATTTTCGACAGTGCCCAGTGGGAGCCCGTCGCGGGCTTCGCCTTCACCGACCTCACCTACCATCGTCACAAGCGCCTCGGGTTGGTGCGGGTGGCCTTTCACCGCCCCGAGGTGCGCAACGCCTTCAGGCCGCACACCGTCGACGAGCTCTTCACCGCGCTCGATCACGCGCGTCAGTCGAGCGACGTCGGCGTGGTGATGCTCACCGGCAACGGGCCCTCGCCCCGCGACGGGGGCTGGGCCTTCTGCTCGGGCGGCGATCAGCGCATTCGCGGCCCCAACGGGTACATCTACGCCGAGGGCGAGACCCGCGAGAGCGCCGACAAGGCGCGGCTCGGGCGGCTGCACATTCTTGAGGTCCAGCGACTCATTCGCTTCATGCCGAAGGTGGTGATGGCGGTGGTTCCGGGGTGGGCCGCGGGGGGCGGGCACAGCCTCCATGTGGTGAGCGACCTGACCCTCGCGAGCCGCGAGCACGCGCGCTTCAAGCAGACCGACGCCGACGTGGCGAGCTTCGACGGCGGCTACGGCTCGGCGTACCTCGCGAAGATGGTGGGGCAGAAGAAGGCCCGCGAGATCTTCTTCCTCGGTGACAGCTATACCGCCGACGAGGCCGCGGCGATGGGCGCGGTCAACTGCGTCGCGCCGCACGCCGAGCTTGAGAACACGGCCATCGCGTGGGCCGAGAAGATCCTCGGCAAGAGCCCCACGGCGGTGCGCATGCTGAAGTACGCCTTCAACCTCGCCGACGACGGCATCGTGGGCCAGCAGCTCTTCGCCGGCGAGGCCACCCGCCTCGCGTACGCCACCGAAGAGGCCCGCGAGGGGCGAGACTCGTTTCTAGAGAAGCGCGCCCCCGACTGGTCGCACTACCCCTGGTATTACTGAGTCTGCCTCAGATTCTCTTTGTGCGCGGCGGAGCGCGCGAAGGCCTCGACGCGGCGCGGATCGAGGGCCGCCAGCCAGCGGGCCCGGGCCTCTGAGACGCCCTCCTCGCGCGCGGCCGCGGCGGGGTCTCGGCGGAAGCGCGCGGCGTACTCGGGTTCGGTCAAGAAGCGGTACAGCGCCGTCTGCCAGTGGCGAGGGTCGCTCATCGGAGCCTCCCGCGTACGGCCTCGAGGGCGTCGAGCATCGCCGCGAGGGGCGGGATTTCTGAGTCTCGCTCAACAATGACGGCGCGGAGGTTGGGCGCCCGAGGGAGCACCTCGGAGAGCAGGTCGAGGGCCTCGGGGTCGATGGCGCGGCTGTGCGAGTCGACCCAGAGGACGCCGTCAAAGTGACCGCCCGCGAGGTGAATTTCGACGACCCGTGACCAATCGAGGGCGTCGAGCCAGGGCCCGACAGACCAGCCGCCGTTGCGGGCGTCGAGGACGAGGTTGGTGAGGTCGAGGAGGGCTCCGGCCTCGGCGGCGGCGAGAAACTGAGTGAAGCTCAGCCCGAGCGCGGCGGCGGCGTCGGGGCCGTCGGCGCCCCACCCGAGGACGTCGCTGGGGTTCTCAAGCAGCAGCGGACGCCCCACCGCGGCGCGCACCCTGGCCGCGTTCTGGGCCACCACCGCGAGGGTCTCGGGGTCGCAGGGCAGCGGCGCGAAGTGCCAGAGCCGCGCAGCCCCGTCTCCGCGCGAACGGAAGCAGAGGTGCTCAGAGTACCACCACGCGCTGAGGGCCCCGAGGCGCGCGGCCACGGCGTCGAGGTAGCGCTGCGAGACGCCCGCGGCGTCGCCGATCGCGAGGTCAACGCCGTGGGCCACCACAGGCCACCGCGCCATCACCGCGCGCCACCCCTCCGGAACGCCCCCCGCGACGGTGTCATCGACCATGACCTCGACGAGCTCGGGCCCCTCACCCCGGGGCAAGGCGGCGAGGGCCTTGAGGTGTTGGGGGCGCAAGGCGAGCCCCACGGCGACGCGTGCCATCGTAGAAAGGCGAGGGTAGCGCATCGACGTTCGCGGGGGCGGGCCTTATGGTCAGCCGCGATGCGCAACGGGTGGTTTCGGGCAGCTCTCTTGGCCGCCGCAGTGACAGCCCTCGGGGGCCCTGCGTGGGCCTACGTCACGGTGCCTTCGTACACCGTGGGCCTGCGCGCCTTCGACCATGACACCCTCGAATATGATCTTGCCATTGAGTATCAGCTCACAGGCGAGCGCGAACACGAGGGCTTCAAGGTCATCGGAGGGCAGCCCGAGAACCTCACGGTCACGGGGCGTTACGGCGAGTCGCTCGTCCACGAGGTCGAGCAGCTTGACGCCGACCGATGGCAGGTCAACTTCACGCTGCCCACTGCCGACCCGACGGGGCGCACCTTCGCGCGGCTGCATTTTCGCCTCCCGACGAGCACCCGGTACACCTGGGAGGGGCCCGAATGGGTGGCGCCGTGGGCGCATGTGTGGCGCGTTCCGGTGGGCGAGATGACGGTCGAGGCGCGGCTCCCGCGGGGAGTGACCCCTGAGGGCTTTCGGTGCGGCGCTGCCGAGGCCGGGGGGCTTCGGGTGTGCCGGGTGGTGCACCGCGGCCCCGAGCCCGTGCGGGTGCCCGTGGCGCGTGCGGGCGAGCTCTTGCCGCTCAGCCTCGGCGCGGGCGTGGTCGCGGCCTTCTTGGCGCTCTGGAGCTCGATGCTGCGGGCCTACGTGCTGCGGCTGCGTCGCACCCGGGGCGTGATCGCGGCCCCTGCCCCGGTGTTCGCGGCGCCGCAGTCGGGGTACCGCGCGCCGCCGGAGATTCCGGTTCAGGCCGCGCCGAGTTTGCAGGCTGACGATCTCGCGCGGCTCAAGCGTCGGGTGCCGCTGGCGGTGGGGGCTGCGCTGTTGTCGGCTCCGGCGGTGTCGTGGGGTCTCTCGGGGTTGAGCCCTGTGCCGATGCCCGCGGTGCTGGTGACCGCCCTCGTGCTGGCGACGCTCACCGGGAGCGTCTTCGTCGCACGCAGCAAGGAGGCCCTGGGGTGGCTCGTGGGGCCCCTGGTCGTGGGGCTGGGCGCGTGTTTCGGCGAGCTCGGGCTGGCCATCGGATGTGTCGCCGGCCCCGCGGTGACGGTGGTGCTGGTGGCCTCGGCCGAGGGGCGGCTCAAGGGCAGCGGCGACGGCGCGTCGTCAGGGTCGAGCTGCGGCGGCGGGTCGAGCTGCGGCGGGTCGAGCTGCGGCGGCGGGTCGAGCTGCGGCGGGTGAACCGGCGCGGGCGCGGGCGATGAAGTGTGTCTTTTGCCCGGCGCAGGGGTTGCAGAAACGAATCAGGTTGGGTACCCAAGGGAGGCGGGCCTCGGCGCGGCGCGGCGGGCGGTGGGGTCGCGTTCGGGGGTTATGCAGCGGCGGGGTAACACCAGGCTTTATGTGGATAGGCAGCCGGGCGGCTGGTGAATGAGATGTTAGGCAGTGGAGCATCGTTGAGACGTAGACCCTAGGGTGATGCTACACATCTACTCAGAAGTGTTCAAAGCACTTGATAAGTGCAGGCGTGTCGTAACGAGATCGTGACAACAACTTCCAGTTCGAATAGGAGTGAAGCAAAATGAAGAACGCTTACGAAGTCTTGGGTGTCACCGAATTCTTTGCGACAGACGAAGAAATCAAGGCGGCATTTCGCTCGCTCGCCTTGAAAGTACACCCAGATCGCAACCAAGGCGACCCGACAGCTAATGCTAAGTTCATCGAAGTAGCACAGGCTTACCAATGTCTCTCAGACACAGGAATGCGCTTTAATCACGACGCAGAAATTACTAGACAAAGAGAAGCTGCTTCTGCTGTCCCCGGTAGGGTTGTCGCAGCGTCACAATCCACTGCACCGCGTGAAGAGGCGGTCCGAGAAGATGTCCCTGTAAGCGCAACTGCTGCAAGTCCTGCAGAGGCACCAAACTATTCTAGATTGATAGACGAGCTACGAAAGAAATATCCTCACCTAGACCGCGAAACACTATGGGCTGTCGGAGTGTTCAGTGCAGTCACGGGTGAGCGGCCGGATGACTTGAAGACTCTGTTCGCTGATGCGGGAATCAAACTAATTAAGTACTTTGTTCGTGCCGCTAGGACTGAACCGACTGGATTAAAGAGCGCGTCAAGCACTACTCAGAAGCATCTTTCCTCTGGGCTGAAGAAAACACAGCCAAAGAACTCCAAAAAACCAGCCAAAGGTGCCTCACGGAGACGAAGAGGCTGATATCTCCGCAAGGTTTGGCACCAGCCCCTCGTGTGATCGGGCCTAACAAGCCGCTGGTGCTGACCGCACCAAACCGGTCCGAGGAACACAGGGACGCTTGGGGCGGCAGCACACCGGCGAGCCGTTAGACGGAAGAGGCGCCCCGCGCCTGCGAAAGCACAGCGACGGATACGTCAAGGGTCGAGCACGGACTCGACTGCGTTCAGCGAAACAGCGCCCGACGATGGGCAATGTAGGAGAAGAATATGGACAAGATCGTGCAGAAGCTTGCAGCACTCGGCATCCCAGGGCTCATCGTGTTGGCAGTTGCTGCCACTACAGAGTTGATGGGTGGTGCCCTACGTGCCAATGATCGGTGAGACACCTCCCCCCAGGAGTTTACTGAGCAGGGCGGGCGAGAGAGGTTCTCATGGAGATGGTCACGAAGAAGCCCGAGTCCCCGTCGACCGAGGTCACGCCGAAGCCGCGTCGACGT
>JAEUKH010000018.1 GCA_016792845.1 Myxococcales bacterium | reverse complement strand
AGCGTGCGTGAACTCGAAGAGGCGATCGCGACCTACCTCGCATTGAGGGAGACCAAGTCCTTCTGCTGGACCGCGACCGCGGATGACATCCTCGAGAATATCAGGAGGTTTTGCGAGCGGACTTCTGGCGGGGGACACTAGGCCCGGGTCAGCCTTCGCCCTTGCTCGGGCGCGCTTGCCGGGCCATGAGCTTCAAGAGCTGCCGCAGCACCGCCGGAGCCCGCCGCGACAGCCACACCAGCGCCTTGCCGTGCCCTGTGATCACCGCCTCGGCGCGCCGCGCGCTCAACGCGTCGGCGATCTCGCGGGCCGCCGCCTCGGCCGAGAGCTGGAGCCACCCGGGCACCGGGTCTTTGGCCCCCTCGCGCAGCTGGCCCTTGCGGTCGACCTTGCGGATCTCGCTCGAAACGAAGCCCGGCGCGATGTGCACCACGGCCACCCCGGCCGGAGCCCACTCGGCGTTCAGCGTCTCGCAGAGCGAGCGGACCGCGCCCTTCGACATGTTGTAGGCCGAGGCCCCGGGGGCCGAGACATAGGCCGAGACGCTCCCCACGGCGGCGAAGACGCCCCGGGTCGCGGCGAGCGGCGCGCGGGTCGCCATGGCCGTACGGAGCACGCCGAAGACGTTGGTCTCGAACTGCCTGCGGTAATCGTCGAGGCTCAACCGCGCGAGGGCGCCGTCGACCCCGAAGCCCGCGTTGGCCACCACGGCGTCGATGCGACCGAAGCGCTGAAGGGTCAGGGCGACGGCCTCGTCGAGGGCGCCCTCGACGGTGACGTCGCACGCGATGGCGAGGCTGCGGGCGTCACCCCCGAGGCGCGCCGCGAGGCGCTCGGTGCGGTCGGTGCGCCGGGCGAGGAGCGCCGTGCGCAGACCCCGCGAAGAGAGCTCGACCGCGAGGGCCTCGCCGATGCCCGCCGAGGCGCCCGTGATCAGAACAACATCGTCTCGTTTCATGGTGTGCGACCGGGGCTTCTAGCATGTTGTGTACAGTGCGTGACCGTCGCACCTCGCTTCGTGTAGCATCGCCACCTACTGATGGGTGCTCTGATGCGACGCTTTGCGGTGTTGACTGGTGCGATGGTGTTGGCCGCATCGTCGGCCTCTGCGCAGAATGCCTTGCCCGACGACGGGGGCTTTGACCTGCATCTCTTTCGGCACGCGATTGACTCGAAGGGTCAATTCACCGTGAACGGCACCGAGGTGCTCGGGCATTTGAGCTCAAGCTTCGGCATGGTGGTCGATTGGGGGCGGGGCCTCGCGCGGCGCGCGACCTTGCTCGAAGGCGACCAGCGGACCTTGAGCGCGCCCCTCGTCGACAACATGTTCTCAGGGGTGTTTCACGCCAACCTCGGCCTCGCCAACCGGCTCGTGGTGGGGCTCCAGCTGCCCGTTCACCTCGTGAGCGGCCCGGGCACCGGCGGGAGCGACGCGCGCATCGAGCCCCTCGCGGGGTACACCGCCCCGTCGGCGGGGCTCGCGTACCAGGGCGTGGGCTCGGCGGGGCTCCACGTGAAGTGGCGCCTCTTGCGGAGCGACCGCGACCCGGTGGGCCTCGCGGTGATGGTGCAGGGGGCCTTCCCGTTGGCCTCGGGGCCGTCGAATTTTGCGGGCGACCCGGGCTTCTCGTTGTGGCCCTCGCTGGCCCTCGAGTGGGCGCCGCGGCGGTGGTTCAGGCTCGACGTGAACGCGGGGTACCGGCACACCTTCGGCCGCGCGGGGCGCATCGTCGACACGACCTGGGCGTCACCCGTGACGGCGGGCCTTGGGGTCTCGTTCCGCGTGGCGCCGGTGCTCGACCTCGTGGCCGAGGCCTACGCCAATTCGTACACCAACGCCCTCTTCGCCACCAACGCCACCCCCGTCGAGGCCGTCGGGGGCATCAAGCTGTTCTTGCAATCGAACTCGTACCTGCTCCTCGGCGCGGGGCGCCGGGTCACCAACGCCGACGCCGCGGCAGACTTCAGGGCCTTCATCGGCTTCGTCTTCGAGCCCTCGATCGGCGACCGCGACGGCGACGGGTACCGCGACGACCTCGATCAGTGCCCCGACGACCCCGAAGACTTCGACGCCTTCGAAGACCAAGACGGCTGCTCTGAGCCCGACAATGATCAAGATGGCATCCTTGATCGCAACGACCAGTGCCCCAATACGCCCGAAGACCGCGACGGCGAGCAAGACGAAGACGGCTGCCCCGATCGCGACAACAATGACCGCGACGGCGACGGCATCCTCGACAACGTCGACCAGTGCCCCGACGTGCCCGAAGACCGCGACAACTTCGAAGACGAGAACGGCTGCCCCGACCCCGACAACGACCGCGACGGCATCCCCGATCGCACCGACCTCTGCCCGAACGACCCCGAAGACCGCGACAACTTCGAAGACGAGAACGGCTGCCCCGACCCCGACAACGACCACGATCGCATCCCCGACGTGCGCGACCGGTGCCCCAACGAGCCCGAGACCTACAACGCCCACGAAGACGAAGACGGCTGCCCCGATCAAGGCCTCGCGGTGCTCGAAGAGAACAACATTCGCATCCTTCAGGCGATCAACTTCGAGACCAACAGCGCCCAGATTCGCCAAGAGAGCCTGCCCATCATCGAGGCCGTGGTGGCCACCCTGCGGGCCAACCCGCAGCTGACGCGCATCCAGGTGCAGGGGCACGCCGACGAGCGCGGCAACGACGACCACAACCTCCAGCTCACCCGCGATCGCGCGGCCAGCGTGGTGCGCGCCCTGGTCGAGCGCGGCATCGAAGAAGAGCGCCTCTCGTCGGCCGGGTACGGCGAGCGCTGCCCCATCGACCCGGGCCACAACCAGGCCGCCTGGGCGCGCAACCGCCGCAGCATCTTCCTCATCTTGCGCACGAACAACGGCGCGACCAACGTCGAGATCGTGTGCCCCGCCGGGCAAGACCTCATCCCCGAGGCCGACCGTCAGTAGCCGCCGCCTGAATGCGACCCGGCGGCGCGCTCTGACGGTGCCTTCGCGGGCGCTTCTGTGTAGAGTCTGCGGGTAACCGCCATGAACGACGCGATCGCCGAACTCAAGAAAGTTGCCGCCCGCTGGTTGCCGACCTTTCAGCACGATCTCAAAGATTTCGTGCGGGTCGTGGCCGATGACCCCGAGCTCGACGACGGCCTCCGGGCCCAGGCCGTGGGCGTCGCGCTCTACTGCCTCGCGCCGGGTGATGTGATCCCCGACTCGGTGGGCGTGGTGGGCTACCTCGACGACGCCCTCGCGCTGCGGGTGGTGCTCGCCGCCGTGCAGGCCCAAGCGCCGGCCCGCTTCGACGCGTACCGCGAGCGGGTGCCCGAGCTCGTCGAGAGCGTCGGCGAAGACCTCGCGGTGTTTCGCGCCGTGCTCGGTGAGGTCTACACGGCCTTCGAGGCCCGGGTCGCGGCCTCGGTCTCGATCGAGTTCAAGGGCAAGAACGCCCGGGCCCTGCTCGACGAGGGCGACGGCGCGACGTGGCTCCAAGAAGAGGTCAGCGAGAAGGCCCTGAAGCTCGACTTCAAGGCCTCGGCGGTCGACTCGGCGGTGCGCCAGGTCGACGGCGTGGTCGCGATGTTTCGCGCGCGGCTCCTCAACCGTCGCTGAGCTGAGACCCGCAGGCCGTCGCGTGGGCGAAGCGCGCGGCGGTCTCGTGGGCGGTGCTGAGCGCCCCGTGCCGTGAGCGGGTGGCCCGCGCCTCGGCGCGCACAAAGAACATGGGCAAGAGCTGCTTCAGGGTGTCGAGCGCGGCCGCGCGGTCGTCGCCCTCAAGATCGACCGCGTACACGAAGGTCGCGCCCTCGTCGCAGTGCTTCACCGACCCCGCTTCGATGGCCGCCTGACGAAGCGCCCGCTCAAGCGGCGCGCCCGGCTCGATCTTCACCACCATGCGGGCCACCTCGCGCCAGCCCAAGGTGCTCGGGTGCGTCGCCACGGCCCACTCGACGCGCTTGAGGCCCCGCGCGAGGTGCCACCCGGGGCGCGCCGTCAAGAGGGCGCGGACGCTGCCGCGGGCCCGCGGGTCGTGACCCCGGAGCCGCCACACGAGGCGGGCCTCGGGGCGGCGACGGAGGGCGGCCTCGATGGCCCCCGAGACGCTGCGCAAGGTGTCGAATTCGCTAAGGATTTTTCGTTGCGTAGCGGCCGCGACGAGCACCATCGCGGCGAGGGCGAGGTCGATGGCCGCGACGCCGAGGGGCATGCTGCGGAGGCGCACCGCGAGGGCCGCGACGAGGGCCGCGGTGAGCACGCCGAGGGCGAGGGCGAGGGCGGTGCGGTCGGCGGCGGGGCGATGCTTCTTCGGGTCGACCCGGTGCGAGGCGAGGCTCGGGTCGATCTGCGTGAGCGCGCGGCGTCGCGGGAGGGCCGCCAGGGCGGCGAGCATGAGCGCGAGGGTGCCCACGGTGAGGGCGTGACGGTGCCCGGCCACGGCGGCGCCCTGAAAGGCCGCGCCGACGACCAGGAGCGCGCCGGGGAGCCACCCGAGGCGCGGGGCGTTCAAGAGCGGCCCAGCGCCCTGGCGCGAGAGCTTGCGGCGGGCGAGGGTGAGCGCCGCCGCGGCGACGGCCATGGCGGTGATGAGCGAGGCCGCGACGGGCTTCTTCGGAGCGACCAGGGGGCGCGCGTTCCGCGTGGCGCCGTTCGAGAGCCAGGGGAAGAGGTTCGGGTCGACGGCGACCCGAGCCGTCCAGCGGGTGCCCGCGGGTACGTGGTGACGGAGCAGGCGCACCACATCGCGGGTCACCTCGTTGGTGGTGGTCGACTCCATGCCCGCGGTCTCGTCGGCGAGCCATTGGGCCCGTCGCGCGCTCGACGGCAGGGCGATGCGCATCTCGGCCGCGTCGAGCCCGTGCTCCCACGGGGCGGCCCCGAGCTCGACCACCGCGTCGGTGCCAGCCCGGCGGATCAGCCCTTGGGCCCGCAGCGAGGTCGTATACCGAATGGTGACGTCGACGGTGCCGCGCCGTACGCCGGTGTCGTCGCCGAGGCTGACCTCAAGGCGCCCGGGGCCCACCACCCGCGTCGAGAGGGGCACCGCGGCGCCCACCGCGTTGACCGCGCTGGCTTCGAGGAGCGCGAGATCGACCGGCAGCTCGGCCAGGTCAAACTGGTGCAGGCTCCCGGCGAGGATGCGCCATCGCACACGCAGCGTGGCCGTCGCGCCGCCGTCGCGGTCGACCTCGTACTCGGTCACAAACCCCGCGGGCCGGGCGCTCGTCCACGCGTGGGCCGCGGGGTCGAAGAGGAGCCCTCCAACGAGCACGAACAGAGCGAGAAGAAGGGTGCGCATCGCCGTAGCCCATGGCGCTACACCGCGCGACCGCGGCGACGCGAGTTTTCGACCTTCTCGCGGCCCCCGCGTCGACGATGGTACACTCGCGACCCGCGATGACACCCCCGTGGATCCGAAGCGCAGCGGTCACCGCGGTGATGTTGAAGCTCGACACCGAGGCCCTCGCCCGCGGGCTCGACCCGCCCCTCGGCGCGGCCCTCGACGCCGCCGTTACGGCTCTCAACGCCCACTCCGCGCGCCCCGCGATGGCGCGGGCCATGGTGCACGCCCTCCTCAGCGCGAAGCTCGTGCGGCGGCAGAGCGCAGAGCCCGCGATGGGGGCGCGGCTCCTCGCGCGCTGGATGCACGGCCTCAGCCGCCCCGAGCGCGCCCAACTCGTACAGGGTTTCTCGCGCGAGACCCGCGAGGCGGTGGCGGCCGCGGCGCCGACCGTCGCGGCCCTCGACCCCGACGCGCAACGCCTCGTGACCCGGGTGATGACCCAAGCCCACGGGCTCCGGGGGGCGCTCCCGTCGGCCTCTGAGCTCAGCGAGCTGCTCGGGTCGGTGATGGGCCTCGGCGCGCTGAACGCGCCCTCGCTCCGCGCCCTCGAGCGCTGGCTCCGGGCCACCGACCGCGCCCGCTCCCTCGCGGCCCTGGGGCAAACGCTGTGATCACCTTGCTCGAAGGCGCCCCGACGGTGCGCCCGCTCGACCCGTCTTATTTCGGCGCCCTCGCGGCGGCCCAGGCCGAGATCGCGCGACGGTGTGACGCCGCCGAAGCCGAAGGGCGGGCCCGCTCGGGGGTGCTCCTGGTCGAGGCCGCGCTGCGCCGCGACGCCGCGCTTGAGGCCGCCACGCCGGGGCTCTTGGCGCTCGCCCTCGACCTCGCCCGGGCCGTCGTCGGCGCGCTCGCAGAGACACACCACGAGGTCGCCCTTGAGAGCGCCCGCCGCGCCCTCGCCGCCCAACGCCACGCCGCACGCCTGCTCGTGCGGGTGGCCGCCCGCGACCACGCCGCGGTCAGCGCGTGGGCCCAGATCGCCCTCGCGGGGAGGCGCTTCGAGGTGATCGCAGACCCCTCGGTGCGACCCGGCGGGATCGTGCTAGAGACCGAGCAAGGTCGCGCCGACGCGCAGCTTGAGACGCAGCTACATGCGCTCGAAGTGTTTCTGAGAGACGAGAAGAAGTGAGCGATTCGGGGGTACTCGCCGAGGGGCAGGGCAGGGGGCCTGGGCGGTGGCGGCTGAGCCTCGCGCTCTTCGTCGCCACGGTGCTCAGCACGCTGATGGTGGGCGCCGAGCACGTCATCGAGCGCTCTCCCTGGGAGCTCGCGCAGCAGGCCCTCCCCGGGGGCCTCTGGGCCGCGCTACGGGCCTTCGCCTGGGGGCTCGGCAAGGGCTGGCTCTTCGCGGTGCCGCTCATGTCGATCTTGGTGGTCCACGAGTTTGGGCATTACCTCATGGCGCGGTGGCACCGGGTGCCGGCGAGCCTGCCGATGTTCATCCCCTTCCCGAACCTCTTTGGCACCATGGGCGCGGTGATCGCGATGCCTGGGCGCATCCGCACCCGCGACGCCCTCGTCGACATCGGCGCGGCGGGGCCCCTCGCGGGGCTGAGCGTGGCCATCCCCGTGACGGCCCTCGGCCTCTCGCTCTCTCGGGTCGAGTCGGTGGTCGGGCGCACCAACATCATGGTCGAGGGCGACTCGCTCCTCTACCTCGCGCTCAAGCGTGCGGTGGTGGGCCCCATCGCCGACGGATACGACGTCTGGCTCCACCCCGTCGCCCTGGCCGGCTGGGCGGGCTTCTTCGTCACCATGATGAACCTCCTCCCGGTCGGCCAGCTCGACGGCGGCCACGTCGCCTATGCCCTCTTCGGCCGCCGCGCCGACCGGGCCTCGCGGTGGGTCCTCGGGGCCCTCATGGCCCACGCCCTCGGGGTCGCCCTCTGGTGCCTCTGGCGCGCGCGCTGGCACGTCGGCGCGGCCAACTTCACCCCCGCGATCATCTGGGGCATGTGGGCCCTCATGTCTCGCGGCGTGATGCGCCTCTCGGGTGACGCCCACCCGCCCACCAACGACGACGAAGCGAGCCCCGGCCGGAAGGTCGTCGCGGTGCTCTCGCTCGTGTGCTTCGTGCTGCTCTTCATGCCGCTACCGATTCAGCTTAAGTAGCTGAAAAGAATCAGCATACGCCGAGTCAGGCGCGGCGCGCGGCCTTCTTCTGGCACGCCGGGCAGAGCCCGTAGAGCTCGTGGCGGTGGGTCTGCAGCTCGAAGCCGTGGGCCGCGGCGATGCGATGCTGGTCGGCCTCGACCGAGTCGTCTTCGAACTCGACGATGAGGCCGCACTGCACACAAATCAGGTGGTCGTGGTGGTCGTCACCGACGAGCTCGAAGCGCGTCGCGCCCCCCTCGAAGCGGCGCTCGGCCACGATGCCGCTGTCTTGAAACACCCGCAGCGTGCGGTACACCGTGGCGGCCCCGATGCGACCGTCGCGGTCTCGTACGGCGCGCAAGAGCTCATCGGCGGTGACGTGCCGACCGATCTCGGCGAAGGTCTCAAGGATCAGCTCGCGACGGGTCGAGCTCTTGAGCTTGTTGCGGGTCACATGGTCGCGGAGCCGACCACGGAGCGCGTCAATGTCTACAACGTCATGCACCAGCGAGACCCTCCGAGAGGGGTGAGGGTGGCCGCAAGTGGGCCTTGAGGTCAACCTCAGCGTGCGTCGGCGGGGTGCGCAGCGTCAGCGCGTGCGGCGTCGCTGGGCGCGCCCGCGTCGAGCGGGGCCGTCGGCGGCGTGTTCTCGATCACCGCGGGGGCCTCACCGAAGGCCTGCCGGAGCGTGTTGGCGATCGAGCAGTCGTGTTGGGTCACGCCCATCCGCGGGAGCGTGCCCGTGCGAGGCGGCGGCGCCGCGATGCCTTGAATCTGAAAGGGCACGATCACCACGTCGCGGCCGTCGCCGCGGGCCGACACGAGCACCCGGGCGTCGCCGCTGAGGTCGTGAACGAAGACCCGCGAGGGCCCGTCGACGCTCACCGCCGCCTCGTCGACGACGAGCACGAAGTATCGCGGGCGCAGCCCCGCGGTGAGGGTCTCGGTGTCGCGCCGGAGACGAAACAAGAGGTCTTCCCGAAGCGCCCGGAGGCGATCGGCGTCGTCGCTGCCGCGCACGGCGTCGACGAAGTCGGGCATGAGAAAGCTGCCCTTGTCGAGCAGCTCGCGGGCCCACACAAACTGCACCCCGAGGCAGCTCGTAAACTGATCGGGGTACCGGTGAAGCACCGCGCGGAGGGCGCCCGCCTCGTCGTTCACCTCGCGCACCCGCACCCGGCCGTAGAGCACGGGCTCTGAGGCCAGGGTCTCGAAGCGAAACGAGGCGTCGCGCTGGGGCCCAGACCACGGGCCCACGTCGCGCGAGATGGCCCCGAGGAGCTGCGCCCGACGCGCGCGGAAGTCACCCGCGAGGCTCGCCGTGAGCGTCGCATGCTCGGCCAGAAGCGCCGCACGCCGCGCCTCGGCCTCGCGCCGACGCTTCACCGACCACACGATCGGAAAGCCCACCAGCACGGCGAGCACCGGGGCCCAGAAGCGCCAACGGATGGTCGGTCGAAACGACGCGAGCTCCTCGCGCCCGATGGCGCCGCGGTGACGCGGGCCCTCAGGCGGAGGCGGTGGGTTTGAGTCTGAAGTCGACACAGAGGTTGTGTGTCACCGAGCCGGCGGGCTCAGTCGTTGGCGGGGGGCGCGTTGCCCTTGGTCACTGCGAAGTTCAGCCGCGTAAAGCCCGCCGCCGCGCAGGTGCGGGCCACGGTCTTGATCGTCTGCCACGAAACCCCGCGGTCGATCTGAAAGATCACATCGCCCTCGAAGGGGCGATCGGGGTGAAGCACGGGCCACTCGCGGCGGGCCGCGTCGAGCCGCTCGTAGAGACGGTCGATGCGGTCGGTGCCGGGGCCGAGCTCCTGGGGCGAAATGATGCGCTGGCTGTCCATCAAGACGGCGCGGTCAGAGATCGACACCACCGGGGCCGAGGTGAGGTTGTCGGCGTGAGGCACCGTCGGCACTTCGAGCCCCGAGGTCGACTGAACCTGCTGCTGGGTGCCAAACTGCGAGAGAAGAAACACCACCGTGATGACGAGGTAGTCGATCATCGAGGTGAGGTTCAGGTCGGTGTTGACACCCTTGTGCCCGCCACCGAGCACCTTGCGGCGCACCGTGAGGAGCGGAATCTGGCTGTAGAGCGCGTACTTCTCGACCACGTCTTTGCGAAAAAGACCGGGGCGGTACAGGCTCTTGCCGGGCGTTGAAACAGGCATCGTAGTCCTCTCTTAGCCCTTCACAGGAAGCGGATGGTCACCTGGTTCGAGGCGGCGCTGCCGTACACCTCGTAGACCACGTCCATCACGCGGATGATCTCGTCGTAGTTGACCGCGCCGTCGGGCTGAAGCCAGACCTCGCGGTTCTGCTGGTTGGCCTGAACCCGGGTGCGGAGCACGTTGCCAAGCTCAGTAAACCGCTGGCCGTTGCGCGCGATGTCGCGCATGTCGGCCGCGCTCACGCCCACCCGAAGCCCGGTCGGCGAGATCTGAATCTTGAGCTGCTCCTGCGGAGTCTCCTGCTGCTGCTGGGAGTCTGACGCCGGGCCGCGAGGCTGCGAGGCCTGAAGCTGACCGCTCTGGACCCACACCGCGGTCATGAGAAGAAACGCGATGCACGACACCAGAAGGTCGATCATCGGCACCATGTTGATCTGGGCGTCGGTGGCCTTCTTGCCGCCTTTACCGCCCGAGTCGACTGATACGCCACCCATCGTTTGTCGATGCCTCCGTGCGTGTCACTGGTGAGGTGTCACCGCGAAGCGCCCACAGACCGAGCGCCCCGCAGTGAGACCGTGGGGCCTGTCAGGCCGCTTCCTTCGCGCCGCCGACGTTGATCTTCGAGCGGTTGTTGACCACCAGGTTGAGCACCTGCACGGTGCCCTCGTTGATGTCGTCAACGATCGCCTGCGTCTTGCCGTTGAGGAGCGCGAAGGCGATGAGGCCGAGGATCGCGACGATCAGACCGAAGGCGGTGCAGTTCATCGCCTCCGAGATGCCGCCGGCGAGGAGCTCTGCCTTGCGGGCCGGGTCGATCGAGGGGCCGCCCTCGCCGTGACCACCGACGGCGCCGAAGGCCGCGATGAGACCGGTGATGGTGCCGAGAAGACCCGAGAGCATGGCGAGGTTTGAGAGCAGCGCGAGGTACGAGGTGCGGTGTTCGATCTTCGGCAGCTCGCGGAGGGCGGCCTCATCCATCGCGGCCTGCACTTCGGCGTCGGGGCGGTTGACCTTCATCAGGCCCGCCTTGACGATCTTCGCGAGGGGCGCGTTGGCGCTCGAACAGAGCTTGATGGCGCGGCCCACATCGCCCGCCAGGATGCACTTCTGGATGTTCGCCAGGAAGGCGTCCTTGTTGATGGAGGCGCGCAAGAGCACCATCGTGCGCTCGACCGTGATCGCAATCACGAACACGCCCCAGAAGACGATGGGCCACATACCCCAGCCGCCCTCTTTGAAGTGCTGACCCAGACTGTGCAACATCGGGAAATCCTCCTACGAACCGATATGATCGAGTGATCGAGCTTCGGCTCTCGAACAACCCCGGAGAACCTTCGCCTGGGTGCGAGAGCGATTCGCTGAGCCGACCGCCGCGTCGTTGCGTCAATGGCCGCGAGCGGCAGCCTCATACACGACCCTTGTGATCGTTGGCCACTGGATATTTCACCGCGGCCGCTCAACGACGGCCCACCCATCTTCTGGGTGGCGCATCGGGCGGCCAGGACGAAGTGGCGACCACCACCGGCGAGCGCTTCAAACCCGGCGCACGGTGGGGTGCAACACACACCCAGCATGCCTCGAAACTGAAGCCCACGCGAAGGGCCCTGCAATGGCGGCGATGATACCGAGGGCTCGGGGGGTGTCAACGCCTCGAATGCGCTCTCGAAGACAGAAAATCGTTTGCGACTCCGCTGCTTCGCGCGCTCGCCCGGGGCATGGGTCGGCCATGTCGCACCCGCGGCGGGGGCGAAGCAAGCACAACACACGGCGGGTGATGTGACTCTGACACCGCGCGTGCGAGAAAGTTCTCACAGGGCGTACGGGCTGATGTCGACCGTTGACAGCGTTTGGGGGCGGGCGCTACCGTGCGACGGCTTCATCGTTGGTGCCGTTGCGTTCGTTGGGCGGGTCGTTGGTGCAAACGCGCGAGACAACCCGCAGAGTAGCGAGCGCTGGGCGCGTCGACGGTGGGGGCAGCGGCAGTTTTCAGTGTGGTCGCCGGGTGGGCGAGTGCGGTAGGTTCCGCGCCCCCGTATCGGGCAAAAGTTCTTCGACGCGGTGTGAAGAAGGAGCAGTAGGACGATGCAGTCGGCTCTGGTGCAGATGCTCTTGATGGCGCAGCAAAATGCAGAGCACCAACAAGAGGCGGTGGGGCTCGCGGGGCTCTACGAAAAGCTCGGTTGGCCGTTCTTTGTGAACATTTTCATCGCCATCGTGGTGCTCGCCACCATCGCGGAGCGCACGTACTACCTGCTCACGAAGTTCCGCGTCGACAGCAAGGAGCTCATCGTTCAGGTGAGCAAGCTCGTGCAGTCGGGCAACATCGACCGGGCGATCAAGCTCTGCGAGGCGGCCGAGGCGCCGATCCTCTCGGTGTTCAAGGCGGGCCTCGTGCAGGTGAACCGTGGCGAAGACGCGGTGGTGGCGGCGATCGACGAGAAGGTCGACGAGGTCATCCCGTTGGTCGAGAAGCGCGTGAGCGAGCTGTTCATCCTCGCGAACATCGCGACGCTCTTCGGCCTCCTCGGCACGATCTTGGGTCTCATCCACACCTTCGGCGCGCTCGGCAGCGTGAGCGACCCCGGGCGCCGCCAGCAGATGCTCTCGCAGGGCATCTCCGAGGCGATGAACAACACCGCGCTCGGCCTCGGCATCGCGGTGACCTGCTTCGTCGGGTACCTCTTGCTCAACCTCAAGTCGAAGCACATCAAAGAAGACATTCGTCTGAGCGCGATGAAGCTCACGAACGTCCTCACGCTCGGCCGTCAGTCTTGAGCCAGGGCCCCGGTCGCCCCCCCACTCGGAGCGAGTCATGAAGAAGTTCTCAGGAGCCCAACGCGCGCGCATCGCACGCAAGGCTCGCCCGCCAGAACTGACCGCGGCAGAGCGCAGCACCGAGCTGAACATCGTACCCTTTCTCGACATCGTGGTGAACGTGTTGATGTTCATCTTGGCGTCGATTTCGACGGTGTTCATCGCGACGATCCCGGTGCCGGCGCCGTCGGCGGGTTCGTCGTCGCGCCCGGCCGCGGGGCAAGAGCGTCTTAACATCACCGTCAAGATCACCCCGCAGGGGTACATCATCGGCGCGGGCGGCGGCTTCTTGATGCCCGGGTGCACCACCATCGGCCAGGCGTCGCTGACGGTGCCCAACCGCGGCGCGCCCGACCAAGACGGCTACACCCACGACTTCGCGGCGCTGACCCAGTGCATGCAGAGCCTGCGGCGTCAGTTCTCGACCGAGATCGGCGGCGATCACAGCATCAACGTCTCGCCGAACGGCGAGGTGCCGTACGGCGTGCTGGTGCACACCATCGACGCCGTTCGCGAAGGTCGCACGGGGGCGTGCCGTCTGCCCGAAGACAACACCCCGGCCAATTTCTCTGACCCAGAGTGCATGTTCCCCGAGGTGACCCTCGGGATTTTGCGCTGAATCACACCGACGAGAGACGCCCGAACCATGGCTTCGAAAGAATCTGCTGAAGGTGTGAAGAAGGCCACCGAGCTTGATGTCAAGCGCGAGGCGCGCCGCAAGCTGCTCAGCCGGATCGAGCAGCACGTCCCGGAAGATCTGAACGTCGTCCCGATGATGGACATGATGACCATCATTCTGGTGTTTCTCTTGAAGTCGCTCTCGTCATCGGCGGGCAGCATCCCTCAGAGCGACGACCTCAGGCTCCCGCACGCCACCGTCGACACCGCGCCCTCGAACGCCCTCCAGGTGATCGTCTCGCGCGTGTCGATCACGGTGAACGGCCGCTTCATCGCCTCGCTCCGCAACGGCCTCGTCGACCCCTCGCAGAAGCGCGGCGGCGGCAACGGCCTGATCATCAACCCGCTCTCTGAGGTGATGCGCGACCAGGCCCAGACCGCGCGCACCATCGCTGAGCGCGCCGGGCAGCGGTTTCAGGGCGACGTCGCGATCATCGCCGATCACCGTACGCCCTCGCGCACCGTCTTCGAGGTGCTCTACACCTGCGGCCAGAATCAGTTCTCGAACTTCAAGCTCCTGGTCTTGAAGTCGCGCACGACCTGAAGTCGCTTCGGGCCTTTCACGGCCCGAGGCGGTGTCACCCTCTCAAGAGACTCATCGCCCCTATGTTGATGTTGCTCGCGGCCCACAGCGTGTGGCCCAAGGTGCTGGCGTTGGTGATCGTCCTCGCGCTCGTGATGGGCCTCGGCCTCTTGGGGAGCAAGATCACCCCCAATGACTCGGGCGGTAACGACGGCTAGGGGGCGCGTTAGCGCGCTAACGGCCGGGTCGCGGTGCGCCGCGGAGATGGCCGAAGACCGCGCGATTTCGAGCCCACTCGTCGCTGGCAGGATTTTTGCGCCGCTGCCCCCGCAGGATGGTCGAAGGGCCGTTGACATGGGCCGCTCGGGTGTGTGACTCCATCACCGCCCGGTGAGGGGCAGACGTTTGCCCGTTCGCGGGCACTTTGAGGAGCGTTGGTGGTCATGAAGAAGCTTGTAGTGCAAGGGGTTTTGGCGGGCCTTCTGCTGCCCGCGGTGGGCGCTGCGCAGCAGACCCCGAGCACCGCGTCGACGACGTCTGCTCAGCCGACGGCGGCCCCTGCGGCTGCGCCTGCGGCCCCTGCCGCGCCTGCGCGCCCTCGGCCGGCGCCCTCACCTTGGCGTGGCACGCTGATGTTCACCTCGGTGGGCTCGACGCTGAACACCTTCTTCCCCCAGATTCGCGACTATCCTGACGCGGTCTGCCAGGGCAACAACAGCCTCGCTGACCTGAACAACCCCGCGGCCAACCAGGGCGGCGGCGGCTGTTACGCGCCGAACCCGACGGTCGATTTCAGCCTCGCGCTGCGCCCGCGGTACTTTCTGAACCGCCGGTGGCAGCTCCGCGGCGGCATCAGCTTCCTCTACGAGTTCACCAACGGTGACTTCACGACCTCGCGCAACGAGCCGCGGTTCACCGACCCCTTCGTCCAGCTCTGGTACCACGGGATCCCGGTCTTCGGCGGCATCAAGATGTGGGTCGCGCCGACCCTCTCGGCGCCGCTCTCGCCCGAGTCGCGGGCCCGCACGGTGATCGCGACCCCGGGGCTCTTGCTCCAGTTCGCGCGCGGCTTCGAGCACGTCCTCGGCGGCGACCTCGCGATCATCGCGAACGTGACCTTCTCGCACCCGTTCTATCAGTACACGACGCCCGAGGTGCGCACGCCGTACCGCGACGCCGTCACCGGGCAGCCGTACAACCCGCAGTGTTACGGCGGCGGCACGGGCTGCGCGGGGCAGCTCTCGGGCTTCACCAACGTCGCGAACGTGCTCTCATGGAGCCTGATCTTGACCCAAGAGTGGGGTCACTTCTCGCCGGGTCTGTTCTACTCGATGTCGCATCAGTTCAGCTATGCGGCCACCAATGTTGACGGTGTCAACACCAGCCAGAACAACCAGAACGTGCGTACGTCGTCGACCTTCTTCGCCTGGGTCGACTACAACATCAACGCGTGGCTGACCGCTGAGGTGGGCTACTCGGTGAGCCGCTTCAACATCCTCGACGGCGACGGCACCTACGGCAACCCGATCTGGGCGCCG
Source organism: Myxococcales bacterium (assembly GCA_016792845.1). Lineage (GTDB taxonomy): Bacteria > Myxococcota_A > Polyangia > Polyangiales > JAEUKH01. The sequence goes on along the minus strand of JAEUKH010000018.1, from coordinate 260,479 downwards.
CGCTTCGACACCCGCGTGTACACCCAGGCGGTGTTCACCCTCGACAAGCTCTATGATGCCCTCTTCAACGGCGCCAACAGCGGCGGCGGCATCATCCGCGTGCAGAACTTCACCCGCCCGACGCCCTTCGCGCGCTTCTGAGCGCCGCCCGCTGTCGCGCTGGGTGACGGCGGGGCTTCCCATTGTGTGAGCAGATCTCTATGCTCCGCGGCGCTTGTGCCGGGGGCCCGGTCGAGGGGCTCAGGCGCAACACCGTAAGGAGCGTCATGGCATCGGAAGTCTCTGACGAACTCGGCGCGCTGCACCGCCAGATGGTGCTCATCAGGCGCTTTGAAGAGGCCGCCGCGAAGGCCTACTCACAGGGCAAAATCGGCGGGTTTTTGCACCTCTACATCGGGCAAGAGGCCAGCGCGGTGGGCGCCCTCGCGGCGCTGCGCGAGACCGACTACGTGGTGGGCACCTACCGCGACCACGGCATCGGGCTCGCGAAGGGCATGACGCCCCGGGCCTGCATGGCAGAGCTCTTCGGCAAGGTCACGGGCTGCTCGAAGGGGCTCGGCGGGTCGATGCATTATTTCGACGCCGACAAGCGCATGCTGGGCGGCTACGGCATCGTGGGCGGCCACGTGCCGCTCGCGGCGGGGGTGGCCTTCAAGGCGAAGTACAAGAACACCGGCGAGGTGACGGTGTGCTTCCTCGGCGACGGCGCGGTGAGCATCGGCGACTTTCACGAGGCGCTCTCGCTCGCGGCGCTTTGGAAGTTGCCGCTGGTGACCATCGTCGAGAACAACGAGTACTCGATGGGCACGCCCCTCTCGCGCACCATGAGCGTGCCCGATTCGAGCCAGAAGGCCCTCGCCTACGGCATGGCCCGCGACCGCTTCCACGCTCACGATGTGCTCGAAGTGAAGGCGCGGGTGGGCGAGGCCGTGAAGCGCGCGAGAGAGAGCTCGCTGCCGACGCTGATCGAGATTCAGACCTATCGGTACCGAGGGCACTCGATGAGCGACCCGGGCAAGTACCGCAGCGCCGAAGAGATCGAGGCGCGGAAGAAAGACGACTGCGTGTTGCGGGCCGAGGCGGCGCTCAGGGCGCAGGGGCGCGACGACGCTTATTTCGCGGCCCTTGAGGCCGAAATCGAGGCCATCGTCGAAGACGCGGTGCGCTTCGCAGACGAGAGCGCCGAGCCGGGCGAAGAACTGATCGAGGCCTACACCTATGCGTAAACTTCGGTATCGCGAGGCGCTCCGTGAGGCCATCGCGGAGGAGATGGAGCGTGACCCCAACGTCTTCTTGATGGGCGAAGAGGTGGGGTACTACCAGGGCGCGTACAAGGTCACCGAGGGGCTCCTAGAGCGCTTCGGGGCCGAGCGCGTGGTCGACGCGCCGATCGCGGAGTCGGGCTTCGCAGGGCTCGGCATCGGCGCCGCGATGGTGGGCCTGCGCCCCATCATCGAGTTCATGACGTGGAACTTCTCGGCCGTCGCCTTCGACCAGATTCTCAACAACGCCGCCAAGGTGCGGCAGATGTCGGGCGGGCAGTTCACCTGCCCCATCGTGTTTCGCGGGCCCAACGGCGTCGCGCGACAGACCGGCGCGCAGCACTCGCAGAGCTTCGACGCGATCTACGCGTACATCCCCGGCGTGAAGGTGGTGGCGCCGGCGACTCCGGCCGACGCGAAGGGGCTCCTCAAGAGCGCCATTCGCGATGAGAACCCGGTGATCTTTCTCGAAGATGAGCGGCTCTACGGCGTCACCGGCGAGGTGCCCGACGGCGAGCACCTCGTGCCGATCGGGGTGTCAAACCTCGTGCGCCAAGGGGCCACGGCCACGGTGGTGACCTGGGGCAAGATGTTGCCCGCGGTGCTGGCCGCGGCAGAGACCCTGGGCCGCGAGGGGGTCGAGTGCGCGGTGATCGATCTGCGCTCGCTCAGACCCCTCGACCTCGCGCCGGTGTACGCCAGCGTGGCAGAGACGGGGCGGGCCTTGGTGGTGCAAGAGGGGTGGCCCTACGGCGGCGTCGGGGCCGAGGTGGTCGACCGGCTCCAGCGCGAGTGCTTCGCGCAGCTCAGGGCGCCGGTGCTGCGGGTGACCGGGCGCGACGCGTCGATGCCCTACAACAAGCACCTCGAAGACCTTTCCATCCCTTCGGCCGAGACGGTGGTGCGCGGTGTGCGCGCCGTGCTCGCTTACTGACCTTCTCAACCCCGAGCGCGAACGTGGCAAAGATCATCGAACTCCCCAAGCTCTCGCCCACCATGGAAGAAGGGACCCTCGTCCGTTGGGTCAAGAACGAGGGCGACACCATCAACATTGACGACCTCTTGGCCGAAGTCGAGACCGACAAGGCCACGATGGAGTTTCGCAGCTTCGACAAGGGCACGCTCTTGAAGAAGCTCATCGCCGAAGGGGCCGTGGCGCGGCTCGGGCAGCCCGTCGCGGTGCTCGGTGCGCCGGGCGAAGACATCGCCGCGCTCATCGGCGGGGGCGCGCCGCCCGCACCGCCCGCGGCCGCGCCAGAAGCGCCTGCGAGGGCGCCCGAGGCGCGCGACGAGAAGAAGACCGTGCCGCCGCCCGAGATGCCGCGGGCGGGCGCCCAGGCCCTCGCGGCGATGCCGGGCGAGCGGGGGCTCGCGGGGGTGATCCTCGCGCCCTCGTCGCCCCGGGTTCGCCGCATCGCGAGAGAGCGCGCGGTCGATCTCGACGGGCTGCGCGGCTCGGGCGAGCACGGTCGCATCACCGAGGGCGACCTCGCGGCGCCGAAGGCCGCACACGCGGCGCCTGGGCCGAGCCTTGAGGCGCTGCTGCGACCGGGCGACACGGTGCTCGACGCCTCACCGATGCGCCGCACCATCGCGCGGCGGCTGACCGAGGCCAAGCAAAGCGTGCCGCACTTCTACCTTGAGGCCGACCTCGCGGTCGAAGCGCTCGCGGCGCTGCGCGAACAGCTGAACGCGGCGGCGGCCTCGCCCGACGAGAAGATCAGCTTCAATGACCTCATGATTCGGGCCTGCGCGCTGAGCCTCCGCGAGGTGCCAGAGTCGAACGCGAGCTGGGTCGACGGCAAGATCGTGCGCTACGGGCGCGTCGACGTCTCGGTGGCCGTGGCCATCGACGACGGGCTGCTTACGCCGGTGGTGCGTCACGCCGACGCGCTCTCGGTGGGGGCCATCTCGCGGGCGGTCAAAGACCTCGCGGCCAGGGCCAAGGCGCGCAAGCTCAAGCCCGAAGAGATGACCGGCGGCACCTTCAGCATCTCGAACCTCGGCATGTTCGGGATCGACCGCTTCTCGGCGGTGATCAACCCCCCCGAGGGGATGATCCTCGCGGTGGGGGCGGTGCGTGACGTCGCGGTGGTGCGTGACGGCGCGGTGGTGCCGGGCAAGCGCCTCGCGGTGACGCTCTCGTGTGACCACCGGGTGGTCGATGGCGCCCTCGGCGCGCGCTTTCTCCAGAAGCTGCGGGCCTTGGTCGAGGCGCCGATGCGCATCCTGCGGTAGCGCCGCGGCGCCGTCGGGGGTACCCTCGTCGGCGCTGGTCAACGTGGAGGCTCTGGCGTGAACCCCTGCCGTCTCTTTCTCTCTCACGAAGCGCTTGATCAATGGGTTGGTGCCGAGCGCGCGAGCATCAACGGCGACAAGCTGACCGATCATCAGAACGGGCACCAGTTTGAGCTCCGCGAGGGGGTGCGCTTCCTCGCTGAGGTCACGGGGCAGGCTGATTTGCATGGGCTCGTCGGCAAGGTCAAAGAGCTCGAAGCGTTGGTGTCGCTCGGGGGCGAGCACATGGCCGACTCGGTGCTCCTCGGCGAAAACGCCTACCAGGTGCAGACGGGCTTTGTGGGGCGTCCGCTCTTGGCCTTCGACGAGGTGGCCCATGCCATCACCGAGCGGCCCCCTGCGCCGATGAAGGTGCCCACCAAGGCCGAGATGGAGGGGCAGACCGCGGGCGCCCGCCAGACCATCGTGGCCCTTCAGAACTTCTTTCTCAACAACGTGAAATAGTCTTCGCGATGTACGACGCGGCCTTCGGCCTTGCGGCCACGCTCTACGCGGTGTCGGGCGTGATGCTCCTCTTGCAGCTCGCGCGCGGCCCGACCATCGCGGTGACGCGGCTCGGCCCGTGGGTCTTGCTCGCCGCCGCGGCGGTGCACCTCGGGCTCGACGTGCGCTACTGGCTGACCCCCGGCGGCGGGCCCTTCGCGGGCATCAGGCCGTCGCTCTCGACCCTTGCGCTTCTCGGGGCGGGCGGTTACTTCGCGCTGCGCCAGGCGCGCCCTCGCTTCGACGTGGTGGGGGCCTTCGTCGCGCCGCTCGCGTTGTTCATGCTGCTCGCCTCGCGCCACTCGAATGACACCACCGCGGCGCCGCTCGGCGCGCTGACGGTGCTGCACGTCGCCTCGGTGATCATCGGCACCGGCGCCTTCACCGTGGCCTTCGCGGTGGCCCTCGCGTACCTCCTGCAAGAGCGGCAGGTGAAGCAGAAGCGCTTGCGGGGCTTGTTTCAGAGGCTCCCGCCGCTCGACGTGCTCGACGAGGTGGGCTTTCGCTTTGTGGCCGTGGGGCTGCCGGTGCTGACCCTCGGCGTGGTCACGGGGCTCATGGTGATCGCGCGCACGGCGGCCCGGGCGGCGTCGTTCGAGACCTGGCAGCGCACCGTGGGCCTGGCGGTGTGGGTGCTCTTCGCGGGGGTGTTGGGCCTGCGCATCGTGGCGGGGTGGCGCGGGCGTCGGCCTGCCATCGGCACGGTGCTCGGGTACGCCGGCGTCATCGCGGTGCTGGTCGGATACTACCTCCGAGGGCTCCACGCGTGAGCGCGCCCTTTCTGGTGGTGGGTGTCAACCATCGCGCCGCGCCCATCGAGACCCGCGAGCGGCTCGCGGTGGCGCCTGAGACCCTCGACGCGGTGGTCCGTGAGGTGCGGGCGCTGCCCTCGGTCGACGAGGCCTTCGTGCTCGCGACCTGCAACCGGGTCGAGGTGTACGTCGCCGCGGCCGATCAGCGGGCCGCGAGCGCGTCGCTGCGGGGGTGGTTCGGCACCCGGGCGCCGGTCGACGCGATCTTGTACGAGCACCACGACGGCGAGGCCGTTCGGCACGCGTTTCGGGTCTGCGCGAGCCTCGACTCGTTGGTGGTGGGCGAGCCGCAGATCTTGGGGCAGGTGAAAGAGGCCTTTCATGTGGCGCGCACCGCGGGCGGGGTGGGAGGCTTCCTCTCTCGGCTGATGGGCCGCGCCTTTCACGCGGCCAAGCGCGTGCGGAGCGAGACCGCCATCGCCTCAGGGCAGGTGAGCGTCGCGAGCGTGGCGGTCGACCTCGCGCGGGGCATCTTCGGCGAGCTCCAGGGCCGCAGGGTGCTGGTGCTCGGCGCGGGCAAGATGGCCCTCGGGGCGGCCCGGAGCCTCGCGCGACACGGGGCCTCGCTGGCCATCGCCAACCGCTCGTACGAGCGCGCCGCGAGCCTCGCCAAAGAGCACGAGGCGTCGGCGCACCCGCTGACCGACCTCGCGATGCTCTTGCAGCACAGCGACGTGGTGGTGTGCTCGACGGCGGCGACGCGCTTCGTGCTCACCCGAGACGACGTGGCGAGCGCGATGAAGGGCCGCCGCGGTCGCAGCCTCTTTCTCATCGACATCACCGTGCCGCGCAACGTCGACCCGCGGGTCGGCGACCTCGACAACGTGTACCTCTACAACGTCGACGACCTCGAACAGATCGTCGTCGACGGGGCCCAGCGCCGCGAGGGGGCGACCCGCGAGGCCGAGCGCCTGCTCGAAGAAGAGCTGCGGGCCTTCGAGGCCGAGCAGCGCGTGGTCGAGGGCCCCGGGCCCACCATCGCGGCGCTCAGGCAGAAGTTTCACGCCACCGCGCAGGGCGAGCTCGAGCGCTCGTTCGGCCACCGGCTCAAGCACCTCGGCGCCGACGATCGCAAGGCCGTCGAGGCCATGCTCGATGCCACCCTCAGCAAGCTCCTGCATCACCCCACGGTGCGGCTCAAGCAAGGCTCCGCGAGCCACGACGGGGCCGTCGAGCGCGCGGCCCTCCAGCGGCTCTTTGAGCTCGACCTTGAGCCGCCCTCGCGCCCCCAAGAAGACGACGATGACTGACCCCGGTTTTGTTCTCGCGACCCGACGCAGCGCCCTCGCGCTGGCCCAGTCGCGGCGCATGGCCCGCGCCCTCGAAGCCGCGGTGCCCGGGCTCGCGGTGCAAGAGCTTCACGTTGTGACCGAAGGCGACCGGGTGCAAGACCGCCCCCTCGCGGCGATCGGCGGCAAAGGGCTCTTCGTCAAAGAGATCGAAGAGGCCCTGCTCGACGGGCGCGCGCGGCTCGCCGTGCACTCGATGAAAGACCTGCCGGTGTCGCTCGCGCCGGGCCTCGTCATCGCCGCGACGCCGCGCCGCGCGAGCCCGTGGGATCTCCTCGTCACCCGCGACGGCCGGGCCCTCGGAGCCCTCTCTGACGGCGCGACGGTGGGCACGAGCTCGCAGCGTCGCGCGCTGCAATTGCGGGCGGTGCGGCCCGACCTCAACATCACCCTCCTGCGAGGCAACGTCGACACGCGGCTCCGCAAGCTCGAAGAGGGGCAGTACGACGCCATCGTGTTGGCCGAGGCGGGGCTCGAACGGCTGGGCCTCGCGCCCCCGGGGGTGCGCCTCGAAGGGGTGCTCACGCCCTCGGTCGCGCAAGGGGTCTTGGCCCTCGAGTGCCGCGCCGATGACGCCGACGCCTGCGCGTGGGTGGGCCGCCTCGATGACCCGCAGACGCGCCTCGAAGTGAGCGCCGAGCGCGCCGTGATGGCCGCCCTCGGCGCGAGCTGCACGGTGCCCATGGGGGCCTACGCCCGACGCGTGGGTGATGCTCTTCGCGTCGAAGGTTTTTACGCCCGCGACGACGGCAGCGCGTCGGTGCGCGCCGAGCTCGAAGGCCCCGCCCGGTCGCTCGAAGACGCCCGCGCCCTCGGCGAACGGCTCGCGGCGACGCTGGCCGCGCGGCTCGGGTGAATGTTCACAGTGTCAACATTGAGCGCCGCGCTCACCGTGCGGGGCGCGCCTCGCACCATCGCGGGAGCATCGCGACGACTTGGGCGTTGAGCGGATTTCGCGGCTGCGCGGCGGCCACCCGGCGGGCGACCTCGGCGCGGTCGAAGCATGCGCTGAGGAGGCACGCGCCTGCGATGCGCGCGCCGTGTCGTACGGCGCCGAGGGCGCGCGCGGCGGCGCGGTTGACGGCGTCGTCGCAGGTGCCGTAGAGGGCCTCGCTGGCGAGCGCCCGCGGGTCGTCGCACTGCGCGACGAGGCTCTCGCGCGGCCCGAGGCAGCGGTTGGGCGTCATCGGGTCTTCGTCGGGCAAGCTGAGGATTTGCAGGGCGACGTTGCGCAAGAGCGCGGGGTCGCGGAGGTCGCGGGCGATGGCGAGGGCCTCGCGTCGCGCCTCGACCCGGGGCGCGCCGGCGTAGGTGTCGACGGGCAGCGCGGCGGCCATGGTGGCCACTGAGGCGAGGGCGTCGGTGCGCTGGCTCCGCTCGGCCAGGCGACGCAGCGCTGCGACCTGGAAGGCGCCGCAGCGGGCCGCCGTGGTCGGCGCCGTGCACGATGCGACGGCCTCGTCGAAGCGAGCGGTGAGGGTCTCGGGCGCGGCGAGGTGATCGATGAGGGCGCGCGCCCAGGCGACCCGCGCGGCGTCGAGGGGTGGGTGCGGTCTTGCGCCGAGGTGCTCAAGCGCGACCCTGCGGAGCGCGGGGTCACCCGACGCGAGCCGGGCGAGGAGCCGCGCATCGGCGGACGGCGCGCGCCCGGCGATGGGGGTGGTGATGCTGAGCCGAAGCGCCTCGGCGGCGGCGATGCCCGAGAAGGCCGCGAACTGGTAGGCCGCGAGGGCGGGGTCGGGGCGGCTCTCACGTTGCATCGTTTGACCCACGACGAAGCAACCCGCGGGCTCGGTGGCCGTGCCCGCGTCGACGGCGTTGCCGCTGAGGGCCTGGGCGAGCCAGACCGCAGGCGATGGGGCGCGCGCGAGGGCCGCCGCGGCGGTGTCTGCGATGAGGGGCTGCGCGCTGAGGGCGGCGACTTCGGGGGCGACGTAGGCCGCGGCCCAACGGCGCGCGGGGCCGGTGCAGGGGAGGCTCCACCGCGGGCTCGTGAGGCCCACGACGGCGCGGCCCTCGGCGTCGCTGGCGATGCGCGCTTCGAGGCTCGCGAGGGTCGCTTCAAGGTCTGCGGTGACGTGCGAGTGGGTCTCGAAGGCGCAGCGGTAGACGGTGCCGAGGGTGCGTCGCGCGCTGCCGTGGGTGGCTTCGAGCGAGGCTTCAATACGCCAGACTCTGCCGGGCCGGCCTGCGCGGAGTCCCGAACGGACGTTGCCTCGCACGACCTCAAGCGCGCGGCTCTCGGCGGTCACCCTCAGCCCGAGCGTGAAGGCCCCAACGGGCTGTGCGTCGAAGACCCGCGTTCGCGTCGTCGGAGGCTCAAGCGTCGCGGCCCCGCCGCAGGCCGAGGCCCACAACGCGGTCGCGAGCAACCCGCACCACCGCGGCATCAGTAGCCGCGAGAGCCCGACGCCCAGATGCCCACCACGACCAGCACCACCGCGAGGAAGCCCAAGAGGTTCAGCACCGTCAAGACGATGCCCGAGACCTTGAGGTACTGGCCCAGGTTCGGATTCATGCGGTTGGCGTCGAAGCGGGGCGAGAGTTGGGCGCCCTTCCACCATGCCAAGGGGCCGGTGATGAAGCCCAAGCCGAAGAAGAACAGCGCGAGCGAGATGACCAGCCAGGTGGTGGCCTCTTGCTTCAACTGGTGCGCCTCAGGCCCAGGGCCCGGCGGGCCGAAGCCGTCACTCGGAGGCCCAAAGCCACCCGGCGGGCCAAAGCCACCACCCGGCGGCCCGAACCCACCCCCCCCACCCGGCGGGCCGTACCCCCCCGGAGGACCAAAACCGCCCGGAGGCGGAGGCTGCTGCGGATACATCGCCCGTTCATAACACACCCGCTTCACACCCGCGACGGGGCCCCTGTCACACCCGCCCGTCGCCTGCACACCCGCGCCTCGGGTGATGCCGCGGGCGCCCGCAGCTCGGGTGCGGTGGGGTGAAAAAATGAACTTGTTTCAATGGTTTGTGTTGATTCGCTAGGTCTTCGGGGCGGGCCCGTTGCGGGGGCCCACGAGGAGGCACCCCGCGCCGACGAGGCTCAGCACGACGAAGCCCACGAAGACGCCTTGCCAGCCGTAGGCGGCGCGGAGCTTCACCGTGAAGAGCCCCTGGGCGATGGCGCCGAGGGAGCCCATTCCGTTGACGAATCCGGCCGCGGTGGCGGCGGCGAGAGGGCCTCCGAGGTCTTGGGCGGCGCACCCAGAGAGCACCGTGTCGGGGCCGAAGAGCAGCGCGCCGACCAGGGCCATGGCCGCGAAATTGGCCGCGACGCCGAGCGAAGACACCTGGGCGTAGAGCACCAGCGCGAGGCCGAGGGCCGCGAGCGAGAGGGCCGACCATTGCGCGCGGCTCAGCACGCGGACGCGGTCGGTGAGGGCGCCGAAGGCGATGGTGCCAACGACGCCGCCGAGCTCGAAGCTGTTCGACAGGTAGCCCGCCACGGTCTCGTCGAAGCGGAGCCCCTCGCGGAGATAGAACGGCAGCCAGAACAAGAGGCTGTAGCGAATGAGCTTGATGGCCGCGTAGGCCGCGCCGTAGCGCCACACGAGGGGGTTGCCGAGCACCGCGCGACGGGCCGCGCGCAAGGCCTCGGGGCCCTCAGGCGGAGCTCCGCCCGCGGTCGAATTCGCCCCTCCGCGGTCGAGGTCGGGCATCGCCACCAACAGCGCCACGCCCATCACCGCGATGAGCGCCGCGGGCACCGTGAAGGCGCTGCGCCAGCCGTAGCGCCCGAGGAGCCACGCGGCCAACGACGTCGAGGCGATGCCGCCGGCCTGGTAGCAGGTCGCCCACCAGCCCATCACGGCGCCGCGGTGCGCGGGGTCGGTGGCGGCGGCCATGGCGCGGGTCGCTCCGGGCCAGCCGGAGGCCTGGGCGAGGCCGTTGAGGGCGAAGCTCAGCGCGAAGAAGGTGAGCCCCGACGAGGCGCCGAAGCACGCCGTGGCGACGGCAACCCCGAGCGCGCCGAGGCCCATCAAGCGCCGCGCACCGATGCGGTCTCCGATGAGCCCGGCGACGAACTGCCCGAGCGCGTAGGTGAGCAGGTACGCCGTGTCGATGAAGGCCAGATCGCCGAGCCCGAGCCCGAGGGCGTCGCGCACCCTTGGCTTCACGACGCTCCAGTTTTTGCGGGCGAGATAGAGCGACGCGTAGCCGAGCCAGGTGAGGGCCCAGACCCGGCGCCGGGCCGTCAGAGCTGCGGCAGAAGGGTTCACAGAATGTCAAGGGTATCAGCACCCTGTGGGTGGGGGTGTGCGACAACCGTAACAAGGCTGTGCTATAGGGGCGCGACCCTGCGGCGACGCGGGGGCAGAGTCGCGTGGTCTTGGGCCCAAAGTGGGCCTGCGAGGGCGCACGCGTCGGAGGTAAGCGCATGTTGTTCGATTGGATGAGCGGCCTTTTCTCGAACGATCTGGCGATCGACCTCGGGACCGCCAACACGCTCATCTACATGCGCGGCAAGGGTATCGTGTGCTGCGAGCCCTCGGTGGTGGCGGTGCGCACCGACGAGCGCGGCGTGAAGCGCGCAGACTATTTCGGCCGCGAGGCCAAAGAGATGATCGGCCGTACGCCGGGCACCATCGACGCGGTGCGCCCCTTGCGCGACGGCGTGATCGCTGACTTTGACATCACCGGCGCGATGCTGCGCCACTTCATCCGCAAGGTGCACAACCGCCGCACCTTGGTGAAGCCGCGGATCGTGATCTGCGTGCCCTTCGGCATCACCGAGGTCGAGAAGCGCGCCGTGCGAGAGAGCGCCGAGAGCGCCGGGGCCCGTGAGGTCTACCTCATCGAAGAGCCGATGGCCGCGGCGATCGGCGCGGGGCTGCCGGTGACCGAGCCGACCGGCAACATGGTGGTCGACATCGGCGGCGGCACCACCGAGGTGGCCGTCATCTCGCTCGCTGGCATCGTGTACTCGCAGTCGATCCGCGTCGGCGGCGACAAGATGGACGAGGCCATCGTCGCGTACATGAAGCGCAAGTACAACCTCCTCGTCGGCGAGCAGACCGCCGAGCGGGTGAAGTGTCAGGTCGGCAACGCCTACCCCCTCGACGAGCCGCTCACCATGGAGGTCAAGGGCCGCGACCTGGTGGCCGGCGTGCCGCGCTCGGTGGTGGTCAACAGCGACGAGATCCGCGATGCGCTGGCCGAGCCCATCAACGCCATTGTTGAGGCGGTGATGAGCGCGCTTGAGAAGACGCCCCCCGAGCTCTCGGCCGACATCAAAGACAAGGGCATCGTGTTGACCGGCGGCGGCGCGCTCTTGCGCAACCTCGACATCCTCTTGCGCGAAGAGACGGGCCTGCCGGTGATGGTGGCCGACGACCCCATCAGCGCCGTGGTCTTGGGCAGCGGCAAGAGCCTCGACCACCCCGAGCTGCTCCGTGAAATCGCGATCGGGTGATGGGCCATGAGCCCCTGGTCACGGTACCGCGACATCTTGCTGAGCGTGGTGCTGCTCAGCGTGCCCTTCTTGATTCTCCGTACCAACACCCGCGACCCGGCGCGCTACGACGAGCTCGACCGCGTGGTGGCGCGGGCCATCGCGAAGATCGAGTGGGTGGTCAACCCCGTGGCGATGGGCGCCGCCGACCTGTGGTCTGATTACATCTACCTCGTTCACGTCAAGCGCGACAACGACCGCCTCGGTGCTGAGGCCGCGCGGCTGCGCGCCGAGGCCGCCCGGCATCGCGCCGAGTTTGAAGAGAACCGCAGGCTCCGTCGGCTCCTCCAGCTTCGCACCGAGATGGGGGGCGAGGTCTTCGCCGCGCAGGTTGTCATTAAAGACACTTCGCCCTTCTTTCGCGTGACGCGGCTCGCGATCATGAGCGAAGACCGCTCGCGCATCCGCCCGGGCATGCCCGTGGTGGTCGACGAGGGGCTGGTGGGGCAGGTCTCGCGGGTGATCGGCGAGTTCGCCGATGTGCTCTTGTCGGTCGATTCGCGCAGCGCCATCGACGTGATGGTCGAGCGCTCGGGGGCCCGCGGCATCGTGCGGGGCACCGGCGAGCGCGACCGCTACGCCGGGCGTATCGAGTACCTCCAGCGCACCGACGACGTGCGGGTGGGCGACGCGGTGGTGACCTCGGGGCTCGGGTGCCGCTTCCCCGCGGGCATTCTGGTGGGGCGCGTGGCCTCGGTGACCCGCCGCGAATTCGGGGTGTACCAAGAGGTCGAGTTCGCCCCCGCGGTGAACTTCTCTCGGCTCTCCGAGGTGCTGGTGGTGGCCACGGCGCAGACCGACCGACCGGGGTGCCGCTCGACCGCGACGCCTGGCCGAAACCGCGAGCGGAGCCCCTGAGTCGCCATGCGCAACGCGGTGATTCTTTTGACGGGTTTGGGCTTGTTGCTCCTCCAATGGATCATCGCGTGGTTTGTGCCTTATGAGCACCTCACACCGATCCTTGTGTTGCCGGTCGTGCTGACCATGGCGGTGGGCGAATTCTCACTGGCGCGGGGCGCGCTTTTGACATTCGTGTTGGGGTACCTCACCGACGCGGGCTCCGGCGGCGCCCTCGGCCTATGGACCTTCACCCTGGTGTCAGTGTTCTTGCTGGCCCGCATGGTGGGTTTAAAGCTGTTTCTGCATGGCGTGGTCTTTCAGGTGTTGCTCACCTTTCTTGCCAGCATCGCGGCGGGCGTCTTGATGATGGGCGTGCTCTTGGTGTTCGACCGGCGGCCCGTGGCGGTGGCGTCGGCGCTGGGGGTGGTGGCGGGGCAGAGCCTGGCCACGGCGGCGTGCGCGCCCTTCGTGTTCGCGTTTGTGGCGGGTCTTCCGGGCGTGTCGTCGCCGCGACCTGATGAAGCGGCTTGACGCGGGGCGGCGGGCGTCTCATCACCCTCTGCGCGATGGCCCAACCCTAAGGTGACCAATCTCGATGGAACTCTCGCCTAGACTCGGCACCGCCGAATACCGAGAACGCATCCGGGTGATGGCCATGGTGGCCATGCTCGGGGTGCTCGTGCTCGTAGGGCGCCTCGTCTACGTGCAGGTCATCGACAGCGGTCGCTGGGTGCAGATGGCCGAAGACAACGTGCTGCGGCGCATCGACCTGCCGAGCACCCGAGGGGTCATCCGCGATCGCCGCGGGCGGGTCATCGCGACCAACCGACCGAGCTATTTCGTGTACGTCGTGCCGGGGTTGTTCAGGTTAGAGAACTTCCCGCGCTTTGCAGAGTATCTGGGGTTAAACCGCGATGAGCGCGACCGCCTTGAGGCGCGCATCCGCGGGATGGAGGGGCCCCGTCGGTTTCACCAGCTCCTCGCCCGGGCCGACATCGATCGCGAGGCCCTCGCGATGATCGAGACCCACCGCACCGAGCTGCCCGGCGTCCAGGTGATCGCGACCCCGGTGCGGCAGTACCCCTTCGGCGACCTCGCGGCGCACGCCCTCGGCTTCATGAATGAGGTCAACGCCGACGACCTGGTCGAGTATCAAGGGCGCGACTACCGCGCGGGCGAGCGCATCGGCCGCTCGGGCCTTGAGAAGGCCTGGGAGTCGATCTTGCGCGGCCGCCGCGGGTGGGTGCGCCTCGAACACGACGTGCGCGGGGCGCTGCTCTCGGCCCGCGACGCGTTTCAGCGCCTGGGGTCAGACCGCAGGCAAGACCCGGTGCCCGGGCGCGACCTCGTGCTGACCCTCGACATGGAGCTCATGCGCTCGATCGACAGGGCCTTTCGGGGTCGACCGTCGGGCGCCGCGGCGGTGGTCGACGTGCACACCGGCCGGGTGCTCGCGCTGTTCTCAAAGCCCAGCATCGACCCGAACCTGATGACCACGGGCATCCCCGCGGCGCTGGCCCGCGAGCTTGACGAGAACCCCTACCGCCCGCGCATCGACAAGACCATCTACGAGAGCTATTACCCCGGCTCGACCTTCAAGCCGTTTACCGCCTTGGCGGGGCTCGGGGCGGGGCTCCTCGACGCGCGCTCGCAGGTCACCTGCACGGGGCGTCACGTCCTCGGGCGCCATGTGTTTCGTTGTAAGCACGTCCATGGGGCCATCGCGCTGCATCGCGCCATCGCCGAGTCGTGCAACGTCTTCTTCTATCAGCTCGCCGAGTCGGTCACGATGGATCGTATCGCCCAGATGGCGTACGAGTTCGGCCTCGGGCATCGCACCGGCATCGGCATCAATCAAGAGACGCCGGGCTTCATCCCCACGCGGGCGTGGTACGCGCAATACTACCCGGGTCAGTGGCGCATCGGTCACACGTTGAACACCGCCATCGGGCAGGGCAACGTGCGCGTGACGGTGCTTCAACTCGCCCTCGCGTACGCGGCCCTGGCCAACGGGGGCACGCTCTTTGTGCCGCAGATCGTCGAGCGGGTCGAGAGCCCCGACGGTATGGTGTTGCAGCGCTTTCCGCCGACGGTGCGGCATCGGGTGGCGGTCAACCCGCGGCACCTCGACATGATCAACGCGGCGCTCACCGACGTGGTGGCGAGCAACACCGGCACCGCCCACGGCGCGCAGATCGCCGAGGTCGACATCGCCGGCAAGACCGGCACCGCCCAGGTGTCGCGCATCGTGCGTGACCCCAATGACCCGAGGCGGAGCTGGTCGTCGATGCGCGATCACGCCTGGTTCGCAGGCTTCGCGCCCGCGCAGGCGCCCGAGATCGCCATCGTGCTCCTGGTCGAACACGGCGGCTCCGGCGGTCACGAGGCGGCGCCGCTCCTCGCCCAGGTGGTGCGCGATTACTTCACCCGCATTCGCCCCGGCGCGCCGGTGCCGACGGTGCAAACGCTCCGTCTCCAAGAGCAGCGACGCCGCCGCAGTTTGAACCTTCGCTGAGGTAGATCGCCATGGCCCGCACCCTCCAACCACGGCTCCGCGACGAGTTCGACTGGCCCTTGTTCTTGCTGGTCTCGGTGATCGCCACCATCGGCGTGGTGAACCTCTACTCGGCCACCAGCGCGCACACCGGGGCGCGCAGCGAGCTCTACATTCAACAGATCGTCTGGCTCGCCGCGGGGAGCGTCGGCGCCACCCTGGTGGCCGCGGTTGATTACAAACAATACGAGCGTTACGCGTACGGGGCGTACATCGCGAACCTCGTGGCGTTGATCCTGGTGTTCTTGATCGGGTCGTCGATCCGCGGCACCCACCGCTGGATCCAGATCGGGAGCTTTCTGTTTCAACCGAGCGAGTTCATGAAGCTCTCGCTCATGCTCGCGGTGGCCCGGTACGTCTCGCGCGAGACCCGCAGCGAATCGTGGAAGATTCGCGACCTCGTCGCCCCCGGCGCCCTCATCGGCGTGCCGCTCGTCTTGGTGATGGCGCAGCCCGACCTCGGCACCGCGCTCATCGTGGGTCTCGTGGCGACCAGCACGCTCTTGCTGCAACGCATCGCGTGGCGCTCGCTGGTGAAGCTCCTCGTGGGCGGCGTCGCGGGCTCGTTCTTGATGTGGGAGTACGGCCTGAAGGAGTACCAGAAGGGCCGTCTTACGAGCTTTCTCGGCGGCGAGCACGACGTCCAGGGCTCGGGCTGGCAGGCTCACCAGAGCATGGTGGCGATCGGCTCGGGGCGGGTCTTCGGCCAAGGCTTCATGCGCGGCACGCAGAACCAGCAGCACTTCTTGCCCGACACGCACACCGACTTCCCCTTCCCGGTTTGGGCGCAAGAGCAGGGGCTCTTGGGGGCCACGGTGGTGCTGGTGCTCTATCTCCTGTTGATCTTGTGGTCGCTGCGCATCGCCTCGCTGGCCCGCGACCGCTTCGGCGCGGCCATCTCCGTGGGCGTGGCCTCGCTCTTCTTCTGGCAGGTGCTCTTCAATGTCGGCATGGTGACCCGCTCGCTGCCCGTGGTGGGGGTGACCTTGCCCTTCTTCTCGTACGGCGGTTCGAGCGTGCTCACGATCTTGACCGGGGTCGGCTTCTTGATGGGCGTCTCGATGCGCAAGTCTGCGCTCTGAGTCATCGCGGGCTGTAAAAGCGCCCGAGGGGGCGTTTTCAGGGCCAACGAACGGGTGCATCCTCGGGTCAGAGGTCAACCATGTCGCACGCGATCACGGCGCCGCTCGATTCAGTCTCTCCGCGTGACCTCCGTCGGGTCACCGCGGCGGTCTTCGGCCTCACCGGGGCGATGGTGTTTCCGCTGGTGGGGCAGGTGCTCGGGGGGCCGCTTTGGGCGCCCGGGCCGAGCGCGGTGCTGGTCGGGGCGGGGGCGCTCCTCGGGGGGCTCCTCGGGCGCAGCACGCCGGTCGAAGAGGCCAGCAAGGGGCGCACGCTGCTCGGGGCGGTGTCGCTCGGCGCGGGGGTCGGCGCGATGGGGCTCCTCGGGGCCCTCGCCGTCTCAGACGCGCGGGTGGGGCAGCCCGTGGTGATGGCGCTCTTCGGCTGCCTCTACGGCGCCTTCGCGGGGCTCGCGATGGGCGTGCCGGCGATGTGGTGGCTCTCGACCCGCCGCGAGGCCATCGAGCGCCCGTCGGTGCTCGCGCGCGAGACCTTGCTGCTCAACGCGGCGCGCGCCGTGGTGGTGGTGGCGGTGCTCGGGGTGGCGCTCTACAGCATGAGCTTCGTTCAAGCGCTCTGCCTCGCCCTCGGGGTCGGGGGGCTGCTCTCGGCCCTCGCGGGGGTCTTGCGTACGGCGCGGCTCCCGCGGCTCCTCGATGCGGTCGAGCGCGGGGTGTTGCGTCACGAGCGCGCGAAGTCGCCCGAGGCGCCCATGCTGGTCTGGTCGGCCGCGCCTGACCATGTGTTGGTCACCGACGTGGCAGGGGTCGACGGGGGCCCCTTCCGCGGGCATGTGCCCTCGCTGGCGGTGGCGCGGGTGAGCGGCGACCTCCAAGAGAGCCGCGCGGCCATCGGCGCCCTCGTGCGGCGGGGCCTCGTGACGCTGGTGGGGCTGAGCCTCCTCGCGGTGCTCGGGCTCGGGTTCACCGCCACCATCGGCTGCGCCCGGGGGCTCGACGCGAGCCCGTGCTCAGGCTGCGATCGGTAGCGCCGAGGGCTGTGCTAGGGTCGCCGCGTGGGCCGCGACCGACTTGAGCTCCTGCGACGCATCGCCCTCGACGGCATCGAGCCCGTGCCCTCGACCACACCCCTTCAGACGCGCGCGCGACGCCACGAGGCGGGGCCTCCGAGGGAGGTCATGGGCGGCGATGTTCACGGTGTGAACATTGAGCGCGAGCCCTTGGGTTGGGTGCTCGTCGATGAGGCCGAGCGTTGCTGGCGCATGGCCACGGGGGCGTGGGTGCCGCCGTTGGGGGCGCTCGTGGGGCGCGGGGTTCGGCGCTGCGTGCTTGAGGGGCGCGACCTGGTGGTTGAGCTGGGCAACGCGACCTACCGAGGGCGCAACGTTGACGAGGCGCTGCGCGCGGTGATGGTGGCCATGTTGACCGAGGCCGAGCTCGTGCCGGTGCGACGGGCGATGCGCGGCGGGCAGAGGGAGTTTCTTCGATGAGTGAGCATCCGTGGGTGGCGGCGGCGCAGATGACGAGCGGCGCCGACGTGGGGCACAACCTCGACGTCGCGGCGCGGCTGGTGATGCGCGGGGTCAAGCGCGGGGCCTCGCTGGTGGTGCTGCCTGAGAACGTGGCGTTCATGGGCCCCGAAGAGGGCAAGCTGGCCTTGGCCGAGCGCTTCGAGGAGGGCGAGGCGCCGCGCGGGGCCGCGCTCGGTCGTGCGATGCGCGAGGTGGCCGCGGCGAGCCGGGCGTGGGTGCTGTGGGGCGGCGTTCCTGAGGCGGTCGAGGGCGACGCGGCGCGGGTGTTCAACAGCGCGGTGATGGTCTCGCCTGAGGGGGTGGTGACGGCGCGGTATCGCAAGATTCACCTCTTCGATGTGGCGCTGGCCGACGGCACGGTGCTCACCGAGTCGAAGACCGTGGTGGGCGGCGAGCGCCTCTCGGTGATCGAGACGCCGGTGGGCCGGGTGGGGCTCTCGATCTGCTACGATGTGCGCTTTCCTGAGCTTTATCGCGGGCTTGTCGAGATGGGGGCCACGGTGCTGACGGTGCCCGCGGCCTTCACCGTGACCACCGGGCGCGACCACTGGCATGTGCTCTTGCGGGCCCGCGCGATCGAGTCGCAGTGCTACCTCGTGGCGGCCGCGCAGTGGGGCGCCCACGGGCAGGGGCGCAGCACCTACGGGCACGCGATGGTGGTCGACCCTTGGGGCACCGTGGTGGCCGAGTGCGGCGACGGCGAGGGGCTGTGCATGGCCGAGGTGAGCCACCCGCGGCTCGCGCAGATCCGCGCGACCTTGCCCTCGCTCTTACATCGGAAGATCAAGTGAACCGCGGGTACCGCGAGGCGGTCTCGGTCGACCACTGGCGGCGGCGGTTTCAGACCGCGCTCACCCAGCGCTTCGGGCTGCGGTTGCACATGGCCGCGGTGGTGCTCGCGGTGCTGGCGGTGGGGGTGCTGACGGGCCGCGTGTTGCGGGGCCTCGTCGACAGCATGGCGACCCGCTACGCGCTCTCGGTGATGGTCGGCTACGCGGCGTTCTTTGCGGTGGTCCACGCGTGGGGGCGGTACGTGGTGCGCTCGCTGGCCGAGGTCGCGCCGCACACCGTGGCGCCGGGCGAATCGGCGGCTCTGGTGGCCCAGATGGGGCAGCCGACGGGTGGGCTCCCCGACGCGGGGCACGCGGCGCTCATGACCGAGGCCATCGACCTCGGGAGCGCGCCCTCGCGGCGTCACCGATGGGTCGACCCTGGCATCTCGGCGGGGCCCGGGTCTGACGCGAGCGCCGCGGCCGATGCGGGCGGCTCGACGAGCGGCTGGTCGCTCGATGCCGACGGAGAGGGCCTCGCCGCGGTGGTGATCGTGGCGCTGGTGAGCCTGGTGGTGCTGGTGCTCTTCGGCGCGGCGATCTGGTGTGTGTACGAGGCGCCGGTGATCCTCGGTGAGGTGGTCTTCGAGCTCGTGCTCGCGTCAGCGTTGGCCCGCGCCGCACGAACCGTCGACGGCCGCGGCTGGTCTCGCGCCTTGTGGAAGGCCACCTGGAAGCCCGCCCTCGCCCTCGTCGCCGTGGTGGTGCTCCTCGGCGCCGTCACCCAGCGCGTCTGCCCCGGCGTCACCACGCTGCACGACGCCGTCACGCGCTGCGTCCTGCACGCCGAAGCGCCGTGAGCGAATTCGCACCGCGGCCGTGACAGATCGGCGCCGCCCCGGCCACTCGCTGCGATTGTGAACACGCGAACGCGCCGCACGCTGGCCTTGGTTGCATTCTTCATGGGCTGCGCCGAGCGGGTCGAGGGCACCGACCAGGGTGACGCCGCGACCCTGGGCGACGCCCCGCCCTCGGCCGAGACCGAGACCGTGTGCGGCGTCGCGACGGCGACCCTCACCCTCGGCGATGCGGTGATCGACCACGGCCTCGCGAGCTTCTTCACCGAGCTCCGCGGCGGCTGCCGCAACGACAGGGCCCAAGACGGCATCGTGCGGGTGAGGGCCGCCCGGGCGGGCCGCTGGATCGTGCGCGCCTCAGGGGCCTCACGGATCAGCCTCTCGGTGCGCGAGGGCTGCGAGGCCGACACCCGCCACGGGGTGTGCGCGGCGCCGCCCGGCACCCGCGACCCCTCGCTGTGGCGCCTCGCCAGAGACCCCGACGCGGTGGTGCTCGCCCTCGACGCCGGGCAAGAGCAGCTCGTCGCGGTCAACGGGTGCACCCCGGGCAACGCGTGCTTCTGGCGGCTCCGCATCGCGCCCGCGCCCAACGACCGAGGCCCCTGCGATGGGCCACGAGACTGCGCGCGCGGCACCGTGTGCCAACAGCTCGCTGAAGATCACCCCGCGGCGCCGCGGCGCTGCGTCGTCGCGAGCCCCCCGCAGATCGTCGCGGCCGCGGCCACCCAACGCGACGGCCTCAGCCAGTTTCAGTTCGATGTGTACGATGTCAACATGGACGCCGTCTCGGCCGCGGTCACCTTCTTCGACCTCGACGGCCGCGCGCTGAACGCCGACCCCGAGCGGGTCTCACTGGCGCCCGGGGCGCTCCGTCACCAACACCAGAGCCCCTGGCAGGCCCGCGGCACGTTGGGGGCGGTCGTGATCCGGGTGCAAGACGCCGAGGGGCTCACCCACGAGGCGCGGGTCGCCGTCGGCGCGGTGCCGCGGGTGGGCCTCGGGCAGCTGTGCGACCCCTCGCGCCAGCGCGCGGTGTGCGAGCCTGGGCTCTGTTGTTGGAGCCACGAGGGCACCGTGGGCGTGTGCCGCAGCAGCTGCCGTTAGCGACGCGGTCTTGGGGTCGCGAGGGGGGTCGCAGATTCGCGGTGTCGCCGGGCCCCGACGCGTGGGATGCTCGCGCCGAGAGGTGCGTGGGCGCGTGTCGTTGAGGGCCGTGAAGAGACCGTGGCGTGCGATCGCGGCGGCGCTGTGGTGTGCGGGCGCGCGCGCCGAGGCCCAGTCGCTGACGCTGCGATGGCGTGCGCCCGATGGGTGTGTGAGCGAGGCGGCGCTCGGCGCGATGGTGCGCGAGGCGGGGGCTCCGACGCAGCTTCGGCACGACGTCGCGGTCGAGGTCACGGTGCGCCGCGGCCCGCGCTGGCAGGCGACCCTGGTGACCCGCCACGGCGCCGAGGTGGGCGAGCGCCGCCTCGAAGCGCGGAGCTGCGCGCGCCTGGCCCAAGGGGTCGCCGCGGTGGTGGTGCTGAGCCTCGACGAGGCCAACGCTGCCGAGCCCGTCTCGCCCGTGCAGTCTGTCGCGGTGACGCGCGCCTGGGCCACGCCGGTGCTCGTCGAAGACGACGACCTGCCGCCCATTTTGCAGCGCCGTCGGCCGCCCCCTCGGCCGCCCGTCGAGGCGCCGCGGTGGCGCGTCGGGCTGGGGCTGAGGGCCCACGTCGACCTCGCGCTCACCCCCGCGACGAGCCCAGGCGGGGCCCTCACGGTCTCGCTAGAACGTGATTGGTTCCAAGTGTTTACAGAGTTTGGTGGGGTCGCCGAGGGCGAGGCGCCGCGGGGGCGGGGCGGGGTGGCGCTGTCGGCGCTCCGGGCGCAGTTGGGGCTCTGCGCGCGGGTGCCCGCGAGGCTCTCGGTGGGGCTCTGCGCGGGGGTCGAGGGGGCGGCGCTCCGGGCCGCGTCGCTTGGGTTCTCTCAGACCCGCGGAGACGACAGCGCGGCGGTGGGGGTGAGCGGGCGCGTGGTCGGCGGGGTGAGCCTCGGGCGTGCGGGGCGGTGGTCGATCGAGGTCGAGGCGATCGGTTGGGTGACGCCCATCGCGTACGCGGTCGAGGGGCTCGGCGAGGTGCACGCGGTGGGGCCGGTGAGCGCGCGGGTGGGCTTGAGCTGGTCGCAGACGATTCCGTGACGGAGCGCGTAGGGCCTCGGCCACTACGCGGGGGTGGCCATGTGGTGGCTCTCGTTGGTCGTGTCGGTGTCGCTCGCGACACTCTTTGTTCGCCCCGATTTCGAGGCGCTTTATGAGTCTGAGTTCGATTTCGTGTGGCGCTCGCTGCGGCGCATGGGCCTCGACGAGGCGAGCCTCGACGACGCCGCGCAAGAGGTCTTCATCGTGGCCCACCGTCGGCTCGACGACTTCGAGGGCCGCGCCTCGCCGCGCACCTGGCTCTTCGCCATCGCGCGCCGCGTGGCCAGCGATTTTCGTCGCTGGCGCCGTCGCAAGGGCGCCCACGAGGCCTTGCCCGAGAGCCTCGGCGACGACGGGCACAACGCGCCCGACGTCCAGGCCGAACGTCGCGAGGCTGCGGTCCAGCTCGAACGCTGCGTGGCGGCCATCGCGCTCGAACGGCGCGAGGTCTTCTGGCTGATGGAGGTCGAATCGATGGCTGCCCCGGAGGTCGCAGAGATGCTGAAAATTCCGGTCAATACGGTGTACTCGCGGTTGCGCCTCGCGCGGGCCGAGTTCGAGAAGGCCGTGGCCCGGGTGCAGAGGGCCGCGCCATGAGCGAGCTCTCTCCTGAGGCCCGCGCGTTGATCGTGTCGGGGCGCGCGGCGCTCTCTCCGACGGCGGCCGATCGCGCGCGGGTGCGTGCCCGGCTCGCGCGGGTCGAGGCGGCGCCGCGTGCCGAGACGTCTTGGCGCCGCTGGGTGTTCGGCGCCCTCGTGGCCCTCGCGCTGGCGGGGCTCTGGCGCGCGACGCGCTCCCAGCCCGAGACGCCCGACCCGGCGCCGCGATGGCGCGTGAGCCCGACGGTGAGCCCGACGGTGAGCCCGACGGTGAGCCCGACGGTGAGCCCGGCGGTGAGCCCGACGGTGAGCCCGACGGTGAGCCCCGAAGACGTACCGAGGCGGCCGGTGGGGGCTGCGGTTCCGCGGGTCGCGGTGCGCGACGAAGACACGCTTCAAGAAGAGCTCAGGCTCCTCGGGGTGGCGCGTCGCGCGATGGAGGCTCACGAATTCTCGGCCGCGCGGGCGGCCCTCGACACCCACGCGCGGCGCTTCGCGAACGGACAGCTGGTCGAAGAGCGTCTCGCCACCGCGGCGCTCTGCGATTGCCTCGAAGACCCGAGCCGCACGGCGCGGGGGCGGGCCTTTGTGACGCGGCATCCGCGCTCTCCGCAGGCGGCGCGGGTGCGACGGGTGTGCGGCATCGAGGGGCCATGAGGCGCGCCCTGCCGTGGCTGTGGCTCGTCGCGGGGTGCTCGCGGGTGGTGGTGCTCGGACGCGAGCTCGGTGACGGCGGCGTCGATGCGGCGCGACCCGACGTCGACGACGCGGGGGGGCTGCGCTTTGACGTTCCGCGCGACCTCGGCGTCGAGGCGGGGCGCGATGTGCAGGGCGAGCTCGGGCAGGATGTTGCGCCCGATGTTGCGCCCGATGTCGCCCCGGTGCCGGGCGGGCAGGTGCGCGCCCTCGCGGCGGGTGACGCGTTCTCGTGCGCCCTGCGCACCGACGGACGGGTCTGGTGTTGGGGGCAAAACATCATCGGACAGTTGGGCGATGGCACCACCGCGTCGCGGCGTCGCCCGGGCTGGGTGCCGGGGCTCGAAGGGGTCACCGCCCTCGCCGCGGGAGCCCATCATGTGTGCGCGCTGGTCGGCCCCGAGGGCGCGCTCTGGTGTTGGGGCGACGGCCGCGAGGGCGCGCTCTTTCGTGAGCCCGGCGCGGTGACCCTGCGCGCACAAGACACGGGCCTCAGGGCCACCGCGGTGGCGGCCGGCGCGGGCTTCACCTGCGCCCTCGTCGCGGGGCAGGTGCGCTGCGCAGGCCGCGACGACGCGGGGCAGTTGGGGCGCGACCGAGACGCAGGCGAGGGCGTCGCGCTCGGCGCCCGCGCGGTGCAACTGTACGCGGGCGAGGCCACGGCCTGCGCCCTCGACGAGGCGGGGCGCCTCTGGTGCTGGGGGCGCAACGTCGACGGTGAAGCCGGGCACTCGGCCCGCGCGCCGAGCGTGCCGCCGCGGAGGGTCGAGGGCGGGCTCGAGACGGGCTCCCTCAACGCCGTCGCGCTCGGCGCGCACCACGGGTGTGCGTTGCGCGGTCGCGCGGTCTGGTGCTGGGGCGCGCGGGGCGAAGGGGCCTTCGGAGACGGCCAACAAGACAGCGTCGCCGCGTCGCCGGTCGATACCGGGTGGGAGGCCGAGCGCCTCGGCGCGGGCGACGGCTTCACCTGCGGCGTCGGTTCGCAGGCGGTGTTCTGCGTGGGCGCGAACGCCGCGCGCCAGCTCGCCACCGACGGCCCCGCGCGCGCGACGCCCACCCTCGCCGGGCTCGGGCTGAGCCGCGTCGGCGTCACGCTCCTGACCCTCGGGTCGCGCCACGCCTGCGCCGAGCTCAGCGACGCCCGCACCTGGTGCTGGGGCGACAACACCGACGGGCAACGCGGCGACGACAGCGCCGACACCACCACCGAGCCGCGCCCCGTACGCTGGTAGGCGCACCCTCCGGCGCCAAAGAAACAGCCGCGGGCGAAGATCGTATCGCAGATGTAAAAGTATCTCGATTGCGTTTGTGGAAACGAACTTGCGGCGGCGGGTGAGGTGCTAGAGTTCGCGCCCCCGAAACGAGCGGCGCGTGGGTAGAGCGTCTGCGAAGCGGGGCTGAAAAGGTGGTGCGTGACGATGGAAACACGCCAGAAGATCCCGGTGCCTCGCCGTTCGTTTCTGTGGTCGCTCAACGAGACGTCGGGCGAAATCTTGCTTCATGTGGGGCCCACCGAGTTCACCCCCAGCGCCAACGATCGCATCGTGCGGGCCTCTGAGCGAGGCGGCTTCGAGCAGGCGCCGATGGAGGCGCGGCCCTTCGTGGTGGCGCGCGACGGCGAGTATGTGGTGCTGACGCATCCGGTGCGGGGCGACACCACCGACGAGTATCCGAACGGGGCGTACATCCCCGGGGGCAACAAAGAGAAGGAGCTCGGTTTGGGCACCAACCGGGTGATCCCGGGGCCGTGCTCGTTCCCCCTGTGGCCGGGGCAGAGCGCGGAGGTTCGTACCGCGCACAAGCTCTCGGCCAACCACTATCTCCTGGTCGAGGTGGTGGGCACCGTCGATGAGCGGGCGCCGTACTACCGCCTCGTGATGGAGTCTGCGGGGCTCTCGAGCGCGGTGATCGACGCGGGCGCCGAGAGCGAAGACGGCGGCATGCGGGCGTCTCGTTCGAGCGCGCCCTCGCAGCTCTTGAAGGGCCAGCGGATCGTGATCCAAGGGCGGCACACGCCGCTGTTCATTCCGCCCTCGGGCATCGAGATCGTGGCGCCGGTCGAGGAGGTCGAGGCCGCGGTGAAGAACCAGAGCGACACCGAGGCCATCGCGAACCTCGCGATGCCCGTGCAGCAAGAGCTCTCGAAGCTGGTGGGGCAGAGCCAGGCGGGCATGAGCACGCGGCAGTTCTCGACGCTGAAGAACGAGCTGCGGCACCGGCAAGACCTCTCGCTCGGCGAGCGCGCGGTGATGCTCTCGGCCCTCGATTCGGCCTACGAAGACCGCGGCAAGACCGACGAGCGCAAGCGGCGCGGCAACACCGTCGACCGGCGCGCGCCGTCGGCCCCGATGGACCCCTTCGCCCGCCGCGCGGTGCTCTTGAACCACAAAGAGTTCTGCGTGCTCTTCGACGCCGACGGCAACCCGCGCATCGTGAAGGGCCCGGCGCGCGTCTTCCCCGGGCCGCACGACACGTTCATGCAGCGCGGTTCGCGGCGCCGGGTGTACGACGCGTACGAGCTCGCCGAGCATCAAGCCCTGTGGATTCGCATCATCGCGCCCATCGCTCGCGAGCGGTTGGCGCAGCACCTCCCGTCGGGGGTCGTGCTCGACCGTGAGGCGTACGAGGCCGGGCACGAGCTGTTGGTGAAGGGCCAACCGTCGGTGTTCTTCCCGTTCATCGAGGCCGAGGTGATTCACCCGGGCACGCACGAGCCGCACGTCGGCAACGACCACGAGGGGGTCGTGCTCGAGGCCATCGGCATCGACCAGAAGAGCGGGATCTACGTGCGCGACCTGCGGACCGGGATGGTCAAAATGGTGCGCGGCGAGACAAGCTACCTGGTCGATCCGCGCAACGAAGAGCACGTCCGTCGTCGCATCCCCCGCGAACAATGGAACCTCTGGATCGCCCACGCCGAGCCCCACAAGGTCACCAAAGACGACGCCGTCACGACCCCGTGGGCGGTCTCGGTCTCGATCCCCAACAACGAGGCCGTGCTCGTGACCTCACGGCACGGTCGCCGCGTCGAGGTGGGCCCCCGGGTGGTGCTCTTGGAGTTCGAGGAGACCCTGTCGACCCTGCGCCTCTCGAAGGGGCCCTCGAAAGACGGCCACACCGTGGTCGCGACGGCCTTCTTGCGGGTGCGCGGCGGGCGCATCGCCGACAGCTTCGAGATCGAGTCGAACGACTTCGTGCGCTTTCGGGTGAAGCTCGGGTTTGCAGGGCATTTCGAGGGCGAACCGCTGCGGTGGTTCGAGGTCGAAGACCCCGTGAAGCTCCTGGCCGACACCGTGCGCGCCAAGGTGCGCGAGGCCGCCCGGCTCGTGCCCGCGACGCGGCTCGTGAACGAGCTCCCGGGCCTCGTGCGCGCGGCCCTCTTGAGCGAAGCCCGCGGGCTCCGTTTTGAAGAGAACGGCATGGTCGTCGACAACGTCGACGTGCTGGTCTCGGGGGTGGCCGACACCGGGCTCGCCGAGCTCTTCTCGGCGGTGCAGCGCGAGGCCGTGCGGCTCGAGCTGAACGACCAGCAGGCCACGCGAAAGCTCGTCTCGTCGCGGCACCAAGACACCGTGAGCGCCGAAGAGAACCGCCTCGCGCGCGAGCAGGCCCGGCGCAGCGCCGAGACCCGCGTGGTCGAGCGCGAGCAACAGCACGCCGTGGCCCTGCGGTCGCAGATCCTCGGCGCCGAGCTCAAGGCCGACGACGTGCACCGCACCCAAGAGCTGCTCTCGCGGGAGCTCGATTTTGAGCTTCGCACCGCGCGCGATCGCAGCGACGCCGAGGCGCAACGGCGGGTCAAAGAGGCCGAGGCCGAGGTCAAGTCTGCCGAGCTCGGGTTCAAGGTCGAGGAGTCGCACCGTGCGGCCCTCTCGGTGATCGAACAAGGCCAGGCGCGGGCCTTCGCCGAGGCCGAGGCGCTGCGCTTGGGCGCCCTGCAACCCGAGCTCGTCGCGTCGCTCTACGCGGCGGCCGACAGCGAGGTGCTCAAGGCCGCGGCCAACAACATGAACCTCGTCGCCCTCCTCGGGGGGCGCTCGCCGGCCGAGATCTTGGGCCAGATCGTGCGCGGCACGCCCCTCGCGCGCTCGGTCGACGCGATGGCGCGACGCGGCCAAGACCCCGTGACCGAGGCCGAGCCCGAAGACGCCGAGGGCTGAAATTCGTCACCCCGCGGGCCAGTAGAGAGGGCCCCAGAAGACCCCGTCATTGCAGTTTTTTACTGCAATGCACGGGGTTTTTGGTGTGACATATTCTGTCAGTCGAGGGTTGGCGTTTTGCGAGCGGGCGATGCAAGGTGCTGCTCACCCGAGGCGACCAAGGACCGTCGCGTCGGCAACCCAGCAGAGGGGTCAACCAGATGAGCACGGTAGAAGAACGTCTCGCGAACATTGAACGCAAGCTCGACATGTTGCTTGCAGCCTCGAAGACCCAAGGGGGCGCGCGCCCGGGGGCGGCGGCCTCGAACGGCGGGGGCTACGGCGGGGGCGACCTCGACGCTGACATCGACGGCCCGCGCGGCGACCCTGAGGTGCGCTTCGTGCCGAAGCGTTGGCAGGGGGCCGACTTCAAGGGGCAGAAGTTTTCGCAGTGTGACCCCGAGTTTCTCGACATGCTCGCGAGCTCGTACGACTGGTTCGCGCAGCAAGACGACGAGAAGGGCGTCACCGACGCCAAGGGCAACCCCAAGAGCAAGTGGAGCCGCCTCGACGCAGCCCGGGCGAGGGCTTGGGCGGCGCGTCTGCGCGGTGACACGGGCGGGGCCGCGGCGCCGCGTCGTCAGGCCGCGCCCGCGCGGTCGGCGCCCGTGAGCAACGGGGGCGGGTCGATGGGGCGCAGCCAGAGCGCGCCGATGCCGCCGACCGATTTCGACGACGACATCCCCTTCTGAGGGCAATTTCGGGTGAAACCTGAGCCGCGCGGCGGTGTCAACGGGGCATGCGCAGTGCACGTCGGCGGGCCGCCTGGCTCGGGCTCTCACTCTCTCTCTTCAGCGTCGCGGCGCGGGCCTGGTGCGGCGACGGCCGCATCGACCCGGGCGAACGGTGTGACCCGGGCGTGCGCTGGGCCGATCGCTGCCCCGAGCCTTGGGGGCTCTGCTGGCAGTGCGCCCAGAATTGCCGCGACCGCGTGCTCTCCAGCGGTGACAGCTACCTCGGGGTCATCGTCACGCCCTTTTGCAGCGAGACCCACCCCAGCGGCGTCACCACCCGGCGTTACGACGCGCGGGGGCACGTCACCGCGCTCGACCTCCACGGCGAGATGCAGTGGGCCTTCGAATTTGACGAGAGTGGGCACAACATGGCGCATCATGCCACCTACCACGGCCGCACCGAGCATCTGTTTCGGGCGTGGGGGCCCTTGGGGGTGACGCGGGCCTGGCTCGACAACGACCGCGACGGCGCCGCCGATCAGAACTATCTCTTCAGCTACAATCCAGACGGTCGGCTCGACCGCGTCTGGCTTGAGATGGCCGACCCTCACGCGATGCCGGGCAGCGACCGCCGCTACACCTACGACCGGCAGGGGCGGGTGCTGGTCGACGAGCAGCGTTTCGGTGACGCAACATGGCACAACACCGACGCGACCACCTACGACGCGCTCGGGCGTACGATCTACACCCGCCACGTCGGCATGCCCCGATGGGCCGACAGCGAGTGTCGCACCCTCTACGACGCGGCGGGGGCGACCGAGCGCTGTGTCACCGGCGCGCCCGACACCGCGCGTCAGGTGGTGCGGGTGAAGCGCCGCGATCGGCACGGGCACATCGTCTGGAGCTTCTCGATCGAGGCCGACGGCAGGCCGGTGCTGCGGCGCTTCACGCTGATCCACAACCCGCGCGGCGAGGTCATCGAAGAGGTCGAGCGTGACGCCGCGAACCGCGAGGTGGGCCGCTGGCGTCGACGCTACGACCCGCTCACCGGCATCGCCGCCGAAGAGCGCTGGGTCACGCAGCGGGCGAGCACCTATCGGCGCGATTTCGGCTGTCTGCGCGCGATGCTCCCGCGGCTCCCGTGGCGCGAGACGGTGCCTCGTTGAGGGCCTCGCGACCTTAGGGCCGAGGGGTCGCGTCTTGAAGGGCGACGAGAGGCTTGCTAGCGTCATGGCGCGGGGTGCCTCCACGTGGGCCGCGGGCATCATTTGGCTCAGCCTGGTAAGAGCATTCGAATTCTTCTCGAAAGGTCGAGGGTTCAACTCCCTCAATCGATACACTCCCGATGTCGGGGGGCACCTCGCGCTTGCCTAGGGTGTGACGGCTGCGTTGACAGGCCCGGGCGTGGCTCGGGTAGGCTCGCGCGATGGGCCAGGGTGTGACGTGTGCGGCGTGCGGCGCGAGTACGCCGCTGCCTGGCGATTTGACCGTGGCGAGCTTCGCCTGCGCGTACTGCAAGGCGACCTTGCAGATCGCGATGTATGCGGGGGCGAGCGCCGTGTCGGCCGACGCCTTGCTCGGGCACATCGAGGGCGTGATGGCCGCGCCGCCGGGCGGGGGCGAGGCGCTCAGGGCTGCGATCGCCGCGAGCCCGCGCTTTCATCAAGGCGACGACGGCCAGCGGCTCATGCCCTGCAAAGGGTGCAACGCCGAGACCGCCGTGCCGCTTGACGTGACGGTGTCGCGCTTCGCGTGTGCGCGCTGCGCCCGCGTGTGGCCTGTGGCGGCTTACATCTCTGACGCCGAGCGGCTCGCCCTCGACATGGCGAGGCAGCAGGCCGGCAACGAGGCCCTCGCGAGGCTCTACGCCGAGGGCCTGACCTGCCATCGGTGCGGCGGTCACAACACCCTCGTCGACGACGGCGCGGTGCAACACCCGTGTCGGTATTGCGGGGCCGCGCTGCTCTTGGCTGAGGCCGTCGACGCCTCGGCGGTGGCGCGGCGTCGGCTCAAGCACGGCGTCTTCGCGCAGATCGACCAGGCGAGGGCCCAACAAGCCGAGGCTGAGCGGCGCAACACGCGCCTCGCGCTCGGGGTCGCAGGGGCCGTGATCGCTGTGCTCGGGCTCGTGTTCGCGCTCACGCGCTGAGGGGCGCGGGTGTGCTACAAAGCCCGTCGCGGCGAGGCCCCATGTGGGCAGTAGGGCCTGAACAGATAGCTCAGTGGGTAGAGCAATTGATTCGTCATCAATCGGCGGGGGTTCGAGTCCCCCTCCAGTTACAACACCCTTGTCGGGGGCCTCGCCGCGCTAACTTGAGGTGTGCTAGTACGACGACGCGGTGGGGCTCCACGCGGGCGTCGACAGAAGCAGATAGCTCATCCTGGTAGAGCATTTGGTGAGAGACCAGAGGGTAGGGGGTTCAAATCCTCCTCCGTTTCAGTGGTCGGAGTCGGGGGCCTCACCGCGCACCCGCGGGCTCAGACAGGGCGGATGACCCGGAGCCGCGCGCCGAGCTCGAAGCAGCCGAGGTGGCCGCTCTCTTCGGCGACGTAGAGGGCGCAGTGCTCGTCGACGCGCACGAGGTCGGGCACGAGATCGCACGCGTCGACCTCGGCGAGGACGGCGCCGTCGCGGGGCCGCAAGACCGCGAGGCTGCTCTGCGGCACAAAGAGCGCGCCCGCCCGGAGCTGAACGTCGAGACGTCGCGGCACGTCGTCTGCCACCGGCGCGCGGAACGACTGCGTCCACCGGGTGGCGCCGGTGGCGGCGTCGAGGGCCACCACGCGACCCGTCGGGAGGTTCGCGACCACCAGGTCGTCGAAGGCCGTCACCGCGGGGCGCGCGCCGCCGAAGCCCGCGATGCCGAGGGGGGTGCGAAAGCGCTCGTCGCCCGTGCCGACGTCGTAGCCCGCGAGCACGATGCCGTCGCGGGTGCTCAGCGGCAAGGCCACGGTGTCGCCGGTCGCGCAGGGCAGGCCGCACGCGGGGTCGCTCGCTTCGAGGGTCCACGCGTGGGCGCCGGTGAAGGCGCCGAGGGCGTAGATGCGCGCGGGGCCCCGGGTGCTCTCGCCGCCGAGGGCGAAGACCATCTCGCGGTGCACCAGGGCCGAGGCGTGAAAGGCCACCCGGTCGGCGTAGCGCCACACCACCTCGCCGCTCGCGAGGTCGATGGCCGTCACCGAGGCGTCGCCCGAGGTCACCACCAGGAGCCGCCCGGCGCGGCGCAGCCGAAAGGTGTTGCCGTGCCGCGCGACGAAGGTCCATCGGGCCTCGCCGGTGCGCAAATCGAGGGCGACGAGCTTGCGCTCTCCCTCGGCGACGACCACCACCCGCGGCAGGCCCGGCGCGGTCACCGCGTGCGCGAGGATGGGGGCGCCGACCCGGGGCGCGAGGCGGGTGCTCCACACGACCTCGCCCGTCGAGACGGCGCGGAGCTCGACCTCGCCGCGGCCCGAGACGCGCAGGATGTCTTCTCCCGCGAGGGTGGTGCTGGCCTTCGGCGCGGCCACCGACCACACGGCGTTGCCCGTCGCGCGGTCGAGGGCGTGCAGCTCGCGGGTGCCCGGCACCACGAGCTTGTCGCCGCAGAGGAGCGTACCGGCGAGGTCGAGCCCTTCGATCTCAGCCCGCCAGCGCGCCGCGTATCGGAGCCGGGTCGACTGCGTGAGGTCGGGCTCGTTCTTCGCGCGGAGGTCGGCCGCGACGGGCGAAACCTGGTACCGCGAGGGGTCGTCGTTCACCTTGCCGTCGGCGCGGTCGAGGGTGCGGAGCCAATGCCGAAGATCGCGGGCCTCGCTGCGCAGCGCGCGGAGCCTGAGGTTGCGCGAGAGCGCCCGGTCTGACTGCACCACCGCCGTGCAGAGCGCCAGCGCCGCGTCGAGGATCGGGTCGACGAAGGCCCGGAGGCTCAGCGAGGGCACCGTGATGCCGCCGTCGACGCTCCGCGAGACCGACACCGCGAGGCGCTCGTCGGCCGAGAGGCGCACCCCCACGGTGCAGCTCCCGACGTGGGCGCGGAGGTGAAACGCGCGCCGCGCGGCCCACGCCTCGATGAGCGGGCGGCAGAGGGCGACCAGGCGCTCGACGTGCAGAAATACATGACCCGTACCCAGATCGGCGCGGTGCCCGCGAAAATGCATGGCCACCTTGCCCTTCATCAAGAGGGCGCCGAGGTCGCTCTGGGGGGCCTCGCGGCGGGTTTCGAGGTACGCCCCAGGGGTCACCGCGTCGAACGAGAGGGCGAGCTCGCCGCGCCGGGTGGCGCCGCTCTGCCATTGGATGCGCGCGTCGTCGTGGCGCGCCGGGGCTTCGAGCGCGCGCGGGTCGACGGCGTCGAGGCGGGTGATGAGCGCGTCGAGGCCCGTGACGAAGGTCGGGTCGAGGAGCTTGCCGAGGCGGTCGAGGCTCGCGCGGAGGGCGCTCACGAGGAGGGGCGGCGCGAGGCGCACGTCGACGGCCCGCACCTCGGGGGCCGCGCCGGTGCGGTACAGGCTCGCGAGGAAGGCGCCCGCCGTGAGCGAGAGGCTGAGCTCCCAGGCGGTGTCGTAGGCGCGCACAGTCTTGCGGTGGGCGCGGCCGTCGGCCAAGGCGAGGGCGGCCTCGGCGAGGTCGCGGAGGAGGCAGGCCGCGTGGTCGAGACGGTTCGCTGCGTCGCAGCGCTCGCCGGCAAGTTCGAGGGTGAGGCTCGTCGAGACCGAGGGGCCGACCTCGGCGCTTCGGAGCGTCGCGGCGGCGCCGCGGAGGGCCGCTTGGGCGCCCGAGGCGAGGTTCGTACGAAGTTGCAGGTGGAGGTCGAAAACGGCCATGCGTCCCTACGGTGCCGCGGGAAACGAGCGCCGACGACCAGGAGCCCCCACGAACCCTCCACATGCGAGGTCACCTACGTGGCGCGCGGGGCCGGTCACGGCTCCGGTGAGGGAGCGTGTTGCCTCGCGCACCCACGTCGACACCGCGTGGCGTGTGCTCTGGCCGCGGCGTCGCGGCAGTGGTGAGACTCTACGGACACTCTCACCGAGCGCGAACTTTTCAGCGAGAGAAGTGATTTCGTCGACTCCGCGAAAACGCCCGCGGTTTGGGCGCGCCGGAGGCTCACCCGGAGAGCTCCCGAGGCGCCGCCCGGGGCGTGCCGTCGGGGGCGCCGGGGCCCCGATTCCACGGCGTCTCGATGGCAAGAAAAGCGCGCGAGGCCAGCATCGCGAAGAAGGGCACGAGCGGCACATGGTAGCGGTCTCCGCCGAAGAACACCGCGTGGGTGCCGAGCACCGCCGCGATCACCGCGAGGCTCTGCCGAATCACCCCCGGGGGGCGGCCGCCCGTCGCGAGGCCCAAGAGCGCCAAGACCAGGAGCGCGCGCCAGGCGCCCGTAAAGAGCCATCGGTCGGCCCAGGCCCGCGCCGCGGGGCTCCACCGACCGGGCGCGCCCTCTTCCGCGTAGCTCGTCACGAATCGCTCGTATTCGAGCGTGTGCGCGAGCTTGCCGGGCATCCGCCGGAGCCACCCCGCGGGGTCGCGCGCGATGGCCCGACGCGCCACCCGTCGCCAGCACGCGTCGCGGGCCGCGTCGCCCACCACCGTGAGCGGGCACCCCTCGCTCGGCCTCAGCTGAAAGTAAGTGCCCTCGCCGCGCGGGAGGGCGCCGATGGCGAGGTTGCTGCCCCCGTTGGCGCTCAGCAAGAGGCACCCGTCGACCGAGACGCAGTTGCGCGCGGTCCATGGGGCGATCCATGCGAGGGCGACCACGGTGCTGGCCACCGCGAGGTGCGCCCGCGCGCGCCGCGTGCCGTCGCCCGCCGCGGCCACCACGGCGCCCAGCGCCAACGCATTGGGGCGCAAATAGCTCGCCGCCGCCAGGAGCGTGCCCGCGCCGAAGGCCCGCCACCGAGGGCCGCCCGGGCCTCGACCGAGCGCCACCATCGCCAAGAGCGACGCGCCCCACACCGTCTCGGTCATGGGCGCGCCCGACCAGACCACCGCGCCCGGGGCGAAGCACGCCAACGCCGCCGCGAGGTGGGCCCGTCTGGGCGATCCGAGCGTGTGGGTGAGGTGGTGCGTCAGACCCACCGAGAGGGCCCCTGCGAGGGCGCCTGCGAGCTGCCAGACCCACGGGTGGGCCCCGAGGAGGGCGAAGAACAGCGCCAGCCAGGCCGGGAGCCCGACGGGGTAGAAGGCCGTCGGCACCGACGGGTCGGCCGCGGGGCCGAACATGCCGCAGTGGTAGCCCTCACCGCGGGCGAGGCCCTCGGCGGCGCGGAGGTAGAGGGTGGCGTCCCATGCGGGGCGCAGGTCGAGGCCCCGCGCGACGCCGAAGCGCAGCGCGGCCGCGACGAGCGCCCAGTACGCGCTCGCCCGCGTCACGGTCGCCTCTGAACGGCCCACGGCGCGCACCACCCCAAGAGCACCAGGTGGTACCGATCGGCGCCGAGAAAGACCGCGTGGGTGAGGGCCGTGAGGCCGAGCACCAGGGCCGCCGCGCGGGCCGCGTCGTGGGTGCGCTGGCGCCAGAGCGAGGCGAGGGTCGCGCCGAGGGTCGCCCACCAGCCGAGGGTGCAGAGGGCCGTCAGCGCGAGGCCCCAGGGGTCGCGAGAGAGCGGCCGCGGCGCACGGAGGTACGCGACCGGGTCGTGCTCGACGCCGAAGGTCACCGCCAGCTTCTCGGCGCCTCGAAGCGCCCACGCCCAGGGCCTCGCGGCGATGCGGTCGCGGGCCGCGGCGAGGTAACAACGGTCGCGGGCGACCTCACCCGCGGCGCGCTCACACTCGACCCGCGGCGCGGGCAAGATGTATCCGCCGTGGGCCTCGTCGAGGGCGCCGATGTAGAGGTTGATGCCGGCGTTGGTGCTTACCATCGCGCAGCGGTCGAGGGTGACACAGTTTCGCGCGGCCCAGGGCGCGAGCACCGCCGCCGCCACGAGGCCCGCGCAGGCGAGGCGCTTCAACCGCGCGCGCAGGGGCCCCGCCGCGCAGAGCGCCACGGCCAGCACCCACACCGACGGCGGGCGCACGAGGGTCGCGAGCCCCACGCTGAGCCCGAGGAGCCACCAGCGCCGCGTCGCGTGCGCCGCGAAGGCCACCGCGAGGAGGCTCGCCGTGAGGGTCTCGCTCATCGCTGCGAGCGACCACAGCGCGAAGCCCGGGTGCAGCACGAAGCACCACCCCGCGCGCCTCGCCGTGGCCTCGTCGCGGAGCCGCCGGGTGCCGACCATCACCGCCGCGCAGCCCGCCGCCGAGGCCGCGAGGTGGAGCAAAAAGAGCGACCCGCGCGGGGTGCCGACGAGGCGCAGCGCCCACGACCACGCGGCCACAAACCCGACCGGGTAGAAGGCCGTGGGCACGGCGCTGCGCGCGAGGTCGACGTAGCCGAGGCCCGCGGCGAGGCGCGCGGCGAAGCGGAGGTAGAAGAAGCCGTCCCATCGAGGGGATACCCAGGCGGCGGCGAAGAGCAGCGCGCGGGTGACGACGAGCGCGGCGAGGGGGCCGCGGAGCCACGGTCTCACCGCGGGGGGCTTGGCATTCGGTACATGGCCATGGGCGAGTCGGGGGTGTGAAACAACCACGTCGCCCCGGCCTCACGGAGCGCGGCCTCGGCGGGCGTGCCGACGGTGACGCCCACCCATTTGGCACGCATCCCTCGCAGCCGCGCGAGGTACCGCTGCGGGTCGCCCTGGCTCGACACGAACTCGACCCGGTGGTCGTAATCGTGTGACCAGAGCTCGGCCAGAAAGTGAACGCCCTCGTCGTACGCGAGCACGTCGCCGGGGCCGAGCTCGCGCTCTTTGGCGCGCGACCAGTTCGAGGGCCAGAGAAAGGTGTCGATCTGCATCGCGGCGCGGTCGGCGGGGCCCAACCCGCGGGCCTCTGCGAAATACCGCGGGTGCACGATGAAGCCGCGGTAGCCCTCGTCGTATCCGTGCCAGGTGAGCGCCACCAGCGCGAGCGAGACCGCGAAGCGAAGCGGCCGGTAGCTCAGCTCGCGGTGCATCACGCAGAACAACACCAGCGACGCGCAACCCGCAGAGAGGATGAAGCGGGTCATGTACGGCACGGGCACCTGCAGCGCTTCGACGAAGAGCGCCAGCGGGAGCAAGCCGCGGCGCCAGTTGCGGCCCCGAAGCATGTCGAGGGTCACCGCGATCACGGCGAAAAGCAGCAGCCAGCGGAACACAGGCCCGAAGCCGCCCGAGCGCACGTCGGGGCAGTAGAACGGTCGGTCGTTGTACCAGCTGCTCACCAGCTCTTGGAGGGCGTTGGGGGCGCCGAAGAAGGTCGGGCTCTCACCCGGCGCGGAGCCGTACTCTTGGCTCGGGTTCGAGGGCCCCGGAAGGTGCAACCCGATCGATCGGATCTGCACCTCGAAGGGGAACATGAAGTTGCCCGTGTGCTTCAGATTCTGGAGGTACTTGAAGCAGCCCAAGACCAGCGCGAAGAGCCCCGAGGCGGCCACGTCGAGGCTCCGCGCGAGGCGCCGCCCGGGTAGGTGCCAGACCTCGTACACGGCGCGCCCGAGGAGCCACGGGCCCCAAAGCGCGAGGTGAAAGAGCCCCGTGTACTTGGTGCCGAGGAAGAGCCCCCAGCAGAGAAAGCCCATCCAGCGGTCGCGCCGCTCGGGGGCGCCGAGGGTGAAGTAAATGGCCGCGGTGAAGAGGCTGTTCCACACCACATCGGCGTGGGTCGAGTGGGCCTGGAGGTACACCGGCGGCATGGCCACCCAGACCGCGCCGGCCGCGAAGGCGAGGCTCCGCGACGCGCCGATGCGCCGCGCCCAGGCTGCGATGACGGCCCAACCGAAGAACAGAAAGGGCACCTGGGCGGCGTCGTCGAGGCGGTTGTCGCGCTGCCAGATGCAGTGCCACACCGACAAAATCTCGACGTTGTGGGGGTTGCCCTGCGTCCAAATGTTCGGGGTCGAGAGCCAGTCGAACGAGCGCTCTTGGATCGCGTACGAGGTCTTCGGCACATGGTACCAGACCGGGTCCCACGTCCACGAGCGGTAGTACCAGCACATCAGCATCACGGTGCCCGCCGCGAGGAGCGCAGGCACCGCGGCGAACACCGCCACCTCACGCGCCTGCAGCGCCTCGCGGACGAGCCGCCCGAAGCCCCCAAGGTCGTGCCGCGCGGTCTCTCTCAACCGCGCGACGCCCTCGACCCGCCCCCCGAGCGAACGCACCGCGAGGGCCGCCGTGGCGCCGAACACCGCCGTCGACGCGAGGCCCAAGGTCACAGGCTCAAGCCGGTGCGCAAACGCCGTCAGATGCATCAGCAGCAACGGCAAGAAGGTGCCCAACACCCCCGCCGTCACCGCGCGATCAAGGGTGCCCCGGTCGCGGTAGAGGGCCACCGCCGCCGTGTACGACGCCGCAAGACACAACAACGATTCGACAACCCAGACGACCCAACCCATGCACGCTCCGGCGCGCGATCGACCATCATCGCGGTCTTGCTGTCAAGGCTCCCCGGATCGTGTACGGTCGGCGCCGTTGTGGTGACCTTCGCCCGTGATTTGAAGCGCTGGCTCCTCGGTCCGGCGCGCCCCGAGGGGGCCACCGCCGACCACGCCCGCGCGCTCGAAGCGGCCCGGGCCTACCTCGCCGAGGCGGCCGTGGCCCTCGACCCGGTGGCCACGCGGTGGGGCGAAGGCTGGCACGCTGACACCGCGAACGCGGCCGCCCACGCCGCCCTCGACGCGACCTTCGCGGCCCTCGACGAGAGCCGCGCCGCGCCTGCGCCTTTGCGCGACCCGGGGCCCGAGGCGCTCGCGTCGGCGCGCTTCGAGCACGCGCAGGCCTTGGTCGAGGCGGGCACCGAGGCGCTCGGGGGCCCAGGGTTGAGGGCCTTTCATCGCGGCCTCCGGGTGGCGCTGGTGGCGCTGGTGGCGGCGGGCGTCGGGCTGACCGCGAAGCGTGTGCGCGCCGCGCTGAGGCCCGAGCTGGCCGCCGCGGCGGCGTGGCGCGCGAGCTCGGCCACGGCGCCGTACCTCGCCGAGGGCCGCGGGTTTCACCCCCTCGAAGGGCGTCCCAACATCTTCTTCCAGACGGCCATCGAGTCAGAGCCCTGGCTGCGCTTCGACCTCGGGGTTCTCCGGCCGGTCTCGACGGTCTGGGTGCAGAACCGCCTCGACGATCACCAAGACTGGGCCGTACCGCTCACCGTCGAGGGCTCGCGCGATGGGCGCAGCTGGCAGACCTTCTGCGAGCGCCGCGAGGCCTTCTATTTCTACCGCTGCGAGGCCCAGGGCGTCGCGGTGCGGTATGTGCGCCTGCGGGTTCAGCGCCCCACGATGTTGAACCTCGGTCGCGTCGAGATTCGCTGAGATTTTCGTGCATCGCGGCGTGCGGCGGCGCTGCGACGATCTGGTACAGTGCCGCCCATGACAAAGGTGCTTGGGCCTCGGGCATGGGTGATCGCCGCGACGCTGGCGGGGTGTGGTGCGTCGACGCCTCCGGCGGCCTCGAACGACGCGGCGGTGAGCGACGCGGCCCGCGACGGGGCGGTCGACGCGGGGCCGGGGGTGTGCGTGCCCGACCGCGCCGCATGGGAGGCCACGGTGCGCGCGCAGGTGCAGCGGCAGTGCGGCAACTGTCACGCGGCGAGCCCGCAGTTCGGCGCCCCGCACTCGCTCCTCGACTACGACGCCAACGTCGCCGGGGCGGCGGGTTCGCGCCGGGTCGACCGGATGGTGGCCCGCATGATGGCGCACACGATGCCGCCCGCGGGCACCCCCGCGCCGACCGACGACGTGGCCGCGTCGATCGTTCAGTGGGCGAGCTGCGGCGCCCAGACCCCCGCGCCGGGCATGGGGCTCCGCGCGTCGGCGCCGCGCTTCCGCTCACCCGAAGCGCCGCCTGCGGGGCTCGAGTCGTTCGACATTCGCGCCAACAACTGGGCCGTCGGGGTCAACGACCGAGACCTCTACCAGTGCTTCACCTTCACCGTGCCGGTGACGCAAGACCGCTTCATCCGTCGCTTCGAGATGATCATCGACCGCAGCGAGGTGTTGCACCACGTGGTGCTCTTGCGCGACCCCGAGCAGAACGCGCCGACGCAGCCCTTCCGCTGCAACGACATGCCCGAGGGGAGCCAGTACCTCTACGCGTGGGCGCCCGGCGAGAACGCGCTTCAGTTTCCCGAAGGCGGGCTGCGGGTGACGCCGGGGCAGCGCCTCGTGATGCAGATTCACTACAACAACGGCACGATGCGCGAGGGCATCTCTGACAACTCGGGCGTGCGGCTCTACCACGCCCCCGCCACGGGGACGGAGTACGGCATGGTGGCCATCGGGCCTGTGGGCTTCACCATCCCGGCCCGCTCGACGGCCCGCGCCGAGAGCGCCTGCACCCTGCGCGCGGGCTCTCGCATGCTCGCGGGCATGCCGCACATGCACGTCGTCGGGACGACCTTCGAAGAGACCATCCGGCGCCGCAGCGGCAGCACCGAGCCCATGGTGGCGCTCCAAGGGTGGCA
This sequence comes from Myxococcales bacterium, assembly GCA_016792845.1. Taxonomy (GTDB): domain Bacteria; phylum Myxococcota_A; class Polyangia; order Polyangiales; genus JAEUKH01. The sequence continues at coordinate 221,438 of JAEUKH010000018.1, read as the reverse complement.
GTTCGAGTCGCAGCTCTTTTACGAGCTCCCGTACACCTTCAACGAGGGCGACCGGATCATCACCCGGTGCAACTTCAACAACCCCACCGCGAGCCCCGTGCGCTCGGGCTCTCGCACCGCCGACGAGATGTGCTTCAACTTCGCGTACGTGACGCCGCCGCCGAGCACGCGGTACTGCGATGAGGCCATCAACGTAGGCCCCGAGACGCCCTACACGCCGGGCGCGTGCGCTGAGACGGGCGCGATGGGCAACCTCGCCCTCGGCAGCGGCCAGATCGTGGTGGGCGACCCCCCTGCGCTGACCGGCGGCCCCTTGCCGGCGGGTCGCTGGGAGCTTCGCCGGGTCACCTACTACCTCGACACGGCCAACACCGGCGCCGGGATGATCAACCTCGCCGAGTCGGGCATCAACGGCCGCGGCCAGGTGTGGACCACCGACAACAGCCTCAGGGTCGACCTCAACACGGGCCTCACCCTGGTGATCGGCGCGGGCATCCGCGTGGCGCGCGAGATCCCGCTCTCGTTCGCGGGCAATATTACGGCGATGGGCAACACCCTGACGCTGCAAGCGACCTGCCCCCCGGGCGGCAGCGGCGTGCCCGGTTCGCTGGTCTACCAGGTCAACGGCGACGAGCTCATCGTGGGCATTCGCGGCCAGAACACCAGCGGCGTCACCATCACCCCGCGCTACCAGTTCGCGCGGGTTCGCTGAGCGAAGACCCTTCAGAACGCAGGCCATCGTCGCGGCGCCCCGACTGGGCGAACCGCCGCGATCGCGCCCCCCACCGACATCGACTCGTCGACCGCGCGCTCGACCCGCGGCACCAACGGCTGATGCGGGTCGCGCCGCTGCGCCGACACGAACTCGGGCAAGGGCGCCGTCGCCACCGGCGCCGACGGCTGCGATGCCGCCTGACCCGTGTGACACCCCTCGACCACCAAGCCCATCAAGCTCGCCGCCGCCAAGGTCGGAACGGCACACCGATGCACACTCGCCTGCGGTCGTCGCATCACACCCTCGCCCCGTGCAGCGCTTGGCCCATTTGCGCTGTGACCACCGCAGTTTAACAAAGTTCTCGGCCTGCGATCGGCGCCCGTTGAATTCGCAGAGGCTTGATACACTTCGCGACACCTCGGAGGTGCCATGCTGCCCACGCGTTGTTGGTTGATTGTCGGAGCGACGCTGGCCGCAGGGTGCCTGGCCGCGCCAGATGAGGCCCAGCACGCACAGGCCGTCGCGGTGCCCGGGCCGTGGGTCTTGCCCGCGTCGACCCGCGCCGTGGGCGACCGACAGTATGTGCTCTACAACGGCTCTCCGCGCATCGCCGACGGCGGGCGCTGCACGAGCACCAATGCCTTCGCGTGCAGCTGCACCCACCCGGCGTGCAGCCGCGGGCTCCCGGGGACGATCGAGTTCGCACAGTTTCTGCGGCGCCGCTTTCCGCAGATTCGCTCCGCCGGGGGCTTCGACTGCTGTCGGCAAAACACAGGGAATACCGCTTACTTGAGCGTTCACAGCATCGGCCGCGCGCTCGACCTGATGATCGCCACGACGGGCGGCGACGCTGACAACACGGCGGGCGACGCGGTGGCCAACTGGCTCGTCGAGCACGCGCAGGAGATCGGCGTCCAGATCGTGATCTGGGATCGCAGCTCGTGGCGCGCCGAGCGCCCTGCGGGCACCAAGCTCCAGCCGTACACGGGGCCCATCCCGCACATCGATCACATTCACATGGAGCTGAACCTCGACGGCGCCAACCGCCGCACGCCCTTCTTCACTTCGGGCGCGGTGGGCGGCGGCGCGAGCTGCACCGCCCGCTGCGAGGGCACCCGCATCGTGTTGGCCGACTGCGCGAGCGGCGACTGCGCGGCCTACGGCACGACGTGCATCGCCGACCCTAACCCCCGCTGCGGCACGCCGGGGTGTCCGCGCACGGGTACGGCCACCATTTGCGGCAACCAATCGCAGATCATCCACTGCAACAACGGCGTGGTAATGAGCGCCGGCGAGTGCGGCGCGTACGGCGCGTTCTGTTCGACCGCGGGGGTCGGCCCCACCGCCGCGCGCTGCGTCTTCTCGCTCTGCGTCGCGGGGCCGAGCGCGGTGCCCGTGGCCCACCTCGCGTGCTCGATCAACGCGGGGCGGCAGCTGCAATGCAACGCCGACGGCAGCGCCCGCGAGATCGCCTGCGCCGCGGGCCAGGTGTGCTCGATGGCCTCGGGCGTGGCGACCTGCGTCGCGCCCCTGCCGCAGTGCCCCGTGCCCGCCGCGGGGGCGCCCGCCGACGACCGCACCGTGTGCCTCAACGCCGAGACCGTCGCCCGTTGCTACAACGGCAACGTCGTCTCGGTGACCGCCTGCGGGTCTGGCGCGCGCTGCATGGCGTCTGGCGCGAGCGCCCAATGCTCGCAGTCGATGACCGCAGGCCCAGAAGACCCCGACGCTCCCGGCGACCGCGACGCCGCAGCGCCGCAGCCCGACGCCAGCGCCGCCGATGTCACCACGGTCGACGCGAGCCCCACGGTCGACGCGAGCCCCACGGTCGACACGAGCCCTACGGTCGACGCGCCCTCTGACGACGACAGACCCGCCGCGGGGGCGCCCGACGCGAGCGCCGAGGCTCCGGGCCCCGCGGTGATCGACGGGCAGTGCGCGTGCACGGCGCGGCCCCCGGCCCGGCGTCAGGGGTGGGCCTTTCTGGCGGCGTTGCTACTCTGGCGTCGGCGTCGTCAGCGGCGGTAGAGCGTGAGCGTCGCGCCCTGGCCGTCGACCAGCTCGTCGAGGGCGAAGGTGCTCGACGGGCCGCCGCTGCGCACAAAGGCCAAGAGGTCGTGCATGTGGGCGATGCCCCGCGCGGCCTCGGGGTTGCTGAGGAGGTCGAAGCTCGGTCCGAGCAGGGCGCGCGACAGAAACACCACGCAGCGCGCGCGGGCGCGGCTCACCGACACGTTCAAGCGCGGCAACGAGTAGATGAACTCGGCTTCGAGCGCGGCGGTCTCGGCGTCGCTCACGCCGTAGCTCACCACCACCGCGAGGGCCTCTTGGCCCTGCATCTTGTCGACGGTGTCGACGAAGGGCGCGTAGGCCCAAGGGCGGTGCTGCGCCAAGGCGCTCCGAATCGCTCGAATCTGCGCGCGGTGCGGGCTCACCACGAAGAGGCCGTGACGCCAAAAGTCTGCGTCGCCCTCGGGCGTGTCGGGGTAGGGCTCGCCTCCGGGGCTGAGCATCCGGGTGCGGAGCGCCACCGCCACCCGGGCCGTCAGCTCGGCCTCGGCGCGGTTCTCGGTGCTGGCCTTGAGGCCATCGATCACCGCGAGACTCCAAGGCTTTTCGGGGTCAACGAGGGCCTCGATGAGGCGCTCAAGCGGCGTGCCCGGGCGCGCGCTCGGGCCGCGCATGGCGATGCGCTGTGCGGCGATGGCCGCGGTGGCCGGGCGGTACCGCAGCGAATAGAGGGTCTCGGCCGAGAAGCGCGAGAGGGTCTCGTGCATGCGCCAGTTCTCTTCGAGCTGACAGGTGAAGGGCGCGGTCGGCGACTGCCGCGCGCGGAGCCACGCGAACACCGAGTCTTGCAGCCCCGGGAGGCCGTCGTCGGGGCTCGGGTAGCGGCCCTTTAGGATGGGCGGCAGCTGCAGATCATCGCCCGCCAAGACGAGCCGCGCGCCGGCCCCGAGCGCCGACGAGGCGAGGGCCAGCTCGCCGAATTTCATCTGCGAAGCCTCATCGATGATGAGCAGCGAGAAGGGCGCGCAGCCTGAGCGCTCGATGGCCTTCGAGAGCCCGTGCACGGTGCCGCCCAAGACCAAAGGGTGTTCGTTGAACGCGGCGCTCTCGGCGACGGAGAGCGCCTCAAGGTCGAGCCCGCGCGGCGTGCGCACGCTGTCGAGCTTTCGCACCGCGATCGAAGGCGCCTCGGGCTCTCGGGCGAGCTGCGCCGCGAGGCTCGACAGGAGGTTCTCGACCGCGGCGTGGGTGAAGGCGCAGACGGCGACCCGGAAGACCTCCGACGCGGCGGCGTGGGCCCGCGCGAGGCGCACGATCGACGCGACGAGAAAGTGCGTCTTGCCCGTCCCCGGAGGGCCCCAGACGAGGGTGAGCCGGCGCCGCACGAGGTGCTCGAAGGCCCGGCCCTGGCTCGGCGTGAGGCCCGCCCGGGTGCGCTCGGCCTCCAACGCGCGGGCCACCGCGGGGGGCTGCGCGACCGGGCACGAGAAGGCGTTGGGGTCGCGAAGGAGTGCGAGAAAATCGTGCCCCGGGTCGCCGTCGATGGCCTGCAAGCGGGCGCAGATCTTGTCGGTGTTGAAGTCGGTCACCCGCGGGTGCAGGGCCCGCCGCGCGCCGGGGGGTGGCGGGGCCGCGAGCCCGTCAACGCCGCCGCGTTCGAGGGTGAGGTGGGTGACGAGGCCGAGTCTCGGGTCGACGGTCTTCTCGACGATGCGCCCCAACTCGATGTCCTCACGGGTGAGGCTGCGGATGTGCTTTCGTCGCAGAAAATCATCAAAGGCGAGCTGCGCGCGCTCACCCTCGTCAGAGTCGCTGGTGACGAGGCGATCCCAGTAGCCGTCGAGCTCGACCAGGGCGTCGTCGAGCGGGTTCAGCACGCGCCATCGGTCGTCGGCCTCGTGCTGGAGCCTGATGCGGGCGCCCTCGCGCTCTCGCTCGCCCTGCGGCCGCGCGCGGGCCGTGCGCGAGGCGAGGCAGGTCACCAGGGCCTCGTACCGCGTCACGAACGCGATCCGCGACAGCGCGGGGTGAACAAAGGCCAGCGCGACAGGGAGGAAGAACTTCGGAGGCCACGCGAAGAGCCGGGCCGCGAGCCGCTCACGGAGGCCGCTCACGAGGTTGTTCACGGCTCTGAGGCGCTCCGCGAGGCGACGCTCGATCCACCCGGCGGCGTCTGGGCGATCGCCGCGCCAGAGCATCATGATGGCGTCGCTCTTGAGCTGGTTCGAGAGCGCGAAATCAAAGAATTTGCTGCGCGAGTAGGTGAAGCTGAACTGCGGGTTGGGCAGCGCGGCGCTCACCTCGGCGAGGTGGTAGGCCACCGGGGTCGGCAGCGCGATCAGGTCTCTCAGCACCTCGCTCAGCGTCACCACGGGGTAGGGCACCTCGACCCCCGGCTGGCGCTCCGCCCGCAGCACGCCCTCGCTCTGAAAGTGAAACATCAGCGCGAGGGCCTCGGGGCCGACCTCGTCGTCGTTGAGGGTGTCGTACAAGAGGTCGTGCAGACCGTCGGCCTCGAAGCTGTCGTAGACGTAGGTCTGGAGCGTCGCTTGATCGCGCCAGCTCAGGCCGCGGTTGACGCCGTCGAGCTCGCTCAGGGCGCTGTAGAGCGCGCGCACGAACGCGCGGCGGAGCGTCACCACCTCGTCGGGGCGCTCGGCCACGAAGCACTCGAGCTGCGAGCCCGTGCCGAAGTATCGCTTACCCTTGATGCGCAGAAAGCCCGCGGCGTAGAGCCGCCCGCCGAGGGGCTCGCGATGCACCGTGACGGCCAGGAGGACGTGCTCGCCGACGGGCATCTTGATCGAGCTGCCGCCGTGCGCCATCGGCTCGCCTCGCCGCAAGGCCTCGACGGCGTTGACGAGGCGATCGCGCTTGCCGCGGAGCGAACCGCACGGGTCGAGGCTGCGCCCCTCAGGGTCGTCGTCAAGGGCGGCCGCGAGCTGGTCGAGGGTCTCGACGGGCGGGGCGTCGGGCCGGAGCTGCCGGAGGTGGACCCTGCCGCCCACGGTGAGGTACGGCACCAGCGAGACCGAGCGGGTGGCTTCGGCTTCGGCCCGGCAGTGGTCGTAATATTCGCACCATTCGCAGCGGTAATGGAGGTGCCACGCGGCCTCGCTGGCCTTGCCCTCGAGCACCGACGCGACACGATCTGAGAGAAAGCTCTCGACCACGCCGAGGGTCAACCGCAGCGCCACGAGCTCGGGCTGCGGCGCCTCGAAGAGCCAGATCGCGGCGTGCTCGAGGTCGACCTCCAGCGCGAGCCCCGCGTCGCGCACGATCTCGCGCAACATCAGCGCGTAGAGCGTCACTTGAACGCGGTGGCTGGCCTTGAGGGTGTCGCTCGCCTTCACGTCGACCACGCGGAGCCGCGGCCCCTCGGGCGTGGCCACACACGCGATGAGGTCGGGGCGACACGGGGCGAACGACACCCACGCGGGGTCGAGCTTGTAGCGCGCCAAGAAGCCTGGCGGCGCGATCAGCGTGGGCTGGTAGAGGTACTCGCCCGGCTGAAGCGTCGCGAGGGCTTCGAGGGTCGCCTCGGCCTCGAAGACCCGCGTGCGAAGCGCGCCCGGCCCGGGGCTCACCCTCACTCGACCGGCGAGGTGACGTTCGACGACCCGCTCCTCCCATTGGTAGCCGCCTTCGAGGAGCGAGGCCGTCACCGGGCTCTCGTCGAGGGCCACCTCGGGCACGCCCTCAACGCCGCGACGGGCCTTGGGCGTCGCAGAGAAGCGCAAATGCCGCTCGCACTCGTGAAAGAAGAAGCGCGCAATCCGCGACGGACTCAACGCAAACCGAGCCACCATGCCAACTCCTCGACCGCGGCCTGTCTGAAGGCCCGCACCCCACCTCGACGCCCGGCCCCGTGCATTTCTGACAGCCCTCTACGTTGCTGTTCTTCGGCGCCGCGTGAAGCAAAATGAACCGAACCTCTCACCGCCGCGGTGCGATACCCTCTCGGGCCATGCCAACTCTGACCAGGCGCACCCCCGCCGAGCTCACGGTTCGCCCTTGGCGCAACGGCGGCGGCGTCACCACCGAGCTTTGGGTCTCGCCCGAAGGCGCTGACTTTGACCAGTTTCTCTGGCGCGTCTCGATCGCCACGGTGGCCGCCTCGGGGCCCTTCTCGCGCTTCGAGGGCGTCGACCGGGTGATCGTTCAGCTCGACGGGCCGCCGATGACCCTCGAACACCCCGGCGGCGCGTCGCACACCCTCGCGCCGCTGCGCCCCTACGCCTTCGCCGGCGAGCTTGAGACCGCGGCCACCGTCACGGGCACCGCCCGCGACCTGAACCTCATGCTGCGTCGCCACGCGCGCCGCGGCACCCTCACGGTGTACGGCCCCGAGGCGAGCGCGACGCTGACCCTCGACGCGTCCGAAGGCGAGGTGCTGGTGTGGCTCGCCCGCGGCGCCGCGACCCTCACCCTCGCCGATCAGTCGCAGCACCTCGAAGCCGGTGAGCTCGCCCACGTCGCGGGGGGCCTGTGCGGCCTCGCGGGCGCCGACGCGACCCTCGTGGTGGTCGACGTGCGACCCTACTGAGCGGGCAAAATCTCGATGGGGCTCAGCTCGATGCGGTTGTCGCCGCTGGGCACGTTCTGCGGCGCGATGCGCTCGTTGGTCGACTCGATCTCCAACGAGAAGAAGCTGCGGAGCCGCACCGGGCGCATCTCGGGGTCGATGCGCAAGGTCACCTCATCGCGGAGGATCTCACCCGGGCTCCACTCGGTGGTCGGATACCGCCCGTAGATCGGGTGATGCCGCGCGATGAACATGCCCCAGATGGGCTGCCCGTCGACGGGGTCGAAGCTCACCGTGGGCATCGCCGGCACCCGGGTGCGACGCAGCACGCGATAATAAAGCACCGCCCGAAAGGTCTCGTTGATGCGCACGCTGTCGAGGGGGAGGTCGTACCCGAGAAACTCCATGATGTCGCCGAAGCGCACGCGCATCGGGTGCTGGATCGTGCGCGGCACCGAACGCAGCCGAGAGCGCGCGATGAGCTCCGTCGAGCGGTTGCTCTGGAGCGCCGAGTGCTCGGTCCATGTGAGGAGCCGCTCGCGCATGGGGCCCACGATGTCAGGGCGATCGTCGAAGAGGTTGCGCCGCTCGCCGGGGTCGCGCGAGAGGTCGAAGAGCTCCCAAACGTTGTGCCGGATGTCGTAGAGCAGCTTGAACGGCGGCGCGATGAGGGCCTTCGACTCTGCCGAGAAGACGCCGTCGGGTGTGACCTCGGCGTAGAGGTGTTGACGCCAGCCGGGGGGCGTCAGACCGCCCGGCGCGGGGTCAAAGAGGGCGGGCACGAGGCTCCACCCGGCGATGGGGCGCTCGGGCCTCAGGCCCGCGAGGTTGAGCACCGTGGGGTTGAGATCCATGAGCGAGCTCAAGCGGTTTCTGACGCCGGCCCGCACCTCGGGCCCGCGCACGAGCAGCGGCACCCGCAGGGCCTCTTCGTGGAGGTCGAAGCTGTGATGAAAGACCCCGTGCTCGCCGAAGCCCTCGCCGTGGTCTGCGAAGACGAAGACGTAGAGCGGGCGCCGCGAGGCCATGTCGTGGAGGGCCGTGAGCACGGTGCCGAAGGCCGCGTCGGCGTGGGCGATCTCTTCGTCGTAGAGGTCGATGGCGCGGCTCCCGAAATCGCGCGGGTTGTTCAGATCGCGATACGGGTCGTGGGGCTCCATGAGGTGCGACCACAAGAAGAAGGGCTGCGGGTCGCTGTCGCGGAGCCGCAGAAAATCGACGATGGCGTTGGCGGTGGTCTGCGCGTCTTGCTTGAAGCCGTACTCTTCGCGCACGGTCTGAAAGCCCTGAAAGAAGTTCGCCGTGTGCGAGAAGTAGCTCGTGCCGTTGAACGACGCGGTGTGATACCCCGCCGCGAGGAGCTGCTCGGCGAGGGTGGTGTTCGAGAGCTCGAGCGGGGGGAATTGCACGTCGTCGCCCCAAGCGACGCTCGACGCGTAGAGCCCTGTGAAGATGCTCCCGAAAGAGCGCAGCGAGCGCGGGGCGGCGCAGTACACGCTGGTAAACCGCGCGGCCTCTTGCGCGAAGCGGTCGATGTTCGGGGTCGTCGCGCGGCGGTAGCCGTAACAGCCCATATGATCGGGCCGCATCGCATCAATCGAGAGGAACACGATGCTCGGGCGGGCGTTGGCGAGGGCCGGGGGCAGCGTCGCGAGGTGCCCGTCGCTCTCTTGTTGCTCGACCACCGCGTCGCGCCCCGAGCAATTCTCATCGCGGCCGTTGCCGGGGATGTCATGCGCCCGCGGGTTGATGCTCGGGTCGCGGTCGTTGCAGTCTCCGCCGTTGAACACCGGTGAGAACCCGTCGCGGTCGAAGTCGAGGGTCACCTGAAGGGTGCGCGCCACCCGCTGCGTCAACACCGAGCGATTCGAGATGGTGGCCGCCACGGTCTGCCGCGCGCCGAAGGTCATCGCCGAGAGCAAAAAGGCCACGACGGCGACGCCCATCGCAAAAAGGGGCGTGCGGCGATCGAGGGCCGCCCCCGCACGCGTCACCCGCGCGCCGAGCGCGAGCAGCGCCACCACGTTGCCCACCAGGAGCGCCGCGCCGAGCGCCGCCGCGCCGTACTCCAGCGCGTGAAAGGCCTGCCAGTTGATGTAAAAGAACCGAACGCTCTGCGCGATGACCCCGAGGCCCACCGCGGTGATCACCATGCCGGGCGAGCCCAGCGGCCCCAAACGCCGACCGAGCGCCCGCAGCGGCGTCAGCGCCACCACGCCCACCGCGGCGCCCAGAAGGGTGAGGCCAAGTTGTGCCAAAAAAATCGCCAGCGCGGCCAGGGGCTTCGAGTGAAACGAGCGAATCACCGAGTAGGCGATGGGGTACATCGGCCCGAAGGCGACCCCGGCCCCGAGCGACACCGCGAGCAGCGAGCCCGCCGCCTCGGGGTCGCGGGCGTACCAGCGCCGCGGCCCTTGCACCGACCAGCGGGCAAAGCGCGCGAGGAAGGGCACCCGGCGGAGCGAGCTCAGGCACAGCTCTTCGAAGAGCCCCAGGCCGATGCCGAAGGTCAAGAGCACCGCCGTGCAGTGCAAGAGCACCAGCACCGAGAGATGCGGTGCGAGCGAGCCGGGGCTCATCCGCGCGAGCGAAATCACCCCGTCGGCGAAGCCCGCGACGCCGAAGCTCGCGACGCCCGCGACGAGCCCGAGGCCGCGGGTGAGGGGGCGCGCGGTCGCCGAGGGCGCTGTCTCTTGGTTCGGCTCAGTCATCGACACAAGGGGTACGAAAAGGAGCCGCGTCGTAGCGTGTGTTACGGGTCTGACGCAACCGCTTGTCGCGCCCGCCGCCGACGCTTCGGAGCCGCCCCCGCGTCGCCCTCGCCCTCCCCAGGCTCGGGCGCCGCGCCACGGTCACCCCTCGGCGGCTGACCCTCGGGCTCGGCCGCGGCCGCAACCCCGGGCGCCTCGGGCGCGCACGCTGCAAAGGCGAAGAGGCCCTGCTGCGCCGCGGCCGCCCCGCGACGGCTCGCCCGCCCTGTGGCCCGTAGGCCCATCTCAGGGTGCATCCCGCAGCGCGGACACGCGACCGTCGGGTCGATCGGCACCGGCGCCGGCCGCGGAGCCTCGGGCGCCACCGCCGGCCGCAGCGCGACCACGGCCTCGCCCGCCGCCACGGCCTCGCCCGCCAGCCGCCGGAGGGCCCGCTCTTGGCTCCGCCGCTCTTGGGCGAGATGTGCCAACTTGAGCGCCGCGGCGAGCATCGCCGGGCTCGCCGCGGCCGTCGAGAGCACCTCGTCGTGGGGGCACTCTGAGGGCCCGCCGGGCTCGGCTCCGCACACCAGGCACACCCTCAGGGGCAGCGGGCCCGGGGGCGCCGGTTCGACGCCGCGTTGGGGGGCGAAGCCGCGTCGCGCGCGCTTGGCCTGAGACGGCGCGAACTCAGCCTCGGGCTCGCTCGGGGCGAAGCCCGTCGCGAAATCGTCGGCCGGAAGGTCGACCGGCGGGTCGTGTGAGAAGCCTTGAAAATCAAGGTCAGCGTCGAATGCCTCAAGGCGCGGGGTGGCCATCTCTCGGTGCCTCTCGGCCCTGACTTAGCACCCTTCGCGGGCACTGGTCATCTTTTCAGTGGCCGCGCGCCGAGGCGACGGCGACGCTAGCCCCGGATGCGGATCGCCACGAAGAGCTTGCCCACGTTCTTCAGCACGTTCGGCACGCGCTTGAAGAGGTTGATGCTCGGGGGGCGCTTCTCAAGAATGCGCACGGGGATCTCTTTGATACGAATGCCGCCGCGCTCGGCCCGGATCACCAGCTCGCTCGCGAAGACGTCTTTGTCGACGAGGCAGGCCCGCACCACGTCGAGCACCGCGACCCGGCGAAAGGCCTTGATGCCGTGGGTGTCGCTGCCCTTGAACCCGAGGGTCACCCGCAGGAGCCCGTTGAAGATCATCGTCGCCGCGTGGCGAATGAGCGGCCGCTCGTCGCTGGCCCCGGCGAGGGTCTTCGAGCCCACCACGAAGTCAGCCTCGTTGCGCTCAAGGATGTCGAGCGAGCGGCGGTAGAAATCGACGAGGCAGAGGTCGATCTCGTCGCACACCACGAACTCGCCCCGGGCCCGCAAGATGCCCTCGCGCAAGGCCTTGCCGTAGTTCGGCTCGCCGAGCGAGAAGAAGTTCACGTCGCTGTACTTCTCGGCGAGGGCGGTGGCGATGGGCACGGTGCCGTCGCGAGAGCCGTTCTCGGCGAGGATGATCTCGTAAGGCCAGCCCATGTCTTCGAGCTGCTCGCGGAGGTCGACCACCGCGGCGTGAAGGATGGCCTCTTCATTGTAAACAGGGATGACAATCGAGATGCGCGGCGTGGGGCGCGAATCAGCGTTCGACTCTTGGCTCACTTGACAATCTCCCGGGCCTCTTGGGCGGCGGCGCGACCGAAGATCAAGGCGTCTTCCATGGCAGAGTAGTTCCACCCGCCGTAGCGGCCTGCCGAGATGATGCCCTGTTCTTGCAAGAACGGTCTGATGATCTCAAGGCTGCTGTAGAAGTTGTGATCGAAGATCACGTACGCGTACTCGATGCAGCGCGCCCGCATGAATTCGATCTCATCGACCGAGGCGACGAGCCCCATCTCGACCATGCCCCTGGCCACCTCGGGCCCGAGGGTCTCAAGGTCGGGCGCCTCGCGCGAGGCCAGCTCGACATAGTACGAAGAGCCCCCCGGGGGTGCCATCTGCGGCGAGAAGTGTGAATACACGCCCACCCGGTAGAAGGGGTACTTCTCTTCGGGCACATAGGCCCAATGGATGTCGCGTCGGCAGGGCGCCCGGGCCGCGACGTCGAGGTACCAGAGCTTCGTGCACCGCAGCTTCTCGCCCGCCACCCGCACCGCCTCGGGGGCGTCGACGAGCGAGGCGACGAGGCTCTTGAGCGGCGCCGTAGTGATCAGCGCCCGGTACGGCTCGCGGTGATTGTCTTCAAACACCATCTCGCGACGGCGCCAATCGATGGCGGTCGGCGCGGTGTGAAACCGCGGCGCCTTCACCCGCTCGGCGATGCGCTCGGGCAGCGCGTGGATGCCCGTCGGCGGGTACAAGAAGTTGGTGTTGTACCCGAGCTCGCGGTCGTTGAGCCCCACCGCCCCCGCGATCACGTCGTCGAGCTTCGGGAGCGGCACAAACCGCGAGCACCACGCCGCCGTGATCTCGCTCGGGTGAACCCCCCACAGCCGGCTGTTGTAGGGGATCATGAAGTGCTTCGAGAAGCCCTCGCCGAAGTTTTGAAGGCAGAACTCTTCGAAGTTCGTCGGCGGGGCGACGGGCTCGGTGCGCAGGCGGGTCGCGAGGTACCCCTGGAGGCACTCGTACGCCACCTCCGGGGGCAGCCCGAAGGTGTTGGCCTGGTACGGATACCGGGTGTAGCGCCCGTGCGAGAAGACCTCGCTCTTGCGCTGAACCTTGAGCAGGTAGCCCTCGTCAAAGACCTCGGCCATCCAGGCTTTGATGCCCGGGTCGCGGAGGTGCAAGAGGTGCCCCGTCCGATCGAAACGGTAGCCCCCCTCGGCGAGGGTGATGGCGTGGCCGCCCACATGCCCCAGCCGCTCAAGCAGCTGAAAGTCGTCGCCGAGATGATGGGCCGCCGAGAGACCCGTCAAACCAGCCCCCAAAATCGTAATCGGCGGTGTCGTGCCTGCCATAAGCCTCGCCAAGGTCACGGCTTCTAGTGGTCGAGCCGCGGCGACGTCAAGCCATTCTCCGGCCGACCGGGTTGAGTTTCTCTCGGCGAACGGTCACCACGCCGGGGCGAACGGTCGCCAGGGGCACCCCGCGCCGATCTGACCGTCGCCCCCGACGGCCCCGTGGCACCCTCGCGCCGAGCCTCGCGATGCCCACGGTTGTCTTCGTCCTTCACGCCCACCTCCCGTGGGTGCTCACCGCCCCCGACGCGGCCGACGGCGCGCTCGAAGCCCGTTGGGTCTTCGAAGCCGCGTTCGAGTCTCACCTCCCGCTCCTGGCCATGCTCGTGCGACGGCACGCCCGCGGCCGCGCGACGCCCCTCACGGTCTCGCTCTCGCCCTCGCTCACCGCGATGTGGAGCGACCCGCGCTTCGCCCCCGGCATGCGCCAGTACCTCGCCGCACAGCGCGACCTCGCCGACGCGGGGCGCACGGTCGACCCGAGCCTCGGGCCCGCCCTCGACGCGCTCCTCGCCGCCCGCGCGCAACGCCTCGCGACCCTCGAAGCGCTCCCCCACGGGCTCGCCGTCGCTTGGGCCGAGGCCCTCCGAGACGCCCGCGGCGCGCGCTGGAGCACCCTCGCGGCGCACCCCTTCGCCCCCGCCTACGCGGCCCACCCCTGGCTCATCGACGCCGCCCTCGAACTCGGCCTCGCCGAGCACGCCGCGCACACCCGCGCGGGGCGCCCCGAGGGGCTCTGGTTGCCCGAGTGCGGTTGGGCCCCCTGGCTCGACCCGCGCCTCGCCCGCGCGGGCGTCACCGCGACGGTGCTCGAAGCCAACGGCGTCCTCGGCGCCGCGCCGCCTCCGAGAGAGGGCCTGAGGCGCCCGGTGAAGACCCCCGGCGGGCTCACGGTCTTGCCCCGCGACCCGATCACGGCCCGCCTCGTGTGGGATCGCCACGACGGATACCCCGGCCACCCCCACTATCGCGATTTCTACGCCGACCTGGCGCAGCGCGTGCCGCCCGGGCGCCGCGGGTGCTTCGAAGACCGCGCCGGCGCGCCGCTCCCGAGCGGGCTCAAGCTCTGGGCCGTGGGCCCTCGCGGTGCGCCCTCGCGGCCCCGCTATGAGGCCTCCCTAGGGTCTCTCCAAGTACAGAGAGACGCTTATGATTTCGCTGAGAAGGTCAGGGCCATGGGCGAGACCGTGGGCCGCGACGCCGTGGTGGTGGCAGCCTTCGACGCAGAGCTCTTCGGGCACTGGTGGGCCGAAGGCGTCGACTGGCTCGACCACGCCCTCGACGCCCTCGAAGACCTCGGCCAACCCGTCGCGACGGCCTCGGCCCTCGGCGACGCGGCGCGCGAGACGGTGATGCCGGGCCCGTCGAGTTGGGGCGAAGGGAGCTTCGGCGCCCGATGGCTCACCGGAGAGGCCGGAGCGATGACGGCCGAGGTGTGGCGCCTCGCGGCCGAGGTGCGCAGGGCCCTCGATCGCGGCCTTGAGGCCCCCGCCCGAGACGAAATGGTGGCGGCGACGGTGCGCCTCGCGGCGAGCGATTGGCCGTTCTTGTTGCGCGAAGGGGCGGCTCCGCACTATGCGAGACGGCGCTTCGCCGCGCAGCGCGACCAGGTGGTGGCGCTGCTCTCGGCGCTGCGACGGAGATGACCGCCATGAGCCTGACGTTCGAAGGTGCCTTCACCGCCCTCGTGACCCCCTTCAAGCAGGGTGAGGTTGACCTCGCCGCCCTCGCGGCTTTGACTGAGTTTCAGGTGACCGATGGCATCGCGGGGCTCGTGCCCTGCGGCACCACCGGCGAGTCGCCGACGCTCACCGCCGACGAGCATCGCGCCATCGTCGAGACCGTCGTCAAGACAGCCCGCGGCCGCGTGCCCGTGATCGCCGGCACCGGGAGCAACAACACCGCAGACACCATCGCCCGCACCCGCGCCGTCAAGGCCCTCGGGGTCGACGCCGCGATGGTGGTGATGCCCTACTACAACAAGCCCAGCCAGGCGGGGCTGCTCGCCCACGTCCGGGCCGTGCACGACGCCACCGACCTGCCCTTGGTGCTCTACAACGTGCCCACCCGCGGCACCGCCGACCTCTTGCCCGAGACCGTCGTCGAGATGGCGAAGCACTGCCCGCGGGTGGTGGCGCTCAAAGAGGCCACGGGCAACATCGTGCGCGCCCAAGAGGTGATGCGCCGCCTCGGCGACCGCCTCGCGGTGCTCTCGGGCGACGACGCGCTCACCCTGGGCATGATGGCCTGCGGGGCCCGCGGGGTGATCTCGGTCACGAGCAACGCGCTGCCGGGGGCCGTCCAGGCCGTGGTGGCGGCGGCCCTCGGGGGCGACTGGGCGACCGCGCGGAGGCTGCATTTGAAGCTGGTTCCGGTGCACGATGCGATGTTCACCGAGACCAACCCGGGCCCCGTGAAGGGCGTGCTCGCGGCCGAGGGGCGCATCGCCGCCGAGGTGCGCCTGCCCCTCGCGTGGCCCGCGCAGAGCAACGTCGACAAGACCCTCGCGGCGATCGCCGCGTGGCGCAAAGGCGAGGGCTGAGCCATGTCGACCGAGCGCATGGTGCAGATGGCCGTGGCCGGCGCGTCGGGCCGCATGGGCCGACTGCTGGTCGAGCAGATTCTCATCTCTGACGATGTGCGCCTCGCCGGCGCGCTCGAACACCCGCGGAGCCCCGAGATCGGCACCGACGTCGGGGCCCTCGTGGGCCGCCCAACCGGGGTTCGCATCGTCGGCGACCCGAAGAAGGCCCTCGCGGGCGCCGAGGTGGTGATCGATTTCTCGTCACCGACGGCCACCGAAGGGGTCGTCCGCGCCGCCGCCGAGCTTGGTGTGGCGTGCGTGGTGGGCACCACCGGGCTCAGCGAGGGAGCCCGGGCCGCCCTCGACGAGGCCGCCCTCAAGGTGCCCGTCGTGGCCGCGCCGAACATGTCGCTCGGGGTCCAGGTGCTCGCCCACGTGCTGCGCGAAGCCCTCGGGCTCCTCGGTGATGAGTTCGACGTCGAGGTGATCGAGGCCCACCATCGCGAGAAAAAAGACGCCCCCTCGGGCACCGCGCTGCGGCTCGTTCAGGTGGCCCTCGACACCCGCGGGCTCACCCACGACGACGTGGCCCACGGGCGCAGCGGCGGCGACGCGCGGCGCAAACCGCGCGAGGTCGGCGTCCACGCCGTGCGCGGCGGCGACATCGTCGGCGACCACACCGTCGTCCTCGCCGGGCTCGGAGAGCGCATCGAGCTGACCCACAAGGCCACCAGCCGCGCGGTCTTCGCCGCGGGGGCCTTGAGGGCAGGGCGCTGGGTCGTGGGTCGCCCGCCAGGCAAATACACCATGGCCGACGTGCTCGGCCTCGCGCACCTCGGCTGAGCGTCGCCCGAGGGCCCCACGATGCCGCTCATCGCGCTTGTGCTTTTGAACATCGTCGTGGGGCTCCTCCTCGCAGAATCTGCGGCGCGAGAGCTCCGCGCGTCGCCCCGCTCGGTGATGGCGCTCCGGGGCTTCGCCGCGGTGGCCATGCATGAGACCCTGGTGGTGACGCCCTGCCTCTTCTGGCTGCTCGAACGCCAACCCGACTGGATGGTGTCGTACCTCTTCGACGGGGCCAAGATCCCCTCTGCCTTGGCGCTCTTTCTCGGCCTCGTCGACGGCGCCCTCGGGCTCGCGGGCTTCGCCGTGGGCGCCCGGTGGTTTCGCGAGCATCACCCGCGGCGCATCCGGGTCGCCGCCGGGGCCATCGCGGCGGCCGCGGCGCTGGGGCTCCTCGTGGCCCGCGAGCGCGTCGGCGTGGTGGGCTCGTACCTCCAGTTTCGCGGCGGCTTCGGCCTCGCGCCCTGGCTCGGGTCGAGCGCCTCGGCGGCGGTGCTGGTGGCGCTCTTCGCCTCGGGGGCCGGGGCCGGCGCGCTGGTGGTGTGGCTCCGACGCGAGCGTTGACCCTCGGCGCGGCGCTCTGATAGCGTCGGTTGTACTGTGTGGCGGGTGCTCGTGAGAGGGCGCCTGCGGAGAGGGCGATGGCGTGCTCCGAGGGTTGAAGAAGGCTGTCTGGGTGCTCACGCTGGGGGCGCTGTCGGGCGTCGTCGGGTGCGGCCCGGTGATGTATTCGTTGGGCGTCGCGGGCGCCTCAGAGGCCGTCGAGCAGGCGCGCCAGGCGGGGGCCGCAGAGTCGGCGCCGTACGAGTATCACTACGCCGTCGAGCACTTGAACCAGGCCCGAGAGTTCGCCAACGAGGCCGAGTATCAGACCGCAGATGAGATGGCCACCATCGCAGAAGAGTACGGCAATCGTGCCCGCGACATCGCACGGAGGCGCCAGCGTGAGCGCGGTCGTTGATCGTAGAGGGCTTTGGTTGACGGCGTTCTTGGCGATGGGCTGCACCGACGCGGTGGCGCTCCGGGGGCGGCTCACGGCCACCCGCGACATCCTTCGCCAGGCCGATCAAAACGGCGCGTACGTCTGCGCGCCGCGCGAGCTGGCCATGGGGCGCTCGCACGTCACCTTCGCAGAGCGCGAGCTCGACGAGGGCCACGCCCGCGCCGCCGAGGGGCACTTCTCGGTGGCCGACGTCAACGCCCGGGCCGCGCTGCGTCTGTCGCCGCCCGAGCGCTGCGCGCCGCGCAACGTGGTGGTGGTCGAGGCCCCGGGCGATCGCGACGGCGACGGCATCCTCGACCCCGACGACAGCTGCCCCGACGTGCCCGAAAACTTCAACGGGTTTCAAGACACCGACGGCTGCCCCGACGACCCCGACACCGACGGCGACGGCATCGTCGACTCGCGCGACATGTGCGTGGTCGACCCCGAAGACCGTGACGCGTATCAAGACACCGACGGCTGCCCCGAGGCCGACAACGACGCCGACGGCGTGCTCGACGCGGTCGACAACTGCCGCAACGAGCCTGAAGACCCCGACGGGTTTCAAGACACCGACGGCTGCCCCGACAACGACAACGATCAAGACACCGTCGCAGACCTCCAAGACCAGTGCCCGAACGAGGCCGGCCCGGTCGACAACAACGGCTGCCCGCGGCAGTTTCAGCACCTCCAGATCACCCAGCACGGCGTGCGCTTCAGGGTCGAGTTCGACTTCGACTCGGCCAGGCTCAGGCCGAGCGCCGAGGCGACGCTCAACGAGGTGGTCGAATTCCTCAACCAGACGCAGCACCGCGAGCTGCGGTACGAGGTCGGCGGGCACACGTCGAGCGAGGGCTCGCGGCGCCACAACGAGCGCCTCTCGGCCGCCCGCGCGACGGCCGTGCGCACCTTCCTCATGAACCACGGCATCGAGCCCTCGCGGCTCACCGCGCGCGGGTACGGCCCGAGCCAGCCCATCGAGCCCAACACCACCACCGCGGGGCGCGAAGCCAACCGCCGCGTCGAGCTCAACGAAATCGACGCGAGCGGCCGCCTGGTGCGCTGAGCGGGGCCCGAACGTCAACGGTACAGAATCACGAAATCGACCCCGGGCGACGCTCGGGTGGCGCAGGGGCTACGCAAAGTCACGAAACCGTGTAGGATGCCGCCCCGCATCGGCACAGAGGGTGGGTTGCGCCCGCTGAGGTCGAGACATTTTCGTGTGCTCTCGCAATGTTACGATGTTCTGCGAGGGCACGCTCAGGGAGCTTTGAACGGGATATGAGTTTGCGACGCGCTGCGATCCTTGTTGCCGGACTCACCACGATGGCCTCGACGGCTTCGGCCCAGCAGGCCCCCCGCGATCGCCAGACCCGCGGGATGATCCAGACGGCGATGGAAGACTACCAGAACCTTGAGATTGATCGCGCCCTTGAGCGCCTCAACCTCGCGCTTCGCGGCTGCGCAAACAACGCGTGCTCGCCCGCGGTGGTGGCCCGGGTGCACATGTCGCTCGGCATCGTTCAGGTGGGCGGTCAGCAAGACACCGCGGCGGGCGTCGCGTCGATGGGCCGCGCGCTCCAGGCCGACAGCAACGCCGAGCCCGACCCGCTCTTGGTCACAAGCGAGATTTCGGCGGCCTTTCGTCAGGCCCAAGGGCAATCGGGGCGCAGCAACGGCGGCGCCAGCAACGCGAGCACGAGCAGCAACACGAGCGGCTCGAGCAACACCGGCAACGTGAGCCGGCCGCCGCCCCCGTCGGCGGGCAGCGAGCTCATGCACACCCCCGCGCCCGAGCAGCTCGAAAACACCCCCTTGCCGATCTATGTGATGCCGGCGGGGCAGCTCTCGGCCGAGCATGTGTATGTGTTCTTCCGGGGCACCGGGCGCACGCAGTATCAGCGCTCTGAGATGCGGGCCATGGGCGGCGGGTACGGCATCGAACTGCCCTGCGGCGAGATCATCCAGGGGAGCATCGATTACTACGTTCAAGCGCAAGACTCGGGCGGGAGCGTCGTCGCTGGGGTCGGCAGCGACGCCTCGCCGGTGCACATCCCGATCGTGACGACCCGGCAGCACGCCGCGCCCTCGCTGCCGAACCGCGCGCCGCCCGCTACCTGCGGCGAAGAGTGCCCGCCGGGCATGAGCGGCCCGAGCTGTCGCGGGGCCCACGGGAGCCGCGGCCTCGGCGACGTCTGCTCGGCCAACAACGAGTGCGGCGAGGGGCTCTATTGCGACGCCGGGGCCTGCGCCGAAGGGAGCGGCGGCTCGACCGAGCCCTCGGGGCCCTCGAACACGTCGCGGTTCTCACGCTTCACCATCGACATCGGCGGCGGGCTCGGGCTGGCCTTTCTCTCGGGCCGCCCGGCCTATGCGCAGCAGCGGGTGCTGGTCGACAGCATGGGCGTGCGCCGGGGCACCACCTGCGGCAATTACGTCTGTTACGAGAGCATCGAACCGGGCTTCGCGCCCACGGGCTACCTCGCCGGGGCGGTGCGGTACAACATCAACCGCCGCATCGGGGTCGGCGTCGGGGTGCGCTTCCAGTTCGACTCCGCCGGGTGGACCATCGAACCCACCATGCCGGGCGGCGCGACGCGCTCGAACCCCTTCGCCAACCTGCTCCTCTCGGGGCGGCTCTACTACGCCGTGACGCCCGACGGTTGGAGCCCCACCGGGGTTACCGCGTCGGTCTTCGTGGGCGGCGGCGTCGGGCAGATCGAGCCCAAGCCCGCGCTCCCGCCGAACGTCACGCGGCCCGGGGCCCACGTGCTCTCGGGCTTCGGCAACGCCAACGTGGGCGGCCGGGTCGAGTACGGCATGCGCAACGGCTTCCACGTCGGGGGCGAGGTGGCGTTGCAGTTCATGTTCCCCACCTTCCTTTTTGACATTGATGTCACGGGGTTTGTGGGTTTTCACCTGTGAGCGTAGAAAAGTTTCACCCCGCGACACAAAGTGGTTGACGGGGTGACGGGGTCGGCGTACAAACCGCATCCCTCAGGCGCGTAGCTCAGTGGTAGAGCACCACCTTGACACGGTGGGGGTCGTAGGTTCAAACCCTATCGCGCCTACAAAAGACACCCGCGATGATTCGAAAGAGTCTCGCGGGTGTCGGCTTTGGGGGGGTCGTCTCTCAAAACGTCGCGCGGGCGATGGGGCGCTGCACTTCTTCGGGGCGCTGCGCTTGACGAGAGTGCCTCTGGGCGTTCACTCTCCGCGTCGGAGCCGTTTTGTGGCCTGGTGTCGGTGCCAGAGCGGTTCAACACACTGTGGGGGCCAGGGCGGCTCCCCATCCAAGGAGCACAGCAATCAAGGGACCGATGGACAGGGGCCAGCAGCGTACGCCCCAGGTGCGGGTAAACTACCGAATCCGTGTACCCGAGGTGCGTGTCATCGCGAGCGATGGCTCTCAGCTTGGGATCATGTCGAGTCAAGAGGCCATCCGCCGCGCGCAAGAAGAATCGATGGATCTCGTCGAAGTCAATCCGAAGGCCGATCCGCCGGTCTGCAAGATCATGGACTTTGGCAAGTTCAAGTACGAAGAGAAGAAGCGCGCGAACGAGGCCCGCAAGAAGCAGAATGTGGTCGAGATCAAAGAGGTCAAGGTTCGCCCCAAGACCGATGAGCACGATCTCGACACCAAGGTGAAGCACATCAAGCGCTTCCTCGAAGAGGGTAACAAGGCCAAGCTCACGGTGCGCTTCCGCGGCCGCGAGATCACGCACCCCGAGAAGGGGCGCGAAGTCCTCGACGAGATCATCCAGGCGCTTGAGGGGCTCGTGGTCATTGAGCAGCACCCCTCGATGGAGGGCAAGGCTATGACCATGCTTCTCGCGCCCAAACCCGGTATCGTGAAGCCCAAGCCCGCCGCCGAGGCGCCCACGCCGTAGGCGCGCTCAGGCCCGTTTGCTCCCTCCGCTCTCGACCGTCTTCGTACTCGACGCGCTGCTCGCGCTGCTCACCGCGGCCAGCCTCCGCGCGCTCGGGTCACAGCTCGTCGCGAGCGATCGCGCCCTCGCACCCCTCGTCGGGCTCTTCGCCTTGCATCTCTACACCACCCTCCGGAGCCTCACGGTGGTGCGCCGCGTCTCGACGGGACATCGACGCCTCATGGGGCGCCTCTCAGGGGGCCTCAGGCTGGCGTCGGCGGGGCTCCTGGTGGGAGGGGCCGTCGCGGGCGCCGAAGCCGCCCTGGGGGGCCTCGTAGGCGATCTGCGGTACTGGGCCCTCTTGGCGACGGTCAGCCTCGCGGGGGCCTGGTATGCGTGGTTTACGAGCCCGTCGCGGCGCTGAGGTCGAGGGCGAAGATGAGGGCCTTGTCATGGCGCCTGGGCGCATAGGCGCTGACGTACAAGGTCGCGCCCACCTGAACGGCGCGTTGGATTGACACGCCCAGGGTGCCGAGGGCGCGCGCAGGCTGACCCGGCGACACTTCAAACACCGACCCGTCGAAGCCGACGCCCACGAGCCGCGCGCCGAAGAACGCGAGCCCGCGGGGGTCGAAGCATCGCGCGTACACGGCCCGCGCCTCGCCCTCGACGAGACGAAAGACTGCGCTGAGGCTGGGGTCTTCGGGGGCGCCCTCGGCGGCGAAGTACACGGCGCCGTCGGGGCCCCAAAGCGCGCGGCGGCAGAAGCGGAAGCCGTCGGCGAGGCGGGTGAGGGTGTCGGCCCCAGGGGCGAGGCGCCAGAGCGCGCCGGGTTGCGTGCGGGTGCTGTTGGTGGTGACCAGGAGGCCGCGCGGGTCGTCGGTGAGCGAGATCACGGGCCCGAGCTTGCCGCCGAGCGAGGTCTTCTTTTTGACGCGAAGGTCGGTGCGGTACACGGCGTGCGAGGCTCCGACGCCGCCGCCGGTGTAGAGGGCCTCGCCCGATGCGACGAGGTGAACACACTGGGCGAAGCCCGTCGCGAGGGTCTCGCACGCCCCGGTGCCGAGCGCGCACCGCACGATGTGCTTGCGCCACGCGTTGCCGACGTAGAGCGCGCGGTCGGGGCCCGCCGCGAGGCTGGTCACGCCGGGCGCGTCGGTGAAGACGAGGCGCTCGCGCCCCGTCGCGAGGTCGAAGACGAGCACACGACCGGTGTTGAGGCAGCCCGCGTAGAGCTGGCCGTCGTGGGCGGCGAGGGCCCCGAAATTGCCGGTCTCGTGGGCGTAAAGTACCCGCGCGTCGAGGGTCACAGGGGCGGCGCCGAGGGGGCAGAGGCGGGGCCGTCGTCGGCGCAGCGGAAGCCCGACATGACCAGGCGATAGCGCGGGGGGTGGTGCACGCGGTTCGAGCTGCGGAGGCCGGCGCCGCCGTAGTTCCACCCGCCGCCGCGGAGCACGCGCTCGCACTCGTTGGGGAGGGGGTTCGAGCCCGTGAACCCGCGCACCCCGAGGCGTCGGAGGTCGCCGAGTGCGGCCATCGCGGTGGCGCACGTCGCGGGCGTCTCGGGGTGGCGGTACGCATAGGGGTCGTAGGGGCTCGCGACCCACTCCCAGACGTTGCCCGCGAGGTCATGCACGCCCTCGGGGCTGTCACCCTGCGGGTGCGTGCCCACCGGGTCGGGGAAGCCCGTCGCGTCAGCGCGCCCAAACACCGCGTGCCGCGGCGTCGGCGTCGCCTCGCCCCAAGGGAAGGTGCGCCCCTCAGGGCCCCGCGCCGCGCGCTCCCACTCGGCCTCGCTCGGGAGCCGCCCGCCCGCCCAAGCGCAATACTCCGCCGCCTGAAACCAGCTCACCCCCATCTGCGGCAACCTCGGCCCAACAAACCGCGCCTCAAGGGGCCTCGGAGACGTGCACCGCCGCGCCCCCACGCAGCGCCGCCAGTCGGCCTGGGTGACCTCGGTGCGGTCGATCCGAAACGCAGGCAACACCGCGCGATGGCGCGGGCGCTCGTCGCCCTCACCGAGGGTGTCGTCACCCATCACGAAGCCCCCCTCGGCGATCGCGACGCGGTCGACCCGGGCGCCCTCTCGCGGCTGCGCCTGAAGCGCACGCGGCCCCACACACCACAGCCCCGAGAGGGCCAGCGCGCACGCCCCGAGCGCGCTCGCCGCCACACCCCCATCACGCAGCACCCGCTGTCTCACGGCCCTCGCTCATAGCACCGGGGCCGCGCCTCAAGCTACCATCGCGAGGTGCCTCTCGCGTCGCGCCGTCGGTGGGTCGTTGCCTTGGTGATGTCGGCCGCCGCGCACTGCGCCAGCGGCGTCAGCCCCGTACGGAGCTACGCCCGCAGCGCGCAGATTCACGAAGCCCTGGTGGCGTATCGGAGCTTCGTCGAGACCCGCGGCGAGGGCGACCCAGACCTCGTCGCTGAGATCGCCCTGGCGAGCCTCAAGGCCCAATGCGGCAGCCGCGATGAGAGCGCGCGGAGCGCATGCTTCTCAGCCCTCCGCGGCCTCGGCGTGCGCGCCTTCGACCTCCTCGATGAGCTCGCCCGACGGCCCGACGTGGTGGGCGATCGCGCCGCCTCGACGCGGTACGAAATGGAGCGACGCGACGGCGACCCCCCGCGCCGCCTCCGCGACGCCGCCGCCAGCGACGACCGCGAGCGCCGGGTCGCGGGCATGGCCAGCCTCCGCGGCCGACGCGGCCGAGAGACCCTCATCGGGTGGCTCCAGAGCGAAGACCCGCAGCTCCGTCAGGCGGCCCTCTACGAGCTCGCGCGGAGCCACCGGCACCCCAGGGCCCTCGCCGCCGTGCGCCAGATCGCCCTCGAAGACCCCAACCGCGTCGCGCGCCTCGGCGCCGCGAGCACCCTCGGCAGCTACGGCGCCGACGCCGCCCCGACCCTCGCCGCGCTCTTCCAACAAGGCGACCCGAGCATGCGGCTCGCCGTCGCGTCGGCTTGGTTCGCCGTCGATGCCGAGGCCGCAGAGGTCGCGCTCCGCGAGCAGCTCGCGACGGGCGATGTAAACAGTGTCAACATCGAGTGCGCGCGGGTGCTCGCGTCGCATCACGACGAGGCCGCGGGTGCGTTCTTGCTCCGCGCGATGTCGGCAGGGCGCCGCGAGCTTCGCGCCCAAGCCGCGGTGACGAGCGCGATGCTCGCGGGCTCGCACGCCGACGGGCTGGCGCTGGCGCTCGAGAGCCCCGACCCCGAGGTCGCGCTCCGCGTGGCGGCGACGCTGCTCCGTCAGCCTGAGCACCGCGGGCGGGCCGCCGAGGTGCTGCGCCGCCTGTCTGCGAGCCTCGACGGGTTTGTGGCCGTTCGCGCCCTCGCGACCCTCGCGCAGCGCGGCGACCCGAGCACCCTTGAGCCCCTGCGGCGGGCTCTTCGCGCGCCCGATCCGAGCGTACGGCGCATGGCGGTGATGGCCTGGCCCGAGGCCCTCGGAGGCGGCACCGACTGCGACCCCATCGCGCCGCTCCTGCTCGACCCTGACCGCTCGGTGGCGCTCCTCGCAGCGGTCGAGATCATCCTCATCGCCGCCCGCTGAGCGCCGCGCGCCGTCGCCGCGCCGAGAGCCAGAGCGCCGCGCCGAGGCACACCGCAGCGCCCCCCGACCCGCCCCCGCGGGGCCCGCTCGTGCAGGCCAGCGGCAACCCGCCGCCGTAGAAGGTCTCGCGACGAATCTCGGGGTCGCACGCCTCGCGCGGCCGCGGCGGATACACCGCGCAGAGGCCCGCGACGTCGTCGCTCGTTGGGGCGCGCCGCTGCTCGCCGCGACCGACGGCGTACCACATCACCGAGAGGCGATCGGGGCTGTGGGCGAGCCCCAACGCGTGCCCCATCTCGTGCCCGAGGATGGTCTGCAAGTCAGCGCCGGTGCGGTCGGCGCCCACCACGAAGCGAAAGTCGGCGAGGTTCAGGTCGGTGTCGGTGTCGAGGATGCTGGCCGACATCGCGCCGAAGGTGACGATGGTCACCGCCGCCGCGTCGGGCGGGTGAAACGCGTCGTCAGCCCAACGAGACAGAAAGTTGATGCTGTTGATGTTGACACCGTCAACATTGTAGCCGGCGGCGGCGGCGACGTCGCCGAGGATCTCGAGGTCGAAGCCTGAGGGTCGGCCGCCGCCGCAGTCGATACCGCGCCACGCCGCGGCGGCGTCGCGGGTCGCGCTCTGGACGACGCTCCAATCGAGGTTCGGGGGGCGCTCGATGGGCGAGAGCCGCATGGCGCCGCAGCGGGTGGGCCAGGCGATGGGCACGCCGCGGGCGGGGCACACGGTGGGGTCGGGCTGCGCCGGCGACGTGGTGGTGCGGCAGTACCCGTGCGCGTCGGTGAGCAGCGCGAGGGCCGCGAGGCCGAGGGCGAGGGGGCCCGAGCGCGACGAGGGCGGCGCGGCGCTCACGGTGCGGCTCGCTCGATGCGGCCCTGGAGCGCGGTGAGGCTCAGGCCCTCGGCGGGCATCGCGAGCGGCGCCGCGCCGGTGTCGCCGTCGACGCGCTCGATGCCGCGGGTGTCGGGCGGCGAGACCCACCAGCCGCCGCGGCCGTC
This sequence comes from Myxococcales bacterium, assembly GCA_016792845.1. Classification (GTDB taxonomy): domain Bacteria; phylum Myxococcota_A; class Polyangia; order Polyangiales; genus JAEUKH01. The sequence goes on along the minus strand of JAEUKH010000018.1, from coordinate 195,782 downwards.
GGGGCGCATCGGCAGGAGCCCCAAGGCCATGTCGTAGACGACCCAACGGCCGTCGCGGAGGCGCTGCAAGAACACGGTCTGTACCGCGTTGGGGCGCGGCTCGGGGGCGCCCGCCACAGTCTGCACATGCGGCCCTACACGCCCACCCGGAATCGTCAAGACCAAGGGCCCCGAGGCCTGTCGAAGCAGCCCCGTTCGGTCAGCCAGCACGCCCACCACGGTGAGCGTCTGCTCGGTCACGATGCGCCGCCCGAGCCAGTAACTTCTTGACGCGGCGGCGGTGTCTGGGGGCCCCATGAGCACCGCTACGGCGTCGGCCCGGCGCGCCATCTCATCGAGCGAGATGGCACGAAACACCGTGGCTTCGGCAGGCTGAGACAGGCTCAAGGCGAGGGCCCCGAGGGCCCACGGGGCGAGCCTTCGGAGGCGTTCGAGGGTGGTTTCGGCGCGCTGCATCATCGGGTCTCGTGGGGGCAGATCATGCAATCAAGTGGGGCCGGGTGTCGCGTAAGGCGTTGACACTCGGGGGGCGATACCTTTACGCAGTCGAGCCACGATGCGTACCAGGGTGGTGACGGGGTTCCTGGCTGCGGCGCTCGCAGTCAGTATGACGGGGTGTCTTCAACGGCTCGCGGCCAACTCGACCGCGAGGATCATGAATCGGGCCTCGCCGGCCCTTCAGACCTTCACCGATCCGGCCTTGGCCGAGTCGGCGCTGCCGTACTCGATCACGCAGATGGAGGGCCTCCTCCTGGTCATCCCCGACAACACGGGGCTGCGGGTCAACCTCATGCGGGCGTACGGCTCGTTCGGCTTCGGCTTCCTCGAAGATCACCTCGAAGAGGCTGAGGCGAACGACGACGAGGCGCGCATCGAGCACTACCGGGCCCGCGCGTCGATGGCCTACCTCCGCGGCAAGGCCGTGGGCTTCGAGACCCTCACCCGCGAAGAAGACGCCGACGGCGGCGCTCTGGCCGCGGTGCAGCGCGGCCTCCAGGCGTGGCGCGGCTACCTGAACCGCTTCGACGACCGCGAGCACGCCGGCATGGTGTTCTGGCTCGGCTACAACTGGGCCCGACACATCAGCTTGAACAAAGACAACCCCGATGTGCTCGCCGATCTGCCCTTCGCGATCGCGTGCTTCGAGCGCACGATGCAGCTCGACCCGACCTTCAACAGCCACGCGCCCCTCGCGGCCATGGCGGCCTATCACGCCCGCGCCGCGGCCTCCCTCGGCGGCGACCCGGTCGAGTCGCGGCGCCTCTTCGAAGAGGCCATCGCGCGCACCAACCGCCAGTTTCTCACCTACATCGTGATGGAGGCGCGGGCCTACGCGGTGATGGTGCAAGACCGCGCGCTCTACCGTCGGCTCCTCGAAGAGGTGATCAACGCGGGCGATGTGTTGCCCGAGCAGCGCCTCGCCAACCAGATCGCCAAGCGCCGCGCGCGGCGGTATCTCGCGCAGATCGACAACCTCTTCGCACCCGAAGAAGAGGGCGCGGCGCCCGCCGAAGGGGCCAGCGCTGAGACGCCTGCGGCGCCCGCCGAGGCGGCACCCGCGAGCAACTGAGGGCACGCCCCGCGGCGCGCCAGGGGTGAGGTCAGGGCGCCCGATGCGGGTCTGAATCGCAGAGGCGCGGGGCCCGTACTTGTGGCCGATTGCCCACCCTCCGGGGCCGACAACGACAACTTCGACAGTGACACAGAAAGTGGTTGACTCCATGAAGCGATACAGCCTTGGTTTCGTGGCCCTCGGCGTTGCCGCCCTCGGCGCCTTCTTTGTTCGTGGTGCCGAGGTGACCGCGCAGCCCCAGCCGGCGGGTGACACTCCGGCCGGCGCGCGGGTGCTCTCGGTGGCGACCCTCGCCCCGGCGGGCTCCACATGGATGCGCGTCCTCGACGCGTGGAATCGCGAGCTCCGTCGGCGCACCAACCGTATGCTGTCGCTCCGCATCTACCCGGGCGGCGTCCAGGGTGACGAGAGCGAGGTGGTTCGCAAGATCCGCTCGGGGCGTCTCGACGGCGCCGCGGTGACCGCGGTGGGCCTCGCGCAGATCTACCGCCCCGCGCTCACCTTCCAGATGCCCGGGATGTTCGGCTCGTACCGTCAGCTCGACGCCGCCCGCGCGGCGACCAACGCCGACATCGTGCGTGAGTTCAATACCGCGGGCTTTGCCTTCATGGGCTGGGCCGACGTGGGCTTCTCGCGGGTGTTCTCGAACCGCCCGGTGGCGGCGCCGAGCGAGATGGCGGGGCTCCACCCGTACGTCTGGCGCGACGACCTGGTGATGCCGGCGTTCTTCCGCGAGGCCCACGTCGAGGCGGTGCGGCTGCAGCTGCCCGAGGTGCTGAGCGCGCTTCAGACCAACCGGGTCGATTCGTTCATCACCACGCCCTACGCCGCGGTGTCGCTGCAATGGTCGACCCGGGCCACCCACATGACCGACCAGAACGTCGGCGTGGTGGTCGGCGCCACGGTCTTCGGCAACACCCAGATGAACAGCCTCTCGCCCGAGCTCCAGACCGCGCTTCGCGAGACCGCCACGCAGTTTCACCAGCTGCTGATCAACAACCTCCGCCGCGACGAGGCGAGCACCTTGAACACCCTGAGCACCCGCGGCCTCACCACCGTGCAAGTCTCAGCGGCCCAGCGCCAACAATGGACTGACCTCTTCCAGCGTACGCGCGCGGCCCTCGGCAACACCGTGGCCGAGCCTGCCTTCGTGCAGCGGGTGCAGAACGCCGCGCGGTGACCCCTCGCGCGCCCTCGAAGCAGCGCCTCGCGCGGGTCTCTGCGACGCTCCAGGCCATCGAGGCCACAGTGCCAGAGCCCCGCTGCGAGCTTGATTTCAGCTCACCCTTCGAGCTCCTCGTCGCCACCATCCTCTCAGCGCAGACCACCGACAGGACCGTCAACCTCGTGACGCCGGGGCTCTTCGCGAAGTACCCCAACGCCGAGGCCTTGGCCGGGGCCGCGCTCAGCGAGGTCGAGGCGCTCATCAAGCCTACGGGCTTTTACAAGAACAAGGCCCGCAACATCGTCGCCACGGCGGGGCGCCTCGTGGCCCTCCACGGCGGGGCGGTGCCAGAGAGCATGGCCGAGCTGGTGGCCCTCCCGGGGGTGGCGCGAAAGACCGCCAACGTGGTGCTCGGCACGGGCTTCGGCATCGCCTCGGGCATCACCGTCGACACCCACGTCTTGCGGGTGTCAAAGCGCCTCGGATTCACCCGCCACACCGACCCGGTGAAGGTCGAGGCCGACCTCATGCGCGTGATCGCGCCCGCCCGATGGATCGCCACCGGCCACAGGCTCGTGCTCTTCGGTCGCTACACCTGCCTCGCGCGCAAGCCCAGGTGTGTAGGCTGCGCCTGCGCAGACCTCTGCCCCGCACGGCGCAAGCTCGTCGGCGGCTGACCGTCGGCGTTGACATTGGGGGCACAAGTGATGACGGGCTGTGATACATCACTGACCCCAGTGGAGGTGTCGTCGCGGCGGCTCGTTCAGAGCCCGCAGGCGCCCTCACGGTCTATCCTCTCTCAAGGCAACGCGCATGAGCAACGAGTCGACGGCTCCCAACGAAGCGAACACCCCTGAAACCGAGGCCTCAGCAGCGAACGAGGCGGCCCCCGCGGCGGCCCCTGCCGAGCCCGACTTGCTGGCCCTCCTCACCGAAGAGCGTAACGCCCTCCGCGATCAGCTTTTGCGTTCGCGGGCTGACTTTGACAACTTCCGCAAGCGCGCGCGCCGCGACGAAGATGACGCCAAGAAGCGCGCCAAAGAAGACGTCTTGCGCGAGCTCCTGCCGGTGTTCGACAACCTCGAGCGCGCGGCGAATTTTTCGAAGTCGAGCACCGACGCCAAGGCCATCGGCGAGGGCGTCGTGATGGTGCTGCGGCTCTTTGAAGACACCCTGACCCGGGTGGGCGGCAGCCGCCTCAAGTCGGTCGGGCAGGTGTTCGACCCCAACGTGCACGAGGCCATTCAGCAGGTCGAGCACGACGAGTACCCCGCGGGCGTGGTGGTGCAAGAGTTTGTGCCGGGCTACCAGTTCGCCGATCGGCTCTTGCGGGCCGCGCAGGTGGTGGTGTCGAAGGGCAAGCCCGTGGCGACAGAGGCTCCGAAGGGCGACGACGAGGGGCAGACCAACTGAGCGTTTGACCCGTCGTTGGGGGCAACCGCGCGCCGAGGAGTACATCGCATGGGCAGGATCGTTGGCATCGATCTGGGCACCACCAACAGCTGCGTCGCCATCATCGAGAATGGCGCGCCGGTGGTCATCCCCAACGCTGAGGGCGCGCGCACGACGCCCTCGATCGTCGCGTGGTCTACGAGCGGCGAGCGCCTCGTGGGCCAGGTGGCCAAGCGTCAGTCTGTGCAAAACCCTGAGAACACCGTCGTCTCGATCAAGCGCGTGATGGGGCGCTCGATCGAGTCTGAAGAGGCGCGCAAGCAGGTCTCTCGGGTGGCCTACAAGATCGTCGCCTCGCCCAACGGCGACGCGTGGGCCGAGATCCAGTCGCGGCAGATGTCGCCGCCCGAGATCAGCGCCGCGGTGCTCTTGCACATGAAGTCGATCGCCGAGGCGTACCTCCGCGAAGAGGTCACCGAGGCGGTGATCACGGTGCCCGCGTACTTCGACGACGCGCAGCGCCAGGCCACCAAAGACGCGGGGCGCATCGCGGGCCTTGAGGTGCGGCGCATCTTGAACGAGCCCACCGCGGCGGCCCTCGCCTACGGCCTCGACCGCGGCGCCGACGAGCGCATCGCGGTGTACGACCTCGGCGGCGGCACCTTCGACATCTCGATCCTTGAGATCACCCAGGGCGTCTTTCGGGTGGTGAGCACCAACGGCGACACCTTCCTCGGGGGCGACGATTTCGACCAGCGCATCGTCGACCTCCTCGCGAGCGAGTTTTTGAACGAGCACGGCGTCGACCTCCGCCGCGAGCGGCTCGCGTTGCAGCGGCTCCGCGAGGCCGCCGAGCGCGCCAAGCACGAGCTCTCGTCGTCGCTCGAGACCGAGATCAACCTGCCCTTCGTGGCCGACACGCCCAAAGGCCCCGCGCACCTGCTGCGCACGCTCAAGCGCGACGAGTACGAACGCCTGGTCGACGACTTGATCGAGAGCACCCTTGAGCCTTGCCGTCGCGCCCTCTCTGACGCGGGCGTGGGCCTCGCAGACATCCAGCAGGTGGTGCTCGTGGGCGGCATGACCCGCATGCCGCTCGTGCAGCGGCGGGTGGCCGAGTTCTTCGATCGCCAGCCCCACAAGGGCTTGTCGCCCGACGAGGTGGTGGCCATCGGCGCGGCGGTCCAGGGCGCGAGCCTCGTGGGCGACCTAGAGTCGGTGCTGCTCCTCGACGTGACGCCGCTCTCGCTCGGGGTCGAGACCGCGGGCGGCGTGATGACGGTGCTCATCCCGCGGAATACCACCATCCCCGCGCGCAAGAGCGAGACCTTCTCGACCTCGCTCGACAACCAGAATTTCGTGCCGATCCATGTGCTCCAGGGCGAGCGCGAGATGGCCGGCGACAACCGCTCGCTCTACCACTTCGAGCTCGCGGGCATCCCCCCGGCGCCGCGCGGCGTGCCCAAGATCGACGTGTCGTTCAGCATCGATGCAGACGGCATCTTGTCGGTGTCGGCCATCGACATGGCTTCGAAGAAGTCGAAAGAGGTGCGCATCGTCGCGGGCTCGGGGCTCAGCTCCGACGACGTCGAGCGGCTCGTGCTCGAAGCCGCCGAGTCGAAGGCCGACGACATGTACCGCCGTGAGTACGCCGAGGCCCTGTCGAACGCCGAGGCCCTGGTCTACACGAGCGAGAGCACGTTGACCGAGTTCGGCGAGCACATCTCGGCCGAGGTGCGCGACGTGATGGCCCAAGACCTCTCGAACCTCCGCGCGGCCCTCGACGCTCAGGTCGAGCTCCAGCTCTTGCGAAACTACGTCGCCGCCCTCGAAGCGAGCGCGTACAAGGTCGCCGAGTCGCTCTACGGCGGTTGACCCGCGCCGCACCCGCTGCGCCCCCGAATTTCACCCACTGTTGAACACTGTTCAACAGGGCGCTCACGGCGCGCGGGGGCGTTTGGGCGGCGGGCGCGTCTCAAGCCAGATCGAGAGGCGGTTGTAGTCGCCGACGCTGAGGTTGCGCTCAAGGTGCTTCACAAAGGCGCGGCGCGGACGGAGGTCGCGCAGGGCCTCGATGAGCGCGTCGACGAACCCGGGGCCGAAGGGCTTGAGGTCGCTGATGGCCAGGAGGTCTGAGAAGGCAGGGTCGTCGCGCACGGCCACCATGGCCTCGGCGACCCGAGAGAGGTAGCCCGGCGACATGCCGCTCACGGCGAAGCGGAGGGCCTCGCAGGGGGCGCGGTAGCCCGCGAAGGCTGCCGTCAGCACGGCCTCGGCGCGGGTCGGGCCGATGGCGTTGAGGAGCCTCCGGGTGGCCATCCACACGTCGTCGTTGCCGCGCGCCGCGCCCGCGGGGTCGATGAACACGTCGTCGTCGGGCGAGGGCACAAACCCGCGGTGCGTCGCGCGGTCGAGCAACATGCGCGCGGCCCGGCGCCACCCGTCGCGGAGCCCCGGGTCGTCGTGCTGGGCGATGCGGGCCGCGACGGCCCCGAGGACGAAGCGCGTGTCGGCGTTCTGGCCGAGGCGTTGGCCCCAATCTTCCCATGCGAGGTAGGTGTTCGAGAGGAGCTCGGCCCGGGTCAGCACGGCGTCGAGGGCGCGGGCGTTGAGCCAGGGCCCGACCCGTTCGAGCATCGGGATGAGGCTCTGGCTGCGAAACTCGGGCGTGTGGTCGAAGCGCGCGAGCACCCGCTCGACCACCCGCGCGGTGCGGGTCGGGCCGAGGGCCGTGAAGGCGCGCTCGGCCGTCGCGGCGAGGCTACAATTCGCCAACGTGAGCGCGTCTTCGAGGCCGTCGGCGATCACCGCGAGGCGACCCAGCGCCGTCAAGAGTGCGGGGTTCTCGGCGGGCTTGCCGCGCAGCCGCTCGGCCAGCGCCAGCAGCGCTTCGGGGGCGTCGTCGCGGGCCGCGAGGAGCCCCTCGGTGACCCGCCAGTTCTGCTTGATGAGCCACTCGACCTCGGGCAGCGACGCGGCGGCGAAGCCCGCGATGACCAGGGCCTCGTGTTGAACACTGTTCAACTCAAGGGCGACAAAGCGCGCGTGCCACGGGCCCGCGGCGAGGTGGGTGAGCATCTCGTGGAGCACCGCGTGCGGCGCGGCCCGCGCGCGCGGGTCGTCGGTCAGCTGCGGCGCGTGGAGCTGGAAGCTGAACACCGCCCGCAGCGCATCGTCGACGAGGGCAGGGTGGCCGGGCGCCTCGCCGAGCGCCTTCTGGATCGCAACAACCAGCGGAAGACTCACGCCCTCGCTCGTACCACGCCGCGCCGCGCTCCGCTCACAAGCTCCGCCCGTCGAACTCTTTCGTCTTGAGGGCGCTCAGCGTCACGCCGTCGAGGCAGCGCACGTTGACGACGTACATCAGGCTCCCGTCGGGCCCGTCGCCGAAGCTGAACGCGCGCACGCCGCACACCGAGCAGAACACATGGTGAACGCGCTTCGTGGCGAATTGATAGTCGGTCAGCGACGCTTGCCCCGATTTCAGCGTGAACGCCTGACGCGGCGTGAAGGCCATGATGGCCCCCGTGCGCGAACAGATCGAGCAGTTGCAGGTGACGAGCTCTTGATCGAGGTCGGCGGTGACCTCAAACGTCACCGCGGCGCAGTGACAACTTCCGGCGTAGGTCTTCGGCTGGCTCATGCGGCGCGATCTGCCCCCAACGAAGCCCCGCCGGTCAACAAATCGCCCAACACTCCCCCCTCGCGGGAAGGCCCGCCCCCGCGGGCGCCGTTTCTCTCTACGAAACCGTCCACACAAGGAGCCTCCTGATGAAATCGCTGCGCCGCGCGCTCTGCTCACTGGGTCTCGTCTTGTCGCTCTCGGGCCTCGCCGCGGCCCAACCGCAGGGCCAACCGGGCAACCCCGGCGGGCGACCGCCTGAGCCCCCTGCCGAGGCGTTTACGGCCTGCCAGGGGCACAACACCGGCGACGCCTGCACGGTCAACTTCGGCCCCCACACGATCTCGGGCACCTGCGCGGCCTTCCGCGACCAGCGCATGATCTGCAGGCCCGACCGGATGCCGCCGCCCCCGCAGGGCCAGGAGCGCGGGCCAGGCCCCAGTTGAACACCGCTCAACACGCACACAGGGGCGAAGTTGAACACTGTTCAACACGCGCAGGGTTCACCGTTGAACGCTGTTCAACATGACAGACAACCCTCGGCCGGGCTGAGCGCGGGTCGGCCCCTTCGATGCCCTCGGCGCTGTTGAACGCTGTTCAACACGGTTCACGGCGGGCGCGGGCCGGGCTAGGCTGCGACCACCAGACATGGCGAAGCGAAAGCGCCCCCCGCGGAGGGTGGGGCAACACCACGGCGACCTCCGCGCGACCCTCATGGGCACGGCCCTGGCGATGCTCGAATCGGGCCCCTCGGCGGCGCTGTCGCTGCGCGCGGTGTGCCGCGAGGCGGGGGTCGCTCCGGCCGCGGCGTACCACCACTTCATTGACCGTGAGGGGCTCCTCGGGGCGGTGCGAGAGGAGGGCTTCGCGCGCCTCGTCGAGCGGCTCGATGGCGCCCGCGCCGAGGCCGTCGCGGCCCGCGCCCAGCTCGTCGCGGTGTGCGCGGCGTACGTGGGCTTCGCGCGGCTCCATCGGGGTCTCTACGCGGTGATGTTCGCGCCCGCGGGGCGTGCGCCGAACCGGGCCCACGACGCGTTCGAGCGCTTCGTGGTGGCGCTCGCGGCGGTTGATGGGCTGGCCTCGACGGGGCAGGTGCGGGGGCGCGCGATGGCGCTCTGGGCGCACTGCCACGGCGTCGCGGCGCTCTCGATGGAGGGCGTCGGCGACGCGGCAGAGGTGCTCGAAGACGCGGCGCTGGGTTTGGCTGAACTGCCGCTCAGAAGCGGGCTTGCGCGGTGATGCCGAAGCCGAGCTGATTGGCCGCTTGGAAGATACGCACCTGGCGCGTACCCGACGAGTCGACCTGGAGGAGCGTGGCGTTCTGGTCGAGCACGTACTGCACCCAGAAGATGCCCGCGAGGACGGTCGAGAGATCCCAGCGCATCGAGGCGCGGGCCGAGATGATCGGTACGCGGCCCTCGCCCGGCGGGAGGATCGAGAAGTTGCCCGCGCGGCGAATCACGAGCGTGCGCTCGGATTCGAGGGAGCCCTCGCGCACCGAGCTCGAGAACGAGGCCGGGAGCTGCATGCCCACGATCAAGCTCGGGATGAGATGCTGACGCACGAAGGCGTAGTCGACCTGCGCGGCGAGGAAGAACTCAGGGTCGACCGTCGCGTCGGTGGGCAAGGTCTGGAAGGGGATGAAGCTCGGCACGTTGCGGAGGAGGAAGGGCACGTCGCGGTAGAGGGCCGTGAAGCCCGCGCCGAAGTAGCCAGCCTTGAGGCGGGCTTGGAGCGCCCCCGCGAAGCCCGTCTGGATCGCCGTACGCCCGGGGAAGTTGATGTCGGCCAGGTTCTGACCGATGGCGGTGCCTTCGAGAGACACGTTCCACAAGACGCGGCCGGGGGTGTAGGTCTCGGGGGTGAAGGCCTGGAAGGGCGTCGTCGGGTCGTTGCGGTAGAGCCGCATGTCGAGCGACTGGCCCGCGCTGAGGCCCTGCGAGAACACCAGCCGCGCGCTGCCGCCGACGAGGTAGACCTGTTGCCCGCGCACCCCGGGGAAGTCGAAGCGACCCTGCTGAAAGTACCCGCCCGAGACGTCAAACCTGACGTTCTCGTTGAAGCGGTACGCGCCGCCCGCGAGGGCCGCATACTGGGTCTCTTCGACGCGCACGATCTCGATGTCGCGCGACTGCGTGACCACCTCAAGGGGCACCACGATGCCGGCGGTCTTGAAGCCCGTCCAGAGCTGCAGCCCGCCGATGTCGAGCTGAAGCTTCAGGCCCGGGGCGGGGCCCACGCGGCGCGGGAAGACGTCGTTGCCGCCCCATGAGAGATCCCAAAGATACCCGAGCCGAAAGCGGTCAGTGTCGAAGGGGAAGAAGGTCAGCGACACCTGGTCCGAGGCCCGCGAAGGGTTCAGCCCGTAGGCCACACGCAAGAACGTGCCCGCGTCGTAGAAGGCCTGGTTCAAGTTGCCCGAGCCCGTGGTCAACTGGCCGAGGTCGACACGGAGGATCAAGCCCGCCTCGGTGGTCAGCCGGTCGATGAAGCCCGGAGCCCGCGCGTACATCGCGAGGTGCGTGAGGTTCTCACGGCCCGCGAAGCGCGAGTTCAGCGCGTCGAAGAAGAGCTGGTACTGCTGTCGGTCGGCGATCCGCGGGAGCGGCGAGACGGGCACCCGCTGACCCGTCGAGGTCAAGATGTCGTCGTCACCGAACGTCCAGGTGATGCGGGTGTCGATGAAATCGTGGGGCGTCGACGGGCGGGCCGACGTCGCCGGCGCCGTGCGGGCCACCGGGGCCTCCATACGCACAGGCTGAACCGCCGGAGCGCCCGCCTGCGGCTGCGGGCCGGGGTCTTGCGGGGCCGTCTGCCCGAGGTTCGGAGGCGCGAAGCCCTGGGCGCTGTTCGAGCCGCCCGCGGGCGTCGTGGCGCCCGAGGTCGTGCCCGGGTCGGTGCCCGTCTGCGCGGGGGTCGCAGGGCTCGTCTGCGTCGCCGTCGGGGTGATGGGTTGGGCGAGACCCGAACGGGCCCCGAGAGCTGTCGCGAGCGCAACAGCGTACACTGATCCTGTCCGCACGGTGGCGGCAATTGACCGACGCTTCATCAGACTTCAGTCCTCGCTCAACGGCCTCTCGGAGAGGCAGATCTCGCTCGGGCGCCGAACCGGGCCCATCCCCTCGTACACAATCTCAGCCCCGCACCGAGGCTGAATCACCCAGTTCGGCCCCACCTGTCGCAGGGTGCCGGTGAACGTCGCCCGCGCCGCCACGGGCCGCTGCGGGTCGAAGTTCGGGTCGACGGCCTTCGCGTTGATCGCCACACGCACCGGCGCACCGGTACCCGGCAGGGTCACCGCGACCTGGCCGAAGCGCGCCCAGGCGCTCCACTCGCTGCACGCCGGGTTGGCCGCGCACGCGTCGCTGCACTGCTGCTCGGCCCCGCCGTCAAAGGTCACCCGACCGTCGTTGTTGAAATCGCAGTTGGTGGCCCCCATCGCGGGGATGCCATTGGGCGCCCGCAGCGGGCCCACCATCGTGGGCAGGGTCGCGTTCTGCACCCGCACCAGGCCCGACTCGTAGCGCTCAAGCTGCACCTCGTCGGTGAGGATCGCCCCCGTCAGCTCGGTCGGGTCGGGGATCAAGCACGCCCCCGCTTGCGGGTCGTTCGGTCGCCACGCGAGGCCCACCTGGTAGCCGGGCTGCGCGAGCTGCGTCGAACTCACGAACTCGGCCACGCTGCCCGTGAGCACCGTCAAGAGGTCGCACGGTCGCATGCCGTCGGGTGAGCGAAAGTTGAACGAATACAAGCTGTTATAGCAGGGCTGGCCGCCGCACGAGCGGTCATCGATGTCGGTGATGAAGAAGCCCGAGTTGTCGGTCTGGGTGACCACGAGGCGGTGGGCCCGGGCGTCGGCCGGGGGCGCGTCGGGGGTGATGTGCCCGCGGATGGTCACCCGCTCGTTGAGCAGCGGCGACTGCGAGGCGCGGCCCTGGACGTCGCTCACAAAAGGCGTGTCGAAGTAGATGGGCTCGCTCGTCCCGGCGGCGAAGGAGCCGCCCCGCTCGTTGTCGTCGTTGGCGGCGGCGCACCCGAGGTCGGCCGGGTAGTCGATCAAGCCGTCGTCGTCGTTGTCGCGGCCGTCAGAGCACGCGGGGCGCGGCTCTCGCAGCGGCTCGACGGGCACGTACCCCGAGTCTTCGGCCCAGATGCGCGACTCGCCGTAGCCCCGCGCGATCTGGATGGTGATGTTCTCGGCCACGCCGTTGGTGACCCGGACGTAGTTGCCCACCACCCCGGCGCCCGCCACCGAGAGGATGATGCCCGGCGTCACGCTGAGACCGATGTAGCCGTTGAACCCCGCGGCGGGGCGGTTGTCGCGGCCGAACACGTCGAGCCGCAACGAGAGGGGTACGCCGTTGAGCGAGTAGGGCAGCGGGGCCATGCGCTGGCCGCGGTCGCCCGCGGTGGTGACGCGCACCCAGGCCACGTTGCCCTCGCGGTCGCCGCTGCCGAGCTCAGGGAGCGCCTCGCCCACGCACGACACGAGCTGCGCCGCGACGAGGCCAAGGAGTGCACGCGCGATGCGAGGAGCCTTCATCGTGACACCATGTTCAAGCGGCCGTCTTGCCGCGCCCCAGTGTTCTCGTCGATGCACGAGAGGATGCGGCACGACATCGCCGCGCGGATCTCGGCGGTGCACTGACAGCGCGCCGTGGCGAGGTCGTTGGGCTGCGCGGGGCACGACCGAACCACCAGCTCGCGCATGTCGTCGCGGCACTGCCTGAGCACGCAGCGCCCTTCGCCCGCCGCGCAGCTCGGGGCGGTGACGCACATGCGACGGGTGTCATCGAAGGTGATGCGCTCGGCGCAGGCGCACAACGACTCGGCGCCGCAGTCGTCGTCGGTGCGACAGTCTCTCAGCCCGTCGTCGGGGTGCTGAGGCACCCTGAGCTCAGCCGCGTCGGTGATGCCGCGGCGACGGTTGCGCTCGACGGTGACGTCGACGCTGTAACCGCAGGGCGGCGCGGTGCGCACGAAATCGATCACGGCGTCGCGCTGCTCGACCCGGGTGTCGGTCTGCGTGGTGTTGCGCTGGAGCACGAAGAAGCCCGAGCCGCCGCCGGCGATGTAGTTGTTCACCGCGGCGGCGTAGCTCGCGTTGAGCGAGAGCGGCGTCATGCAGCGGTGGGCGTTCGGGTCGCAGAGCGAGCGCGACGAGGGGGGCGTCGCGGCGACGCCGCCGGGGTTGCAGTCTTCGGCCGTCTCGCAGGGCCTCTGGGTGGCCGCAGGGTCGGTGCGGAGGCCGATGTTGATGGTCTCGGCGCAGGCCGTGAGGGGCTGCCCCTGGGCGTCGCGGCGGTCGCACGACCCGCACACGATCACCACCCGGGCGCCGGCGATCTGAGCCTGCGAGTTGCAGCCGCGGCCGGCCGAGCGGCGCGCCACGAAGTCGAAGAGCTCTTGCACCTCGCGCCCCGACAAGATCATCGTGGTGATGCTGTTGTCGAAGGGGAAGACGTTGAAGATCTGATCGAGGCTCACCGGGCCCGCGGGGATGTTGTCGCGGATGCCGAGGGTGTTGGTGAGCGAGAAGTCGGTCTGGATGCCGAGGCGCAGCCACATGCTCGTCGAGACGAGGTTGCCGAGCGCCGAGTCGCCGCCGCCCGCGGGGGTGCGGGTGATGTCGGCGGGGGCGTATCCGACCAGCGCGTCGAGGTTGGCCACGGTGTCGAGGGCGCGCGCGTAGGGCTCGAGCATGCGCTTCATCGTGGGCTCTTCAGGCACCGTGCTGTCGACGGGGAAGAGGCTGAAGCGATGCGACACGACCTCCCAGCGGTTGCGGGGGTCGTAGTCGGCCTCGTGCCCGGGGTAGATGCGCGCGGGGTTGTTCGACAGCACCGTGTCGAGGCGGCCGAGGTACTTCATAAAAGCCCCCGAGTGCTGAAGGATGACCCGGCGCGGCCGGCACGCACGCGCCCGATACCCGCTCGCGAGCCGCCAATACGGAAACTGCCCCGAAGGCGCGCAGGCCCCCGAAGGCGCGCAGCACTCGGTCGCGCCGCAGGTGGCAGGCGGCCGCGGCGACGCGCGGGTCTCTTCGAGCACGGGGATGAAGTGATTGCCCTGCCGATCGAAGGGGCGGCAGTCTTCGACCTCTTGGGTCGGGTTGAGCACGATGTGAAGGTGCCCGCCGAGCACGATGTCGGCCCCGGTCGAGAACTCGAGCGTGTGAATGTCGTCTTCGAGGCCGATGTGCGACACGAGCACGATCACGTCGGCGCCCTGCTCGCGCACGAGGTCGATGTAGTGCTGCGTGACCTCGATGGTGTTCAGCGGGATGATGCCGAGCCGGTTCGGCTGGTCGAAGATCGACGTGATGCTCGACAGGTTGCCGAGGCCGATGACGCCGACCTTCAGGCCGCGGAGGTTGAAGAACGCGTACGGCTTGACGACGCGCCCGAGCTCGCTGCTGCCCGGGGTGGTCGGGTCGTCGAACTGGTAGTTCGCCGCGAGGGTCTCGAAGGTGCCCCAACGCTGGTATTGCCGCGCAAAATTGAGCGCGCCGCGGTCGAACTCGTGGTTGCCCACGACCACCGCGTCGACGCCGGTGTGGGCCAGCGCGCGGACCTCGGCCTCGCCGTTGAAGAAGTTGAAGATCGGCGCGCCCTGAAAGCAGTCGCCAGAGTCAAGGTGCAAGATGCGGTCGGCCCGCGAGCGCTCACGCTGGATGAGGTAGTTCATCCGCGCGGCACCGCCGAAGGGGGCGTTCTCGGGGCGGAGACCCAACGCCAGGTCGGTCTGGTTGACCTGCTGGTTGTAGGGCAAGAGCCGCGAGTGCCAATCTGCGGTGTGCAGCAGCGTGAAGCGAACGTCGCCTTGCAGGTTGACAGACTCGCCGGGCGAGGTCTGACACCCAACACCAAAGGCCCCAAAACACAGCGCCATCGCGGCGCCGAGGAGGCCAGTCTTCTTGCGGGTACGGGTCGAGAGCGGGTTGCGCACAGTGCCTCGGAGCGTCGGCCCACCCTATCGGGCCGCGACGCTCATACCTCCGAACCCCGCCGCAGGGCAACGACGGCCTTGCATCATCGCGGAAACGCGTGTTGACAGCCGCCCCCGAATCGCGCCGAATCGCCCCACTCTGGAGGTTTCGTGACCGCATCGCTCAAGCCCCCGCCCCCGCACGACGGCGCCGCTCGGCCGGGTGACCCGGGGGCCGTCGTGGTGACCGGCATCGTCGGGCGCCTCGGCAAACAGGTGTGCCGGGTGCTCCACCGTGAGCACCCGCTGATCGGGGTCGACCGCAGGAGCTTCGTCGACAAGCCCGAAGACGTCGAGCACCTTCAGTTTGACCTGCGGCGCAAGAAAATGCGCGACGTCTTTCGCTCGGGCAGGGTCAAAGCCGTCGTGCACCTCGGGGTCATGCACGACCCCCGCGCCTCGCCCGCCGAGCACCACTCGTGGAATGTGCTCGGCTTCGCGAAAATGCTCGAATCAATGGAGCAATACGGGGTTCGCAAGCTCGTGGTCTTGTCGAGCGCCAACGTCTACGGCCCGCGCCCCGACAACCCGCAGTTTCTGACCGAAGAGTCGCCGCTGCTCGGGAGCCAGGATTTTCATGAGATCCGCGACCTGATCGAGGTCGACATGCTGGCCCAGAGCTTCTTCTGGCGAAACCCGGCCTGCGAGACGGTGATCTTGCGGCCGACGCACATCCTCGGGGCGGTGCGCAACGCGCCGAGCAACTACCTCCGTTTGCCCGTGGTGCCGACGCTCCTCGGCTTCGACCCGATGGTGCAGGTGATCCACCAAGACGACGTCGCGCGGGTCATCGAGCGCGCGTTGCAGCCCGGCATTCGCGGCATCTTCAACGTCGCCGGGCCCTCGCCGGTGCCCCTCTCGCGACTCTTCCGGCTCCTCGGGCGGCCGACCCTGCCGGTGCCCCACCTCGCGGCCCGGCGGATGCTCACGGCGCTCTTTCGGTACCGCCTGTCGAGCTTCCCCGCGCCCGAGCTCGATCACATCCGGTACGTCTGCATGGTCGACGACCGCCGCGCCCGCGAGGTGCTCAACTGGGCGCCGCGGCACAGCCTCCGCGAGACCGTCGAGGCCGTCGAAGCGCTCGGGTGACCTAAACGCGAACGAGGCCCCGAAACCTGCGTCTCGGAGCCTCGGTGCGCCCTACGGGTGAGGGCTCAGCGGTTGTTGAAGGGCGTGAAGTTCGAGCCGAAGCCCGGGGGGCCGCCCGCGGGCGCCGCGGCCTGAGCGCCGCCGCCCATGCCCTGAAACTTCTCCCACAAGAAGTCGATCATCATCGGGGTGATCACCGCGCCGACGACCCCCGCGACGCGCTCGGGGAGCCCGCACCGCGACGCGATCACCTGCGCGACGTGGCCGCCCACGACGCCCTGGAGCCCATCAACCGCAGCGTCTTTCATGCCGTGGCCGCGCACGAGGCTCGTCACCGCGGCGCCGAGAAAATTCATCGCGTAGTTTGAATCGCCGATGGCAAGAAGGCCCTTGCCGTCGGGGCCCGACTGGGTCAGCGACGACGGGTTGGCGATGGCCTGCTGAACCGCCTGCGCAGCCACCGGGAAGGCCGTCGACAGAATGCCCGCCGACTGCTGCGGTGAATACCCCTGGGCCTGGAGCGCCTGATACGCCTGTTGCCCCTGCCGTGACTGCCCAAACACGTTGAGAAGCTGATCGAACATCGCCCACGACCCCTTCGTTGAAAAAACCGGCGAAAGATACGCCCGCCACCGTCGTGATTCGCCGCCCCGCTGTCAAGCCCCCGCAGCGTTTCGTCGCGCCCAGCGCGCGACCGCGGCCATGAGCCGCTCGGTCTCGGCCCGCATCGCGGCGTCTTCGTCGTCGGTCTGGTGATCCCACCCGAGGAGGTGCAAGAGCCCGTGCGCGAGCAGCATCCGAACCTCTTCTTTGACCGTCACTTTGCGCTCGCGGGCCTGGCGCGCGGCGGTCTCTAGCGAGATCACCACGTCGCCGAGGGCGTCGCCCGCGAGGTGCCCTGCGGGGCCCTCACGGAGCGCAAAGGCCAGCACATCGGTGGGCTTGTTCTTCTTGCGGTACTGCTTGTTCAGCTGATGAATGGTGGGGTCGTCGCAGAGCACCACCGAGAGCTCGGCCCGCGGGAGCTTCAGCGCCCGCAGCATGCACCGCGCCTCGGCGTCGACGGCCTTGTTGGTGAGGGTGCGGGGCGTCTGCCCTTCGCGTCGAACGGTGACAATCATGGTGGGCGCGAGTCATAGCGCAAAGCCGTGGTCGCCCGAGAGCCCGAATGTGGCACACTCCTCGACGCTGTGCGCGTCGCGGTGTCGTTGGGTTTGCTCGCTCCTTTGGCATGGTGCCTGGCCGCCTCGGCGCAGGCCCAGACCCGTCGTACCCCCGCGGGCGCAAGCGCTGCGCAGGCCGCGGCGAACACCACGGTGGTGACGGTGCCGCCCGCCCTCGGGCGACGCGTGGGGCGCG
Source organism: Myxococcales bacterium (assembly GCA_016792845.1). Taxonomy (GTDB): domain Bacteria; phylum Myxococcota_A; class Polyangia; order Polyangiales; genus JAEUKH01. The sequence goes on along the minus strand of JAEUKH010000018.1, from coordinate 178,595 downwards.
CCACGGTGTCGATTCTGTCGGGCAACCGCGACGTGGGCCGCGGGGCGGTGCTCGCCCCCGCGGGGCGCATCGTGACGGCGCTCGCGCTCTTGCGGGGCCAGCGCGAGGTGCGGGTGCGCTACCCCGACGGGCGCGTCGACCGCGCGCGGCTCATCGCCCAAGACGAGGCGTGGGGTGTGGCGCTCCTCGAAGGCTTCGCGGGCCGCTGGCCCGAGCAGATCGCGCTGGCCGAGGGCGACCTGCGGGTGCGCGACCCGGTCGCGTGGATGCCCGCCGAGAACCTCCGCGTCTCGGGCGGCTTCCTCCGCCGCCGCCGCTCGTTTGTTGGGGCCGACGCGACCTTGTTGCGTGACGCGTGGGAGGTCGACCCCATCCCCGCGGCCTCGTCGGCGGGCTCGGCGCTGGTGTCGCTCAGCACCGGCGCGATGGTGGGGCTCGTGGTGCCGCCGGCCGACGAAGAGACCTCGATCACGGGGCCGCCCATCGCGTTCGGGGTGCCGCTCGCGGTGCTCCGTGCTGTGGTCGAGAGCGCGGGCGTGGTCGAGACCCCGTGGCTCGGGATGGTGCTCGAAGAGCTCACCCCGGGCAGCTCGATCCAGGCCGTTCAGGGCGGGCTCCGGGTGGCGGTGGTTCACCGCGGCGGGCCCGCCGAGGCTGCGGGGCTGCGGGGCGGCGAGCGGGGCGACGTGCTGCTCGCCGCCGAGGGCCGCGCGCTGCGGGCGCTCTCAGAGCTCGGCGAGGTGATGCAAGGTCGGCGGGTCGGTGACGTGTTGACCCTGCGGGTGCTCCGCGAGGGCGCCATCTTTGATGTTCCGCTCACCCTCGAAGCGCGCCCCGCCGAGCGCTGAGGTGCCTCAGGCTTGGGCGGGCGCCGCGCCGCAACGCTGACAGCGCCCCAACTCGGCGGCGAACACCGCCCGGCAGTGCCCGCACACCACGCGCCCGAGCGTCGCCCCTTCGAGCGGGCGAAGCTCGGGGTAGAGGTGCAGCATCTCGGCCGATGACATGAGATCGCCAGGGTCGGCCGGTGACCAGATGAGCTCCGTCGCGAGGAGCCCCCCGGCCCGCGGTCGCAGCGCGCGCAACCACGCCCCAAGTTGAACAGTGTTCAACTCTGCGGGGGCTTCAAGATCCGGGGTTTCAACAGCGACGAGGAGCGACACCACCACGAAGCCTTGACCCTCGTCGGCGAGGGGCGAGAGGCCCGGCATCACCACCCGTCGGGCCTCGGTGATGCTCTCGACGGTGTACCGCTGCCGCAGCGAATCGGCGAGCCCGGTGAAGCGCCGCTCGGCCTCGTCGACGCGGCTCTGCGCGCTCGCCACCGCGGCGGCCCGCGCCGCCCCGAGGGCGCTGCCGAGGAGGTCGATGGCCTGCCGCGTCGTGCGCTCGAGGGCCTCAGGTGACGACGACGACGCCTGCGCGGCGAAGCGCGCGAGCTCAGCCTGGAGGTGCGCGCGGAGCGAGGCGTCGAACGCGAGCGAGACCCGGCCGAGCGACACCGGGAGCCCCGCAGGAGCGTGGGGAATGGACGGCGGCGAGGGCGACGGCGCTGCGCCCTGAGCCCGGGTGAGCACCCAGGCGCCGACCCCGAGCGCGCCGAAGAGACCCACAAAGACCACCGCGCCGCCCAGGAGGTTCAGCGGGCCGTAGGTGTCGTGCATCGGCCAGAGGGGGTGCGTCGCTTGCGCCTCGTCGGGCTCAAGGGTGCGACCCCCGGGAGCGTAGAGCACATACCCCGGGTGCGGAGGCGGGGCGACATACGCGCTCACCGCGAGGCGAGGGAGCGGCGCCGCTGGCACCTCGACCCGCGGCGTGACGACGGCGATCCCCGGCATCGCGGCGGGGTTCGGAGCCACCGCCGGGAGCCCCGGCAGCTGCACCGTCGGCGCGGGGGCGGGGGCCGGCCTCGGCGTCGGCGCACCGAACGACGGCATCACCGAGGGCCTCGCCTGGACGGTGCGCGAGGGCCGCGCGGCGCCCCAGTTGGAGCCGCCGATACGCCCGCCCGTGAGCTGAGCCGCTGCGGGCGACGAGGCGACCCAGAGGGCCGTCGAGAGAGTCATCAAAGCCGTAGCGCGCGCTCGCATCGAAGGGCCGCCAGCCTAGCGCCTCGCGCGGCCGTTGTGGAGCCCTGTCATCGGTCGCGGCTGTGCACTCGGCCGCCGCGCCCGCCGGGGGGTGCGCGCTCGCGCGTTGCTGGGCGCGCGTCATGCGTGAGAGTCTCGCGCGATGTCTCTGCGGGCGGTGTTGTGGGTGCTCAGCGCGTTCTTTTCGGCCATCGTGGCGCTGATGTACGCGACGGCGACGCGGGCGCGGCACCCTCCCGAAAACGCGCCGCCGGTGGCCGAGGCGCTCGCGCGGCGGGTCCACAACACCGAGGTGGCGGTGGCCCGGGCTTTGGGGATGCGCGAGCCCGTCGAGGTGACGCTCCCGGTGCTCGAAGCCGACGCGGGCGCGCGGGGTCACGCGTCGTACACCCTGAGCCTCGGGGCCGAGACCTGCGCGGCCGTGGTGGTCTCGGTTCACGGGTATCACCGCATCGAGCGCCTCGGGCTGCAACACCGCGCCGAGGGCGCCGAGCGTGTGAGCGTGATGCCTCCTGCCTTGGTGGTGGCCCGCGAACCCATGGGCGTCACGGGGCAGCTCCAGTGGTGCACCCACGCGCCGGCCGAGCTCGTGATGGTGCTCGAGACCCGCAACCTCTCGCCGATGCTGCCCCCGCCGGTGCGCGGCGGCACGGCGATCGTGACGGTGCTCCGCGGTCCGAGCGCCGAGGTCGGCGGTGTTGCGGCGCTCAACCGCGGCACCTTCTCGCCCGAGGGGCTTGTGGGCCTCGGCGAAGGGGCTGCGCTCGACCGCGCGGCGAGCCTTGAGGGGCCCTCGGTGGGGGGGCTCGCGCTGCCTCTCCGGCCCGGGGCTGCGCGGCTCGTGCCTTCGACCGCGGTCACTTACCGCGCCCTGTTGAACAGTGTTCAACAGCGCGACGACGAGCCGGTTCACCCGCGAGTCGAGCCCGAGGTGGTGCCGGGCGCGTGGTTTACGACGGGCCTCCCGTTGGAGTTCTCGATCGTCGAGCAGCAGGCGTCGCGAGGGCAGACGCTCCCGCCGGTGCACGACGCGGTGGTGCAGACGGGCGACCGCGCGTTCTCGCGGGTGCTCGCGGTGGTCGACCCGCGGCAGCTCGGGCGCGGCTGCGTGCGCTTGGGGTTTGTGCGTCACGCGGTCGGTCTCAGGGCGCGCCTGGCCCGCTACGATCGGGCCTCTGGGGGCGAGACCGAGGTGCCCATGCACGAGAACGTCGCCGGGCTCAGGCTCTGCCCGAGCGAGGGCCCCACGGTCTTCACCACAGACACCCAAGACGCGCTGGTGTGGTCGCTGTTCGTGCAGCGCGAGCCCTGAGCGCCAGGTCGAACATCACGGGCAGTGACGGCGGGCGGCGTCGTAGCGCTCGCCGACGTGGCGCACGGCCATGTCGAGGGCGATGGCGTCGGCCCCGGGCCGCTGGGCGACGGTCAGAAACTGAACCCACCGGGTCTTGAGCGGCGCGAGACACGGGTGCGTCGCGGCCCCGAGCCCCAGGCTGTCTTCGCAGCGCCCGCCGCGCACGACGAGGTTCACCCGATCGCGGCGCAGCCCTTGCCGCAGCGCCCCTTCGAGCTGCGCCACGTCGGCCGTCGGCTCGACGCCATCGAGGCTGCACCGCACCCACTCGCGCAGCGCCTCCTGGGGCGCCGCGGGGGCGCGCTCGGCCCCGCGGTCACACCCCAGAAGCGCCGCCAAGACAGCCAGCCCCAGCGCCCTCACAGGCCACCGTCTTGGGGCACCAGGGCCGCCAACAGCGCGCTCTCACCGGCCGCTTCGAGCCAGCCCACGAGCTCTCGCCGCGCGGCCGCGAGGGTCGTCTTTTGCCGCAGCGTCGGGGCCGCCGAAGGGCCGAGCGCCCGCCCCGCGTAGGCCAACACCAACGGGTCTGTCGAGCGCGCCACGAGCTGCGTCGCGGCCTGCGCCCGGGAGGCCTCAGACTGGCCCTCGGCGCAGAGCACCGAGGCGAGGTCGGCCGTGGGCTGGTGCGCGAGATGGAGCGCCTCACACCCCGAAGGCGCGCCGCCGTCGAGCTGAGCGTAGACCCGATGTAAGAGCATCGACGCCATCGCGGCCTCGGTGAAGCCCGGCGCCATCTGCAACGCGCGCTGCGTCTCGAAGGCGACCTCGACGAGGCGACGCTGCCCCAGGAGCACCCGCGCCCGTGCGAGGTGGAGGCCCGCGTCGTCTGAAAGCGCGATCGCCGCCGAGAGGTCGCGGGCGGCGTGGTCGAGCCCGCTGCTCGCCCCCACGTTGACCCAAACCGTGGCCCGCGCAGCCAGCGGGAGCCAGCCGTCGCGCCAACCGTTCACCGCCGACTCGGCCCGGCCTAAAGCCGCGGCCCGACCCTCGGCCGCCGTCGAGACCTCGATCGCCGCTGCCGCGTCGAGCGCCGCCGCGAGTTGAACACTGTTCAACACCGTGTGCGGCACCGCGCTGGCGCCGAGCACCATCATGCTCCCGAGGTCGAGGAGCTGGTCGCCCGAACGCACCAGCCAGCTGCCGAGGGCCGCCACGTCGCTACGGCTGTGTTCACGTCGCCGCGGGCGCTCGCGGAGCGCGACCTCGGCGCTGTCGCCGCACCCGCGCAAGAGCGCCGCCGCGAGACGCGCCACTTCGAGCTCCGTCACCGCGGTCTCGGGGCGCGCCAAGGCCTCCCACACCTGAGCCGGGCTGCGGGGCGGAGGCACCCCATCACCCCCAGACACCCACCGCGCGCGCCGTCGCGCCTGAAGCCGCTCGCCCAGCACCCGGAGCCGCGCCGATGGTGTCGAGGCCGCCCGCGTGAGAGCGGCCGCTTCGGGGCTCAACGAATCTCCAAGGCCGAGCTGCGCCGCGCTCACAGGGGCTGCGACGACACCCCGATTGTCGCTTGATTTTCTGTATTTTGAGAGCCAGACGGCCCCGCCCGCGCCGAGCCCGAGGCTCACAAAGAGCACCCCAAGGCGCAGGGGTCGAGCGAGCCCCTTTTCGCCCCCCCGAGCGGGGGCTTCGGGCACTGGCAAGAGTCGAGTCCTCAAGCACTTGGGGCAACGCTTCGTGCCCTGCGGCGCGCGCGTTGAACAAGAAACGCATTCAACTTCCATCGCGGGGGCGTGCTCGATATCACACCTTCGGGTCGAGGGGGGTGGTGTGCAAAATAGAGTGCGCTATGGTCGCCGCGCTGTGAGTGAGTTGCGCGATCAAGCCACCCTCGAATCGAGCCCGGTTCGCCGTGACGGGCTCCGGCGTTGGTATGCGCTCTGGCATCGGCTGCCGGTGCGGCAGCGCCGCGCGGTGCTCTTCTCGACGCTCGTCGGCTTCGGTGTGACGGCCCTGGCGACGCGCCTCGTCGATCGCCTCGATGCTCGCGCCGCCCACGCGGCCTTCGCAGAGCAGGCGGGTGACTACTAGGTCGAGATGCGCAGCAAGCTCGCGGCGTGCGAGGCCGTGGCTGACGCGGTGCCCGCGTTTTTGCGCAACAGCGATCAGGTCACGCTGGCCGAGTTTCGAGACTACGCACACGCGATCTTGCAGCGTCACGCCGAGCTGCGCAGCATCGCGTGGACGCCGCGGGTCCTCCAATCTGAGCGCGCTCAGTTCGAGGCTGATCGTAGGGCCGAGGGGCTCGCAGACTTTGAGATTCGCGACCTCGTCGAGAGCAGCGGGCCTGTTTACACCTTCAGTCATCCGACCCGGGCCGAGGTGCGGAGCGACTACTTCCCCGTGGCCTTCAACGAGCCCGCGACGGCGGCTGAGTACCTCGGCGTCGACATCACGCGGCTGCGCGTAAACTGGCAGCGCATGCGCACCGCCATCGACAACGGCGCCCCGGTGGCCTCGCCGCCCTACCGCGTCGACGGGCAACCCGAGCTCTTCTTGACGGTGTACGCGCCGGGGTTCCCGCGAGGGCTCCAGCTCGACAGCGTCGAGCGTCGTCGCGGCGCCGTGGTGGGCGTCGGGCAGGTGACCATGAAGCTCTTCGAGGTGATGCCGCAGCTTCAACACGACGCCAACGGCACCGCCGACCCCGTCGCGGTCGAGCTCACCGACCTCGGCGTCGCAGAGTCACAGCGCGTGCTCTATGTGACCGACCGGGTGCGCTTGAACGCCCTCCGCGAAGCCCACGGGTGGGAGCGACGCGACCGCATCACCTTCGCCGGGCGCACCTGGCAGCTCACCGTGATCGCCGACGTGTCGGCGTACACCAACCCCTGGCTGGCCCGTCTGACGGCCCTGTTCTGTATCGCCCTCACCCTCGCCTCGGCCCTCGCCCTCGGCGCGCGGAGCCTCGTGCGGCAGCTGATGGCCGAGGTCGACCGCGCCCAACGCCTCGGGCCCTACACCCTGGTCGAGAAGATCGGCAGCGGGGGCATGGGCGGGTCTGGCGCGCGAAGCATCTGCTCCTCAAGCGCCCAACGGCGGTGAAGGTGATCCGCCCCGAGCGCTTGAGCCCCGACGCCCTGGCCCGCTTCGAGCGCGAGGTGGCCTTTACGAGCCGGCTCACGCACCCCAACACCATCGCCATCTACGACTACGGCCACGCCGCCGCGGGCACCTTCTACTACGCGATGGAGTTCGTCGAAGGCTTCTCCTTCGAGGAGGCCATCGCGCTGAGCGGGGTGATGCCCGCGGCGCGGGTGGTGAAGCTCCTCTTGCAGGTCTGCGACGCCCTCGAAGAGGCCCACCGCGAGGGGGTCGTGCATCGCGACATCAAGCCCGCCAACCTGATGATTTGTGAGCGCGGCGGCATCGCAGATTTTGTGAAGGTGCTCGACTTCGGGCTGGCCAAAGACTTCATGGGCCGAGGGCACAACATCACCGCCTCGAACGCCGTGGTGGGCACCCCGCTCTACCTCGCGCCCGAGGCCATCGAGGGGCGCCCCGTGGGCCCCCCGGCCGACGTCTATGCGCTCGGCGGCGTGGCGTATTTCCTCCTCACGCAGCGCGCCCCCTTCGAGTACGAAGACCTGCGAGAGCTCTTCGCGGCGCACACCTCGACGCCGCCGCCTGCTCTCGACGCCCACGCGCCGCTGCCCATCCCCGCGGCGCTCGAGAGCCTCGTGCTGCGGTGCCTGAGCAAGAACACCGCCCTTAGGCCGCAGTCGGCCGGGGCCCTCGCGGCGCTCCTGCGCGACCTCCCGCCGCTCGATCCGCCGTGGTCTTCGCTGCACGCTGAGCAGTGGTGGCGACGGTATCGTTCGAGGCTCCCGCGTCGCGGCGAGGCCGGGGTCGACCCGCTGCGGCCGATGGTCCTCGCGCCAGCCGCCGAGGCGTGATCGGTTTCAGCGGGGCCGTCGGCTGTGGTAGGCGTCGCGTCGCGTTGACGTGAACAGCGAGCCCTCTGCCGAAGCCCAAGAGCGTGTGCCCTGCGCGACCTGTCGAACGCCGGTCGACCCGCTGCGCGCGCCCTTTGTGGCCGTGATCGCCGAACAGTACCGCTTCTACTGTTCGCGCGAGTGTCGCGAGCGGGGCCGCCCCGATGGCGAGCGCCCCAGCGTCGTCGGCCGCGCGGCGCGGGTGTATCGCCCGAGCGTCGTCGAGGTCACCGACATGCTCGGCCTCGCGCGCGCCTCGCTGCCGACCGAGGTCGTCCACGGTGAGCAGGCCGGGGCCCGCAGCCTCCGCGAGACGCCGCGTGCGACACGGGCCGTAGTCGATGAGCCGGTCGACCCCATCCCGCCTGCGGTGGCCATCACCGCGGCGGCCCTCGCGGCCCTCGTGGCGAGCATCGGGGTGCTGCCCCACCTCGCGCGGGTGCTCCTGGTCGGCGTGGCCGCGGTGGCGGGCATCGTGGTCGACGCGCGGGGCCTCTTGCGGCGCTTTCGCGACCCCGACGCGGTGGGCAGGGCCATTGGCCTCCTCGGCGCGCTCTTGCCTTGGTTGACGGCGATCCGCGCGTCGGGGCCCGCGGTGGTCGAGGCCCTCCGTGACAGCGCAGTGCTCGCCGCGGTGACGCCCGTCGCGGTGTGGGCCGTGATGGCGCGCCGCATCGCAGGGCGCCAGGGCCTCGACGCCCTCGGGCGCGCGCTGCCCACCATGGCCGAGGTGCTCCGCCCGCTCAGCGCCGGAGAGTCGACCATCGGGGTCGACGGCGCCGAGGCCACCGAGCGGGTCGAGGCCGCGCGGCTGCGGGCCGGGGCCGTGGTGGTCGTGGGCGCAGGCGCGGTGGTCGCCGTCGACGGCGTCGTGCGGCAGGGAGAGGCCGAGATTCGCCCTTGGCCCGGGGCGACCCTCACGCGCAGAGCGGCGCCGGGCGACGCCGTGCTCGCAGGGGCCAAGGTGCTCGGCGGCACGCTCCAGGTGCAGGCCACCCGGGCGGGCGAAGAGGTCGCCTGGGCGCGCCTCGCGCGGCTCCTCGGAGACGACCGCGGCGGCCCCCGCTCGATCTACCTCGCCCGTCGCGTGGGCGAGCTCCTGCCCTACGGCGCGCTCGGCCTCGCGGTGCTCACGGGGGCGGTGCGCGCGCTCCTCGGGAGCGACGATGCGCTTCGTGCAACCGCTTGTATTCTCTCGCTTTCTCCGGCGGCGATGATCGCCTCTGCGGTCGAGCTGCCCTTCGTCGACGCCCTCGTGGCGGCGGCCCAGCGGGGCATCGTGTTTCGCGACGCGGGCAGCGTCGAAGCCGCGGCGCGGGTCGGCACCGTGGCCCTGTGCCTGCGGCGAACGGTGACCGTGGGGCGGCCCGAGGTGACCGACATCGTGGCCCTCGGCGACCGCGAAGAGCGCGAGATCCTCGAGGCCGTCGCGGCGGCCGAAGACGTCGCGGGCGACGACCCCATCGCGCGGGCCGTGCTTCGCGCCGTGCGCGAGCGCGGGTGGCGTCTCGAATCGGTGCGCCGCCCGACGGTGGTGCCCGGCCTCGGCATCACCGCGGTGACCTCGGCGGGGCAGTCGTTGGTGGTCGGCGACCGGCGGCTCTTGCTGGCCGAGGGGGTGAGTGTGGGGCCCGTCGAAGACCTCGTGGCCTCGATCGAGGGCGCGTGCCGTACCGCCATCTTGGTGGCCCTCGAAGGGCGCGTCGAGGGGGCCGTCGGGCTCGACGACCCAGTGAGAGAGGAGGCCCGCTCGGCGGTGCAGTCGATGATCGATGCGGGTTACGACGTGGCGCTCCTCGGCGGCGCGAGCAGGGCCACCGTCGAGGCCATCGGGGCCCTGCTCGATGTCACCAATTTGCGCCCCGAGGTGCTACCCGAAGAGCGCCCCGCGGTGGTGCGCGCGCTCTCAGAGGTCGGGCACGGCGTGGCCGTGGTGGGGCGACCGGCCGAAGACGGGATGGCTCTCGCCGCGGCCGATGTGGGCATCTCGATCGAGGCCGCAGGGGCCATGGGGGGCGACACCGGGGTGGCCCTCGCCAGCGACGACCTCCGCGACGCCGCGGCCGCCCTCGCGATGGCCCGAACCGCCCGAGAGCGCGCGTGGACGGTGCTCGCCGTCGGCCTCGGCGGCGCCGCCGTGGCGGCCTTCGCGGCGGCCCTGATCCCGAGTTGGGGCATGCTGGGGGTGCTCCTCGCGGTGGTGGTGGTGCTGGTGGGCGAGGCGTTGGTGCTGCGCGGGCCCGCCGTGGCCGCGCGAAAGGTCGGGCCATGACGAACGAGACTGTGCAACGCAAGACCGTCGTGGTGGTGGCCGCGGTGATCGTGCGCGGGGGCAGGGTGCTCCTCACGCAGCGCCCCGGGCAGGCCGATCTCGGCGGGCTGTGGGAGTTTCCGGGCGGCAAGCTCGAAGCCGACGAGTCGCCCGAAGAGGCGCTGCGACGCGAGCTCCGCGAAGAGATCGGTGTCACCGCAGAGGTCGGCGAGATCGTCGAGGTGACCTTCTGGCGGTACCCGCAGAAGAACGTCTTGCTGCTCTTTTACCGCGCGACGATCACCGCGGGTGAGGTCGAAGACCTCGAAGTGGCCGCCCACCGTTGGGAGCGCCCCGAGGGCCTCGACGGGCTGGCCTTCCCGCCCGCCGATGGGCCGGTGCTCGACAAGGTTCGCGAGATGCTCTCGGTGAAATCGCCCGCGCCCTGAGGGTTGACCGCGGGCCCCGAGGGCCCTTAGCGTCAACGGCCCACCATGACAGCGGCCATCGTCTCGATCGGGTCTGAACTCTTGCGCGGCGAGGTGCCCGACACCAACGCCGCATGGCTTGCCCGGCGCCTCGACGAGCTCGGCTTCGAGATCGTTGAGATCACCACCGTCGGCGATGAGGTCTCGCAGATCGCCCAGACCCTGCGACGCCTCGCGGCCCAGGCCGCGGTCGTCATGGTCACCGGCGGGCTCGGCCCCACCAGCGACGATCGCACCGCCGAAGCCGCCGCCTCGGTGCTCGGGGTCGGGCTCCACCAAGACCCCGTCGCGCTCACGAAGATCCGTCGCAAGCTCGGCGCCCTCGGGCGCGCGATCACGCCGAGCCTCGAAGCGCAGAGCGAAGTGCCTGAAACTGCTGAGGTTTTGGGTAATCCCGTGGGCTTCGCGCCGAGCTTCCTGGTGCAGCTCGCCGAGGCCGAAGTGATCTTCCTGCCGGGCGACCCTTCAGAGATGGAGGCGTGCTTCGAGGCCCAAGTGACGCGGCGCCTCTTGGGGCGCGCCGAGCCGCGGCGTCATCGGGTGCTCTTGCGCACCTACGGGCTCCCCGAGAGCGTCGTGGGCGAGCGCTTGGCGGGGCTCGAAGAGCAGTTCTCGGGGCTCGCGATCGGGTACCGTGCGACGGCGCCGGTGGTCGAAGTGAGCCTCACGGTGCGCGCCGACGATGTGGCCTCTGCGCGGGCCGTGGCCGAGCAGGCCGCGAGCGCCGCCCGGGCGAAGCTCGGCGACGCTTATTTTGGCGAGGGCGACGAGAGCTTCGCCGCGGCCATCGGTCGCAAGCTGAGGGCCCGAGGCTTCACCCTCGCGGTGGCCGAGAGCTGCACGGGCGGGCTCATCGGCGCGATGCTCACGGCGGTGCCGGGGTCGAGCGAGTACCTCCTCCTCGACGCGGTGACCTACTCGAACGCGGCCAAAGAGCGGGTGCTGGGCGTCTCGGCTGAGATCCTTCGGGGGCACGGCGCGGTGTCGGCCGAGTGCGTGCGGGCCATGGCCGAGGGCGCGCGGCGGCTCACGGGCTCCGACCTCGCGGTGAGCGTGAGCGGGGTCGCCGGGCCCGGCGGCGGCAGCGCCGAGAAGCCCGTGGGGTTGGTGTTCTTCGCTCTCGCCGCGGCCGAGGGCACCACCGTGCTGGAGCGAAGGTTTCAGGGCGACCGCGCGCGGGTCCAGCTCGATGCGGCCCATGTCGCGCTCGAGCTCGTTCGCGCCGCCTGCCGCGGCCCCGTCGCGATGAACCTCGCCGGGGTCTGCGGATGACCGACCCCGTTCGGGCCTTCGTGGGGTGCCTGCTCGACCTCGGCGCGAGCCGACGCGTCACCGAGTGCGCCCGGGCCTTCCGCAAGTCGGCCACCCAGGCCGGCTGGCAGGCGCGCTTCGTCCCGCCGCCCAATTTGCACATCACCCTGCGCTTTCTGGGCGAGCTCGACCCCGGGCTCACCGCGCCGGTGGCCGACGCGATGCGCAGCGTGGCCGCCCAGAGCGAGCCCATGAAGCTCCTCTTGGGGGCCCTCGCCGCCTTCGGCGAACCCGCCGCGCCGCGGGTGGTCTACGTCGACCTGCGCCGCGGGCGAGAGCTCCTGAGCGCGGCCCGAGAGACCCTCGACGCGCGGCTCGCCGAGCTCGGCATCGAGCCTGAAAACAAGCCCTTCGCGCCGCACCTCACGCTGGCGAGGGTGCGCGAGGCCACCACCCCCCTCGGGAGCCTCGGGGTGGTCGGCGTCGATGGCGTCCAGGCCACGGTGTCGGAGCTCACCCTCTGGCGCAGCGACCTCACCCGGCCCGGCGCAGAACACCACGTTCTCGCGCGGGCGACGCTCGGCCAGGCCAGAGCCCCGGCCCGATAGCGTGACAGAGTATGTCACGGTTGTTCGGTAGGGGACTTTACGGGTGTTCAGGTAGGGTGCATAGAGGGTGGGCGACGGCGACGAAGCAAGCGTGACGGCGACAAACGCCGATCCCCAACACGGAGTTTTTCAGATGGATGAGAATCGCAAGAAGGCCCTTGAGCTCGCGTTGGTTGGCATCGAGAAGCAGTACGGCAAGGGCGCCGTGATGAAGCTCGACGCCGCCGCCGAGGCGGCCAAGAGCGACATGCTGGTGGTGGGGTCGGGGTCGGTGTCGCTCGACATCGCGCTCGGGGTGGGGGGCTTCCCCAAGGGGCGCATCATCGAGGTGTACGGGCCTGAGAGCTCGGGCAAGACGACGCTGACCCTTCACGCCATCGCCGAGTGCCAGCGCATGGGCGGCGTGGCGGCCTTCATCGACGCCGAGCACGCCCTCGACGTGAACTACGCGCGCCGCCTCGGCGTGAAGGTCGACGAGCTCCTCGTGTCGCAGCCCGACAACGGCGAGCAGGCCCTTGAGATCGCCGACATGCTGGTGCGCTCGGGCGCCGTCGACGTGGTGGTGATCGACTCGGTGGCCGCGCTGGTGCCGAAGGCCGAGATCGAGGGCGACATGGGCGATCAGCTCCCGGGTCTTCAGGCCCGCTTGATGAGCCAGGCCCTGCGCAAGCTCACGGCCTCGGTGCATCGGTCGCAGACGCTCATGATCTTCATCAACCAGATTCGTATGAAGATCGGCGTGATGTTCGGCAACCCCGAGACCACCACGGGCGGCAACGCGCTGAAGTTCTACTCGACCATTCGTCTCGACGTTCGCCGCGTGGGCGCGTTGAAAGACGGCGAGTCGGTGGTGGGCAACCGCACCCGCGTGAAGGTGGTGAAGAACAAGGTCTCGGCGCCCTTCAAAGAGGTCGAGTTCGACATCATGTACGGGCAGGGCATCTCGAAGACCGGCGACCTCCTCGACCTCGCCACCGAAGACGCCATCGTCGAGAAGTCGGGCGCGTGGTTCTCGTACAAGGGCGAGCGCATCGGGCAGGGGCGCGAGCAGGCCAAGCGCTACCTCGAAGAGCACCCCGAGGTGCTCGCGCGCATCGAGACTGAGGTGCTGAGCAAGCACGGCATCACCAAGAAGAGCTTGAACGGGGCCGGCGCCAAGAGCGACGAGAAGGCTGAGGCGCCGGCTCGTAAAGAGCGGCCCAAGGCGCAGGCTTGATCGCGGCGAGGCTCAGCCTCGCGGGTGCCTTCGTGGTGGCGCTTGGGTGCACGCAGCACACAGGCGCCACGCGCGCGTTGGGGGCTCGGCAGCGGCCTGTGCTGCGGTGTCCTGGCTCGCTTAGCAGCCTCAGCCCGCCTGAGGCGTCGCAGTGGGTCTTCCTTCGACCGGCCGCGCTCTTCGCGCACCCGCGCCTCGGGCGCATCGTCGCGCAGACCTTCGACGACGCGGCCGAAGACGCCCTCTTCACCCGCGCGCGGGTCACCGGGGTCGACGTACGCTTGCTCGAACGGGCCCTCTGGGCCGAGACCGCGGGGCAAACCCTCTGGCTCGGCGCCGGCGCCCTCGACGGGCGACGCATCGCCGAACTGATGTGGGAGCGCCTCTTGCCTCCGCGGCGCCGCGACGACCTCGGGCCCTCGGCCCTGCGCTTCGAGGGCTCTCTCGCGGGGCGCGCGGTGGGCTTGGCCATCCAGGGGCAGTGCGGCCTCGCGGCTTGGGCAGAGGGCGCCCCGCGAAGCGTCGACGCGGTGTTGCCGACAGCCCTGCACGACGACGAGCGGGCGCCCGACCCCGAGGTGCTGTTGCGCTGGCGCGTACGCGGTTTGCCCCGCGAGACCGCCGAGACCGGCAGCGACGCGTTGCAGTGGCGGGTGCAGTGGTTCACCCTCGACGCGCAGGTTGAAGCGCGCGGCGTAGCGCTGACGCTGCGGCTCGAAGGCCCGCTCCCCGACGACACCGCGGCGCGGCTCACACGGGCCGTGGCGCGCTTCGCCGAGAGCACCCTCGGCGGCGCCATCGGGGCCGATGTCTGGGCCTCGGGGGCGCAGGCGCCGTCGGTCGAGGGGCCCGTCGGTGAGGGGCGCGCGCGGGCGCTCGTCGCGCGGGTGACGGTGCCGTGGAGCGGGCTCGAAGCGCTCGGTGACGTTTTGCGCGGGCGGGTGGCGCCTCAGGGGCGCCCTTGAGTGAGCGCCAACTGCTTGAAATTGCGGTGTTTGAGAGAGCTTCTTTGACCTCTGTGGTGGGGCGTGGTATCACCTCCTGCCGCAAAGCGACCGTCTCATTGGCGAATGGCGCCCGCGGCTCGCGCGCGTCGCTCGTGATGAGCGACCGGCAACTGCGGCAGGAGACTGTGGATGCAGCCGTCATTTCAGGTGGGAGACAAAGCCGTTCACCCCGCCCATGGCGTCGGTGAGGTGACTGCCATCGAGCGCCGCGACATCGCTGGCAGCACCCGGGCTTTTTATGTACTCCGCATCCTCGACTCGGGGATGAAGGTGATGGTGCCGACCTTGTCGAGCGACAATGTGGGCCTCCGCGGTGTGATGAGCTTGGGCGAGGCCGAGAACGTGCTCGCGGTGTTTCGCTCAGGCGAGAAGGCCGTCGGCAACGGCCCGTGGAATCGCAGGCAGCGCGCCTACAACGAGATGATCAAGTCGGGCTCGCCCTACGAGGTCGCCAAGGTGCTCCGCGACCTGTACCGCATCAAGTTTCGCGATGAAAAAGAGCTGTCATACGGCGAGCGCCGTCTGATGGATCAGGCCAAGGCCCTCTTGGTCAAAGAGCTGGCCCTGGCCAAGCATCTCACCGAAGCCCAGGTCGAGACCGAGATCGAGACCATCTGCGCAGACGCCGCGAGCTGAGCGCCCCACGCAAACGTTGCAGTACTAACCGCCCGCCACCGGGGGGATGATGGCCACCTCGTCGCCCGCTGCGACGGGGTCGTCGTCGCGGGCGTAGGCGCCGTTGATGGCCACCCGCATCGCGCGGTGGTAGCCGCGGAGGCCAGGGTGGGCTTCGGTCAGCGCGTCGAGCACGGCCCGCGCGGTGGCGGGGGCTGCGAGCGACAGGGTGGTCTCTGCCGAGCCTACGGTCTCGCGGGCCGCGGCGAAGAGGAGCACGGTGATCGTCTGCGTCACGGCCGACGCTATACCGCGTCTCGGGCCGCGCAGTCATCGCAGACTAACCGCGGCGCCAGGCGTCGAGCGGCATCACCGTCACCTCAGCGCCGTCTTCGATCACCGCGGTCTCGAGCGCGACCACCATCACCGCGTCGCCCCACGCGAAGCTCGTCGCCGCGCCTGAAGATTGGTTCGACAGCACCTCGACGCGCCCGTCTTCGCGTGTGCGCACACGCACAAACTCTGTGCGCCCGGGGCTCCGACGAAAGGTGCCGGCCAGCCGCGCGCGCGCGGTCGGCGTCTCGGGCCTCGACAACCCCGCCATGGCCCGCAACACCGGAACGCCGAAGAGGCCGAAGGTCAAGAGCGCCGAGGCCGGGTTGCCCGGCAGCCCCAAGACCCGCTTCGCGCCCGACGCGCGGCCGTAACAGAGCGGCTTGCCGGGCTTGATGGCCACCTTCCAGAAATCGAGGGCGACCCCCGCGGCGACCAAGGCAGGCTTCACCGGGTCGTGATCGCCCACCGAGACGCCGCCGACGGTGATCACCAGGTCGTTCTGCGCGACCGCCGCGCCGATCGCGTCGGCGATGATGTTCACATCGTCAACATAGGGGCCGTTGACGCTGACCCGCGCGTCGAGGGCGCAGAGCCAGGCTTCGAGCGCGGGGCCGATCGAGTTCACCACGCTCCCGGGGCGGGGCTCCGAGCCGGGCGCGCGCAGCTCATCGCCCGTGAGGACGAGGCCCACCCTGACGTGCCGAAACACCTCGACCTCGGCCCGGTCGCAGCTCGCGCCGAGGGCCACCTGCCAGGGCGACACCCGCGCCCCAGCGGGCAAGGCCTGCGCGCCCGCGACGAGGTCTTCACCGCGGCGACGAACGTGCTGCCCGGCGTGAACCGCGCGGGTGAAGCGAACCGTGTCACCCTCCCGGAGCGCCTCTTCTTGCATCACCACCGCGTCGGCTCCGGGCGGCAACGGGGCGCCGGTGAAGATGCGTACGCTCTGGCCTCGCGCGAGGGCCTCTCCCGGAGGGTCACCCGCCCGACGCGCCCCCGCCACCGGCAGCGCGGCGCCAGGGGCGAGGGCCGCGCGGTGATCGAGGGCGTAGCCGTCCATCGCGCTGTAATCGAAGGGCGGGAGGTCTTCGCGGGCCGTCAGCGGGTGCGCCAGCACGCGCCCCGCGATGCTCGCAAAGGGCACGCGCTCGCGGTCGACCGGGTGGGCCTCGGCGACCATGCGCGCGAGGGCTTCTTCGTAGCTCAGCATCGTCGACGCCGACGCTACACGATGTTGAGCGAAGCCCTCACGGCCTCGAGGGGCTCGGCGAAGGCGGGCCAGTAGTCCCAGTCGTGGTAGAGGTCGCGATTGACGCGCATCCCGCGGCGCAGGGCCGCCACCATCTTGTGGGCGTCGGCGGCGAGGTGGGCCGTGGGGTCGAGGCCGAACACCCGCGTGCCGAGGTGCATGTGCATCAAAATCGCGAACACGTACCAGAACGGGTCGGTCGAGATGAAGCCCGCCACAAAGGCGATCACCTCGGTCTCGCCCCCCGCGTCGGTGTCATACCCGCCCAACACATGCGAGAGATCGTGGGCCACCAGCTGCTTCGGCATCGTGACCCCGCGCTCGCCCGGAAAGCTGAACCCGCGGGCCCGCAAATGCTCGTGGTAGACCCGCCCCAAGGTGCCCTCGGGCAGCGCCCCGAGCGCGTCAAAGCGCGCCGCGAGGCCCGGGTCTTCGGCCCCCATCCCGAAGAGGCTGCCGTAAAGGTGACGCAGCCCCGAGACGCCGTCGCGGGCCCAGGTGTCTCGCCGGATCCGGTCGAGCATCGCCGAGCGAAACCCGAGGTCAAACTGCGTGAGCGACGACAGCCCGTGGGCCCAACGTGAGAGCGTGCCCATGCGCGGCTCGTCGACCGAGAGGGCCTCTGACCACGCCCGCAAAAACGCCAGCTCGCCCGCCGTGACGTCGCCGTCAAATAGCGCCGTCACGATCAAGAGCTGCACGAGCCGCTCGCGCTTCTCGGGGTCTGTCACCTCGGCCGCGATCGTGTCAATGTTGACAGTGTCAACATCGTCGAAGGGCGTCGCGCGCCCGAGGGCGTGAGAGACGGCGTCGAAGAGCTCGCGCTCCTTCGGGTGTACGGCGCCGTCGTGGCGCATGAGCGTGGCCATCGCCGAGAGGCAGAGGCTGCGCTCGCGGTCAGAGAGCTCGAGGGCTTTCATGGTCGTCCTCCGGGGCGAGACACTAGAGTTCGTGGGGCGTGCGTTTCAACCGACGGGTGTTGAAAAAAGCGACGCGCTCAGGGGCGCGCGAGGGCGACCATGTGCCCGAGGGTGGGCGCGATGAGGGCCCGCATGGCGAGGCTCACGGCGCCGCGGCTGCCGGGCAGCGCGACGAGCACGCGCCCCTCGGCGGTGACCCCGGCCACCGCGCGCGAGAGCATCGCCCGCGGGCCGATTTCGTCGTAGCTGAGCCGACGAAAGGTCTCGCCGAAGCCGTCGAGGGTCTTTGCGAGCCGCGCGGCCACCACCTCGTAGGTGACATCGCGCGCCGCGATGCCGGTGCCGCCGGTGAGGAGCACCGCGTCGGCGTGTCGGCTGGCGGCCTCGGCGAGGGCGGCCTCGATGGCCGCGGGTTCGTCGGGCACCCGAAGATGGGCGAGGTGCTCGAAGCCCGCGTCGACGCATCCCGCGGCGAGGAGCGCCCCCGACGTGTCGTCGTCGCCGCGACGCGTGTCGCTGACGGTGATGGTGCAGACCCGCACCGCCACGGTGCCCTCGTGCGCCTTCACGCGCCGCCCTCGGCCGAGGGGCTCGCGGGCTTGCGCCGCGACTTCATGAAGGCCGCGAACGAGGGGCGTTTGAGCCGCATCGCCTCGGTGAGCGCGAGCTCGTCTTCGTGCTCTCGGTCTGAGTCGCGCCAGCCCTCGCGGATCTTCGCCGCGACGTACAAGGTCGGGAAGCTGATGAACAAGCCCACCAGCCCGAAGAGATGCTCGAAGAGCACCAGCGAGGTGATGATCACGAAGCCCGGCAGCTTGACGTGCTGGGCCGTGAGCCGCGGCGAGAGGTAGTAGCTCTCGATCTTGTGCAGCACGAAGGTGCTCGCGAAGAAGATCGCCACCCCCGCGGGGCCCTTGTGCGTGTACGCGATCACCGCCATCACCACGCCGCTCACCACGCCGCCCACCACCGGGATGAGCCCGCTCACGAACAGAAACACCATCAGCGCGGGCACGTTCGGCAAGCCCATGAGGAGCAGCACCGGCAGCGTGATGACCGTGTTGACGAAGGCCACGATCACCTGAAGCTTGGCGGTGATCGCGATGGCCTCGCAGAGGTACGAGAAATACCGCATGAGGATGCGCGGCGGGGCGTCTTCGTCGAGCCCCGAGCGCCACGATTCGAGGGCCTCGCGTTCAAGCAAGAAGACGATCGACAAGATCAGGCCGATCACGATGTAGATGGCGTTCTTGCCGATCGAACCGAGAAAGCCCACGACGTTGCCGGCGTAGTGCTGCGCCTTCTCGACGAGGCTCTCGCTGCCTTGCGAGACGAGGTGATCCCACCCGCGGGCGTGGAGCCAGTCTTGGATCCGGTGGATCTCGCTCTCGACGTCGCCGCGCAGCGTCGGCACCGCGGGCACGACGCTGGTGTAGCCGAGGTAGACCGCCAGCGCGAACAGCCCCGCCGAGACGAGGAGCTGCATCGCGATGCCCGCCCCCACAGGCAGCTTCAGCTTGTCACGGAGCAGCCCCGCGATGCTCCCGAGGCTGCGCTCGAACAAGACAAAGAACACCAGCAAGATGGCAAGGTGACGAAAGAGAAAGAGCAGGAGCAAGAACAGAAACAGCGAGAACGCGCGACGAATGTTGCGGTCGGTGAAGACGAGACGCATAAACCCTCGGAGCCCCCTACGGAGGGGCGCACCAGGGTCGCAGCATCTCCCCAGCGGCTGCAAGCGCCGATGCGGCTTCAGTCACCCGAGAGCTCGCTCATCGCCTCGTCGTGCGCGGCACGCACCGCCGTGGCGGGCGCAGCCTCAGGGGCCGGGGCCGAAGGCGTCGACGGGGCGACGCTCGGCAGCGCGCCGCGAAGGCCACGCAGCGAGGCCACCCGACGTTGCAGCCGCACGTCGTTGCGAACCCGCGCCTGCTGCTCGGCCTGAGCGATCGCCTGATCGAGGCGCTGCTGCGCCGCCGCGAGGTTGCCGCTGCGGGCGTCACGAATGGCCTCGAGCGTGTTGCTCGCGAGCTGCTGGGCGGCCACCGTGCGCTCGACCTCTTCGTTGCGCCCCGCCCGCAGCTCGGCCTCATTCGACGAGGCGCGCACCCCGACGAAGGCCCGCCGCTCGCGCTGCCCGCCGCCCTGCAACGCGTCGACGTAGCGCACCGTGACGTCGAGGAGCTCCACCGAGGCCCCGTTACGCCGCGAGGGCACGCTCAGGCGAACGACCAGGTCGCGGGTGCTGCCCTCGGAGACGTCTCCGAGCGGCACCACGATGCCCTCGTCGGTGCGCGTCGCGCTCAGCCCCACCACCGACTGCACCTCGACCCCAGGGCCCGCGTTGAGCACCGCCACGGCGTTGCGGCCCACCACCCGCTCCATGCGGAGCACCTCGTCGCGAAACACCGCGGCCACCGCCGACGAGTCTTCGACGAAGTGGAAGTGCCCGCCCGAGCGCTGCGCCACGTTGCCCATCAGGGTCTCGTCGTAGTCGAGACCGAGCCCGAGGGTCGTGATGGCGACCCCCCGGGCGCCCGCGGCCTGAGCCGTTTCGAGGATCCCCGAGGCGTCGTTGGGCACGCCGTCGCCGAGCAGCACGATGCGGTTGATGCCCGCCGGGTCGTGGTTCGCGAACACCTGAGCGACCCCGAGGCGCAGGCCCTCGGCCATCGCCGTGGTGCCGCGGGCTTCGATCTGCGCGATCTGCTCGGCGATGGTGCTCCGGCTCGCGGCGCTGAGCACCGTCGAGGGCACCAAGACGCGCCCCTGCGAGTCGAAGGTGATGACCGAGAGGCGGTCGCCGTCGTGCAGCGATTCGAGCAGGGTGCGGCTCGCCACGCGGGCGTCTTCGATGGCGCGGCCCTCCATCGAGCCCGAGGTGTCGACGACCAGCGCGAGGTTGATCGGCGGCCGCCGGAGGCTGCTGATGCTCGGCACCGCGACGCGAATGCGCGCCGCGAGCTCGCTGCGCGCCCCGGCCACGACGAACCGGTTGGCCGTCGCGGCGTCGAGGGTCAAGAGCTCGACCGGGTTCTGCACCACCGTGAGCGCAGGCGGAGGGTGCGCGGCGCACCCGATGGCAGACGAGGCGAGGGCGGCGACGATCACGGCGAGGCTCTTGAGGTTGCGCATGGTGCAGCGAAGAACGCCGCCCCCCGGGCGACCTTACAGACCGTGCGAAGCTTTTTCGTGACCCGGGTGCGCGCCGTGCCCGTGCTCGGGGTGGTCGTCGCCGAGACAGCGGGCGTCTTCCCACCCGACCCAGTAGGGGCCCTCGTGGCCCCACTCGCGTTTCCACACGGGCACCCGGGCCTTCACCGCGTCGATGAGGGCCCGACACGCCGCGAAGGCCTCACCGCGATGCGGCGCGCTCGCTGCGCAGAGCACCGCCAGGGCGCCCACCTCAAGCGTGCCCACCCGATGCGCGACGCTGAGACGGACGCCCGCATACCGCGCCTCGATCTCGTCGGCGATGCGCTGCATCTCGCGAACGGCCATGCTGGGGTAGGCCTCGTAGTCGAGCCGCACGACGCTCCGCCCGAGGTTCTCGTCGCGCACCATGCCCACAAAGAGCACCACCGCCCCGGCGCCCGGGTGCGCCACCGCGGCGAAGGCCTGATCGAGCGAGAGGGGCTTGTCTGTGACCGAAAAGCTCACGGCGAGCCCTCGCGCCGCCAGAGCCCCGAGCGCCCGCCCGACTTCTCTTGAAGCGCCACCGCGGTGATG
The DNA here is from genome assembly GCA_016792845.1 of Myxococcales bacterium. Taxonomy (GTDB): domain Bacteria; phylum Myxococcota_A; class Polyangia; order Polyangiales; genus JAEUKH01. The sequence continues at coordinate 157,543 of JAEUKH010000018.1, read as the reverse complement.
CTCACCCCGCGCTCGACGCCCTTCACCATGTCATAAAGGGTGAGCGCGCCCACCGAGGCGGCCACCATGGCCTCCATCTCGACGCCCGTCTTGGCATAGGTCTCGACCGCGACCTCGACCTCGGCCCCGCTCAGATGCCACCGAAGCTGAACCTCAACCGCCGTCAGCCCCAACGAATGACAGAGCGGAATCAACCGCGGCGTCTCCTTCGCGGCCATGATCGCCGCGACGCGCACCGTCGCCTCAAGGTCACCCTTCGCCAGCCCGCCCCCGCGCGCCAGAGCGACCGTTTCGGGGCGCATCAACACCTGCGCCGAGGCCACCGCGCGGCGCCGCGAAATCGCCTTCTCGCCCACATCGACCATGTGCACCTCGCCCGCCTCGCTCAGGTGCGTCAGACCCTTCGTCTCGCTCATCGCCATGCAAGTCTATAACACTCCCGATGTGACGTAATATGTCACTGTTGCGCCCCGGCGCGCTTGTCAACGGACCCGAGGTGCACACAGGCTAAGGCACCCTGCAATGCACGACGTTGCCTGTTCAAGCCTGACCGACCGGGTGCGCACACCTGAGCACGTCGCCCTCGACGCCCGCGACCGCGTGGCCCTCGACACCGAGACCACGGGCCTCTGGTGGGGCTCGCGGGTGGTCGAGCTCGCGGCGGTGCGCTTTCGCGGCGACACGGTGATCGGGCGCTTCTCGGCGATGGTCGACCCTGAGCGGCCCATCCCCGAGGCGGTGGTGAAGATCCACGGCATCACCGACGCGCGGGTGGCGGGGCTGCCCAAGCTCTCCGAGGTCTTGCCTGCGTTTCGTCGCTTCATCGACGGGGCGGTGGTGCTGGCCCACAACGCCGAGTTCGACCGCGACATCGTCGGCGCCGAGTTCGTGCGGGCCGGGCAAGCGCCGCCTGACGAGCCCCTGTTCTGCACGCTCAAGCTCGCGCGGGTCCTGCTCGCCGAGGCGCCTCGCTTCGGTCTCCAACGCCTCGCTGAGCACTTCGCGCTGCGGGCCGAGTCACCGCACCAGGCCCTGGCCGACGCAGACCTCACCCGAAGGCTCTACGGGCTCTTGCAAGGGCGCATGGGGCCCTGCGAGGCCGAGGCGCTCTTGGCCCACGGGTGCGTCGAGGGGCGCCCCTACCGCTTCTCCGAGGGGCCCGCGGGGCTCGCGTCCGATCACGCGTTTCGGCTCCTCTGGCCGCAGCTCCACGAGGGGCTCCGCTGTGTCATCGAGCACGTCGTTCACGACCAGGTCGTGGGCCTTCGGGGGCGGGTCGAGTCGCTCTACCTCCGGCGCGACGAGGCGTACCTCGACCTTCGTACGGGCCCGTCGCGGGTCGAGAGCGTCGCATTGGCGAGCCTCGTGGCGGTGAAGGCCGACGGGTGATAGAGGGCGAAGCGAGAAGGCCAAAGCCTGTGCTGGTGAATTTGTTTCGATTCGTGGCGCTGATCGGGGCGCTCGTGTTCGTTCACGAGTTCGGCCACTTCATCGTGGCGCGGCTCTGCGGCGTGAAGGTGCTGAAGTTCTCGCTGGGCTTCGGTCCTCGGGTGGTGGGCTGGCGCCAGGGCGAGACCGATTATTGTGTCTCGCTCATCCCTCTCGGGGGCTTTGTGAAAATGCTCGGCGAAGACCCGAGCGATGACATCGCCCCTGAAGACCTGCCGCGGGCCTTTCACACACAATCTCTCGTGAAGCGCTTCGCCATCGTGTTGGCCGGGCCGCTGATGTCGCTGCTCTTCCCGGTCGGGCTGTACGTGCTGGTGTTTCTCGGAAACACCGACCTGACGCCGCCCATCATCGGCACCGTGGTGGCCGGGTACCCCGCCGAGGGCGTCCTCGCGGCGGGCGACCGGGTGCTGCGCATCAACGGCCGCGAAGTCGGGTCGTTTCAAGAGGTGCGGGCCGCGGTGGCCGAGTCGCCCGGGCGCCCCATGCGCTTCGAGGTCGAGCGCGAAGGAGCCCCCCACGCGGTCACCGTCACCCCTGTGACGCTCCGAATCGAGCGGCCCCTCGATGTGGTCGAGACCGTGGGCTTTCTAGGCATCGCCCCCGGGGCGCCGCTCCCCGTGATCGGCGTACGCGGACAGCGCGGCCAGGGCTGGGTCGCGGGCCTTCGAAGCTTTGATTTGATCACCATGTACCGCGGGGCCCCGATTCGGCGCTGGGCCGACCTCGAACGGGTGCTCCAGCGCTCTCGCGGGGCGACCGTGCCGGTGGCCTTCTTGCGCCCCCGTGCCGTCGCCGGAGCCGCAGGCGGCCTCGTCGACCTCGACGTGTTTGACCCGGGTCTCGCGCAGTTGACCCCCGTACCGGGCGAGGGCGACGTGCTCAACCGCACGGGCATCGAGTCGAGCGATCTGTACGTCGCCGAGGTCGACCCGCAGAGCCCCGAGTACCAGATGGGGCTGCGCCGCGGGCACCGTATTATTTCAGTTGACGGCGAGCTCGAACCGTCATGGGAGCATTTTCGAGAGCGGCTCACCCGCGGCCCCTCGCGGCTCCGCACGTTGCGGTTCGTGCATGCCACGGGCGAGGCCGAAGGCGGCTACGCGCTGCGGCCGAGCGAGTGGGTCGACGAGTACGGCCAGCGCATGATGCACCTCACGTTGGGCATCAACCGTTGGCGGCCGAGCCTCGCCGAGGCGCCCATCGCCAACCCCTCTCCGCTCGGCTCGGCGGTCGAGAGCGCGCTGCGCGAGACCCGCGAGGTGACCACTTACCTCAGCACCGGGTTTTTGCGCATTTTTCAGGGCCGGGTGCCCATCAGCTCGGTGGGCGGGCCGATCATGATCTACGACGCCTCGCGCACCGTCGCCCTCGACGGCCTGTGGGGCTTTCTGCGGCTCATGGCCCTCGTGAGCATCAACCTGGGCCTCTTGAACCTCTTGCCCATCCCGATCCTTGATGGCGGCCATCTGTTGTTCTTCGCCATCGAGGCCATCTTGCGGCGCCCCCTCCCGCTGAGCCTCCGCCAGGCAGCCTCGGCCTTGGGGCTGATCGTCGTGGGGCTTGTGGTCGCCATCGCGTTTCGCAACGACCTCGGGCGCAAGGCCGACGGGCCCGCGGCGCACCGGGTTGCGGCCCCGACGGGTCGCTGACCCCGCGCCGGGCCCTCGCGCGGCGTAAAAAACTGTCTGGTGAAAGGTGCATGCCCGAGAAAACTCGGCGCGCGCTTTGGTACCATCGCGCCAACGCCATGAGCCGGATTCTCGATCTGCAGCTCGAACCCTCGGATGCCTTCGGGGCCCTCTTGCGCGCCAAGGCCGCGGCTGAGTCGGGCCGATGGCCGCAAGAGCTCTCGACCCGGCTCCGCGCCGTGATTGACGCTGAATTCGTGCACCTCGAAGCCGCCGTGGCGACCCTCGGGCGGCACTACTCGACCCTCGAAGCCCGCGGCCTCGCCGAGCTCGACCGCTCAGGCCTGTCGCGCTTCGAAGACATCAACAACGCGCTCCATCTGGTGGCGCTGCCGATCACCTTGGCGGTCGACCTCGTGGCGCTGCAAATGGCGGTCACCCGTGGCGACGCGGCGACCCGCGAGAGCACCACGGCGCTCTGCGTGGCGGTGCGCCAGCTGCTCTGGTACGCGGCGCACTCCGACCTTCTGGTGTGCGCGTCGCTGTCGCTGGCCGGGGCCGAGATGCCTCCGCAGAAGGCCATTCAGTTCGTCGACGCGGTGTTCGGCGTCGCGTGGCGCGGGACCTCGGCGCCCGAGCCTCCTGACCCGCGCAAGGCCTTCGGGCAGGGCGGCTTTGAGCGTGAGACCATGACCCCCGAGACCCCGATGCCGTTGGTCAACCCGCTCGGGGGCGACGCGACGGCGATGATGCGCTCGCCGCTTCCGGCGGCGCCCGACGAGCTGCCGAGGGTCTTCAACGAGCAGACCAACCCGACGCTCCAAGCGGCGCCGCGCAGCGTCGAGATGGGCCGCGACAGCACCTCGCCCGTGGTGAGCCTCCAACAAGTGCTCGGCGAGCGGCTCTGAGCCGCGGGAGTTTCGTGCGGCGAGGCGCTCGAAATGGGGCCTTCCATGGTGCTACAACGGTGCGGTGAAGCTGCGACTGACGAGGGCTGCGGTGCTGGCGTTGTGGGTGGCGGCGGGCGCGCGCGCGGGTGAGGCCGAGGCGATCGTGGTGGCGCCCATCGGGCTGAGCGCCCTCACGCAGCAGAGCGACGACGTGGTGCTCGGCACCGTCGCGCGGCAGACCGTTCGCTACGAGGGGCGGCACCTGGTGACAGACAGCGAGGTGAGCGTGGCGGCGGTGCTCAAGGGCAGGCTCGTGCCGCGGGGTACGGTGTTCGTGCGCACCGCGGGCGGCACCCTGGGCAACGTCACCCAACGCATCGCCGACGTGCCTTCGCCCGAGGTGGGCGAGAGCTACGTGTTCTTTCTCTCGGGCGGCGTCGGCAACACGAGGTACCTGGCCCACGCGACGGCCGCGCTGGTGCCGCTGCGGGTCAACGCCGCCGGGCAGATCGAGGCGGTGGCGCCGCAGGGGTTGCAGAGCGCCGTGGCGTCGGGCACAGCGGGCCCTGGGGTGTTGCCCCTCGCGACCCTCGCCGAGCGCGTCGGGGGCGCCCGATGAGGCCCTCTGCGTGGCTGCTCGCGGCGTCGCTCTCGCTGGCCGCGTCGACGGGGCACGGCTTCTGTCGCACCACCACGGCCCGGCTCCGCGCGATGCAGCCCGGCGAGTGCGCGACGCAGGGCATCCCGCTCTCGTGGCGAAACCGGTGCACGAGCTTCTCGCTCTACAACCGCGATCTCCCTGACGGCATCAATATGCCCGACCTGACGACCTTCGCCGCCGCCGCGACGGGGGCCTGGGCCCGGGCGGCCTGCGACGCCAACGGGCAGCTCTCGCAGTACTACCGAGTGATCCCCGATGCGCCGACGCTGGCCCCCGCGGGGTACAACCCCAACGGCGCCAACGCCAACACCGTGGCGTTTCGGCCCCGATGGGGCGACGACGCGCTCCACCGGCCCGGGGCCATCGCGATCACCGTGGTGACCTTCGATTCATTCAACGGCGAGATCTTCGACGCCGACATTGAGATGAACAGCCTCGACGAGCGCACCAACCCCATCGGGTTTCGCTTCTCGACCGAGGCCCGGCCCGACCCCGGGGCGGCCGATTTGCCCACCATCTTGACCCACGAGTTCGGCCATTTTCTCGGGCTCTCGCACTCGGGCAACGACCGCGCGGTGATGTGGTTCGAGGCCGGGGTGGGCGAGGCGCGCCGCGACCTCACCGCCGACGACAACGCGGGCGTCTGCACGATCTACCCCCAAGCGGTCCAGCCCCCGGGGCGCTGCGTGGGCGTGCCCTACGGCGGCCTCGCGACCCTCCCCGGAGACATGAAGGTAACGGGCGCCTGCAACGTCTCTCGGCGCGGCACTTCGGCGACGCACCTCGTCTGGCTCTCGGCCCTCGCGTGGGCCGTCAGCCGCCGCCGAAAGAGTGTCAACGCCCGTTGACGCCTCGGTTTGTGACACCGCGTTGGGTGAACGCCGCGCGGGCGCGTTGTGAACCCATCGCCACACGCCGCCGCGAGGCCCGCCGCGCGGTCGGTCACACCGGGGCCCTGGCGACTTCGACTGCCACCTGCGCAAACGAAGGGCAAACAGGCCCAAAACGCGCGACTGGGGTGTGACGCGGCGGGGCCCGCCCTATACGCGGTGTGACGGCGGGTTCTCGCAAGAAAAAATCGAATTCGCCCGGCATACCGGGTGCTCAAGGGCATCGCCACGCTCGGCCGAGAGTGCCGACGACTCGAAAGGGGCAAGTGGCTTATGCACCAGACGTTCGAAACGCTCAGCGACACCGACCTTCTCGCCCGGATGCTCCGCGGGGAAGACCGCGCGTGGCGGGAGTTTCACCGCCGCTTCGACCGCCTCGTGTGGATGCAGATCCACCGGGTGACGGGCAGCTTCGCCAAGGTGCTCTCGAGCGCAGATCAAGAAGAGATTCACGCCAACTACTACGCCTCGCTGCTCTCGAACGACATGCACAAGCTGCGCTGTTACGACCCCAACCGCGGCGCGAGGCTCGGCACCTGGATCACCCTCCTGGTCGGCCACTGCTGCCACGATTACCTCAGGGCCGTGAGCCGCCGCCCGGCCGGCGCCAACCTCGCCGCGCTCGAGAACATCTTGCACGTCGAAGAAGACCTCTTCGAGAAGACCGCCGCGCGGCTCTCGTGTGAGCGCCTCGCAGAGACCCTCGGCGAGATGAGCGAGCGCGACCAGACCATGGTCAAGATGCTCTTCGTCGACGAGTCGTCACCGAACGAGATCGCTGAGGTCTGCGCCATCCCCGTGAAGACCGTCTACACACGGTGCCATCGCCTCAGGGTCGCCCTGAAGAAGCAGCGCGACGACGGCGCCCTGGCGGCCTGAAAAGCTGCCAAAAGCTCACGCCTCTCGGCCCGTTCACGTTATGCCCAGAGCCGCCCACGATGTCAGGGTCGCTCGCCTCACCCGAACTCGATCCCACCCTCGGCGGCCTCGCTTCAGAGGCCGCGGCGCTCGACCTGCGTGTGCGCCGTCAGGGCCCCGGGGCGCTGCTGACGCACCGCCTCGGCGGGGCGCGCTGGCCGCTCTCTCGCGCGACGGCCGCTGAGCTCCTCGTGGTGGCGGCGCACCTCGGCCTCGTCGACGCGACGGCGAGCCTCGTGGCCGAGCTGCGGGCTGAGCTTCCCCTCGGCGCCGCGGCGTATTGGCGTTCGGTGGCGCTGCAACGGGCCGATCGGGCGAAGCGGGCCGCGCGACGGCTCGACCTCGCGATGACCTTGCCGGGCCTCGGGCCTGCCATGCGTCACCGGCTCGAACGGCGTCGCGCCTCGCCGCTGGCGCCCATCGTTCAGAGCGACCCGGCGTGGCATCGCCTCGTCGCGCAGGTCGAGAAGCGCGTCGAGGCGCGTCGGCTCCTCGCGAGCCTCTCGCTGCAACCATGGGTCACGGTCTCGCCCGCGGTCTTGTCGGCGCGGAGCCCCATGACCTTCGCCCTCGCGACCATGCTCCTGGCGGGCTACGGCATCGAGCGCCTGCTCGGCGGGCCGACCCCCGAACGGCTCCTGCGCTGGGGCGCCTTGCGGGTGCCTCCCGAGGGGCTGGGCGACCTCGTGCGTCTGGTGGGCTATCTGCCCCTCCACGCCAACGCGCTGCACCTCAGCATGAACGTGCTCGTGACGCTGATCTTCGGTCGCTTCGTCGAGTCGCGCCGCGGCCCCCGGGGCACGCTCTCGCTTTGGGTGATGAGCGGCGTCTTGGCCGGCGTGGCGAGTTGGGCCTCGCGCCCCGGCGTGACTCTCGTGGTGGGCGCGAGCGGCGCCGCGATGGGCCTGGTCGGGGCCTCGATCGCGACCCTCGTCGGCGAGCCGCGCCTGCGAAAGACCCCGGAGCTTCGGGTCGGGGCGCTGCTCCTTACGGGGCTCGTGTTGCTCCAGGCGGGGCTCGACCTCGCGGCGGCGCAGCGCGCGTCGGCCGCGGCGCACCTCGGCGGCCTCGTGGCGGGGCTCGTCCTGGCTCGCTTCGGCTAGACCCAAGCGGCCCTTGTTGATCACTGTTCAACACGGCGCCGAACAGCGTTCATCGTTCGGGCCTCGGGGCGCGGTGCGGCGCCTGGGCAGGCGTCCGGCGATGCCGTCGGCGGGGCGTCAGCGCGGCGCGCGGGCGTGTTGAACAGTGTTCAACTTGCGGCGCCGAGGCCGCCTCGAACGGCGCGCATCTGGGCGACGAGGGTGACGCGAAGACGCGGCCAGGCGCGTGTTGAACAGTGTTCAACTCAGGGGGCGTAGCCGAAGGTGGCGCGGGGGCGCAGGCGGCGCCAGGTGATCCACCCGAGGGCCATCGCCAGGGTGGCCACGGTGGCCCAACTCGCCGAGCGGGTGAGCACGTCGCGGGTGACGCTCCCGAGGCGGGGGGTGCTGAGCACCTGGGCGGCGCTGAGGGCCGCGGCGACGAGCGACATGGGCAGCCACGCGCGGAGCACGAAGCGGCTGAAGCGCGGGGCGCTCACCCGGGCGAAGGCGCGTCGGGCGGCGAGCGCCGAGAGCACCAGGGCCCAGGCTTTGAGCGACAGCCACAGGGCCCCGAGCATGCTGAGCGAGGCGCGGGCGTCTTGGGTCATCGCCCCGACGCCGGGGAGCCGCCAAGCGCCGAGAAACACCACCACGCCGAGCATCGCGCGCACCCAGAGCATCGAGACGGTGCCCGCCCAGGCCCGGAGGTCGAGGGCCACGCCGGGCTCCGTCGAACGCACCAGAGAGGCCCACCAGCCGACGACGAGGAGGGCCGTCCAGGGGGCGCCGAGGCCCGTAAAGCGCCACGGGGCGCCGCCCTGGGCGTCGACGAGGTCTTGCACGTGCAGCGAGCCCGCGGCCATCACGCCCACCGCCACCGGGAGCAGGGCCAGGAGCTCGTTCGGGAGCCGGTCGATGAGTGCGCGGGCCGTGTGATGGAGGGCGAGACCCCGCTGACGAAGCAAGAAGGCCGAGAGGCTCAGCGAGCCCAAAGCGACAAAACCGTGGGCCGCCGCGAGGTCGAGGTCGCGCCCCAAGAACAAGGGCCCGAGCACCGTGCAGAGCAGCGTGCTGCCGAACACCGCGAGGCCCAAGAGCTGACGCCGGAGGTCGCCGACGAGCCAGCTCCAACGCCAGCCGCGGCGCGCGTCGTCGAGGGCGCTGTGATGGGTGCTGGGGTCGCGCTCGGGGCTGCCGAGGCGACGCACGATCCAGCGCACCGAGCCCGGGCCGCCGCCGCGGGCCACGAGGAGCCAGGCCATCGCCACGAGGAGCAAGACGCCCGTCGCGACGAGGTCGGCGGGTGCCGTCGGGGCGAGGCTCGAGACCCGCATCGCGCGGTCGTCGAGGGCGTCTCCGCGGCGCACCGTGAGCACCGAGACTTCGCGCGACGGAGCGGGGAGAAAATCGCCGACTCCGAGGAGGGTCACGCCATCGAGGCGCACCATCACGTCGCCGTCTGAGAGGCCCGCTTCGTCGGCCGCAGAGCCGGGTCTGACGCGCTCGATCTGGAGCCCCCCTTCGGTGGGGTGCGCCGCTGCGAGCTGGAGGCCCAAGGTGTCGAGGGCGCGCTCGGCGGTGGTGCGCGCGGCGAGCTCCTCGGCCAGCGCGGCCCGATGGGGGATGAGCTCGACGGTGGGTCCGCGGAGCGCCCTGGCGGCCGAGAGCACGGTGCCCTGGGCGGTCTCGATCTGGAGGCTCACGCCGCCCCGCGCCCCGCTGAGGCTCAGCGTCGCGTGGGTGGGGGCGTCGCTCTGCGCCTCGCTCGCCTCGGGGCACCGCGAGAGGGTGTCGAGCATCGCCGCGGTGAGCACGAATTCAAGCCGATTGGGCCCGTCGACGCGCACCGTGTGGAGCGCGCTCTCGGCATAGGTCGCCGCGCGGCTCTGCCCGGTGAGGTGGTCGGTGAGCTGCGCCTCGTCGGGCGGGTCGACCACGTTGAGCACCACCGGGCGACCGCAGCTGGCCGCGCCGGGGCGCGCGACGGTGCCGCTGAAGCGCAGCCGAATGCGGTGGATGTCTTGCGCTTGCGGCAGCCCCGCGCCGGTGAGCACCACCCGCTCGCCGACCTCAAGGGCCCGGGGCGTGAGGTCGGTGAGTGACAACACCTCGTGGGTGGGCTGCGTCTCACACGCCCCCAAGAGCAGGGCACCAACGAGGAGCAAGCGCGAGCGGCGGGCGGCGACGGTCACCATCAAGCGACGTCAAACGCCACCCGTCGAAAAGTCGCAAGATTCACGCAAAGCCGTCGCACGGGTCTGTCAACGCGTTGACAGGGTTGACTGACAGACGTGTCGCGCGGCCCGACGGCTGTGGTACTGCGCTTCGGCGCGTCGGCGCAGAAAGAACGCACACGAGGGCAAAGGCGATGGGAGAGGTCTTCACGGTCATCATGGCGGGGGGCTCGGGCACGCGGTTCTGGCCGCAGTCACGCCGGGCGCGTCCGAAGCAGTTTTTGCCGCTCGGGGCCGATGGTACGACGCCGCTCTTGACGGCCACGGCGCGTCGGGTGTCGGGGCTCTCTCCGCGGCACCGCACGCTGGTGGTGACCCGGGCTGACCTCGCGGCGGCGACGGCGTCGGCTTTGCCCGACCTTCCGGCCGAGAACGTGTTGCTTGAGCCCGTGGGTCGCAACACCGCGCCGTGTGTGGCCTGGGCGACGGCGGTGATCCAGCGGCGCGACCCCGAGGCCGTGGTGGTGGTGCTCGCGGCCGACGCGTTCATCGTCGACGAGGGCGCGTTTGTGGCGGCGCTCAAGACCGCCGTCGAGGTGGCCCGCGCGGGCTCGATCGTGACCCTGGGCATCAAGCCTACGCGGCCCGAGACGGGCTACGGCTACCTCCGGGTGGGCGACGCCGTCGAGGGCGCGGCGGCCGGGGTGAAGAAGGTCGCGGCCTTCGTCGAGAAGCCCGACGCGGCCCGCGCGGCGCAGTTCGTCGCGGGGGGCAGCCATTTGTGGAACGCTGGGATCTTCGTGTTTCGCGCCGACGTGATGCGCGACGCGGTGAAGGCCCTCCTGCCCACCGTGGCCGAGGCCATCGACGGCTTCGATGCCGCGGCGAGGGAGGGCCGAGAGGCCGAGACTGTGGCCGCGAAATACGCGCAACTGCCCAACATCTCGATCGACTACGGCGTCATGGAGAAGGTTGCCGAGGTCGCCGTCGTGCCCGTCGATTGCGGGTGGAACGACGTCGGCAGCTGGCAAGCCTCGTGGGAGCTCGGGGCCAAAGACGCCGCGGGCAACGTGGTGCGCGTCGACCGCGGCAACGCCATCCTCGCAGACGCCTCGGGCAACGTGGTGGTGGCGCCCGCCGGCAAGGTCGTCGCCCTCGTCGGGGTGAAAGACTTCGTCGTCGTCGACACCCCCGACGCGCTCCTCGTGATGCCGCGTGACAAGGCCCAGGACATCAAGAAGGCCATCGACGCCCTCACCGCCGCGAAGCGCGACGACGTGCTCTGAGCGCCCTCGGCGCCCCGCCGTGTTGAACACTGTTCAACAGCCTCCTCGCCCCAGAGAATCGCTACAGCGTCTGCGTGTGACCCCCGACCCGTGAGGGCCGCCGGTCGCGCGACCGCCGCACACTCCGCGGGCGCCGAAGCGTCATCGGGCCTCGCTGTTGAGCGCTGTTCAACAGCGTGCCGCCTCTCCGCGGTGATCGTGTTGAGCGCCGCTCAACGAAGCGCTGCGAGTGTGGTTGTGGCGCCGATGGGGGGCGTGTTGAACACTGTTCAACAAGGCGATGCGAGGGGCGTGTTGAACACCGTTCAACAGCGGGGCGATGGGCTTGATGGCCAGAGCTGCCCCGGGGCCTCGCCGGTGGCGATGGGGCGCGAGGGGTCGCGGCACCAGTCGCTCCAGCTGCCTTCGTAGAGCGAGACGGTGAGGGAGGGCATTGCGTAGGTGAGGGCCAAGATGAGCTGTGAGGCGGTGACGCCGCTGCCGCAGTAGGCGATCACCTCGCGCGAGGGGGTGACCCCGAGGGCGGCGAAGTGGGCCGCGAGGGCCTCTCGGCTGCGAAACACCGCGCCGTCGAGGTGCCACTGCCAGAAGGCGTTGCGGGCCGAGGGGATGTGCCCCGCCCGGGCGTCGACGGGTTCGACCTCGCCGCGGTACCGCTCGGGCGCGCGGGCGTCGAGGAGGAGCGCCCCCTCGGGCTCGGCGGCCCGAGCCTCGACGGTGAGGGCCGAGACCACGGGCATGGCCCCGGGCTTCGCCACGAAGCTGCCGGGCTCGGGCGCCGTGGCGCGGGTGCTGAGCGCGCCGCCGAGGGCCTCGTAGCGGGCGAGGCCGCCGTCGAGCACCGCGACCTCGGTGTGCCCGTAGTATCGCAAGAGCCACCAGAGCCGAGACGCGACGCTGCCGCCGGCGTCGTCGTAGACCACCACCGTCGTGTCGTTCGAGACGCCCGCCGCGCGCATGGCCCGCTCAAACTGGGCGCGGCTGGCGATGGGGTGTCGCCCGGGGCCCACGGGGGCCGTGAGGGCGGCTTCGAGGTCGACAAAGACGGCCCCGTCGAGGTGGCCGCGGGCGTACAAATCGGCGCCGCTCGGGCCGTTGAGATGCCACCGGAGGTCGATCAACCGGAGCCGCGGTGAGGCGGCCAGGGTAGACAACGCTTCGACCGAAATGAGGGGCGTTGAGAAGCTCACGGGGTGAGCCTGCGACCGGTCGAAAGCGGGTGCAAGAGAGGTCTTTCGGCGCGGGCGAAAAGGCTCTACCCTCCGCGCCGCACAGATGATGAACCCTCAGATTTTTCGCGAGTACGACATTCGCGGCAAGGCCGATCGAGACCTCTCGGATGATGTGGCCCGTGACATCGGGCGCGCGTTGGGCTCGCTCCTCGCAGAGCGGGGCAAGCGGCGCATCATGGTGGGGCGCGACTGCCGGGTGTCATCGCGTCGGCTTCGCAACGCGTTGGTCGAAGGGCTCGTCGAGACCGGGCGCCACGTCGTCAAGATCGAGGTCGGCCCGACGCCGTTGCTGTATTTCGCCGTGCACCATCTTGACGCAGACGGCGGGGTGATGGTCACCGGCAGTCACAATCCGCCTGAAGACAACGGGTTCAAGATCCTCGCGGGCAAGGGCACGTTGCACGGCGATGAGATCCGCGGGCTCCGCGACCGCATCGCGCGTCGCGATTTTGTGAAGCTCCCGGGCGGGCACGTCGAGCGCGCCGAGGTGGGCAGCCGATACGTTCACTGGATGCGCGGCAACGTGAGGCTCGCGCGCACCGACTTGAAGGTCGTCGTCGACGCGGGCAACGGCGCCGGCGGGCCCTTGGCGCTCGCGACGATGCGGGCGCTCGGGCTCAACCCCGACCCGATGTACTGCGAGATGGACGGGCGCTTCCCCAATCATCACCCCGACCCGACCTTGCCTGAGAATGTGGCCGAACTGATCGCGCGGGTGCGCGAGACCGGGGCCGACCTCGGCATCGCGTTTGATGGCGACGCCGACCGCCTCGGGGCCGTCGACTCGAACGGCGAGATCATCTGGGGCGACAAGCTCATGGTGGCCTTCGGTCGCGCCGTGCTCGCGAGGCACCCCGGGGCCGCGATCTTGGGCGAGGTAAAGTGCTCACAGACCCTCTACGACGACATCGCCGCCAAGGGCGGGCGCCCCATCATGTGGAAGACCGGGCACTCGCTCATCAAAGCCAAGATGAAAGAAGAGCACGCCCTCCTCGCCGGTGAGATGAGCGGGCACCTCTTCTTCGCCGACCGCTACTTCGGCTACGACGACGCCATCTATGCGGCGCTGCGGCTCCTCGAGATCGTGGCCGCGTCGCCCAAGAGCCTCGCCGAAGAGCTCGCCGACCTGCCGCCGACCTTCGTGACGCCAGAGATTCGCGTCGATTGCCCTGACGAGCTCAAATTCAAGGTCGTCGAGAAGGTGCTCGCGCACTACCAGGCCACCCACCCGGTGGCCGACGTCGACGGCGCCAGGGTCAACTTCGGCGACGGCTGGGGCCTCGTGCGCGCGTCGAACACCCAAGCCGTGCTCGTGCTGCGCTTCGAGGCCAACTCAGAGGCCCGACGCGACGCCCTCAGGGCCGAGGTCGAGGCCGTGGTGGCCCAAGCCCGCGAGAGCTTCGGCGGCTGACGCGCGACCCCCCGCGCGGCCCGGTCAGAGGGCCACGCTCAGGACTTGTTCAAACCCTCTACAAGTGGGCCCCGGCCCAATCACTGATCTCGGTCGTGTACTCAAAAAGTGCACCCCGAGGAGCACTTGCCGTTGGGAGTGCGGGGTGTACAAACCCTCTACGCACGTTGCCCGTGGGTGTCGACGTCGGGGGGCGCGCCCTCGTCGGGCGGCACCGGCGGGGCCGTGCCCGAGAGAGGGAGCCCAATGGCGCACAACGCAAGAGACGAGCACGACAACATGGCCCTCGGGGGCGTCGACGCGGGCGCCGCGGTGCCTGTACGCAAGAAGGCGCGGCGGGGCTTTGCGGCGATGGATCCGGCGCGGCAGAAGGCCATCGCCTCGAAGGGCGGCCGCGCGAGCCACGAGAAGGGCACCGGCCACGAGTGGGACAGCGAAAAAGCCCGCCTCGCCGGGCGCAAGGGCGGCCTCGCCTCGCACGGTGGGCGGGGCAAACAGGCCGGGCAGGCGAAGGTTGACGCTCCGTCAACGTGATGGGTCTCGGGCTTCGATCTGATCGATCGCCCAGGCTGCGGTTTCACGGACGAGCGCGTTCGGGTCAGTGTTGACAGTCTGTCGAAGAACGGGCAGGTGACGCCGCCCGCCGGTGTTGCCGATGACCACCGCGGCGTTGCGGGCGAGCCCGGGTCGGGTGGCGCGGGCGAGGGGCGTGCCTTCGGTGAGGGCCGCGAAGCCGGCGTCGTCGAGGGTCAAGAGGTCTTCGACGGCGCGTCCGGCGTAGCGCGGGTCGGGCTCAAAATCGCGGGTGCCTTCGGCGGGCGGCGGGGCGGTTCGGTTGAAGGGGCAGAGGTCTTGGCAGGTGTCGCAGCCGAAGAGCCTGTCGCCTACGAGGGGGCGCAGCGCGGGCGCGATGGCGCCCTTTTGTTCGATGGTGAGATAGGCGATGCAGCGCCGGGGGTCGAGGCGGTACGGGGCCGCGAAAGCGCGGGTGGGGCACCCGTCGAGGCAGAGCGTGCAGGCGCCGCAGCGGCTGCTGAGGGGCGCTCCCGGGGTGAGGACGAGGTCGGTGACGACCTCACCGAGGAGGAGGTACGACCCGAGCCCTGGCGCGATGATCATGCCGTTCTTGCCGACGAAGCCCACCCCCGCGCGGGCCGCCCAGGCGCGCTCGAGGAGCGGCGCCGTGTCGACCGTCGGACGCGCCTCGCCCCCGAGGGTGCGCACAAACTTCGCGAGCTTACGGAGCCGCTTACGGAAGAAGTTATGGTAGTCGCGGCCCTGGGCGTAGCGCGCGACGGTGGCGCCGGTGAGGGGCGAGGGGGCGTCGCGGCGGTGGTACGAGAGGGCGCACACGATGACGCTCTTGGCGCCTTGCAGGATGCCCGGGTGATCGACGTCGCGGCGCACCGCGGCGTCTTCTGCGAGGAAGCCCATCTCGCCGTGGAGCCCCTCTGCCACGAAGGCTTCGTAGCGCGGGTGGTCGACGCTGAGCGGGCCCGCCGCGGCGATGCCCACGCGGTGAAAGCCTAGCCGGGTCGCCTCGGCCACGATGCGTGCGGTCAAAGCGTCGTCGCTCATTCGCCGTCGCCCTCCTTGAAGGCGCGACGGTGGTATCACCCTTCGCTGTGCGGTTGAGGGTCATTGCGCTGCGGGTCTGGGTCTTCGCGGCCTTGGTGTTGATGGGCGCGGGGCTCGGGGCGCATCCGTTGGGCATGTCGTCGGTGAACCGCTACGTGGGCGTCGACCCCCGGGCGGCGCAGCTTGAGATCGACTACCTGCTCGACCTGGCCGAGCTGCCTGCCTACGCCGAGATCGAGCGCATCGACGTCGACCACGATGAGCGCATCACGCCGCAAGAGCGCGACCGCTTTCTCGACCGCATGGTGCCCGGCATCGCGCGGGGGCTCGACGTCCGCGTCAACGGCGTGCGTGTGGCGCTGGCCGAGGTGGGGCGCACCCTTGAGGCGCCGCCGGGGCAGAACGGCCTCTCGACCCTGCGCGTCGCGGTGATCTTCGCGGCGCCGTGGCCGGGGCCCGAGGCGCGGGTCACGGTGCAGGTGCGCGACGCGTTTCGCCCCGAGCGTCCGGGGTGGCGTGAGATTGATGCGGTGCCGGGTGGGGCGGCGCGGGTGGTGTCGAGCTCGCTCCCGGCGACGTTGCCGCGGGCGGGGCCTTCGCTCGTGTACCCTGAAGAGCGCCCCGACGGGCGCGGGTTGCCGCAGACCGACGAGGCGACCTTCGTGTTCGACCGCAGCGAGGCCGCCCAGGGCGAGTCGGCAGGCGCCGCCGTCGCGCGGGGCGTGGTCAGTCGGCGCGGCGCGGCGAGCGAGTCGGCGCGGCTCGTGGCGATGCTCAGGGCGGGGCCCCAAAGCCTCTCGGCGGCGCTCTTGAGCCTCGCGCTCGCGCTGCTGCTCGGGGCCAGCCACGCCCTCTCGCCGGGGCACGGCAAGGCGATGGTGGGCGCGTGGTTGGTGGGCTCTCGGGGTACGGTGCGGCACGCGCTGCTCTTGGGCCTCGCGATCACCCTCAGCCACACGGCCTCGGTGTTCGCCCTCGCGCTCCTGGCCCTGGCCATCGAGCGCACCGTGGGCACCGAGAAGCTCGTCAAGACGCTTGAGCTCGCCGCGGGGGCGCTCATCGTGGCGGTGGCCTTGGCGCAGCTCCCCGGGCGATGGCGACGGTTTCGACAGCCGTCTTCGGCCGCGGGGCACGCCCACGACGGGGGGGCTCACAGCCACGCCGTGCCAGAGCGCCTCGACCTGCGCGGGCTCGTGCTGATGGGAGTGAGCGGCGGCGTGGTGCCGTGCCCGGGTGCGCTGGTGCTGCTCCTCGCGGCGCTCTCGCTTGGCAAATTGTTGTGGGGTATCGGGCTCTTAGTGGCCTTCTCTGCGGGTCTCGCGGCGGTGCTGAGCCTCGTCGGCGCGGCGGCGGTCTTGGGGCGGCGTTGGCTCGATCGCTTCGAGGTCTCGTCGAAGGCTCTGCGTGTCCTGCCTGTGCTCTCGTCGGCGGCGGTGAGCGCCCTCGGGGCGGCCTTGGTGCTGCGGGCGCTGCTGCGGTAGTTGCGCGCGCGCTGCGGGGCCGATAGCCTCGCGAGGCTGTGCTCGACCGCGTACTCGAACCCGAATCGATGGATGACCCCGCCGAGGCCCTCGCCTACGACGCGATCGATCACAGGGCCGTCAACGCGCGCTTCGTCGACGACTTCTTGTCGTGCGCGGCGCGGCCCCGGAGGGTGCTCGACCTCGGGGTGGGCACGGGGCAGATCGCGGTGGCGCTCGCGGCCCGGGTGTCGGGCCTGTCGGTCACCGGGGTCGACCTCTCGCCCGCGATGCTCGACGTGGCGCGGCGAAACATCGCGGCGGCGGGTCTCGACGGGCGGGTCTCGCTCGTGCACGCCGACACCAAGGCGCTGCCCTTCGCCCCAGGGTCTTTCGACGCGGTGATGTCGAACAGCCTCGTTCACCATGTCGCTGACGTGGCGCGCTTCTTCGATGCCCTCGCCTACGTCGCCGGTGAGACCGCGGCGCTCTTCGTGCGCGACCTCGCCCGCCCCGAGAGCGTCGAGGCCGTCGAGGCCCTCGTGGCGCGGTGGGCCCGAGACGAAGACGCGACGGGGCAGGCGCTCTTTCGGGCCTCGCTCGGCGCGGCCCTGACCGTCGACGAGGTGCGCGCCGCATGCGACCGCGCTGGGCTCGTCGACGTCACCGTCTCAATGACCAGCGACCGCCATTGGACGCTCTCGCGACCCGGCGCCTGAAATCTCGGCCGATGTAAACGCTGTCAACATTCAATGTTGACGTTGTGAACATCAGAGCCCCAGGTCGCCCACGTCGGCGCTGAGGTCTGTGGGCAGCGCGACGTCGGTCGGCACGCTGCCGCAGACGCCCTGCATGTAGAGGCAGAGTCCGCTCACGCAGCAGTAGTTTGAGCCCGGCGGGTCGCTCGGCCCGCGGCACGGCTCGCACGCCGTCGAGGTGGTGCACGATGAGGGGCAGATCGCGGGCATCGTGCCCGCGTCGAGGGGGGTGACGTTGCCCGTGTCAGCGGGCGGTGTGACGTTGCCCGTGTCGGTGGGCGGGGTGACGTTGCCGGTGTCAGCGGGCGGTGTGACGTTGCCGGTGTCGGTGGGCGGTGTGACGTTGCCGGTGTCAGCGGGCGGTGTGACGTTGCCCGTGTCAGCGGGCGGGCGCCCGAGGTCATCGGGAGGTGTCACGAGGCCCGCGTCGAGGCCGCCGAGGTCTTGGGTCGACGCGTCGTCGCGGGAGGAGGCGTCGTCGCCGCCGCTGCTGTATCCGCGGGCGCCGCCGCAGGCGCTGAGGCAGAGCGCGAGGGCGAGGCAGGCCGCGCGGTGAGTGGGCGAAGGGTGTGGGCGCATGGTGCTCAGGTCAGCCTCGCGAGAGGGCGCGCGCGGGGGCGGCATCGTCGGCGGGTTTGGGGCCTCGCACGGGGGCCTTTCGGCGGGCGCGGCGCAGGCCGAGGCGCGCGATCACCTCGTCGCAGAGGGCGGTGTAGTCTTCGCGGCCGCGGCCCTTCTCGGGCTCGTGCTCGAAGATGGTCTTGCGGTGCGAGGGGGCGGCCTTGTGGTGCGTGTTGGCGCGGATCACGGCCTCGAAGACCTTGTCGCCGAAGCGCTTACGGAGAAGCTCCTCGACCTCGACGGTGATGCGCTCGCGGCGGTCGACCATGGTGAGGAGGTAGCCCATCACCTCGCACCGCGCGCCGGCCCGTTGACGCAGGCGCTCGACGGTCTCGCCGAGCAGCTTGAGCCCCAACATGGGCAGATACTCGCAGCTCACCGGCACGAGCAGCGTGTCGGCGGCGACCAGGGCGTTGACCGTGAGGAGCCCGAGGTAGGGCGCCGTGTCGATCACCACCACGTCGAAGGTGGCGACGAGGCGCTGAGGCCCCTCGGCCAGCAGCGCGCGCTCGAAGACCCGCTCGCGCCCGTAGGCCGAGGCGAGGTGCAGGTCGACCATGGCCATGCGCTCGCCAGCAGGAGCCAGCGAGAGGTTCGCGAGGTGGGTCTCGCAGATCGCGTCTTCGAGCGGGCGCTCGTCGAGGAGCACCCGCGCGACATCGACGCACGACTCGTCGACAGGGCTCAAGCCCAGGGTGGCCGAGGCGCTGCCCTGAATGTCCATGTCGACGAGGAGGGTGCGAAAGCCCTTCATCGCGAGGGCTGCGGCGAGGTTGACGGCGGTGGTGGTCTTGCCGACCCCGCCCTTCTGATTGGCGACCGCGACGACGAGTGGGCGCTTCATGGCTGCGAGAGGGGCTCACACTGTTGCGTTGTCAAGTCAAGAAAACGTCGTGTGACAGCCCCGAGAGGGCACACAAGGGCTTGAAGTGGGCTTGCGACTTCGCCTAAGAGTGCGGGCCGCTTACTCAGCCGAGCGCTGGCTTTCTTGAGATTGTGCAGGGCGCACCAGTGTGCGGTGCCTGCGCCACAGACGGTTGGTTTGACCCGTTTTGATGGAGTGATGCAGACGATGCAATCTCGGCGAGCGTTCGCCCTTGTGCTGGCGGTACCGATGGTTTTGATGGGGTGTGAGCACGCGCCGTGGGGCAACGCGATGGCCCTCGGGGTGAGCGTGTTTCTCTTCGTGGGCACCCTTCAGTTGGGGCGTCGAGGCGCTGAGGCGCCGAAGGGCGAGGCGGTCGGTTCAACGCAGTCGAACGGCTGAGTTTGAGCGAAGATCGCGCCATGAGCGAGCCGGTCGCGTACCGCAGCGTCGAGCGCTTCACCCTCGGCGACATGGAGTCGGTGTGGAACATCCTGCGGGGTGGTTCGGTCATCGACTGGCAGCGGCTCTACTTCGAGACCGACGACGAGATCGCAGAGTTTCTGCGGGTGCAGGGCTTCGACCCTGACGACGCCGACGACATGGCGCGGGTCGCGTCGATCCAGCACGAGTCGATCGAGTACCTGCGGCGCACCTTCGAGTACCCCATCCCTCGGGGGGTGGCCGAGCTCGACATCTTTGGGCTCTTGAAGCTGGCGAGCACCCGCGGCCACCGTCAGGTGTGCGCCTGCGTGATCTTGAAGGCGATACACACCATCCACCATTTGCAGGGGCGCGAGCTCTTGTACATGGTGCCCATGAGCGACGCCCAGGTGTTCGGCCTGGTCGAGGCCAAGATCTTCGGCGTGATGGGCGAGATGATGTCGCTGCGGCTGCCCATCGCCGAGTTCATGGGGGGGCGCAAGAGCCGCGATTCGCTCTATACGAAGCTCCTCTCGAAGAGCGAGAACATCGCCGCGCAGGTGTACGACAAGCTCAGGTTTCGGGTGGTGACGCAGACCCCCGACGACACCCTCGCGGTGCTGAACTACCTCTCGCGGCGGCTCTTCCCGTTTAACTTTGTGATCCCGGGTGAGAGCAAGAACACGCTGGTCGATCCGGTGGCCTTGCGGGCGCGCTACGCCAACGTCGACACGCTCCTCGGGCACCCGCTCGCGCACCCGAACAAGGTCGGCGCCACCGCCGACGTGGTCGACAACAAGTTCAGCGCCCGCAGCTACCGGGTGATTCACTTCGTGGTCGACATCCCCGTGCGCATCCCCGACGAGGCCATCGCGCGGGCCCCAGAGGCCGCCCGGAGTCTCGGCAAGGTGGTCTTCGTGCTGGTCGAGTTTCAGCTCGTCGACAAGGTCGCCGCCGAGGCCAACGAGCAGGGCGAGGCGAGCCACGCCGAGTACAAAGAGCGGCAGCGCAACGCGGTGCGCGAGCGGCTCTCGCTCGGGGGCACCATGACCGGTCGCCGAGGTCAATAGCGTCGCGACGCGGGGGCGACGCCGGGCCCCCGCCGTGCCTTGCACACTGCCCAATCGGGGGGCACGCCGGCCGAGAATTGCGACCCGGAGGGGGGCGGCGGTGTTTCGACACTTGCGCGGTGGGGCGGGGTTTTCTACGGTTCGCGCACTGTGAGTCTAACTGAGGATTCTGGGTCGGGTGGGGGCGAGGCCGAAATCCTGCCCATTCTGCCACTACGCAACGCGGTTCTTTTTCCCGCAGCGGTGGTGCCGATCAACGTCGGGCGCGCACGGTCGGTGCGCCTCGTTGAAGAGCTCAACAACACCGAAGTGCGGCTGATCGGGGTGGTGACGCAGCGCTCGCCCGAGACCGAAGACCCCGGCTACGACGACCTCTACCCCGTCGGGGTGGTCGCGCGGATCGTGAAGGTCATCAAGCTGGGCGCGCAGAACTACTCGGTGCTCTTGCAGGGCCTCGCGCGCATGAAGCTCGACGGCCTCGCGGGCGAGCAGCCCTACCTCCGGGGCAAGGTCGTGCGGCTCAACGAGGCTCCGGGCAAGAGCGCCGAGGTCGACAAGCTCGGCAAAGAGCTTCGCGACCTCGCGCGGGCGCTGAGCGAGTACTCGCCGCCGGTGCCGCGCGAGCTCGGCCCGGTGGCTGAAAACGCGGCTGATTCGGGCGCCCTGGCAGACCTCGTGACGCTGCACCTGCCGTCGCCGCCGGTGACGCCGGCCGACCGCCAGCAGGTGCTCGAGGCGGTCGATCTCGAAGAGCGGCTGAAGCTCGCGCACCACCTCGCGCGGCGCGTCCACGAGGTGCATCGCGTGCGCAAAGAGATCCAGTCGCTGGTGACCGGCGAGATGGGGCGCAGCGAGCGCGAAGAGATCCTCAGGGCGCAGCTGAAGACCATCAAAGAAGAGCTGGGCGAGACCGACGACAGCGAAGAAGAGATCGACCTTTTGCGCGAGCGCATCGCGAAGGCGAAGCTCCCCTACGAGGTCGAGAAGGTGGCGCGTCGGCAGCTCGGGCGTCTGCGCGCGATGCAAGGCCACTCGGCCGAGTACCAGGTCACCCGCTCGTACGTTGAGTGGCTGGTCGACATCCCGTGGTCGAAGTCGACCGAAGACCGCTTCGACGTCGAGGCGGTGCGCCGCGCCCTCGACGAAGATCACTACGGCCTCACCAAGCCCAAGAAGCGCATTCTTGAGTATGTGGCGGTGCGCAAGCTCCGCAAAGACCGCCGCGGCCCCATTCTGTGCTTCCTCGGGCCGCCCGGCGTGGGCAAGACCAGCCTCGCGAAGTCGATCGCGCGTGCGGTGGGTCGGCAGATGGTGCGCATCTCGCTCGGCGGCGTGCGCGACGAGGCCGAGATCCGCGGTCACCGGCGCACGTATGTGGGCGCGCTCCCGGGGCGCATCATTCAGGCCATGAAGAAGGCCGGTACGCTCAACCCGATCATCATTCTCGATGAGATCGACAAGATGGGTGCCGACGTGCGGGGCGACCCCGCGGCGGCGCTCCTTGAGGTGCTCGACCCCGATCAGAACAGCACCTTCGTCGATCACTACATCGATGTGCCGTACGACGTGTCGCACGCGATGTTCATCTGTACGGCGAACAACCGCGACACCATCCCGGCGCCGCTCCTCGACCGTATGGAGGTGATCGAGATCGCGGGGTACACCCGGGTCGAGAAGCTCCACATCGCGCGCGAGTACATCGGCCCCAAGGCCCTCGAAGAGCACGGGCTCACCACCGACAAGCTCGAGTGGACGGACGAAGGCTACGCCTCGCTCATCGAGCAGTACACGCGCGAGGCGGGGGTGCGTAACCTCACCCGCGAGGTCGCGTCGGTGTGCCGCGCGGTGGCGGTGCGGGTCGCCAACGGCGACGAGGTGCACGAGAAGACCACGGCCGATTTCATCCGCGACGTGATGGGGCCGCCGCGCTTCAGCGACGAAGACGCCGAGCGCCAACCCGGCGTCGGCATCGTCGCCGGCCTCGCGTGGACGCCTGTGGGCGGCGTGATCCTCTTTGTCGAGGCCACGCGGTATTCGGGCAAGGGCGCCATCACCATCACGGGCCAGCTCGGCTCGGTGATGAAAGAGTCGGCGGCGGCGGCGCTGTCGTGGGTGCGCACCCACGCGGCGGAGCTCAGCATCGACCCTGAGTTCCTCGCCAAGAGCGATCTTCACGTCCACGTGCCTGCGGGCGGTACGCCGAAAGACGGTCCGAGCGCGGGGGTCACCATCGTCACCGCGATCACCTCGCTGCTCACCGGGCGGCCCGTTCGGAGCGACATCGCCATGACCGGCGAGATCACCCTCCGCGGGGTGGTGCTCCCCATCGGCGGCGTCAAAGAGAAGGTGCTCGCGGCGCATCGCGCGGGCATCCGGCAGGTGCTCTTGCCCGCCCGAAACGCCAAGGATATCGAAGAGATCCCCGACGAGATTCGCCAAGAGATGAAGATCGACCTCGTGGCGAAGATCGAAGACGTGCTCCGCTTCGCGCTCCTCGACGCGCCGCCGACGCCCTCGATCTTGCCGCCGGGCGAGGCCGCTGAGGCCACGGGCTAAGCCCTCAACGCCGCGCCGATCGACAACGCCTCAGAGGGTCACCCGACGCTCTGGGGCGTTGCTGTATTTGTGCTACCGCTTGGCCCGATGGTGCTGTCGTGGTGGCGTACGCGGGTGGGGCTGGGTCTCGGGGTTTTGCTCGGCGTGTTCTGTTGGGGCAACCACCTCACAGACCACGTCGGCTACGGCGCCTCGCTCTTGGTGGCGCTCTACGCGAGCACGCTGAGCGCGATCACCGGCGCCGCGCTCGGGCGACGCGCACACGCGCAGCCGACCTCGCCCGCGGTCGCCGCCCTCATGGGCCTCTTCTGGGTGGCGCTGCCGACCCTGGTGGTGCTCGCGCGGGGCCTTGTGGCGCCGGCCTGCGGGCCCGCCGGGGGGGCGCGCTTCGTGCTGCTGATCCCCCTCCCCGGGGCGGTGCTCGCGGGGCTCCTCGGCTACGCGTTGGGGGTCGCGATCGAGAGGCCGCGATGGGCGACGGCGCTCGCCGCCCTCATGCCGCTGGCGACCATCGTGTGGAGCCTCGCGCGCTTCTACGGAACCCCCGGCGTGTTCGCCTACGATCCCTTCTTCGGCTTCTACCCGGGGGCCCTCTACGACGAGCGTGTGCCCGTCGGTCTGACCCTGGTGAGCTACCGCCTCGGCACCCTCGGATGGGTCGTGGCCGCGGCGGCCCTCGGGCACGCCCTCAGGCTCGCCCTGAGGGGGCCTCGCGGGGCGCCGCAAGCGGGCTGGCGAGGCGTCACCCTCGGCACCCTCGTCTCGGGCCTCGCGGGGCTCGCCTTGGGCCTTGGGGTGTACCTCGCGGGGCCTGCGCTCGGGCACCGCCTCGACGCTGAGACGGTCGCCTCTCGACTCGGCGCGAGTACGGCCTCGGGGCGCTGCGTCGTCCGCTACGACCGCACCCTCGACCCGCGGCAGGCGTGGCTCACGGCGCGCGACTGCGCGCTCAGGGTGGCGCAGCTCGAAGACTTCTACGGCGTGCGCGTTGCGGCGCCGATCACGGTGTTTCTCTTCGCGTCGAGCGCCCAGAAGGCGGCGCTCATGGGGGCCGCCGACACGTACATCGCGAAGCCATGGAGGCGCGAGGTGTACCTTCAGTATGCGCCCTTTCCGCACCCGGTGTTGAAGCACGAGCTGGCGCATGTGGTGGCCGGCGCGATGGCGTCGGGCCCGTTTCGGGTCACCATGCGCGGGCGGTGGCTCCCGGTGCCGGGGCTCATCGAAGGGGCCGCCGTGGCCGCGGCGTGGGAGGGCGACGGCGGCGACAGCTCACCCCACCAGTGGTCGCGCGCGATGCTCGAAGCGGGCCTCGCGCCGCGGGTCTCGTCGCTGGCGTCGCTGGCGTTCTTCATGTCTGCGAGCGCCACGGCGTACACCGCCGCGGGATCGTTTTGCCGCTGGCTCCACGACACCCGCGGCGTCGCGCGGTTTCAGCGCCTGTACGCGACGGCCGATTTTGAGGGCGTCTACGGCGCCTCGTTGCCCGCCCTCGAAGCTGAGTGGCATCGGTTCTTGCGCACCGTCGAGACCCCCGAGCGGGTGCTCGTGCGCGCGCAGACGCGCTTTCGTCGGGCGAGCATCTTCGGTCGCGAGTGCCCCTTCGCGCTCGAAGACCTCTCTGAGCAGTCGGTGCGGCAGCTGCACGCGGGCGCGCTCGCCGAGGCCGCCGCGGGCTTCGAGGTGCTGCAAGCGCGCGACCCCACCGACCTCAGGGCCCGCACCGGCGCCGCCCTCGTGCGGGTGCGCCGCGGGCAGCTCGCCGAGGCCGACCAGATCGCGACGAGGGCGGCTGAGGCGCTCGGACCCGCGGCGGGGCAGCGCATCCGGAGCGCCGTCGCCGACGCGGTCTGGCGCTACGGTGAGGGCGACGAGGCCCTCGCGCGGTACAACGCCATCGCCGTCGCCCAACTCGACGAAGACGAGGCCCGCACCCTCTCGTTGAAGCGCCGCGCCCTCGGCCGAGGCGGGCTCCTGGCCGAGGCCGTGGCCGACCTCCTCGTGGGCCGGGGCGCGGTCGATGCGTCGACGGTGGCCGCTGCGGTGGGCCTTGAGCGCGCGCGGTGCGCGACCGGCGACCCGGTGGCGACCTACCTCGTCGCGCGGCAGCTCTTTCTCACCGAGCGCTTCGGGGCCGCGGTGGCGCTCCTCGACGACGCGACCCTCGCCCGACTCGAAGACCCCCGGGTGCGCGCCGAGGCGCGCCGCATCCGCGGCACGAGCTACTGGCATCTCTGGCAAATGCCTCGGGCCCGGGCTGACTTCGAGGCCCTCGCCGCAGACCCCGAGCGCCCGCAGGGGCTGCGCGACGTGGCCGCCGACTGGTGCGACCGAATCGACCGCGAGGGGCGCGCTCGGGCGTCGTCGATGGGTGTACCCTCGGCTCCGCGATGACCAGTCTGAGCGCGTTGCCGAGGCTCCCTGACGCGGGCTTGTTCGGCAGTTTTGGCCCCACGACCCTCGAACGCCTCGCGTTTCAGCGTCGCCTCGCCCAGGCCCGAGAGCCGCTGGTGCGCGGCCGCATTCTGCATCTGCCGGTGTACTTCCCGTGTACGCCTGAGGCGGTGCACGAGGTGCTGGTGGGCAAGGCGCGGAGCTTTGAGAAGTCGCCGGGGCTTCGGGTGCTCCTCAACGACCTCGCGGGGCAGGGCTTGTTTACCGCCGAGGGGGCGCTCTGGCGGAGCCAACGCAAGATGATGGCGCCGCTCTTTCAGCCCGCGCCGATTCACCAATACGCCGACACCATGCGCCTCGTGGCCGAGCACGCGGCCTCGCGCATGCATGAGGGGCAGGCCATCGACCTGGCCCACGAGACCACCCGCATCGCGATGTCGGTGGTGGGCAAATCGCTCTTCGACGTCGACACCTTTGACGAGGCCGACGCGCTCGGCGAGGCGCTCACCACCTGCCTCGCGTGGGTCAACGACAACCTCACGAGCCTGGGCCTCGTGGCCCATGTGCTGGCCCTCGACGCCACCGCGAGCCTCGCGTCGGCGACCGCCGGGCGTCCGCGTCGCGCGCTCCAATCGCTGCACGCGCGCTTCGCCTCGCCCTTCCTCTTGCCGACCTCGCGCGACCCGAAGCTGCGCGCGGCGGTGCGGGTGCTCGAAGAGCGCATCCAGGGCATGATCGACGAGCGTCGGCGGCACGGGTTTACGCGCAACGACCTTCTGACGCGGCTCCTCACGGCGAAAG
The DNA here is from genome assembly GCA_016792845.1 of Myxococcales bacterium. Taxonomy (GTDB): domain Bacteria; phylum Myxococcota_A; class Polyangia; order Polyangiales; genus JAEUKH01. The sequence goes on along the minus strand of JAEUKH010000018.1, from coordinate 131,390 downwards.
ACCCTGACGGCAGCGGCGAATCGATGAGCGACGCCCAGGTGCGACACGAGGCCGTGACGCTCTTCGTCGCGGGCCACGAGACCACCGCGACGGCGCTCGCGTGGTCGTTCTACCTCCTCTCACGAAACCCCGAGCTCATGGCCCGGGCCGTCGACGAGGCCCTGGCCTTCGGTGAGGGCCCCATCACCGCCTGGCAGCCCGAGCGCCTCGCGTTCTGCACCCGGGTGTTCAAAGAGGCCCTGAGGCTCTACCCGCCGCTGATGATGATGCCCCGGCGGACGCTCGAAGCCGTTGAAATCGCAGGTGTTTCTCTGCCTCCGCGGGCCCTGGTGTTCGTGAGCATCTACGCGATGCACTACCGCGAGAGTCTCTACCCCGAGCCTGAGCGGTTTGACCCTGATCGTTGGTTGCCCGAGCGCGAGGCCGAGCGGCCCAAGGCTGCCTATTTGCCGTTTAGCGCCGGGCCTCGGTTCTGCATCGGGGCGCACTTCGCGATGCTCGAAGGGCCCTTGGTGTTGGCGACGCTCTTGCGGCGGTGGCACTTCGAGGTCGACCCCGGGCGCGAGATCGTGGTCGACAATTTTGCGACGCTTCGGCCTCGGGGCGGCGTCCCCGCGGTGGTGCGACGTCGGGCTAGTGGCCCGTCTGAGGGCCCGCCTCGGGCAGGGGGATGAACTCGACCTCGTCGCCCGGCACGGGGGCGAACTCGCGGGCGCGCCAGCGGGTCTTGGCGGCCTCGATGCGGGCCTGGGTGGTGGCGACGAAGTTCCACTCGATGAAGCGAGGGCCGTCGAGGTGGGGGCCGCCGAAGAGGGCGACGCGCGAGGGCTCGCAGGCGCGCACGGTGACCTCACGGTCGTCGTAGAGGACGCCCAAGGTATGCGGCGCGAGGGCCTCGCCGTTGACCTCGACGGCGCCGTCGACCACGGTGAGGGCGAGCTCGAGCGGGCGTGCGGGCAACACCATCACCGCCCCGGGGGCCATGTCGAAGATCACCAAGAGGGGCTCGCTGGGGTGCACCACGGGCGAGCGCATCGCCGCGGCTTCGCCCACCACCACAGTGGCCTCGACGCCCGGGGCGACCTCGCCCTTCGGGATCTCGCTCGCGGGGTAGTGCCAGAAGCCCGGCGCGTCGTCTTCGTGCTCCTGCCGAAGGGCTACCCAGAACTGCAACCCGTGCAAGCGTTGCCCCGCGGCGCGGGCGGCCTCGCTGCTGCGCTCGGAGTGTGTGACGCCCCGCCCGGCGGTCATCAAATTCACCGCGCCGGGGGTGATCGATTTCTTCACCCCGAGGCTGTCACGGTGCACAATTTCACCCTCAAACAAGAACGACACGGTGCTCAACCCGATGTGCGGGTGCGGCCTCACATCGATGCCCTTGCCCGCCGCGAACACCGCCGGCCCCATCTCATCGAGGAACACAAACGGCCCCACGGCCCTGCACCCCATCGCCGGCAACACCCGGGTCACCGAGAAGCCGCCGAGGTCACGCGGCCGACCGTCAACCCGCACCCGAAAGACCGTTGAATCGCTCACTGCTCGCCTCCGACCCACCCATAGCACCCCTCGCGCTCGCTGCGCGCCCTCGCCCTCGGCCGAAGGGCCCCTCCGCACCCCCTCGGGCGCCGCCCCCGTGCCGCGCGGCGAGGCTCGAAGAAGTGACACGAGAGTCTATGAAGTCGATCGCGTTCGCGCCTACTCTCGGCGCCCGCGCACCTCGCAACCCTCTGCCCATGAGCCGACGATGACCACGAGCTTGCCTACGATCCAGACCGCGCTCTCGAAGAAGCTGGGGCTGCGCTTCCCGGTGGTGTGCGCGCCGATGTTCTTGATCTCGAACAAAGAGATGATCGTGGCCGCCGCCGAGGCCGGCATCCTCGGCTCGATGCCCTCGCTGAATCTCCGCACCCACGCGCAGTTTCGCGAGGCCCTCGACTTCATCCGCGCGCGCACCGATCGCCCCTTCGCGATCAACCTCACCATCCGCTTGACCGAGCCCGAGCGCCTTGAGCAAGACTTCGAGGCCTGCCTCGACGCGCGGGTGCCCGTGATCATCACCAGCTACGGCAACCCCACCGAGCTCGCGCGCCGCGCCCACGAGAAGGGCGTCACCGTCTTTCACGACGTGATCAACCTCAAGCACGCCCTCAAGGCGCAAGAGGCCGGGGCCGACGGCATCATCGGCGTCGCCGCGGGGGCCGGCGGCCACGCGGGCTCGACCTCACCCTTCGTGCTGTACCCGTACCTCCGCGAGCACCTGAAAGTACCTGTGATCGCAGCGGGTTGCATCGCCACCGGGCGTCAGGTCGCGGCGGCCCTCACCCTCGGGGCAGAGCTCGCGTACATGGGCACGCGCTTCATCGCCTCGACCGAGTGCGGGGCCGAGCCGCGCTACAAGGCCCTTACGGTCAACTCGAACCCCGAGGCCATCGTCTACACCGACGCCGTGAGCGGCGTTCACGCCAACTTTCTGCGAGAGACCATCCCCGGGCTCGAAGACGCCCCCGGGGCCGACAAGGCCGCCGTGCAAGCGGCCGTGCAGAAGGCCATCGAGGGCGGCGCCTCGAAGCGCTGGCGCGACATCTGGAGCGCCGGTCAAGGGGTCGCCCTCGCCAAAGAGATCAAGCCCATCGGCGAGATCGTCGACGACCTCATTCGCGAGTACGTCGACACGGTGCGGGGCATCCCCGGGGCCGGGCTGTGAGGCTCGCCTGGCTCGCCCTCTGCCTCGTGCCGAGCACCCTGTGGGCCTGGCCTGACTGCCCGCCGGGGCGCGTCGCGGTGATCTTTCGACGCGGCTCGGGCACCCCGATGGATCGCAGCCCCCCCACCATCACCCGAAGCTGCCAGCCCCAACGCCGCATCGAGGCCATGCGTCGCGGCGGCGGGTCGAACCGCTGCACCCTCCGCCGCGGCATCTACCACTGCATCGCCCTCGTGCCGTAGACGCCGCTCATCGCGCCGCGGCGTCGATCACGGGCGGGGCGAAGCGCGCCAACCGCGCCACGATCTCAGGGGTGCCCCGGGCGAAGAGGTCGTTGTGCCCCGCGCCGTCGATCACCGCCCGCTCGGCCCGGCGAAAGCGCCGCGCGAGGCGCTCGCTCATTTCGGGCAAGATCAGGGTGTCTTCGGCGCCGTGGAGCAAGAGCACGGGCTGCCGCACCCCGGGCGCTCGCGACGCGCTCTCGAAGCGGTCGAGGAGCATCAAGCCGGTGGGCCAAAGGGGCATCCGTTGGGCCGCCATCTCGCGCATCGAGGTGTAGGGCGCGAGCAGCACCAAGGCCCCGCCGTGACCGCGCCGCGCCATCTCGATCGCCACCCCGGTGCCGAGCGAGAAGCCCTGCAAGATCAAGCGCTCGCTCGGGGTCTCGGGTGATGTTTCAAGATGTTGCAACAGCGTTTCAGCCGCTCTGAGCAGCGCCCCCTCCGAGGGGGCCACGTCGGCCATGACGCCGTAGCCCGGGTACTCCATCGCGACCACGCCGTAGCCGGCGGCGCGCCAGGCCTCGGCCATCTCGCGCTGCCACGCGAGCTGCTCGCCGTTGCCGTGAAAATGAACCACCGTGCGGTGCCCCCGCGGCGCCGGCCAGTGCAGCGCCGTGACCGACCAGCCGGCCCCCGTCGCGAGGTCGAGGCGGCGCGCCCCGGGGGCCACCGGCGCCACCGTAGGGCCGGGCGAGGCGAAGATGAAACGTCGCTGAAACACGAACAAGAGGAGCCCCGACACGAACCAAAGGCCCAAGAGCAGCGCGGCGAGGGCCCGGAGGGTCTTCATGGCACCCGAACGACCGCCCTGAGCACGGCATTCCACCCCGAGGTCTGCGCGGGGGCTTCGAGGGGGGCTCGGTCGAAGCGATGGAGGTACACCGCCAGCGCGAGCCCTGACCAGCGATTGGGCCACCAGCGGAGGGCCCCCGCCGCCGCGGCGACGCCCCCGCCGGGCACGTCGTCGGCGCCCTGCGCGAACCAGCTCCGTTCGAACCGCGCGGCGAGCTCGATGGCCCCATAGGGGCGGTCTTGACGCGGGCTCCACGGCCACTCGCCCGACACGCGGTGGTGGCCCGTGAGCATCCACGAGAGCTCGCCCATGGCGCCGTAGGTGTCGATCGCGCCGACGGGGTCGCGCGGCGTGAGCGGGTTGTCGTCGGTGTCGCGGGCGCGGGCGTCGCGCTCCCACCCGCCCTCGACGGTGAGCTGAACCGGCCCCGCCACGGCGCGCAGGTGGCCCGTCATGGTGAGCCGCGCGCCCACGATGGTCACGGGCCTGAAGAACTGAAACCCCATCTCGGTGACGCCCGCGGGCCCGGGGCGCTCGGGCGCATCGCCGCGCATTACCGCGGCGCCCACCCTCAAGCCCAAGCGCTGCCCGCGCGAACCCCAGGCGTGGAGCCGCCCGAAGGCCCCGTCGACCCGCAGCACCGCCGTCGGAGTGCTGTCTTCGGGCCCGAGCGGGTTCGACACGCCGTTGCCCGCCCGCGCCCACACCTCGACAGGCCATCGCCGCGGAAACCAATGCACCTCGAAGCCCAGGTCTCGGTTCGGCCAGAGCGCCGCGGTGATCATCGCGCGCTCGGGCACGGGGGTCATCCATGCGCGCTCGTCGCGCCCGGTGAGCATGTTGGGGTTACGAAAGTACCCGACGTTGAGCTCAAAGCCCTCGATGAGCCGTACGGCGCCGAACGCGTCGAGGATGCCCGGCGTCGCCCGCGCGAGCTCGGCCACGAGCCTGAGGTCGAAGCGCTCGCTCGGCCGAAACCGCAGCCCCGCCCGCGCGCGGCGGATGACGAAGCCGTCGCGCCCTTCAAATTCATGCGAATGGCGGCGATAGTCACCTTCGAGGGTGCCGATGGGCTCGACGGTGCCCTGCGCGCGGGCCGACGCCGCGGCGCAGATGAAGACCGCGAAGCCAAGCGATGCGAGCCGGTGTCTCATGGGTCAACCGCCGCGATGCGCGTGGCGTGCCGGAGATCGTCTTCTACCTCCGTATTCGTGCGACAGCGCGCGCATGTCGCCGTCGGGCGCGATCTCGCATGATGTTTCATCTGTGTTTCAGATTTGTTTCATCGCCCCGCATCGCCGAGCGCTTCGAGGGCGGCTGCGGCGCATCCGCGCGGGGCGGTGACGGGGTTGCAGCGTGAGGGGGCGCCGTCGGGCACGGCGATGCCCGGGCGGCCATCGCGGGCCATGGCGCCGGGGTAATCGGTGCTGACGATGTGAGCGCCGGAGGCGAAGGCGAGGTCGCGCTCCTGGTCGGTGAGGGGCGCGGCGCCGGCGGTCCAGCTGAAGACGCGCACGAGGAAGTTGGCGTCGAGGGCCGCCGCGAGGGCCGCGTGGGCGGGGTTGTTCAGCACCCGCACGGCGGCGTAGGGCGCGTCGTGTTCGGCGTCGATGAAGGCGAGGCGCCCGGCGAGGTCGCGCCCGCCGTGGGTGTACACCTCTCGGAGGCTGTCGCTGCGGTCGATGAAGAAGAGCACCCGGCCGCGGGTCTCGCCGAGGGTCGGCCAGCCGCGGGTCGTGACAGCCGCGCGGAGGCTCGGCGCCGCGCCCTGGACCTCACCCGGCGTCACGATCTGGTCGCGGTGAAACACCGAGACGATCTCGCGCTCCATGGCGACGAGGCGCCGCTCGGCGGTCTCAGCGTCCCAGCTGTCTTTGGGTTCGAGCTGCACGAAGAGCACATGGTGGCCGGGGTGCGCGTGTGACCAGTCGCGCACGACGGCGAGGCACTCGACGAAGGCGTCGCAGGTCGAGCGGGCGTCGAGGCCCGGGAGGTGAAACACTCTGAAACGCTCGCAGGTCGCGTCCCACCGGAGGTCGAGCTCGAGGGCCCTGACCCCTTGCTGACCGAGCTGAACGTCGAGGGGCTCCATGGCGTAGTCCCACTCGGCGATCACCCTCGGGGGCCGCAGGTGGTAGCTGTTGTGGGTGCCCTCGACCTGGAGGTGGTTCACCCGAAGGCTGTCATCTTGAGGCCCGCGCGACGGCCCCGGGCGCCACGCCGCGGGAGCCTCGGGGCGCGCCGGGCAGCGCGAGGCCGCGTCGTCGTCGGGGGCCCCGAGGTCGTCGAGGGCCGCGTCGCCGAGCGCCCCCGCGGCGTCGACGGCGGCAGGCTCGGGCTCCGCGCAGCCGGCGAGGCTCAGCGCCAGATGAAACGCGATGAAACGTCTGTGAAACATCACCCCTGCGCCTCGGGGCGGGTGCCGACGAGCTCGTACGCGGCGCTGTACTCGGGCTTGAGCTCGCCGTCGGGGGTGAGCATCCACCCGGGCGCCTGGCGACGGGGCACCTTCACGCGCCCGAGGGCGACCGCGGTGCCGCCGAGCACATCGAAGAGGTTGTGGGTGACCCCGTGGTTGTCGCGGGGCGAGCGATGGTGATGCTGAAGGTGATGCTGCCGTCGCCAGCGCCCGTAGGCCGTCTGCGGCGGGTGCGTGTGGATGCGACGGTGGAGCAGCTCGTAGCCCCCGAAGAACACCCCGAAGCCGAGAGCGAAGGCGCGCGCCGTGGCGGGCGAGGTGAGCGGGCGGCCGAGGGCGTAGAGGCCCGTGATCACCACCCCGGCGGCGGCGAGCTTGTGCGCGGTGGGCGCAAAATACTGCGGGTTGGCGTGGTGAGCGAGGTGCTCGGCGTTAAACCCCGCGAGGAGCCCCTGCGGGCTCAGCCGCGCCGCGAGCCCCTCGGGGACGCGCAGCTTCGGCCCGTGCCCGACAAAACGGTGGAGCGCGTACTCGGCCGCCGTCCAAGAGAGGGCGCCGAGGGCGAAGGCGAGGGGTTGGGGCACCATTCCGGCGATCGGGCCACAGGTGTGCCGCGAAGGCAACCCGCGGCGCGCGCCTCTCAGTGCACGGCGTGCAGGCTGCGGAGGTAGGGCAGCATGGCTTCGAGGTCGGGGTCGCTCAGGCGCGCCGGGGTGATGGGCCGCATGCGCTTGGTGCCGTTGCGAATGATGGTGGTCATCTGCTCGACGGTCTTGTTGGCGTTGTGAATGTCGGGGCCGATGTCTTCGCCCCCGCCCGGGTGACACCGGCCGCAGGCGCGGTTGAAGATCTGCTCGGGGGTGCGCGCGGGCTGCTGCTGCGCTTGGGCCCTTCGGGGCGCCGCGAAGGTGGTGACCGTGCCGACGCCGACCAAGAGCGCCAACACCCCAAAACACGCAGCCCATTCACGCTTCGCAGACTTCGCCATGGATCGCCCCTCTCTCAAGCTCATTCAGTGAATCCCGATGGTCGCCCAGCGGGTGAAAAGCTTCGACGAAAATCGTGCGCGAGCTATTCAGCCGCGGGCCTTGAGCGACGTGAGCGGGCGCCCGGCGACGATCTGGGCGTACAGCGCGGGCCAGTCGGGCCACTCGGTGCCCATGAGGCGATCCATCAGGGCTGATTGAAAGCTGTAGTGCCCCGTCCACCGGGCGTGATGGAGCGCGTGGTAGATGAACGCGTTGGCGAACCAGGTCGCCCACCGGGTGGCCGCGACGGGGGCCGTCGGCTCGATGTTGCTGTGCCCGAAGACGTTGCCGAACACGTTGAAGACCAGGTAGCCCACCCAGCCCTCAAAGGTGAACGGTAACGCCCGCGCCAACAGCGCCGCGAGGCCCACGTAGCCGAGCTGCCAGACCAGCGCCTCGCCCAGGCTGGTCGACTGCCCGGTCAAGGGCGTCGTGACCTGCGAGCGGTGATGCCAGCGGTGCAAGAACACCAGCCGGCGGTGGTGCATGGCCCGGTGGGCGAACCAGTAAAAGACCTGAAACCCCAGGGTCATCGACGCGAAGGTCACGAGGTGGTCGCGCGGCGTCGAGGCCGAAAAATGCACCCAGCGCCGCGAGAGCGCGAGGGTCACCGCGGCCGAGGCGGTGAGCACGAAGACGGCGCTCCCCAAGAGCTCGAAGCGGTACTGCCCGGCGAAGCGCGGCACCGCGAAGAGGGTCTTCGTGCGCAGCGCCCGTTCGGCCAGAAAGCCCAGCGCCGAGGCCAGCGCAGAGACCAACACCCAAAGCCCGAGCACCCCGCCGAAGAGGCGCCAGGGCGACAAGGCCTCGACCCACGCGACGCTCAGCACCCCGCAACCTTAGGGGCCACGGCGGCCCGCTGGCAATGCGCCCGCGCTCGTTCGAAGGCGATAGCGCCGGAGCGCCTGGTTGGCCTCAAGACCGAAGGCGCCGAAGAGCGAGAGCATGGGGCGATTGTCGCGGTGTGTGCCGCCGACGTAGTGCCGCGCCCCGAGGGCCCCGAGCCGCGCGAGGGCGTGGGCCCAGGCTTGTCGCCCGAGCTTGAGCCCCCGACACGAAGGGGTGACGCCGAGATAGACCACCCGACCCGTCGCCGAGGGCCCCGCGACCTGCACCACGGCGAGCGTGCGGTCTTGCGCGTCGAGGCAGCCCACGATGACCTCGAGGGCCTCGCCCGGCGCGTCGCGGAGCGCCGCCAAGAACGCGACCGCGTCGTCGTCGTCGTCGCTGCCCGGGTCGCCCGCAGCGGTCGCCGTGAGGAGCCCCGCCGCCCGCGCGAAGGCGTCGTCGTGGCCGAGGGTGAGCACCTGCCAGCGCAGGGGCCCGCGGTCAAAGCGCGCGATGGTCTCGCGAAAGCGCGGGTCTTCGAGCGAGGCCGAGAACTCCCACCGGCCGCCGTCTTCGACAAAGTCAGCCCCGCGGAGCGCCTCGTCTGCGACCTCTGCGAAGGCCGCGAAGCGCTGCCCCTCGCGCTCGGTCTGCACCCGCGCCTCAAGCGCCGCCCGGCCGCCCTCGCGCGCCCACGCGTGCATGCGCGCCAAAGCCTCTCGGGTCGCGTCGAGGGTCGGCGCGCGGCGGGCCTCGGGTTCGGGCCGAAGCATCAAGCCGACATGCTGCGCCGACACGGGCACCGCGTGCAGACGCCCCGCACGCTCGCCCGCGGCATCGACCAACCACCAGACCTGCGACACCACCGATGCCTCCGTACGTTGGCCCAAAGGCTGAGAGCCTTGAACCATCGCTGATTCAAGGCTCTCAAGAGTGCGAGGAGGGGGACTTGAACCCCCACGGAGTTACCCGCTAGCACCTCAAGCTAGTGCGTCTGCCATTCCGCCATCCTCGCAGCGGGATGCGGAGACTGAAGCCTCGCACACAGACCGTCAAGCACAATCGACAGCGACGCGACGAAGCCCGAGGCAGACGCGGGCAGACACCCCATCGGAGGGGCCCAAAAGCCGAGAGCCTTGAACCATCGCTGATTCAAGGCTCTCAAGAGTGCGAGGAGGGGGACTTGAACCCCCACGGAGTTACCCGCTAGCACCTCAAGCTAGTGCGTCTGCCATTCCGCCATCCTCGCAGCGGGATGCGGATACAACCACAGGGCGCGCGTCACCGTCAAAGAGAAAGCGCGGGCCCCGCGCCCTTTTCGCGAATGGCTTGTCTTGCGCGGTTTCGCGGGTGTGAGGTACCTTCGCCGACCCTTCGCGGGGGCGCAGACCTGCCCTGGGCGGGTGCCACGATTTCGAGGTTCTCACATCATGAGCGGACATTCACGTTGGTCGACCATCAAGCGTAAAAAAGGCGCTGCCGATGCCAAGAAGGGCAAAGCCTGGACGAAGCTCATCAAAGAGATCACCGTCGCGGCGCGCCTGGGCGGCGGCGATGCGAACGGCAACCCGCGGCTCCGCAAGGCCGTCGACACGGCCCGCGCCGAGAACATGCCGACTGACAACATTCAGAAGGCCATCAAGCGCGGCACCGGCGAGCTCGAAGGGGTCGCCTACGAAGAGCTCACCTACGAGGGCACGGGCCCTGGGGGCACGCTGTTCATCATCGAAGCGCTGACCGACAACCGTAACCGTACGGTGGCCGAAATTCGCAAGATCTTCGAGAAGTGTGGCGCCGTGCTCGGCACGAGCAACACCGCCTCGTGGGCCTTCGACCGCCAAGGGCAGATTCGCCTCGCCAAGAAGGCCGCCACCGAAGAGCAGCTCTTCGAGGTCGCGCTCGGCGCCGGGGCCGAAGACCTCGTCGACGTCGGCGACGAGTGGCTCGTGAGCACGGGGCCCTCGGTGGTCGACGTGGTGCGGGGCGCCCTCGAAGAGGCCAAGATCGAGGTGAAATCGTCGCAGCTCGCGCAGGTCGCGAAGAACGTCGTGCAGATCGAGGGCAAAGACGCCGAACAGGTGCTCAGGCTGATCGACGTGCTCGAAGACCACGACGACGTTCAGAACGTCTTCGCGAACTTCGACCTCACCGAAGACGAGCTCGCGCGGCTCGAAGGCTGAGCCCCGGCTCAGCGCCAGGCGCAGCGCCCCGACTCGCAGCTCGCCAGAAAGGGCGCGCAATCGGCGGTCTGGGTGCACGCGCGGTCGCCCTCTTCGGGCACACAGTACGAGGCCACGCCCTGGGCGGTGCTCACCCTGCGGCAGCGGGTGCCCGCGCGGCAGTCGTCGTCGTCGTCGCAGCTCCGGACGCAGCGGGTGACGGGCCCCGAGCCGTCGTCGCCCAAGACGCATCGCGCTGAAAACCCAGGGCAATCGGTGTCAGACTGGCAGCTGTAGGTGCAGAGCGTGAGCGGCCTCGGACCCGCGGTGAAGGGCGCCCGCAGACAGGCCGTGCCGAGACCGCAGAGGTCGCCGGGGTTGCAGCGGTCGTAGCTCTTGGGTGAGCCGGTCTCGTCGCCGCACCCGAGCAGGAGCAAGGTGAAGACCCATCGCCAGTGAGGCCGTGGCACCCCTACGCGGGTACCACCCTCACCGGGCCGACGTCGAGACGGGAAGTTGCAGACGCGCGGTCGAAGCGGAGGGGCGTCAGATCACGAGACCGGGGGCACGCAGATGCTCGGGCCGCCCGCGATGCTGCGGCAGACCGTGCCCACGCGACAGTCGACGTTCGATGCGCAGTTCTCGTAACAGGTGCCCTCGGAGGCGCCCGCCTGCACCACGCAGCTGGTGGGCCGACCGGCCGAGCTCGGGCACTGGGCGCCCGGAACGCAGCGCCGCGTGCAGAGCGAGGCCGACACGCCAGGGGTCGAGACGATGGGCGAGGTGAGGCAGGTGGTGCCGTCGAGGCACGCCGAGCCGACGCCCGAGCAGCCCTCGTAGGCGCCAGGCACCGTCGGGGTCGGGTCGGTGTCATCGACGATCACACAGCCTGACCCAAAGGCCATCATCAACGCCGCTGAAACTGCAAGACTGCGAATCTTCATCATAGGCTCCAAACTCCTTCGTTCGCCCGGCCTTCGCACGATGCGTGCCGCTCTAACGTGCTGACACTTTCGACGCTTCATCCGACGGCGGAACAAAAATCTGCCCGCCCTCGTTATGCCCCGTTCACGGCCCACCGCGTCAACGCCGCATCACACCCGCGCTCTGCGTCGTGACGTATTCGCCCCGCGGCCAGTGACGATACCACTCGACCCGGAGCACCGGGCCGCCATTCGCATCATACTCGCCCGGCGTCACAGAACCAAACACGCGCACGAGGCTGTTCTGTTGAAGCCGCCGTTCGCCGTCGCGGTCTTCGCCACGGAGGCTGAGCACCGCCGTGAGGGGCCCCCCGTCGCGGGCGTTGATGGTCACCCGGCAGGTGCCGTCGCTCTCGTCTTCGCAGAGATGGCGCTCTTGATGGGTGCGCTGCTGGAGCGCCACGCGCAGGGTGCCCTCAGGGCCCGGCGCGACATCGGTCACGACCCCGAAGAAGGTCAAGAGCCGCCCCTGGTACTGCTCGGGCATGCGCCGCACCTCGTCGTACACAGGCTCTTCGGCCCGGGCGACGTACCCGCGCTCGGCGTCGGTCTCGACATAGGTGCGGGCGTGCCCGTAGGGCCCGGCCCCTGAGCACGCGGCCAGCCCGCCCAAGACCAGCATCGACCCTACCCTGACGGCGTTCTTCAACATACGGCCACCCCGAGCACTAACAAAAGCGACGGCGGGCGCGCAACCGCCCGTGCGCTTTGGGGCCCCGTCGCTTGCCGAGCTGCCACGGCCTGGCCTATCAAGCGTCGCAGAAATCACATCGTGCCAAGCCAACGAGACATCATTCGCCAGCGCCTCGCCCGCGAGCGGGGCACCCTCTTCCGCGATGCGCCCGATCGGGTCGCGCTGCTCTACCCGTCGCCCTACTCGGTCGGCATGAGCTCGCTCGGGTTTCAGCTGATGTACCGGGCGCTCAACGAGCGGCCCGAGATGGTGGCGGAGCGCGCGTTCTTGCCCGACGACGTCGCGGGGGCCTTGCAGTCGCGGGAGCCGCTCTTGACCTATGAGTCGCAGCGTCCGGTGGGCGATTGCCCGGTGATCGCGCTCTCGGTCGCGTACGAGGGTGAGCTCGGCACGATGCTTCAGGCGCTTGAGTTGGCGGGGGTTCCGGTCTTTCGTGAAGACCGCGAGGGCGGGCGGTACCCGTTTATCTTGTGCGGGGGGCCGCTGACCTTTTCGAACCCCGTTCCCCTCGCGGCGTACGTCGACGCGGTGATCATCGGCGAGGCCGAAGACGTGGTGCACCAGGTCTTCGACGTGCTCTTGTCGACCCACGACCGGGCCCAACGCGAGCGCAAACTCGCTGAGATCGACCACGTCTGGGTGCCGGGCCTGCACGGCGAGGCGCTGCCCCCGGTGGCCAAGGCCCGCGACGAGCTCCTGCCCGCCTACGCGCAGATCATGACGCCCGACACCGAGCTGTCAGACATGTTCTTGATCGAGACCGAGCGGGGCTGCTCGCGGGGGTGCCAGTACTGCGTGATGCGCCGCTCGACCAACGGGGGCATGCGGCTCGCGCCGATCGAGAAGATCCTGTCGATCATCCCCGACGACGCGAAGAAGGTGGGCCTCGTCGGGGCCGCGGTGAGCGATCATCCGAAGATCGTCGAGCTCGTCAACACGCTGGCCGATCAGGGGCGGGGCGTGGGGCTGTCGAGCCTCCGCCCAGACCGTCTGACCGACGCCTTCGTGGGCGCGCTGAAGCGCGGCGGGTATCGCACCCTCACCACCGCGATGGATGGGCCGAGCGAGCGGCTCCGCGCGATGCTCGAGCGCCACGCCAAGGTGAAGCACCTCGAGCGCGCCGCGGCCCTCGCGCGGGCGCACCAGATGCAGACCTTGAAGCTCTATTTGATGGTGGGGCTCCCGGGCGAGACCGACGAAGACATCGATGAGTGCGTGGCGTTCGTGACGCAGCTCTCGAAGGTGAACCCGATCGCGCTCGGCATCGCGCCCTTTGTGTCGAAGCGAAAGACGCCGCTTGATGGGCTCCCGTTCGCGGGCATCGAGGTGGTCGAGGGGCGTCTTGACCGGCTGCGAAAGGGGCTCAAGGGCCGGGCCGATGTGCGCCCGACGAGCGCCCGCTGGGCGTGGATCGAGTGGGTGCTCGCGCAAGGCGGCGAGCGCGCGGGGCGTGCGGTGTACGACGCGATGCGCGCAGGGGGGCGCTTCGCTGATTACCGAAAGGCCTTCGAGGCCGCAGGGGTCGTGCCGGGCAAGCGCCGCAAGCTCATGGTGGTCAAGGCCTCTGAAGACGCCTCGTGAGGCGAGAGGGTGTGATGAGAGCCACTCCGCATTCGCTCGAAGCGCGCGAGCTCGCCGCCGAGGCGCTCTTGAACGAAGAGGCCCGCGACGCGCTCTGGCTCGCACGCGGCGAGGGGCCCGGCGAGGGGCCTCGGGTCAACGGCGCCGGCTTCGCGCGTGACGCCGCGGCCATCGCGGTCTTCGATGCGCACCGGGCGACGCTCCTCGGCGAGGCCGCGTTGGTGTATGCGACCCGTCGCGCGCGTGCCGCGTATGATGCGGCGCGGGGGGCGGTGTCGTTGACGCTGAGGCCGCAGCGTCCGGCGGTGCGCTTTGATGTCGTCGCGTCGGTGTCGTTGGGTGACGCAAACCGCGCCCGCCGAGAGGCGCTCTTGAAGGGCGCCGAGGCCGAGCTCGGGGGGCTCCGTCGGGCGGCGCGCGTGGCCGTCGAGGCGCTGCGTGAGGGGCTCGCGGCGCTTGAGGCGCCGGTGGTCGCGCGGGTGGGCTTTGGGGCCTTTGACCCGGCGCCGACGCTCGATGCGACCGACGACCTCTTGCACGAGCTCGACGCGGCGGTGCTGCGGGCCGAGGGGGTCGACCCGCTGCGGCTCACCCTCGGAGACCGCCTCCGGAGCCTCGCGGCGCCCGCTGTGGCGCGCGGCTTTCCGTCTGCGATCTGGGCCGAGGAGGCTGCGCGGTGGGGCCTCGGGTTGGGGCTCGGCGGAGCCGTCGGCGGGGTGCGCTCGGGCCTGCTTCGCAGCCGCGCCGAGGCCGAAGGTGTCGGCTTCTGGGGGCTCGAAGCGGGCCGCTCGGCGGTGGTGGCGGGGCGCCCTGGGGTGGCCGGCTGGTACGCCGCCGAGGTGCTCGGCGCCATGAGCGCGGCCCTGTCGATGAACCTCTCGGGCGGGCCCTCGCCGGGTCACCGTCGCGGCCTCGACCGCGCGGCGCCGTGGGCCTTTCATGCGCTCGGGCGGCGCCTCGTCTTCGACCGGGTGTGGCTCACCCGGGCTCTCGGCGTCGAGGGCGCGACCCGCGAACGGATGATGCTCGAAGCGCTCCACGCCGAGGTGTTGCGCGTGCGCCGTGACGCCGCGCTCGCAGCGTACGCCCACGCGGTGATGTCGCGCGAGGCCGAGCTCGCGACGCGCTTCGTCGAGGCCATCGAGCGGGCCTGGCGGGTGCGCCTCGACCCCGCCTGGGCGGTGGTGATCGCGGGGCGCGCGCTCGACCGCAGCTCGTTCTGGGGCGACCGATGGGCCGCGCGTGCCCGCGGCGCCGCGGTCGAGTCGTTGTTGTTCGGGGCGATGCGAGACCGCTTCGACGACGACTGGTGGCGCAACCCCAGCGCGGGCGACGGCCTTAGAGGCCACGTCGGGGCCCTCTACGCGCTCGGCCCCGAGGCCTGGTCAGAGGGCCTCTCGGGGCTCTCGATGGCGGCGCGGTACCGCGAAGTGATGGCCGCCATCACCCGCGCAAAATAGGCGAAATCGTGCGGCGTTAGATCGAGCCCTCGAAGCAGAAATCTTCGGGGGCGCGCCCGACGTGGGCGGTGAAGAAGCTTCGCATCGACGCGGGGTCGACGCAGTCGGCGGCGTAGACCCAGCCCCAAGCCGCGCCCATCACCGGCGCTTCGATCTCAGCGTCGTTGGTGACGATCACCCGGATGCGGGCGGGCTCGGTCTCGGTGGGCCTGCACGCCGAATCGTTCGGAAAGCCCTGCGTCGCCGCGACGAGCTGCGACTGCACGCCGTCGCAGGTGCCGCTGGTGCAGCGATGCACGAACACCACGCCGCCGTGCTCAAGGTTGTGAACCCAGTATCCGCGGGCGATGTTGGCCCGGGCCCCCCAGCGCGCCCACTGGCCGTAGTGCGGGCCCGAGGAGGGCGGGTTCGAGAGCCACGCGATGGCGCCTGCGTCAGGCTCGACGTGCGGCGAGGCGAGCTCGGCGTAGCGACGCTCGCGCGCGTTACAAGAACCGCCGGCGATGGCGACCCACGCCCCCGCGCCGCCGTCGCCGAGGGCTGACGCGTCGGGGCCGCTGTCACCACAGCCCGTCAGCGAGGCGGTGAGTAACAGCGGTATAACATGTTGAAACTTCATGAAATTTGGTCAGGGGCCGGTGTCGCCCGGGGCCGCCCCGGCGTCGGCCCGGCCGCCCCCCATGCCGCCGCCGCCGGTGGTGCGGTCGGTGATGCCGCGGAGGGTGATCCATTCGGCGCCGAGCTGGAAGGCCGCTGAGAAGCCGTCGGCCATGCGGGGGTCGAGCTGGCACTGGCGGCCCGGGATGCGCGTGCCGTTGCCGTCGATGCAGGCCGTGATCTCGGGCGGGCGGTTGCCCGAGCCCATGGTGGCTTCGTAGCGCTCGAGCCCGTCGCCGTCGAGGTCGATGTCGGGCTGCTGGGGGCCGATGTTGACCACGAGCACGCGCTGGCCGCCGACGAGGAGTTCGAGGAAGCTCGACATGGCCATCATGCCGCCGCCGCCGCCGCCGGGCAGCATGCCCGCGGGGTTTTGCAGCATCGCGAGGTCGTTCGCGGGGATGGCCCCGCAGAGCACGCCCGAGCGCAGCTCGGTGATACGCTCGTTGGTGGTGTCGGCCACGAGGGTGCCGCTGATGCGCCCGCGGAGCACACGGAAGTTGAAGTCACCGATGGGCCCAGCCCCGAGCGCGAGGCGAATGTCTTCGGGCCCGCCCGCGAGGCGCCCCATCAAGCTCGTGCTCTGGAACGAGGCCTGCGGCAAGAGGGTCATCGCGTTCAGCGAGGCGCGCTGCACGAAGCGCGGGTTGCCGGGGATGCCGTTGTTGGCCACGTCGTTGTCGGCGTCGGCGCCGAGCACCCAGCCCACCCGCGCGTTCGGGAGGTTCTGCCCGAGCGGGTCGGTGAGGTTCAAAAAGCCGAGCTGAATGAGCACCTGGCCGTTGGTGACGGCGCTCGAGATGAACGAGTTCAGGATGCCGCCCGCGGGCCCGAGGGCGCCGCCGAAGGCGTTGTCGGGGCGGCCGTCGCCCGAGAAATCGCAGCCCAGCATCTGCCCGCTCGTCACGATCGAGAGGCGGTTGATGCCGAGGGCCTGCTCGCGGCGACAATCGGGGCCGCAACCGTCCCACCGGGTGGTGTTGCCGTCGTCGCACTGCTCGCCGGGCTCGACGCGGCCGTTGCCGCACGACACGATGGTGCGGCAGTCTGGGCCGCAGTTGGGGGTGCCGTCACAGACCTCGCCCACCGCGGTGTCGACGATCATGTTGCCGCAGCGCTCGGTCGAGCGGCAGTCTGAGCGGCAGCCGTCGCCCGAGAAATTGTTGCCGTCGTCGCAGAGCTCGCCCAACGACGATTGCACCATGTTGTCGCCGCAGCGCGCCTCGAAGCGGCACATCGCCGAGCACATGTCGCCGTCGCGGTTGTTGGCGTCGTCGCAGCTCTCGCCGGGGTCGAGGATGCCGTCACCGCAGCGCGGCACCCGGGTGTCGGGCTGGCCTGCGTCGAAGCCCGTGTCGATCGCGGGGCCCACGTCAGCGCCAGCGTCGATGAACGAGCCCGTGTCGACCTGGGTCGGCACATCGCCCGCGGCCGCGTCGCTG
This sequence comes from Myxococcales bacterium, assembly GCA_016792845.1. Classification (GTDB taxonomy): domain Bacteria; phylum Myxococcota_A; class Polyangia; order Polyangiales; genus JAEUKH01. Next base: position 114,361 of record JAEUKH010000018.1, on the reverse strand, counting down.
TCACGACCGGTGACCACCGAACCACCGCAACCGAGGGCGCTCGCCGCGAGCGCGGCGATCAAGAGATGACGTGGGTGAACCATATGAGAAAGCTCCCGCAGGGCAGAAACAGCGCCCCAGACGTTGCGCGCGACACTACCGCCACCACGAAGCGCGTGCCAAGCGCCGTGCCCCGTTCTTGAACAAATCCGCGACGCGGTGCGGGGTCGAGGCCCGGGCGGCGCTCAGCGATCGCGATCGGCGGGGCACTGCGGCATGCCGCGACCCGCATAGAGCAGCTCGAAATGCCGAAGCTCCTGGTTGCCCTCGCAGGCGTCGATGAGGGTGAGGTAGAGGTCTGTGGCGCCGGGCGGCAGGGGCACGCGGGCACCCACACGGCGGAGGCGATCGGGGGTGTCGCGGCACCCGCCGGTCTGACGCTGGGCCTCTTCAGAGCACGGGGTAGTGAAGTTGGTCTCGATCCACATGCGGAGCGACGGCGGGCTGAGCGTCGCGCCGTCGCGGTAGACGAAGGTCGCGAAGAGCGCGTCATCGACGCGGCCCGAGAGGAATTCGATCAGGCCCTCGACGTTCTCGTCGGGGCGCAGGGCCCCGAAATGGAGCCGCGTGTGAAAGTAGACCCTCTGGGCCACCCGCTGGCAGCTGGTGCCCGGGGCGATGCGCGAATTCCGCGTGTAACAGAGCGGATACCCCGAGAGTGCGCTCCAGCCGCCGAGGGTGACGTCGGGGGGGCGCGCCGCGGCCGCGAAGCAACCGTCGCCGTAGCCGCCGAGCGGCGCGGCGGTGGTGAGGGCGACGGGGTCGTCGAAGATCTGCCACGTCTCGGCGCAGGGCTGGCACCCCGCCGCGGGGTCGGCGTTGCAGTACCCCGCGGCGCCGCGCGCGGGGTAGACGGTGCCGCTGTCGCCGTTGAAGCCGCAGGCGGCGGGGATGGCCGCGGCCGCGGTCGCGTCGCGGGGCACAAACGCTGGGCAGTCGGCGCTCGCGTCTCCGAGCCTGACGACGTAGCCGCCGTCGGGGGGCGCGACGGTGATGTCGAAGCCCGTGTCGCGGGGCGCATCGAGGGGCAGGACGTCAGCGTCGAGGCCCGCGTCGCTGCTCGGGGTGTCGGCCTGCGCGTCAGCCGGTGCATCGTTCGGGAGGTCGTTCGCGAGGTCGTTCGCGAGGTCGGGGGGCGCATCGGAGCCGCCGTCGAGGGGGGCGTCGAGGCCGAGGTCGGCAATTTCTGAGTCTGACTCAGCCGAGCCCTGGTCGCGTGGCGGTGCGACGGCCTGGGCGTCGCGTACGACGGGCAGGGCCGGGTCGCGCACGAGCGAACAGGCTGTCATCGCGGTCGCAGCGAAGACGACACAGACCGACCGAGCGAGGGCGTACACGCACCCGAGAGGGTACCGACAGGTCGCGGTGGCGCGAAAGGGGGGGCTGTGCGCTCGGTCACAAAACTCGACCTTCGGTGCGGCTCGGGGTAGCGGCGTCGGGGGCAACGATGGGCATCCCACTGAACCCTGCGCAGAAGGCTGCGGTCGAACATGGCACCGGCCCGGCTCTGGTGCTCGCGGGCGCCGGGAGCGGCAAGACCCGGGTGATCACCCAGCGCATGGAGCGGCTGATCTTGTCGGGCGTCCCGGCCCGGGCGATCTTCGCGGTGACCTTTACGAACAAGGCCTCTCAAGAGATGCGAGAGCGGCTCGAGCACCTCGTCGGGCCGCCCGCCAAAGAGGTCTGGATCAGCACCTTTCACGCCCTCGGCGGCGAGATCGTGCGCCGCGAAATGCCGCGCGGCGAGGCCTTCGTCGTGTACGACGGCGCCGACTGCTCGGGCCTCGTCAAAGAGCTTCTGCGCGACCACAAGGGCGACGTCAAACGCCTCGACGTGGCGGCCATCGTGGCCCGCATCTCGGGCGCCAAGAACTGCATGTGCACCCCGGCCGAGCTCGTCATCGACGGCGGCAACGAGTACGACGAGGTGGCAGACTGGGTCTTCCCTCGGTATGAGGCGGCTCTCAAGCGGCTCAAGGCTCTCGATTTCGACGACCTGATCCTCTGGCCGCTCAAGCACCTGACCGACGACGCGTCGGCCCGCGAGGCGTGGCGTCGCCGCGTGCGGTTCATGCTCGTCGACGAGTTTCAAGACACCAACCGCGCGCAGCTCTTGCTCGTAAAATCGCTCGTCGGCGAGGCCGGCAATGTGTTCTGCGTGGGCGACGACGACCAGTCGATCTACGGCTGGCGCGGCGCCGACATCTCGAACGTCATCGATTTCGGCAAGCACTTTCCGGGCGCCAAGACCCTCGCGCTCGAACAGAACTACCGCTCGCGTCGGCCCATCCTCGACCTCTCGAACGCCGTGATGGAGGGCCAGGTTCGGGCTTACCCCAAGCGCCTCTTCACCGACAAGCCGGGCGGCGAGCCCTGCAAAATCGTCGAGTGTGACTCGAACGAGGGCGAGATCAAATTTGTCATGGAGGTGACGCAGAAGCTCCTCCGTGACGGGTACAAGCGCCGCGAGATCGCGGTGCTGTATCGCTCGAACCTCCTCTCGCGGGGCGTCGAAGAGGCGCTGCGGCTGGCCAACATCCCCTATCGCCTCATCGGCGGCACGAGCGTGTACGAGCGCCGCGAGGTGAAAGACCTCATCGCGTACCTCCGCCTCGCGGTGCACCCCTCAGACGAGATCTCGCTGCGTCGGGTGATCAACTACCCAACCCGCGGCATCGGCGAGGTCACCATCGCGCGGCTCGAGCGCAGCGCCCTCGTGCGTGGCATCTCGCTCTTCGCGGCCTGCGAGCGCGCAGACATCCTCGAAGACCTGTCGCCGTCGATCAAGGAGTCGATTCGCGGGTTCGTGGGCATCGTGCGCGGGGCCCGGGCCTCGCTTGAGAAGAACAACACCCTCCACGACGTGGCGCAGCAGACGGCGGTCGCGGTCAAGCTGAAGGAAGACATCATCGCCGCCGGGCCCACCGCCATCGCCGCGGGCAAGCGTTGGGGCAACGTCGACTACTTCTTCAAGAGCCTTGAGAAATCAGAGGCGCGCGGGGTCGGCGAGTCGAGCACCGTGCTCGCGCGCATGATGCTCAATTTCGGCTCGAACGAAGAAGAAGACACCGACCGGGTGACGCTCTCGACCCTCCACGGGTCGAAGGGGCTCGAGTTCGGCACGGTGTTCTTCATCGGCTGCGACGAGGGCATCATCCCCCATTCGCGCACCGACAGCCCCAAGGCCACCGACGTCTTGGCCACCATCGACGCGGGCGAAGAGCGCAGGCTCTTCTACGTCGGCGTCACCCGCGCGAAGGAGCAGCTCTACCTCGTGCGCGCCAAGACCCGCTCAGGCCGCGGCCCCGCCCGGGCCACCGCGCCGTCGCGCTTTCTGAAGTTCGAGGGCCTCCCCGAGGGCACCCTTGAGACCGTGCAGTATGACTCTCAGGCGCCCCTCGCGCCCCAAGACATCGCCGCGCAGATGAAGTCGTTTCGCCAGGCCATGGAGGCCCTGCGCGCCCGCCGCGGGTGAGTGTGACTCAGGAATGTGACCCGAGCGCCAATGCGAGCACCTTGAGGGCCGCGCTGAGCCGGGCCTCGCGCTCGGCGGCGACCGTCGCCCCCTCGACCCGATCGAGGGCCTCTTGCTGGCAGAGCCCCAAAGCCAAGGCGTGAACGAGGCGCACGAGCGACCGCGCCTTGAGACGACCCGGCACGCGGTGGGTGTCGCTGTGGAAGCGGGCCTCAAGGCTCCCGAAGAGGGCCTTGGCGAGGGGTGAGGGGCGACCCGCCTTGGCCCCCTCGGGGCGGGCGCAGAAGCTGAGCCGCAGCCCGTACCGCAGCTCGAAGAGCGTCGGCGCCTCGCGGTAAAAGTGAACCATGGCCTTGAGCATCGCGGCGAGGGCCTCGGGGCCCCCTTCGGCCTCGGCCACCGCCGCCATGAGGTGCTCGCTCTCGCGCCGCTCGACTTCGCCCGCGAGGGCCCAGAGGAGCGCCTCTTTGTTCGCGAAATGGTGAAAGACCGCGGCCTCGCTCACCCCTGCCCGCTCGGCCACCGCGCGCATGGTGAGCCCCGCCACGCCCACCTCGCCGAGCAGCGCGAAGGCGCCGGCGGTCAGCGTGGCCGCGCTCTGCCCGGGGCGCCCGAGACGCCCTCGCCCTTGCCCAACCCCCGTTGCCATGGCGTCGCACCGTAGCGGCCTCGGGGCCCCTTCGCAAGGCGTCGGCGTCACCCCTGAGTCAGACTCAGCGAGGCCGATGGCACGCGCTTCTCATTGTGACCCCAGCGCCCCGAAGAAGATGGGCCAGGCTGTGCCAACGAGGCGAGGTGAGACGGTGATGAAGCGCGCGATGTTGTGGGTGTGGCTCTCGACGCTGGGGTGCAGCGGGGTGATCTCGGGCGGGGCGGCCGACAGCGGCGCGACGGGTGACGCGGCGGCCGACGCCGCGGTGTGCAGGGGGCCGGGGGGCTATGTGTGCGTCGAAGGGCAGCGCTGCGGGTCTCCCGACGGGTGCAACAGCTGCGCGTGTCAGGGGGGGCTCCTCGCGTGCACGGCGCTGGCGTGTGTTGACGCGGGGCCGACGGTCTCGTGCCGGTCGAGCGCCGAGTGTCCGAACGGGCAGATGTGCGACGGGGCCGAGGGTTGCGGCGTGGCGTGGCGCTGCGTTGCGCTGCGGGCGTGCACCGAAGACCTGGCGACCTATTGCGGGTGCGACGGCGAGACCTTTCAGGCGTCGGGCAGCTGCCCGGGGCGCCCGTACCGCCAGCGCGGGGCCTGCGCGCAGTCGGTCGACGCGGGCGACCCTGCGTGCGCTCCGCAAGACGCGCGCGGCGAGGGCCTTTGCCCGGCCTTCTTCGGGTACGCGTGGCGCGGGCAGCGCTGCGAAGGTGTCGGAGGCTGCAACTGCGAGGGCGCCCACTGCGACCGCCTCGCGCAGACGCCCGAGGCTTGCGAGATGGCCCACGCCCAGTGCCCGCGCTGACAAACTGAGTCAGACTCAGGCACTCAGCGCCAGTGCGCCTCGACGAAGCGGTTGAAGGCGTTGACGAGGCGGCCCACCTGGGGGTCGGCGCCCTTGGGGTTCATGCTCGCGACGGCTCCGAGCTCGGCGGCTTCGAGGGCGGCGGCGAGCTCCGTCGACTCGCGGCACGCCTTCTGGAGCAGCCGAAACATCGCGACCTCGTCGCGCTGATGGTCGCCCGGCTCTTGGAGCCGGAGGCGCAGGCGGCGCTCGACGGTCTGCCCTGCAAAGCCAGCGAGGACGTTCTTGAAGGTGTCGGCCAACACCTGCTCTTCGGGGGTGCTCATCGGGGGGCGCTAGCGTGCCGCGAATCGCCCAGTCTGCGCAACATCGTGAGAAACACCGGGCCGCCGACGAGGGCCGTGAGGGCGCCGACCGGGGGCTCGCTCCCGACCCAGGTGAACAGGGCCCGGGCGGCGGTGTCTGCGATGACGAGCAAGGTCGCGCCCGCGAAGAAGCTCGCGGGCAAGAGGAGCCTGTGGTCGGCCCCGACCCAGCGCCGCGCGTACTGCGGCACGATCAGCCCCACAAAGGGCACGAGGCCCACCACGCTGACCACGGCGGCGACCACGAGCGAGCTGGCCGTAAAGACCGCGAGCTCGACCCTGGGCACCGACACGCCGAGGCTCGCCGCGGTGTCGGGGCCGTGGGCGAGGAGGTTCAGCGGCTTGGCGAGGCTGACCAGCGCGAGGGCGCCGACGGCCGCGAAGACCGAGACGAGGCCGACGCGGGCCCAGGGCTCCTCGGCGATGGCGCCTAGGAGGATCGAGAGGGTCTCCTGGGCGCGGCCGTTCGAGACGAGGCTCCGCAGAAACGAGAGGGCCGCGTTGGTGATGGCGTTCGAGACGAGCCCTGCGAGGAGGAGCCCCTCTGCGCCCACCCGCCCCGAGGCCCGCGCGGTCACCAGCACCGCCAGCATCGCGCAGAGCGCGCCGACGAAGGCCGCCAGGGGCACGAGGGCGGCGGCGGCGCCGGCGAGCACGGCGAGGGTCGCTCCGAGCGCGGCGCCGCCGCTCACGCCGAGGGCGTAGGGGTCGCCGAGGGGGTTGCGAAAGAGGGCCTGGAAGGCCGCGCCCACCAGGGCGAGGGCGCCGCCTGCGACGTATCCGAGGGTGACCCGGGCGCTCCGGGCCTCGGCGATGGCGGCGTCGAAGCTCTGGGGGTCGCGCAGCGCCCGGGCCCACGAGAGCGGCGCCGCGCCTACGTGGAGGGCCAGCGCGGCGGCGACGAGGCTCAGCGCGCCGAGGGCGACGAGCCTGCCGAGCCGCGCCCTCACGCCGCGGTGTTCGCGCGGTTGCGCTCCCAGAGGATGCGGAGCCCGTCGAGGGTGAGGTTGTCGTCGACGGTCTCGATGCACTTTGACTCGGGCGCGATGAGCCGCGCGAGGCCGCCGGTGGCGAACACGCGGCACGGGAAGCCCATCTCGTCTTGGAGCCGCGCGACGATGCCGTCGACGAGGCCCACATACCCGAGCACGATGCCGCTCTGCATGGCGTGTTGGGTGTTGCGCCCGAGCACCCTCTGGGGCCGCGCGATCTCGACCCGGGGCAGCTTGGCGGCCCGAGAGAACAAGGCGTCGGCCGAGATCTGGATGCCCGGCGAGATGACCCCGCCGAGGTATTCGCCCTTGGGCGAGACCACGTCGAAGGTCGTGGCGGTGCCGAAATCGACCACGATCAGGCCCGACTTCACGCGCTCATACGCGGCCACCGCGTTGACGATGCGGTCGGCCCCGACCTCGCGGGGCTGCTCGTAGAGGATCGGCATGCCGGTGCGGATGCCCGGCCCGACCACCATGGGGTCGTGCCCGAAGGCTCGCTTCACCGTGCGCACGAAGGTCTCAGTGAGCGCCGGGACCACGCTCGCCAACGCGCTGTCGGTGATGTCTGCGGCCTTGATGCCCCGCAGCTCGAGCATCGCCCTCAGCAAGACCCCGTACTCGTCGGCGGTCTTGCCGCGGGCCGACTCAATGCGAAAATCTTCGCGCAAGACGCCGTCGGCGTACACCCCCAACACCGTGTTGGTGTTGCCCACATCGATCACCAGCAACATGGCTGGTCTTTACCCGATGGGCCGCGCTCCGTCACCCCTGACGGCGGGCGCGCTTCTGGGCGACCAGGGCGTCGAGGCCCGCGGCCGGGCCTTTGGGGGCCTCAGGAGGCGGCCCCGCGGGCGTGTCGGGGGGCTGCACGGCGCCCTCGGCCGGGCCGCTCGGCGTGCGCCCAGGCTGCGCAGCCGGCGTCGCAGCGGATGGCCCGCGTCGGGCTTCGCGCACCCGGTCGAGGAGGGCGCCTTGCGGGGTCGCTGAGTCAGACTCAGGAATGGGCGCCGGGCCGGTCTTGGGGCGCCGCAGCCGGGCGAGGGCGCCCTCGGGCACGCGCCGCAGGGTCGCTGCGACGAGGGCCGCCGCGAGGGCGAGGGCGAGGAGCGCGGGGCTGAGCGGGCGCTGCGTGACGAAGGGCCGCCGCGGGCCGTCGTAGAGTCGGTTGAGGTCGCGCCTGAGGGCGCCCTGGGTGCGGTCGGCGATGGCCGCCAGGAGGGCTTCGTTGCCGGGGTGGGCGTTGAGCTCGGCCGAGGAGACGACCTCGGCGCCGGTGACGCCGACGAGGCCGCGGCTCGGGTCGATCACCGAGACGAGCCAGGTGCCCGGGCGGGCGGCGTCGATGCGGGCGTCGTAGCGGCCGGGGGCGGTCGGCGTGAGGGGCACGCGGGTGGTGACGCCTCCGGGTGAGAGCAGGTGGGCTTCGAGCTCGCGGGTCGAGTCGAAGCCGCCGAGGGCGCTCTCGGCCTCGGCCTCGACGGTGATGACGGCGCCGTCGCTGCGGGCGGTCACCCTGAGGTCATGGTCGCGCACGCCCCGGAGGAGCCAGCGGCCGAGCTGGCCCATCAAGGGGCCGCTTCCTGGCCAGCGGAGGAAGTCAGCGCTCCAGCGCCCGTCGAGGTCGCTCGTGAGGGCCGCGGCGCGCCCGGCTCCGACCTCCCAACGCGCGAGCCATGGGTCGTCGTCGAGGGCGAGGGCGAGGGCTTCGGCGCGGGGGCGGAGCTCGGTGACGACGTAGCCGTCGAGGGTCGGCAGGCGCCCGAGGTCGACGCCCCGGGTGAGCGTCGAGGCGCGCACGAAGCGCGGCACGAAGGGCGACTCGCGGAGGGGGTTTCGCGCGCTCAGCGCGGTGTCTTCGGTGAAGATCTCGGGCAGGCTGCGGGCGTCTTCGGTGAGGTAGTACCGCCCGAGCCCTTCGCGGGCGATGGCGGCGAGGTGGGGCTCGTCGTGGCCGCGTCCGATGGCGACCACGCTGGTGGTGATGCTCGTCGCGGCGGCCTGGCGCGCGCGCTGGGCGCAGGCCTCGCTGTTCTCGGCGTCGTCGCCGTCGGCGAGGAGCAAGACGTGGCGCACCGTGGCGCGCTGCGTGCGCAAGAGCGCGTAGGCGGCGTCGAGGGCGACCTCGGTGAAGATCCCGCCGCCGCCGATGCCGGCGCCGCGCGCGCGGCGGGTGATGGTCTCGGTGTCGTCGGCGCGGCGGAGGGGGAGGGTCCAGCTGACCTCGGTGTCGACGTGGGCGATGGCGACGAGGTCGGTGGGGTGAAGCAGCCCCGCGGCCCGCGCGGCGCCCTCGTTGGCGAGGGTGAGCTTCGAGCGGCCGTCGCGGGTGCCTTCGGCCATCGAGCCCGAGCGGTCGATGACGATCACCAACGCCACGTCGCCGCGGGTGCGATGATTGCGCAGGTCGAGGGTCACCGGCAGCACGGCCTCGACGGGGGTTCCGGCCCAACCGCCGGGGCCGAAGGCGCGGTCGCTGCCTGCCATGAGGAGCCCCAACCCGAGGGTGCGCACGGCCTCTCCGAGGGTGGCGCGCGCGGCGGGGTCGAGCTCACGGGCGCGCACGTCGTCAAGGGCGACGAGGTCGTAGCGGGCCCACGCGCCGGGGCTCCCGGGGGCCTCACCGGGGCCCACCCGGTCGGTGACGATGCCAGCCCTGCGGAGCGCCTCGGCGAGGGCCTCGCCGCCGCCCTCTGCGGCGCGCCCGGCCACCACGAGGGCCCGGGCCTCGCCGGTGACCCGCACGAAGGCGTACGCGGCCTCGTTGCCGCTGACTGAGTCTAACTCAGGAATGTCGCTCTCGACCCGCGCCTCGTACCGATGGAGCCCCGCTTCGAGGGGCGTGTCACGGAGGTGGATCACCTCTTCGCCGGGCCTGAGCGCGATGTGCTCTCGACCGAGGGGTTGCCCGTCGCGGCGGAGGGTCACCGTGGCGCCGACGGCCACGTCGCTGTGGAGCACGAAGGCCAGATCGACGGGGCTCCCGGGGCTCACCCGGTCGACGGCGCGGAGCCGACGCGCGGCCACGTCGCGGCGCGGCGGTCGGAGGAGCGGGAGCACGTCGACCGGGACGCCCGCCGCGGCGGCCAGGGTGGCGGCGTCGAGGGCGCTGCCGTGGGTCTCGTCGCCGTCGCTGAGGAGCACGAGGCGGCCTTCGGCGTCGTGCGGGAGCGCGCCGAGGGCGTGCAGGAGCGCGTCGCGGAGGGCGCTCGCGTCGCGCGACTGGGTCAGCGCACCGACCGGCGGCGGCTGGTCTTCGATCACCGGGCCGGGCGCGAGGGTGGTGTGGGCGGTGGCGGCGAACTCGACGAGGCCGAGGCGATCGCCGGGGCGGGCGCCGCGGGTGGCTTCGCGGAGCCAGACCGGGAGCCGCGTCGCGAGGCCCTCGACGTGATCGGTCGAGCGCGAGCGGTCGAGCACGAGGAGCACGGCGCGTGGGTGTCGGGTGTGACGGAGGCTCGGCTCGCTCAGCGCCAGCGCGAGGGCGCCGAGGCAGAGGGTCTGCGCGACCAGGAGCGCGTACCGACGGCCGCGCGAGAAGCGCCGGAGGGGGCTGAGGGGGCTCGTCGCCGAGGCCCAGGTGAGGCCGAGGGCGAGCGCGAGCAGGGCGAGGGCGAGGGGGTGTTCGAAGTGCACGCCCGGCCCCGGTGGCGCTCAGCCCGCGAGGGCGCGTTCGACCAAGGGGAGGCGGTCTTGGCCCCAGAAGAGCTCGGTCTTGTCGACGATCCAGGTGGGGGCCCCGAAGACGCCGCGGGCGACAGCGTCTTGGGTGCTGTCGATGAGCTGTTGTTTGATGTCGGCGTCTTGGGTGCGCGCGAGGATGGCCTCAGCGTCGTCGCCGATGAGGTCGGCGAGGACGGCGTCGCTGGTGAGGTCGCGGTTGTCGGCCCACGCGGCGTTGTACGCGGCCTGACGGAAGGCGTCGCGTCGCGCCTCGGGCAGCGCCAGCCACACGCGCAGCGCCTTGACCGAGTTGAACGGGAAGTTGTCAGGGAAGCGGAAGGGCACCTGCCAGTGCGCGGCCCACCGGCCCATGTCGACGAGGGTGTGCTGTTGCTTCGCGGCGCTCCAGGTCTGCATGGGCACCATGGCTTGGCCGATGGCTTTGAAGAGCCCGCCGAGGAGGATGGGGCGCCACACGAGGGTCGCGCCGGTGCGGGCCGCGAGGGCCTCGGCCTGGGTTTGCCCGAGGTACGCGTAGGGTGACGAGAAATCGAAAAAGACTTCGAGGGTGTGGGGCATGGTGCGGGGGCTCGGGTGAGGTGTCGGGTCGGGTCGCGGTTCGAGCAAGATCATGCGGTCGGCGCCCCAGTAGATGGAAGCGTCATCGTGACGGAAGGCCGGCGCGCCGAAGATGCCGAGGGCGATGGCCTCGTCGGTGGCGGCCCTCAGGGCCTCGCGGGCCTCGGGCGCCTCGGCGGCCTCGCGGTATCGGGCGACCTCGGCGGGGCCGTACCCGGCGCCTTCGAGCACGGCGGTGACGCCTTCGGGGGTCGAGATGGGGGCCCGGTCGACCCAGTACCGCGCGAAGAAGCCTGCGATGACCCGCGGGTCGCAGCCCGTGGCGAGGGTCACCCTGAGGGCCTCGACCGAGCGCTGCGGGTGCTCGGCGGGGAAGCCCAACCCGACGCCGAGGAGGGCGGCCTGACGTTCGAGGTCGCGGGCGGTGTGGGCGGCCTTCGCCGGGCCCACGGTGGCGAAGAGGCGCTGCGGCACGTCGAGGGCGCGGAACACCCCGCCGAGCAGCATCGGGCGCCAGCGCAGGGTGCGCCCGGTGCGCGCCGCGAGCCCCGACACCGCGACGCTCGCGAGGTACGCGTAGGGGCAGGTGTAGTCGAACCAGAACTCAAGCACGGCGGGGTCGAGCGGCTTCACGGGGCGCCGAGACTACACCGCGCCGCGGTCGCTTTGCAGCGCGGCCTAGGCCCGAAACGGTGTTGAATCGACCGCTGCGATGAATGACCTCGTCAGAGGGTGGCGGCCCGATCGTGTGGCGGTGTTGCGGGCCGCGCTCTTGGTCTTGATGGCCTTGTTTGTGGTGTTCATGCGTGACGCCATGAGCTTCGAGTGGCCGGTGGTGGGGCGCCGGGCGCTCCTCGACGGCACCGCGCCGACGCCCTTTCAATACCGCATCGGGGTGGTGTGGCTCGGGCGCGGCCTCGTGGCGCTCGGGCTGAGCCCGCGGGCGGCCTTCGGGTGCCTCGACGGCCTCTCGGTGGCGGCCCTCGGGCTGATGTTCTCTCGGCACGTCGAGACACTTCTTGAGTCACACTCAGAAACGATCCCCCGCGACGCCGCGCGGCGCTTCTCGCTGGTGGTCTTGCCGCTGGTGCTTTGGGTGATGCCGTTCTCTTTCGCGCAGCTCGGCGAGGCCATGGGGCAGCGCCGGGTGATCTACCTGCCGTGGGATCTCCCCGAGATGGCGTGCCTCTTCGGCTGCATGATGCTCTTGCGGGCCGAGCGGTGGCGGGCCTTCTACCCGGCCTTCGTCGCGGCGACGCTGGTGAAAGAGAGCAGCGCGTTTTTGGCGGTCTTGTGGGTGGTGACGCGCCCGAGCGACACGCCTCCGCGTCGGCTCCTCGTGCCGCCGACGGTGATGGCCCTCGCCTGGGTGGCGGTCAAGCTCGCGCTGGCCTGGCACTACCGCGGTCACGGCGAGGGGCTCTACGAGGAGCACCTCGACGACAACCTCAGGGCGCTCGCCTCGCCGGCCTTCGCGGTGCGGCTTCTGGGTGTGTTCGGCGCGCTGTGGGTGCCGCTCCTTGGGGGGCTCTCGGGGCTGCGAGATCGCTTCACGCGCCGCGCGGTGTGGCTCTGCCCGCTGTGGTTTGTGGCGATGCTCAAGGTGGGCAACTTGAACGAGCTCCGCATCTTCGCGGGGCTCTTCGCGGTGCTCGCGCCGGCGTGGGTGATGTTGGGGGTCGAGACGCTCCGAAAGGGCGGGGCGAAAGTCGCTTGACGCGGCGCATCTTCGGGCCTAACCCCAGCCGCAAGATGAGCGGTTCTCAAGGTAATTTGGGCGCGTTGCGGGTGCTCTTGCTCGAAAACATCCACCCCTCGGCGCACGAGATGTTTCGCGCGGCGGGGTGCGAGGTCGAGGCGCTCTCGGGGGCCCTCGGCGAGGAGGCGCTGCGCGAGAAGCTCCGCGGGGTTCACATTCTTGGCATCCGCTCGAAGACCCGGGTGACGGCGTCGGCGCTCTCGGAGGCGAACGACCTCTTGGCCCTCGGGTGTTTTTGTATCGGCACCAACCAGGTCGATCTCGGCGTGGCCAACGCGCGCGGGGTGCCGGTGTTCAACGCGCCGTTTAGCAACACCCGCAGCGTGGCCGAGCTCATCATCGCCGAGGTGGTGATGCTGGCCCGTCAGCTCGGCGACCGCATTCGAGAGATGCACACCGGCGAGTGGAAGAAGGTGGCCACGGGCTCGGTCGAGGTGCGCGGCAAGACCCTCGGCATCGTGGGCTACGGTCACATCGGCTCGCAGGTGGGGGTGCTCGCCGAGGCCATGGGCATGCGGGTGGTCTTCTACGACGTGGCGACGCGGCTCCCGATGGGCAACAACCGGCCGCTTGAGAGCCTCGAAGCGCTGCTCGAACAGAGCGATTTTGTGACCCTCCATGTGCCCGAGACGCCGCAGACCCGCGGCATGATGGGGCCTAGCGAGCTGGCGAAGATGAAGAACGGGGCCTCGCTCCTCAACGCGTCGCGGGGCACCGTGGTCGACATCGAGGCGCTCGGTCAGATCTTGCGCGAGGGCAAGCTCGGCGGGGCCGCGGTCGACGTCTTCCCTGAGGAGCCCGAGGCGAACGGGCGCGGGTTCGTGACGGCGCTTCAGAACGCGCCGAACGTGATTCTGACGCCGCACATCGGCGGCTCGACCGCGGAGGCCCAAGCCTCGATCGGTCGCGAGGTGGCCACGAGCCTCATTCGGTACCTCGATTTTGGCAGCACCGTGGGCGCGGTCAACTTCCCCCAGATTGAGCTCGGGCGCAGCGTGGGCACGCACCGGGTCATCAACGTTCACCGCAATGTGCCGGGCGTCTTGCGCGACATCAACCGCATCGTGAGCGACCTCGACGCCAACATCCACGCCCAGGTGCTCGGCACCGACGCCAACATCGGGTACCTCATCATGGACCTCGAAAAAGACGTCTCAGAGGCCGTGCGTCAGGCCATGAGCGCGCTGCCCACGAGCATTCGCACCCGCACGACCTACTGATCGAGGTCGAAGACCTTGCCGGGGTTCAAGAGGTTCTTCGGGTCGAGGGCGCGCTTCACCGCGCGCAGCATCGCCAGCTCGGCCGGGCTTCGCGAGAAGCGCAAGGCGTCACGCTTCAAGAGCCCGATGCCGTGCTCGGCCGAGACGCTCCCGCGGTGGGCCTCGACCAGGGCGAACATGCTCTGATCGCAGACCTTCGCGGCGGCGATGAAGGCCTCGCGCGACATCGCGTCGGGCTTCATCAGGTTGACGTGGAGGTTGCCGTCGCCGAGGTGCCCGAAGAGGCACACCTCGAAGGCCGGGTACCCGCGCAGGAGGAGCGCCTCGAGCGCGTCGACGAAGGCCTCGAGCCCCGCGATGGGCAGCGCGATGTCATTCTTGTAAGGGAAGCCCGTGCCTGACAGGCTCTCAGAGATCGACTCGCGGAGGGCCCAGAACGCGGCCCCTTGCGAGGCGTCTTGGGCCACCACGCCGTCTTCGACGAGGTCGCCCTCGAAGAGCCCGGCGGCCCAGGTCTCGACGGCGTCGCGGTCGCTGTTCTCAAACTCGACGAGCACATAGTACGCGTAGCGCCCGTCGAAGGGCGGCCGAAGGTGGCGGTGCCGCTCGACCCGGAGCCTGCACGCCTCGCTGAAGAACTCGAAGGCCGAGAGCACCATGGGCGCCTCGCGCACGGCGCGGAAGAGCCGCACCACCGCGGCGACGTCGGGCACCGCGAAGATCATCACGTCGTGACGGCGCGGCAGGGCCACGAGCTTCAGCGTGGCCGCGGTGATGATGCCGAGGGTCCCTTCGCTGCCGATGAAGAGCTGCCTGAGGTCGGTGCCGGTGTTGTTCTTCTCAAGCGCCCCGTTGAGCGAGAGAATTTCGCCCTGGGCGGTGACCACTTCGAGGCCCAAGACCCAGTTTCGGGTGAGGCCGTAGCGGATCACCTTCACGCCGCCGGCGTTGGTGGCGATGTTGCCGCCGACCTGCGACGAGCCCTTGGAGGCGAAATCGACCGGCCAGGTGAGGCCGACCTCGGCGCAGTGGGCGTGCACCGCCGCGGTGACGGCGCCGGCCTCGACCCGCACCGTGTTGCCCAGGCGGTCGACCGGAGCCATCGCGCGCATGCGAGAGAGCGAGATCACCAGTTCGCCCGAGGCCGCCACGGCGCCCGCCGCGAGGCCCGTGCGCCCGCCCGAGGGCACCACCTTGAGGTCGTGGGCGTCGCAGAAGCGCATGAGCGCGGCGACCTCGGCGGCGCTCCGCGGGAGCGCGATGGCGAGCGGGGCGGGGGTGTGCACCCGCGTCCAATCGCGGCCGAGTTCGATGAGGTCTGAGGGGTCGGTGCTGATGAGGTCGGAGCCGAAGGCCGCGACGAGCGCCTCAAGGCGCGCAGTAGACGAGTGCATCGGTGCGCTTCACCCGAAGAAGTAATAGACCACAATGGCGCCCAGATAGAGCGCGCTGAAGAAGGCCCCGACCCGGCTCCGGCGCCGCGCCTGACGGCAGAGCCCCTCGGCCCGCGCGAGGTCGTCGCTGTTGGTGGCGAGGTACGCCCTGACGCTGGTGACGAGCGCCCAAAGGGCGACGACGTTGGCGCAACAGAGCACCGTCGCGGCGAGGCTCAAGACCACCGAGGCCATCGCGTCGGCCCCGAGCTTCACCGCGTTGATCGGGTGCGCCGTGTGTTGATGCGGTGGGCGGTGCGGCGCGGGGTCGGTGCCGGGCCACTGGCCTTGTGCGACCGCCGCCACGAGCCGCGGGTCGACGGCCTGGGTCACCGCCTGGGCGGGGGCCTGCGTCGGTGCCCCTTGGCCGAAGGGCGCAGGCCAGGCCCGCATCGGGGCCCCGCAGCGCGGGCAGGGCGAGCCAGCCGCGAAGCGCGCATCTTGGAGGCGACAACGCTCACAGACGATGTTCATGAGAGGCGCCGAAGGTGTAGCACGGGCACACGCGCGCTTGTGCCCGTCGGGCGGGGCGTGGTACCGCCGAGAGAGTTTCTGTGAGCGACGGGCCGGCCTTGGCGATTGTAGAGATTGCGTCGATTGCGAGGGGGTACCTCGTGCTCGATGCGCTCGACAAGCGCAGCCCGGTCACGGTGCTCTACGCCGAGCCGATCACCCCGGGCCGCTACTGGATCGCCTTCGCCGGCGGCGAGGCCGAGATCGAAGAAGCGCTCGACGCGGCCATCACCGTGAGCGACGCCTCGCGCATCGACCACACCTACCTCGCGTACGCCCACGAGGCGGTGATGCGGGCGCTCTGCGAGGGCCTCGTGCGCTCGCGCCCCGAGGGCTCGGTCGGCGTGCTCGAGCTTGAGACCCTCGCGGCCACCATCCGCGCGGCCGATGCGGCGCTGAAGTGTGCCGCCGTGAGCCTGGTCGACATGCACCTCGCGCGGGGCATCGGGGGCAAGGGCTACGTCGTGCTGACCGGCGCGCTCTCTGACGTCGAGGCGGCGGTCGAGGCGGGGGCAGAGGCCGCGGGCGAGGGGCGCCTGGTGGGGCGCGAGGTCATCGCGAACCCCGAGCGGGCCGTGGTCGAGGCCAGCGCCCGGGGCGTGCGCGGCTCAGCTCGCTGAGAGCTCCAGCATCCGCTCGATGGGGCGAAGGGCCTTCACGCGGAGCCCCTCGTCGAGGGTGAGCTCGGGCTCGAGCGTTTCGAGCGCGCGGTGCACGGCTTCGAGGCTGTTCTTCTTCATGAACGGGCAGTCGTTGCAGGCGCAGTTCGCGTCGGGGGGCGCGGCGATGAACTCTTTGTCGGGCGACGATTTCTTCATCTGGTGAAGGATGCCCGTCTCGGTGGCCACGATGAAGCGCCTGGCCGCGGCGGTCTGGGTGTATTTCAAGAGCGCGCTGGTCGAGCCGATGAAGCGGGCGTGCGCCAGGATCGCGGGCTCGCACTCGGGGTGCGCGATGAGCTCGGCGTCGGGGTGCCGGGTCTGGAGGGCGATGATCTTCCGCTCTGAGAAGGTCTCGTGGACGATGCAGCTGCCGCGCCACATCAGCATGTCGCGGCCCGTCTTGCGGGCGAGGTAGGCCCCGAGGTTCTTGTCAGGGGCGAAGATGATGGGCCGCCCTTCGGGCACACTTCGCACGATCTTCTCGGCGTTCGAGCTGGTGACGATGCAGTCTGAGAGCGCCTTCACCTCGGCCGAGCAGTTGATGTACGAGAGCACGTAGTGGTCGGGGTGGCGCGCGGTGAAGGCCGCGAATTTGTCGCCCGGGCAGCCCTCGGCGAGCGAGCAGCCCGCGTCGAGGTCGGGCAAGACCACCTTGCGGCTCGGGTTCAAGATCTTGGCCGTCTCGGCCATGAAGTGAACCCCCGCGAAGACGATCACGTCGGCCTGGGTCTTCTGCGCGGCCTGCGAGAGCTGCAACGAATCGCCTACAAAATCAGCGACGTCTTGCACCTCGCCGTCGACGTAGTAGTGCGCGAGGAGCACCGCGTTGCGTTCTTTTTTCAGGCGAACAATGTCGGCCGCGAGGTCGGTGGGGGTGGGCATCGGCGCTGTGCTTTCTGGTGTTTGTGGGCCGCGAACGGCGACGTCGGGGGCGAAGGTAGAGTCTCTCTCGCGCGCTGTCATGGGGCGTCGTACGCGAGGGTCGGTGACGGGGTTGTGATTTCGGCGAGGCTTGGGGTAGCTTCGCGGCCGCTGAGAAGTGCAAACGGGTCGATCGCCTCGCCCGAGAGAACCGATGGGCACTTCAGGCGTCGGATCGAAGAGACCCAATGACCACCCCGGACGATCGCTCCGACCAACACGAGAAACAGTGGCTCGACCGTGCCCGCCAAGGCGACCAGGCCGCCTTCGGGCAGCTCGTTCGGAAGCACCACCGCCGCGTGTACCGCCTCGCCGTGCAGCTCACCGGCAACGCGGGCGACGCCGACGACGTGACCCAAGAGACCTTCTTGCGGGCCTTTCGCGCCATCGACCGATTCGACGGTCGCGCCGATCTGTTTACCTGGCTCTACCGCATCTGTGTCAACGTGTCGTTGAACCTCCGGCGGCAGCGCAAGCGGGTCACGGCTGACATCGATGACCCGCGGCTGCCCGAGCCGGCGGCCGAGGGGAGTGACCCGGCGCAATCGTCTGAGCAGGCGCAGTCGTACCGCAGGTTGGCCGAAGCGCTTGATTCGCTGAGCGAGTCGCTGCGCACGACGGTGGTGCTCGCGTGCGTCGAGCAGATTCCTTACAAAGACATTGCCGGGATCCTGGGTTGTAGCGAAGGCACCGTAGCGTGGCGTGTTCACGAGGCGCGGCGTCGGCTCCGCGAGGCGTTGCCCGACGCAGTGCTCTCTGGCCTTGAAGCGCCCGAGACGGCTGGAGGATCGCGTGGACGATGAGCTTCAACGACGGATCGCAGCCAGCCTTGATCTGCCGGCCGATGGGCCCGCAGACCCCGAGGTGATGCGCGCCCTCGAAGATGAACCCGGTGCGAAGGCCTTTCTTGAGGGCCTCTATGCGCTCGAGCGCGGGTTGAAGGGTTGGCCTCGCCGGGCCGAGCGCGGTGAAGCGTCGATCGAGAAAATTGTCGCGGCGCTCGCGCAGCCGCAGGCCAAGGTCAAGCCGCGCGGCGGTGTTGATGGTGACGCGCTCGACGTCTTTGCGGCTCCGAAATTTTTGGATGAAGACCCGGTAAATACCGTGATGGAGAAAGATTTGACCATGAGCGAGTCCCACGACAACGACGATGACCTCGCGGCCCTGACGGCCCTCACGCGGACGAGCATCGGTCCCGGGGCCTTGCCGACGACGGCCCCTCGCTCGGTGGGTCCGTCGATCACCGACGAGGTCGATGAGACCAGCTCGGGCATCGTTGACATCAAGAGCCTCGCCGCGTTGTCGCGCGCTTCGGTTCCGGCTCCGACGGCCGAGAAGGTCGAGGCGCCGAAGGCCGAGCCCAAGGCTGAGGCCAAGAGCGAGGCCAAGAGCGAGGCCAAGAGCGAGAAGAAGGCCGACGAGAAGAAGCCCGAGGCCAAGGCCGACAAGAAGCCCGCCAAGACCGACGACGTGATGGTGAAGCCCAAGGCCGCAGCGGCGCCCGCAGCGGCGACCCGGGCCGCGGCGGTCGAGGCCGAGCCTGCCCGAAAGGGCGGCGGCTTCATGGGCATGATCGGCGGCGTGGTGGTCACCGCGGCGGCCTTCTTGATCTACAACCAGACCCGCGACGCGTCGCCCACCGCGGCCTCGTCGGTCGAGGCTCCGGCAAACACCAACGCGCAGCCCTCGGCGGCCCAACCCGAAGGTACATCGACCGTCGCACCCGCAGCGCCCGCGGCGCCGACCGGCGCGTCGGCTGACCCGGCGCGCGCCGAGGCCGAGTCTGCACCCAGCAATGCGCCCGCTCCGAGCCCCGAGCCCGCTCCGAGCCCCGAGCCCGTGGCGGCGCCGACGGCCCAAGCGATGGCGGCACCTGTGGAGCCTCCCGCGCCCCCGGCAGCGCCCGCGGCGCCCGCGGTGGTGGCCAACTCCCACGCTGAGAGCCGCACGGCGGCACCGACCCGGGCCCGCGTGGCGGCAGGGCCGAGCGCGCCGACGGCGACCCCCGCGGCTGCGCCCCGACCGGCTCCGGCGGCGGCACCCGCGCCCGCTCAGGCTCCAGCGGCGGCGGCGGCGGCACCGGCTCCGGCGGCGCGCCCGGCACCCGCGGCGGCACCCGCGGCGGCACCCGCGGCGGCACCCGCTCCGACCCCGGCACCGGCGCGAGGGGGCGGCAACTCGGTCGACGATTTGATGAACCGCGTGGCCCCTGGGCCTCAGGCGGCGGCCCCGGCGGCGGCTCCGGCCGAGGCGCTGCCCGAGCGCTTGACCCGCGCGCAGGTCACGAGCGTCCTCGGGGGGTTGAATGGCGCTGTGCGGAGCTGCGCCAACGGCCAAACTGGCACGGCGCCGGTCTCGTTGACCATCTCGAACGAGGGTTCGGTCTCGAACGCCAGCGTCTCGGGGCAATTTTCGGGCACCCCGGTGGCAGAGTGCATCGAAGGGGTGGTACGTCGGGCGCGCTTCCCGCGGTTTCGTCAGCCCTCTCAGACGCTGGTGTACCCGTACGTGATCTTGCCTCCGCGATGATGTGGGGCTGAGGGTTGACGAGGGGTGTAAGCTCGGGTAGCATCCGCGCCCCTCATTCCTGGTGTACTACCGCCTTTGCATGAAGGATTGAACATGGTCTCGTTTACGCAGCAAACCAACCGCATTCGTCGTCGCAAGAAAACCACCAACGGCAAGGTCAACAAGCGCGCCCGACGCGCCAACGGCACCCCGGCCTTCCCGATCCACATCGAGGTTGCGGCGCCGACCGAGACCGCCAAGTGAGTGACTGAGAGGGCCTCAACCGAGGCCCTCTTCGTTTGGGGCGCCTCGGTCTACGCTTCGGGCCCCTCCGCCCGGCCCGCTTTGTGCGAGCCTCCCTTCTGATGAACGCGCGCGCCGAAGGGCCTTCGATCTGGTGGTGGGCCTTCGGCTATTTCGCGGCCTATGTGCCCTACGCCGCGCTCACCAAGGCGCTCTCGTCGGGGGTCTTCGGGCCGCGCCTTGACGGCCTGGTGGTGTTGCCCCTGACGGTGCTCGCGTCGACCGTCGCGATGGCGGTGTTTCTGCTCGCGACGGGCTGGTGGCACGAGGCGTCGCGGGGCGCCGAGGGCGCGCAGCGTTTGCCGCGACCGCGCGGGGTGACGGCGCTCTCGGGGCTCTGCACCGCGGCGATCTTGGTGACGACGACCCTCGCGTACACCTTCGAGGGCGTCTCGGTGGTGTTCGCGATGCTGCTCATGCGCGGGGGCGTCTTGCTGGTGGCGCCGGCGGTCGACGGGCTGAGCGGGCGCCGCATCGCGGCCCGCAGTTGGGTCGCGTTGGCGCTGACCCTCGGCTCGCTCGGGGTGGTGTTCTGGGGGCGTCGCGGTTTCGCGCTCCCCTTCGCGGCGGCGGTCGACATCGGGGTCTACCTCGCGGCGTATTTCGTGCGGCTTCAGGTGATGACCCGGGCGGCGAAGCAGCGTGACGCTGGGCAGAGCCGTCGCTTCTTTGTGGAAGAGCAGCTCGTGGCCTCGCCGCTCTCTCTGCTGGCGCTGAGCGTCTGGGCGTGGGCGGGGCAGGGCGACGCGTCGTCGCGGCTCCGAGAGGGGTTCAGCGCGTACTGGGGTCAGACTGTGGGCTGGGTGCTGATCTTGATCGGGGTCTTCTCGCAGCTCACGGGTGTGTTCGGCGGGCTCATCTTGCTCGACCGTCGCGAGAACTCTTTCTCGGTGCCGGTGAACCGCGCGTCGAGCGTCTTGGCGGGGGTGGTGGGCGCTTCGGTGATGTGGGCGCTCGGCCTGGCGCGGCTCCCGGGGCGCGGTGAGTGGCTCGGCGCTGCGCTCTTGGTGGCGGCCCTCGCGGTGCTCTCGTGGCCCGCGGCGTCAGCGCAGAAAGCGTGACCAGACGGCCCGCAGCTCGGCGGCGTAGCGCTCGCGGTCTTCGACGTCTTTCACGGGGATGAAGCGCGACGCGGCGCCGTCGCGGGGCACTTGAACGTAGGCGGTGTCGTGCCACCAGGTGAGCTCGCCCACGAGGCGCTCGAACTGCACGGCGTCGCGGCCGTCGACCTTCTTTTCGGCGACGCACCACGTCCACGGGGTGGTCGCGGTGGCGCTGGCTTCGAGGGCCTCAAGGTCGATCCACAAGGTGTTGGTGTTAAACAGCGGAAAGTGCTCACTGGGGAAGCCCTGCGGCAGCCGAAAGGCCTCGGCCAAGACGAGGCGCCCGTCGAGCTGAACGGGCAGCCCGCCACGGTCGCCTGGGCGCTTGGCCACGAGCTCGACGCTGATGGCGCAGCCCGAGCGTCGGTGCTGCGCGTAGAGGGCGGGTTCGATGGTGGCGCCGAGGTTGTCGACGTTTGACATCAAGATCGTGCGAACCCCCGCCGCGCGCCACGACGCGACGAGGCCCGAGGCCACCATCGCTTCGGCGAGATCGCCGTGGCCCGTGGCGTAGCCCGAGACGGTGCCGTCGTCGTCGTAGAAGGGGGCACCCTCGGGCGTCATCCGCGCCGCCGCGTACTGCGGAAAGAGCTCGAAGACCCCCGAGAGGCCTTCGGCCGCGATCACCTCAGAGATGCCCCGGTGGGTCGAGAAGCTGGTCATCAGCGCGGCCCTCACCGTGCCGCCCCAACGCGCGAGGTCAGCGCGCTTGCCGTCGATGAAGCGAGACTCCTCGCCCACGAAGACCTCGGCCAGGGCCTTGATCACCGAGCCGAAGCGCGTCGCCATGCCGCCCGCCAAGATCACCACCCCGAGCTCGCCCGCGGCGATGCGCGCCGAACCCTCGGCTTCGAGGGCCGCCCGCTCAGGGGCACCCGTCGACGGGAGCGCCGCCACACACCCCTCGGGCGGCGGCTCGATGGGCGCCGTGATGCGATGGAGCCGCGCCGCGTCGGGGCGCGCCGCCAGGTAGGCCGCCCGGAGTCGCTCGGTCGGGGTCGAGGGCCCCGCGAAGGCCTCCCACTCTTTGCTCGCGGTCACGCCGTCTCGTCTCATGCGGCGTTGTTTCTACGCTTCGAGCGGCGCCCACAACAAGCCTCGACATGCGATGCTCGCGCCGCGCGTGACACCCCGATGAAGACCTTTCTCGCTGGCCTCGTGCTTGAGGGCCGCCGCTGCGCGGTGATCGGTGACGACGCCGAGGTGCTCGCCAAGGCGTCAAAGCTCGCCCTCGCGGGGGCCAGGGTCGAGGTCTACGAGTGCGCGCCCGCGGGCCCCGTCGCGCAAGCCCTCGGCGGCCTCGCGGGGGTCTCGGTGCAGCGCGCCCCGTTCTCGCTCGACGCGCCCGGCGGGCCCTTTCGCGTGGTGATGCTCGCCCCCGGCGACCCCGCGCGGGCCGCCGCGCTCTTCGCCGACTGTGAGGCGAGGGGGGTGCTCTTTTGCGCCATCGATCAACCCGAGAGCTGCTCGCTCAGTAACCTTGCGACGGCAGAATTCGGTGTAATTTCAATGGGTTTTGCCTCTGGAGGGCAGAGCCCTGGGCTCCTCCGGCGGCTGCGCGACGGTCTCGCCGCGGGGCTCGCCGAGCCCGTGGGCGCGTTCTCGTTGGCGATGGCGAAGCTGCGGGCTGAGACGCCGCGCGGGTCGCGTCGCGAGGTGCTCGACGCGGCGCTCCGGGGCTTTGAGGTGAGGGTGACGGTGACGTTGCCGTCGTGGTTTCGCGCGGGGGGCTCGCGGTGAGTCGATTGCCGATGGGGCCCTGCGGGTGCTAGGCAGTCGGGTACCGTGCGTCGCGGCGAGCTGCTCATCCCGTTGTACCTCTGGGCGAGCGTGTCGCTGTTGCTCCACCTCGGCTTTTTTCGGGGCACCGAGACCCTCGCAGACCGTTACGCCTCGCAGCCGCAGCCTGCCGCGTTGGGGGCGGCGACGCCCGGGGTGAGCGAGGTCGAGTTCGAGTTTACGCAACCCACGCAGACGCCTCAGCCCGTGGCGCCGAACGCGCCGACGGTTCAGCCTCCTGGGGCGCGCGCGACACCAGAGCGTGCTCGGCCTGAGGCCCCCGCGCCCACGCCGCCCGCGCCCGCGCCGCGGGTGGTGGTGCCGATGCCGTCGGTGCTCCAGCCGCCGCCTCCGCCGCCTCCGCCGCGGGCCTTGCCCAACCGGCAGTTTGTGCACCAGCGGAGCGCCACCGCCGAGGCGCGGCCTGACGACCCGCACTTTCTCGCGCAAGACAACCGCAACGTCGAAGAAGAGACCGTGGCGGCGGTGCGCAACCTCAACCGCGACGACCCTGCGCCGCAGGTGGGGGGTGCTCCGCGGAGCAGCAGCGACCCGAGGCCGGGCAACGCCAACCGCGACCGCTCGGCCGATTCGCGCGACCGTGAGGGCGACCGCAACGCCGTCCCTGATGAGTCACCGCACCCTGAGCAGAGCCCGCGGGTGGCGACGGCGTCGCAGCGCCCCACCGCGGCGGTGACCTCTCCCGCGGCGCGCCCCGATCGGCCCGGCACGGCGTCGCAGAGCGGCAACCAGCGGGCCTCGCAAGACCGCGCGGCGGGGCCTCGCAACGGCGCCTCGGGGCCGAGCGGCGCGGCCGCGGCCGAGGGAGGGCGCAGCGGCACCCACGGCGACCCGACGCCCACGGCCACGGGCGACGGCGAGGTGGTGGTCGCGGTGGGCCAAGGGGGCGCGGGGGGGGCCCAGGGGAGCCAAGGCGGCGGCGCGGCGGGTGCTGGGGGCGCGGCGGGCGCGGCGGGCGGCCACGGCGGCGATGAGGGCCACGGCGGCGACCACGTCGGGGTTCGCGGCATGGGCGCGTCGCGGGCCTTGGCGGCGCTCTTGCCGAGCTTCTCGACCTTCGCGTCGGTGTACGGCGCCCAAGAGCTCGACCGAATGCAGCGCATCGCGGCCGAGCGGCGCAGCGAGGCCCGGGGCAGCTACGCCGAGAACTGGCGTCAGACCCGCGAAGCGATCGAGAATTTTACGCCCTCGATCCGGGTGGGCAATCAGACGGCGCTGCGCACGGCGGCCTCGCCCTTCGCCGAGTACATCACGGCGATGCATCGGCGGATTCATCGCCTCTTCGCCGACACCTTCTTGGCGGGGCTCGCCGCGGGGCCGAGCGACTCGCCGATGAATGACATGAACCTCGCCACGACCCTTGAGATCGTGCTCGAGCGCGACGGGTCGGTGCACCGCGTGGGGGTGGTTCGCACGAGCGGAGTGCTGCCCTTTGACGTGGCCGCGCTCAACGCCGTGCGGCGCTCGGGGCCCTACGGCGACGCGCCGGCGGCGATCCTGTCGGGCGATCACCGGGTCTATTTGCGGTGGAGCTTTCATCGCAACAACCGTCAGTGCGGCACCTTCAACGCCGAGCCGGCGATCTTGCAGAACGGCGGCGTGCCCGACGCGCCGACCCCGCGCCCCGAGCCTGGGCCAGGGCCGCGGCTGCCGAACGCGCCGCGCGAAGAGGGCCCCGCGCCGCGCCCCGAGACGGTGGGGTGAGTTTGTCGAAAGGTGAGCGTTGACGCGGGCCTCGCAACGCGGCGAGACTGATGCTCACCCGATGGATGAGAGCGCCCATGATTCGGCGCCGCGCGTGCTGGTGGTCGATGACGAGCAGATGATTCGCGAGATTCTCGCTGATTTTCTCTCGCTCGAAGGCTTCAGGGTACGCACGGCCCCCAACGGTCGCGAGGCCCTGCGCGAGCTTGAGCTGAACGAGTACGATCTTGTGCTCAGCGATCTGAAAATGCCCGAGATGGGCGGGCTCGAATTGCTCGAACATCTGCGCGCGCGATGGCCGAGGGTGGTGACCGTCATCATGACGGCCTTCGGCACCGTCGAGACCGCCATCGACGCGATGAAGCGCGGCGCCTACGACTATGTGCTCAAGCCCTTTCGCATCGAAGAGGTGGTCCACCTGCTTCAGCGCGGGCTAGAGAAGCGGCGCCTCGAAGCTGAGAACATGCGGCTCAAAGAGGCGCTGTCGCTCTACAAAGTGGGTGAGGCCATCGCGGCCTCGCTCTCGCTCGAAGAGGTGCTCACCACGGTGGGCGACGCCGCGGTTCATGACGTCGACGCCGACCTCACGATGGTGGCGTTTCGCAGCCAGGAGGGGGCGTTCTTCGAGCGCATGCGCCGGGTGGGGCGCTCGTTCGTCGAGCACGCGACGGCGCTCCAGACCCTCGAGCTCGACCTCGAGTCGCTCGGCGATCACTTTCGCAGCGAGAGCGTGCTGAACGTGTCGGGCCCGCGGGTCGTTCAGTTCTTCAGCGCTCCGAGCGAGCGCTTCGTGGCGTACGCGCTGATGGCGACGCCGCTGCGGGTGCGCAACGAGGTGGTAGGCTACGTCGTGGTGGTGGGGCTCCAGCGGGCGCGCCGCTTTGATGAGGGGCAGCGCAAGCTCCTCCACGCGATCGGCTCTCGGGCCGCGGCGGCGATCGAGAACGCGCGGCTCTACGAAGACCTCCAGGCGACCTTCAACCAGACCATTCAGGGCCTCGCGCGCGCCATCGACAAGATGGATCGCTACACCGCCGGGCACTCAGACCGCGTGGCCTACTATGCGGCGCTGCTCGCGAAGAATCTCGGGCTCGCGGCCGACGACATCGAGATCGTGCGGCAGGCCGCGCTCATGCACGACATCGGCAAGATCGGGTGCGTGCTGAACCTCAACCGGCCCGGGCAGCTGTCGCCGCAAGAGTACGCGATCTTCAAGCAGCACCCGGGCTTCGGCCGCGAGATCCTTGAGCCGATCAAGTTTCTGCACAAGCTCGTGCCGGGGGTCTACTGCCACCACGAGCGGTGGGACGGTAAGGGCTACCCGGTGGGCCTCGCGGCGAAAGACATCCCGTTGATCGCGCGGATCATCTCGGTGGCCGACACCTACGACGCGATGACCTCAGACCGGAGCTATCGCAAGGCGCTCCCGCACGAGGTCGCGACGAAAGAGATCTCGCGCTGCGCGGGCTCGCAGTTTGACCCCGACTGCGCGCACCCCTTTCTCTCGGTGATCGAGGCCGAGCGCGACGAGCGGGTCGCGCGCGGAGAAGACGTGCCCGAGTGAGGCCCGTGGCGTAGACTCCCGCGGGTGTGTTGCAGAGGCGGCGGGTCGCGGTGACCGTGGGCCGTCTCGGTACGCACCCCCGCGCTCCGCATGACAAAATCACAGAGCCTCGCACCGGGATTGTTGTTGGCCGCGCCGCGCTTGGGCGACCCAAACTTTGAACGGACGGTGGTGCTCCTCGCGCGGCACGACGCAGAGGGCGCGCTCGGCTGGGTGGTCAACGGTCGCGGGCTCGAACCCGTCGCGTCGCTGCTCACTACGGCGGGGCTCGTGCCCGAGGCGGTGACCCTCGTCGAGGCGGGGGCCTTCGCGCTCCCGGCGCGGGTGGGCGGGCCCGTCGCGGGGGCCACCGGGTGGGTGCTCTACCGACGCGAAGAGAGCCCGTGGGAGGGCGAAATCGCCGTCAACGAAGCCCTCGCCGTCACCGGCGACATGGACGCGCTGCGTGAGCTCATGCTCTCGCAAGACAAAGACTTTCGGCTCTTTCTCGGCTACGCCGGTTGGGGCCCGGGGCAGCTCGAGGGCGAGATCGCCGAGGGGGTCTGGCTGCCGGTCGGCGTCGACGCCGAGATGATCCTCGAGACCTCGCCCGAGCAGCTGTGGGAGCGGGCCTACAAGCGCAGCGTCGGCATCGCGCCGGGGGCCTTTACGAGCCGCGGGGGCTCTGCGTGACCCGGGGCGGGGGCGTCGCGCTGGCGGTGCTCTTCGCGTCACGCGTGGCCGCCGCCGACCCCGTCGCGATCCGCGGCGCGCTCGCGCGTGGGGCCTACGACGAGGTCGAGCGATTGGGCCTCGCGGCGCGCGGAGGCGACCGCGCCGTCGCGCAGGTGTTGATGGCCGAGGGGCGGCTCGCCACGGGGCGTTACGAGCTCGCGCGGGCGCTCCTGACGCCGCTTGTGCGAGGCCCCGAGGGGGTTCGCGCGTTGACCGTGCTCGGTGAGCTCGAATGGGCCACGGGGCGCCCCGAAGAGGCCCGCGCGGCGTGGGAGGCCGCCATCGCCCGGGCGCCGGGTCGGCCGAGCGATCTCGCCCGCGCGAGGCTCTTGCGCGTGCTGGCGGTGCGCGCGTCGCGTGAGGTGCTGCGCGAGGTCGCCAACCCCTTGATCGATGCGTACAACGACGCCGCGCCGCGCGCCGCGGGGCCGCCGGGTGTGCTCGGCGACGCGAATTTTCTCACCGCGGTGGCCGAGGCGACCTGGGCGCTCGGGGCGCTCCGCAACGCCGCGACGGCGCTCAACGAGGCCCTCGCGGTGGCGCCCTCGCACGGCGAGGCCAACCTCACCCAGGCCGCACTGATGATGACCACCGAAGACTACGCGCCCGCGGGCGAGGCCGTCACGGCGGTGCTCGCGGCGCAGCCTCGGCACCCCGAGGCGCTGCTCTTGCGCGCGCGGCTGAGGCTCACCTCGAACCACGACCTCACCCGGGCGGCGGCCGACCTTGACGCGCTCCTGGCGATCAACCCCCGGCACGCGGCGGGGCTCGCGGTGCGCGGCATGGTGGCGCTCCGCGACGACGACGTTGCGGGTGCGGTGCAACACTTCGCGGCGTCGGAGCGGGTGAACCCGCGGGGGCTCGACCTGGCGATCGGGCGCGCGCTGCTGGCCTTTCACCGCAACGACCGAGACGCCCTCGCGGCGGCCCTCGCGGCGTGTCGGCGCGAGGCGCCCCGCAGCGCGGCGGTCGAAGAGGCCCTGGGCGATTTCGCCGACTGGGAGCACCGCTACGACGAGGCCGCGACGCTGATGCGAGAGGCCCTGAGCCTGCCCGTGTTTGCGGGCGACCCGCGGCTCGCCTCGCGGGTCAACGCGCTCTACGGCTTCAACCGCCTGAGGGTGGGCGACGAGGCCGGCGGCGTCGCGGCGCTGCGGTTGAGCTTCGCGGCCAACCGCTACAACGTGCGCGCGTCGAACCTCTTGAACTTCTATGAGCAGACGCTCCCCGCGGGCTACGTGGTCGACACCGTGGGGCCCTTTCGGGTGCGGTACCACCGTGACGAGGCGCCGGTGCTGCGGCGGTATGTGCCCGCGATGCTCGGCGCCGCCTACGACGAGATGGTGGCGCGGTACGGGTTTACCCCCGAGGGGCCGCTCTCGATCGAGCTCTACGCCCGCGAAGAAGACTTCGCCGTGCGCACCGCGGGCGAGCCTGAGATCGGCGTCCAGGGGGTGTGCTTCGGGCGCGTGGTGACGGCGCTCTCGCCCCGGGCCGGGGCCTTCAACTGGTCGCAGATCGTGTGGCACGAGCTCGCCCACGTCTTCGCGATTCAGCGCTCGCGCTCAAGGGTGCCGCGCTGGTTCACCGAGGGCTTGAGCGAGTGGGAGGCCTTTCACGGTCACCCGCGTTGGGCCCGCGAAGAAGACCCCGCGCTCTGGGCCGCGCTGCGGGGCCAACGGCTGCCCACGGTGGCCAGCTTCAACCGCGCGTTTACCCACGCCCGCTCGGGCCGCGCGATGTTGGTGGCCTACTACGCCGCCTCGCAGCTCATGGCCTTCATGATCGCGCAATACGGCTTCGAGCGTGTGGCCTCGGCGCTGCCGCGGTTCGCCGAAGGGGCGAGCACCGCCGAGGCGCTCGAGGCCTCGCTCGGGGTCTCGGTCGACGCCCTCGACGCGGCCTTTCGGCGCGACCTCGAAGCGCGCCTCGGGCCCCGGTACCGCGCGCATTTCGACCCCGACCTCGAGCGCTTCGCCTCGATCGAGCCCTTTGCGCGCGCGGCCGAAGCGTCGCCGCGCGTTGCCGAGGCGCGGGCCGAGCTCGCCGCCGCGCGCTTCACCCACGGCGAGCGCGACGCGGCGCGGAGTGAGCTCGACGCGGCCCTCGCCCTCGACGCGACGCAGCCCCTCGCGCGGTACCTGAGGGCCCTCATGGGCGCCCAAGGGGAGGCTCCGCGTGAGGCGCTCGCCGACCTTGAGGCGCTCTTCGCGCAAGGGCTCGACGGCCCCGCCCTTCGGAGCCTTGAGGCGCGGGTCGCGTCGCGCCTCGGAGATCGCCCGCGGGCGCGTCGGGCGCTCGAAAGGCTTACGGCCCTCGACCCGACCCAGGGCGACGCGTGGTGGTCGCTCGCCGAGGCCCTCGACCCCGCCGCGATGCCTCGCGAGCGGCTCGCCGCGCTGGCTGAGGTGGTGCGACGCGATCAGCACCACCGCGAGGCCCTCGGGGCGCTCATCGAGGGCCTCAGCGAGGCGCGGCGCTGGCCCGAGGTGGCTGAACTTCAGACACCGCTCATCGAGCTCGACCCCGAGAATCTGGGGCTGACCTTGCGGGTCGCTCACGCCCTCGCGCAATCACAACGCCGCGACGACAGTTTGAGAATGTACGAGACCGCGCTCGCGATGGCGCCCGACGACGCGGCGGCCATTCGTGCGCGCATGGCCGAACTTCGCGCAGGGCAGAACCCCACAGCGCCGCTCGCAGCGCCCGCGCCCGCGTCGAGGCGTTGAACCGCGCGCCGCGGGGCGATAGAAAAGAGCGTTCTGAGCCGAGGAGGCGACCCGCATGGCGGCTGAGCGTAGGCGCGATTCTGACGGGGCCGATGTCGACGAGGCCGCGGTGTTTGATGCGGTGCTGCGGGGGGGCGTGGTGCCGGGGCCGCCGCGGGTTCCGGCTGAGGCGCTTGAGGCGACGGGCACGATGCGTCGCAGCGAAGGGGCGCCGCGCGGGCAGGGTGAAGAGGGCGCGCTTCTGGGCGCCTCAGAGCCCGCGTTGGGGGCCGACGCGCTCCGCGAGGTTGAGGTCTTGCCCACCGATTTGCCGCTCTTTGACGCGCACGAGGCGACCCAGGTGCGCATGGCCACGGTCGAGGCTCTCGCGGGGCAAAACCAGTGGCAAAAGGTGAAAAACTTTCTCGACCCCGTGTTCGCGAGCGAGGCCATGAGCCCCGCGCTCTCGCTCGTGTACGCCATCGCGCTGCGCGAGACCGAGCCCCTGCCAGGCACCGAGGCGCCTGCGAAGTCGCGCGCCGACGCCGAGAAGGTCGCCCGCGAGGCCCTCGCGAAGATGCTCGGCGCGGGCTCCGATTCGCTCTTGGTTCGCGTGGCCGTGAAGCGCCTCTTGCGTCGCACTTGGAGCCGCGCCCCCGCGCCCTCGACCCGCACCTCGGTGCTCTTGATCGTGATGGCCGTGGTGGTCGGGGCCTTCATCGGCTTTCTGGTGGGTCCGGGGCGAGACTGGTTTAGCGGTTCGTAACGGCGGGTGTTGGGCATACACTCGCGGGCCTTCGCGTGATGCCTGACGAATCTTCTCCGTGGTTGGGGCTGAGCACCCCGCGTGTGGTGCAACTCGTCGGGCTCGGCGAGGCGCTGACGCTCTTCGAGCGCACCTGGCGTTACCCCGCGCCGCCGCGGTTGGAGTCAGCGCTTCAGCTCCGCGCCACGGTCGAGCTCGGGCCGCTCGCGTCGCGCCGTTTAGGGCCGCAGTACGCGTGGCGGAGCGAGACCTTGCGCGCTGCGACGAGCTTCGGCTTTCAGCCCGTCGGCGGCGCGGGGCTCGGGCCGGCGTGCGCGTGCTCGTGCGGTGCGCCGCTGCCTTGCGCCCATGTGTGCGCGCTCTTGCTCGACCTCGGCGCCTCAGAGCCGCTGCGCGCGGCCCTCGCCGCGGGCGAAGTGCCCGACCCCGTATGGCTCGACCTCAAGGCGCGCCGCGCGGCCTTCCTGGGTGAGCTTCAGGTGATCGAGAGCGCGTCGGTGTGGGCGCCGTCGTCGGCCGCGCGGCGCATCGAAGGCCCCGTGGCGCTCGAGCTCTCGTTCACCGACGGCGGCCGCGATTACGCCCTCGCGACGCGCCCCGCGGCCGACGAGCCCGTGCTCCATTTTCGCTTCCGTCACGCGCGCAATCGCATCGTCGCGAGCGACGAGGTCTCGGGGCTCTCGTCCGACGACCGGATGCTCTGCGCCCTCGGGCGCCCGCGCGCCGACGGCAAGAAGGGCATGTTGGCCGAGGCGAGGGTGACCGGGCTCTTGCTCGACCTGCTCGAAAAGTCAGGCCGCGAGACGCAACTCGAAGGCCTCGATCGGGGGCTGCGATTCGCCCCCGGCGCGGCGCGGGTGCGGGTGCAGCGCGAGCGCGTGTCGTCGCGTCTCCTCGCGCCCGATCAGCGAGTGCCCGAGGCGCGCCCTGAGACGCCTGGGGTGCTCGGCCCGGTGCGCCCTGGGGGCCGTCACGAGGCCAGCGTTGAGCTCGACGCGATGCTCGGGCGTTGGTACGTCGAGGGCGACGGGGGCTTCGATGTTCCGGCCCACGAGGCGCTGTTCTTCGCGGGCGCGTTGCCCTACGTCGTGGTGCCCGCGCTGGGGGTGGCCGCGGCGGTGCATCGCGAGGTCGACATGAGCTTCGCCGAGGCGGTGCATCGACGCCCGGTGGTGCCCATTCCGCAAGGCGAGGCGGGGCGCACCTGGCAGGCGTTGTCGAAGCTGCTCCGGGGCAAGGCGAAGCTCCCGCCGCCCGAGAGCGTGGGCCTCGCGGCGCGCGAGACGCCGAGCTTCGTGCTGCGCATCGAGGGGCGCCCGCTCGACCTGGTGCTGCGCCTCGACGCGGTGTACGCGACCCGCACCCTGACCCTCGTGCCCGACGAGAAGCTCAGCGCCGACGACGAGCTCCGTCGTGATGTCGAGCTCGAACGCGAAGCGCGGGCGACGGTCGAGGCCCTCGGGCTCGCGTGGAGCGACGAGCACCGCGGATACCCCGCCCGCGACGCCCAGGCCGCCCTGTTTTGGACGACCCTCCTGCCGCGATACCGCGCCCAAACCGAGGGGCGCGTCACGGTCGAGTTCGCCGCGGGGCTCGAGCGCGTCACGGTGCGCCCTGCGGTGCGCGCGACGGCGCGGGTGGCCTTGGTCGAGGGGCTCCTCGACACCTCGCTCACCTTCGAGGCCGGGGTCGTGCAGGCCGACGTCGAGGCGCTCAAGACGGCGCTCCGCAACAAGCGCAACTGGGTCGCCCTCGATGACGGCTCGGTGGCCGAGATCAGCCAGCAGGTGCTCTCGCTCCTCGAAGAGACCGAAGAGTTTGGCAAGCTCAAGGCCGTCGCGGGCACCCTCACGGCGAAGCTGTCGCCGCACCAGCTCGGGCGCCTCAACGTGTGGAGCGAGCTCGGCCTCGCCACCGAGGTCGACGCCGAGGTCGCTGCGCTCCGCGAGCGGCTGAAGTCTGAAGTGATCGCCGAGACGCCCCGCATGCCGTCGTGCATCTGCGCAACCCTGCGCCCCTATCAGCAGCAGGGTCTTGCGTGGCTGCAATGGGTGCACGCCCTCGGGGCGGGGGCCGTGCTCGCCGACGACATGGGCCTCGGCAAGACCCTCACGACGCTGGCCATGCTCGAGCGATGGCGCGAAGACGAGGGCTCGCAGGTGAGCCTCGTGGTGGCGCCGACGAGCGTGGCGGGCAACTGGCTGCGCGAGGCCCGACGCTTCACGCCCGCGCTCAAGACGCTGCTCTTGCACGGCAGCGACCGCACCCGCGACGCGCAGGTGATCGCGGGAGTCGACCTGGTGGTGACCACCTACGCGCTCCTGCGGCGCGACCTCGGCACCCTGCGCACGCTTCGCTTTCGCGCGGTGGTCTTCGACGAGGCGCAACAGGTGAAGAACGCCGGGGCCCAGAGCGCGCAGGCCGCGCGGGAGCTCGACGCGGTGTTTCGCCTGGCCCTCACAGGCACGCCGGTCGAGAACCGACTGGCCGAGCTCTGGGCCATCGTCGACCTCGTGAACCCGGGGATGCTGGGCTCGGCCAGGGCCTTCGCGAATCGGTACGAGCGCCCCATCGCGCTCGAACCCCACGGGGTCGAGGCCCACAGGCTCAGGAGCCTCGTGCGGCCCTTTCTCTTGCGGCGGCGCAAGCGCGAGGTGCTCACCGAGCTGCCGCCGAAAGAAGAGATCAACTGCGAGGTCGAGCTCAACGCCGAGCAGAAGCGGCGCTACGACACGCTCAGCGAGGCGCTACGACAAGAGCTCGCGGTGAAGATCGCCGCCCAGGGGCTCGGGCGCAGCGGCCTCGCGGTGCTCACGGCGCTCTTGCGCTTGCGGCAGATGGCGTGTGACCCGAGGCTCGTCGACCCGAAGGCGCCGGCCGAGGCGTCGTCGAAGCGAGAGGCCTTTCTCGAACTGGTCGACGCCTTGGTCGAAGAGGGCCGGCGGGTGCTGGTGTTCTCGCAGTTTGTCGAGCTGCTGTCACTCTGGCGGCGCGACCTCGACGCGCGCGGTCTGCGGTACGAATACCTCGACGGCGGCACCGTCGACCGTGACGCCGTGGTCGAGCGCTTTCAACAGGGCGACGCGCCGCTGTTCTTGATCTCGCTCAAGGCCGGCGGCACAGGGCTCAACCTCACCGCCGCAGACACCGTCATCCACTGCGACCCTTGGTGGAACCCCGCCGTCGAAGACCAGGCCACCGACCGCGCCCACCGCATGGGCCAGGAGCGCCCCGTCACGGTGTACCGCCTCATCGCGCTCGGCACCGTCGAAGACCGCATCATGCTGCTCAAAGAGCGCAAACGCGGCCTCGCCGACGCGGTCATCGCCGACGGCGGCGGGGCCCTCGCGGGGCTCACCCCTGAAGACCTCGACGCCCTCCTCGGCGCCGCGTCGACCCACGGGTGAGGCGCCCCTTCGCAGCGCGGCCGCGCGGTGTAGACTCGGCGCCCTCTCGAAGGGAGTCTGCGACCAATGGGGTATGGGCAGTACAGTTTCGAGGCCCACGAGGCCTTTACGGCGAAGCGCGCCGATCAGTCAGCCGAAGAGGTGTTCACCCAGAGGGCCTGCCACCAGAGCATGAACCCGCACGGCGTGAAGACCCGCGAGGCCCGCGACAGCGAGGCGCACCCGCACTCGGTGCCGGTGGTCTTCGCCCTCGACGTGAGCGGCTCGATGGGGCAGATCCCGCACGGGCTCGCCACGCGCACGATGCCCAAATTCATGCAGAAGGTGACCGCGGTGTTGCCCGACGCCCAGGTGTGCTTCATGGCCGTCGGCAACGGCCACACCGACCGCTCGCCCCTCCAGGTGGGGCAGTTTGAGAGCGAGGCCCACGCCATCGACCAGTGGCTCTCGCGCATTCACCTCGAAGGCGAGGGCGGCGGGCTCGGCGAGTCGTACGACCTCGCGATGTATTTCGGGGCGCACCATGTGGCCGCCGATGCCTTCGAGAAGCGCGGTAAAAAGGGCTATTTCTTCATCACGGGTGATGAGCCGCCCTTCTCGCGCAGCGACCGCGCGGTGATGACGAAGGTGCTCGGCGCGGCCCCCGCCGAGGTCAGCGACATCTACACGACGGTCGAGACGCTCCAGAAGAGGTGGCACGTCTTCTTTCTCATTCCCGATGCGCCGAGGGCCAAACAATGGGGCGTCGGCGACATCTGGGACAAGATCCTCCACGAGGCCGCCCTGGTGCTCGCGAACCCCGAAGAGACCGCCGTGGCCGCGGCGCTCCTCGTGGCCATCACCGAGGGCCAGCTCGCCGCCGAGGTCGACATCGCCAACGCGGCCCAGCAGCTCGGCGGGTTTCACCCCGAGATGTGCGCCGCCCTGGCCAAAAAGCTCGAGGTCTATCGCGCCGCGCTGGCCCGCGGGCCCCTCGCGCCCCCCACCCGAATGGGCGAGCGGAGCGACCCCGGCGTCAAGGGTTGAGCGGCCCCTCGGGCGACGCCGGCGGCTGCGCCGCGGTCACCTTGCGGAGCCTGATGTTGAGCACCTCGACCAAGAGCGAGAAGGCCATCGCAAAGTAGATGTACCCCTTGCCGATGTGCTGCCCCATCGACTCGGCCACCAGCATCACGCCGATCAGAATCAAGAACGACAAGGCCAGGATCTTCACCGTCGGGTGACGCTCGACGAAGCCCGAGATGCGCCCCGAAAAGGCCAGCATCACCGCCACCGCGAGCACCATCGCGATGGCCATCACGGCCACGCTCTGGGCCATGCCCACCGCGGTGATCACCGAGTCGAGCGAGAACACGATGTCGAGCAAGATGATCTGACCGAGGATGAGCGCGAAGCCCCCGCGGCGCTGCGCCATCTCGGCCGCAGGTGGCGGCGCTTCGAGCTTGCCGTGGATCTCGTGGGTGGCCTTGCCCATCAAGAAGAGCCCGCCCCCGAGGAGGATCAGATCGCGCCCCGAGAAGCCGCGCCCCAAGGCCGAGAACACCGGCTCTCGCAGGCTCATCACCCAGTTGATCGAGAACAAGAGGGCCAGCCGCGCGAACATCGCGAGAAAGAGCCCGATCTGCCGCGCCTTCGACTGCTGCTCTTTGGGCAAGCGCGCGGTCAGAATCGCGATGAAAATCACATTGTCGATGCCAAGCACGATCTCCATCGCGGAGAGGGTGGCGAGGCTGACCCAGAATTCGGCGGTGACCACGTCGGTGAACATGCAGCGGCCTTGCGTGGGGCCGTCGCGCCAAAACCGCAAGCGGCCTGCGCGGAATTCCGCGTGTGTCAGAGTGTGCCGTGCCAAAGCGCTGAATTTGCTTTGGTTTCGCCTGGCACAAGGCTTGTAGTGCCGAGCGGATATGAAACAGCAAAAGGTGCTCCGTTCGCCCTTCGTGGTGACCTTCGCGGCGGGCGCGGCCATGCTCGCGGGCTGCGGCGACACGATCTCTGCGCCGGCCGATGGGGGCGTGTCGGGCGACGTGCCGAACACCAGCGATCGCCCTGCGGTGACCGACGTGCCCTCGCCGGGGTGCCCGAGCGCTGCGCCTGCCGCGGGCACCACCTGCGCGCTCGCCGCGACGGTCGACTGCAACTACGGCACGCCCTTCAACTGCCCGCCGTCGAACAGCCCGACGTACCCGCAGAGCTTCCGCTGCCTCGACAGCCGTTGGCAGAACTTCACCTCGACCTGCAACCCCCCGCCGCCGACCTGCCCCGCCACGCCGCCCGCCGCGGGCGCGTCGTGTGTCGGCGCCCTCAACTGCAGCTACGACTCGTGTCAGAACATCGCCAACGTCGCCCAAGCCCAATGCACGAACGGCGCGTGGCAGCTCCTGCACGCGTCGTGCAACCCCCCGCCGGTCGACGCGGGCCCCCCGCCGGTCGACGCAGGCGACCCCCCGCCGCCCGTGTGCCCGTCGTCGCCGCCCGCCGAGGGCGCGGCCTGCTCGGGCGAGGCGATGTGTTACTACAACCCCTGCACCACCCCAGCCAACGTGGGCGTCGCCAGCTGCGTCGGGGGCGCCTGGCGGCTGGGTTACGGCAGTTGCAATCCGCCGCCGGTCGACGCAGGCTGAGCGGGCCATGGAGGGTGCGAGTGCGGCGGTGCAGCGTGAGTGGCTCCAGCGCGTCGAGGCTGAGTACCGTTCGAGCGCGATCACACAGCATTTGACGCTGTGGCTGACGCAGATCGGGGCCTCGCCCGATCTCATCCTCGCGGGGCTCCAGATCGCCGCCGATGAGGTCGACCACGCCACCCTCAGCATGGAGGTCTACGCGGCCGCAGGGGGCGCCGCGGGCCCGCGCCTCGCGCGTGAGAGCCTCGCCATCGAGGCGCCCGCCCGTGAGCCCCTAGAGGCCGCCGTGACGCGCCTCACGGTCGATGTGTTCTGCCTCGGCGAGACCGTGGCGGTGCCGCTGTTTCGAAGCCTCCGCGAGGGCTGCGAGGTCGAGGTCGCGCGCCGGGCCCTCGACCGGATCTTGCGTGATGAAGTGCGGCACCGCGATTTCGGGTGGAGCGCCCTCGGCTGGCTCCTTGAGACCCCGTACGCGGCGTCGGCCCGGGGCCTGATCGAGCGCGAGCTCCCCGGCTGGTTTTCGCGCCTCTGGGCGAGCTACGCGCCGCGCGAGGCCCGCGGGCGTGACACCCTCGACGCCGACGATCGCCGATGGGGGCTGATGGCGCCGGGCGCCTACCAGGCGGTGCTCGCGCGGTGCTTCGAGCGAGACTACCTCCCGCGCTTCGAGGCCCTCGGTCTCGACCCGCGGCCCGCGTGGAGAGAGGCCATGACCCGGGCGGGGCTCGTGTAGAGTCGCGGGCCTGATGGTTCAGGCTTCTCTGCGACGGCCCGTGCCGCCGCCTTCGCGTGTGTCACTGTCGCCGAAATGGCTCCCCCCGCCGCCTCCCGATTGGCTCGTTCGCTCGGTGCTTTGGGCGCGCGAGGGGCTCCAACGGGTGCTCGACCGGCTCACCCCGCCCGAGCTCATGGTGCTCGAAAAGACGGCGGCCCAGAGCAGCGCCTTCGTGCTCGGCGCCCTCGTGCGGGCTGGCGTCTTTGACGCGCTCGGTGAGGCCCCCGCCGAGGCGGCCTCGCTCGCGGCGGCCTGCGGCCTCGACGCCGACGCGCTCTACCGCGCGATGCGGGCCCTGGCCAGCGAGGGGATCTTCACCCTCGGGCCCGACGGCCGCTTCGCGCACAACGCCCACTCGCGGGTGCTCAAATCTGGCGGCGTCTCGCGCATGGCCGAGTGGGTCAACTACTGGAGCAGCGACAGCAACCAGCGCGCCTGGCGACACTTCGACGAGAGCCTGCGCACCGGGCGCGACGCATTCTCGTCGGCCCACGGCATGAGCGTCTGGCAGTGGTTCGACGCGCACCCCGACGAGCGAGAGAATTTCGCGCACTGCATGATGGGCCTCACCGCGCTCTCGGCCCCGTGGGTCGCTCGGCGCTACCCCTTCGACGAGGTGTCGAGCGTGTGCGACGTGGGCGGCGGTCGGGGCATTTTGTTGTCTGAGATCCTGCTCCGTCACCCGCACCTTCGGGGCACCCTCGCCGAGGGCGCGGGGGTCTTGGCCTCGGCCGAGCCGCTCCTGGCGGCGCGAGGCGTACGAGGGCGCTGCACGCTCACCGAGGCGAGCTTCTTCGAGCACGTGCCGCCCGGGTCTGAGCTCTACCTCTTGAAGAACGTGCTGCACGACTGGGGCGACGCGGCCTGCGTCACCATCCTCTCGCGGGTGGCCGCCGCGATGACCGAAGGCCAACGGGTGTTGCTCTGCGAAGCCCCGGTGCCCCGGGTCACCCACGATCGCTTCGGCCCGATGTCAGACCTCCAGATGCTCGTGGCCTGCGAAGGGGGCCGCGAGCGGAGCCTCGCCGAGCTCGAAGCGCTCCTCGCCGCGGCGGGCTTCAAGAAGGGCCGCGTCTTCGCGGGCCCGGTGATGAGCCTTGTCGAAGGTCGCCGCTGAGTTGAACACTGTTCAACAGCGCCCCGGCCGCTGAGTTGAACACTGTTCAACAGCGCGCGAGGCTTATTTCTTCAGCAATTTCTGAAACGGGTTGTTCGAGAACGCGGGCTGCGCGGGCGGCTTCGGCGCGGGGCGTTGGGGCCCTCGGCCGCCGTCTCGGGGGCGGTCTTGGGGAGCCTGCGCGGGGCGACCGTAGGCCCCTTGCTGGGTCGGCGAGCCGCTCTTGGCCGAAAGCGAGATGCGCTTCCGCACGAGGTCGACTTCGAGCACCCGCACCTTGAGCTTGTCGCCCGGTTTGACCACCTCCGAGGGCTCGCGCACAAAGCGGTCTGAGAGCTGCGAGAGGTGAACGAGGCCGTCTTGGTGCACCCCCACGTCGACGAAGGCGCCGAAGGCGGTGACGTTGGTGACCACGCCTTCGAGGTTCATCCCGACCTTGAGGTCTTCCATCGTGCGGACGTCGTCGCGAAACTTGGGGGGCTCGAAGGTCGCGCGGGGGTCTCGCCCGGGCTTCTTCAGCTCTTCGACGATGTCGCGCAGGGTGAACTCGCCGAGCGCGCCGTCGACGTAGCGCTGCCACTGAATCTTCGCCGCGAGGGCGGGGTTGCCCACCAGCGCCGAGACGTCGGTGCCGAGGTCGCGGGCCATGGTCTCGACCACGGGGTAGCGCTCGGGGTGAACGGCGCTCGCGTCGAGGGGGTTCTGCCCCCCATGGATGCGCAAAAAGCCCGCGCACTGCTCGTAGGTCTTGGGCCCGAGCCCGGTCACGTCGCGCACGTCGTCGCGGGTGGCGAAGGGGCCGTTCACCTCGCGGTGCGAGACGATGCGGCGCGCGAGGGTGGGGCCGATGCCGGCGACGTGCGCCAAGAGTGGCGCGCTCGCGGTGTTGAGCTCGACGCCCACGCTGTTGACGCAGCTCTCGACCACCTCGTCGAGCTTCTTGGCGAGCAGGGGCTGATACACGTCGTGCTGGTATTGCCCGACGCCGATCGACTTGGGGTCAACCTTGACCAGCTCGGCCAGCGGGTCTTGCAAGCGACGCGCGATCGAGATAGCGCCCCGCACCGTCACATCGAGGTCCGGAAACTCCTCGCGGGCCACATCCGAGGCCGAGTAAACGCTCGCCCCGGCCTCGTTCACGGGCACCACAAAGGGCGCGCCCTCAAGGCCCGCGATGGCCTCTTTGACGAAGCTCTCGGTCTCGCGACCGTGGGTGCCGTTGCCCACCGCCACGGCCACCGGGCGGTGCCGGCTCACCAGACCGCGGAGCGTCTCGCGCGACCGCGCCACCGCGGCGTCGCCCTGAACGAGGTAGAGCACCGTGTGCTCGATCATGCGCCCCGTGGCGTCGATCACCACGAGCTTGCAGCCCGTGCGCTGCCCGGGGTCGATGCCGATCACCGGCCGCGGCCCGAGCGGCGCCGCGAGCAGCAACGAGCGTAGATTCTGCGCGAAAATGTCGACCGCCCCGCGGTCGGCGTGGAGCTTCATCTCGACCCGCACTTCGCTCTCGACGCTCGGCGCGAGGAGCCTCCGCCACATGTCGGCGAGGCTCAGATCAAGCTCGCCCGCGAAGGGCGACGCGGCCCTGCGCCCCGCCAGCGCCGCGGCCTGGCCGATGGCCCGCGCGACGTCGACCTCGACCTCGGTGCGGAGCACGTTCTCGGTCTCGCCGCGCCGCACCGCGAGGAAGCGATGCGAGGGGATGGTGCGGCACGCCTCGCGAAACTCGTAATACATCTCGAATTTCGTGGGCCCGCTCACCTCCGGCGCGCGGCTCACCACCAGCACGCCCTCGTTGAGGAAGAGCTCGCGCGCCATGGCCCGCACCGGCGCCTGCTCGGCCACCGCCTCGGCCACGATGTCGCGCGCCCCTTGGAGCGCCTCCTTCACCGTCGCGACGCCCTTGTCGGCGTTCACAAAGGCCGCCGCCTCGGCCGCGGGGTCACCCTCTTCGGGCTGTGACGCGATGCGGTCGGCGAGCGGCTGAAGGCCCTTCTCGCGTGCGATCATCGCGCGGGTGCGGCGCTTCGGCTTGTACGGCAGATACAAGTCTTCGAGCTCGCTCTTGACGGTGCACGCCTCGATCTGGGCCCTGAGCGCGGGGGTGAGCTTGCCCTGACGCTCGATCTCTTCGATGATGGTCTTTTTGCGCTCGTCGAGCTCGCGAAGGTACCCGTGTCGCTCCTCAACGGTGCGGATCGCGACCTCGTCGAGGCCGCCGGTCTGCTCTTTGCGATACCTCGCGATGAAGGGCACCGTCGCCCCCTCGACGAGCATCGCCACCACCGCGCGAACCCCGCGCTCGGGTACGCCGAGCTCGTTCGCAATCACCGTCACAAGATCAAGCGCCACGGTCACCTCAGGGCCCCGCCGGGGCGCCACAACGGCCCCGCGAAGCGCCGGTGCTCTTAGTCGAATTCGACGGCCCTGTGTACTGCTCTCTCTCGCGCCCCGCGCGCCCTCGCGCCGTCGTCGGCGCGGCGCCCCGCTGACCTCGTGCGCGGCCCCATCGCCCGCGCGTCGGGCACCGCTCTTATTGGTTTGCGGTCGACCGCTGTGTCGAAAATCCGTTGAGTCGAGAGGCGCGGCGGGGCAGACTAAGGTGTGCTTCGTGCGGGCATGGTGATCGATGGGCGATATGTCGTGGTGCGCACCATCGGGCAAGGCCGCCTCGGCGCCGTGTACGAGGTCGAGGCGCCCCGCGGGGGCGACCGGCTCGCGCTGAGGCTCGTGCCAGATCAGCGCGTTGACGCGGCCTCCCTCGCGGCGATCCGCGCGGGGGTCGAGGCCCACGCTGCGACCCTGGGGCCGCGGCACGGCGTACGGCTCGTCGAGGTAGGGTGCGACGCGACCGCGGGGCTCTTCGAGGTGCGCGAGCTCTTGCGCGGCGAGAGCGTCGCGTCGCGGGTCCAGCGCGCGGGTCGGTGGGCGCGCGACGACCTCCAGTGGCTCCTTCGGTCGCTCGGTGCGGCGCTCGGGGGGCTTCACGCGCGGGGCCTCGCGCACCGCGACCTCCGGCCCGAGACGCTCTTTCTCGTCGAGGGGGGCGGCGCGCTGCCGACGCTCAAGATCTTCGATCTAGGCCTCCAAGAGGCGCTCGCCGCGACGTCGGCGGGTGAGGGGGCCCGGGGTGCGCTCAGGCCCGCCTACGCGGCGCCCGAACAGCTCGTCTCGGTCGGCGCGGTCACCCCCGCCGCTGACGTTTGGGCCCTCGGCCTCGTGGCCTTCTACCTCGTCACGGGGCGGCACTACTGGCCGACCGCGAACGGCGAAGCGCTGCACCCCGAGGATGTGCGGCGCGAGGTCCTCTCGCGCTCGAACGCGCCGTTCTCCGCGCGATCGGGCGACTACGGCGTGCCGACGGGGCCTCAGTTCGACGCGTGGTTTTCGACCTGCATCGCATGGGAGCCGTCTGACCGATTCGTCGACGTCGCGGCCTGCGTGACCGCCTTCGAGAGCGCGCTCGCAGGCGTCCCGGTCGAGCCCCCGCCCGCCGCCGAGCCGTCGCACGAGACGCAGCCGTTGCGCGCGACGCCCTTCGCGCCGACCGCGCCGCTGCCGCGGGTTGTGGTCGACGCCGTGGCGCGCGCGCCCGGGGGCGAGACCGCGGCCACTCAGCCGCTGTCGGTGGTGGCCCAGGCGACCGTCGCGGCGGCGTCGTCGGGGGCCGCGACACCGAACGGTGTAGCCCCTCCGGGGGGAGCCCGCCTGAGGCGCTCAAGCCTTGGCGTGGCGGCGGCGATGGGCCTCGTACTCGCCGCGGCGGTCATCTGGGTTCTGCGCCGGGCGCCTCGGCCGCAACCC
This sequence comes from Myxococcales bacterium, assembly GCA_016792845.1. Classification (GTDB taxonomy): domain Bacteria; phylum Myxococcota_A; class Polyangia; order Polyangiales; genus JAEUKH01. Next base: position 72,389 of record JAEUKH010000018.1, on the reverse strand, counting down.
GCGCCCGCAACCCCCTCGGTGACCACGCCGCGCACCGCCACGGCGGGCCCTCGCGCGGCGCCCCGTGAATTACCGCCCGCGCTGCAACCCCGCGACATCGTGCTTCGTAGCAATCCTTTTGCGATGAGAAATGGTGTGTATATTCAGCGTATGGAGGTTTCGCGTGGTGAATATAACCTCTTGGTCGCGCGAGAATCGCTGGGTGAGGCCGAGTCACAGCTCCCGGTGGTCAAGATCGGGCACGCCGAAGCCGCGGCGTGGTGCGCGCGGCTCGACGCGAGACTCCCGACCCGTGCCGAGTGGGCTCAGGCCCTCGGCGTCGACGCTTCGGGCCTCCCTCCGTGGGCGCGCGGCTTCACCCCCGAGCTGCAACTCCTCAGCCGCGCTGACACCCCGATCGCACTCCCGACTGACGAAAACGACGGGTATCGCCACGCGCTCGGCAACGTCAACGAGTGGGTCGACGCCACCCAACACGAGCCCTTTCAGCACGCCATGGGCGGCTACTTCGGGGTCCCGCACGATGACCTCGAAGACTACGTCATCCACGGCACCGAAGAGCGGGCGAGCGGCACAGAACACACCGGTTTTCGATGCGTGAAGGCGCCGAACTAGACACCCATGACCCACCCCCGAGTCTTGCTATTCTGTCTCATGATGGCGCATGTTGGCACTGCGCTCGCGGTGCCGACGGTGATGCGCTGCGGCGCCGGGCGTCCGTCGCCCACGGCCGCGCGCTGCGAGTGCCCTGCGGGCGCCGAGGAGCGCACCGAGGGGTCGGTCTCGATGTGCGTGGCGCTGTCGATCACGGTGGCCGACGGGCGGCCCCCCGGGCGGCTGTTGTGGCCGCTGCGCCGCGGCTGCGACGTCGACTCCCGCGCGGTCGAAGGCGGGTGGTTCATGATGGGCTCTCGCGAGGGCGAGGGGCGCCCCGATGAGCGCCCGCGGGTCCTCGTCGAGGTCGCGCCGTTTTGTATGATGACCCGCGAGGTGACCGCGCGCGCGTACCTCGAGTGTGTCGACGCGCAAGCGTGCACGCCGCCCGGGCGATGGGCGGGATGCAGCGTGCCGCCGAGCACCGTGCCGCGCACCGACACGACGTACGATCGGCCGATCAGCTGCGTGACCCAGGCGCAGGCGGCGGCTTTCTGTGCGTGGCGGAATATGCGCTTGCCCACCGAGGCCGAGTGGGAGTTCGCAGCGCGCGGCGCCACCGGGGCGCGCTACCCGTGGGGCACGAGCCTCAACGAGGTGCCGTGTCTGATTCGGCGACCGGGTGAAGAGCGGCCGGTCGAGTATCGCTACCCGGGCAATTGCGCGGCCAACCTCTCGGCCTTCGGCGTCGCCGACATGGTCGGCAGCCTCTGGGAGTGGACCGCCGACGTCTACGTCGCCAACGCCTATGCCACCCGAGAGAACGTGCTGGCGAACGTACCGGTGCGGGGCGCCGCCGGGGCGCTCGGCGTCGCGCGGGGCGGCAGCTGGCGCGTCGTCAACACCGAGTACCTCGGCGCGACGGTGCGCTACCCCGTCCCCGATGAGCCCGGGGCGCTGGCCGGCGTCGGCATTCGTTGCATTCGGTGAGGAGGGCGATCATGACAGTGCATCACACAAGAAGCGTGTCGTTCTTCGCGGCGCTGCTAGGCTCCGCCGCAGCGCTCGCGCAAGTCGGCCCGGCGTGCCCTCAGGGCATGGTCGCGGTCACCGCCGGGCAGGTCATCATCGGCCTCAGCGCGTCCCAACGCCAGGTCCAGGCCCAGGCCGTCTCGCAGAGCGGGTTCTGCATCCACACCGCAGAGGTCACCGCTGACGACTACAGCGCGTGCGTCGCGCGCGGCGCATGCTCGGGGCGAGCCTTTCAAGAGAACTGCAACATCGTGCGCGCAGGCAACGGCAGGCACCCGATGAACTGCGTGAGCTTCATCGAGGCCAGTCGGTACTGTCAGGCCTTCGGGTTCAGCCTCCCTACCGAGGCGCAGTGGGAGTACGCCGCCCAGAGCGGCGACCCAAGGCGGTACCCTTGGGGCGACGCTCCGCCTGTCTCACAGCTCTGTTGGAGCGGCGCCTTCGAAGGCCAGCGCGAAGGCACCTGCCAGGTCGGGAGCTTCGCCGCAGGGCGCAGCCCGCTCGGCCTCGACGACATGGCCGGCAACGTCTGGGAGTTCACCCTCAACCTCTTCCTGCCGATGGGCGGCCCCCAGAGTGCCGGCTCAGCCCAGCCCGTCTCCTTGGAGATGCCCGCCAATCTCCAGCCTGACGCCCCCCTCGCGCAGGCCCGGGTCGCCGTGCGAGGCGGCGGATACGGCGACGTCTCGCCCGAGTTCGTCACCGTCACCTCACGCATCGGCGTTGCGGCCAACGCCACCCACCTCCGCCGCGTCGGCTTTCGATGCGTCGCCCCGCTCGGTGCGCGATGAAGCGCTCGCTGACGGCCTTGCTCATGTTGACACTGTCAACATCGTCGGTTTGGGCGCAGGCGCGGCTCCAGTGCGGCCCGAGCAACCGCGGTCGCCCCGCACCCGATGGCCAGCAATGTCTGTGCGCCCCGGGCTACCGCCAGGTCAACGTGTCGGGGGTCCTGCGTTGCGTGGCGGGTGGTCGCGACCAGGCGTCATCGGCGTCATCAGCTCCTTCGGGGTCATCAGCTCCTTCGGGGTCATCAGAGCCTTCGGGGCCTTCAGGGCCTTCAGGGCCCCCTCCGAGAGCGACCGAGCGGCGCCCCGAGGAGGTCGTGGGTGAGATCCATCGGCTGGAAAGGATCGGTCCGATTCCGCTGTGTCGGGCCGGCTACAGCGGCATCCCCGAGGTGGGCGAGGGCAGCATCGGGCCGACGAACTGCCTGTCGACACGGTTGGTGACCGTAGGCGAGTATCTCGCGTGTGTGGCCGCGCGCGCCTGCCCCCCACCGGGGCTCGGGCCCGGGTGCAGCGCCGCCCGGCCTGGCGAGCCCCTGCGCCCCATCAACTGCGTCTCGTTCGAAAACGCGCGGGCATTCTGTCGGTTTCGCGAGGCCGAGATCCCACAGTCTGGGATGTGGCCCGCGGTGGGCCGTGCGGGCGACGATCGACGTTACCCCTGGGGCAACGAAGCGCCGACGACCGAGACCTGCTGGAGCCCGCAAGCGCGGCGCACATTACCCTGTGAGGCGAGCCCCGCGAGACCGCGCTCGGCGGTCGGGGTCGAAGACCTGGTCGGCAACCTTCGCTACTGGACGACGAGCCTCTACATCGAGAGCTGCGGGTCGAGCTTTCGAGAGCGCCCGGTCAGCCTCAACGAAAGGTGCCGCACCGAATCGAGAGAGCCCTCGGTCGACGTGGGCATTCGCTGCGGGCATTCAGAGCGCTGAGGTCAACGCTCAAGCGGGCCGATGCGCGTCGAGCCGCTGCCGCGCGAGGGCGCTCCACGGGCCCCGCGGGTCGAGCTCGAGGTACCGCTTCCAGTGCGGGCGGGCCTGAAGGTGTTGACCCAGCTCTGAGAGCGCCATGGCGAGGTTGTAGTGGGCCTCGGCGAAGTCAGGGCGGAGCTCGATGGCCCGCGCGAAGAGCACCACCGCGGCCTCGCGCTCGTTGCGCTCGACCAAGAGGTACGCGAGGTTGTACGGCGCCTCGGCAAGGTTGGGGTCTGCCGCGAGGGCCCGGCGGTAGAGAGCCTCGGCCTCGTCGCGGTCGTCGTCGGTGAGCCGAAGGTTGCCGAGGTTGGTCAGGGCCGTGGCGAGGTTCGGGTCGAGCTCGATGGCCTTGCGGTAGGCCGCTTCGGCGCGCCCGCGGGCGGTCTCGTCTTCGTCGAGGCGCAGGCCCTCAAGGTACCACTTCCAGGCTTCTTGCTGGCGCGCCGAGACCCGCGGGCGGATCACCCGCACCACGTCGTCGCGGAGCGCGCGGACGTCGAAGTCGAAGATCAGCTGGCCGGTGAGCGGGTCGAAGCGCGCGCCCTCGTGCCGCGCCACCAGCGAACGGCCCTCGGCGCCCAGGCGCATCTCGGTGAGCGGCTGAGCGAGCGGCGGGAGCTGCGTCTGCAAGTGCGCGATCGCCGCCCGAAGCTGCGCGGTGCTAAAGCCCGACGCCGAGAGCCCCTTCGCGATGCGAACCGCCAAGAGGTCGGTGAAGGTGTACTTCGCCGCTCCCCGCGCGCGCGGCCCCGAAGGGACAATGATCCCCGCGCGCTCCCAAGACGAGAGCCGCCGCGCCGCGACGCCGAAGCGCTCGGCCACCTCGGCGCGGGTGAAGGTGCGCGCGACGGTGTCACGGTCGGGCTCGCGCACCGCGGGGGCCCGCAGCAAGGCCTGGTCGACGCGACGGCCACGCTCGAAATCGACGTGAATGACGCGCTCATCAGGCAGCACGGAGGGGTCTCTGGGAGCCTTCACTGCGCCCTCAACTTGGCCGCCTTCGAGGGGCGCTGGCAAGGATTCCGTTCGAAAGCGTTGTGATGGCCTTGGAGTTCCTGCAAGGTCTTGAAACCGGTATGCAGGTGGTTGGGCTGACGGGTGGCATCGCTTGTGGCAAGAGCGCGGTGGCAGAAGGCTTTCGCGCCCGTGGCGTCGCGGTCATCGACGCCGACGCGGTGGCCCGCGACGTGGTGCTGCCGGGCTCTGAGGGCCTCGCCGCGGTGGTCGACGCCTTCGGCCCCGAGGTGCTCGCGGCCGACGGCTCCCTCGATCGAAAGAAGCTCGGTCAGCGCGTCTTCACTGACGCCACGGCCCGCGCGACGCTCAACGGCATCTTGCACCCGCGCATCGGCGCCGAGAGCGCACGCCGCTTCGCTGAGCTCGCCGCCGAGGGCCGCCGCTTCGCCCTCTACGAAGCCGCGCTCCTCGTCGAGAACGGGGTCTATCGAGGCATGGCGGCCCTCGTCGTGGTGAGCGCCGCGCCCGAGGTCCAGCGCGCCCGGCTCATGGCCCGCGACGGCTCGACCCGCGATGAGGCCCAAGCCCGCATCGACGCCCAATGGCCCCTCGCCGAGAAGGTCAGCGTCGCCGACTGGGTCATCGACAACAGCGGCGACCGCGAGGCCCTCACCGCACAGGTCACGTCGGTCTACGAGGCCCTGGTCGCGCGCTTCGGGGCCCCGAGATGAAGCGCACGGTGTTCATCACCGGGTACCCGCGACAGCTCGCGCGGCTCATCGCCGAAGAGAGCCTCGAAGACCCCGAGGTCACCGCGGTGATGCTGGTGAGGCCGCGGCATCACGGCGAGTGGGGCGCTTGGGCGCAGCGCCTCGGCGAGCGCGCCGCGCGGGTCGAGGCGGTGCTCGGCGACGTGTCGTCGATCGACCTCGGGCTGAGCGGGGCCGCGTATCGCGCGCTGGCCACCCGGGCCGATGTCATCCACCACGCCGCCGTCGCCACCGCCGAGGGCGAACAAGTGCGCCTCGCCGAGCAGCTGAACCTTCAAGGCACCCGCGAGCTCATCGCCCTCGTCGACGCCGCCCACGGTTGGGGCCGCCGCCCGCGGGTGGTGATCCAATCGTCGGTGCGGGTCGCCGGTGATTTCGTCGGCACCCTCTCAGAGGCCGACCTTGAGCTCGGGCAGGGCTTCCGAGGCCCCATCGAGTCGTCGCTCTTTCGGGCCGAACGCGCGTGGCGGCGCGCCCCCGCGGCGTGGGGCGTGACCGTGGTGCGACGGGCCCTCATGGTCGGGCACTCGGTCACCGGCGAGGTCGACCTCCTCGACGGGCTCTACGTGCTGATCTTGCTGCTGCTGAGCGCGCCGGTCGACCTCCAGGTGGTGCCCCTGCCGGTCATCGGCGAGCAGCCGCTCAACATCGTTCCGGTCGATTTTGTGGCCCGCGCGAGTGTGGCGCTGGGGCAAGACGTGACCATGGCGGGGCAGACCGTCCATCTGGTCGACCCGTCGCCCTTGCCGGTGAGGCGCGTGTGGGAGCTCCTGGCCCGCGCGAGCTCGAAGCAGCTTGGGCGCGGCGTTGTGCCGGTTCACGTCGCGCGCGCGCTCTTGTCGGCGCCGGGCCTTGAGCGCCTCGCGCGGAGCCCCAGGGCCTTCTTCGACCAGGTGGCCTCGCGGGCGTGGTTTGGTGCTTCGAATTCGCAGCGTTGGCTGCGCGGCGCAGCGATTGAGTGCCCGCCCTTTGCGGGGTACGCCGAGGTGCTGGTGGGGGCGGTGCGTGCGCGGCTCGCGGCGTCTCCGATGCGGCGGGTTGAGGCCGTCGAGGCGCGCGAGGCCGACGCTGACGATCCGTTGTGGTGACGACGCGCCGTCGGGTCGGCGGCGCGGGGCGCACTTTCGCGCGAAGACAACATAAAAGAGTGCCCTTGACAGGGTAGGGTCTGGTAGCGTGCTCTGGCACGAGAACGAGGAGTAGACGGCGCCGATGCTGACACTGATCGTCACTGAAAAGGGCGGTACCCCGAAGCGGATGGAGTTCGACCGAGACGAGGTGACGGTCGGTCGGGTCCCGGGCAATGACATTGTGCTGCCGAAGGGCAATGTTTCGAAGCGGCACTCTCGGGTGGTGCGTCAAGACGGGCGTTTCTTCGTCGTTGACCTCAAGAGCACCAACGGCACCTACCTCAACGGTCGGCGTATCACGACGCCCTCGGTGGTTCGCCCCGGCGACAAGATCTACATCGGCGATTTCGTGGTGATGGTCGAGATGGGCGATCAGCCCATGGTCGACGACCCGAACGCCCAGTTTGTCGACGACGGCTCGGCCGACGCGATGCCGCCCGAAGACGACGGCGGGGGCGGGGGCGACGAAGAAGAAGCACCGGCTCCGGCGCCGAGCTTTGCGGGCCCGCCGGGTGGTCCCCGCGCGATGACCGCACCGCCCGGGATGATGGGTCCGCCGCCGGGTGGTCCGCGCCCGATGGGCGGCCCTCCGCCGATGGGTGGCGCGCCGATGGGCGGCCCTCCGCCGATGGGTGGCGCGCCGATGGGTGGCGCGCCGATGGGTGGCCCTCCGCCGATGCGTGGTGCGCCGATGGGCGGCCCTCCGCCGATGGGTGGTGCGCCAATGGGCGGCCCTCCGCCGATGGGTGGCGCGCCGATGGGTGGCCCTCCGCCGATGGGCCCGCCGCCGGGCTTGTCGAACGGGCCTGCGCCGCGCGTGGGGTCTGCCTCTGGGGGTCCTGGCAATCGACCCTCGATGGGCCCTGCTGCGGGTGGGCTCTCGGCCGCGCCGCTTGGCGGGCCTCCTGGCCCCATGGCCACACCGCCCGGAGGGGCTCCTGTGGGTGGGCCTCCGCCGCTCCGTTCAAGCCAGCCCGGCGCGCCGTCGCTTGGCGGCCCTCCGCCGTCGCTGGGCGGCCCTCCGCCTCCGATGGGGGGGCCTGCGCCGTCGTTTGGTGGGCCCGCACCCTCCTTTGGCGGCCCACCGCCGTCGCTTGGTGGCCCACCGCCGTCGCTTGGTGGCCCACCGCCGTCGCTTGGCGGCCCTCCGCCGTCGCTTGGTGGCCCTCCTCCCAATCTCGCGACCCCGCCGTTGGCGGCGCCGAGCATGGGCCCAGGGTTGAGCGCACCGCCGGGCCCTCCGCCCGGTCTGGGTGCTCCGATGATGGGCCCTCCGCCCGGTCTGGGTGCTCCGATGATGGGCCCTCCGCCTGGTCTCGGGGCCCCGCCGATGATGGGCCCTCCGCCTGGTTTCGGCGCACCGCAGGCGGCGCCCATCGAGCCCGTGATGGCGCCGGTGCCGGTTGAGATTCACCGCGAGTCGCAGCCCGAGCCGATGATGGCAGAGTCGCTGTCAGCGCCGGCTTTGGGGCTGCCGCCTTCGGGCCCTGCGCCGACGCCTCTCGCTGCGCCTTCGTTGGGCCTCGGGGCCACGGCTCAGATCGCCTCGCGGCCCGTGGCGCGGGCGCTCGAACCGCAGGTCGGCAACGAGTATCAAGAGGTCTTGGGGCAGGTTGTTCGGCAGGCCAGGCAGCGCGGCGGTGACGGCGCTGCGGGCGACGAGGTTGCGCGCGCGCGGCTTCGGCCCCTGGTCGAGCAGACGGCCCGCGCCGTAGGCCCGATGCCCGCGGGGGTCACCGTCGAGCGGCTGACCCGCGACGCCCTGGCAGAGATCGCGGGCAGCGGCGCCCTTGAGGCGCTCCTCGAAGACGGCGAGACCACCGCGGTGGTGATCGACGGCGCGGGGGCTGTGCACGCGGCCCGCGGGGGCGCCATTGCCGCGACAGGGCAGTGGTTCTCGAGCAGCGAAGCGGCGGCCGAGTGTCTTGACCGCTGGCTCGGGGCCCAGGGCTTCAACCGCGGCGCGTCGAGCCACATCGACACCGTGGTGCACGGCGGCGTGCGGGTGGTGGCGGCCTACGCTCCGTTGGTGCCGCACGGGGTGGTGGCGACCCTTGAGCGCGCGGCGGCGCGGCCGGCCTCGCTGCAAGAGCTGGCCACCCGTGGGGTGCTCTCGGCGCCCGCGGTGGCTCTGCTGCACAACGCGCTGGTCTCGCGGCGCAACATCGTCGTGGTGGGCGCGCGGGGCGCGGGGCGTACGACGCTCCTGGCTGCGTTGCTCGGCGAGCTCCCGGCGGGTGATCGGGTCGCGCTGGTCGAGGCGCACGACGAGCTCTCGCGGGCGCGTCGGTCGGCCTTGTCGTTCCGCGCGCAGGGGGCTTCGGGGTGGGGGCCTGCGGTTCAGCTGGCGCTCTCGATGCGCGCGGGGCGTGTGGCCTTCGGCGACAGCAACGCCGAGGTCGCGCGGGCCTTTGTGGGCCGTCTCACTACGGGCAGCGAGGGCATGCTGCTCGGCTTCGAAGGGCCCTCGGCCGACGCGGGGCTTCACGCCCTGGCGGCGCTCGCGGCGCACCCAACGGGCTTCGAGAAGGGCGACGCGGCGCTGCGCCTCGGGGCCTCTCAGCCGCTCGTCATCGAGCTCTCACGGCTCGGCGACGGCAACGTGCGGGTGAGCGCCATCGGCGAGGGTCGCCTCGACGAGGGGCGGCTCTACGTCGAAGCGCTCTTCGTGCTTCGCGCCGAGGGTGTCGACGCGCACGGCGCGCTCTCGACGCAGCTCGTCCCCACCGGCGCGACGCCGGGCTTCTGATCGCGGGCGCGCGGCGCGACCCGAGCGGCGACTGATCGAAGGGTTGCCGCCTCGGGGCGCCCGTGGCACCGTCTACGCCTCGCATGAAACGACTCGTAATTGGTCTCGTGAAGGGCCTCCTGGTCGGCGGTGCACTCGGGGCGGCGCTCCATTTCGGCCTCGGGGCCACGACGCTGATCGGGCCGCTGGCGTACGTCTTTTACGCAGTGGTCGGGGCGCTGGCGGGGCTCCTCGCGGGGCGTCCGGCGTGGCGTGAGGGGGCGGGGGTTGCGGCCATCCTTCGGGCGGTGTTCGGCCTCGGGGTCGGTGTGGGGCTCTACGCGTTGGCGGGGCTCTTGAAGTTCGAGGTGCCGCTCGCCGGGGTGGGCGCGGGGCACACGCTGCAACAGATCCCGCTCTTGCTCGCGCCGACCATCGCGACGGTGTACGCGACGCTGGTCGAGGTCGACGACGGCGGTGAGAACCCCGAGCCCGCGGTGCAGTCAAAGGTGCGAATCAACCTCGAAGACATCAAGGTTGATGAAGAAGAAGCGCCCGCCCAGAACGGCGCCCGGGCCCGCAAGAAGGCCTGAGCTTCGTCTCGCTTCGACCTGGAGCTCTCGGATTCGACGAGAGCTCCGTGAGAGCTCTAAGAGAGCTCCGCCTCGGGTGCTCACATTCCACGCTTGTTTTGACCGGGTCACATTGAAGGTGCTTCAATGCGGTTGAGGGCAACGCGTATTGCGTAGTCCGAGGAGCGTCGAATGGCCGAGGGCAATTACCTCGTGGGCGTCGACATTGGGTCGAGCTCTATCAAGCTCTGTCAGCTGAAAGACGTCCGCGGCAAACGGACGTTGGTGAAATTCGGCTATTATCCGTTGCCCTCGCAGACCGTCGTCGACGGTCACGTGATGAACGCGTCGGCGATCATCCAGGGCCTCAACAGTCTGTGGAGTCAGCTCAAGCTGAAGCGCAAGGAGTGCTCGCTCGCGGTGAGCGGCCACGCGGTGATCATCCGCCGACTCGCGCTGCCGATGATGACGCAGGCCGAGCTGGCCGAGCAGATCCCGTGGGAGGCCGAGCAGCAGATCCCCTACGACATCAAAGACGTGCAGATCGACTACGAGGTGCTGCGCCGTCGACCCGAACAGGGGCAGATGGACGTCCTCCTCGTCGCGGCCAAGAAGGAAGAGATCAACGACGCGGCGCAGGTGGCGCGGGAAGCCAAGCTCAAGCCCGCCGTGGTCGACGTCGACGCCTTCACGGTGCAGAACGCCTTCGAGGTCAACTACGGGCTGCCCCGCGAGGGCAACGTCGCGCTCATCAACATCGGCGCGGGTCTCACCACGGTGAACATCTTGTCCGGGGGCATCCCGGCCTTCACCCGCAGCATCGTGAACGGCGGCAACGCCATCACCGAAGAGATCCAGAAGCGGCTCGGCATCAGCTGGGAGGAGGCCGAGGTCTACAAGACCCACGCCGCCGGCGGCCAGCTCGACGCCCGCGCGGTGGTGCCCGCCGAGGTGCCGCAGATCATCCGTCAGGCGGTCGAGCAGCTCTCGGCCGAGATCCTGCGCTCGCTCGATTTCTACCTCGCCACCAGCGGCGAGCGCGAGATCGGGCGCATCTATCTCTCGGGCGGCACGGCGAACATTCCGGAGATGGCAGTGGCCCTTGAGCGGCGCGCGAAGGCGCCGGTCGAGCCGCTCGATCCGTTTCGAGACATTGCGGTAGACCCCAAAGAGGTCAACACCGAACAGTTGAACCTCCACCGCGCCCAGGTGTGCGTGGCCATCGGCCTCGCCCTGCGGAAAGACCGCGAGAAGGTGTGAGCCCACGATGCTGAAGATCAACCTACTTACCGAGGACAAAGCCCGCAGGGCCTCGACGCCGAGCACCAACACGGTGTCGACGTTTCTGCTGGTGGGCGCCGTGGCATCGGTGGTGCTCCTGCTCGGGGGGCTCTTCCTCTTCCACGCCTCGCAAGACAAAGAGCTCCAGAGTCTTGTCGAGCAGAACACCCGCGTCCAGAGCGAGATCGAGTCGATCCGTTCGCGGGTCGGCGACCACCAGCGCATCCTCGACGAGCTGGCCGAAGCGCAGCGCCGCGAAGACGCCATTCGCGAGCTTCAGAACGCCCGCACGGGCCCGACGGCGATGTTCGTCGAGGTCTCGCGGATGCTCTCGCGCGGCGGCGTGCCGACCGCTGACCCGACCGTGGTCGAGCGGCTCCGGAGCACCAACCAGCGCGACCGGATGTGGAGCCCCACCTGGGATTTTCAACGCCTCTGGATCACCGAGCTGATCGAAGAGAATCGCTCGGTGCGGATCAGCGGCGAGGGTCGCACGCCCGACGACGTGGGCGAGTTCATGCGGCGCTTGCAGCTCTCGGTTTACTTCCGCGATGTGCGGCTCGACAGCACCCAGGCCGCGACCGCGTCGGGCCCTCGGGGCGGCGGTGTAACGGTGCAGAAGTTCACCATTGTTGCGCGGGTGAGGTACTGAATGGCCACCGCGAAGAAGAATACCCAGCTCTCGCAGCCGCGGGCCCTGGGCTCGATCAACCCGAACGCGCTCGTGGTCGGCGCCTGGGTCGTGGCGGTGCTCGCGGTCGGCGCGCTGTACTACACCATGTTCTACACGCCGCTCGATGAGAACCGGCAGATGGAGGAGACCCGTCGCGGCACCCTCCAGACGCAGCGCCGCCAGGTCGAAGAAGACCTCCGGCGGTACAACAGCGACCAGGCCGAGCTGGCCCGCGCCCGGCAGCGCGAAGAGTCGCTGCGGCAGGTGTTGCCGAGCGACCCAGACATCCCCGGGTTCATCCGAAACGTGAACGCGCTCGCCGAGGCCAGCGGCCTCCAGCTGAGCCTGATTCGACCCGTCGAAGAGCGCGTCGAGCAGTACTATGCGCGCATCCCGGTCGAGCTGAAGATCCGCGGCGGCTTCTTGCAGCTCGCGCGCTTCTTTCACTCGGTGTCGCAGCTGCCGCGTGTGATCAATATGGAGAACATTCGTCTCCGGCAGCCGACCCTCGACCCGGCGACCAACGAGTGGCACCTCGAAGCCGACGTGCAGGCGACGACCTTCCGCAGCGTCGAGGGTGGGCCGCGTAACGGCGCCGCGGCGCCCCGCAATCAAACCGGTCGCGGCGTGACCGACGGAGCCCGCCCATGAAACGCAACACCTCGTTTGGCGCGATCGTGCTCGCCTCGACCGTCGCCTTGGCCGGTTGCGGCGACGACGAAGCGCCCCCCGCGGCGGCCCCCGCGCCTCCGACGGCGACCCCCACCGGCGGGCCCCGTAACCGAAACCGCAACCGCGGCGATGCCGCGACCGAGGCCGACGCCTCGCTGCCGGCGCTCACGGTCACCGACAACTCGTTCGTCGAGAGCGGCCAGGTGCGCGACCCCTTCAGGTCGTACGCCGAAGTGTTTCGCACCGACGGCACCGTGGTGAATCAAGACACCCGCTCGGTGGCCTTGTCGAACTACTCGCTCGACGACCTCCGCCTCGTGGCCGTGGTGCTCGGCACCGACAGCCCCTACGCGATGGTGGTCGACCCGACCCGGCGCGGCACCATCCTGCGCCGCGGGGTGCTCGTCGGTCGGCCCGAGATGATCCACTCGAACACCGAGAACCGTAACGACTACGCCGTGCATTGGCGTGTCGCGCGGGTGCTCCCGTCGCGGCTCCGTCGCGGCCCCGACGGGCAGATGTTCGAGGTGCCCGCAGAGCTCGTGCTCGAGCGGCCCGACCCGCTCAACCCCACCGCCCAGGTTGTCGAGCGCTCGCTGCCCCTCGCGGGCAACGACCAGGCGAGCGCTGTCACGAGCACCGGCGCCGTCGACCCGAGCGCCGTGGGCGCCCTGCCGCCCGGTCTCGGAGGCGGGGGCCCGGCGTACCTGCCGTCGAACCTCGGCGGAGGTGGCCCGTCAGGGCCTCCAGGGGGCCCTGGCGTGCCCGGCGCAGCGCCGGGTGGGGGGCGCATCGTACCGCCCACGCCGGCGGGGGTGCGGGGCGCTGTGGGCGCGCCGCCGCCGCCACAGCAGACGACGGTGATCGTGCAAGCGCCTCCGGCTCAACAAGCGGTTCAGCCGATGGCCGTGCCCACGACGCCGCCGCCGGTGGTGATCACCGGGGGCGAGTCGCCGCTTCGCTGAGCGCGAAGCCACCCGTAGGGGGCCGTGCGGAGCGGTAGAAACACGACGATGTTTGCTTGATCGCGGCATCGTCGGAGCGGGCAGACGAAGGGTTCTGTCGGGCTGAGACAAGAGTTGCTCAAAATGTGGGGTCCTTCGTGAGGCCGTCATAGCCTCCCCTGAGACGTCACCCTTCTGTGAGGTTTTGGATGTACGGTCACCCTATTCAAGCAGGCCTTCGACACGCGCCGGGGCGGCCGTTCGGGCCGTGGTGCGTGCTCGCGCCGCTGCTGGTGCTTGCCGCGGTGTTGGGCACGGCGAGGCCCGCCAACGCACAACCCCTGACGCCCCCCACCGAGGCGCCCACCCGGCCGCCCTCTCGGGTCATCGCCCGCGAGGCCCCGCTCGCAGGGGTCACCGCCCACGATGACAGCGCCGAGGCGGGCTTTCTCTCAACCGTGCCGATGCAGATCACCGGCGCGCGGGGTCAGACCCTGGGTACCGGGCGTCGCATCGACATCGACCTCCGAGACGCCGACATTCACAACGTGCTGCGGCTCCTCGCCGAAGTGGGCAATGTCAACATTGTCACCTCTGACGACGTAGCGGGCAACGTCACCATCCGCATGCACAACGTGCCGTGGGATCGTGCGCTTGAGGTGATCCTCGCGGCGCGCTCGCTCGGGATGCAGCGCGACGGCAACATCATTCGCATCGCGCCGCAGTCGGTGCTCGATAAAGAGCGCGAGCTCCAGATCGAGCGGCAGAAGCAGCTCGTGACGCTTGAGCCCCTTGAGACGCGGCTCATCCCCGTGAGCTACGCGACGGGCTCTGAGATCGCGCCGCGGGCGCGGGAGCTCCTCTCGGGGCGCGGCAACCTCTCGGTCGACGACCGCACCAACGTGCTGATCGTGCGCGACGTGGTGGCCAACCTGAACCAGATCGAGCAGCTCGTCCGCTCGCTCGACACGCAGACGCCGCAGGTGTTGGTCGAGGCGCGGATCGTCGAGGCCACGAGCACGTTTACCCGCGACGTGGGCATCCAGTGGGGCGGTGACGTGGCCTTCTCGCCGGCCTTTGGCAATCAGACCGGGCTCACCTTCCCGGCCTCGATCGGTCTCGTCGGCGGCGCGGCCGATGCCAACGCCCCGACGGCGGGTCTGTCGCCCATCTCACGCACCGTGGCGAACCCGAACTTCGCCATCAACCTCCCGGCCTCGGTGGGCACCGGCGCGGGCGGTGCGCTCGGGTTGAGCCTCGGCTCGCTCTCTCAGAACCTGAACCTCAACGCCCGCCTCTCGGCCGCTGAAAACTCAGGCATCTTGCGCATCGTGAGCTCGCCGCGGGTGCTCACCCTCGACAACCGCGAGGCCACCATCTCGCAGGGTACGCTCATCCCGTACTCGCAGGTGAGCGCCGCGGGCGTCCAGACGGCCTTTCAGGAGGCGCGGCTCGCGCTGCGGGTGCGGCCCCACGTCACCGCCGACGGTTCGATCTCGATGCACGTCCAGATCAACCGCGACGAGCCTGACTTCAACAACACCGGCGCCCGCGGCGACCCCACGATCTTGCGCCGCCAGGCCGAGACCGACCTCCTCGTGCAAGACGGCCGCACCGCGGTGATCGGCGGCATCTACAGCCGCACCACGGGTCGTAACGTGACGGGCGTGCCGGTGCTCAGCGAGATCCCGATCCTCGGGGCGCTCTTTCGCCGCAACCGACAGAACGACACCCGCGCTGAGCTGCTCATCTTCCTCACCCCGCGCATCGTCAACCGCGCCGAGTCAATCGGCCGCTGACCGTTGCGCGTGAGACCGCTTCGGGGGCAAAACGAGGCCCCCGAAGATGCCTCACCTCCGCTGGTTGACCTCAGGCGAATCACACGGCCCCGCGCTCTCTGTCATCGTTGACGGGGTGCCCGCGGGGCTCTCTCTTGGGGCCGAGGCCATCAACCACGACCTCGCGCGACGGCAGCTCGGGTACGGCCGCGGCGGCCGCATGAAAATCGAGCGCGATCGGGCGCTCATCGAGGGCGGCGTGCGCGGCGGCGAGACCCTCGGGGCCCCCATCGGGCTGCGCATCGAGAACCGCGATTTCGCCAACTGGCAGGGCCGCATGGGGGCCGAGGTCTTTGAGACCGCGCCGGCCCCGCTCAGCACCCCGAGGCCTGGGCACGCCGACCTCGCAGGGGCCCTGAAGTTCGACCGTCGCGATGTGCGTGACGTGCTCGAACGCGCGAGCGCACGCGAGACCGCGGCGCGGGTGGCTGCCGGGGCGGTGGCCCGCGCGCTCCTCGCGGCGGTCGAGGTTCGGGTCGCGTCGAGGGTCTGCGCCATCGGCGGCGTCGAAGACCCCACCGAGGTCGACCCGAGGCAATGGTGCCTGCCCGGGCCAGGCCGCGACGCGCTCGAAGCGTCGAGCCTGAGGGTGCTCTCGGCCGAGGCCGAGGAGGCCATGCGCGAGGCCATTCACAGCGTCTCGCATGAAGGCGACACCCTCGGCGGCGTGGTCGAAGTGGTGGCCTTGGGGCTCCCGGTGGGCCTCGGGAGCTACACCCAATGGGATCGCAAACTCGACGCCCGTCTCGCCGGCGCGGTGATGAGCGTGCACGCCATCAAGGCCGTCGAACTGGGAGACGGATGGGCCGCGGCGGGTCGCCGGGGCAGCGCCGTGCACGACCCGATCACCCGCCAGCACGGGCGCTACCTCCGCACCCAGAACGTCGCAGGGGGGCTCGAAGGCGGCGTCACCAACGGCGAGGCGCTGACGCTTCGGGCGGCCATGAAGCCGATCTCGACCTTGCGGCGCCCGCTGCCCTCGGTCGATCTCTTGACCCACCGACCCGTCGACGCCAACACCGAGCGCAGCGACCTCTGCGCCGTGCCCGCGGCGGGGGTCGTGGTCGAGGCCATGGTGTGCCTCGTGCTCGCCGACGCCCTGCTCGAAAAGTGCGGGGGCGACAGCATGCGCGAGCTGCTCCGCAACGTCGAGGCCGTGCGGCAACAGATGGGGGCTCACCCGTGAGCGTCGCACGCGCGCGCCGCATCGTGCTTGGGGGCCCGCCGGCGGTCGGCAAGAGCACCGTGGGGGCTGCCCTCGCGGCGTCTCTCGGGTGGCAGTTCATCGACCTCGACCGCGCCCTCGAAGCCGCCCACGGTCGCGCGATCTCGACCTGGTTCGCAGAGTCGGGCGAGGCCTCGTTTCGCGCCGCAGAGCGGGCGATGCTCGACAGCCTGCTCTCGGGCACCGAGCGCGTGATCGCGGTCGGCGGAGGCGCCCTCACCGACACGGCCTGGCGTCACACCGTGCTCACCCGTGCGCGGGTGTTCGGCCTCTCTGCGCCGCTGCCGACGCTCGTCTCGCGGGCCGCGCGTGAGGGCCACCGGCCCCTCGTCAGCGACGACCCCGCGCGGCAGCTGGCGGCCCTTCTGAGCGCGCGCGAAGAGGGATACGCCGAGGTCGACGCCACCGTCGAGAACAGCGGCTCGGTGGCCTCGGCGGCGGCCGCCCTCGCGGGTCTCAACGACGCCCTCGGTGACAGCCTCGTGGTGCCCTTGGGGCGACGCAGCTACCCGATCTCCTTCGGCCCCGCTGCGAGCTTCGCATCACACCTGGCGCGCGGCGGCGGCCCTTCGCGTCGCGTCGGGTTGGTGGTCACCGACACCACGGTGGCCGTCGCGCAGGCCCGAGCCCTCGACGCGCTCTGTCGCGCTTGGGGCGCCGAGTCGTTGCGGCTCGAAGCCGGCGAGGCCCACAAGCAGCTCGCGGCGCTCGGGCCCGTGTGGTCGACGCTCTTGCGCCTCGGGGTCGACCGTCAGGGCCTCGTGGCAGCCCTCGGCGGAGGCGTCGTGAGCGACATGGTGGGCCTCGCCGCAGCGCTCTACCTCCGCGGGATCGACTACGTCTCGGTGCCCACCACGCTGCTCGCGATGGCCGACGCCGCGGTGGGCGGCAAGACCGCGGTCGATCTCGCCGAGGGCAAGAACCTCATCGGCGCCTTTCATCACCCGCGCGCGGTCTGCGTTGATGTCGACACCCTCGACACCCTGTCGGCGGGTGAGTACCGCGCGGGGCTCGCCGAGGTGCTGAAGGTCGGCGTGGTGGTCGACCCGGGGCTCCTCGATTTCTGTGAGGCTCACGCTGCGGCCCTCGCCGTCGCGCCGCGGGCAGCGGGGTGGGCCGAGGCGCGGGCGCTTCGGGTCGAGGTGATCCGCGGCGCCATCGCGGCCAAGATCGCCGTGGTGGCGGCCGATGAGCGCGAGGCGGGCCTCCGCGCGGTGCTGAATTTCGGGCACACCCTCGGGCACGCGGTCGAGCAGGCTTCGGGGTATGCGCTGCGACATGGTGAGGCCGTCGGTTTTGGGATGCGCGCGGCCCTTGACCTCGGGGTACGGCTGGGCATCACCCCGGCGGAGCTCCGTCAGAGGGTGGTGGGCACCCTCCGCGCGATGCGGCTCGGGGCCTCGCCGGGGGTCGACTATGACCTCGCGTGGAAGGCTTTGTTTCACGATAAAAAGCGCGACTCGCAGGGGCTGCGATTTGTGCTCGCCGAGGCCCCCGGTCGGGCGCGCCTGCGGCACGTCGACGCCCCCGAGGTGGCCGATGTGTTTCGGGCTGCGCTCGAAAATGGATGATGCCCGCTGACTGGATTATCCTACAGCGTATGGGTGCTTCGAGGATGATGCAGGGCAATCGGGTCGCGGCCTTGCTAACCGCCGCTGTGGCGGTCATGTCGGGCGGCTGCGCAGACGACTCACCGTCGATCTTCATTCGCTCGATCGTGGCGCAAGTCCCCATGGGGACGTTCTGCACCGTGCCGCTCGACCAGAACGGCACGCGCATCACCGAGGGGCGTCTCGACCTGAGCGTGTCGAACTCGTACCAGACCGCGGCGGTGATCCAGAGCCAGCTCGTGGCCCGGGCCGACCAGACCTCGGGCCGCACCGAGTCGAACATCGTGCAGATCGACGGCTTCGAGGTCGAGGTGCACGACCAGTCGCCCGATGGGCCGATCATCAACCAGTCGGCCTTCGGGGTGCCGCAGTCGACGGTCATCCCAGCCAGCGTGGGCGGGCAGGTGTCGGCCGCGGTGACCATCTTCGAGGCGATCCCGCCGGCGTTGGTGACGCAACTCCGCAACGGCGCGCAGATCACCGTGGATGGCCAGACGGTCACCTTGCCGCCGGTCTGTGTGGTCAACAATACGGGCGTCACCAACGAGTGCCCGGTGCCGAGCTTCACCTCGAACGACCGCCGGCTCATCGTGCGCTTTCGCGCCTACGGCCGCACCCTCGGCGGCGTCGAAGTGCAGACGCCCTATTACGATCACCCGGTCAACGTGTGCTGCCACTGCCTCGTGCGCTTCCCGGCTGACGCCAACGCGCCCGAGACGGCGATGGGCGCGGTGGCGAACCCTGACTGCAACAACGGCGTCGCGCCGGTCGATCAGTCGACGTGCTCGCCCGGCCAAGACTTCCCGATGGACTGCCGGGCTTGCCCCTCGAACGGGCCCTTCGCCCGCGACGCGGTCTGCCAACCCCGCGGTTACTCTCGTGTTTCGGGTATGAGCTGCCCGCGCTGAGCGCCCTCCCGGGGCTGCCTCGCCGCGCCCGTTGAGCCCTGCGCGGGCCTCAGCGGGCGCTTTGCGTTGGGCCGCGAACGACGAGGCTGACCCCGCGGCCCCAAAGAGAGACGGCCTGTGGCCCCGTGCGACCGATGCGGGCTCCACAGACCGTCTGAAGGGCGCGCGGGTCAGGCTACGCGGCCGCGGCTGGCTTCGAGCATCCCTTGATGAAAGCACTGACGGCAGCGGGCCTCGTAGCTGTCTGCGGCCCCGACTTGAACGCGCCCGTCGCCGCCCGAGAGCCTGAACGAGCGGCTCCCGAGGGCGCCACACTGGGCGCACACCGCGAGGCACTTGGTGACCTGTTCGGCCACCGCCATGAGGGCGGGCATGGGGTCGAAGGGCTGCCCGCGGTAGTCTTGGTCGAGCCCCGCGATTACCACGCGGGTGCCGTTGTCTGCGAGCGACTGGACCGCCTCGACCAGGCCCGCTCCGAAGAACTGCGCCTCGTCGATGCCGACCACCCGGGTGCCGGCGCCGACGGCGCGCTTCAGGGCCTCGACGTCGGCCACCGCGACGGCCTCGACCGACTGCGCGCTGTGCGAGGTCACCCGGGTGTCGTGATACCGCTTGTCGATCGCAGGCTTGAAGACCTGAACGGCCTGTCGGGCGATCACCGCGCGCCGCAACCGACGGATCAATTCCTCGGTCTTGCCGCTGAACATCGGCCCACAGATCACCTCGATCCAGCCCGCGTCGCGGGAGTGAGATTCCATAAAGCGTAGTGTTTCAGGAGTGCAGAGAAAAGCAGAAGAAAGAGGCAATCGTTGCGAAGGTGAGGGGCCTCGGCTAGCGTCGAGGTCGTGTTTTGCCCAGCTTGCGGGGTCGAAAATGTTGACAGCGCGCGCTTCTGCAACCAGTGCGGCGTGCGCATCGAGAGCATGGCCCCGGTGGCGTCTCCGCCCACAGGGCACGGGGCGTCGGGCGCGGCTTCGGGCGCGCCGCCTGCCGACCGGGTGACCGCCGCGGGGGCGACCTCTCCGCGTCGCGCCTCGCTCTCGGGGCAGAGCTCTGCGAGGCTCGACCTCGGCCTCTCGACGGGTGATGCCATCGAGCTCCCGATGACCGGGCCTTCGAAGCGCACCTTGCTCGCGATGTTTCTCGGCGTGGGCCTCGGGTGCGCGGCCCTCGGCGCCCTCGTGGCGGTGCGCGCCTTTCGCGGCAACACGCCCGAGGGCGAGCCAGTGACCCCGGTGGGCCTGATCGGTCAGCCCGCCCCCGTCGAGCCCGTCGACGCGGGCCCCGTCGAGCGCGGCGGCCCTGCGCCAGTCGAACCCTCCGGGCGCCCTGTGGGCAACCCCCCGCGGGCTCCCAATGGCGCCGCGCTCGCGCAAGCCCCACGCGCCGCCGCGCCCGCCGCCCAGCGCCCCACCGCGGCCAACGGCAACCCTGCGACGCCCACCGCGGCCAACGGCAACCCTGCGACGCCGACCGCGGCCAACAACAACCCTGCGACGCCCGCGTCGCCAGACCCCGGCCAGGCCGCACCCGCCGCCGCGGCCAACACGAACACTGCGGCCAACGGGGCCGCGCCCGCGCCCTCGGGGCCTGACGAGAATGGCGTCACCGAGCGGGGGCCCCGCACCTCCCGCGGCGGCTACGCGATGGGCGACGAGACCGACGCCACGGGCCGCATGGATCCGCAGGCTTTCACGTACGTGTACCGCCACTACAGCCCGCAGATTTCGAGCTGTTATTCGAGCGCTTCGCGCAACCGCGAGGTCAACGGCGTGGTGGTGATGCGGGTGCGCATCGGCGAAGACGGCCGCGTGCGTCGCACCCGGGTCATGAGCGACACCGTGCGCGTGCCTGAGCTCGTGACCTGTCTCCAGAATCAAGTCGCGACCTGGCGGTATCCGCAGCCTGAGGGGGGCGAGGTCGAGGTCGATTATCCCATGCGCTTCGGCAGCGCCCGCTAGGCCGCGCTCAGCTCGCGCGCAGGCTGAAGTACAAGACGTCGTAGAGGAAGTGCGTCCACACGGCGATGGCGAAGCCGCGGAAGCGGTACACGCCGCTCAGCACGATGCCGAGAAACAGCCGAAACACGAAGCTCTCGACGGTGAGCCGGTCGCCCAAGGGGCCGAGGTAATGCATCGCCGAAAAGAGCGTGGCCGAGACCACGAGGGCCAGGCTCCACCCCGCCCAACGACCGAGCCGCGGAACCGCGAGGTACGCGAGCCCGTGAAAGAGCCCGAGACGAAACACCAGCTCCTCGTGGAGCCCCGCCCCAGCCGACGAGACCCACTGCGCCGGCAAGCTCAGCCCGTCGAGCACGCCGAGCCCCAGCGAAGACACCAGGGCCCCCACGCCCGCGGCCATCAAGAGCGCATACACCCCGCTCTCGATCACCACCGGGATGAACAGCCGCGGCGACAGCTTCGAGCGCCGCCGCGCCCAAAGCGTGAGCCCGCCGAGCGCCGCCCCTACCGCCGACGTCACGCCCGCGTACACCGCGAGGCTGCCCCCCGAGAGCGACAAGAGCGTGCCGGTGAGAAAATCGACGCCGTTGCCAACCCACTGGTACGCGCCCGAGGGCCCGCGCCGCAGCGTGAAGAGCACCCCGAGCTGGTAAAAGAGGTAGACCGGCAAGACCAGAAAGAGGTTCGTCAGCGGGTCGATGCGCGGCAAAAACCAACGCCTCACGGGCTCAGGCATGATCACCCCCTGGCGGTCGCGCCAGAAGCGAGGCGTACGGTTCGATTCGGGCTCGTGTGCCATCGCGTCACCCTCGGGCGAAGGTGCCACGGGCGCCGGGGGCGCGCATCTGGCATTGCCAAACTTGCTCGGGCTCTCGTAGCTTCGTCACCCCCTACAGAGGTACTAATGCGGTATTTTGTGACGGTCTCGGGTCGTGAGCACGAAGTTGATATCACCCGCCGCCCCGACGGTTCGGTGGCCGCTGCGGTGGGCGGGCGCCCGGTCGCCCTCGACGCCGTCAACATCAACGACCACCAGCTCTCGGTGCGGGTCGGCGATCGGGTGGTCGACCTCACCATCGAGGGCGCGCCGCCGAAGCTCGGCGTCGTGGCCTCGGGCCATCGGAGCTACATCGAGGTCGAGAGCGAGCGCATGCGGATGGCCGCCCGGGCCCAGCGCAAAGACAGCGGCGCCGGGGCAGGCGAGGTGCGCTCTCCGATGCCGGGCCGGGTGGTCAAGGTGCTCGTCAACGAGGGCGACGTGGTCGCTGCGGGGCAGGCCGTGGTCATCGTCGAGGCCATGAAGATGGAGAACGAAGTGCGCGCCCGCGCGGCCGCCACGGTGAGCCGGGTCCATGTCGCCGCGGGCAAGACCGTCGAGGCCAACGCGGTGCTCGTGAGCCTCACGCCGCTCGGGTGACGCTCACGCGATGCCGAACTCTTTGATCTTGTAGAGCAGCGCCCGGTGGCTGATTTCGAGCAGCTCGGCGGCCCGGGTGCGGTTGCCCTTGGTCTTGTCGAGGGCCCGGCGAATCAAGATCTCTTCGATGATGCGCGTGGTCTGCTTGATCGAGTAGTTGCCCTTCTCAAGCTCTGCGGCGATGGGGTCGACCGGCTCGCGGATGCGCGGGTCGAGGTCGCTCCCGCGTAAGATCGACCCTTCGCTCAGCACCATCGCGCGCTCGATGGCGTGCTCGAGCTCGCGCACGTTGCCGGGCCAGGGGTAGTCTTGCAAGAGCCGCATGGCGTGCGGGTCGACGCCCTCGATGCGCGTGCCGAGGCGCTCGTTGAAGCGCTGCACGAAGTGGTCGACCAAGAGGCCGACGTCCTCCTTGCGTTGGCGGAGCGGAGGGATGGTGACGCTCACCACGTTGAGCCGAAAGTACAGGTCTTCGCGGAAGCGACCGGCCTTCACCTCTTGCCCGAGGTCGCGGGCGCTGGCCGCGACGATGCGCACCTCGGCCTGACGGTCGTGGGTCTCGCCGAGGCGCCGAAAGCTGCCCTCTTGCAACACCCTGAGGAGCTTCACCTGCAAGGCCAGCGGCAGGTCGGTGATCTCATCAAGGAAGAGCGTGCCGTCTTGGGCCTCCTCGAAGAGCCCGCGCTTGTCGGCGTTGGCGTCGGTGAAGGCGCCCTTCTTGTGACCGAAGAGCTCGCTCTCGATCAGGTTCTCGGGGATGGCGCCGCAGTTCACCGCCACGAACGACTTCGCAGCCCGCGGGCTCCGCTTGTGGATCGACCGCGCCACGAGCTCCTTGCCGACCCCGGTCTCGCCGGTGATCAACACCGTGGTCTTGAAGTTCGCCACCCGCGCGATGGTCGCGAAGAGCCCGCGCATCGCCTCGCTCCGGGCCACGATCCCGTCAAAGCGGTGATCCTTCGCGACCGCCGCGCGGAGCTCCCGGTTCTGCCGCACCAAGACCTCGCGCTCTTGCACCTTGCGGAGCGTGAAGGCCAGGTCGGCCGGCGCGAAGGGCTTGGTCAGATAGTCTGTGGCCCCCAACTGGATCGCCTGCAGCGCGTCTTCGTGCGAGCCGTACGCGCTCATCACGATCACCACCACGTTGGGGTGCTGCTTCCGAACCTCTTGGACGAGCTCAAGCCCCGAGCGGCCGGGCATCCGTACGTCGGTCACCAGAAACTCAACCGGGTCGCGGGCCATCGCCGTCAACGCCTCTTCGGCGCTCCCGACGGCCACCACGTCCCACCCTTGTTTGCGCAGGTGCGCCTTGAGCGCGAGCCGAAGGCTCTCTTCGTCGTCAACCAACAACAGCTTTGGCATGGCTCTCAACACCAAGCATAACGGCCGCTCCGCGCCCCGCGTGAACTAATTTCAGTGACAACCCCGTTTCGACAAGTGCCAACTTGGTTGGCGGTCGTGGCGCGTGGTTCTGGGCGGTGACGCCGACGAAACCGGGGTGAGTCGGCGCTGGCCCGCGGGGTGCAGGGCGATGGTGCGGCGAGCGCGACAAATGGATTGCTGCGGGGCGTGACAGTCGGTATCGTCGCGCGGCTTCGTAGCGTTGTCTGTCTCGAAGGAGATGTAGTTTATGTCGCAGCGGGTTGGCTTCCGCTTCTGGGTTGGCAGCGTGATGGCGGTGGGCGTGTTGGGCGCGCTCACGGCGGGCTGTCTTGATCGTCCGGTGTCGGCGCCTGAGCCGAAGCTGCAGTCGGGTGTCCGCCTTCCGGTGGTCAACAACGCGGTCGATTCGGTCGACATTCTCTTCGAAATCGACAACTCGAACTCGATGCGTGACAACCAGGCGCAGCTCGCGCGTCAGTTCGACGTGCTGATCTCGCAGCTGGTGTCGCCGCCGGTCGACCCTGCCACCATGCGGCCGCGCTACACGCCCGTGCGCTCGATGCACGTCGGTGTGATCAGCTCAGACCTCGGCACTCCGGGCTCGACGGTGCCGTCGTGTGTGAACAGCGATTCGGGCGACGACGGGTTGTTGAACCCCGTGCGCAACGGCCTCGCGATCCGCATGCACCAACCGTGGACGACGGCGCCCGCGGGCATCCGCCCCGCCCGCTGCACGATGAACCTGAACCAGTACCCGAACTTCCTGACCTTCGACGCGCAGATGACTGACGCGGCGGCGTTTCGTGAAGACTTCGTGTGCAACGCCTTCTTGTCGACGGGCGGCTGCGGCCTTGAGCAGCAGCTCGAGTCGGCGTACCGCGCCCTCGTGGTGCGCAACCCCCGCGCGCAGGCCGGCAACACCGACCCGAACGCGGGCTTCGTGCGCAACGACTCGGTGCTCGCCATCGTGCTCGTGTCTGACGAAGAAGACGGCTCGGTGCGCGACTGCCGTTACCAAGAGCAGGGCGACCCCGACGGCGACTGCCGGGCGCCTCGCGGCGACGCCCTCGGCGTCTTCGACAGCAGCTCGGGCGACTGGGCCTCGAACGACCTGAACCTCAGGTTCTACATGTACGAGCCCGGCACGCGGCAAGACCCCACGTGGAACTTGAACCGGTACATCGACCCGATGCGCCCGACGCGCGGCTTCCTCTCGCTCAAGCCTGGGCGGCCGAACCTCGTGATCTTCGCAGGCATCTTGGGCGTGCCGATCAACCTCCCGAGCACCACCTCGGGCGGCACCACCCAGATCGACTGGGGCACCCTGCTCGGCGCCAACCCGAACGGCTCTGAGGGCTTCACGGGCATGAGCACCGAGGGCCCCGTCTCGATGCGCCAGCGCAACATGGATCCCGCCTGCGCGATGCGCGTGGTGCCGGCCTGTCGCCGCGAGGGCACCTCGTACGACCCCTCGCGCCCGGCCTGCGACACCACCTCGCAGTACTTCGCGTGGCCCTCGCGCCGCATCGTCGAGGTCGCCCGCCGCTTCGCCGTGGGCTACCAGAACGGCACCGTCAGCTCGATCTGCCGCAGCGACTACTCGACGGCCCTCCAGCAGATCGTCGAGCGCATCCAGAACCAGCTCTCGGGTCGGTGTCTGCCGCGTCCGCTTCAGACCACGCCGCCGATCTGTACGGGCATGGGCACTCCGGCGGGCTGCGTCTCGATGGGCTCGACCACCCCGGTGCGCGTCAACTGCGTGGTGCGTGAGACCTTGCCGTCGAACCTCCGCGCGGCCGACCGCTGCACCCCCGCCCGCGGCCGTCGCCCTGCGGGTCGCGACGCCAACGGCAACGAGCAGTGCCTCGTCGAGCAGGTGCCGGCCCCCCTCGGCGGCCGCCCCACCGCGGGCGCGGGCTTCTACTACGACACCACCGTCGACCCGTCGGCGCCGAGCTGCCTCCAGCGCATCTCGTTCACCGAAGGGGCCAGCATCGACAACGGCGCCAGCGCCCTCATCGAGTGCGTCCAGAACGTGGGCTCGTCGCCCTGAGCTGAAGCCTCTCGGCGCGCCCTCGCACCGCGGCTCGTGGGTCTCTCATGGGCCGCGTGGCATTTGGGCCCTCCGCCGCGGCGTCGCCGAGGGGCCGATGCGCGGGGTCGCGAGAGGCCTACGGCGATCGCGACGCGACGCGGGTGAGGGCTTCGCGTACACTCGCGGGCCTTCGCGATGGGTGACAAGCGTTCGTTTCGCGTTTACTTCGTGCCGCACGCCAGGGGTTTGTTGACCGGCACGCTCATTCGGCAGTTCGATGCGTTCTTCGATCGCCCGCCGCCGAGCGCGGTGGGCACCAGCGAAGACGACGTGCTGCGGCAGCTCGAAGTGGCGCTGCAACAAGCCCTCGCGGTGGGCGACGACGACGTCGAGCGGTACCTGTGGGAGGAAGACTTCCAGACCCGCCAGGTGTCGCTGCGGGTGTTTCCGCAGAGCGTGTCGAACAAGCGCATGGTGATCGGGGCCAAAGAGATCCCGCTTCGCATGAGCTACGCGTGGTGCGCGCTGCGCAAGGGCGGCTACCGCGTGATGCTGCCGCGCTTCGGGTGGTGGTTCGTCATCGAGAGCCTCGACATCGCGGCCGAGGTGCTGCAATCGGCGGTGTCGTCGGCGCTCCTCGGCGAGCAGGCCTCGACCCTCTACGACTTCCGCTACGTCGGCGATGAGTACGTCAGGAGCTGGTCGATGCGGGGCACCGGCACCACCGAAGACGAGGCCCACGACCTCGACGCCGCGCGGCGCTTCCCGGTGCTGTCACAGGTCGCCGACGAGTGGGTCGAGCGCGCGGCGCGCAACAAGCTCCCGGGGGTCGTGGGCGAGAGCGACGCCTTCACCAACGCGCTGGGGCTCCTCTCGCGCAGCCCGCCGCCGTCGGTGCTCTTGGTGGGCCCGAGCGGCGTCGGCAAGACGACCTTCGTGCGGCGCCTCGCGCGGAGCCTCCTCGCCCGCCGTCGCGAGGGCCGCGAGGCTCACACCCCGCGGCTTTGGGCCACCAGCGCCACGCGGCTCATCGCGGGCATGACCTACGTCGGGATGTGGCAAGAGCGCTGCTTCGACCTGCTAAGCGAGCTCAGCCACGAGGGCGATTACCTCTACCTCGACGCGCTGGTGAAGCTCCTCCAGCCGCAGAGCGACGGCGCCTCGCTCGGAGAGATCCTCTTGCCCGCGGCCCGCGACGGCGAGGTCTCGGTGATCGCCGAGTGCACCGAGGCCGAGTACGAGCACTGCCGCCGTCGCTTCGCCTCGCTGGTCGAGCCCTTGGTGGTGCTCAGGCTCACGCCGCCGCCGGCGTACCAGCTGCCCGTGCTCCTCGCGAGCTACCAGCAGCGCAAGGCGCCGCATCTCAGCTTGCACGCCGGGGCGATGAAGCGGCTCATTCATCACCTCGCGACCTTCCAGCGCGACGTGGCCTTCCCCGGGAAGGCGATGCGCTTTGTCGACTGGCTCGCCGCGGGAGAAGGCGCGCCCGCGCCCGGGCAGAGCGTGCGTGCGCCCAAGACTCTCTACCCCCGCGACGTGTCAGAGCTGTTCGCGCGCAACACCGGGCTGCCCGTCGAGCTCATCGCCGACGAGACGCGGGTGGGCGCGACGGCCCTCGCCGCGCGGCTCTCGGGGGCCGTGATCGGTCAAGACCACGCCTGCGCGGTGGCGGCCCGGGTGCTCGCGCGCTTCAAAGCGGGCCTCGATGACCCCGAGCGCCCCATCGGCACGCTGCTCTTTGTCGGCCCCACGGGGGTCGGCAAGACCGAGCTCGCGCGCACCCTCGCGCGGTACATGTTCGGCAACGAGGCGCGCATGGTGCGGCTCGACATGAGCGAGTACATGTTCGCCGGGTCGGCGCAGCGGCTCCTTGAGGTGGGGAGCGGGGTCACCAGCCTCGCCCAAAGGGTGCGCGAGCAGCCGCTCTCGTTGGTGCTCCTCGACGAGGTCGAGAAGGCCCACCCTGAGGTGTTCGACCTCCTCCTCGGGGTGCTCGGCGAGGGGCGCATGACCGACAGCTTCGGCAGCGTCGTCGACTTTCGCATGACCCTGGTGGTGATGACCTCGAACCTCGGCGTCACCGAGACGCGGCCCGTGGGCTTCGACGCCGACGCCACCGCCGCGGGGCTCGACCGCGCCGTGCGCCAGCACTTTCGCCCTGAGTTCTTCAACCGCATCGACCATGTGGTGAGCTTCCGCAACCTCAGCCCCGACGACGTGCTGCGGATCGTCGACCTCGAGCTCTCGAAGGCCGCCCAACGCTCGGGCCTCGTGCGGCGAAACCTCAGCCTGAGGGTGACCCCCGCGCTGCGGCTCCAGCTCGCCGAAGAGGGCTTTCACCCGACCCGCGGGGCCCGTCCGCTCAAGCGGGTGCTCGAAGACCGGGTGGTGTCTCCGGTGGCGGCGCTCCTCGCGCGGGAGCCCGCCCTGCGTGACCGCGGGGTGACCGTCGGGGGTGACGGCGTGATCGATCTCGGCGCAGCCGAGGGGCCGAGGGCCTGAGGATGCTGTCTCGTGTTGCGGGTGCGGCGCCGAACGCGCGTCGTTGGGTTTGCCTCGCGTCGCTGCTGCTGGCGCCTTCGCCGGCGTGGGCGATCAGGCCCTTCGTTACAGACGATGCGCGGGTGGTCGGCGCGCGCGGGGCGCAGCTTGAGACCTGGCTCAGGCTCGATCGCAACGCGCTCCAGCACTGGGTGCTCCCTGCCTTCGGGCCGCACGAGCGCGTCGAACTCACCCTGGGCGGGGTGTACGGGACGACGCTCGCGGGGGGCCGCGCCTTCTCGGCGACGGGGCCGCTCTTTCAGGCCAAGCTGCTGCTGCGACGCATGCCCGAGCGGCTGGGCTTCCCCGGGGTGGCGATGGTGCTCGGGGGCGTGCCGCCGCTCCACGTGGGCGGCTTCGGCGCCACCGGTTGGGACGGCTTCGGGTATCTCGCGCTCACCGAGTCGCTGCGCCCTCACGACCACTTCCTGGTGCACGCCAACGTGGGCTTCTACGCCACCACCGCCGCGGTCGAGCACCCGCTGGCCCTCACTTGGGGCGTCGGCACGCAGCTCCACCTCTGGCGCGACCTCTACGGGGTCGCAGAACTCTTCTCGGGTGACCCCTACGCCGGGGCGTCTGGCGGCTCGATGCAAGGCGGCGTTCGATACCTCCTCAGTCACGCCGTGCAGCTCGATACCACCGTGGGCGCGGGGCTCTGGGGGCAACCCGCCCAAGCGCCTTGGGGCTCGGTGGGGCTTCGCATCGCCGGAGACGGGCTCTGGTAACGACACCTCGCCCTGCGCTACCTTCGCAAGAACGGAGGTACGTCTCACATGGCAAAGGTCTCGAAGAAGGCGAACAAGGTCGACGGGTCGGCCAGGCGGGCTGCGATGCTGGCCGATCTGACCCGGGCGGTGGCCCTGGTCGAAGAAGCCGCGGCGTTGATCGCGCCGCACGTCACGGTGCTGAGCCCCGACGCGCGCAAGGTGTCGCTCGGCAAGCTGCGGGTGGGCGAGAGCGAGGTGCTTCGGGGCGTGCTCGACGCTGCCGAGAAGTACCCGGCCCTGGTCGCAGGCCACGGCGACGGCGGGGTCGACCCCCAGCGCTTCGAAGCCGAGATCCTGCGCGACTGGCTTACGCTCCACGAGCGCTTCGCCGAGGCCGCAGCCCAGGTCGACGCGGTGAGCGTTCAGATGGTGTCGCGGCTCAGCGACTCGGCCCTCTTCTACGGCGCCAAGAGCCGCAAACCCACGCTGCGGGTCTACAACGACCTCTCGGTGCTCGCGAAATCGAACCCCGAGCTGCGCCGCGCGCTCCAAGAGCCGCTCGCCTACTTCGGCGGCTTCGGCCGCAAGGCCAAGCGCGAGAAGAAGCCCGCCAAGGGCTGAGCCCCGCGACGTATCTGGAGACACGTCCCGAGGCATCTGGAGATACGTCCCGAGGCATCTGGAGATACGTCCCGAGGCATCTGGAGATACGCCCGAGGCATCTGGAGATACGCCCGAGGCATCTGGAGACACGTCCCGAGGCATCTGGAGATACGCCCTGACGTATCTGGAGATACGCCCTGACGTATCTGGAGATACGCCCTGACGAATCTGGAGATACGCTCGCGCCGGGCGGCGTCGCGGCTCAGCGGCCCGCGTCGGGAGCGTCGGGGCGGAGGTTCAGCGGGTAGCGAACCCTGAGCTGACCGCTCCCGGGGGGAGGGGCGAAGGCCATGGCGAGCATCGACTCGCGGAGGCAGGTCTCGAAGCCCGACTCCATGAGCCCCGCGTCGGCAACCCCTGCGTCGCCATAGTGCAGCGAGGCCTCGTCGACGACGCCGCCGACCCGCGAATCGCCCACGAGGGTGAAGTCGATCACCACCCGGCCCTCGACCCCCGGGCGCCGCGCGAGGAGCTGGTCGTAGCAAGCTCCGGCCATGGGCAGAAAGTCTTCTCGGATGCGGCTCCGGAGGTACTCAGGGTCGACGCCTCCGTCGCGGGTGGGCATGGCGGGGTAGCGCACCCCCGCGTCGTCGTCGGTGGCCGCATCGCGGGCTTGCTCGGCGCGTGCTGCGGCCGCCTCGCGCTGCCAGAGGGTCACCAGGGCCGCCCGCAAGGCGTCGCGCTGCGCCCGGTCGTGGAGGGTGCGTGCGGGGGCGCGCGGGGGCTCCGAGGGGCGTCGCTCGGTCTCACCCAGGTTCGGGCGCTCCTGAGCCTCGTAGGTGCCTCGGCGGGGCTGCGGGGCGCCCGCGGCGGTCTCGGGGTCGCTGGGGCGGCGACGGAGCCAGAGCAGACCCAGGGCCAGGGTGGCGAGCGCGAGCGCGGCGGCGAGGCGTCGGGGAGGCGTCACCTGGCGAAGGGTACTCCAGGGCGGGTCCGCGCGGGTGACACGCCGCACGGGGCCGGGGTACGACTGCGGGCGACGATGATTCAGCGGGTGAGCTTCGAGAACTTTCGAGCGCTGCGGTCGGTGTCGGTCGATCTGGCGCCGTTTACGGTGTTCGTGGGGCCCAACGGGGCGGGCAAGTCGAGCCTCCTGGCGGGCGTGGGGCTGGTGCTCCAGGCGCTCGCGGGGTCGCTCTCGGAGGGCGTTGACGCGGCGTGGAGTGACGACGTGTCGGTGCTCTCGCGTGACGCCGTCGGCGCGACGACGATCAGCCTTGAGGCGGTCGCGCAGAAGTTATTGCTGGCGACGCTTCGGGTCGGCCCGGGTGAGGTCGGCTCGGTGCAGCGGCGCGTGCTGGGTGACGGCCCGGTCTTGGCGTCTGCGAAGGTCGTTGGCCAGATCGAAGAGTCGATCGGCGAGGTGGAAGCGCGCGGCCTCGCGAAGTCGCGCGAACCCGCGTGGGCTGAGCTTCGCGCGTGGCTCGGCGAGGGGGTGTTGCATGCGTTTGACGCTCCGACCCTGGCGCGACCCAGCTACTCAGACGAGGCGGTGCCGCGCCTGGGGCCCAACGGCGAGGGGCTGGGGTCGGTGTTGGGTGACCTCTGGGCGCGCAGGCCGGAGACGCGCGAGGGCATCGTGGGGATGGTGCGGCGGGTGATTCCGTCGGTGCGGGGTGTGCGGGTCGAGCGGGCGCGGGTGAGCCGGGTGCGTGCCGACGAGATCGTGGTGAACGGACACGCGATGTCGCAGCGCCGCGACGAGAGCGTGTGGGGCCAGCGGGTGGTGGTCGACACTGACAGCGGGTCGAACATTCCGCTTTCGGCGGCGAGCGAGGGCACGACCCTGGTGCTCGCGGTGGCGACCGCGGTGCTGGCGCACGAGCATGTGCGCGTGCTGATGCTCGACGAGCTAGACCGAGGCCTGCACCCGAAGGCCCAGATCGATCTGGTGGCCCAACTCAAGGAGTTTCAACGCGTGGTGCGCCCGGGCTTGCAGATCCTGGCCACCACGCACTCTCCGTACCTGCTCGATGCGGTGGGCTTCGACGAGGTGCGGGTCACCACCCTCGACCCCAAGGGGGCCGTGCGGTGCGCCGGTCTCGACGCGCATCCCGAGTTTGAGTTGTGGCGCGACATGGTGAAGCCCGGCGAACTCTGGATGGCGCAACTCGAAGGCTGGGTGGCCCAGCGAGGGGGGGGCGATCCGTGAGTTGGACCCTCGTGCTGGTCTGCGAAGGAGGGGCCGATGCCGCCGACCTCAGGGCGTTGACGACCCGGGTGATCGAAGAAGAGCACGACTGGGTTCGTGGCATCACCGAAAGCGTTGTGACGTGGTGGCACCCAGACGGCAGCGCCGGGTACGTCTCGTGGACTGAGATCCTCAAGCTTGCGGCCCCGCTCACAGTTCCGCCTGTGCACGGGGAGTCTGGGAGTCCGGTCCAGCGCCAGGTGCTCCGGCTCGCGCGTGCGATTCAGAGGCAACGACGCAAGGAGCACTGCTGCGTGGTGTTCGTGCATGACGGTGACCGCAACGCCTCAGCTTGGGCCGAGGGCATCGCAGCGGGCATCTCGGCGTGGAAGCGTCACGAAAAAGATCGCCTAGCCTTCGGCATCGCGCAGCCAGAGCACGAGGCTTGGGTGCTTGCGGGATACAGCCCCGAGGGGGAGACCGAGACGGCGAACTTCGCAGCGCTTCGCAAGCGCCTCGGCTTCGACCCGTGTGAGCAGAGTGAGCGGCTGACCTCAGCCAAGGTGACCGACCCGAACGATGCGAAGCGCGCGCTCGATGAGCTGAGGCTCTCGAAGACGCGGAGAGAGGAAGTTCTCGAAAGGGCTCCGCTCGAACGCTTGCGTGCGCGAGGTCAAGCGAACGGCCTCAAGGACTTTCTCGACGCGATCAGGGAGAAGATCGCGCCGCTCTGAGTAGGCAGCCCCCTCAGAGCGGTACGGCGTCTTCGCTGACGGTGGCGGGCTTGGCCGGCGGCGAGGCGATCAGCAGCATCACCGGCAGGGCCACCAGCGAGAGGATCATGCTCGACGTGAGGCCGCCGATCACCACCACCGCGAGGGGCTTCTGAACCTCAGCCCCGGCGCCGTGGGCCAGCACCATGGGAACAAATCCGATGGCGGGCACCAGCGCCGCGGTGATGCGCGCCCGCAGCGTGTCGTGGGCGGCCTGCTCGACCCGCAACACCGGCGCGAGGGTCTCGTCGAGCTCTAGCCAGCGCGTGCAGAGCACCACGCTCGACATCACCGCCACGCCCGAGAGCGCGATGAAGCCGACCCCCGCGGGGATCGAGAAGGGAAGGCCCGCGATCTTCAGCCCGAGGAGCCCGCCGCCCAAGGCGAAGGGGAGGTTCAAGAGCGACACCGCGACGAGCCTGAGCTGGCCGAGGGCGAAGAAGAGCATCACCGCGAGGATGACAAACGCGATGGGCACCAGGATCGAGAGCCGCGCCGTGGCGCGCGAGAAGTTCTCAAACTGACCGCCCCAGGTGACGGTCACTCCGGGAGGGAGCTGCACCTCGCGCTCGACCGCGGCCCGGGCGTCGGCCACGAAGCCCACGAGGTCGCGCCCGCGCACGTTGGCCTCGATCACGAGACGGCGCTGCATCTGCTCGCGCGAGATCTGAAAGGTGCCGCGCTCCTGGGTGATGCGCGCCACCAGGGCGAGGGGCACCACCTCACCGTTGGCAGCCTCGACGGGGATGTCTTCGAGGTTGGTCACATCGCGGACGCTCTCGCCGCCCGCACGGATCACGAGGTCGAAGACCCGCTGCCCCTCGAAGACCCGGCCCACTTCGAGCCCCCCGCGGCTGGCCTCGATGGCCTGGAGCACCGACTCGGCCCGCACGCCGTAGCGCGACGCGCGCTGCCGGTCGAGCACGGCGCGGTACTCTGGCAGACCCGAGGCGAACTCGACCTTCACGTCGGCGGCGCCGGGCACCCGCGCGAGCACCGTGCGGATGCGCCCCGCCAGGGCTTCGAGGGTCGCGAGGTCGTCGCCGAAGACCTTCACCGCGACGTCAGATTTGACGCCCGCGATGAGGTCGTTGACGCGCATCTCGATGGGCTGGCTGAAGGCGTTGAGCGTCGCGGGCACGCGCCGATCGAGCACCCGGCTCATCTCTTCGACGAGGGCCTCTCGGGTGAGCCCGTGCCGCCATTGATCGCGGGGCTTGAGGGTGACGAAGATGTCGCTCGACTCAGGGCCCGCGGGGTCGACGGCGCCCTCGGGGCGGCCGATGCGGCAGACCACGCTCAGCACCTCGGGGATCTCGCGCAGCGCCTGCTCGGTCTCGCGCGACAGGGTGATCGCTTGCGAGAGCGAGGTGCTCGGCGGGCGTCGCGCGTCGATGGCGATCGAGCCCTCGTCGATGCGGGGCAAGAACTCGGCGCCGAGGCCTGAGCCGCTGGTCATGAGCGCCGCCGCGATGAGCCCGAGGAGCCCGATGGTGGGCCACGGGTTGCGCAGCCCGCGGTGCACGAGGGGCTCAGACCCGATGCGAAACATGCGCGCGAGCCAGGGGTCTTCTTCCTTCACCTTGGCGTTGGCGAAGACCATCGGTGAGATCGCGGGGATCACAAACAGGCAGTAGAGCACCGCCCCCGAGAGCATGAGCGCGAGGGCGATCACCAAGGGGCGGAACATCTTGCCCTCGACGTCTTCGAGGGTCGCGAGGGGCAAGAACACCAAGAGCACGATGACCACCGAGAAGACCACCGGGCGCGCCGTCATGGCCGCGGCGTGGGTCACCGTGGCCCGCCGAGAGCCGTCTCCCTTTCGGTGCGCGATCTCGTGGAGGATGTGCTCGATCATCACCACGCCGCCGTCGACGATGATGCCGAAGTCGACCGCGCCGAGCGACATGAGGTTGCCCGACACGCCGAAGGCCGTCATGAAGATGAAGGCGAAGAGCATCGAGAAGGGGATGGCCCCCGACACCACGAGCCCGGCGCGGAGCGAGCCGAGGGTGAGCACCAGGGTGAGGGTCACCAGGAGCGCGCCTTCGAGGAGGTTCTTCTTCACCGTGCCGAGGGTGCGGTCGATGAAGTCGGCGCGGTTGTAGTAGGGCTCGATGGTGACGTCGCGGGGCAGCCGGGCGCGCACCTCGGTGAGCCGCGCGTTGATGCGATCGAGCACCGCGACGCTGTTCTCGCCCTTGAGCATCAAGACGCTCGCGCCCACCACTTCGCCGCGGCCGTCGCGGGTCATCGCGCCCTGGCGCTGCACCGCGCCGACGCTGATGTTGGCCACCTGGCCGACCCGCACCGGGGTGCCGTCGCGGTCGGTCTTGATCACCACGTCGCGGATGTCTTCGATGCTGCGGAAGCGGGCCTCGCCGCGGATCACCACCATCTCGCCGGCGCGCTCGATGTAGCCGCCGCCGGTGTTGCGGTTGTCGCTGTCGAGGGCGCGAAAGACCTCTGAGAGCGAGAGGTTGTGGGCGTGCATGCGCCCGGGGTCGACGGTGACCTGGTACTGGCGCACGGTGCCGCCGAAGCCCACCACCTCGATGACGCCGGGCACCTGACGGAGCTGTACGCCGACGTTCCAGTCGATCATGGTGCGGAGCTCGTCGGGGGTGCGGCGCGGCGAGCGGAGCTCGAACATGAAGATCTCGCCGAGGCCCGTCGAGATGGGCCCGAGCTCGGGGCGCCCCACCGCCGCGGGGATCTCTTCGCGCACCGACACCAGCCGCTCGCTGACCTGGTTTCGCGCGAAATAGATGTCAACCTCGTCGGTAAAGACCAGGGTCACGATGCTGACCCCGAACTTCGTGATCGAGCGCACCTCGCGGAGCTTCGGCAAGCCAGCCATGGCGCGCTCGACGGGCAGGGTGACCATCTGCTCCATTTCGGGGGCCGAGAGCGAGGGCGCGCGGGTCACCACCTGCACTTGAATGTTGGTGACGTCGGGCACGGCGTCGATGGGTAAGCGCGTGGCCGAGAAGCCGCCGATCACCATCAACAGAATCATCAACGCGAGCGCCACCACCCGGTTGGCGTCGGCCCATTTGACAAGGGCTCCCACAGGTCACCTCAGTACGTACTTGTGATGTTGAAAGCGTGACGCTGACGCGACCCGGCTCACTGCTTCAAGAGCTCGCCCCGGAGGAGGAAGGCCCCCTCGGTGAC
This sequence comes from Myxococcales bacterium, assembly GCA_016792845.1. Classification (GTDB taxonomy): domain Bacteria; phylum Myxococcota_A; class Polyangia; order Polyangiales; genus JAEUKH01. The sequence goes on along the minus strand of JAEUKH010000018.1, from coordinate 36,902 downwards.
GATGCGCTCGCCGCGCTGGAGCCCCTCTGCGAGCTCGGCCACCTGCGGCCCGCGGCGCGCCACCCGAACCGTGCGCACCTCGAACTGCCCTTGGGCCCGCTCGACGAAGACCACCTCGCCGTCGCCCACGGGCTGAATCGCCTCGACCGGCACCCGCACCGTGCGCGCGTTGGCGGCCGCCCCCGGAACCTGCAGCCGCGCCCGCACAAACTGCCCGTGCCTCAGGAGCCCGTCGGGGTTCGGCACCACCACCCGCACCCGGGTCGCGCGGCTCGCTTCGTCTTGTTGGGGCTCGATGTACTCGACGCGCCCGGTGAACGTGCGGTCGGGGTAGGCGTCGACGCTGAAGCTCACCTCGGCGCCAACGTTGACGTAACGCAGATCGCTCTCGAAGACGTCGATCATGGCCCAGAGCTGCTGCGTGTCGGCGATCACGAAGGCCGCGTCGCTGGCCGAGAGGAAGCCGCCGAGCACCGCGCGCCGCGCCACCACCGTGCCGCGGATCGGCGACACCAGCGTAAAATGCACGTCGTTGGCGATGCTGGTGGTGTTCTGCGGCGTCGAGAGGCCGAGCGCACCGAGCCGCTGTCGCGCAGAGGCGACCCCCGCTTCGGCCTGGTGAAGGTGCTCTTGGGCGACCTCGGCCTCGCGCGCCGTGGTGAGCTGCTGCGAGAGGAGCGACGACTGACGCCGCGCGTTCGACTGGGCCGCCACGAGCGTGGCCCGGGCGCTCACGAAGTCTGCCAGGGCCGTGCCGAGCTGCGGGGCCGCGACCTGACCGAGGTTCGCGCCTTGATTCACTCGGTCGCCGATGCGCGCGTTGAGCCGGGTGACGCGGCCGTCGAGCCGCGCGCCCACCTCGGCGTAGTGGTCACGATCCCAGTCGAGGGTGCCCTGGAGCTCGAGCGCGAGGGCCTCAGAGGCCGACCCGGCTTCGCTGACCCGAACCCGGAGCCGCTCTAGGGTCGCGGCGTCGAGGCGCACCGTGCGAGGCCCGCGCACCTCGGGGCCGACCTGCGCGGGGGCCGGCACCTGCGCCTCGCCGCTCCGCCCCGAGACCACCACCACGGTGCCTACGACGAGCGAGGCCCCGAGGGCGATGACAAGAATCTTCCAATAGTTGCGGATCATGGCATCGCTCCTGTGGTGCGCTCGTACTCAAGACGCGCACGCCACGCCCGACGGGTGGCCTCAAGGATGCGGCTGCGCACCGAGAGGAGGTCGCGTTGGGCTGTCAAGACACGAAAGAAATCGAGGGCGCCCGCCGAGAACGACGCCTCGGTCGCGGTCACCAGGCGCTCGGCCGCGGGGAGCGCGTCGCGCTGCAACACCTCAAGCTCATCGAGGGCGGCGTGCAACCCGGCGATGCTCGACATCACCTCTCGGTCGATCTGCCGCCGCAAGAGCGTCGCCAAGACGCGCTGCCCCGAGGCCTCGGCGCTGGCCAGCGCGCGCTCGCCCTGGTTGCGCTGCGCCAAGGGGAGCTCCCATCGAAGCGATGCGCCCAGGCTCGACGCGCGGGCGTTGTCGCTCACTGCGACCTGCTGCCCTTCGAGGCCCACGATGAGCGGCGCGACGCTGGCCGCCTGCCAACGGCTCGCGCTGGCGTCGAAGCGGGCCGCGCTCTGTTCGAGTGCTGCGACATCGCGGCGTTGACGCTGCGCGCGCGGCGCGGCCTGGCTCTGCTCGCCGGCCTCGACCCTCGACGGATGGGTCAACGGAGCCACCGCGAGGGCGTCGTTGGCGCCGAGGTCGAGGTGGCGCCGGAGCTGCGACTCGGCCTCGACCCGCCGACGTTGCGCTTCGGCGAGATCGGCCTCGGCCTCGGCGCGTTCGCGTGACGTGAGCGCGCGCTCGACGGCGGTGGCGGCCCCCGCGTCGACGCGGGCGTGGACCCGCTCGTCGATGGTGCGCGCGGCGGTCAAACGGGCCTGCTGAATGCTCACCTCTTCGTGAATGGTGACGAGCTCGACGTAGGCCATTCGGGCCTCGGCCACGCCTGCCACCACGGCGGCGTCGACCCGCGCCTCGGCCGCCCGAATGTCGATCTCGGCCTCGCTGCGATACCGGGCCCGGCGCCCCCCCACCTCGATCGGAATGCCCACCGAGGCCGCCATCGTGTACGCCCCAAACTCGGGCCACCCCGGCAGCATCGTCACGCCCACGGTCGGGTTGCCGATCACCGGCACCTCACCAAAAGCGCGCCCCGCCTGCGCCACCCGCAAGGCCGACTCTGCGCTCCGCACCGTCGGCGACGCGCGCCGCGCCCGGGCGATGACGCGCGCCTCATCCCACAGGTTCGCCTCGGGCGTCTGGGCCTCGACCCGGGCGGTGAAGAAACACAACGCCAAGGCGAAAATCGCTCGGCCTCGCCGTACAGAACTCTCTGGGGTCAGACCCGTATGTCGCAAGCTGTCTCGCATCAGAGCATCGCTGCCCCTATCTACTGAGCTTCTACAGAATTGCTAGAGCGGCCCAAACACCGCACAAGCACGAAACTGAGCGGCAAGTCGCCTCGGTCGCCCACCCTATGCAACCCCCTGACCAGCCCGCCCGAGGCCTTTACCCGGCCCTACGCGGCGCGCGTTGACGCGCTGCGGTTGAGAGCGTGTGACATTCTACCGCACGGTGTGGCGCGTTGCCGTTTCGGCGTTTCAGGTGTCGTCGTCGGCGTCAGGTCGCTCGCCGAGCCAGCGCTGGACGGTGCGCCGGTCGACGCCCAGGATGCGCGCGGTTCGCTTCTTGTTGTTGCCGGTGCGCTCGAGCACGCGGCGCAGGTAGGCCATGGTGAGCTCATCGAGGGTCATCTCGCGCTCGGCGGCGAAGGTGAGAAAATCGCCAGGCTCGGGCGAGGCGAGGCTCGGCGGGAGGTCGTCGGGGGTGACAAGCTCCTCGCGCGCGAGGGCCACCGCGCGCTCGACGGCGTTCTCGAGCTCGCGCACGTTGCCGGGCCAGTGGTAGCTCTCCATGCGCTTGACGGCGGCGCCCGAGAAGCCTCGGATCTTGGCGCTGGCCCGTGCGGTGAAGCGTTTCAGAAAGTGCTCTGCGAGCGGCAAGACGTCTTCGGGCCGGTCGCGCAAGGCCGGCACGCCCACCTCGATGACCGCGAGGCGGTAGAACAAATCTTCGCGAAAGCGCCCTTCTTGAACGGCCTTGCGGAGATCATGGTGGGTCGCCGCGACGACCCTGACGTCGATGGCCTCGCCCCGCGCGGCCCCGAGGGGGCGCACCTCGCGCTCTTGCAAGACGCGCAAGATCTTGGCCTGAAGGGCCATCGGCAGGTCGCCGATTTCGTCGAGAAACAGCGTGCCGCGGTGCGCCTCTTGGAAGAGCCCCGTGCGGTCGCCCTTGGCGTCGGTGAAGGCGCCCTTTTTGTATCCGAAGAGCTCGCTCTCGAGCAGGGTGTCGGGGATGGCTGCACAGTTGACCGCGACGAAGCGTGCGTTTCGGCGCTTTGACTCGGTGTGCAGGGCCCGCGCGATGAGCTCCTTGCCCGAGCCCGAGGGGCCCGTGACCAGCACCGTGGCGCTCGAGTCGGCCACGCGCTGGACCAACGCAGAGATCTCGGCCAGGGCCCTCGAACGACCGACGAGGCCCGCGATGCCGAAGCGCTCGCCGAGCGCGTCGCGGAGCCGCCGAAGCTCGCTGCGCAGCTCGGTGGTCTCTAGGGCGCGGTCGACGCCGAGACGGAAGGCCTGCGGTTCGAAGGGTTTGGTGAGGTAATCGTAGGCCCCGGCGCGCACGGCCCGTACGGCGGTCTCGATGCTGCCAAAGGCCGTGATGGCGATGATGGCCACCCGGGGGTCGAAGCCGCGCACCCACTCGATGAGGGCGATCCCGTCGGTGCCCTCCATGTGGACGTCGGTGACGACCAGGTCGGGGGTGGTCTCTTCGATGCTGGCCATCGCGCTGGTGGCGGCGTGACACGCGCTCGCGTCGTGCCCTGAGGCGTTCAGCACGTCGACCAAGAAGGCCGCGAGGTCTTGGTCGTCGTCAACCACGAGGACCCGTGCCTTACGGTTGCGCACGATGGAGTGAGTCATCAAAGGCCGTCACTAGCAGACCTTGGGCCAATGCCCCGAGGCCATCGCGAGAGAGGTGGTAGCATCGCGCTACGATGTCAGCGTCTCTCTCCCGCGACCCCGGCGGGTCTGCCTCGAACCAGGGTCTTCGTCGCACTCGCAGCTCGCGCAAACGGCTCTGGGGGCTCGTCGGGGCGCTCGGCCTCGGCGCGGGGCTCACCGGCGTGCTCGTGGTGGTCGGCCTCTTCGCCTACTATGGCCGCGATCTGCCCGACGTTCATGGTCTGCGCAACGCGTGGCGACCGCCGCAGACGACGCGGATCCTGGCCCGCGACAACTCGGTGCTGGCCGAGCTGTTCCTGGAGCGTCGCACGGTGGTGCCGCTTGAGCGGCTGCCGCGGCACCTTGTGATGGCGCTCCTCGCGGCCGAAGATGCTGATTTCTACCGTCACCGCGGCCTCGATTGGCCGGGCATGGTGCGCGCGCTGGTGGTCAACATTCGTCGCGGCACGGTGGCCCAAGGGGCCAGCACGATCACCCAGCAGGTGGTCAAGAACGTGCTCCTCGGCGGCGAGCGCACGCTCGCGCGCAAGGTGCGTGAGGTGCTCCTCGCGCGCCGCATCGAGCGCGACCTCAGCAAGAACGAAATTCTCTATCTGTATGTGAATCACATCGCCTTCGGGCACGGCCGAAATGGGGTCGAAGAGGCGGCGCGGTACTACTTCGGGCGCCACGTCTCGGAGCTCACCCTGGGCGAATCGGTGCTGCTCGCGGGCATCCCGAAGAGCCCGGTGCACTACTCGCCGCGCAACGATCTCCAGGCCGCGCTGCGCCGTCGCCGCTGGATCTTGGGCGAAATGGTGGCCAAAGGTTTCATCTCGCAGAGCGAGGCCGAGCGGGCGGCGAACGAGCCCGTGCGCCTCGCGTCGGCGCCCGAAGACAGCGAAGGGTACGCGCCCGAGGTGGTCGAACTCGCGCGACGGGCCCTCACCGCAGTGGGCGGCGATGACGCCCTTCGGCGCGGCGGATACACGGTGTACACCACCCTCGACCCGCAGCTGCAGCGGGCAGCCCGTGAGGCGCTCGAACGGGGGCTTCGGAGCCTCGACCAGCGGCACGGATACCGCGGCCCCTTGGTGCTGCCGGGCCAGCGACGGCCGAGCGGGGCCGGCAACGTGCTCAGGGCAGAACGCCCAGGGCGAGACGGTCGCGTCGTCTCTGGGCATATCTATACAGCCGTGGTCGAATCTGCTGAAGACGGAGATTCAAGACACCCCGGCGCTCTGACCGTGCGCATCGGCACCGTCACGGGCCGCGTGCCGTGGAATGACGCCGCCCTTCGCTACGCGTCTTCGCTGAGCCCGACGCAGTTTGCGCCCCCCGGTGCGGTGGTGCGCGTCTCGCCCGATCGCACCCTCAACGCCAACGAGACGGGCGCCTTCAGGCTTGAGCTCGGCCCCCAAGGGGCGATGGTGGTGATCGACCCGCACACCCGCGAGTTGCGCGCGATGGTCGGCGGATACGACGCCCTTCCGGGGATGTTCAACCGCGCGACCCGCGCCTCGCGGCAGCCTGGGAGCGCCTTTAAGCCCTTTCTGTACTCGTACGCCCTGAGCGCACGGCGGTACACCCTGGCCTCGACCCTTGACCCGAACCCTGGGTGCTTTGGTTCGGGCCGTAACGCCTGGTGCCCGGCCGAGGCGCACGCTCGCCCGGGCGTGATTGAAGCGCCGATGCGATTGCGCCCGGCCTTGGCCGCGTCGCGCAACATGGTCGCGGCGCGCCTGCTCGACGCGCTCGGCCCAGAGCCCGTGATCGGGCATGCGCGGGCCTTGGGGGTGAGCTCGCCGCTCCCGGCTGATTTGTCGCTCTCGCTCGGGTCAGGGTCGGTGACGCCGATCGAGCTGACGAACGCGTATGCGACCTGGGCCGCGGGCGGTCAGTACCAAGATTGGAGGGTGATCACTCGGGTGGTCGATCCTTCGGGGCGCGAGCTCGCGTTGCCGGCCCGGGCGGCGCCGCAGCAAGCGATGGGGGCGGCCGAGGCGTGGCTGGTGACGAGCCTGCTCAGCTCGGTGATCGACGAGGGCACCGCCCGTGCGGCCCGCGCGCTCGGGCGTCCGGCTGCGGGCAAGACCGGCACCACCGATCGGGCGCGAGACGCCTGGTTTGTGGGATACACCCCTGACCTCGTGGCGGGCGTCTGGGTGGGCTTCGACGACCGACAACCTCTCGGCGCAGGCGAAGAGGGCGCGCGCGCCGCGGTGCCCGTCTGGACGCAGTTCATGCGCGAGTATGTGCGGGTGAGCCGCGCTCCGGCGTTGGAGTTCGCGCGGCCCGCGGGTGTCGTGACGGCGATGATCGACCCGCTGACCGGCGGCTTGCCTTCGGTGGGCGCCGCCATGGCGACGGGGGTCGAGCAGGCGCGACCGATCGAGGAGTACTTTCTCGCGGGCACCGAGCCGCAGCGACCCATCGAGGTCGACGCGGGGCAGGCGGTGCTTCCGGCGGTGGCTCCGAGCGAGGCGATTGACGCGGGCGCGGAGGTCGAGAACCCGACGGCGCCCCAAGCCGACGCCGGGAGCGAGGACGACGACAGCGGCCCCCCGAGCACCGCGGCGGCCGAAGCGCCGGGCCTGGTTCTACCGATGCAGTGACGCGAGAAAGGGGCGAGCGAGGCGGCGGGCCTCTCAGATGACGAGAGGCCCGCGGGAGGCGAAGCTCAGAGGCAGCAGGCGTAGCCGAAGCGGTCTGAGGTGGGGTTGGGGTTGTCGGGCATGCTGGTGAGCAAGCCGCCGACGCGGTTCGAGTCGTTGTCGGCGCCGTTGTTCGTCCATGCGCGCACCCCGGCGAAGCGGCCGCCGTTGCGGATGCTCTGCATCTGGCTGTTCGAGCAGACGTCGGCCCCGAGCCGGGCGCAGGCGCGGGCGGCGTCGAAGAAGGTGGCGTTCTCGACCTCGTTGAAGGCCATCACACACACGTTGTTGACCGAGGTGCCGGGCGAGGGGCACGAGAGGTCAGCCGGGCGCTGCGAGACGCAGCAAGCGAACGACCAGGCGTTGTTCCACTGAGGGTTGTCGGCCGTGTTCGAACCGAGGATGGGGTTGAACAGCGTGCCGTCGTTGTCAGAGTAGTGGTTGGTGAGGCGACGGGTGCTGCCCGAGAAGCGGCCCGCGTCGTTGAGGGTGACGTACTGCGCCGTCGAGCACAGGTCGCTGTGGAGACCCGCGCAGATGTTGGCCGCCATCATGCTGGTGACCGACTCGACGTTGCGGATGTAGGTGATGCGAACACCGCGGTCGGTTGACCCTTGGGCGGGCACCAGCGTCGAGGCCGCGACGACATCGGCTGGGGCCGCCGCAGAGCAGCAGGCGAAGCCGTAGGTCTGGCTGATGGAGGGATCGTCAGAACTCTGCAACGTAAACGAAATGCGACCGGCATCGTTGTCAGAGAAGTGACGCGACCAGACCGCGCGTCGACCGACCTGGTCGTTGTAGAACAAGTCTTCGCCGTCATAAGCGCTGGTGTAGCGCAAGCGGTTGTACTGCGTGGCCGAGCAGAGGTCGCTCCGCAGACCGGCGCAGGTCGAGGCGGCGGTGTTCCAGTCGGTGCCGGGGTTCGAGTTGTCGAAGTGGGTCACGCACACGTCGTGGATGCGCACACCCTGGACGCAGCCGCCGTTCAGCGCGCTGCCCCCGCCCCCGGTGCCGGCAGGCCCTTGCGGCCCGGCAGGCCCGGCAGGCCCCGTCGCGCCGGCAGGCCCCGCGGCGCCTTGCGGTCCGGCAGGCCCGGCAGGCCCCTGAGCGCCGGCAGGCCCGGCAGGCCCCTGCGGACCGGCGGGGCCCGCGATGCCCGATGAGCCGCCCACCCAGTTGCCCGAGGGGTCGATGATCTGGCGGCCGCCCACGGTGACGCTGCGGGGGCTGATGTCGCCCACCACGTTGCCCGCCAAGAGGGCGTAGGGCACGCTGGACACCACTTCGCGGGGCGCCATCTCGGCGTCGCTGCCCACGGTGACCCCGAGGTAGCGGGTCGAGCCGTTGAACACCGTCGACGGGATCATGGTCACCGAGCCGAGTTGCACCGAGAAGTACCCTTCATCGAAGGTCACGGTGTGTGTCTCTGACCAAACCGGCGAGCCGCCTGTGGCGGCGTCGTAGATGCGGTAGGTGAGGGTCTGGGTGCCGCTCACGGCAGCGCCGTTGCGGTCGAGAAGGCGGCCCTGGTGCACGAGGGTCTGGGGCACCTGGGCGTAAACCGGGGCAGCGCCCACAAGCATGGCGGCTGCGACGATGGCAGCTCCGAACGTCCGACGAATCGACTTCATGATCAGCTTCTCCTCTAAAACTTTGTCGGTCTGGGCAGAGGCCCTCAGCGACCGCCCGTTGCCCCGACCAGACCGCCACGGAGACGGAAGTTGGTCGAACGAACCACACGTTGATGAATGCTCGATTGACCGAGCGTTGAGACCATTCTGAAGTTGGGCGACTGCATCGTGCCGCCCGCACCCACGAGCGACGCGCCGCGATGCGGCCGAAGGTCGCGCGGGCAGAGCTCGCCCGAGCACGCGTCGAGCCCGATCATCACGTCGACGGGCATGCCCGCGTCGGTGCCGCCCGCATCGACGACGCCCGCGTCGAGGCCCGCGTCAACGGTGCCGCTGTCGGCCCCCGCGTCGAGGGCGCCGCCGTCGTCGCTGGTGCCGGTGTCGACGGGTGTGCCCGTGTCACCCGCGGTGACGTCGCCGCCGCCCGTGTCGACGGGTGTACCCGTGTCGGTGACGCCGCTGTCGCTGCCGCCGCCGTCGCCGCCCGCCGCGTCGTCGGGGCCGGTGTCTGAAAACGGCGTCCCCGTGTCGGGGGTCGCCGCGGCCGGCGCACCTTCACCGCAGCCGGCGAGCATTGCGCCGCCGACGAGGAAGGCGCCGAGCCACCATCGCGTTGTTCGATTTACCATTCTGTCCTCATGGTCGCCCACTCTTCAACGGCCTCACCCGTTCGTGAATCGCAGCTCAGCGCCCCGGGGGCATCGCGCCCACCAGCCCGCCGCGCAGCACAAACCCCGTCGAACGATGCGTCGACTGGTGGATGCTCGACTGACCCAGGGTTGACACCATCCGAAAGCCCTCTGACTGCGCTCGATTGCCCGCGCCGACGAGCGCGCTGCGTGCGCGCCCGAAGCTCGGGCAGAGCTCGCCCACACACCCATCACTTGCCGGCACATCGACGCCGCCGCCGTCGCCGCTGTCAGCCAATGGCACATCGACCGCGCCAGCATCGACCCCTGTGTTGCCCGAGTCTGTCAGCGCGCCTGCGTCGGGTGTCGGGGTGCCAGAATCACCCCCACCGAAACACCCCACCGCAAGTACGCCGAAAGCCAAGACAAACAGAGTGTGCCGGGAGACCCGTCGAAGCCAACGAGACACAGTCACCCTCATCGCCTCTGACGCTATCTGAACCGCGAGAAGCCTGTCAACGCGCGGCACCCGAAAGCCCGACAAAACTCAGTCGTCGATCACAGGGTGCGGGTCGCGGGCTGCGTCACAAAGGCCGCAGCGGGCGGCGGGGTGCTTGACTCGATCGCGTTTCGGAGGTCGACCGCGGCGCCGTCTCGCGGGTGAAAGCGAATGAGCAGGTCACAGTGGTGACGCGCCTCGTCGCGCGCCCCGGCTTGGAGGGTGAGCAGGGCGAGGTTGTAGCGCGCCGCGTATTGCCCGGGCTCGTCGCGCAAGACGGCGAGGTAGGCCTCTCGGGCGGGGTTGAAGTGACCGGCCTGCTGTTCGAGCAAGCCCAGGTTGTAGCGCGCTGCGAGGTGGTGCGGCGCGAGGCGCAGGGCCGCTTCGGTGGCGCGGCGGGCGAGCGGCGTGTCGTTGCCTCGCATCGCAAGCGAGGCCTGCAAGACCAGCGCGTCGGCGGTGGGTCGGAGCGCGACGGCCCGGGCCACCGCAGCGCGAGCCTCGGTGCCGTGCCCTTGTCGGTCGAGGAGCACCGCGCGGGCGTAATGGGCGCGCCCGTCGCTCGGGGCCGTGCGCAGCGCCCGTTCGATGGCGGCGTCGGTCTCTCGGGGCGGAGGCTCGATGGCGATGAGCGCGAGGGCCCGCAGCACCGCGGCGTCGGCGTCGTTGGGAGCGATTTGCAGCGCCCGCTCGGCCATTTCGGCGGCCACCGAGTAGTCGTGCCCGGCCATCGCGAGCGCTGCGCGTTCGGTGAGGCACGGCAGCGGCGTGGCGGCCTGATGGACGCAGCGCTCGAGCACTTCGAGGGCCCGCGGCGCGTTGCCGCTCGCGCGAAGCGAGGGCATGAAGGCCATGTACGCGCGCACGTTGCTGGGGTCGCGTCGCATCACGTCGGCCCACATGCCCGCCTGCGAGCGCAGCCGCGGCCACGCGACGGTGGTCGAGGCTCCGGCGACGGCGGCGACCGCGAGGGCCGCGGCGAGACCGCGTCGGCCGCGCAAGCGCTCGTATGCGAGGGCGGCGAGCGAGAGCCAGACCAAGGGGCTCACGAAGGGTAGCCACGCGGCGAGCGGCGCGGCGTCGTGGGTCGCGCGCCACGCGACGCCGAGAGAGACCAGCAGCGTGAGCGCTCCGAGAAAGGTTGCGGGCGTGCGTGTCGCGGCGTCGCTCAGTCGCCGCCGAAGGTGGTGGAGCGTCGCGGCCAGCCCGAGCCAGCCGAGGAGCGCGGTGACGAGCGTCTTGTCGACCGTCGCGGCGGGGCCGACGTCGAGCGGGGCGGCCCAAGGCGCGAGCGCGAGGCCCCACAAGACCACGACGCGCCAACCCAACAACCACAGCGGAGAGAGAAGCATGGAGGGAGTACCGGGGCGCGGAGACTAACGAAACCACGCCCCAGCGCAATCTCTCAGCGCGGCAGCGGCACCCGCTGCGGCACGGGCTGCGGGGTGAAGCTTTCTGGGGTGCCCAACTGAGACGAACTGTTTGAACCCCAGCACCACACCTCGCCAGCCATCAGGACGCAGCAGAAGCTGTCGCCGCAGGCCAACGTTTCGACAGATGATAGGCCGGAAATCGGTTGTGGTGTGGTGAAGTTTCTTCCCACGTTACCCAGTTCACCAGCAGCGTTTTCTCCCCAGCAATCAACTATTCCTGAGGTTTCTACCGCGCAGAAGAAATGCTGGGCTGCGGCCACTTGACGGAATCGAGCCGACGACGCGGTCGGTGCCACAGCGGAGGACGGATCCAAGTTGCCCCTTCCAAGTTGCCCCCCACCGTTAGTGCCCCAACAGAGACACTGCCCGTCTAACAGCACTGCACATGTGGAAAGTCCTGCAACCGCAACATCGACCGCGCCAGCCACTCCTGCGACGATCCTCGGAGACAATTGAGCCTCAGTACTCCCCGGTTGCGCCTGACCGCTCTGATTCTCACCCCAGCACACCACTCGACCATCCATCAAAACAGCGCAAGAGTGTCCCTGACCTGATGAGAGTTTGATCGAGGGGGCGGGAAGTGGGACTTGCACAAAGGTGTTCGACGGCTGGGCAGTACCATCCCCCAGGTGCCCTGCCTGATTTCGACCGGCACAATGCACTGCGCCCGTGTCAAGGCGCAGACACGAAAACCCGTTGCCTGGTTCGGCCGAAGCGACGGCGCTCACCCCAGAGATCGTTGAAGGCAACTCCTGCTGCGTGACCGTCCCCAAACCAAGCTGCCCCGAGATATTCTCACCCCAACCGCGAAGTTGCCCTGAGACGCCGAGGCCAAAGGATGCTTGCCGCCCCACCGCGATGCTCCGCAATGGCGGGAGCGTGTCGATCACACGCGGCGGCTGAATGATGCGCGGCGAGGCCAAGCCCAACTTCTGAGCGTCGTTGTTGCCCCAACACACAACGCTGCGGTCGTCGCGAATGAAGCAGGCGGAGCCACCGCCCGCTGCGAGTCGTCGGCCGAAGCACAGGCCTGCCGCGCAGGTCTCGCCCACCCGACACGCCGTGCCGCAGGCCCCGCAGTGCGCCGCGCTTCGTTGGGTGTCGACACACGCGCCGCCGCACAGGGTCTGACCCATCGCGCACATCGGAACGTCGGGCCCGACCTCTGCGGCGTCGGCAGTCGTCGCGTCGACCCGGGGCACGTCGTGGCCCCCGTCGAATACGTCAGGCCCCGCATCGATCGCGGTCTCGGCCATGAGAGGCACGTCTTGGCCCGTGTCGCTGCCCAGGTCGCTGCCCAGATCACCCCCCGCATCGCCGCCGTCGAGGGGCGCGGGTGCGTCGAACACGTCAACCGTCGCCACGTCAGCCCCTACGTCGCTCGGCGGCACGTCAGGCGGCCCAACGGCGTCGGGCGGTGAGCCCGCGTCGACCGCCGCGTCACCGGCCGCGTCACTCGACGCGTCGCTCGCCGTGCGAATCTCAGGCAAACACCCGAGCGTCGCCACCACCGCTGCCCAAACCAGAGCTCGCACCATAGACACCAAGCCTATCACCCAATGTTGATCTTCGTACCATCGATTTTGGTGCCAGACTTCTTCAGCTCGACCTTCGACGATGAACCCGGCAAGAGAAAGGCCGCGTCTTTCTTGTCGAGCCCAAGCCGCGCCGCGCCGTTCTCTAGCACGATACGCCCCTCATCGTCGATTTGAAGCTTGGCGGCCTCGGGTGAATCCGTCGGTGCGTGGGCGAGCCCGACCCGGATGTGCTCTTTCTTGATCTCGACCACAAACTTGCCGACCTGGAGCCTGACGTTGCCCTCGTCTTTGGCGTGCAGCTCGACGGCGCCCTTCTCGGTGGCCTTGAGATAGAAGGGCGTCGTTTGGGTGAGCTTGGGCTCGGTGCCCTTCTCTTTCTCGCCTCCGACCTGGAGCACCAGCTCTTGGCTCGCGAGCGCGTGGACGAGCTCGGTCTTGGCCTGCTTTGCTTCTTTAAAGTCGCCTCCGTGAAGGGCTTGAGCGCCCTTGCGGTCGCTGTTGGCGGGGTCGAGGGCGCCGAGGTGGAGGTGGGTGCCGAGCAGTTCGACGACGCTTTGGCGGGAGCCCACCGCGACGGGGCCTTTGGAGGCGAGCTCTGCCGATTTCAACCCGTGAACCCAGAGGTGTTCATCAGCGACGACCTCACCCGGGCCGTGCGTGCGGAGCGCGACGCCCTTCTCGGCGTGGACGTTGAACGCGCCCGACTCGCTGTCAAAGTGAATGCCTTCGACCGCCGAAGTGTGGAGCCGCTTACTCGCCAAGAACTCAATGTCGTCTTTGGCCGACAAGATGATCTTGGGGTCGGCGGGCTTCAAGAGCTTCTCGAACGCGATGCGGTTGAGCTCGGCTTCGAGCTTGCCGAGCACCTTGTCGAGGGCGCCGACCATGCTCGCGAGGGCGTCGAGGCCCGCGGCCGCGGCGTCGACCTTGGCGTGCACCGCGTCGACGAACTCGCCGAACGAGACCTTGCCGTCTTGGTTCGCGTCGAAGGCCTTCGCGTTGAGCGGGTTGGCCTTCAGGGTATCCCATGACGCCTTCAGGGTCTCGATCGAAGCCTGTTGCCCGGCCCACTGCTTCTTGGCCTCGCCGACGGTGGCCTCGGCGGCGTCGAGCAGATCGTTCGAGTATTCAACAAAGGTCTTCGAGTCTTTGGCGACGTCGAGCTTCTTGACGGTAAACTCTTTGGGGTCGTCGCCTTCACCCGCGCCCTTTTTATTGAAGGCGTCGATGCGGGCGTTGGCCTTCTCGGTGACCTTCTCTGCGAGGAGCCCAGCGCCCGCCTGGAGCCCGTCTTTGACGAAGCCTGGCATGGCGCCGCCTCCCGCGGCGGTAGGCGCTGATTGTGCGAGTGCGCCCGCGGGATTCTGGGCGACCGCCCCGGCCTGTTGCAGGGCGCCGAGGGCCTCGGCGGGGGCGGTGTTGAGGCCGATCCCTTGGGCGGCGGTTTGAAGGGCCGAGACGGCGCCGCCGGGAGTCTGAGGGAGGCTCCCGCCTGCCGCGTGGGTGAGCATGTTCTGGGCGGCTTCGGGCGAGAGGTCGAGGCCCTGCGCCGCGCCGAGCGACTGGAGCGCGCGGCCCATCACGGCGGGGTCGTGAGAGGCCTCGACGCCGCGAAAATCGCCCGTCTCGAGCGCCCGAAGCTCGTGCGGCAGGAGGCCCTCTTTCTTCGGAAAGAGCGCCCCCGCGTCGACGTGCTCTGGGGTGACGCCGCCGAGCCCTCCGGCGAGGAAGGCCGCGCCGAGGGGGTGCTGCGATTGGGCGTCGGCGAGCATGGCGTCGAGGGTCTTGGCGCCTTGACCGAGGGCCTTTTCGAGATGATCCCACGCGGCGACGACCTCGCCCTTGTGCTTCTCAAGAAAGGCCGAGGCCTTCTTCGCGTATTCGGCGCCCTTCTTTAGCGCCGCTTCGACCTTCTTGAGCTTCGCGCGCACCTTGGCGATGGCCTTCGCGGCTTTGTGCAAGGCCATGGCGAAGAGCTCCCAGATCGAGAGCTCGGGGACGGGCATCCCGGGGACGCCGAGCTCGCGACGGAGTTTGGTGACCTTCACGGTGCTCTTCAGCACAAACTTGAAGCTGTCGATGTGCTGGTCGAGCAGGTGATCGTGGAGGTCGGCGGGGTCGAATTCGGGCGGTTCGAGGGTGTCGCCTGCGAGGCCCACGGGCATCTCTTTGGCGCCGTCTTTGGTGGGTACGCTGCTCGTGCCCGCGGAGACGATGAACGACTCGCCAGAGGTGAGGCGGACCTGCTTTCCGGTCGAAGCGTCCCAGTTGAGGGAGAGCTGCGTCCAGAGGGCGGGAGTTTGATGGGTGACGTTGCCGATGCCTTGAAAGACCGTGGGGCCCGCGACATGCGAGAAGGCGCTCGCGGCGGTAAACATCGAATACCCTGGGTACCCGAAGGCCGCGCCGAGGTCGGCCTTGGCGGGGTCTTTGACCCACTCTCCGAGGTTGACCCGGGTCTCGGGCGAGGGCACCGAGAACACGCGAAACTGCTTCGGCCCAGCGGGCTTCGCGTCATTGGCCTTCTTGTGCTCGGTCGAGAAATACCCCGCGATGCGCTTGCCGAGGGGCGCGAAGGTCGCGCCGAGCGCGTAGGCGTCGTCGTACTTCTTCTTCGCCGCCTTGGCCGCGGCGACAAAGTCTGTCTTCTTGCTCTGTGGCGCAGGGGCGCTGCCGTCGCTCGGGGGCATGCCTTTGGGGCCGTCGTTGCGGCCTTGGGTCGCGCCCACGACGGGCGCCGCCGAGGTCTGAGGCCGCGGTCGTACCGCCGAAGAGGGTGTGTCGCTCATGGGTCTAGCTCGCCGTTCTCTCAAGCGTCGTCATTGATGTAATCGACCACCCCGTTGCGGCTCCGGACGCCGCCGTGGGTCGCGTTGCGCGCCGTGACCGGCGGCACATTCGAGAAGTTTGGGAGGCTCCCGGCGATGACGGGCCGGTCGGGGTCGCCGCGGAGGTGAACGAGCAGCACCTCGGCGCCAACATGGAGCGGGTGGTGCATGCCGTAGGCCGGGCCGGTGAAGGTCTGGCTCATCCGAAAGCGCTTGATCGTTGGGCCGTTGGCGGGGCCTCCGCCGATCGTGGGGATGTCGAGGAGGAGCGCGTACTGCCCCTGGGCGTCGAGGTCTGCGGCGGGGTCGTTGTTTCGGTCGGCGACCTTGGCCGAGAGCCCGCCGGCCACCACGGGGCGCGGCGTCGCGAGGGGCGGGCGGTAGGCGAGCTCGTGGCCTTGGAGGGTGAGGCTGGCGCCGAAGCCCAGGTTGCCGGTGTCGCCGATGCCCTCTTGAACGAGCGAAAACTCAGACGCGATGACGATGTACCTTCGGCGCTTGTCGGCCTTCTCGTCGAGCCATACGAGGTCGGCGTCGTAGTGGTTTTCGAGCGAGAAGGTCATGCCCGCGAAGAGCCCGAGCACCGCGCTCTCTGCGAAGAGGCGCTCGCGCTCTGCGAGGTAGCTCGCGGCCCGAATGGGCGCGAGGCGCGCGACCTGGGCGGCGACGTCGTCGGCCTTGCCCGCGGCCGAGTACTCTTTGGCTTCGAGGTAATGAACGCGCTGCCCGAGCCCGGCGGGGTAGACCTCGGTCGCGGCGTGTACGTCGGCGCTCGGGGTCTTGTAGTCATAATCGACCACGGCGACGCTGCGCGGCACCTGGCGCCAGCGTCGGGTGAGCCGCTTGATCGCGGGCACCGAATCGAGCACGCCGCCGCGGGGGTCGAAGCGGACGTGGCGGAAGCGCGTGTCGTCGTCGCTCTGCGCGAGCGCCGCGAGGGTGACGAATTCTTGAAAGCCCTCGTTGTGGTCGCCGAAGACCAGCTTCTCTCGGTCTTGGGTCTGTTCAAAGCAGAAGAAGATGCCCTCGTGCTCGCAGAGCCTTGAGAGGAAGGCCCAATCGCTCTCATCGTACTGGAGCAGGTACTCGCGTTGGAGGTGCTTGCCGAGGAGGCGAAACTCGAAATCAGCGTCGAGCTCGAGGCCGAGCTCGTCGAGGATGTGGCGCAGCACCTCGGGGACGCTCATGGCCTGAAACAAGCGCGTGCGAACGCTCTGTGTGAGGAACCACACCCGCGGCACGAGCACGGCGCGGTAGACGATGGGCGTGGCGCCGTCGAGGTCGGGGGTGGCGCGGGCGACGTTCTCCATCTCGAGCTCGCGCAAGACGCCGTGATACCCGTGCACCATCGCCGCGATGACGGGGTCGTGGCCGCCGGGGGTGTCGGCGCCCTCGCTCACCTCCTGGTGCATGTCGACGACGTAGTTCGATGAGAAGAGCTCGTCGACGCGGTCGCTGTCGTAGGGCGCCGCGAAGAGGTGCGAGGTGAGGAGCCTGAGCTCGAGCTCGTAGAGCGATGAGACCGCCTCGCGGCCCTTCACCGAGAGCACGAACCACTCGTCTACGGTGCCCCCGTCGACGGGTTGCTCTTGCAGCGCCTGGGATCGAATTCGGGCGACTGGTGTCGAAAATCGCATACGCGTGCCTCTTGCCTTGGGGCTACCGACCGATGATGACTTTGGTCTGACTGGGGGCGACCTGGGTGCCCATGGGGACGTTCGCGCGGCTCCCGTTCTGGGGGGTCGTCTTGAGGTGCGTGACGATGTACTTGCCCTCGACGAGCACCTTTGACGATGCCGTCTTGTAAACGGCCTTTGACATGTTGACGCCCGAGATCATGCCCCCCAGGGTGCCCGGCTCGTCGCCAGAACTATTCGGAATCTCACTGGATTTGTGCAAGACCTGCTTGTTACGGATCTTGACCTTCTGGGTCACCGAGGCGCCGCTCGCGTTGGCACACATTGCAATGTTGGGAAACGGTGTCGGAATGGGCGGCGCCGGGGGCGCAGGCACCTTGCACACGTCAGGGAAGCCGAAACACTGGCCGCCCTCTTTGGTCGAAGCTGGAAACATCGGATCACCTCGCGTGTGTCATGGCGTCTGGGCCGCTCGGAGGGCTGAAGGTCTCGGCCCGCGCGCGTTCTTCGTCGGTGCCTGTGGCCCCGCGGAGGTCGGCGCGTTCGAAGCGGGCGGTGTCTCGGCTCGCGCGATGGAAGCTCGCGCCTTGCAGGTCGGCGTCGACGAAGCTGGCGAGGTCGAGCCGGGCCTGTGCGAAATCGGCGTGGTGGGCGCGCGCGAACGCGGCATCGACCTGCCGGAGGTCGGCCTCGACGAAGCGGCATCGGTCGAGGCGGGCGAGTTCGAGGCGCGCGCGGGTCACGACGGCGCGGTCGAAGTGGGCCTCGCGGAGGTCGGCGCCGCGCAGGTCTGCCGCGGTGAGGGTGGCCTCGCTGAAATCGGCGCTGCGGGCGACGAGGCGACGGGCGCGGAGCCCTGTCATCGCGGCGCCGGTGAAGCGCGTGCGGAGGCAGCAGGCCTCGTCGAAGACGGCGCCGTTGAGCTGGGCGCCGGCGAGGTCGGCGTCGGTGAGGATGGCGCGGCTCAAGTCAGCCTCGCGCAGGTCGACGGCGCCCATGGCGCAGCGGGTGAAGTCGGCGCCGCGCAAGAACACCGCGCGGAGGTCGAGCCCGTCGAGGTCGGCCTCGGTGAGCGTGGCCTCGCTCAGGTCGAGCCCGTCGAGGGCGCTCTCGGCGAAGACGGCTTTGCAGAGCGACGCGCGCGCGAGGGTGGCGCCCGTGAGGGCGGCCTCGGTGAAGAGGCACTCGTCGAGCCTGGCCTGCGCCCACTGGCTGTTGGCCAGGTTGCTCTGCACGAACTCGCTCGCGAGAAAGTGACCCTCGCGGGCGTCGACCTCGGTGAGGACGGCCGCTCGAAAATCGCAGCCCTCGAAGCGCGCGTGGGCGAGCGTCGCGCCGCGCAGGGTGGCGTGCGCGAAGCCGACGCCGCGCCCCGAGGCCTGGGCGAGCGTCGCGCCGTCGAGGTCGGCGTGGCCGAGGTCGGCGTGGTCGAGGCTGGCCTCTCGGAGGTTGGCGCCTTGAAACACGGCGCGGTGCAAGGTCGCGCGGGTGAAGCGGGCCTGTTCGAGCATGGCCGATGAGAAGTCTGCGTCGCTGAGGTCGGCGCCCTCGAACACGCAGGCGCGGAGGCGCGAGCCCGCAAAGCGCGCCCGGGCGGCGTTGGCGCTGTCGAAGCGCGACTCGACGAGCCGCGAACCCGAGAACGACACCTCGCGGAGGTCGGCGCCGCGAAAATCGCTGCTGCCGAGGTTCAACCGCGCGAGCCGAGCTCCCCCGAGGCGGGCGCCCTGGAAGGCGCCGGTGAGTACCAAAACTCTTGAGAAATCAACGCGTTCTGCGCTCGCGCCGGAGAAGTCGGCGCCGTCATACTGGCCCTTCCGGACCGTCGCCTCGTCGAGGGTCGCGCCGACCAGCTCGATGCCCTTGGCGATGGCGTGCGAGAGGTTGGCGCCGCGGAGGAGGGCCCGGTGGAGGCGCGCCCGGCTGAGCTGGCACTGCACGGCGACGAGGCCCGGCGCGGTGAGTCCCGACAGCTCGCCCTCTTCGAACGAGGCGCCCGAGAGGTCGCACTGCACCAGCGTCGCGTCGCGGAGCACGGCCCGGGTGAAGTTGGCCCGCGAGGCGTTGACGCGGAGCCAATGGCTCTCGGTAAAATCGGCGCCGGTGGCTTGGGTAAAATCGTCGCCGTCGAGGCTCAGGTCGAGGCCTTCGAGGCGGCAGCCGCGCCAGGTCGACTCTTGCAGGTCGACGGTGCGGAAGGTCACCTCGTGCCACTGACTCTTGTCGAAATTGCAGCGCCAGAGCCGCACGCGCTCGAAGCGACAGCGGCGCACCTTGAGCCCCGCGAGGGTCTGCCCAGAGAGCTCGACGTCGCGAATCACCAGGTCTTCGAGGGCGCCGTGGGCGTCAATGTGGTCGAGCACGGCGCGCGCGTGGGTCAGTACGTTCACGGGGTGTGCTCAGAGGTTGGGGTCGAGGCCAGAGCGGGTGACGATGGCCAGTTCGGTGCGTAGCCCTTCGGTCTGCGCGCGCCAGAGCTCGGCGCCGTAGAGGTTCGAGCCGCGGAGGTCGGCGCCGCGGAGGTCGCTCGCTTCGAAGCGGGCTTCGTGGAGGTCGCAGCGCAGCATCGCGGCCTCTCGCAGGTCAGCGCGGTCGAAGCACGCGCCCTTGAGCACGCAGCCCTCGAAGCCCGCGCGGGTGAGCGCGGCGTCGCTGAACTCGGCCTTCTTCAAGCTCGCGAAGGCGAAGTGTGACCCGACGAGCCGCGACTCGCTGAAGTTGGCGCCGTCGAGCTTCGCCCCGCGGAAGCTGGTGGTGTCGAAGACCGCGCCGTCGAGGGCCCGGAGGTTGTCGAGCCGCGCGTCGTCGAAACGGGCCCCCACCACGCTCGCGCGGCGGAAGGTCGCGTCGGGCAGCACTGCGCGCTCGGCCTGAACGCCGTCGAGGCGCGCCGCGGTGAATTCGACGCCCTTGCCCGAGGCCTCTCGGAGCACCGCGCCCGAGAGCGCCGCGCGGGTGAAATCGCAGCCGTCGACGATGGCGTTGGCGAAGCTCGCGCGGCTCAAGGTCGCGGCCTCGAAGACCGCCTCGCGGAGCACCGCGCGGTCGAAGCTCGCGGCCTCGGCCGAGCACCCCGAGAGCTCAGCCCGGGTCAGCGTCGCGCCGCGCAGGGCGGCGTGGGCGAGGCTCGCGTCGGTGAGCACCGCGTCGCTGAGATCGCAACGGTCGAGGGTCGCGCCGCTCAGTTGGGCGCGGGGCGCGAGGAGGCCCTTGAGGCTCCGCCCGGCGAGGTCGAGCCCGCGGAGGTCGGCGTCGCTCAGGTCGAGATCGTCGACGGCCTCGTCGTTGGCGAGGCGCGCCATGAGGCGGCCCCGCAACGCGGCGTGATCGACCTGCGGGGGCGATGGGGCGGGGGCGGCGTCGTGGGTGCGGAGGGTCGCGTCGAAGGCGCTGATGCCGCGCGCGGCGAGGGTGCCCGCGAGGCCCGCGACGGCAGGCGAGAACATCCGCTCGGCGTCGCTGAGGGGTGCGCCGGGGGGCGGCATCTCGGCGTCGGCGCCCGCTTCGGCGGCCTGCGCGTCGCGCTCCGCGGCGAGCCTTGCGACGAGGGCCGCGAGGGGGCGCGGCGCCTCAAGGTCGTCGTGGGTGACGTAGAGAAAGCCGAGGTTCGAGGCGGTCTCGTCGGTGACCGTGAGCACCGCGCGCCAGACACACGTAACGGCCATCTCGTCGGGCAGAAACGTGACCGTGTCGAGGACGGCGTTGAGGGCCCGGGCGTTCGTCTCATTGGGTGCGAGGCCCGCGGGGGTCGCGAGCACCCGCGCGGTCATCGCCGCGAGCTGGCCTCGCAGGCGGGGGTGCTGCGGATGGAGGTTGACCAGCTCGAAGGGCTCGTCGCCGCGCCAATACGTCTCGGCCCACTGGAGGTGCTGGCTGCCCAAAAAGTACGCCGTGTCGAGGTCGGCGGCGAACCACGGGAAGCGCGTCGCGCGCCAGGTCGCGTCGTAGGTGCCCGCGAAGGCGCTCCGCACCGGCCAGGTGCGCCCGACGGGGGCGAAACACGCTGCGAAACCCGGGCGATGGGGGCTCTCGACCCTCGCCTCGGGGGCTTCGAGGTTGGGCAAGCGATGCACCCGCCCCTCGCGGGTCTCGACGGCCTCGACGCCGCGGCCCACGGGGTTCGACGGGTGCCCGGGGCCGCCGTAGGCGCGCTCCCATCGGAGGGGCATCGCGGTGAAGGGCGCGGGCGCTGAGGCGACGCCTGCGGCGCCCCAGTGGCGGTCGCCGAAGACGGCGAGGGCGCGGCCCGAACGGCCGAGGGTGACGCTGCACGCCGACGTGGTGGCTTCGCCGCCGGGCGGGTAACAGTGGCCTTCGACGAACCACTCGCCTCGGGGTTTGTACACCGCCAGGTCGCTCTCACGGCGCGGCGAGCCGGGCTCGACATCGTCCCACAGAATGTCGCCCTCGCAGGGGCGCTGGGTCTCTGCGACGCTGAGGCTGCCATCGTCGGCGAGGCTGAAGGTGCCCTTGACCACCACCGTGAGCGACCACGCAGGCGGTGACAATTGCCAGGTCACCGTGGCGACCTCGAAGGGTGTGTCTTTGATGATCTCCACGTCGCGCCCGGGCCTCACGATGCGAGGGTTGGATCGGCAGTTCAACCCCTCTCGGCCTGTCGCGTCAACCGACCAAACGAGTCTTCAGCTTCTTCAGCGGGGCGACGAAGTGGGGCGCTGTGGGCACGGGCCAGAGGGCGACGGCGCGGGTGAGGTCGGCGAGGGCATCGGCCCAGGCGCGGTGCCGCGCAGACCCGGTGGCGGCGGCCATGTACTGCCGCGAGGCGTATTCGAGCGCGGCCCTGGGGTGCTGCCGCACGCTCTCAAGGGCGAGGCGCGCGGCGTCTCGCGGGAGCTGGCCTCGCCACCGGGCGTACTGGTTCGGGCGAACGCGCACGGCGCAGACGGTGGCGTCGGTGAGCGAGGGGCGCTCGCGCGCCGCGAAACGGAAGAGCAGGGGCAGATCCTCCATCGCGAAGCCTGGGTCGTAGCCGCCCACCTCGTCGAGCAGGGCGGTGTGATAGGCCCACCCGTGCACCGGCGGAAAGGGCGCACCCCGGAGTAGCCGTTCGAGCAGCGGCGCCGCGGATTCGAGCACCGCGGGGTCGGGCTTGATCGCGTACAAGAACTCTCCGCTCTCCTCGTCGACGGCGTCGATGGCGGCGACGCTCCATCGCGCGGCGCGTCGGCTGAGGTTCTCGGCGTGACGGGCGAAGCACGCGCGGTCGAGCATGTCGTCGCCTGCATGCTGGACGACGAAGCTGCCGGGCAGCAAGAGCGGGCGCGCGAGGCGCATGCGGGTGAGCAGGCCCATGTTGCGGTCGGCGTCGGGCACGAACACCACCCGCGGGTCGCCCGCGAAGCGCGCCCGCGCGAGGGCGAAGCTGTCGTCGCGAGAGCCGTCGTCGAAGAACACGATCCGCTCGGGGGGCCGCGTCTGCGAGAGCACATGGTCGAGCGCCGTCGGGAGGTACTTCGCGTGGTTGTAGGTGCCCATGAGGAGCGTAAATCGCAGCGAGTTGTCCATGCCGTAGGGGTTGGTAGCACGGCGCCGGGCTTAGGGTTCATCGTCACCGCGCGTGCTGCGCGCGGGGCCCGAGATGGCGTAGAGAGTGCGTCGTAGCCCTATGCAAGCGCCTCACGACGCCAACGCCGCCGCGGCGGCCCGCACCCCCTCTCGCGGCCTCGCGGCGGCCATCGCGCTGGCGGGCGCCCTGGTCGGCACCTTCGCGAGCATCGTTCGGGGCAAGGTGACCGCCCATGTGCTCGGGCCCGTGGGGGTCGGCGTCTCGGCCGAGGTGCTCCAGATCGTGGCGACCGCGATGGTGCCGCTGGCCATGCTCGGGGGCCCTGCGCTCGTGCAGCGGGTGAGCCCTTCGTTCAAGCGCGGCGACCACGACGACGTGGCGCTGGCCTACGCGTCGGCGTCGACGGGCATGGCGGCGGTGACCCTCGTGGCGACGTTGGGGGCGACGCTGGCGGCGCGGGCGGTCTTCCCGGCGCCGTGGGGGGCCGAGGCGTGGCCGTTGGTGCTGCCCGCGGGGCTGGCGACGGGGCTCCTCGCGGTGGCGCTCTTGCCCTCGCAGACCCTCGTCGCGATGGGCGAGATCGCGACGGCGACGCGCCTCCAGGTGCTCAACGCCCTCGTCCAGATGGCGCTGGTGTGCGCGGCCACCTGGCGATTCGGCCTCACCGGGCAGTTCGTTGCGATGCTGCTCTCGGCCTTGGTGCTCATGCCGCTCGGTCAGCGCCTCGGGCGTCGCGCGGTGCCGACCCTCTCGTGGCGCTTCTCGCTTCGTTTTGACCCGAAGTACGGCCGCGACGCGCTCACCCTCGGCCTCGCGTCGATGGTCGCGGGCTTCTCGGCCCAGGGCGCGATGAGCGTCGTACGGCTCAGCCTTGAGCACCGCGGCGGCCCCGCGCTCAACGGTCAGTTTCAAGCCGCCTGGGCGATCGGCTCGACCTACTTCGCGCTGATGCTCGGGAGCCTCGGGAGCTACGCCTTTCCGCGCTTCGCGGCGGCGACCGACGCGGCGTCGTTGGGCCGCGAGGTCGACGAGACGGCGCGCTTCGTGTTGGGGGTCGTGCCGCCCGCGGTGCTCCTCTTGGTCGGCACCCGCGACCTCGCGGTGTGGCTCTTGTATTCCTCGCGTTTCGGCGAAGCGGCGCCGCTCCTCGGCATGCTCTCGGTGGCCGACGCGTCGCGCGCGATGGTGTGGGTTCTCTTGGGGCCGCTCCTCTACCGCCAGCGCCTCGGGCACTTCGTGCTCAGCGAGGTCTACGCGAACGGGGTCTTCGCCCTCGCGGCGTGGCTCCTCGTGCCGCGGGTGGGGCTCATGGGAGTGGGCTGGGCCTACGCCTTCATGCAGGTCACGACCTTGATGATCGCGCCCTTTCTCTTGCGCCAGGCGTGCGGTGTTCGGGTCTCGTGGCGCGTCGTGGCCGCGGCCCTCGGGGCCTCGACGATGGCCTTCGCGGGGCAGTGGGCGACGCTGCGCTGGCCTGCGTCGCGGGCGCTGGTGCTGGCGGTGGCGGGGCTGTGGGCGTGGCGCGCGGGGCTCGTGACCGCCGCGTGGGCGAAGCTGCGCGCGCGGCTCGGTCGGTGAAGGCGGCGGGGCGCTCAGCGGCGAAGGAGCCTTACGACCTCTTGGGCCGCGCGGAGCCCTGAGTTGGCGGCGCCCTCCATGAAGCCTTGCCACTCGTAGAACGAGTCGGTGTGCTCGCCTGCGAAGAAGAGGTTGCCGACGGGGCTCGCCTCGTGGCCCGCGAGGGTGGTGAAGTACCCGAGCCCGTTGGCGGTGTAGCTGCCTTGCGAGAGCGGGTTGCGGGGCCACGCTTCGAGGTGCGCGACCAGCGCGCCGCGGGTGTCGCGTCTCGCGGCGGCCCGGGCGCCGGGCACAACGCGCTCGAAGCTGTCGAGGAAGCGCGCGGCTTCGTCTTGGGTGCGCGCGGGGTCGAGGCTCGCGCCAAGCGCCATGCCCGTGTAGTCGGTGATGACGGCGCGGGTGGCCGAGGCGTCGCTCGGGTTGGTCTCCCAACAGGCTTGGAAGCCGTCGAGGTCGGCGTAGGCGGCGCCGTTGTTGCCGCGGTCGATCCAGGGGCGGGCGCTGAACCCGAGCATGAGCTTGCTGTTGGCGCCGTAGCGCGCGCGGTCGATGACGTCGCGCTTGGTCGGCGGGAGCGCGAGCGAGGCGTCGAGGGCGACGTGACGCAGCACCGAGAAGGGCAGGGTGAGCACCGCCGCGTCGAAGGCCTCGGTGCGGCTCTGGCTGCCGCGCTGTGTGGTGAGCGCGATGCGACCGTCGCTGCGCTTCGCGACCCTGACGAGCTGCGCGCCGAGCTCGGCCGGGCGAAGCAGGGTGCCGTGAAGGCCCTGCGCGATCGCGTCGTTGCCGGCCCGTACGTGAAAGCGCTCGTCGCTGAAGACGCCGTAGGGGCGGAATCGGCTGCGGCGGTCGGCGTGGGCGAACATCAAGAACGCGAGGCAGCTCTGCTCGCCGATGTCGATGCCGTACTCGATGCCGTAGGCTTGTTCGAGCACCTGGTAGAGCAGCCGGCTCGCGCCGCGGGTTTCGAGGTATTCGGCCAGCGAGACGCGATCGAGGGCGGCCTCGGCGGCGGTGAACGACAGCGCCGTGGGCGAGCCTATCTCGCGCAAATCAGCACGCATTTGCGGCACAAACGCGCGATACGCCTCGACCACCGCGGCCTCTGGGTGTCGCTGCCCGCCGAAGTGGTAGAACACCTCGCCCGGGAGCCGCGAGACCGATTCAAGCGCGAGGTCGAACTCGTTGGCATACCCCCGCATCGTGCTGTGCGTGGTGTCGATGAACTCGCCGCCCCGCTCTGCGACCTGCCCCGGGAAGCGATCGCGCAGCGAGGCCACGCGCCCGCCGACCCGCGCGCCCGCTTCAAAGAGTGTGACCGTGAGCCCCGCGCGCTCGAGCGCCCGCGCACAGGCGAGGCCCGCGAGCCCGGCCCCGACCACCGCCACCGCGCCCTGCGCCCGAACCGTCGTGAAGGCCTGGTCGACGGGCTCCAGCGCCGCGCAGCCCGCGGCCCCCATCGAACCCCCGAGCAGGGCGCGTCGCGTGAGCGAGAGACTCCTTTCGCCCGACCCTGGGGCAGCCGCGCGGCCCTTCGGGGTCGGCTGAATGTCTGTGTGTTGTGCACGGCGGAGCGTGCGAGCGACGAGATCAAAGAGCGGTGCGCGTGCCATCGGCCAATACCCCCCAACGGTGAGACGCTAGGCCATGAGCGGCCCTCGCGTCAAAGGGGAGCAGGGCGCTCAGAGGGGGATGTTGCCGTGCTTCTTCTGCGGCAAGGTCTCGCGCTTGTCTTTGAGCAGATCGAGCGCGCGGGCGAGGCGCTGGCGGGTCACCCGGGGGTGAATCACTTCGTCGATGAAGCCCAGCTCGGCGGCCTTGAAGGGGTTGGCGAAGGTGCGCTGGTACTGGTCGACAAAGCGGCTCCGGGTGGCGGCGGGGTCGGCCGATTTGTCGATCTCGCCCTTGTGGATGATGTTCACCGCGCCGTCAGAGCCCATCACGGCGATCTCTGCGGTGGGCCAGGCGAGGTTGAGGTCGGCGCGGATGTGCTTTGACGCCATCACGTCATAGGCGCCGCCGTAGGCCTTGCGGGTGATCACGGTGATCTTCGCCACGGTGGCCTCGGCGTAGGCGAACAAGAGCTTCGCGCCGTGCTTGATGATGCCGCCGTACTCTTGGTCTGTGCCCGGCAGAAAGCCAGGCACATCGACGAAGGTGACCAAGGGGATGTTGAAGCAATCGCAGAAGCGCACGAAGCGCGCGGCCTTCATGCTCGCGTTGATGTCGAGGCAGCCCGCGAGCACCGCGGGTTGATTGGCCACGACGCCCACCGGGCGGCCGTCGATGCGGGCGAAGCCGCAGACCATGTTCATCGCGAACATCGGCGCGACCTCGGTGAAGACCCCCTCGTCGACGATCTCGGCGATGACCTCTTTCATGTCGTAGGGGCGGTTGCTCTCGACCGGCACCAGGGTGTCGAGGGCGGTCGATTCGCGGTCGGCGGCGTCGGTCGAGGCCTTGCGCGGCGGGTCTTCGGTGTTGTTGCTGGGCAGGTAGGCGAGCACCTCGCGGAGCTGCGCGATGCACGCGCGGTCGTCGCTCGCCGTGAAGTGGGCCACCCCCGAGCGCGAGGCGTGGGTCGAGGCGCCGCCGAGCTCTTCTTTGGTCACCGTCTCGTGGGTCACCGCTTTGATGACCTCAGGGCCGGTGATGAACATGTAGCTGGTGTTCTCGACCATGAAGATCAGGTCGGTGATGGCCGGCGAGTACACCGCGCCCCCCGCGCAGGGGCCCATGATGGCGCTCAACTGCGGGATCACCCCGCTCGCGAGGGTGTTGCGCAAGAAGATGTCGGCGTAGCCCGCGAGGCTCTCGACCCCCTCTTGGATGCGCGCCCCGCCCGAGTCGTTGAGGCCCACCACGGGGGCCCCGACCTTCATGGCGAGATCCATGATCTTGCAGATCTTCGAGGCGTAGGCGGCGCCGAGGCTGCCGCCGAAGACCGTAAAGTCTTGCGCGAAGACGAACACCTTGCGGCCGTCGACGGCGCCGTAGCCCGTGACCACGCCGTCGCCCGGGAGCTTCTGCTGCTCCATGCCGAAATCGTGGCAATGGTGCGCGACCAGGCGGTCGAGCTCGACGAAGCTCCCCGGGTCGAGGAGCAGGTCGATGCGCTCGCGGGCGGTGAGCTTGCCCGCAGCATGTTGCCGGGCGATGCGGTCAGCGCCGCCCCCCTGCAATGCGCGCTGGTTGAGGTCTTCGAGCCGTTGGAGGAGTTCTTCTCGCGTGCGTGCCATCGGTGCTTGGGCAGGGCCGATAGCACGCCTCACCCCTCGCGCTGAAGGGGTCTCGCGCCGAGCCCGCTATTCGTCGCCCATGAACTCTTCGAGGGCGGCCCAGGTGTTGTCACCCACGATGCCGTCGACGTCGAGCCCGTGGTTCGACTGAAAGTCACGCACGGCGCGCTCGGTGTCGCGGCCGAAAATGCCGTCGACGTCGAGCTCGTAGCCCGCCGCCACCAGGGTCTCTTGGAGGAACGACACCGCGTCGCCCTCGGCCCCGCGCCCGACCTCTTCGTAGCCCTCTTCGTCGTCGCCGTCTTTGGCGCCGTCGCCGTCGTCGTCGTCAAACGAGACCCCCAACGCCGACCAGGTGTCGGGCCCCACCACGCCGTCGACGTCGAGCTCGTTCGATGACTGAAAATCGCGCACCGCCGCGTCGGTGCCGTCGCCAAAATCACCGTCGACGTCGAGCGAATAACCGGCCTCGTTGAGGGCCTCTTGCAACGCGCGCACCGCCCGACCCTTAGAACCGTACTGAACGTACACACTCATCGTCGTCTCTCCCTCGTTGGCATCCTGAAAAATCACGACGCCCCAGCGACCGTTGAGCCCGCGAGGGTGAGCGCCAAGACCCCGTCGGGTCAATGGTCTTCAGCGCCGGACATCGCTTCGGATCCGACCCCGTTCGAGGCCGACCCTGCGGTCTGCGACCCGCGACGCGAAGGCGAGGTCGTGGGTCACCAACACCACGATTTTCTCTCGGGCCTTGAGGCCCTCGATGAAGCGCTCGAGGCGCGCGACGGCGCCGGGGTCGAGCCCCGTGGTGGGCTCATCGAAGAGGTAGAGGCAGGGGTCGTGGAGGGCCGCCCGGGCGAGGGCGAGGCGCTGGAGCTGACCGCGCGAGAACGTGCGGGCCGGGCGGTCGGCGAGGGCCCCGAGGTGGTGCTCTTCGAGGGCGCGGGCCGCCGCGGCGTCGGGAGCGTCGAGGGAGTGCAGCCGCGCGAGGAGCCCCAACGATTCGCGGGGCGTGAGGTCGGGGTACACGAGCGAGGCGTGGGCCACGAGGCCGAGCGAGGCGCACACCGCGGCGCGGTCGTCGGGCAGCCGCAGGTCGCCCCAACGCACCCGCCCCTGGGTGGGGCGGAGGAGCGTCGAGATGACCCCCAGGAGGCTCGATTTGCCCGCGCCGTTGGGCCCTTCGAGGGTGGTCACCTGGCCGGCCTCGAAGGTGAGGCTGAGCCCCCCGAGCGCGCGGGTGGCGCCGTACACCAGGGTGACCTTCTCGAGGCTGACAGCGCGGTACGGGGTGAAGCGGGCCGAGGGAGGCAGAGTCATCTTGCGGGGCCGGGGGCAATACCGCATAACCCGCGACGCCATGGCAACCGAGATTCAGTGTGTGAAGTGTGGTCTGACCCGTGCGGCGCTCGCGAAGCCGCCGTTTCGCGCGGGCTCGAAGCTCGGCCCGCTCGGCGCCGAGCTGGTCGAGAAGGTGTGCGCGAGCTGCTACAACGACTGGATCGCCATGAGCGTGAAGCTGGTCAACGAGATGCGTCTCGACACCACCGACCCGCGCGGCCAAGAGCTGTGGCTCAAGCAGATGAAGCTCTTTCTGAACCTTGAGCAGTCGGGCGACCCCTGGGCGCGCTTCCTGAACCAGCGCGTGGCGCTCGAGACCCTGGCGGGCGTTCAGACCCACGCGACGATGATCGGCATCAGCGAGACCGAGCTGCGCTTCGCCGAGTTCGCCGGCGGGGCCGTGCCCTCGGGCTTTCGGGCCCTCGAGACCCAGGGCGCCGCGAGCATCGCCCGCGACGCGATCAAGACGCTGGAGTCGGCGTGAGCGAAGCGCCCCGGCCGCGGGTGGTGTTGGGTACGCCGCGCAAGCTCCCTCGGGCCGACAAGCTCGAAGGCCGCGTGGTGGTGCTCGACATCGCCTTCGCGGCCGAGGGCACGGGGTCGAGCTTTGAGAAGGTCACGGCGCCCTTCTTGAAGGGCCTCGGGCCGCGCCTCGGGCGCTGGGTCGATCACCACGATCACCCGTATCACACACAATTTCAGGGCGATTCGCGCTTCGTGCTCTCGACCAAGGCCGCGCACGGGGCCTGCCCCGAGATGGTGACCGAGGCCCTCGTGCGCGACACCGGGCCGGTCGACGTGATCGTGTGCCACAACGATTTTGACGGCCTGTTCTCTGCTGCCAAATGGCTTCGCGGGGGCGTCGCGCCGTACCCCGAAGCCGACGACGACGCCCGGGCCGTCGACACCCGGCTCGGGGCCACCTCGGCGCTCGGGGCGCGCATCGACCGCGCGCTGCGGAGCCGCGGCCGCGACGACGCGTTTCTGCTTGAGGTGGTGGGGTGGTTGGGCGACGGGCTCCCGCCCGGGGCTTGCGCCGAGGCCGTCGAGGCCGCCGCGGTGCGCTACGACCTGGTCGAGGCCGAGACGGCGCGGGTCGCCGAGGCCCGCTACGCGGTCTTCGGCGGTGTGGCGGTGTGCGACGTGTCAGACGTCGACGGGCGCAGCATCGACAAGACCGAGCTGCTCTTGATCGGGCAGCGGCGGGCGCGGGTGGCGATGGTGCTCGACACGCAGAATGTGGCCCTGGCGGCGCCCTTCGACTCGGGCATTGATTTCTTGACCCTGCTCGGGGTCGGCGGCGGGATGCCCACGCGGGTGAGCGTCCCGCGGGGGCGCGAGGCTGGGGTGGTCGAGGCCCTGCGCGAAGCGGGATTGTACCGCTGACCCGACGGGGCGATTCGCGGTAGGGTGCGAAGGGCAGCTTCGACGACGATGGCAGAGCGCTTCATCCGGTGCCGATTGTGTGGCCTCCCGCACCCCGCAGACGTGGCGGTGTGCCCGGTGCGAGGCGAGCCGGTGGTGCCCTCGACGATGTTGGCGCCTGAGTCGCGCCCCGAGCTCCTCGATGACGAAGAGGCGCCCACGCAGCCGAGCGTCGCGCTGGTTCGCCCCGCGACGGGGGCGGCTCCGCGGGTGCCGCGGGCGCCTGCGCCGCGGGTGATGACGGCGCCCTCGCCGCCTGTAACGGCCGAGCGCAAGGTGCCGAGCGTGCCGCCGCCGCCGCCCGTCGAGGCCACGGTGCGCCCGGGGCTCCGCCCGACCGGGGGCGGGTCGATGCTGGTGGGGGCGCTCCTGGCCGGGCGTTACCGCGTCTCGGGAGTCATCGCCGCGGGTGGCATGGGGGTCGTCTACGACGCCGTGCAGGTCAACCTCGGGCGCCGCGTCGCGGTGAAGGTGCTGCACCCGAAGTACGCCCAAGACACCGTGGCCCTCGCGCGATTTCAGCAAGAGGCCGAGCTCGTCGGCAGCTTCGGGCACGCCAACATCGTCGAGGTCTTCGACATGGGCTGGCTCGACGACGGCACGCCCTTCCTCGTGATGGAGCGCCTCGACGGCGAGACCCTCACGGCCCGCCTCGCCCGCGAGCGCCCGCTCCGGGTGGGGCTCGCGGTGAGCATCGCGCGGCAGACCCTCGCGGCGCTGATGGCCACCCACGCGCGGGGCGTCTTGCACCGCGACCTCAAGCCCGACAACCTCTTCCTGGCGAAGCGCGCCGGGCCCACGCCGCGGGTGAAGGTGCTCGATTTCGGCGTCGCCAAGGGCTTCGGCCCCCAAGAAGAGCTCGACGAGAAGCAAAAGAAGCTGACCCGCGCGGGCTTCGTGATGGGCACGCCGGCGTACATGTCGCCCGAGCAGGCCCGCGGCGACATGGTGCTCGACGCGCGCACCGACCTCTACGCCGTGGGCATGCTGCTCTACGAGACCCTCACCGGGCGGCTGCCCTACAACGCGCGCACGCCCGCGGCGCTCCTCGGCGAGATCGCGAAGGCGCCGATGGTGCCGCTCCGCAAGCTGCGGGCTGAGGTCAGCGACGACCTCGAAGCCATCGTGATGCGCAGCCTCGCGCCCAACCGCGAGCACCGCTGGCACGACGCGATGACGATGCACAGGGCGCTTCAATCGCTGGGCATCAGCGAAGAGGTCGAGTCGCGCCCGGTGTTGCCCGCCCCCTTCGCCGCGGGGGGCGACGCGGGCGACCTCTCGAAGCCGCCGACCCGCGATGAGATCGAAGCCGCGCGCCGCTCGGTGCTCGACCCCGCGCTCTGGCGCGCCCGCGACAAGGGCGAATCGTAGCCCCGGGGGCGGGCCCCGCTTCGCTCTGTAACTTGTTGAAATAAATGTAAATTATGTCGCCCAGCGGGGCGGCGGTGATGCGGCTTCGGGTTGACAAGGGGCGGAGGGCTTTCTATGCCACCGCCCGGTTCTGGGTCGCAATCGTCGTGGGTAAGTTGCCTGTGACGCGTTCATGCGGCCAAAGAGCCAAAGATCTCAACGATGCGTGGAGCGACTTTGCGATGAGTGCGAGGCGTACAAAATACGTGTTCACCACGGGCGGCGTGGTGTCATCGATTGGCAAGGGCCTCGCGTCGGCGTCGTTGGGCGCCCTGCTCGAAGCGCGCGGCCTCAGGGTCACGTTTCTCAAGCTCGACCCGTACATCAACGTCGACCCCGGCACGATGAGCCCGTACCAGCACGGCGAGGTCTATGTGACCGACGACGGCGCCGAGACCGACCTCGACCTCGGGCACTACGAGCGGTTTACGAACGCGCGGCTGACCCGGGCCAACAACCTCACCACGGGGCGCATCTACCAGGCGGTGATCTCGAAGG
The DNA here is from genome assembly GCA_016792845.1 of Myxococcales bacterium. Taxonomy (GTDB): domain Bacteria; phylum Myxococcota_A; class Polyangia; order Polyangiales; genus JAEUKH01. The sequence continues at coordinate 4,971 of JAEUKH010000018.1, read as the reverse complement.
AGCGCCGGGGCGAGTACCTCGGGGCGACGGTTCAGGTCATCCCCCACATTACCGATGAGATCAAGGCGCGGGTGCGCGAGGCGACCGACGGCGTCGACGTGGCCATCGTCGAGATCGGCGGCACCGTGGGCGACATCGAGAGCCTGCCCTTTCTCGAAGCGGTGCGTCAGCTGAAGCTCGAGCTCGGGCCGAGCAACGCCCTCAGCGTGCACGTCACCCTCGTGCCGTGGATCGGCGCCGCCGGCGAGCTCAAGACCAAGCCCACGCAGCACTCGGTGAAAGAGATGCGCGAGATCGGCATCCAGCCCGACATCTTGATCTGTCGCACCGAGAAGCCGCTCTCGCCGGGCCTGAAAGAGAAGATCTCGCTCTTCTCGAACGTGCCGGCCGAGTGCGTGATCGCCGCGAGCGACGTGTCGTGTCTCTACGAGCTGCCCGCGGCCCTGCAAGCCGAGCGCATCGACGAGATCGTGTGCGAGCGGCTCAACATCTGGTCGCGGCAGCCCGACATGACGGGCTGGCATCGCATCGTCGAGCGCTTCGTGCGCCCCTCGCGCGGCACCGCGAAGATCGCCGTGGTGGGCAAGTACGTCCACCTGCGCGACTCGTACAAGAGCCTCCACGAGTCGCTGGTGCACGGCGGCCTCGCGAACGACTGTCGCGTCGATCTTCAGTACTTCGACAGCGAGACCCTCGAAGCCGGTGGCGACGAAGGGGTCGCCGCGGCGCTGGCCGACTGCGACGCGATCTTGGTGCCCGGCGGCTTCGGCGAGCGCGGCACCGAGGGGAAGATCTCTGCGATCCGGTACGCCCGCGAGCGCGGCGTGCCCTTCTTCGGCATCTGCCTCGGGATGCAGCTCGCGGTGGTCGAGTTCGCGCGTCACGTCGCAGGCATCGCGCAGGCCAACAGCGCCGAGTTCGACCTCAGCGCCCCTGCGGTGATCGACCTCATGCCCGAGCAGCGGGCCGTGCGCGAGAAGGGCGCGACGATGCGCCTCGGGGCGTATCCGTGCACGCTTCAGCCGGGCACCGTGGCGGCCGAGGCGTACGGCAGCACTGAGATCTCAGAGCGGCATCGGCATCGGTACGAGGTCAACAACGACTACCGCGAGCAGCTCGTGAGCGCGGGGCTCGTGCTCTCGGGCACCTCGCCCGACCGGCGCCTCGTCGAGATGGTCGAGCTCCGCGAGCACCCGTACTTTGTGGGGTGTCAGTTTCACCCCGAGCTGAAATCGCGGCCCATGACGCCGCACCCGCTCTTCGTGCGCTTCGTACGGGCCGCCCTTGAGCGCGCGACGCAGCGCCTCGCCCGCGCCCCCGAGGGGGCCGTCTCGACGCCTTCGACCTTGCACTGAAGCTTCGCCCGCGGCCTCGGGCCTGAGGGCGCGGCGAGGCTTCGTCGCGCGGGCCCTCGTGTGCGGCATGGGCATGTGGTAGAGCCTCGCCGGTGAGTCCCGACCTGCTCGGTCTTGCGATGGTTCTGGCTACGCTGGCGGCGCTCGTGGGCGCGCTGGTGGGCTTCGTCGTGCGGCGTCGCTCCGCGGCCCTGCGCGCGGCCCGAGACGCGCACACCGCCCCGTGGGAGGCGCTGGTGCTCTCGCGCACCGACCTTCACCTCTCGGTCGACGAGCACGGGGTGGCGACGCTCCACGGCATCGCGCGGGGGGTGCGCTACAGCGTCACCTGCGAGCGCGCGTCGGGGTCGAGGGCGCACCTCAAGGTGACGGCGCGGCGGCTCCTGGCGGGGGGCCTCCAGCTCTGGGTGGGGCCGCGATCCGAGGGCGCCTCGACGTCGGGCGACGTGCTCACCGATCGCAGCGCCTTCGGGCACGCCCTCGTGACCGGCGACGCTTCTTTTGACGCCCGGATGATGGTCTGGGCTGACCGAGACGCTGACCCGGGCGCGCTCTTGAGCGAGGCCGTGCGCGCGGGGCTTGAGCTCTTCCCTGACCCGGTGGTGGTGCTCGACGCGGCGTGGCTCACGATGAAGCTCTCGTACCTGTCTGAGGGCGACCTCGACGACGTGCGGGTCGACGCGCTTCGGTCGCTGGTCTCAACGCTCTGCGGCGCCCCTGACGCCACCCCGGGGGCTTCGCCCTGAGCGGGTTTGTACACTCCTCTCTACGGTCTCAACACGATGCGCGACTCTTCTGATTCGGCTGGCCTCAAGCGTGCTCCGGCGCCCCGCCGCACCCTCGCGATCACGGGGGCTGACGCCTTTCTCGGGCGCAACCTGATCGGTCTCCTCGAAGACGACGATCGCATCGGGCGCATCGTGGCCCTCGACGTGAAGCAGCCCTCGACGGCGGGGCCCAAGACCCGATTCTACAAGGTCGACCTGACCCAGCCTTCGGTCGACGCGAGGCTCGCCGAGATCTTGGCGGCTGAAGGGGTCGACACCTTTCTGCACATGGCGTTTCTGGCCTCGCCGACGCACGCCAGCGCGTGGGCTCACGAGCTCGAGAGCGTGGGCACGATGCACGTGCTGAACGCGTGCAAAGAGCGCCCGGTGCGAAAGTTCATCTTGTGGTCGCACACGGTGCTGTACGGCGCCTCGCCGTCGAACCCGAACTTCCTCGTCGAGTCGCAGCCCTTGCGCGGCAACCCCGAGTCGCGCTTTCTTCGCGACAAGATCGACGCCGAAGAGGTGGTGGCGCGCTTCGCCCAGCAGATGCCGGGCACCCTCGTGACGGTGCTCCGCCTCGCGCCGATCTTGGGGCCGACGGTGCACAATTTCATCACCCGCTACCTCGGTCGCAAGGTGGTGCCGACGCTGGCGGGCTTCGACCCGCTCTGGCAGCTCTTGCACGAGGTCGACGCGCTCGCGGCCTTCAAGCGGGCCATCAACGTCGACGTGCCGGGCACCTTCAACATCGTCGGTGACGGGGTGCTGCCGCTCTCGACGATCATCCGCCTCGCGGGGCGCACGCGCGTCTCGGTGCCGCACCCGATGGCGTACCCGATGACGCGGGCGCTCTGGGCCGCGCAGCTGAGCGAGGCGCCGCCGACCTTCCTCGACTACCTCCGGTGGCTGTGCGTGGCCGACGGTGAGCGGGCCCGCACGGCGCTGAAGTTTGTGCCCTCGTTCACCACCCGCGAGGCGGTGCTTGATTACGCCGGGGCTCAGAGCCTCCGCGACGCCAACCTCCTCCGCTCGGTCGGATGACGAAAGACCCCCGCGACATGGCACGACGCGTACTCGGTGATGACCCCTTCGCGGCCCAGCCCGCTCAAAAGAGCGAGGCCGCGCGCGCCCCGTCAAACAAGGGCAAAAAGCTCGACGCCCGTAAGAAGAAGGCGCCCGCTCCGAAGAAGCGCACAGCGCCCCCCGGCGCCCCCGCCCCGGCTGACGATGCGGCCAGTGTCAACATCGCGGCGGCTGACGATGTGGCCAGTGTCAACATTGCGGCGGCTGACGATGTGGCCAGTGTCAACATCGCAGCGCCTGAGGATGTGGTCAGTGTCAACATTGCGGAAGCTGACGATGTGGCCAGTGTCAACATTGCGGCGGCTGAAGCGGTGGCAACCGCTGCGGTCTCGGCGCCGTCGCTGCGGGTCGACTTCGCGCCGAGCCGTGATGTAGCGGCTGAGATCGCGGCGTTGCAGGTTCAGCTTCGCGCCTTGCGCGTTGAGGTCGAGGGGCAGCCCGAGCATCGTGAGGCGCTGGCGGGCCTCGCCGAGGTGCTGCGCGGTGAGGGCGAGGCGGTCGACGTCGAGGCGCCCGCGGTGACGGGCTTGCAGGCGCCCGAGCACGTCGAGGCAGACGAGAGCTCGCCCACGGGGGTGTCGCGCGAGCTCTTGTCGAGCGACTTCTACCTCCGTCAGTGGGGGCGCATCGCGCTGCGCGATCGCGGCGAAGAGGTTGACCCCTTCGGCTACGACCCCGAGGTCGCGCGGCGGTGGGAGAAGACCCTCGATTTTCTGTACGATCGGTGGCTCAAGGTCGAGGTCGAGGGCATCGAGCATGTGCCGGCGACGGGGCGCGTGGCCTTGGTGGCCAACCACGGCGGCGCGATTCCGGTCGACGGCGTGGTGCTTGCGACGGCGCTCCGCAAGGAGCACCCGGCGCAGCGGCAGCTTCGCTGGCTCGCTGAAGATTTTGTGTTTCACTTCCCTTACGCGGGCACTTGGGCGAACCGGCTCGGCGCCGTGCGAGCGTGCCAGGAGAACGCCGAGCGGCTCTTGGCGCGCGAGTGTTGTGTGGCGCTCTTTCCTGAAGGGGTGAAGGGCATCTCGAAGCGGTACCGTGATCGGTACAAGTTGCAGCGATTCGGGCGTGGCGGGCACATCAAGCTCGCGCTGCGCACGCGCACGCCGCTGGTGCCGGTGACCATCGTGGGCTCAGACGACGCGCACCCGCTTTTGGGGCAGAGCCCGCTGGCGGCGAAGCTCCTCGGGCTGCCGTATTTGCCTGTGACGCCGACCTTTCCGTGGTTGGGCCCCTTGGGCATGGTGCCGCTCCCCACCCGGTGGAAGATTGTCTTCGGCGCGCCCCTCCGCCTCGACGAGTACGAGCCCTCTCAGGCCGACGACGACGTACTTGTGGGCCGCTTGAATGAGCGGCTCCGGGCTACGATTCAAGAGACCCTCGACCGCGAGCTCCGTGGTCGTTCGGGCTGGTTCGGCATCGGCGGTTAGCGCGCGACCCGCGCCGAGCTTCACGCGCGGCGCATCGGCGGCGTCGGCGCTGAGAGGGTGTAGAGTCACGGCGTGGCGTACGCAGACCTCCGCACAGATTTCGTGTTTCAGAAGGTGTTCGGCCAGCACGAGGATGTGCTCCGCGGGCTTCTGAACGACCTGCTGGGCCGCGATGGCGCGCGCGCGATCACTTCGTTGACGTATCTACCACCGGGCCAGCCTGCGATGGCGCCTGGGGCGAAGCTCTCGATTCTTGATGTTCGGTGCCACACCGAGCGCGGCGAAGTGTTCGTGGTCGAGATGCAGGTGTTGCCCGTGACGGGCTTTCTCAAC
>JAEUKH010000007.1 GCA_016792845.1 Myxococcales bacterium | reverse complement strand
GAGATCCGCTATGCGGAGTTCGAGACCTGACAATTGACACTGATGGAGGACAAGTGTCTAACAAGCCGCTGGTGCTGACCGCACCAAACCGGTCAAAGGAACACAGGGACGCTTGGGGCGGCAGCACACCGGCGAGCCGTTGTGCGGGCGTCGGCGGGTGTCAGAGAAAGCTCGCCGGTGGGGTCCTACTGCCGCTCAGGAGGAGTAAGATCGCGCGATGAATGCTGACCCTACGAACGACACGAACCCCAAAGTCGAGGCTTTCTTGATCGAGGGCTATCGCCGAATGTCGCCGAGCCAGAAGCTCGAGCGCGTCCGATCGCTCACGCGTGCCGTTCAGGAGTTCGCTCTGCTGGATGTTCGCAGGCGCCATCCGAACGCCGATGAGCGGGAGCAAGCGCTCCGCGTCGCTTCACGCTGGCTCGAACCGGACCTGATGGTGCGTGCCTTCGGGTGGGACGTCCGCGAGAGGGGCTACTGATGCTCTCGGAGCCCGTCCTCGTCGTCGCGGAGATCGCGCGGGTCTTCGACGCGCTCGGAATCCGTTACGTGGTGGGCGGTTCCGTCGCCAGTTCGCTCTATGGAGTTCCGCGAGCGACGCAAGACGTCGACCTCGTCGCGGACGTTCATCTGTCCCACGTCGACGCGTTGACCGAGGCGCTTGGTGGAGGCTTCTACGTTGACGCGGAGATGATCCGTGATGCCATCAAGCACCGATCGTCATTCAACGTGGTGCATCTGACCACGATGTTCAAAGCCGACGTCTTCATCACGAAGGGGGACCCGTGGTCGCGTGAGGAGATGACGCGGGCGCGAACGGAGGAGGTCGATGTCGCCGAAAGCAAGGTGGCGATTCGTTTCGCGAGCCCCGAGGACACGCTGCTTCACAAGCTCGTCTGGTACAAGTTGGGCGGCCAGATCTCGGATCGGCAGTGGGGAGATATTCTCGGAGTGCTCAACGTTCAAGGTGACGCGCTCGATCAGGAGTATCTCGACCGATGGGCTCCGCTGCTCGACGTGACAAGTCTCCTGGTGCGCGCAAGGAGCGAACGGCGAGGGCCGAGGTGATCCTCCCGAATGGGCCACCCAACAAGCCGCTGGTGCTGACCGCACCAAACTGCTCCGAGGAACGCTTGGGCGCTTGAGGCGGCGGCACACCGGCGAGCCGATGGGCAGCGGCGGGTGCCGGGCTGCGATCGCTGTCCAGGCGTGCTTGAACAGCAGCGCGGAGGCTGTTAGTTTAAACGTATGGGTGACGCGGCGAAGAAGTTGTTTGACGAGGTGATCAAGCTCTCTGCCGAAGAGCGACGTGAGTTCGCGCTCCAAGTTCTCGCGAGCGTTGGCGAAGACGATGTCAGTCAACCATCGCGAACCCAGAGGGTTGGCGCGGCCTCTTGGGAGACGATCGACTCCCTAAGGGGTGTTGTACATCTCGGGGGAAACGCCGTCGATGACTGCAATGGGCTCTACGATGGCTGATGTAGTTCTTGATGCCAACGTCTTGGTAGGTCTGCTCGATCGCAATGATGTTCTCGCAGCTCGCGCGAATGAAGTGCTCGCCCGGCTTCGTGCGAGTGGGGTTCGTCCCTGCTCCTAGATTTCTGCGTCGGCGAGGCCGTCTCTGTCATCTGTCGCCGCGCTCAGCAGCGCAAAGCGAGTCCGCCCGACCTCAGCGCTGCGGTTGCGAGCATCCGATCGGCCGCGGATCGAGGGGAGATCCGTTTCGTGGTGAAAGAGACTGAGCGGTTTCTCCCTGACATTCTCAGCGTCGTGGAAGCGACCGGTGGCATCGTCAACTTCAACGATGCTTTTCTTGTGGCATTGCAGCGGGCGGGCGAGATCGATGACGTCGTGAGTTTTGACCAGGGGCTTGATGCGGCAGCGGGCTTCCGTCGCATCTCGTGAGCAAGTGGGCCCAACAAGCCGCTGGCGCTGACCGCATCGTATCGGTCAAATCTGCTCCACCTGCTGATCGTGTGGGCGCGGGTCTGTGCGCCTTCGTGCCCAACACGCCGCGGGCGCCGACACCGTTGCGCGGAAGCGCGGTCAGACGTTTGCCTCCTCGCACGGCGTCTCCGTCACCGCGCGAGTTTTAAGGGGCTCCGCTTCCGTGAATCAATCAAACTCGGCGGTGGATTCGGCATCACCCTCGGCTCGCGACGCGTCGTGAACCTCACTGGGGGAGTGAAGAGATGCCGAGTTGACCCTTTCCCCCTTCCCATACGCTGACCCCGCCCGAAGGCCTCACCCGCCGACCCAGGGTGACAGAAAGCGGGCCGTGCGGCTCTCGCTTGAGCGCGACACCTGGGCGGGAGAACCCTGGGCGACCAGGCGTCCGCCTGCGGTGCCGGCGCCGGGGCCGAGGTCGATCACATGGTCGCTCGCGGCGATCACCCGCATGTCGTGCTCGACCAAGACCACCGTGTTGCCCGCTTCAACCAAGCGCTCAAGCTGCTGAAGCAATCGCTCGACATCTTCAGGGTGCAAGCCCGTGGTCGGCTCATCAAGGACGTACAGCGAAGTGCCGCGGGCGACCCGCTGAAGCTCCGTGGCGAGCTTGATACGCTGGGCCTCTCCGCCCGAGAGCTCGGTGGCGGGTTGGCCGAGACGGAGGTAGCCCAAGCCCACCTCGCGGAGCACGCCGAGGCTCTGCTGGAGGCCGCTGTGCGTTGAAAAGAACGCCGCCGCTTCGTCAACCGTCATCGATAGAATGTCGGCGATACTGCGCCCCTCGACCCGCACTTCGAGGGTCTCTGCGTTGAAGCGGCGCCCCTCGCAGCGCGGACACGGCGCGTACACGCTCGGCAGAAACAAGAGCTCGACCTTCACCGCGCCCTCGCCCTCGCATTGCGCGCAGCGACCCTTGGCCACGTTGAACGAGAAGCGCCCCGCGTCGTAGCGTCGGGCCCGGGCCTCCGGGGTGGCCGCGAAGACCTTGCGGATGTGGTCGAAGAGACCCGTGTAGGTGGCGAGGTTCGAACGCGGCGTGCGCCCGATCGGGCGCTGGTCTACACAGATCAGTCGCTTGATGCCTTGAAGGCCGTCTTCGAGGTGGCCCTCCATCGGGGCCTCGGGCAAGGCTTCGAGCTGCGCCTCTCCTTGACCCTCGTCGGCGTCTTCTTCGAGCGGGCTGCCGAGGGCGTCAGAGACCAATTCGACCAGGCATTGACTCACCAAGGTCGATTTGCCAGAACCCGAAATGCCCGTCACCGCGATGAGAACCCCAATGGGGATGTCAACGTTGAGCCTTTGCAGATTGTGACGTGTCAGGTTTCGGAGCTTCAGCCATCGCGTAGCCTGACGCGGCGCGCGCTCGGGGGGCGCCTCGGTCGCGAAGAGGTGCCGGGCCGTGCGCGAACGCGGCACATCGCGCAATCCGTCGGGAGGGCCGCTGTACAACACTTCGCCGCCCTGTTCGCCCGCGGCGGGGCCGACATCGACGATCCAGTCGGCGCGGCGTACCACGTCGAGCTCGTGTTCGACCACGAAGAGCGAGTTTCCACCGGCTTTGAGCTTGTCGAGGGCCCCGAGGAGGGCCTCGGTGTCGGCCGGGTGCAGGCCCGCCGACGGCTCGTCGAGGACGTAGACCACGCCGAAGAGGTTCGAGTGAACCTGCGTTCCGAGACGCAGGCGTTGGAGCTCGCCGGGCGAGAGGGTGGGGGTGCTGCGTTCGAGGGTGAGGTAGCCCAAGCCCAGCTCGCAGAGCACCGACACCCGGGCGCAGAGGTCTTCGGCGATGCGCCGCGCCACCTCGGCCCGCTCAGGGTGGGCCTCAGACTCGGCCGGACGCGCCCTGCCTTCTGCGTAGGGCGCACAGAGCGCGGCCAGCTCGGCGAGCGGGAGGGCCCCCAACTGCGTGATGTCGTAGCCCGCGAAGGTGACCGCGAGGGCCTCTGCCTTGAGCCTCCGGCCCTGACAGCGCGCGCAATCGGCGCTCACCATGTACTGCAACACCCGGCGCTTCATCATCGCGCTCTGGGTGTTGGCGAAGGTGTGCAGCACGTACCTCCGGGCGCCCATGAAGGTGCCCATGTAGCTGGGTTCGGCGTTGCGCTTGAGGGCGCGCTGGGTCTCTTCGGGGCTCATGCCCGCGTAGACCGGGTGGGTGGGCTGCTCGTCGGTGAACAAGATCCAATCGCGGGTCGCTTGGGGCAAGCTGTGCCACGGGCGGTCGACGTCGACGCCCATGGTCACCAAGATGTCGCGGTAGTTCTGGCCCTGCCACGCGAGGGGCCATGCGGCGACGGCCCGCTCTCGGAGGGTGCGCGTCGGGTCGGGCACCATCGACGCCTCGGTGGCCTCGTAGACCCGCCCGAGGCCCGAACAACCCGGGCACGCGCCCTCGGGCGTGTTGGGCGAAAAGGCCTCGGCGTAGACCACCTTGGCCCCGGCGGGGTAGTCGCCCGCGCGCGAGTACAGCATGCGCAGGAGGTTCGACAGGGTGGTGACGCTCCCCACCGACGAGCGGGTGGTGGGGGCGCCGCGCTGTTGTTGCAGCGCGATGGCGGGCGGCAGGCCCTCGATGGCGTCGACGTCAGGGGCGTCGAGCTGGTGAAACAAGCGCCGCGCGTACGGAGAGACCGACTCAAGGTAGCGCCGCTGCGCCTCGGCGTAGAGGGTGCCAAACGCGAGCGACGATTTGCCCGAGCCCGACACCCCCGTGAAGACCACCAGGGCGTCGCGCGGGAGGCTCAGCGACACATCTTTGAGGTTGTTCTCGCGTGCGCCGCGGACGCGCACAAAGCCGCCATGGGTCGAGTCGTTCATGCAGGTCTCGCGGTTCTTTGCCAACCGCCGACGCCGGGCGCAACGGCCTTCGCAGGGCGACGCCTCGATTCGTGAATACGTCAATTGTTTCAAACTGTTGAGTCGTGGTCAGTGCGCCGCTGCGGAGGGGTCGAGGCCGCGGGCGGGGCGCACCCGCGAGGGGTCGCGAGGTGGTAGAACGCGCGGGTGACGACGCGAGACCCGAGGCCCATTCGGCGCGACTCCCTCACCGTCGGGGCGACCGTGGCGGCGGCCTTGCAGCGGGCCGATGACCTCGACGCGCGGGTGCGGGCGCCGGTGGTTCACAGCCACGCGGCGATCGGGTTTTGCACCGAGGGCAGGGCCCGGGTCGCGCTGCGGGGCGAGTGGGAGGTGACCCGCGGCGACGTGCTGGTGGTGCCGCCGGGCGAACCCCATCAGACCCTCGCGCGCTCGCAGTTTGTGTTCTGGGGGGCGGCGTTTTGTGTTCCGTGTTTGGTGGCGATGGGGGCGGGGGCGCTCTTGGCGCCGCTTGAGCGCGTGCGCGAGGGCGCCTCGCCGGTGGTGTCGCTCGACCCCTCGCGGTGGGCCTACGTCGAAGGCCTCTTTCGCGAGCTCGCGACCTTGCGAGAGGGCGCCGCGGCGGCTCCCGAGGTGCTCGAACGGAGCCTCTTGACCCTCGTGCTCTCGGAGGTCGAGAAGGTGAGCCGCGGAGCGCGCGGCGAGGCGACCCAGGGCGCGAGCCTGGCGGTCGAGACCCTTCGCTTCATCGAGCGCAATTGCCTACGTCGCTTGAGCCTCGACGAGGTGGCCGCCGCGGTCGGTCGGAGCCCCTCGCATGTGACCTCGGCCCTCACCCGCGCCACCGGCCAAGGGGTCAACGCGTGGATCGTGCAGGGCCGTATGGCCGAAGCGCGCCGTCGGCTCAGCCACACCGACGCCAAGCTCGACGCCGTCGCGGCCGAGGTGGGCTACGCCGACGTCACGCACTTCATTCGCATGTTTCGCAGGCACCACGGCGTGACGCCCGCGGTCTGGCGTCAGCGCGAGCGCGGCGCCTCAACGACCCGCGGAGCCCTGAGCGCGGCGGGCCTCGACGACGACGTGGTGGGCGAGTGAGAGCCCCAACGCGCGGGCCTCGAAGCCTGCCTCGGCGAGCTCCTGGCAGATCGTCTCGGGGCGCAGGCGCATCGCAGGCGGCGGCCCTTCGACCTCGGCGTCGGGGCGGGTCTCGACGATGAACACGCGCCCGTCAGGGGTGAGGGCCTCGGCCAGGCGACGCGCGTACGCGACGCGGTGCGCGACGTGGTGCCACACATCGACCACGAGCACGCGGTCGACGCTCCCGGGGGCGAGCCCGGGGCTGTCTTCGGTGCCCAACGCGGTGCTGAGGTTGTTGAGCCCCTCGCGCTGCGCCCTGGCCTCGATGTAGCGCAACATCGGAGCCTCGATGTCGGTGGCGATCACGCGCCCGGCAGGCACCGCGCGGGCGAGGCGAACCGAGAAGTACCCCGTACCCGCGCCGAGGTCGACGACGGTCATCGAGGGCGCGAGCGCCATCGCGGCGATCACGCGGTCGGGGGCGATCACGGCGTCGCGGGCGGGGTCGTCGAAGATCCGCGCCCACTGCGCGGGGTCTTGAAAATGGCCCGCTCCGTGGTGGTGCGGGTGTGCGTCGTGGCTGTGAGGCGCGTGGTGCGGGTGGCGCATGGCGGAGGCCGTCGTGGGTTCGGGTGAGGGCCGCGCGCAGGCGGCGGTGACGATCGTGAGGGCCGCGAGGTGCTTCATGGGGCAGAGCGGTCGAGGCTGAGGTCGAGGTTGACCATCGCGGCGGCGACGGAGCCCATCGCGGCGGCGTTGATGGCTGATTGCATGCGGGTCGTGAGGTCTCCCGCGGCGTAGATGCCAGGGCGCGAGGTCTCGCGGCGCATCGGGTCGGTGACGACGTATCCGTCGGCGTCGCAGTCGAGGCCGAGTCCCGCGACGAGGGCCGTCTGGCGTTGCCGCGGTTGCGCGAAGAGGGCCTCGCAGGCGACTCGGCGCTGGTCGCTGAGCCGCACCGCGGTGAGCCCGGTTTCGGCGCCCTCCAGGCCCGCGATGGCCTGGGTCTCGACGGCGATGTCGGCCTCGGCGAGGGCGCGCCGTTGGGCGTCGTCGAGGGCGATCGCGCCGTGGGTGAAGACCGTGAGCCGCGCGGTGAATCCGCGGGCCATGAGGGCGAAGGGCACGAGGTGCGCCTCGTCGCCGGGGCGGGGGAGGTAGCCCCAGGGGCGGTCTTGGGCCTCCCAGCCGTGGCAATAGGGGCATTGGTAGATTCCGCGACCCCAGTGTTGGTCGAAGCCGTCGATGGCGAAGCCGAGGTCGACCATGCCCGTGGCCAAGACGATGCGGCGGGCCTCGACGGTCGCGTCGCCGACCTGCACGACGAAGCGGTTTCGTTCGCCGTCGAGGGCCGTGATAGGCGCGTCGCGCACGGCGACCTGCGGGTACGCGGCGAGCTGCGCGCGGGCCACGCTGCGAAAGTCGTCGGGCGGGGTGCCGTCGCGGGTGACGAAGTTCTGAATGTGAACCGCGCGGGCGTTGCGGCGCGGGCCCGCGTCGCAGAGCAAGACGCGCTTGCGGGCGCGTCCGAGGGTGAGGGCGGCCGAGAGGCCAGCGGGGCCTCCGCCGACGATCAGCGCGTCAAAGCGTGAGAGGGCGTTCATGACCTGATCGATAGCGCAGGGGCGCTCCCGGGCGGCAGGGCGCGGGTTGTGATTCGATCGGCGTCCCTTGCGACGGTCGGCGCTTCGCTCAGGGCGCGGCGGGCTCTGCCAGGGCCGCAGGGGGCGTACGGAGCACAGGGTCGACGCGCCAGACTACCGCCGCAAAGAGCACAAAGGCCGCGGTGTGGAGGAGCATCGGCGTGAGGCTCCCGGGCAGCGCCTTGTGGCTGTTGTTGAGGTGGCTTCCGAGGTGCAAGAGCACCGCGACGAGGAGGTTTCCGCGAGTGCGGAGGTGCGCCCAGGTGAAGCATAGGCTGCCCGCGACGAAGTAGGGCGCGAAGGCGAAGAGGAGCCAGAGCGGCAGCCCCTCGACGGCCAGCATCATCGCGTGCCAGAGGCACCACACGAGGCCCAAGAGGGCGCTTGCGCCGAAGGCTCCGAAGCGGGGCAAGAGCCGCGGCAGCGCGTAGCCTCGCCAGCCCACCTCTTCGCCGAACGAGAAGACCACCGCGGCGGTGACGGTCTCGGCGGTGTGCGGCACATACCACCACGGCCCCGCGTACCCCGCGAGGCCCGCGACGGCTCGCGCCGCGAGGAAGAGGCCCCCCGAGAGCGAGGGCGCGAGGAGCCACCACCCCAAGGCCACAGGGCCGCGGGCGAAGCGTCGAAAGAGCGCCCCGCGCGCCACGCCGCCGCCCTCGACGCTGGCCATCACGACGGCGGCCGCGAGGGGCCCGAACGCGCCGAGCCCGAGGAGCGGCATCACCCGCGAGAGCGGCCCCGCGAGGAGGCCGAGCTTCACCAAGACGCCGGGGAGCTGGAGCCCCCAGGTGAGGCCCAACGCGAGGAGAAAAAATGCAGTGATCTTGCGATGTTGCATGCTTCGTCGGCGAGGCTCGGGTCAGTACTGCGGGTCGTTGCGGGTGACCCAGTATCCGCGGTTCATGCCCGGGGGGCGCAAGGGGGTGACCTCGCAGCCGGTGGTCTGGCCCATGGCGTCGACCTGGGTGACGATGTCGGCCACGCGCCACATCGCGCCGATCGCGGTGTTGCCCGACGGGCCGGTGAAGTCGGGGAGCGTGTCGGGGGCCGCGCCGACGGTGGCCCGGAGCCGACCGCCGCAGTAGACGTTGACCAAGGGGCGGGCCGCGGCGCCGGTGAAGTTCTGAACCATGATGCGAAAGCGCTCGCCGTTTCGAGGCGCGTCGACGTTCATGTTTTCGGGCACGCCGATGGCTTTGAAGAGGTTGTTGTCGATGTCGAGGCGGGGGTTGCTGCAACGACCCTCGCGGCGCCACCCCGCGCCGAGGGGGCCGTTCTCACAGTTGGCGAGCGGCGAGGGGCTGTAGCCCCAGTCGACGCGGCCCATCGCGCCGCGGAGGTTGGCCTCGCAGTTTGACCAGTTGCACGAGTCGTTGGTGACGCTGAGGAGCGGGCCCTGGGTGCTCGAGAACCACGGTCGGGTGTTGCGCGGGTCGTGGACGTAGAGGTCGAGGTCGACGGTGGTGCTGGTGTCCCAGCAGAGTTCGACGCGCATGCCGGGGCCTTCGATGTGCACGACGAAGGTGCAGGTGAGGGTCTGCCCCGCGGCGGTCACCACGGTGAGGGTGATGGTGTAATCGCCCGAGAGGGTCGGGCGAAACGCGGCGTCGCGCGAGTCGAGCTGAAAGGTCTCGAAGGTCGGCCTCGGCAAGAGCGCCTCGCAGGGCCCGCCGCGGATCTGCCACCGCCACGAGCGCGCCTCGCCGGTGAAGAACGTGCGGCCCCGGAGGGCATAGGCCATGAAGGGCTGACCGTCGGCGATGCGCGGGTCGCCGGGGCCCGGGCACGAGAGCTCGGCGCGACAGCAGAGGCCCTCGTCGACGCACCCGTCGCAGTTGTTGTCGAGGGCGTCGCAGGTCTCGGGGCCTGGCCCGAGGGCGCCCTCGCACGCGCCCCAGGTGCCGAACTCACCCGAGCCCATGCAGCGCTGCGAGCCGCCCGAGCACTGCCCCACGCTGCGCCGCCCGGGAGGCCCGAGGAAGCAGTCTTGCACCGTGCCCGGGAGGCAGGGGCAGTTCTCATCGATGACGCCGTTGCAGTTGTCGTCGACGCCGTTGTTGCACTGCTCGCGCGGGCCGCAGCTCTCAGGGCGCGGGGCGCAAGCGTTGCCTCCGGCGCACGCGTCGGCGCTCGGCGCGCTGCCGGTGTCGTAGACGCTCACCACGTCGACGCCGCCGTCGGGCCCCGCGCCGCTGTCGAGGCTCGGGCCGAGGTCGATGGGCGCTCCGCGGTCTGTGAGGCTCCCGCGGTCTGCGCTCGGCGCCGCGCGATCGAGGCCCGCCCCGCTGTCGCTGACGAAGGCCGTGGCGCCTTCGTTGGCCGCGCACGAGAGCCCGAGAAGCGAAAGAACACATCCGAGGTGCCGAGCCTTCATGGGCCGACGGTACACCGTCATCGCCTCCGCGACGCAGAACTGGCGCCAGGTTCGTGCGGCGAAGCTTCGGGTCGTCGTGGCGCAGCGCGAGCCGAGCCCACGTTCGGTCAGAGCGGTGCGCTCAAAATGTTGAAATTACATCGTTTTTTGTGAACGTTTCGGGTGGCGTTGCGGCCTCCGCCGAGGCGCGGAGCGGGGCGGGGGTCGGGCTATGGGGGCGCGACGGGGGCGCTGCGATGCAGTACCGTCGGGGCGTGAAGGTGTTGAAGAAATGGGCGGTGGCGGCGGCGCTCCTCGGGGGGCTTCAGTGCGACCCGAACTCCGAGGTGGTGATCAGCGCCGACGCGGGGGTGCTCCGCGACGCCGGCGCGCCGCGAGACGCTGAGGCGCCGCGAGACGCTGAGGCGCCGCGAGACAGCGGTTCGGGGGGTCTCGACGCGACGGCGCCGCGCGACGCAGGGGCCGAGGCCGCGGTCAGCGACACGGCGGGCGGTGACACGGGGGCGCTGCCTTCGGGGCCCGACACGGTGGCCTTTTCGGGCAGCCTTCCGAGCGGCACGGGGCGTCAAACGGCGACGCTCATCCTCAACGGTCGCAGCCGCGCGATGCTCATCGACCGGCCCGCCAATGCCCGCGCGGGGGCTCCCCTGGTGGTGCTCTTTCACGGCACCAACGACACCAGCGAGGAGGTGATGCGCAACGCCGGCAGCAGCGCCGTCAGCGCCGCCAATGGCTTCGTGGTGATCGCGCCCCGGGCCGTCGAGCAGACCGTCTCAGACTGGGATCACCCCGACTCGCAAGGCGTCTGGTGGCAGACCTATCCGAACGTGAGCCCCACCGCGAACCCTGACCTCTTGCTCGTGCGCGCGATCTTGGTGGCCGCGGCCCGCGACCTCGGCACCGACCCGAACCGGGTGTACCTCGTCGGGCACTCGAACGGCGCGTTCTTCGCCCAACTCGCGGCGATGCAGCTTCACCAGCGCGTGGCGGCCTGGGCCTCGTCGAGCGGCGGGCTCTGCAACTGTCGCGTTCGGCCCGACTGCATGTTCTTCGGGCGCGGTTCGAGCTGCGCGGCGCTCGCGGCGCAGCCCGGGTGGTGCGCCTGCCAGGGCGACGACAAGCCCGGGCCGGTGAACACCCAAGCCCGCCTCCCGCCTGCGTATCTGGCCCACGGGTCGAGCGACGACATCGTGTCGCCGTACTTCACCTGCGCCCTCGCGTCGCGGCTCTCGCAGGCCGGATACACCGTCGAGACGCACATCCGCGACGGCGACCAGCACGTGATGCCCGACGATTTTCTGGCAGAGGTGTGGCCCTTCCTCTCGCGGCACCGCTTGCCCTGAGGGCGGGTGTCATCCCTGCGGCGCTGAGGCGAGGGCCTTGAAGGCCGCGATCACGGCCGCGGGCGCTTGCACGAGCTCGACCAAGACGCCCGCCGCGCCGACCGGCGACTCGGCGTTGCCCTTGGGGTGCACGAAGCACACGTCGAAGCCCGCCGCGCCCTTGCGAATGCCGCCCGGCGTGAAGCGAACGCCTTGGGCCGTGAGCCAGGTCACCGCGGCGGCGAGGTCGTCGACCCAGAGGCCGATGTGGTTCAACGCGGGCTCGTGAACCTTCGGCGCGCGGGCGGGGTCGATGGGCTGCATCAGGTCGACCTCGACCCGGGCCGCGCCCTCGCCGAGCGCCGCGATGTCTTCGTCGACGTTCTCGCGCTCGCTGCGAAACTGACCCTCAACCGTGAGCCCCAAGAGCTCGACCCAGAACCGCCTGAGCGGGCCCTTGTCGAGGGCCCCCACCGCGATCTGCTGAACTCCCAACACCTTGAACGGACGCTCGCTCATCGACACTCCTGGTTTCTCGCGCTACCCGCACCGACCCGCTGCGCTGACGGGCCATTTCGACCGCACCGTCACCGCGGGCTGGCCATGCGCTCGAGGCCGCCCACCGCCGACACCAGCTGGAGCCGCGCCAGCGCGAAGCTCAAGCGGGCCCGCACCACCGAGACCCGCGCCGACTGATCGGCGGCCTGCGCGTCGACCATTTCGAGCAGCGTCCCGGCGCCGTTGCGGTAGCGGCCTTCGGCTTGTTCGAGGTTGGCCGCCGCGAGGGTCGCGAGGCGCTCGGCCTGGGCGAGCGCGGCCCGCGAGCTGCGGGTGGCCAAGGCGGCCTGCACCGCGGCGGCGCGCACCTGCAGCGACTGCGCGTCGAGGGTCGCCTGGGCCGTCGCGACGTTGCGCTCGGCCACCTGGATGTTGGCCCGCGCCGTCGCGTCGAACACCGGCCACGAGAGGCTCAGCCCCGCGCTGGCGTTCTCTGAGAGGCCGCCGAGGCCGCGCCCGGTGACCACCTCGGTGTAGCTCGCCCCCGCCTGCGCCGTGGCCGCCAGGGTCGGGCGTCGCTGCGCCTGGCTCGCGTCGCGCTGGGCCTGGGCCTGCTCAAGACGCGCCCTTGCGGCTGCGAATTCGGGTCTCGCCGCGAGGGCGAGTTGGGCCGCCCGGGCCGGGTCGTCGTCGACCGCGAAGGCGTCTTCGGGCAAGGGCGCGACGTCGACGGTGACCACGGGGTCGAGCCCGATGGCCGCCGCGAGGGTGGCGCGGTCGGTCTCTTCGCGGGCCTCGGTCGACACGAGGTCGAGCCGCGCGGCGTCGAGGTTCACCTCAGCCCGGATGCGCTCGATGGGCGGCCGGGCGCCGTTGCGCACGAGGCCCTCGGCGATCTGGAGCTGGGCCTCGCGCTGCGCGACCACGGCCCGCGCGTTGGTGACGGCCTCGCGGTCGTTGAGCACGGTGATGTATTGCTGCGCGGCCTGGGTCATGGCCGTGAGCGCGGCGGTGCGGATGTCTTCGTCGCTGGCCCTGCGACCCCGCTCGGCGGCGCTCACGTTGGCCGCGGTGCGACCGAAATCGTAGAGGGTCATGCGGGCCTGCGCGGTGACGTCGGCGGCGAGGGCGAAGTTCTGAAGGCGCAGCGCCTGGGTCGTCGCGGTGGCCGGCAAGAAGGGCGAGTCTGAGAAGCTCATGCGGGGCGAGCTTGAGAGCGTCAGGGTGGGGTAGTAGGCCGCGCGCGCGGTGTCGATCTGCGCCTCGGCGGCGCGGGCCCGGGCGATCGCGGTGAGCACCGAGGGCACCTCTTCGCGCGCGCGCTGGAGCGTCTCGACGAAGCTCACGGTCTGCGACGCGACCCGCGCGGGGGGCGCTTCGGGGCCCTGCGCCACGGTCTGTGCGGCGCTCACGCGAGGCAGAAGAAGTGCACCAGGCAAGGCCAGCATGCGGGCCACACGGAGGGTCTTCACAGCGACGGTGCCTAGCACACCTGAGACGGTCAAAGAGTTGACGAAGCATGGGCAAATCGTCATGGCATCACCGGGTACCGTGGCGAAGGCAAGACGACTCCTCTGGGTGACGACGGTGGTGGCCCTGTGCGCGCCGGTTGCGGCGTTGGGAGCGCGGTGGCGCGATGGCCTCCGTGCGGAGCAGAGTCTGCACGCGGGCCTCGGGTACCTCGACGTCTCGGTCGACCGCGCGGCCTCGCCCGAAGCCCTTGATTCTCGCGCCGCGGAGGCTGAGTTCGGTCGCGCCGTGGCCTTCGACGCCTCGCCCGAGGTGACGCGTCGCGCCCGCGCCCTGTGGCACGTCGCCCGTGCCTTCGGTGACCTGCGGCAATCGAACCTCGTGCTGGCCTCGTCGGAGGTGCAGTCGGCGCTGCGCGAGGCGCCCGAGGAGCCGCGGGTGGCCCTCGCGGCGGCGGTGCTCGACCTGCGGCGGGGCGAGAGCGCGCGGGCCGAGCGACGGTTTCTGGCCGTCGAGAGCGCGTCGGGGGCGCCCACCGAGCTGGTGGTGCGGGGGGCCATGGGGCGGGTCGATGTCATGCTCGACGCGGGGCGCGGGCACGAGGCGCTGACGGTGGCAGAGAGCATGGCGCGGAGGGTTCCGGCGTCGGCGACGGTGCAGAATCGGTTGGGGCTCGCGCGACGCGCGGTGGGCGACGTCGACGGGGCGCGGGTGGCCTTTTTGCGCGCCCAGACGCTCGACCCGCAGAGCCCGACGGCGCTGGTCAACCTCGCGGGGCTCGCCCGCGCCCGGGGTGAGCTCGCCGAGGCCCGCACGCTGCTCACCCAAGCCCTACGGGTCGCGCCGGAAGACGGCGAGAGCCTCTTGGCCCTCGGGGTGGTCTTGGGCGACCTCGGGCTCGACGCAGAGGCCAAGGCGGCGCTCGAACACGCCACCCGGGCCATGCCTGAGGCGAGCGCGCCGTGGCGGATGTTGGGCTCGCACGCGCAGCGCATGGGGCGGCTCTCGCAAGCGGTGGCGCACTTTCGCACGGCCCTCGACCGAGACGCGGGTGACGCCGCGGCGCGCACCAACCTCGGGGTCGCCCTCGCGCAGACCGGCGACCGCGATGGCGCGCTCAGAGCGTTTGAAGAGGTCACCCAACGCGCCCCGAGCACCGGCGAGGCGTGGAACGGGCTCGGCGCCATGCGGCTCGCCATGAGCGACCCAGAGCACGCCGTGGGGCCGCTCCAGCAAGCCTCGGTGCTCTTGCCCGACGACCCCAACCCTCCGATGAACCTCGGCCTCGCCCTCGAACGCTTGCAACGCTGGGACGACGCCGCCCGCGCCTTTCGCGAGTGTCTCCGTCGTCGCCCCGGTCACGAGCAGGCCGCCGCCCACCTCGCGGCGCTCCAGCCCGAGAACGTCGCCGCCCGTCGCGCCCGCTGAGCGCCCGCGCGAGGCCCCTCAGGGCGCCGCGCTGATCACCGCGCCGCGGCCGATGCGCCGAAGGCTCGTGTCATAACGCGCGAACTGAATGCTGATGCCCTGGGCGTCGAGCTGGGTGTACGCGAGCCCGTACTCGCGGCCCGTAAACACAAGGCTCGGAAGCGCGCCGACCTCCCCTTGGGTGACCCGCACGGGCTGCCCCTCGGGGGCGCCCTGGGCGCTCAGGCCCTGCAACTCGACGTCGATGCCGTCGTTCGAGACCACCGTGCTGGCGAGCGAAAAGCGCTCACCCTGGGCGGCCAGCGAGGGGCCGATGACCAGGCGCCGCCCGTCGCTGAGCGCGCGCCGCGGCACCGCCACGCCGCTCGGCGTGAGCCCGGCGAAGATGAGCCGGCTCGTGGGGGTGTCGTCCTCGGCGTTGAGGTTGTCTTCCCAAACGGCGCCGAAATGCCGGCCGTTCCACGCGAGGGCGAGCGAGAGGTTGGGGGTTGCGTTGGGCCCGACGCGCAGCACGTTGCCCGCCTCGCCGCCCGCGCCGACGCGCACAAAGAGCGTCTCCGAGCGCTCATCGCGGGGGTCGGTGTTCGTCCACCCGAGGCCGTAGGCGTCGCCCGTGAAGGCGAAGCCGAAGGCCCCGGCGGTGAGAAACCCTCGCGCCGCGGTGCTCGTGCGCCCGACCCGCTTGCCATCGGCGCCGATGCGCGCGAAGTGCAGCGACATTTGCGAGGTGACGCCGACGTTGTACCAGGCCGCGGCGTACTCGCGGCCGTTCCACACGAGGCGCGGTGCGGCGTTGAAGCCTGATTCGAGCGCTTCGGCGCGGCCCTCGGCCTGGCCGTTCGCGTTCAAGCGCTGAAAATGGGCGCCCACGCCGTCTTCGCTGACCTCGGTCCACCCGAGGGCCCAACCGCTCGGAGACGCCGCGAGCGAGGGCAAGATCAGCGCGTTGGTGCCCGCGCCCTGGGCCACCCGCACGACCCCGCCGACCCGCGCCCCCTCGGCCGAGACCTGCGCGAAGTTGATCGAAAAGCGCTCGTCTTTGAGGCCGACCCACGCGACCCCGTAACGGCTCCCGCTCCACGCGACGGTGGCCAGAAAGCTCGCGTCGTCGTCGCCGTTCGCGCGGGCCTGGGCCATCAACCCGTGCACGATGGCGGTGACCCCTGAGGCGTCGACGCAGCGGTCGTGGCCGCCGCAATCGCTGTCGCGGAAGCACATCCGCGCGCTCACCTCGCACCGCGCCGGCACGAGGCTCACCAGCCGCGACGCGGGCGCGCTCGCCCGAGCCTCGACCCGCGGCGCAACACACGGGCGCGCCGAGAGACCCGCCACCAAGGCCGCCGCGCCCGAGAGCGCGACCCCGCCGCCGAGGAGCGCCGCCCGCTGAAAGGCCCGCGGATTCGCCGCACGCCAGGTGCGAAGCAAAAGCCCGAGCAGCCCCAACACACTGTCTGGACGTCGTGAACGCATCGCCCCGACGCTACATCGGATTGACCGCCGAGGCACCACAAGGCATTCACCACCGCAGAGAGAAGCGCCGCACCCTATGAACGACCTCGCCCAGCACGATACGGCCCTCAGGGCCATGACCGACGACGGTGGCTTTCGCGTGATCACGGTGTGCACCACCGAGTCCGTGCGCGGGGTGCTCAAGGCCCAAGGCGTCACCGGCGATGAGGCCAGGCTCCTGGCCGACCTCGTCACGGGCACGGTGCTCTTGCGCGAGACCATGGCGCCCTCGCTGCGCGTGCAGGGCATCGTGCAGACCGTGGCGGCGACGCTCCTCGCCGACGTGCACCCTGACGGCGGCAACCGCGGGCTCGTTCAGCGCCCTCGGCGCACGGCCACCGACCTCAAGCTCCTCGAAGTGCCGCAGCTCACCATGACCCGCTCGCTCCCCAACGGCGGCCAGCAGAAGGGCACCGTGCTCGTGCCCGCCGAGGGGGGCATCAACGCCGCGCTGATGGCCTACATGCGCCAGTCAGAGCAGGTGATCGGGGTCACCGCGGTGGGCACGGTCTTCGACGGCGACGAGGTGGTCTCGGCCGGCGGGTACCACGTGCAGCTCACCCCCGAGCTCACCGAAGACATGCTCGCCATCATGACCCTCAGGCTCGACGATTTTGCCCCCATCGAGACGCTCCTCCGCACCGAAGACGGCACGCCCAGGCGGCTCCTCGAAGAGCTGCTCTACCGCATGCCCTACACCCTCCTCGCCGACAGCCCGCTGTCGTACCAGTGCCGCTGCGACGCGGCGCGGCTCCTCGGGAGCCTCGCGAGCCTGCCGCAGAGCGAGATCGAGAGCCTCATTGACGAGGGTCAAACCCTTGAAATCACTTGTGATTACTGCAAGACCGAGTACCGCATCACGGTCGACCAGCTGCGGGGCATCCTCGCGCCGAGCTGAGGGCCGCGCATTCGCATCGACGGCGCCCCGGGGCGCGGCGAGTCAGGTATCGTCGGCGGTGCGATGAACATTGACGTGCGTGCAGAGGTCACCGTGGGTCGCCCCCTCGCTGAGGTCTTCGAGGCGGCGGCGGGTCGGGTCGACAACCTCGCGAAATATTTTACCGGGTACGCGGCGCTGATCCCGGCCATTGTGAGCGCCTCGTACGACGACGGCGAGGCGCCGCGGGCGGGGTCGCTCCGCACGGTCAAGCTCAGCGACGGGAGCGCCATCAAGGAGCGCGTCCTCGCCTTCGAGCCGAACCGCGCGCACGACTACGACATGGCCGAGATGAACACGCTCCAGAAGCTCATCTGCACGAACATGGTGAGCCGCTGGCGCTTCTCAGAGCGCGCGTCGACGACCCGCGTCGTGTGGGATTACACCATCGAAGCGCGGCCCTTGCTCGCGCCCCTCGGCTGGCTCACCGCGCAGCTCTTCGAGCGGGCGATGCAGCGCTGCCTCGACAACCTCCAGCGCGACCTCAAGGCCTGAGCCGCGCGACGCTCTCTCTCGACCCGCGAGGCCTGACGGTGACCCAAAGCGCTGAGACGTTACGGTATTACAAGCTCGACTCGCTGCCGGTGCTCGGCGAGTTTGCGGGCTTCGCGCGCGACCCGCTCGCGTGGGTGCTCGATCGACCGCGCCTCGGCGAGCTCGTCGAGACCCATTTCTTGGGCGACAAGATCCTCTTGTGCACGCACCCGGCGCTGGCCGAGCAGGTGCTGCTGAAGCAGCACGCGGTGTTCACGAAAGACTGGTTCTTGCGAGACATGAAGCGCTTCCTGGGTGAGGGCCTGCTCACCGCCGAGGGCGACTTCTGGAAGCGCCAGCGGCGCCTCGCCCAGCCCGCCTTTCACCGCGAGCGCATCGCGCGCTACGCCGACGTGATGGTGTCTGCGGCGTCGAAGCTGGCCGACCGCTGGGTGCGAGGCGAGGCGCGCAACGTGCACTCAGACTACCTGGCGATCACCCTCGACGTGGTGGTGCGCACGCTCTTCGGGGCCGACCTCGGCGACGAGGCGGTGACCATCGAGCACGCGCTCGAGGCCATCATGGGGTGGTACTCGCAGCCCGTGGTGGTGGCGATGCCGGCCCTTCACAAGCCTTGGTTTCGGCCGTTTCGTGAGGTGGTCGCGCAAGAGAAGCGGCTCGATGCGGTGATCCGCGGGCTCATCGCGCGGCGGCGGCGAGACCCCGACGCGGGCTACGGCGACGACCTCCTCGCGATGCTCTTCGCGGCCCAAGACGAAGACGGCTCGCGCATGACCGACACGCAGCTCCGCGACGAGGTGCTCACGGTCTTTCTCGCCGGCCACGAGACCACCGCCCTCACCCTCTCGTGGACGACCTGGCTCCTCGCCGAGCACCCCGCGATTCAGCACCAGCTCGGCGACGAGATCGACGCCGTCTTGGGGGGCCGCGCGCCCACCCTCGACGACCTCCCGAGGCTGAAGTTTGCCGAGGCGGTGATCAAAGAGTCGATGCGGGTTCGCCCGCCCGCGTGGGCCCTCGGCCGCGAGTCGACGGCGCCCTTCGAGCTCCTCGGTCGCACCTGGGGGCCCAACACCCAGGTCTGGGTGAACCTCATCGGCATTCACCACGACGCCCGGTATTACGAACACCCCGAGCGCTTCAGCCCGCAGCGCTGGCTCGACGGGCTTGAGAAGCGTCTGCCGCGCTACGCCTACATGCCCTTCGGCGGCGGCCCGCGCATCTGCATCGGCAACGCCTTCGCGCAGATCGAGGCCGTGTTGATGCTCGTCGCGCTCTGCCAGAGGTGGCGCTTTGTGCACATCGCGGGTGAGACCGTCGAGCCCGTCACGACCATCACGCTGCGCCCGCGTCGCGGGGTGCGGGTGCGGCTCGAACCCCGTCGCTCGCTCGGGCATCGCAGCGCCGCGGGGGCAGCTCAAGAGCCCGAAGCGGTCTCGTGAGCGTGATGCTTCTTGCCGCGGCGGCGTCGAGCGCGTCGCCGCGCCGTCGTGTCGGCGCCTGCCGGTGCGGTCGGGGTCAACGCACCGCGCAGTCGCGGGCTTGCCGAGGGCCAGCATCCCGGTTGTCTGCCAGATCAAAGGATCGCAAGAGCACTCCCCTTGCGCGCATCCTGACCATGGTGACCGACGGCCAACGTGGCGTGTGCATGGCATCTTGCAAGATGCAAGGGCTCACCAATTCGACATCGAGCTCTTGCCCCACCTCTACGGGGCGGTTGTACCGCCAGACGCAGCCGGTGTTGTAATAAGACTCGTGCGCCACGTCGGGCCATGATCGAAAGAAAGTATTCTGTTGACCAACGGGCCGAGTCACAAACGATGGGATGACCAACCCTCCAACGCGGAAGCCCCCTGAGGTGGCATGAAAGCTGACGCTCCTCGGCACGCAGGCAATCACATGGAGTACAGGGCCCGCACGCTGCGACCCATCTTCAACTTCTCTGTCTCCCATGGCGAAGCAGCCCTGGTAGGTGCTCCCGTCGGCGCGTCGCACCTCGGCCATGATCGCGGGCAGGGCGCAATCCGCAGGCCATTCTGTCATCGCAGTACCCGCTTCGGAGACGGCATCTGCGCTGTCGCCCGCATCGGGCGCCGACGCAAGGTCTGTCGTGAAGGGCTGTCGTTGACGGCGTCGGTGTGCGTGGCCCCGTCACCCGTGTCGGGTGCCTTGGTGCAACCGAGCAGGCACAGCATCGCGAGGCGTTTCTTCATTGAGGTCACCACACCGGCCAGGCCGGACTCTGCGTTGTTGAGCGTTGGAAGTACCAACGAGCGTTCGGTGCAATCAACGCACCGCGCAGTCGCGGGCTTGCGTGGTCGATCCGGCATCGTCCTGGGTCGCTGGTTCGAACCCGCGGAGGAGCACGCCCCGCGCGCGCATTCTGACCATCGTGACCGACGGCCATCGCGGAGAGTGCAAGGCATCTTGCAACATGCAAGGGCTCACCAGTTCAACATCGAGCTCTTGCCCCAACGCGGCAGGGCGGTTGTACCGCCAGACACACGTAGTGTTGCCGTATGACTCACCTTCGATGTTGGGCCAAGAGCGGAATACCGTGTTTTCTGATGTATGGCGACGCGGTACGAGCGGGGGCAGGAGCTGTGCGCCGACCCGAAAGCCATTGGCCGTAGCACCCACCGTGATGCTGAGGGGCTCACACTGCGCAAAGCTCAGAACGGGTCCCCGTTGGGATGAGTCATTTCCGACATACGCGTCCATGGCGAAGCAGCCCTGGTAGGTGCTCCCGTCGGCGCGTCGCACCTCGGCCATGATCGCGGGGAGGGCGCAATCCGCAGGCCACTCTGTCATCGCGCTGCCCGCTTCGGAGACGGCATCTGCGCTGTCGCCCGCATCGGGCGCCGACGCAAGGTCTGTCGTGAAAGGGCTGTCGTTGACGGCGTCGGTGTGCGTGGCCCCGTCACCCGTGTCGGGTGCCTTGGTGCAACCGAGCAAGCACAGCATCGCGAGGAGTTTCTTCATCTTGGTCACCACGTCGGCCACGTCGGCCCTTGCGTTGTTGAGCGTTGGAAGTAGATGCGGTAGGCGCTACACGTTGAGCCGCCCACTGGTTGCACGTCGAAGAGGTACTCTCCAGCGTTCATCGCTTGAATCGAGCCGCCCGCGGTGCGGCCATGGCTCGCGGTGGGCCCGCTGTGTCCGCCGGTTGTCCAGCGCATCACGGGCTGGCGAGGGCCCGCGGGGGCCTGATTGAAGTACGCCATGCTGGCTGGCGCGTACACGCTGATCGCAAGCGAGCATCCTGCATTCGTGTCTGTAATGCCAACGCTGACATTCTCGCGCTCTGCAAGGTTGATGCGGTAGCGCTGCTTCGTACCGCCAAACATCCTGCCCGCCGACCAACCGCCCCAACTCTCAGCCACGACACGGTCGGTGTTGTACGCATCACAGTCTGCGCCGAGCGCCCCGCAAGCGAGCACCGCTTTCATCATGTAGGTGCCGCTCGCCGAGGGAACATACCGCCATCGCCAGTCGCCTGTTTCGGATGCCGATGCGATGGTGATGGGCGAAGCAGGCGAGAGGGCATAGGTGCCCTCCAAACCGCCGCTGGGTCGGTAGAGGTAGACCCCTACGTGCCAATGATCGGTGAGACACCTCCCCCCAGGAGTTTACTGAGCAGGGCGGGCGAGAGAGGTTCTCATGGAGATGGTCACGAAGAAGCCCGAGTCCCCGTCGACCGAGGTCACGCCGAAGCCGCGTCGACGTACCTTCACCAACCGCTTCAAGCGCGAGGTGCTGGCCGAAGCCGATGCCGCTGCGGGCGAGCACGGCAAGGTCGCGGCGCTGCTACGGCGCCACGGCTTGTACTCCTCGCACCTGGCCGAGTGGCGGCGTGCGCGTGACGCT
>JAEUKH010000024.1 GCA_016792845.1 Myxococcales bacterium | reverse complement strand
CCCCGGCGTCGAAGCCGAGAAGCACGCGCCGTGGTCTGACTCCAGACGCCCGCGGTGGGTGAGCTGCCCCTGCCCCTCCAGGACCACGCTCGCGCCAGGTGCGAAGGACAAGATCACCAACGGGCCGAGCTCGATCTCGATGGAGAGCTGCACGCTGGCCTTGATCCAGACGAAGAGAGGCCCGCGCAGCCCGAGGCGCTGCACCTCGCGCCACCGGGCGCTGTCGTCGGCGCCGGGGGCCTCGTTGAAGTTGTAGAAGGCGCTGCTGCCCGGGGCGATGCCGTTGGCGATCATCGGAGGGCTCCTGCTTAAAAGGGAACGCCGCGGGTGCGCTCGATGAGGTCGAGGCGCGGCACGCGGGAGAAGACGTTGTCGGTGCTCTGAAACGGGAGTCTCGACCAATGCTGACCGGGACTGGTCCGCCGCCGAGCAAAGGCGAGGGTGACGTAAGCGGTGGCGCCGTCGAGAAACCCGAGCGGTTTGTAGGCTACCCCGACATCGTAGGCCGCCACGCCATCGCCAAGGGCCGTCGCCCCAAAGAAGCGGCACCCAACAAGCACAAGGGGCCCTGGATTGCCCCCGAGCACCACGGAGAGAGGGGAGAAGTTGGCGTTGACGACAAGCGGTTGCACTTCCGTGCTACCCGGCGGCGGCGGCGGCCGAACAGGCCGATCGGCGGGCTCAAGGGCCCCAATGTGCCGAGCCACGGTGGCGGGCACGCCGCTTTCGCTAAGGTTGACGTTATTGGCCATGACCCCCTGCAAGAGGATCGGGTGTCGCCCCGCATGGAGCACCGAGAAGTCTTCGCTGGCGAGGTGTGACCAGCTCTCAGACTCGACCATGATGACGGTGAGATGCGACCACTCGGGGACTCTCCCCTGAAAAACCTGGGCGATGGGGGCTTCGAGAAAGATGTCCTGACCGTCCGCGTAACGGAGCGTGGCGCGGTTGGCGGGGGTGACGTCATCGCGGAAGGTGTCGGTCGATGGCAAGGCGGGTCGGGGGCCTACCACGCCGTGCATGAAACACGAGTCGAGGAGACATGAGCCCCCCTGGAGTCGCAAGTAGCACTCGTCGGCGAGACCCACGAGATCCACGGGCTCTTCGGTCGCAAAGCGAGTCTGGGTGAGGTGCAGGAGCACCCGCGTTGAGCCGATGACCGATAGCCCAGCACGGCTGAGGCGCCTGTGGCCTTCGACGTAGGGCGAAAACGAGGCCCGGTGCACCGTCACCTGGGTCAGCTCGTTGCCGTCGTCCTCCTCCACGATCACACAGGCTTCAAACCCACCACGGAAGGAGCAGTCTTGCACCCTCGCCCGCTGGACTCGCCCGCTGCCACTCCTCGCCCGCACATTCACAAGGCTGCGAAGACGTTGCGTGGACTTAAACTCCACATTGCGGATGTCGAGGTCGACGCCGCCTTCGATGCGGAGGAGGTCGACGGGTTCGGGAGGGGCTGCCCCGACTGGCATGCCAGGGGGCGACGGGAGGGCGCGGTCGAAGGTGAAGGTCGACGGGCTGCCACCGCCTTGAAAGCCCGTACCGCGCACGATCACCTTGGGGTTGCGGGCGCCCCAGGCGTCGGACATCGCCCCGCGCTGCACGGTGACCTGATTGTGGAGGCGGTAGTTGCCCCCGCTCGCCAGCACGTCGAGCGGCGGGAGGAGCACCCAGTCGGCCGCAGAGAGCGCGCGGTTGGCGTCATCGCGCGTCTTGACCCGGTTGACCGAGGCGCAGTCGAGCGCGGCCTGCAAAGCGAAGTCGGAGTTGTAGTAAGCGGCGTGCTCTTCGTTGCCTTCGGCCGTGGCCATGGCGCCAAACCAGCGGAGGTTGATGAAGCGCTGTCGGGGCGAGAGAAGGCGCACCGTGCCGCCCATCGCCGACGCGAGGACGATGCCGCCCGTGGCCATCTGGCCGGGCGTGCAGAAGACCGGGATGTCAGCGGCTTCGACGCGGCCGTGGATGTGGACGGTCATGCCCGTAGGAACGAATAGCGTCGCGCCAGGCATGAAGACGAGGTCGACATGCTCGGGGAAGACAAATTCAGTAAGGGAGTCGGGGCGAATCTCGTAGCGGAATGGGATGAACAGGGCGAC
Organism: Myxococcales bacterium; assembly: GCA_016792845.1. Taxonomy (GTDB): domain Bacteria; phylum Myxococcota_A; class Polyangia; order Polyangiales; genus JAEUKH01. Next base: position 336 of record JAEUKH010000024.1, on the reverse strand, counting down.
CGATCGCCCCATGAGCGCATCGGCCAACTGCATCGGCCCAATCTGAACACTTGCTGGATCATCCGGACGGGCTCCCGGAGTGACTCCAATTACTTGATGAATATCACAGACTTCCGCTCCCCACTCGTTCACCGGCATCAGAGACCCCCATCCTGAAAACGAGAGCGTTCACAGACATAGCCGGAGGGCGAGAGACTCGTCTGCACGCAGAGCACATCGAACGGCCTCACGAGATCATCAGCGCCATCACCGTTGATGTCCCCTAGCATCATCATCTCTACGTATGAATAGACCTGAGGTCTGATCATCGCACTTGCCGCTGGCAACGGGTTGGTG
>JAEUKH010000020.1 GCA_016792845.1 Myxococcales bacterium | reverse complement strand
CTCAAGCGCTTCTACGAAGAGGCCAAGGTGGGCGCCCGCATCGCGAGCGAGCACATCGTCGAGGTGCACTCGGCGGGGGTCGACCAGGGCACGCCCTACCTCGTGATGGAGCTCCTGCGCGGAGAGACCCTCGCCGAGCGCCTCGTCCGCGCGGGGCCGCTCGCGCCGGTCGAGCTCGTTGACATGGCCGATCAGCTCGCCCACGCCCTCGACGCGGCCCATCGCGCCGGGGTGATCCACTGCGACCTCAAGCCCGACAACATCTTCTTCGCCGCGAGCGCCCGGGTCGGGGCCTCTCGCACGGTCAAAGTGCTCGATTTCGGCATCGCAACGCTGCTCTCGTCGAGCCGCGCGTCGGCCCCCGACGGCCCCCCGATGGGCAGCCCCCACTGGATGTCGCTTGAGCAGTTCACAGCCCGAACGCCCACCGCCGCGAGCGACCTCTGGGCCTTCGGCCTCGTGACGTACTTCTCGCTCACCGTGCGCCGCTACTGGCACGCCGACGGCGCCGACCTCGCGACCCTCGTCGCCGAGCTCCGCACGACCCCGCGCGACCCCGAAGCCCGGGCCCTCGCCCACGGCCGCGCCCTGCCCCGCGGCTTCGACGCCTGGTTCGACCGCTGCCTCGCCGTCGACCCGCGTCACCGCTGGCCGACCTGCGCCGACGCCGCGCGCGCACTGCACGCCCTCTCGGCGCCTCGCCGCGCGCCCGAGCACACCGCCGAAGCGAGCCCCGTCGCGCCCAAAGCAGGGCCGCCGTGGGCGCGGCGTCGGGTGCCGGGGTGGGCGTTCGTGCTCGGAGGCCTCACGGTGCCCCTTCTAGGCGCCCTCGCCTTCAGGTCGACGTTTTCCCCGTCACCGGCCCCCGAGCCCCCGCAAGGGGCCGCCCAGCGCCTCCTCGCGGGCGGTCAGGCCGTCTTGGCCGACCAGCGCCGGGTGACGGTGGCGCCCTTTTGGCTCGACCGCACCGAGGTCTCGGTCGACGCCTACGCGGCCTGCGTGAGGGCGGGGCGCTGCGCGGCGGTCTCGGCCGACGGATACGCCGGGCAGGCGCAGGTCTGCAACGCCCAGCGCAGCGACCGCGGGGCTCACCCGATGAACTGCCTCTCGCTCACCGAGGCGAGGGCGTACTGCGCGTGGCGCGGGGCCCGGCTCGCGACCGAGGCCGAGTGGTCGCTCGCGGCCCACGGCGCTGACGGCGCGCGGGCCTACCCTTGGGGCGACGCGCCGCCGAGCGCCGACCGGGTCAACCTCTGCGGCCCTGAGTGCCTTGAGCGCACCGGGGCCGCGCGGGCGATCGGGTGGAGCGATTCGTTTTCGAGCACCGCGCCGGTCGACGAGCTCAGCAACGGCGCCACCCCCGAGGGGGTCGTTCAGCTCTACGGCAACGTCGCAGAGTGGGTCGAGTGCGGCCTCGAAGGCCGGGGGTGCGCCCTCGGCGGCGGCTGGCTCGACCCGGTGCGAGACCGCGGCACCGAGCGCAGGGTGCTGGCCGACCGCGAGGGACACCGCTCGGTGGGCCTGCGCTGCGCCCGCTCAGCCCGTTGAGCCCGCGCCCTCGGCCTCGGGCCCCAGGCCGCGCATGTCGACCACCTGCGGGATGTGCCCCGTCTGCGCCAGAAACCCGAAGAGGTTCTCGCTCGGCACGAGCACCGTGCGGTCGTTCGTGAGCGGGTGACACGCGATGTCTCGGTACACCAGCAGCTCGAGATCGAACACGAGCTTCACCCGCCCCGCGCGGTCGTTGAGGGCCGCCAAGGGCGTCACCGAGCCGGCCTCGACGCCGAGGTCTTCGCGGAGCCGCGTGGCCGACGCGAAGGTGAGGCTCCCGACCCCGAGGTGCCGCGCCAGGGCCTTCAGCGAGAGCGCCCGGTCTTCTCGCACCGTCACGAGGTAGGGGTTGCCCTTGCGATCGCGGAGATAGAAATTCTTGATGAAGCCCACCTCGGGGTCATCGACCGCGCGGTGCGCCCGGGCGTGGGCCACGGTGAAGTGCGGGGCGTGCTCGAAGACCTCGAAGTTCGGGCACCACGGGCGCAGAAGCGGCCAGAGCGCCTCGGCCGGGTCGAACCAGCGCACGGCGTGCGCCCCCATGGCGTCGCCGTCAAAGAGGAAGTCACCCTCGAAGCGCCACCCGGCGAGCATCTTCGGGAGCCACAGGGCGTCGTCGGCCCACATCTCGCCGTAGGGGATGGCCTCGACCGGCGTCCACAGCGGGGCGGCCTCGTCGGTCTCGCGGGGCGCGCGGTCGCAGCCGTCGGCGCGAAACACATGGCAATGGAGGCTGTACCCGTCGGCGAACTGAAAGCGAAGCTCGCCCCGGTGCGACAAGCCTTGGGGCGTCGTGCCGAGCTCCTCTTCGACCTCGCGCACCGCGCACGCCTCGGGGGTCTCGCCCGCTTCGAGGCGCCCGCCCGGGCCGTTCACCTTGCCCGCCCCGAGCCCGCGCTTCTTGCGGATCAACAAGATCTCGCCGTCGCGCACCACAAAACAAAGCGTCGCGACGTCGCGCGGAGCCCAATGAGTGCGGAGCGCTTCGAGCCCAATCGGTTGCATCGCCGCGCCCAATACAACAAAGGGAGCCCCTCTTGCGACAGGCTCCCTCTGCGGTGTCATCGCCCGGCGGCCGGGCGGCGGGGTCTCAGCCCTCCATGAACGACTTGAGCGGCTTCGAGCGCGACGGGTGCCGCAGCTTGCGCAGCGCCTTGGCCTCGATCTGACGGATACGCTCGCGGGTCACCTCGAAGCCCTGGCCGACCTCTTCGAGGGTGTGGTCGCTCTTCTCGCCGATGCCGAAGCGCATCCGCAAGACCTTCTCTTCGCGCCAGGTGAGGGTCTTGAGCACCTTGCGCATCTGCTCAGAGAGGTTGTTCGAGATCACCGCCTCGCTCGGCGAGATCACGCTCTTGTCTTCAATGAAGTCGCCGAGGTGCGAGTCTTCTTCTTCGCCGATAGGGGTCTCAAGCGAGATGGGCTCTTTGGCGATCTTCAAGACCTTGCGCACCTTGTCGAGGGGCAGCTCCATCTTCTCGGCGATCTCTTCGGGGGTCGGCTCGCGGCCGAACTCCTGAACGAGGTACCGCGAGGTGCGGATGAGCTTGTTGATGGTCTCGATCATGTGCACCGGGATGCGGATCGTGCGCGCCTGGTCTGCGATGGCGCGGGTGATCGCCTGGCGGATCCACCAGGTCGCGTAGGTGCTGAACTTGTACCCGCGGCGGTACTCGAACTTGTCGACGGCCTTCATCAGGCCGATGTTGCCCTCTTGAATGAGGTCGAGAAACTGGAGCCCGCGGTTGGTGTACTTCTTCGCGATCGACACCACGAGCCTGAGGTTGGCCTCGACGAGCTCGGCCTTCGCGCGCTCGGCCATGCGCTCGCCCTCGCGGATCGAGCGGTACGTCTTGCGCATCTCGGGCAGCGAAACGCCCTGCTCGCGGGCCTTCTCTTCGACGGTGCGGAGCTTGTTCTTGCTCGACTCCATGAGCCGCGCGAGGGTCTCGAGCTCCTCGTGCGTCGAGCGCAGCTGCTTGACGATGACGGCCTTGCGGCGCCCGTCGGCGGCCTCGTACTCTTGCAGACGCTTGCGCAGCTCGGCGGGGTCGACCCCGAAGCGCTTGGCGGCGTCGTGGGTGGGCGACTCGGCCCGCTCAAGCTGATCGATGAGCTTCTTGAGCATGCCGACCACATGCTCGATCTGCTTCTTGTTCAAGCGGAGGTCGATGAGCGCGTCGCACATCTCTTTCTGCTTGCCGGTGATCTCTTCGTGCACCTTGCGGCGCCGGGCGTCGGTGAGCTTGCCGTCGAGGCTCTCTTGCAAGGTCTCGATCTCGCGGTAGAGCCCGTCGACCTTGTTGGTGAGGCGGTCGACGCGCTTGCGCACCTCTTCTTCGTTGTAGCCCTCTTCGTCGTCGGCGTCGCGCACGACGTCTTTGAGGCGAACCTTGTTCTGCTTGACCTTCTCGCCGAGCTTGATGATCTCTTTGACGGCGATGGGCGACTGAAGAATCGTATTCAAGACGAGGTTCTCGCCGTCTTCAATACGCTTGGCGATCTCGACCTCGCCCTCGCGGGTCAAGAGCGACACCGAGCCCATCTTGCGGAGGTACATCCGCACCGGGTCGTTGCTCTTGCTCGCGTACGCGTCGTCGAAGCTCGTGTCTTCCTCTTCCGGAATGGGCACCACGCGCTTCTCGGCCTCTTCTTCGGCCACGCGCTTGGGCGCCACCTTCACCTGGGTCGAGGCGTCGACGATCTCGATGGCCTCATCGCCCAAGATGTCCATCAGCTCGTCGATCTGTTCACCCGAGAGCGAGTCGGCCGGGAGGGCCTCGTTGATCTCGTCGTAGGTGAGGTGCCCCTTCGACTTGCCGAGCTCGATGAGCTGCTGAACTTCCTTCCGGTCGCGGCCCTTGGCCTCGGCGGTCGGCGCCGCCGCCTTGCCGTTCTTCGCCGCCGCCGGGGCCGCCTTCGCAGCGCCCTTCGCGAGCGCCTTCATCGCGGCCTTCGCGGGAGCCTTCGCGACGCCCTTCGCCGTCGCGGCCTTCTCGACCTTCGCGGCGCCCTTCACCGTCGCGGCCTTCACCGGCTCGGCCCTCTCGACCTTCGCCGCAGCCTTCGCAGGCGCCTTCGCCGCGGGCTTCAGGGGGGCCTTCACCGCGGCCTTCACGGGAGCCTTCGCCACGGCCTTGTCGGCCTTCGCCGCGGGCTTCTCAGACTTCGCTGGCGCCTTCGGCGTCGCGGCGGTCTTGGTCTTCGACGCGGTCGCGGTGCGACCTGCGCTTGCACTCGAACGCGTTGTCTCTTCCTTCATCGAACGGCTCCTCCGCGCGGGGCGCAGTGGTGACCCACTCTGGGGTCTTCCGTCAAATCAATCGTCGTCAGGAGTGAGCGCCGCCGCCACGATTCGTCGACGGGCTCAATCTTGCAAACTGCCTGCTCTCACATCTCTGAACAAATGGTCAGTTCTGGTCTGAACCTCCGGTGCCTACGACGCGCGCTCGCTTTGCGGCGAGTTGTTCATTGAGCAATGCCTCTTCACCACTGGGGTCGCCCTGAGCCCCCACCCGGGCGCTCTGAAACCGCAACAGACGCTCAAACTCTCGCTGGCTGACGCGCCGCAAGCACGCCACCGTGTCGGTGAGGGCGCGCCCGAGGCGCCGGGCCGTGGGCTCGTCGACGTCGAGCACCACGAGGCGGGCGGCCACCCAAGGGCGCACCCGCGCCTCGGGGGCGATCTCGAGCACCCGGGCCGCGTCGACCTTGCCTGATTGCAGAAACTGCCCACGCGCCTCACGCAAGAGAAGCCCCGGGAGCTCTTCAAGGTGCTGGCACGCCCAAGCGGTCTCTTCGGTGCCAAGCAGCGGGTGGTGCACGAGGCAGAGCTCGAGCACCCAAGCCGAGAGCTTGCGCCGCGCCGAGAGGGTGTCGCTCTCGTCGAGAGACTTCAAATCGAGGCCGATGCGCAGCAAGAGCCTGTCGGCCGTCTCGGGCTCGACGGCGGGCACCGCGCGGGGCGCACCGGCCTCGCGGAGGGCCTGCATGACCACCTGCTTCTCGACGTGAAAGCGCGCGACGGCGAGGTCGACGAGGGCCTGGCGCTCGAGCTCCGAGGCCGCGTCGCCGATGACCCCGGCCACCGAGCGGAGGGCCGCCAGGCGGTCTGAGAGGTTGTCGCGGGCATAGACCGCCGCGTCGGCGATGAGCCACTCGGCGATGTTGAGGGCCGATTTGAGCACGCCGGTCATCCCCTCGACACCGCGCCCGGGCTCGGCGCTGCGGAGGTAGGTGTCGGGGTCTTGCCGCGGCGGTAGCACGCCCACCCGGGCCAGGAGCCCCGCCCGCGCGCACACCGCGTAGGCCGCGCGGGCCGCTTTTTTGCCCGCGTCGTCGCCGTCGAAGACCAGCGAGACCGCGTCGGCGTAGCGGCGCAGGAGCTTCGCCTGCGGCTCGGTAAAGCTCGTGCCGAGGGGCGCCACGGTGTTCTGAAACCCGTGCTGATGCATCTGGACGACGTCAAAGTTGCCCTCGACGACGATGGCTTCGTTCTGTTGCCTGAGGGCCATGCGCGCGGGGGCGAGCCCATAGAGCAGCTCGCCCTTCTTGAACAGGGGCGTCTCGGGCGAGTTGATGTACTTGCCCGTCTCTTCAGGCACCACCCCCTCGGGGATGGCCTCGCTCGTCGGCAAGATGCGCCCCGAGAAGGCCACCACCTTGCCCGCCCGATCGAGCACCGGAAACATCAACCGGTGACGGAACCGATCGTAGTGCCCGCTGTGCCCCCCGAGGAGCAACCCCGCGAGCTCGGCGTCGCCGGGCGAGAGACGCTGGCCCTTGAGGTGCTCGGCCAGCCCGTCCCACCGGGCGGGGGCGTACCCGAGGCGGAACGCGCGCGCGGTCTCTTCGCTCACCCCGCGCTCGAGCAGCGCGCCCCGGGCGAGCTCGCTGAAGGGTTCGAGGTTGTCGTAGAGGCAGCGCTCGAAGTAGGCCGCCGCGGCCTCACAGATTGCGAAGAGCCGCTCGGTGACATCGCGCTGGCGGCGGTCTTCGGCCACCCGCTCGGGGTCGCGGGTCTCGGGCACCTCGACCCCCACCCGCTCGGCCAGGAGCCGCACCACCTCGGGGAAGGTCAGGCCCTCCATCTCGGCCACGAATTTGAACGCGTCACCCGACGCCTTGCAGCCGAAGCAGTGATAGATGCCGAGGTCGGGGTTTACGTTGAAGCTCGCCGTCTTCTCTTTGTGAAAGGGGCAGCGCGCGAGGTACCGGTGCCCCATCTTCTTCAAGGGCACGTACTGGCCGACGGTCTCGACGAGGTCGACCCGCTGCCTGATCTCGTCGATCACCGCGCGATCCAAGAGGGCCTCCGCCTGGGGTTCGAGCCTCGGGCCGAAACAGCACCCGCGCCGAGAATAGCCTCGCGGCTCGCGGGTTGAGCACTGGCCGGGGTGCGCCCCCCATCGGCCATGAGCCCGAAGCAGCTGTCGACGGTCTTCGCAGTGTTCAAGGGTGTCGCACGCGGGTGGGTTTGCCTGGGCGAAGGGTAGGCCTCGCATCGTGCACGATGCCCCTTCGACCGCCGCCAAGTCGGAGACCTCTAGCTTGCTCGATTTCGCCGGTCAAGCGATGCACGACTATTTTCTGCGCCCTGTCAAGCGCGAGAAAACACGCGAAAACCACAGAGCAATTGCGATACCAACACCACCTCGACCGGGCGCAAGGGGCCGATGGCCCGCCGGGGGCGAGAAGGCCGCGACCCGCCCATGGGGCGAAGTGTGCTAGCGATCGGCCCGCGATGGACCTGCGATCGACCGGGGCGCTCTTCGGGGCCTTGCTTTGTGTCTCGGCGGCGGTTTGGGGTGACCCGTGGCCAGAGATCGCCATTCCGCCAGAGAACGCGCGGGGGCTGACCCGGCCCGTGCCGCGGCCCGGGCCCGGTGATGTCGAGGCGCGGGCGCGGCTCTTGTTTCGCGCGTTGCAGACCGGGGCCCGCGACGACCTCGGCGCCGCGGCGGGCTTCTTCTTCGAGCGCCTGCCCTTCCTCGCGGTGAAAGACATGTCAGGGGCCGCGGGCTATCACGCCACCCTCTTGCGGAGCTACCGCCGCGACATCGAGGCGTACCGGGCCGAGCGCCCCGAGCTCGCGGGGGCCCAGTTCGACCGCTTCGAGCTGAGCCGCGCTTGCACCTGGATGACCCCCGGCCGCGAAGCCAACCGCCTGCCGTACTGGTCTTGTTACCGCTCGAAGCTCCACTATCGCACCGCCGCGGGTCGGCCGCGGGAGCTCGAGGTGCGGGTGATGATCCATTGGGGCGCGCGGTGGTTTGTGACGCACCTCCGGCCCTTTCATTGAGCCCGATGCGGCGGGCGCTGTGTTTCACCCGCGGGTGATCGACAAGGGCCCCGCCCCGGGGCTATGACTACCGAACCTATGGCTGACTCCATCGATTCATTCGAGGCTTTCTGGCCCTACTACGTTCGGGCGCACCAGAACCCGACGAGCCGCGTGTTGCACGCGATCGGCACGAGCCTGGGGGTCACCACGGCCCTCGCGGCGGTGCTCACGCGCCGAGCCCGGCTGGTGCCCCTCGCGCTGGTGCTCGGGTACGGCCCCGCTTGGGTGGGTCACTTCGTCTTCGAGGGCAACCGCCCCGCGACCTTCGGCCACCCGCTTTGGTCACTGCGCGGCGACTTCAAGATGCTCTCGCTCATGCTGCGCGGCGAGATGGAGGCCGAGCTCGCCCGGGTCAACGCCGCAGCCGCCCAGGCCGAGGCGTCATCGGTTTCGGCCTCCGCCGACAGCCCCGAGAATCCCGCTGACTCCGATCACAACATCAACTGAGCCCGCCCCCGAGCCCGGCGCCGCGACGGCGGCGGCCGCGCCGGCAGAGGCCCGTCGTCACCTCGTGCTCGCGCTCGCGGCGGTGCACCTCGGGGTGTTTCTGCTCTCACGGCCGTGGGCCCAGGCGCGGCACCTTCATGACCTCATCGCGCTCTTGTTCGTGGTGGTGGCCTTCAAGGCCATCGGCTACGCGGGCGACGACACGCGCCGTTTTGGGGTGTACTTCGAGGGCGTCGCGCCCGGCGCCGAAGGCGACCCGCGCTCGCTGGTGAGGGCGCTCGTCGAGGGGGTGCCTGCGGCGCTGCGCGAGGCGGCGGTGGCGGCGGCGGCGGCGGCCGTGGTGTTCCCCGTGTATGCGCTGGCGTGGCCGATGTTCAACCGCCCGGTGGGCCCGCGGCGGTGGGCCCTCGACGGCGCGGGGTGGCAGGCCGTGGCCGCCGAGCTCTTCGCCGTGGCCTTCGCAGAAGAGGTGTTCTTTCGCGGGTTTGTGCTCACCCGGGTCGGCGACGCGATGGGGCTCGGGGCCCTCAAGTCAGCGCCCCGGGCGCAGCTGGCGGCGGCCGTCGCGGTGACCTCGCTCTTCTTCGCGACGACGCACCTCGTGGTCGACCCCACGGTGGCCCGGGCGGTGGTGTTCTTCCCGGGGTTGCTCTTTGGCGCGCTGCGGGTCTGGCGCGGGGGCGTGGGCGCGGCCATCGTGTTTCACGCCGCCTGCAACCTCTTCGAGCGCTACCTCGAAGGTCGATGAGCCCATGCGCCGCGCGGCCTTCTTCGACATGGACAAGACCCTCCTCACGGTCAACACCGCGCGCCTCTACGTGGCCCACCAGTGGCACCAGGGCAAGGCGCGGCGCCGCGACGTGGCGATGGTGTCTTGGTGGCTGCTCCGGTACGCCCTCGGGGTGCTCGACGCCGAGACCGTCGCGCGTCAGCTCGCGCGCCCGTGGGCCGGCGTCGACGAGGCCGCGGTGCGCGACGAGACCCGGGCCTGGGTCGAACGGGCGGTGTTGCCGACCCTCTCCGCGGCGGGGCTCCGCGAGGTCGAGGCCCGTCGGCGCGCGGGCGACCTCTGCGTGCTCCTGACGAGCTCGACGGTGTACGCGGCGACCCCGGTGGCCGACGCCGTGGGCATCGCGCACGTCTTGGCTTCGCGGCTCAGCGTTCACGAGGGTCGCTTCACCGGCGAGATCGAGCTGCCCTTTTGTTACCGCGAGGGCAAGGTCGCGGCGGCCGAGCGTTGGGCCGCCGCGCACGACGTCTCGCTCGACGCGAGCAGCTTCTTCACCGACTCGATCAGCGACCTGCCGATGCTCTTGCGGGTGGGCGAGCCCGTGGTGGTCAACCCTGACCTTCGGCTGGGCCTTGAGGCCCGGCGTCGCGGCTGGCCCGTTCAGCATTGGCGTGAGGTCGCGCCCCGGCGCGCTGCCGGGTGAGCACGGTCTTCATGGCCGGGTCGAGGGCGTCGAGCTCGCCCAGGTCTTCGTGACGCAGCACCCGCGCGAGGATCTCAATCTGCGCGTCGACGTTCGCCCGCTCGTCGACGAACACGGTCTTGACGCCCTTGAGCACGCACATGCCCCCGGCGCTGGTGCCGCGGGTCATGGCCTCGCGCCGCACCGCGATGCCGTTCGTCTTCGACAGCTCGATCAACGCCTCAAGCAGCGCCTTGCCTCGCATGATGGCCGATCTTGCATTGCCTCGCGCCTTCAGCCAACGCTCTCGTGCATGGCCACCGCCCTCAGCCCCGAAGAGGTCAACGCCCGGCTCGCGGCGCTGCCCCATTGGCATCACCACCCGCCCTACATCACGCGCACGTTTCGCTTCGCGCGCTACCCCCAAGCGGTGGCCTTCGCCGTCGAGGTGGCGCTCCACGCCGAGCGCGTCGACCATCACCCCGAGCTCGTCATCGGCTACGCGACGGTCGAAGTTCGCTACTGGTCGCACGACGCGGGGGGCCTCACCGCCCGCGATTTTGAGAGCGCCCACGCCCTCGACGCGCGCTGACCGAGCGACCACCGTCAGACCGCACAGTGTCGCGACTGGCGCCGCCCGGCGGGCCCGTGGGAGTGTCACCCTCCACCATGACCGAAGCCGCCTACCGCCGAGGATTTCGCGTCACGCAGCGCCTCCGCGCCCTCGAACCCGACGAGGCCCGGGCCCTAAGCGAGCGCGAGCGGGCGTGGCGCGCGTCGGCGCTCCGTGACCTTCAGATCGAGGGCACCATGCTCACCGTGGCGGGGGCCGCGACGCTGGCCTTCGGGCTCGTGGCGCGGCTCGGCCGCAACGCCGCCCTCTCGGTGAGCCTCGGGTTCACCGGCGTCGTCATGGCCGTGATCGGCTACCTCACGCGCCGCCGACGCCGGGCCGAGGCCGCGTCGCTCGCGAGCCCGTTCACGCCGCCCGGGTCTGAGCCCTGGCAGGTCGAGCTCTGGGAGGTCGACGCGCTGCGGGTCATCGGCGCCCTCAGCGACGTCGAGAGCACGCGGCATTACTGGCTCTTTGAAGTGCCCGGGAGCGCGTGGTTCTACCTCGACGCGTCGCTCGTCTTGGGCCATCACCCCGGCGACCGCAGCGTCGCCCGCGCCCGGGTGCGGCTCTCTCGACTCTACCCCTTGGGCCTCTGTCAGAGCTTCACCGCCGAGGGTGAGCCCTTGCCCGTGGCGGGGGCCCTCGACGCCGTCCGCGACCCGCTCGAAGCCCTCGCGACGGGGCAGGTCTGGGCGCCCGGCGTCACCCTCGACCCGAGCTGCGGGCTCGTCGAAGCGGACACGCTCCCGGGGTGGGTGCTGGCCCTCAGCGACCGCGGCTCCGAGGCTGTCTAGTCTGTGTCCGCAAATGCGGTGGCGTCGGCAGAGGGGGCGAGGTGCCCAATCCGACGAGGCCGCACCGCGCCCGAACGCCCGCGCGACCTCACCCGTGGGGGCGTACGGCCCCGCGCCTGGCGTGACCTCACCCCCTGGGGGGTGCCCGGCCCTCGCGCCCCCCTCTCCCTGTCAGGAGAGGGGCAAATATAGACAAACTCAAGACATAGGCAAACAATAAGACTTTAAATTTAGTAGATAGTGGCCATAATAATGAAGAATCAGTTTGCGGCTGTCGTGTTTTGCCCCTCTCCTGACAGGGAGAGGGGGCGCGAGGGCCGTGCGCCCTTCAGGGGGTGAGGTCGCGCCCGGCCCGCGACGCCCTCTCTTGCCAGCGTGTCAACTAAAATCCGCGGGTCAACCTCAGCCTGAGAGGGAGAGGGGGCGCAGGTCACGCGAGACCGCGACCCGCTACAAAGCGCCACGCAGCCATGCTCACCGTCGCATGCACGCAATGTCGGTGATGACCTTTGCGGACGCAGCCTCATCGGCGCGTCAGGGCCCGCAGCCGCCATCGCGCGCGACCCCCGCGGGCTGGTTGCGCGAGGGGTAGGCGCAGAGCCCCGTCGGCGCCGGGGTCGGCGCGCCCGAAGGGTCTTTGAGGTAGATGCACACGAGCCCGCGCGGGCACTCGCAGTTGTCGACGCAGCTTCGGTACATGCAGAGCCCGAGGTTGTCGGCGCCCACAGGCCCGGCCGCGGTGATCTGAGCCGGCGCGTCGGGGCACGCGCGGCGGAGCCTTCGGTCGATGAGGCTCCCGCAGAGCCCGCCGCCGTTGACGCGGAAGCACTGCCCGCGGCACACGTCGTCGAGGGCGCTCGGGTCGCACGCGGTGCCGTCTTCGAGGGCCGTGTCGGGCGCGAGCGAGAGCCCGCAGCGCCCCGTTCGGGGGTTGCAGAGGGCGCCCTCGGGGTCGCCCGCGCAGTCAGAAGAATCGCTGCAAAACCGAGCACATGCGGCGGTGTCGGGCCACGCGCTCCGCTGCCTGAGCCAGAGCCCCGTGCACACAAAGCCCGCGCGGCACGCGCCGTCGGCCTCGACGCTCGCCCGCGGGTCGCAGCGACGCAGGCACGCGCCCGAGCCGGTCACGCCGTCGGTGTCGAGGCAGGTGGCCTGGGGGTCTTCGCACGCGGCGGCTTCGACCGCGGGTGTCTGGTGGTCGCCCTGGCAGCTGCGAGAGCACACGCCTCCGAGCGCGGCGTCGCACACGAGCCCGTCGACGCAGAAGCTGTCTTCGCGGCAGCGGTCGCCGATGGCCCCCACCCGTCGCTCGCAGCGCCCCTGGACGCAGCGCTCGCCCGGGTTGCAGCGCCGGTCGCAGTCGCCGCAGTGGGCCTCGTCGAAGAGCACGTCGAAGCAAGCCCTGGGGCCCTCGGCCTGCGCGCAGAGTCGGCGTCCGAGGCCGCAGCGCGGGTCGACGCAGCCCGCCGCCGGGTCGCAGCGGAGCCCCTCGGCGCAGCGGGTGTCGATGGCGAGCGCGCGGCACTGCCCGGCCTCGCAGCGGTCGGCCGTGCACGAGAGGCCGTCGTCGCAGTCGGCCGCGGTCTGACAGCCCGGCGCCGACACATCGGGGGCCGCCGCGTCGGGGCTCGCGGCGGGCGAAATCCGCTGCCCCCCGCAGGCCGTGACGAGGCAGAGAACGAAGACGAGGCGGGCCGAGGTCATGGCGCCGCGACGAAGGCCGTGCCGCTCCAACGGTAGGTCACCCGTCGGGGCGTCGACCACGGCAAGAGCAGCGCAAAGAAGCCGTTCGGAGGGGCATCATGGAAGGGGTAGCTCGCCTGCGTCCACCCGGTGACGGCGCCGGCTTCGAGGGTGATCTCTCGCCCCCCGCCCGTCGGCACAATCGCGTTCACCCGGGCGCTGTTGGCCCCCACGGTGCGGGCCACCTCGGCGGCGAAGATGCGCCCCCGCTGCGCGCCGAGCCCGTACCCGAGCAGCATCTCGCGCTGGCTCGCCACGGCGGTGCCCTGGATCGTCGAGGTGACGTTGCGACGCACCCGCAAGAGCGCCTCGGCGAGGCCGTCGCCGTTCAAGTCGACGAGGGCGAGCGAGAGCACCGCGTCGCCCTCATTGAGCGGCAATCCGAGCTGATAGTAGTTGCGCCCGCCGAGGTACCCCGGGCCCACCACCACGAGGGTGCGCTGAAAGATCATCACCGTCTCGGGCTGCGCGTCTTCGGCGACGTTGCCGCTCGCCTGAAACTGCGGGCGCTCTTGGGGCCCGAGGTTCTCACGCTGCCGAAAGAGCGTGAGGAGGCTCTCGATGTTGGGCGGCGCCACGGGTGTCGGCAGCGCCTGAGCCCCGGGCACAGCGGGCGGCGACGCGGCACCGGCCTGGGCGCGCGGGTTCGGCTCGGCGCGCTCGAAGACGAAGCGCGAGGCCGAGGGGTTCCACAAGTAGACGCGGGCGCGCTCGGGGCCCCAAGGCGTGAGCGCGGGTTCGACCCCCGACTCGACCGCGGCGGGGTAGTTCGAAGCGCTGTATCCGACCGCCGAGAGGGTGGCCACCCGCACCCGGCCGCCGGCCTCCGGCGCGAAGCTGTTGGTGACCCGGTTCGGGCCGCTGTCACGCTGCGTCTCGTGGGCCAGCGCGTGCGCCAGGTTGCCCGCCGCGTCGAGGGCGTAGAGGTGCAAGACCTCGCGGCTGAAGTCACCCGTAGGCACTCGAAATCGCACGAGAATTTCGGATCTACCGTCGGCCGTGAGGTCGCGGGTGTCGACCTCGCTGAGGGTCACCCCGGGGCCCGTCGGAAACTCCACGAAGCTGTACCGCGCCCCATCGCCGACGCCCGGCCCCGAGACCATCATCTGGTTCGGGAAGACCACCAGCCGCTCGGGGCTCGCGTCGCCCGCGAGGTTCACCCTTCGGTCGAGCACCGGGTTCACCGCCGCGAGGCCGCGGTCGGCGCGGAAGCGCGTCACGAGGTCGGCCCCGGGGTTGATGCCCCCGAGCTGAACGGCGTTCACCGTGAGGGCGAGGTCTGCGTTGCGCTCGGCGTCGCCCGGGCCCGTGGCGATCACCGACTCGACCCGAGCCCCCGCGTCGGCGTCGTGGTACGCGAGCCGCGCGCGGAGCGAACGAAAATTGGCCGACACCGCGCCGAGCGCGCTCCACGGGATGCGGGCTTCGAGCATGTACCCCGAGCCCGTCGGGGCCTCGACCACCGAAGCGCCCGGCACGGGCCCCGAGCGCCCGCCGCGGTAGCTCACCGCCCCGGCATACTCGCCCGGCACCCCCGGCTGGAGGGCGAGCTCCCAGGCCGCGCGGCCGCTGCCCTGCTCGTGGGCGAACGACAGCACCAGAGCGTCTTCGCTCGTGCGGTGCTCGCGCGAACGCGTCACCCGCTCGTCGCGCACCTCGACCGCCACCCACAGCGCCTCGGCGTCGCGGGCCATGGCGAAGCTGAACGACGCGTCATCGCGGCCGCTCCAGCTGCGGGGCCCGACCAGCACCGAGGGCGCGTCTTCGACCGGGGTGAGCTCGCTCCACTCGCGCACGACCCCATCGAGCACGAGGCGCACATCGCCCCGCTCTTGGATTTCGACCGGGGTCACCGCCCCGGCCAGGCGCCCGGCGAGGCCGAGCGAGGCACAGAAGACCCATCGAGACGTCTTGCGCATTCGGGCCGCGAGTCTACGTTGCGCAGGCCCCAAGCGCGAGGGCCGGGTGCGGGCCCCGCGGCGGCGACGATGCTTCAGGGTACCCGTTGATGGTAGGGCCTCGGCCGTGCTACGCGGCCGGTTCCGAGAATTGAGGCGAGTGCGATGTTCAAGTCGTTGACCGATGGGTTTCGAAAAGCGCGGCAGAAGCTCACGGGCATGGGTGAGCTGACCGACGATGTCATCGACGCGGCCTTGCGCGATGTGCGGTTGTCGCTGCTCGAAGCCGACGTCGAGTTGAATGTGACCAAGCGCTTTCTCGCGCGGGTCAAAGAGAAGATGCTCGGCCAGCGGGTCAAGCTGAAGGCCGAGGCCGCGGGCCGCAAGGTCACCGTGACCCCCGAGCAGGTGTTCATCAAAGCCTGCGAAGACGAGCTCGTCGCGATGATGACCTCGGGCAAGGGCGACGAGATCGAGTGGGCCCCCAAAGGGTCACCGACCCTCTTGATGATGGTGGGGCTCCAGGGTCAGGGCAAGACCACGAGCTCGGCCAAGATCGCGCGGCTCCTGGCCAAGCAAGGCAAGAAGGTCTTGCTCGTGGCCGCCGACCTCCAGCGCCCCGCCGCGGTCGAGCAGCTCCAGGTGCTCGGCAAGAAGATCGACGTGCCGGTCTTCGCGGTGCCCGGGTCGAGCCCCGTCGAGGTGTGCAAGCGCGCCCTCGCCGTCGCGCGGGTGCAGAAGAAAGACGTGGTCATCCTCGATACGGCCGGTCGACTCGCCATCGACATGCCCTTGATGGAAGAGCTGCGCGCCATCAAGTCAGAGACCAAACCGAACAACATCCTCTTGGTCGTCAACGCGGCCATCGGGCAGAACGCGCTGGCCACGGCGCAGGCCTTTCACGACACCCTCGGGCTCACCGGGGTGGTGATGACCATGCTCGACGGCGACGCCCGCGGCGGCGCGGCGCTGTCGATCCGCGAGGTCACTGGGGTGCCCATCAAGTTCGCAGGCACCGGCGAACAGATGGACAAGATGGAGCCCTTCCGCCCCGAAGGCATGGCCTCGCGCATCTTGGGCATGGGCGACATCGTCGGCCTCGTCAAAGACTTCTCAGAGGTCGTCGACCAGAAGAAGGCCGAAGACGACGCCCTGCGGATGCTCCAAGGTCAGTTCGGCTTCGACGATTTTGTGCATCAAATCGAGACCATCCAGAAGATGGGGCCGCTGCAAGAGCTCTTCGAGAAGATGCCCTTCTTCGCCGACGCGCTGCCGCCCGACTTCAAGGTCGATGAGAAAGAGCTCGACCGGGTCAAGGCGATCATCAACTCGATGACCCGGCAAGAGCGCAACCGCGCCGAGCTCTTCAAAGACGAGCCCACGCGGCTTCAGCGCGTGGCCCGGGGCGCCGCCGTCGACGAGAAGGCCGTGGCCGAGCTCGTGGCCAAGTTCTTGATGATGCGCGACCTCATGGGGGGCATCGGCCAGCAGGCGGGCCTCCTCGGCAAGATGCCAGGGATGAAGCAGCTCGCGATGGCGCGGAAGCTCCGCGACATGGTGAAGGTGCAGGGCGGCGATCAGGCCATCGCCTCGCTCGCGCAAGAGATGCTCGAAGCCGCGGTGGCCGGTCAGGGCGGCGGATTCCCGGGGATGCCCGGCGGATTCCCCGGGATGCCAGGGATGGGCGGGATGCCCGGCGGATTCCCGGGGATGCCAGGGATGGGCGGGATGCCCGGCGGATTCCCGGGCATGGGCAACATGTCGAATTATGACCCGCAGAGCTTCCTCGCGGGTTTGAATCGGCCCAAGACGGGCGGCGCGGCGAAGCCGAAAGACAAGCGTAAAAGCGAGCGTGACGCCCGCAAGAAGAACCGCAAGAAGTGATCACGCGAATGCTTCCAGAGAGGACATCGATGAAGACCGTAGCGCGTTGGGTGCTATGCCTCGGCCTCGCGGCCGGGTGCGTAGAACAACCCTCTGGCCGTAACAATGGCGGCGCCTCACAGCAGCAGCTTGAGAGCATCCGTCGACAGGTGGTGTCGCGCACCGCGCCCACCCCGCAGCATCGCCTCGATTTCAACTTCGACGGCAAGCTCAGGCTCCTCGGGTACAACCTCAGCGGGGCCGAGAACAACACCTTCCAGCCTGGGCATCGGGTCACCCTGACGCTCTTTTGGCAGTGTGTGACGCCGCCCGGCAACGGCTGGCGCTTGTTCACCCACCTCGACGACGCCACGAGCCCGCGCACCAACATGGACTCCGTCGGCGCCACCCGGCAGGCCTATCAGCCCGAGCTGTGGCGCGCGGGCGAGTTCATCCGCGACGAACAGACCATCGAGCTCCCCGCGGATTGGAACTCGCCGGTCGTGCGCCTCCACGTCGGCGTGTGGAAAGACGGCGTGCCCCGCATGGCCGTGACCCCCGCCAACCAGACTGACGGTGACCGCCGCGCTCGGGTGATCGAGCTGCAGACGGGTGTACAACCCCCCCCTCCCCCGCCCGTCGCTGAGCTGACCGTCGGTCGTGCGGCGGGCCCCATTGCAGTAGACGGCAACTTGAACGAAGCCGCGTGGTCAAACGCCGCGCGTACGATGCCCTTTGTCAACACCATGACCGGCGACCCCGCGGGCGAAAACGACGCCCGGGGCAGCGCGCGCCTCTTGTGGGACGACACCAACCTCTACATCGGCTTCGAGGTCAGCGACGCCAACCTCGTCGATGTCTCGGCCAACCGCGACGATCACCTCTGGGAGCACGACGCCGTCGAGGTGATGATCGACCCCGATGGCGACGGGCAGAACTACTTCGAGTTTCAGGTCTCGCCGCGCAACCAGCGCTTTGACACGCGCTACGACCGCGCCCGCGACCCGGCGCCGGTCGGCCACGCAGACTACAACCCCGAGACCCGCTCGGCGGTGCGCGCCAACGGCACCATCGGCAACGCCGACGACAACGACACGGGGTACACCGTCGAGTTTGCGATCCCGTGGGCGGCCCTCCAGCCGGGCCTCGCGCACACGCCCCCGCAGAACGGCGACACCGTGCGGCTCAACCTCTATCTGATGGACGAGCCCAAGTCGGGCGGCGTCCGCGCCGCCGCGTGGAGCGCGCCGCGACGGGGTGACTTTCACACCCTTGAGCGCTTCGGTCGCATCACGCTCACGGCCCAGGCGGGCGGCCCTGCCCCGGCCCCGGCGGCGCCTACGCCTGCCGCTGAGATCCCGGCCATCCCGCCACCTGGTCAGCCCGTGCCTGGCGCGGCGGTGCTCCCGCCCGGCGTGCGCGAGCAGCTCCTCCGCGCGGCCCAGCGCCCCGCCCCCGCCGCCCACTGACCCCCGCAAGGCCCTCCGCCTCTTCGGGGGGCCTTCATCTCGCCTCGTCGGCCGCGCTACGGCGCGGGGAAGAACACCTCGCGCTCGCCGCCGCGCTCGACCCTGGCCGTTCGCAGCATCGGCAGGTGCCCCTGTCGCCGACAGATCACCCGGTGCTCGCCGGCGCCCACGGTGTGCCCAAACACGGGCGTGAGCCCCACCCGGTGCCCGTCGACGAAGACCTCACACCGCGGCGGGTCGGCCCCCACCACGAGGGTGCCGCTGCCGCCCGGCTCGCGCACCCGCGCGGGGTGATGGGTCGCCGTCGAAGGCGCGCGCTCGACCGCGGGGCTCGGGCCCGTATCGGGCGGCCCCGCGTCGACGACCACCGTCTGGGCCACCACCACAGGCACCACAGGCACCACCGGCGGCGTCGCCCGAAGCTGCGGAACGCTCACCTCCTGGTCGCGGTCAGGCACCACCGACACCTGCGCGGGCTCGTACCCCGCCGCGCTCACCTCGACCACGATGGCGCCCTGCCCCCGCGCCGCGAAGGCCGTGTCAGAGTAAAACGGCACCCCCGCCACGGTCACCCGCGCCCCAGACGGGAGCCCCTGAAAATGAAGTTGAACAGTGTTCAACTCAGCCCCACCCTGGGCCGCCTCGGCGGCGGTCTGGCCCACCTGAATGCCCGCGAGCATGTAGCCGCCGCTCAAGGCCAGAAACACCAGCGTCGCCGCCCCGAGGAGCCACACCTTCGGCTGCGACCGCAGCGCCTCGAAGCTCAACCCCCGGGCGACGTCGGCGCGCGAAGGGGCGCCCGCGACGGCGGTCGGCACCGGCTGCGAGGCGGCCACCAGCGCGCGCACCGAGCTTCCCGGCGGCTCTGTGGTCGCGTGAATGGCCTCGCCCGCCACGAACGCGCCGCTCACCGGGAGCTGCGACACCGGCGCGGCCACCGGGTGGGGCCCCGAGCGCACCGGCGGCGTGGGCATCGGCGCGAGGGCGCTCGACACCCGGGCAGGCGCGAGGGTGGCCGGCCGGCGCATCACGTCGGTGGGCACGCTCATCTGCGGGTCGTCGTCGGGGAGGCGGCGCACCACCGTGGGCTCTGAGCCCTCGTCGAAGCCGCGGCGGGGGCGGGTGAGGGCCGCGGTGAAGCCCTCCATCGCGGCCCGCGCGTCGGGCCAGCGGCCCTCGGGTTCGCGCGACATGCAGCGCAGAAACCACGCGTCGAAGCCCTCGGGCACCACCCCCGTGAGGCCCTGCGAGGCCGCCCGAACGCTCGGCGCTTCGATGGGGTCGACCGCGATCTCGAGCATCAAGGCGTTGATGTTCACGCCCTGCTCGGTCACAGCCTTCCAGTAATAGCGGCCCGTGGTGAGGAAGTACGCGAGGAGCCCCAGGGGCCAGATGTCGGTACTCCGACGGAGCCGCGCACCCGAGCGCGCCTGCTCGGGCGCCATGAAGAGCGGCGAGCCGAGCTGACGCGTGATGCCCACGCTCGTGGCCGAGCGATCGATCAGCTTCGAGATGCCGAAATCGAGCACCTTCACCACGAAGGGCATGCCCCGGAGCTGCGAGCGCGCCACGAAGATGTTGCGCGGCTTGAGGTCGCGGTGGATCACCCCGGCCTCGTGGGCGGCGATCAACGCATCGCCCAATTGCTCAAGAATCTCACGCACTTCATGGAAGGGGATGCGCCCCCGACGGGTCACGAGATCGGCCAGGTCTTCGCCGTCGAGGAGCTCCATGGCCATCCACGGGAGGTCGGTCTCTTCGTCGATGCCCGCGGCGATCACCTCGACCACGTGGCCGCTCTTGATCATCGAACCGATGCGCGCCTCTTGCTCGAACTGCGCCCGGCTCGCGGCGTCGCGGAGGTAGTCGCCGCTCAAGATCTTGAGCGCCCGCAGCTTCCCCGAGGAGCGCTGCTCGGCCACATACACCGAGCTCATGCCACCGTCGGCGAGGGGCCGTACGATGCGAAAATCCCGGGCAAAATCGCACCCAGGTTCAAGCAAGGTCAGGCCCGACATCGCGCCGCGAGCATACACCACCTCGCCCGCGGTGCCCCCATTTGCCGTCGAATCGCCCATACGGCGGCGCAACTTCTGCTAGACCCGCGCAGAGCGAGGCGCCATGCAGATCGAGACTCCGCGAGACCTAGGGCGTGACGTGGTGCTGATGTTCAGGTTGGGCGACGCGCCCTTCATCCGCAACACGCTCTTGCCGCTCTACCCGTTGCCCGAGCGCTTCCTCTCGCTGGCATTTTGGGTGCATCGCAGCGGGGTCAAGCGGGCTGAAATCTTCGAGGCCTTGCCCGAGCAGCCCGTCGACCCGACCCATCACAAGCACGCCTGGGCGATGCTCGCCGACGCCCACCGCATGATGATGAACGACGTGGGCCTCAGGGTGCGCGTGCGGGGCGAGGCCATGCACGGCTCGAACACCATCGGCTACCACACCAGCGCCTCGTACGAAGACGTGACGGCCTTCTTCGCGAGCGGCTTCGAGGTGCTCCAGCTCCGCGACGTGGTGGCTGAGCGCCAGTCGCGCGTCGACGACCCGCAGGGCACCCTCGATCACCTCGCGCGGGTGTTGAAGATCGGCAAGGGCGCGAGCGCCAACAGCGAGCGGCTCTACGACTACGCCAACGGCGGGGGCGACCTCTCGGCGGTCTCGACCCGGCTCCCGCAAGACCTCGGGCGTGTGTTCGCGTTCAGCCAGCCCTCGGGGCTCAACGAGGTCGGCCTTCGGGTGCTCGATGTGCTCGTGCGGCAGCCGAAGCTCCTCGCTCGGGCCGAGCGGGCCCTGACCCTCGAAGACCCCGTGCTCGATCAGCATGCGCTCTGGCGCGAGCTGCTCCTCTCGCGGGGGCTCAGCGAGACGCAGCTCGAAGCGCTCGCGTGCGCGGTGGCCCTCGACGACACCAAGCTCACGAGCCGAACGTGGTGGCTCCTCGGGCGCGCCGCCGCCGACCTGCCGGGCTTCATCGCGCGCCGTGTCTCAGAGCCAGGCTACGTGCGGCTCCTCGATCGGCTGCTCTTCGCCGCGATGATCACTTGGGATCTCCCCGGCTTTCGCGACCTCGCCGCGGCGCTCCTGGCCGATCACGCCGAGCATTTGAGCTTCTACGGGGTGTCGCAGGTGGCCGCCACCCGGCGCGAGGGCGTCAGCGCCGTGCTGCGGCAACACGAAGCCAGCTTGCGGCTCGCATTTTCAGGCATCAACGACCCCGAGCTCGACGCGCTGTTTCAATGAGGGCGCCCCGGGTGATCGGCGCGGCGCTCTTGACCCTCGGCGCCGGGGTCTACGCTGACGCGCCGCGGGTGCGGGTCACACGGCCACGCCCCGGGCCGACAGCGGGCGGCTGCGCCCTCACCGCCCACACCCGATGGGAGGGGCGCTACCAATGCGCCCAGGGCGAGACCGCCCTCACGCTGCGGGTGCTTGGCTTTGCGGGCGACACGCTCAGGGCCGAGTTCGTGTTTCATCACGGGCCGAGCGGCGCCGCGGGGCGCTACACCTTGCGCGGGCGATGTGCGGGCGACGCGGTCGCGCTCAGCCCCGAGGCGTGGGTCGCGCGACCGCCCGGGTACATCATGGTGGGGCTCCACGGGCGGGTCACAGAGCCCTTGTTCTCAGGGCAAATCGAGCACCCCTCGTGCGGGGCCTTCCAGGTCGAGGGGCGGTGACGGCGTCTCTTGAGACGCGACCAAGTCGTCTCCCGTCGCCCCACTTCAGGTCCACGGCGCGCTGCTGCGTTGCCGGGTCTCGACGGGCCAACAGCCCGTCTTCGCCCCGTCGCCTTGCATCACTTGCGCCCCTTCGCGGTGCTCGGTCCGACGACTTGGGCGCGTCTCTAGCCGTCGAGCACGAGGAGGTCCATCGCGGCGAGGACGTCCATCGGGGGGGCTTCGAGCCAGGCGACCAGGGGCAGGTACGCCTCGGCGAACCCGCGTAGGATGAGCCGCGCGCCCCACTCAAGAATGCCGCGCCGGGTGCGGGCCTCAAGCTCACCGACGAGGCCCTCGACGGCCAACACCTCGACCCCCTCGGCGGCGGCCCGCTCGGGCCGGAGGCTCACCTGCTCGCGAAAGGCCGACAAGGCTGCGCGGGTGCGGGCGTACTCGCTCTGGGAGCCCCCCACATCGCGGAGCCAGCGGTCGCCCGACATCGCCACCCCGGGCCCGAAGCCCTTGAGCTCGCGGTACCACCGCCGCGCGCCGTCGACCCAGGGCGCGTCTTGGGCGTCGCCGATCTTGAGCGGCGCGATCGCCTTGCGGAGCGAGACCCGCGCCTCATGAAACTCCGCCCGCGCGTAGTGCCCCGCCACCGCCCCGAGCCACGCCGCCGAGCTCTTGCCGTAGGCCATCGCGAGCTCAGGCACCTCGTTGCAGAGCACCGCCGTGGCCGAGAGATCGCCGCCGAAGTAGAGCCGCAACATCGCGGCCCAGAGCCGCGACTCGTCGTCGTCGTGGTCGAGCTGCATCGCCGAGCGGGCGCTCTGGAGCGCCGACATGAACTCGCCCGCCGCGGTGAACGCGGGCGGCAACATGCGCTCGATGCAGGGCACCCCCGGGGCGAGATCGCGGGCCGCCAAGAGCGCCCAAACGGCCGTCTGCGCGTGGTCGAGGGGGTGCGGGTCGCGGAGGCAGAGCATCCCGAGGGCGACGTAGCCCGCGGCGAGGTCAGGGGTCTCGGAGATGGCTTCGAGCAGCCGACGGCGCGCGAGCTCAGGGTCGCCCGCGAAGCCGCGCGAGACCGCCGCGCCGACCCGGGCCACCGCGCGGGTGCGAGGCTCAGGGTCACGGGCGGCCTCGTCGAAGAGCACCGCGGCGCGGGAAATCAGCCCGGGCACGGCCCCGCGATTCCACCCGTCGAGGGCCTCTCGGAGCGCACACACGGCTTGATCAAAGGTGTTCATCGCGAGGCTCCGAGGGCGCCGAGCATGACCACCCCGCGCAGTCGGTGATAGAGCCGCAACACGTCGGCCGCCCAGGCATCGACGGGCCGCGCGATGGCCCGGTCTTGCACAAACCAATCGAGCAGAAACTCACCCGCCTTCTGCCGACACGCCTCGGCCGCGCGGGCCGCCGCCGTGGGCTCGGGCGAGAGCACCCCGAGGCTGCCGTGAGGCCCCCCCGGCGGGATCGAGACCCCGAGGTCTTCTTCGGGGCGCGCATCGCCCTGGGTCGCGCCGAGCCAGTGACGCACCGCCGCCGCGGCGTGATCGCGGGCCGCGGCGCACTGAAGATGCCGCCATCGGAGCGCGAAGGGCTCTGCCACGAGGGCCGCCATCTCGCGCGCGACGATGCGCGACAGCCGCGGCCAGCGCGGGTCGACGGGGCCCACGATGGCCTCGGCGCAAGCGATCATCGAGAGCCGAGCGCCCTCTTCGCCCGCGAGAAACTCGGCGGTGCTCACCAGCCAGCGCGAGGCCGGGTCGAGCTCGCCGAGGTTCAACGCGCGAAGGCTCTCAAAGCCCGACCAGCGGCGCGCCAGCACGAAGTCGAACCACTGCCGCGCCACCACCACGGGCCAACGCCCCGCGAGGCCCGCCAGGCTCGCCTCGGCGCGGCGAAGCTGCTCGTAGTGGTCGCGGTAGTCGCGAAGATCGCCGCCGCCGATGGCGCTCGCCGCGAGGGCCTCAGGCCGGGTCGAGGCCACCCCGTCGAAGACCGACGCGACCCGCTCTCGGAGCGCGTCAGGCGCGCCGAGGAGGCCGAGATACCCGAGCAGCGCGTGCCCCACGGGCCAGCCCACGGCGCCCGCCGCGATGGCCTCGCTCAACCGCCGAAGCCCCGCGTCGCCGCCGTCTGGCAGGAGCACGAAGGCGAGCCCGAGCCCCGGGTCGACCTCGGCCGAATCGGGGTGAAAGGCCGCGTCGAGCAGCGACTCCATCCGAAGTGACTCGGCCTCGAACTCGCCGCGCGCAAAGAGCGCTTCGTAGGCACCTTCGCGCACCGCGATGACGTCGGCGCTCGACCACAACTTCTGGGGATGCACAGCCTCGCGATGCTACACCCTCTCGGCCCGTGGCCGGGAGCGTGTTTTCAGCACTCCGCCGCTCCGCCGCGAGGCGCAACGAATGCTTGACACCGCGCCCCGTTGCCGCAACACCCCGTAGGCAACGTACCGTGCGAAAGTGTGCCCCAGGGGCCCTCGCGGCCTCGCTCGGATTGTGCCTCGCTTCGGCCCTCGGGTGGGCCCAGACCACGCCGCTTGAGGCGCTCCGCGGGGGCCCTGCGCCCCGTGAGGTGCGGCACGGCGAGGCCCTCGCGTTCGCCCGCACCTTCGCGGTGGCCGCCGACGGGCCCGCGGCGCTCGTGGCCTACGTCGAGAACGTCAACACCGGCCGCGCCCAGGTGCGGTCGGCGCTGGTGACCTTCGGGCGCGACGGCGACGCGGTGCGGGCCGAGCGGGTGCGCGACGACGTCACCCTCGCCCTCGACGCGCGCGCCGTGGCCCTGGCGTGGTCGGCCACCGCGGGCGGGCTCCTCGTGGCCGCGGTGACCCCGCCGCCGAGGCCGCGCCCCGCGCCCGGTGTGGCGGCGCCGCGTCGACCGGCGCCGACGGGGCTGCCCCCCGCGACCCTCGACCCGCTCGGCCCGGTGAACTCGACCGGGGGCGACGTGGTGGTGGTGCCCCTCGACGCGCAAGGCCAGAGCCGCGGCGCGCCGCGGGTGATCTTCCATGAGAACGCGCGGCTCTCGCGGGTCAGCGTCGTCGCCGAGGGCGACGGCTTCGCCCTCGCGTGGACCGGGGCCACCGTCACCGACGACGAGGTGCGCGGCACCGTGCGGGCCATCAGGCTCACCGCCGCCCTCGAAGCCCGAACCCCCATGGCCCTCTCGACGGGCCTGAGCGGCGACACCGTGGGCGCGATCGAGCTGCTGCGCGCGGGCGACCAGACCGTGCTCGCCGCCACCCTCACCCGCTGCCTCGCGGGCGCGCCGCGCGCCCCCCTCGACGCCCCGAGCGACCCTTCGGCCCGCATCGAAGCGCCCAACCGCCAGCTCATGCCGCAGACCCCGCCGCGCGAGCAAGAGGGCCCCCCCATCGACTGCGCGCACCCGCGCCTTGAGACCCTGCGCTTTCAACCCGAAGCGGGCTTCGCGCCGCAGATGCCTCCGCGCGCCCTCCGCGCGCTGCACCTCGGCCGACTGGGCGGGCGGCTCGTGGTGGCCCTCGATCAGCGCGACGGCGTCGCCCTCGCCGCGGTCGACGCGGGGGCGCGCACGGTGACCCGCTTCGACCAGCGGCCGGTCACAGAGCCCGCCGAAGACCGCGAAATTGCTCTTGATTTCAGCCTCCGCGAGCGTCCCTCGGCCGACGCGGTGTCGCCGCCGAACGAGGCCCCCGTCGCGCCCCCCGGGCCGCTTGAGCCGAGCCAGGCGCTTGTCGCCCCGGCGGGCATCGTGGCCCTGCCGAACGGCGCGGTGGTGGTCGGCGAGGGGCACCGGCGCGTCTTTCAGGTCGGCACCGCGCCGCGGGTGCTCTACGACGCGCCGATGCCCGTCTTCGAGGCCGCGGCCCTCGACGTGCCGGGTCTCGCGCAGCCGCTCCTGCTCGCCCGCGAGGGCCTCTGGAGCGGGGCCCTACGGCTGGTCTCGCTCGGCGCCGACAGCTTTCGCTTCGAGCGCCTCACGGCGGTGAGGGCCCCCGCGGCGCCCCCGCCGAACCCGCGCCTCGCCACCCGGACGCCCTACGTCTTTGACGAGAGCTTCGCGCGGCTCTGGGTTCACGCCCGCACCCTCCGCGGGGTCTTCATGGCCTTTGAGAACACCGCGGGCGCCCTCGCGGCGCGGCCCGAGGCGCTCACCGACCCGCGCATGCCGGGCATCGTCACGAGCCGCAACCGCCTGCGTTCGCGTTGGGAGAGCGCTTGCGGGAGCCTCACCAACCGCGCCGCGGTGCTCGCCCGCGCGGGGGCCGGCCAGGCGCTCCTCGACGGCGTCCGCGGGCTCTGCGAGCTGCACGGCGACCTGCAGCTCGGCGTGCCGATCAACCCGGCCCTCTAGGCGGTGACGGTAAGCGTCATCGCCAAGAGCGGAGGCGCCCCTGTGGGGCGTACGGCCCTCGCGCCGCCACTCCCGCTCGGGCAGATGTTTACCCGTTGAATTGAGTTGATATGCGGCATGAGGGCCGATCGGTGCCCTGCTTGACCTCACCCCCTGGGGGGGCGTTCGGCCCTCGCGCCTGGCGTGACCTCACCCCCTGGGAGATGCCCAACCCTCGCGCCCCCTCTCCCTGTCAGGAGAGGGGCAAAAGTGGACTCAATCAAGGAGTGTTAAACAATAATAATGCTAATTTGCTAAGACATGATAGTATTAATGAAAAACCAAATGACGTATGTCGCACTTTGCCCCTCTCCTGACAGGGAGAGGGGGCGCGAGGGCCGTACGCCCCCAAGGGGGTGAGGTCATGCCAGACGCGGGGCCGTACGCCCACCACGGGAGAGGCAACGCGAGACGCGAGGCTCCCTCGCACACCCGCGTGTCAACGAAGTTCCGCAGGCAAACATCTGTCCGAGCGGGAGAGGCGGCGCGAGAACAGGGCGCGCCACAGGAGGTGAGGTCACGCCAGGCGCACCGTGTTGCGTCAGCCATAGGGGCTGGTCTCGTCACCGGAGTCGGGCGTACGGTCACGGGCGTGAAGCGCCGCCGCCCTGCCTTGGCCCTCGCCCTCGTGTCCCTCGCAGCGCTGACCGGGTGCACCGAGTCGCCGCCGCCGGTCGCCGACGCGGGGCCCTCGCAGACCGACGCGGGCGCGCACGACGGCGCCGTCGACGCGGGCCCGGGTGAAGACGCGCCGACCTTCGACCCGCGCGAGCTCCTCGGCCCGGGCGCGGTCGATTTCGCCCCCACGGGCGCCCGCTCGGGCGACGCCGGGGTCGGGAGCTTCACCTTCGGCGTCGCCACCGCGAGCGCCCAGATCGAAGACGACAACACCCAGAACGATTGGTACGTCTGGAGCCTCCCCACGGCGCGGGGCGGCCTCGGGCACGGGGTCTTCGTCAACGACGCCGTGCAGGGCTTCTCGCGGGCGGTCGAAGACACGCAACTCCTCAGCGACCTCCACGTCGACGCGTACCGTTTCAGCGTCGAGTGGGCCCGGGTCGAGCCACAACGCGATCAGGTCGACGAGGCGGCCCTGGCGGCCTACGGACGGCTCCTCGACGCGCTGCGGGCGCGGCAGATCAGGCCCATGATCACCGTTCACCATTTCTCGTCACCGCGGTGGGTCGACGACCCCTTGCGGCGCACCCCCTGCCCCGGGCCCCGCGACACCGACCTCTGCGGTTGGGATCACGACGCCGGGGCGCAACAGATCATCGAAGAGCTGGCCGAACACGCGGCGCTCCTCGCGCGGCGCTACGGCGACCGGGTCGACGATTGGGCCACCCTGAACGAGCCCGTGAATTACCTCCTCGCGAGCTACGGGCTTGAGCAGTTTCCGCCGGGGCGAAACCTGCTCTTGACCGACATCGAGCGGCTCGTGTCGGCCTTCCGTAACTACCTCCGGGCCCACGTCGCGATTTACAACGCCATCAAGGCCAACGACACCGTCGACGCCGACGGCGACGGCGTGGCCGCTCACGTCGGCATGACCCTCTCGGTGGCCGAGTGGGTGCCCGCGCGCGCCGGCAGGCTCAGCGACAACCCCGCCGACATCGCCGCCCGCGACCGCGTTCGGTACGTCTACCACTACCTCTTCATCGACGCGCTGGTGAACGGCGTCTTCGACCCGAGCCTCGACGGCACCCCCGACGAGCAGCACCCCGAGTGGCGCAATCACCTCGATTGGCTGGGGCTCCAGTACTATTTTCGCTCGGGCGTCTCGGCCACCCCGGCGCTCATCCCGCGCATCAACGCGAACGTCTGCTTCGAGGGCTTTCGCTCGGCCTGCGTGCCGCCCCTCGACCCCAGCAAGGTCGTGCCCTTGATGCGCTACGAGTTCTTCGAACCCGGGATCTACAACGTCTTGCGCGATTTCGGTCGACGCTATGCGGGGCTCCCGCTCACCGTCACCGAGGGCGGCATCGCCGCCGAGAACGGCCAGCGCAGAGCCGAGAACGTCGTACGCAGCCTCGAACAGATCGCCCGCGCGCGCCGCGACGGCGTCGACGTCCGCGGATATTACCACTGGTCGTTGATGGACAACTACGAGTGGCACCTCGGCTTCGCGCCCCGCTTCGGCCTCTACCGCGTCACCCGCGAGGGCAGCCGTTACGCCCGCACCGCCACCGAGGGCGCCACGGTCTTCGGGCAAATCGCCCAGTCGCGGAGCCTCTCAACGGCCCTCCGCGCCCGCTACGGCGGCCTCGGCCCCATGGCCCCCGAGACGACGCCCTGACCTCAGCCGAGGGTGGCCACCACGAGGCGGTCGTGACCCCCGAAATCTCTGACGATCTTCACCGAAGCGAAGCCCGCAGACTCGGCGAGGGCCTTCACGGCGGGGCCCTGATCGTAGTGAAACTCGACCACGAGGCGACCGCCCGGCGAGAGCCACCCGGGCGCCTCGGCGACCACCCGACGCACGAGGTCGAGGCCGTCGCCGCCGCCGTCGAGGGCGAGGTGCGGCTCGTGGTCGCGCACATCGGGCATCAGCTCGGCCATCACCGCGTGCGGAATGTACGGCGGGTTCGACACGATCACGTCGAAGCGGAGCCCCGGGTCGAGGGGCCCGAAGAGGTCGCCCTCGCAGAGCACAACCCGCGACGAGACTCCGTGTTTTGCAGCGTTTTCGGAGGCCACCGCGAGGGCCCCGGGCGAGAGATCGACGGCCCACACCGTCGACCGCGGGCGCTCGGCCGCGAGGGTCACCGCGATACACCCCGAGCCCGTGCAGAGGTCGAGCACCCGCGCGGGCGCTTCGGACTCTTTGGCGAGCGCTTCGAGCGCCGCGTCGACGACCCCCTCGGTCTCGGGGCGCGGCACCAAGACCCTCGCGTCGACGAGAAAATCGCGGTTGTAGAAGGCCCTCAGGCCCAAGATGTAGGCCACCGGCTCGTGCCGACGGCGGCGCTCGACGAAGCCTCGAAACTGCTGAAGCTCTGCGTCGTTGAGGGGCTGCTCGTGGCGCAGATAGAGGTCGATGCGACGGAGCCCGAGCGCCGACGCGAGGAGCAGCTCGGCCTCGAATCGGGGGCTCTCGACCTCGCGCGTTGCGAAATCACGAGCGGCCCAGGTGAGCACACGACCGATGGTCCAAGGGGCCGTCACGGGGTTCGCTCTCTCGCACGACCCCGGGGGCCTGGGTCAAGAAGCGAGCGAAGCGGGCACGAGGGGGCCGATGAGGGGTTGCAGACCGAGCCTGACATTGGCGATGATAGGGCGTCGCGTGGGGTTCTGCCCGCGCGAGGGTGTCGCCGCGGCGGTCACCTGGCCCTCGGGTCAGGGCTTCGGGCCGCAGCAACAAAGGCGATGAGACTGGTTACGAAAGGGCAGGTCACATGAAGGCTCGTGCGGTGCGACTCGGTGTTGGCGTGGTTCTCGGTGCGATGATGCTCTCGTCCGTGGCCCTCGCGCAGACCCAGCCCGCCCCTACGGCGACCCCGGCGGCGCAGGCGACCCCGAGCGCCACACCGGCAGCCACAGCGGCCGCGCCGGCCACGGGTCGGGGCAACCTCCATGTGCTCGGCCTCCGCGCCCCCGACGGCGACGACGAGGCCGCCGAGGGGCTCACCACGGCCCTGCGCGCTTCAGCCGGCGCGCAAAACTACACCGTCGCCCAGACCTCGCCCTCGCTCGAACAAGAGTTCACCGTGCTCGGGTGCTCGACCTCGTCGCCCGAGTGCCTCTCTCGGGTCGCCGGCGACGTGCACGCCGACCGCTTCATCTACGGCACCGTCTCGCGCGTCGGCCGCGGCCGCGACGCGGTGCTGAACATCGAGGTCAGCCTGTGGGATCAGACCTCGCGCCGCGAAATTCACCGTGAGAGCA
Organism: Myxococcales bacterium; assembly: GCA_016792845.1. GTDB lineage: Bacteria > Myxococcota_A > Polyangia > Polyangiales > JAEUKH01. The sequence continues at coordinate 141,655 of JAEUKH010000020.1, read as the reverse complement.
CGGTGATCCCGCGCGCCCAGGGTCGCGACCCGGCGCGGCTCCGCGAGATCGCCAACACCATCCTCACGCCCATCATGGCCGCCGACGACCGGGCCCGCGCCGAGGCCGCCGCCGCCGCCGCTGCCGCTGCCGCCGCGAGCGCCAACGCCAACGGCGACATGGTCATCCAGGCCCCGGTGATTCGCTTGCCGCCGCCGCCCCCGCAGCGCACCCCGGTGATGCGCTACGTCGGCTTCGGCCTCCTCGGCGTGGGCGTCATCGTGGGCGCCGTCGGGGTGGTGCAGTGGCTCGGGTCGAGCGGCGACGCCACCGCGGCCCGCGACGCGACCCCCACCTCGGCCGAGCCCTACGGCTCCTGGGCGCGCTTCCAGGGCGAGGTCAACCCCAGCGGCACCCTCTCGGCGAGCGACGTCTGCGGTCGCGCCGCGTCGTACACCACCGGCGCCCGCGCCGCGGATGCCGCCCGCGTGGCCGACCTCTGTGACAGCAACGACACCCAGCGCGCCCTCGCCCTCGGCCTCGGCATCGGCGGCGCGGCCCTCGCCGTGGCGGGCGCCGTGCTGGTGGTGCTCGATCACCCGCGTCGCGAAGCGGCCCCCGCGGCGGCGCCTCCCACCGCGCGTCGGTTGCAGTTCAGCCCCATGCTCGGCGCGCGCTCGGGCGGCATCCAGCTCGGGCTCACCTTCTGAGCCCTCGGCCTCTTCGCTCTCGTCTCTCGTAACCCACGCAGGCTCATCATGCGCGTCATTGGCGGCACCTTCGGCGGACGCCGGCTCCTCGGCCCCCCTCGCGGGGCGGAGACCCGCCCGACCAGCGACAAGGTGCGCGAGGCGGTGTTCAACGTCCTCGGCGATCTCCCCGACGGTGCTCGGGCCCTCGACCTCTTCGCGGGCACCGGGGCCCTCGGCATCGAGGCCCTCTCGCGCGGCGCCCGGCACGTCACCTTTGTCGAGCTCGACTCTGGCCTCTGCCAGACCATCGAGACCAACCTCGACAACCTCGAGGTCGAGGCCAGACTCTTTCACGTCCACCGCCGCGACGTGCGCCGCGCGCTCAAGAAGCTCGAAGGGCCCTTCGACCTGGTCTTCATCGACCCGCCGTACGGGCACCTCCTCGAGCGCGAGGCCCTCGTACTGCTCGCCCAACCCGGCATGCTCAGCCCCGGGGCCCAGATCGTCGTCGAGCACGCCTCGCGCGAGCAGATCACCCTGCCCCAAAGCGTCGCGGGCGCCCTCGCGGTCACCGAGACCCGCGTCTACGGCGACACCAGCGTCACCTTTGTGGCCCCCCAAAGCGCCGCCCCCAGCACCGAGAAGGAGCCCCAGGCCATGCCCGTCGACGCCCCCACCCACGCCAACGAAGCGCCGCGCATCGCGGTCTATGCGGGCAGCTTCGACCCGCCCACCAACGGGCACTTTGACATCATCCGCCGCGGCGCGAGGCTCTTCGACCACCTCGTCGTGGCCGTCGCCGACAACCCCCGGAAGCAGACCCTCTTCACCGCCGCAGAGCGCATGGAGCTCCTGCGCAGCGGCCTCGGCGACGAGGCCCACAAGATCGAGATCGACCGCATCGAGGGGCTCCTGGTCGATTACGCCGTCAAGCGCGGCGCGGTGGCCATCATCCGCGGGCTCAGGGCCGTGGCCGACTTCGAGTACGAGTTTCAAATGAAGTGCATGAACCACCACCTCGCCCCGGCGGTCGACACGGTGTTCCTCATGACCGCGCAAGAGTATTTTTATGTGAGCTCGTCGCTGGTGAAAGAGGTCGCGGGCTTCGGCGGCGACGTCAGCCCCTTTCTGCCTCCGGGGGTGCGCGCGCGGCTCCTCGAACGCCTCGCCGAACGCAAAAAGAGCGGGGCTCGGTAGCATCAAAGCGGCGCCCCGGCGAAGCCCCCGTCGCGCCCGCCGCGGGCCGCGGGTAAAGTCGCCGAGGCCGTGACTTCTCGGGCGTCGTCGAGGCCCAAGCTGTTGTATCGTCACCGATCATGGGACGGATGGTTGGTGCCGGGTGCCTAGGCGCCGTGCTCGTTGCAGCGTTGTCGTCGGTGGCACCCCGTTTGGCCGAGGCCCAGGCCCTCGACGCCGAGAGCGATCAGATCGCGCGCGAGCGCTACAACGCCGGGCGAGAAGCGTACGGCCGGGGCGACTTCAGCACCGCAGCGTCGAACTTCGAGCGCGCCTACGCCCTCTCGCGCAGGCCCATGCTGCTCTATCACATCGGCAACGCCTACAATAACCTCCACCGGTGGGAGCAGGCCCGCAGCTCGTACCGCCGCTACCTCGACGCCGTGCCCCAGGCCTCTGACCGGGCCGAGGTCGAGGCGCGGCTTCGCATCATCGAGACCGAGATCGCCAACGCGGCCACCCCCCACACCCAGGTGGTGGTGGTCGAGCGACCCGTCGAGCGCGTCGAGCCCGCGAGGCCCTGGCGCACCGCCTTCTGGGTCGGCGTCGGCCTCACCACCGTGGCCACCGCGGGCACCGTGGCGGTGGGCCTCCTGGCCGACCGTCAGTACCGAAACCTCCTCGACTCGTGCGGGCAGAGCGCCTCGGGCTGCGACGCAGCGGCCATCGACGACATGCGGCTCCGCGAGGGCATCATCAACGGCGGCATCGTGGCGAGCGCGGTCTTCGCCGTCGGCACCGCCGCGGCCTTCGTGATCGACCTGAACCGCAGGCCCCCGGCGCCCACGGGCGAGGTCCAGGTGCCGACGGCGGGGCCCACCTCGGCGTCGTTCGTGCCGCTCCAGGGCGGCGGCCTCGTGACCCTCGGGGGGCGTCTATGAGGCGCGCGCTGGGGCTCCTCGGGGCGGCGGCGCTCGCCGCGTGCAGCTACGACCTCGACGCCCTCAAGGGCCGCGACGCCGGGCGGCGCGACACCGGGCCCGACCGCGCGGTCACCGACGCGGGCCTCGACGCGGGGGTCGACACGGGGCTGCCAGACATCCCCCCGCTCACCGACATGGGCCCGAGAACCGATGTGATCATGGGCACTTGCAATGTACCCGGGGTCACCACGCTCTCGAACACGAGCCCCCAGTCGCGGCTCGTCGAGGGCAGCATCGCGGGCGACGCCGGGGTCACCATCCCGATGCCCGGCGAGGCCGTCGAGGGCACCTGCAGCGACACCATGACGGGCACGACGGCGCGGGTGTTTCGCTACACCATGCGCAGCGACGCGCGGCTCACGGTGAGCACCAACACCGGGCTCTGCGCGGGCTACGACACCCGCGTCTTTGTGGCCCGGGGCTGCGACACAGCGGCGCTCGCGCGGCCCTTCGTCTGCGCCGACGATGTGCAGTCGAGCGGGAGGCTCTGCAACCGCTGCGACGCCGACGCGGGGCCGACGGTCGGCGACACGTGCAGCACCCTCGTCTCAGAGTACCGCTCGACGCCCTTCGGGCGCGGCGACCAGGTCACCGTGGTGGTGTCGGGCTTCGGCGCGGCGCGGGGCCCGTTTCGGCTCTGGGTGGGCGAGAACGCCGCGAGCCTCACGGGGCTGCCGCAGACCGCGTCAGAGCGCCCGCCCGGCTTCGGCGTGGTCGAGCGGTGCAGCTGCGTGGCCGCGGGGCAGCTCGGGGCCGCCGTCGAGGTCAACTTCCCCGGCGCGATGGCCAACGGGCCGTCGGGGCCGCTGCGCCCCGGCGGGCAAGACAATCAGCTCTTTCAGTCGGTGATGGTGACCCCGGGCAATTACGTGGGCGTGAGCGCCGAGTTCGGCGTGCGCGTGGCCTTCGACCCGAGCGAGTCGTGCCGCACCCAGACCGGGCTCAAGCTCACCTTCGATCTCGCGGTGGCCAACCGCATCCTCACGAGCTTCGACGTCGACATCCCCACGGCGTCGGGGCTCTTGAGCGTGCCCTTCTCGACCTTCGCGCCCTTCGCCATCAGCAGCGCGACCCCCGCGATGTACCTCATCGCCCGCGGCAGCCGCGCGAGCGAGTGTTTGCAGGTGACCTACGTGCGCGGGAGCGAGAACCGCGTGCTCCTCTACCGCGCGCCCTGAGGGCGGGTTTTCGTGGCCGCGGGGCCATCATGCTCCTACACTCTGACGTCGTGCGCCCGGGGCGCGCGAAAGAGAAGAGGCCGGAGGGCATGATGGGATCGATGATCGAGCGGATCGCGTCGCTTCAAGACTATGACCAGTACCGCGACCTTCACTGGGAGGGCAGCTTTGAAGACTACCTTCAGATTGTTCAGTCACGCCCCGAGGTGACGCGCAACGCCTTTCAGCGCGTGTACGACATGATCGTGTCGGCGGGCGTTGAAGAGTATGTCGACAACAAGAAGAAGTTGTTTCGATACAACTTCTTCCGCGATGAGCACGGGGGCGGCCGCGACGCGGTGTTCGGGCTCGACATCCCGCTCATGCGCCTCGTCAACGTGCTCAAGGCCGCCGCCGAGGGCTACGGCCCCGAGCGCAGGGTGATCTTGCTGCACGGCCCCGTCGGCTCCTCAAAGTCGACCATCGCCCGTCTCATCAAGAAGGGCATCGAAGACTACTCGCGCACCCCCGAGGGCGCCCTCTACACCTACACCTGGGTCGACCTCGAAGGCACCGGCATGGTGTCGGGCAAAGACGAGACCACCTTCGCGTCACCCATGAATGAAGAGCCGCTGCGGCTCATCCCGCCCGAGTGGCGCGAGCGGGCCATCGCGCAGTTGGGCCTCGGCAACGACCGCCACAAGGTCGTCGTCGAGGGCGAGCTGAACCCGGCCTGCCGCTTCATCTTCAAGCACCTGCTCGATCGCTACGCCGGCGATTGGGGCAAGGTGATCGCGCGGCACATCCGCGTGAGGCGGCTGCTGCTCTCTGAGAAAGACCGCGTCGGCATCGGCACCTTTCAGCCCAAAGACGAGAAGAACCAAGACAGCACCGAGCTCACCGGCGATGTGAACTACCGCAAGATCGCAGAGTACGGCTCTGACAGCGACCCGCGGGCCTTCAACTTCGACGGCGAGTTCAACATCGCCAACCGCGGCATCGTCGAGTTCGTCGAGGTGCTGAAGCTCGATGTGGCCTTCCTCTATGATCTCCTCGGGGCCTCGCAAGAGCACCGTATCAAGCCCAAGAAGTTCGCCCAGACCGACATCGACGAGGTGATCATCGGGCACACCAACGAGGCCGAATACAAGAAGCTCCTGGCCAACGAGTTCATGGAGGCCCTGCGCGACCGCACGATCAAGATCGACATCCCGTACATCACCCGGCTCTCTGAAGAGGTGCGGATCTACGCGAAGTCGTTCGGGCGCGGCAAGGTGCGGGGCAAGCACGTCGCGCCGCACACCCTCGAAGTGGCCGCGATGTGGGCGCTCCTCACGCGGCTCGAAGACCCGAAGAAGCACAACATCTCGCTGCTCCAGAAGCTGAAGCTCTACGACGGCAAGCTCTTGCCGGGCTTCACCCAAGACACCGTCAAAGAGCTGCGCAAAGACACCAAGCGCGAAGGGATGGACGGGATCTCGCCCCGCTTCGTGCAAGACATGCTCTCGAACGCGCTGGTGCGGTACGAGGAGCCCACGCTCAACCCCTTTATGGTGATGAACGAGATCGAGCGGGGCCTCAAGGCCCACTCGCTGATCACCAGCGACGAGCAGCGCAAGCGGTACACCGACCTCATCGGGGTGGTGCGGCGCGAGTACGAAGAGATCATCAAGAACGAGGTGCAGCGCGCCATCTCGGCCGACGAGAGCGAGATCGCCAAGCTCGCGGCGAACTATGTCGACAACGTGCGGGCCCACACCCTCAAAGAGAAGGTCAAGAACCGGTACACCGGGCGCGACGAGGAGCCCGACGAGCGGCTCATGCGCTCGATCGAAGAGAAGATCGAGATCGCCGAGTCGCGGAAAGACGACTTTCGTCGCGAGATCATGAACTTCATCGGCGCCCTCGCCCTCGAAGGCAAGAAGTTCTCGTGGAATACGAACGACCGCCTCCGGCGCGCCCTCGAGCTGAAGCTCTTTGAAGACAAGAAAGACACCATCAAGTTCACCTCGATCGTGAGCAACGTGATGGACCGCGAGACCCAAGAGAAGATCGACGCGGTGAAGACCCGGCTCATGCGCGACTTCGGCTACGACGAGATCTCTGCGCAGAACGTGCTCGAGTACGTGAGCTCGATCTTCGCCCGCGGCGACGTCAAGGGATGATCGCTGCGGCGGGGTCACAGAAGGGCTCGCGGGTCGGGCGAAGCGCGCTACACTCGTGGGTCATGAGCGACGCTGACCCGACTGAGACCCCGGCGGCGGCCCCTGCGCGGCGCGGCTGGGGCTACACCCTCCTGAAGTGTTTCCTCAGCACGATGACCTTGGCGGCGCTCGGCGCCGCGGGGGTGTTCTTCCTCCTCCGCGGGGCCGAGGCGCCGTGGTTCATCCCCGAGGCGGTGTTTGCGTGGCTGCACGGGGCCTTCTGGCCCGTGGCGATGGCCGTCGGCGCCGTGCTCGGGGGGCTCTTGGGCCTGCCCCTCTCGGTGCTCATCGTCATCGCCGACGCGAGCCGCGGTCGATTGAAGAAGCTCCGCTGAGCGGGGCCGCGCACTTCATTGAAGAGACGATGGGGTTATGGCACTAAAAATCGACCAAGATCATGCCCGCTTTCGCGACATCGTCAAAGGCAAGGTGCGCGAAAACCTGAAGCGTTACATCTCTCAGGGTGAGCTCCTCGGCCGTCAAGGCAAAGACACGGTGTCGATCCCCGTGCCGCAGATTGACATCCCGCGGTTTCGCTTCGGCGAGCGCCAGCAAGGCGGCGCGGGTCAAGGCGAGGGCAAGCCCGGCGACCCCGTGTCGGGGCAAGAGGGCGAGGGCGAAGGCGGCCAGGGCAAGGCGGGCCAGGGCGAGGGCGCGCACACCCTTGAGGTCGACATCACCCTCGACGACCTCGCGCAGATCTTGGGCGAAGAGTTGCAATTGCCGCGCATCGAGCCCCGCGGCCAGGCGCGGGTGGTGGCCGACAAAGACAAGTACACGGGCATCCGGCGCACCGGCCCCGAGAGCCTCAGGCACTTTCGGCGCACCTACCGCGAGGCCCTGAAGCGGCAGATCTCGAGCGGGGTGTACAACCCCGAGCGCCCCGCCATCGTGCCCATCCGAGACGACAAGCGCTTTCGGAGCTGGAACGTGTCGACCCAGCCCGTCGCCAACGCCGTCATCGTCTACATGATGGACGTCTCAGGCTCGATGGGCGACGAGCAGAAAGAGATCGTGCGCATCGAGTCTTTCTGGCTCGATACGTGGTTGCGCTCGCAGTACCGCGGGCTCGAATCGGTGTACATCATTCATGATGCGTCGGCCAAAGAGGTCGACCGCGACACCTTCTTTCACACCCGCGAGTCGGGCGGCACCATGATCTCGTCGGCGTACAAGCTCTGCCACGACATCATCCAGCGGCGGTACCCCGCTGAAGACTGGAACATCTACCCCTTTCACTTCTCAGACGGTGACAACTGGAGCGTCGACGACACGCAGCAGTGCATCAGCCTCTTACGAGAGAAGATCTTGCCGGTGGTCAACATGTTCTGTTACGGCCAGGTCGAGAGCCCCTACGGCTCGGGGCAGTTCGTGAAAGATCTGCGCGAGCACCTCGGCAAAGACGACCGGGTCATCACCAGCGAGATTCGCGACAAAGACGCCATCATCGACAGCATCAAGACCTTTCTCGGCAAAGGGAAGTAGCGCACCATGGCACGAATGGGCATCGACCAGGATCTGCCAGAGTACCTGCGGACGTGGCAGGGCAAGATCGAGAATCATGCGCGCTCGCTGGGGCTCGACTTCTTCCCCCAGGTGTTCGAGGTGCTCACCTTTGACGAGATGAACGAGGTGGCGGCGTACGGGGGCTTCCCGACGCGCTTCCCGCATTGGCGTTGGGGGATGGAGTATGAGCGGCTGAAGAAGAGCGGCGAGTGGGGGTTGTCGCGCATCTACGAGATGGTGATCAACAACAACCCCGCGGTGGCCTACCTCCTTGAGGGTAACAGCCTCACCGACCAGAAGCTCGTGATGGCCCATGTGTGCGGGCACAACGATTTCTTCAAGAACAACTTCGCCTTCAAGATCACCGACCAAGACCGCCGCCCCCCCGAGAGCGCCGAAGACCTGGTGGTGTCGCGCAAAGACCGGCTCCCGACCCGCAAATGGATCGACACCTTCGCCAACCACGCCGCGCGGATCCGTCGGCACACCGAGCGCTACGGCGTCTCTGCGGTGGAAGAGTTCATCGACGTGTGCTTGTCGCTTGAGAACCTCATCGACCCGCCCGCGCGGATGCTCGAAGGGCGCGCCGCGGCGCCCCCCGTCGACGAGCCCGAGGCCCTCGAACCCGCGCGGCTCAAGGCCCGGGGCTACATGGATTCGTTCATCAACCCTGATGAGTTTCTCGACGCGCAGCGCAAGAAGGCCGAGGCCGAGGCGGCCAAGGCGCGGCGCTTCCCCGAGCGGCCGCAGCGCGACGTGCTGAAGTTCTTGCTCGATCACGCGCCGCTAGAGCGGTGGGAGCGTGACGTGCTCGAGGTGATCCGCGAGGAGGCGTATTACTTCTGGCCGCAAGCGCAGACCAAGATCATGAACGAAGGGTGGGCGAGCTTCTACCACTCGCGCATCATGACCGGGTACGCCCTCGACGCGAACGAGATCGTCGACTACGCCGACCGCAACGCCTCGGTGCTCGCCACCAACGGCCGGTCGATCAACCCGTACAAGCTCGGCGTCGAGCTCTACCGCCACATCGAGAGCCGGTGGGATAAAGGCCAGTTCGGCAAAGAGTGGGAGGACTGCGACTCGCTCGAAGACCGCAAGCACTGGGATCTGCGCCTCGGGCTCGGCAAGAAGAAGATCTTCGAGGTGCGCGCCCTGCACACCGACGTGACCTTCATCGATGAGTTTCTGACCCCAGAGTTCTGCATCGAGCAGAAGATGTTCACCTACGCGTGGTCGAACCGAAACGACCGCTACGAGATCGACTCGCTGCAATTCAAGTCGATTAAAGATAAGCTCTTGCAGCAGCTCACCAACTTCGGCAACCCGTTCATCTCGGTCGAAGACGGCAACTACGAGAACCGCGGCGAGCTCTTCTTGCGGCACGACCATCACGGCGTCGACCTCGACGTCGAGAAGGCCCGCGACACGCTGAAGAACCTCTACCGGGTGTGGCGACGCCCCACGGCGCTCGTCACCACCGTCGACGGGCGGGCGACGCTGATGCGCTTCGACGGCCGCGAGCACGCGTCGAAGCCCATGCGCTGAAGAGGCTCTCCGAGCGCGATGCGCCCCGCAGGGGCCGCGCGCTCAGATGGGGTCTGAGCAGGCCGAGAAGGTGAACTCGCCGCTGTCGCCGGTGCGGGTCGAGGGCACGTCACCCGCGACCACACGGCGGCGCGGCGGGGCCTGGTCGTCGACAGCGCCCTCGCAGCGCACGCGGCCGGTGATGTTCTTGCCGTTGAGGGTGTCGACGGTGACGTGGCAAGGCTGGGTGGGCCCGAGCTGCGAGGTGAACGACCACCCGAGGCCGCGCACGACCATGCGGCCGCTCTGCATCTCTTGCCCGGCCCCGTTGACGGTGCCGGTGACGAACATCGCCTGGGTGCTCAGGTCGAAGCCGTCTTGACCCTCGTCGAGGGCCGCCACGCGGAAGGTCACCGAGGTGCCCGCGCTGCCGGGGCCGACGGCGCACTCCATCAGCACCCGCGGGCCCGGGGTGGGCTCGACCCGTTGCCGCGTCGCGGGGCAGTTGGCGCCCCCGCCGTCGGCGATGCAGCTCACCGTCCAAATCACGCGACCCGTGAGCGGGACGGGGTCGTCACCACAGCCCGCGGCGAGCACCGTCGCCCCGGTCAACAAAGCCTTCAAAGCAGTCTTCATGGTCTACCTTTCGCAGTCTCTCACGCGCCGCGCGAAGTCTCAAAGGCCGCGCTCAGATCGTCGCGCAGGTCGTCAACCGACTCGATGCCCACCGAGATGCGAATCAGCCCGTCGTCGATGCCGAGCTGCGCGCGAATCTCAGCCGGGATCGACGCGTGCGTCATCACCGCGGGCAGCTCGATCAGCGACTCGACCCCGCCCAGGCTCTCGGCGCAGGTGAACACCTTGAGGGCCGACAAGAAGCGCTGGCTCCGCGCGGCGGTGTCGCCGTCGCCGCCGGCCTTCAGCACGAACGAGATCATGCCCCCGGGCACCCGCATCTGCTTCTTCACCACCGCATGCTGGGGGTGACTCTCAAGCCCCGGGTAGTACACCCTCGCCACGTCAGGGTGGGCCTCAAGCCAGCGCGCCAAGACCATCGCGTTCTCGCTGTGACGCTGCACCCGCACGGCGAGGGTCTTCAGCCCGCGGAGCACGAGGAAGCAATCAAAGGGCGAGGGCACCGCGCCGATGGCGTTCTGCAAGAACCGCAGGCGCTCTGAGAAGGCCGCGTCGCTGCTCATCACGAGGCCGCCGACCACGTCGCTGTGGCCGTTCAGGTACTTCGTGGTCGAGTGCACCACCGCCGTGGCGCCGAGCTTCAGGGGCTGCTGCGCGAAGGGCGTGGCGAAGGTGTTGTCGACCACCACGGGCACGTTGCGGGCGCGGGCGAGCGCGCAGACAGCCTCGATGTCGAAGACCTTGAGCATGGGGTTGCTCGGGGTCTCGAGCCACACCAGCTTGGTCTCGGGCCGAAAGGCCGCTTCGAGCCGCGCGAGGTCGGTCATGTCGACGAAGGTCGCCGCGAGGCCCATCGGCTTCATCACCTTGTCGAGGATGCGAAAGGTGCCGCCGTACACGTCGTCGCCGCAGACCACATGGTCGCCCGGGCGGAGCGTGTGCAAGATCGTCGTCGTGGCCCCGCAGCCCGAGCTGAACGCGAAGCCGTGCTCGGCCCCTTCGAGCGCCGCCGCGCACGCCTCAAGGGTGTTGCGGGTCGGGTTGCCCGAGCGCGAGTAGTCGTAGCCCTTGTGATTGCCCGGGCCGTCTTGGGCGAAGGTGCTCGACAAGACGATCGGGGTCATCACCGCACCCGAGACCGGGTCAGGGTGCTGGCCAGCGTGAATCACAAGGGTCTCAAGCTTCATCGCGGGCGCTTCTACCACCCCTCGCCCGCGAACTCCAACGCCCCCGGCGAGGGGCGCTGACCCCGCGGAGGGGGCGCCACCCGTCGAGGGCGCGGAGCGGGCGCTGGCGAGGCGCTGAGGGGCCTTAGCGGCGAGCGACGCGCACGCCCGGGGTCGGGCCGAGCACGATCTCAAGGGTGTTGCCCCGCGCGCGGGCCGAAAAGGGCGGCGCGGCGGTGCGGAAGCGCAGGGTCAGCTCGGCCCCCTGGGCGCTGTTTCGGATGCCCGCCCCCGCGAGGCGCGGGTCGAGGCGCACCATCGGGCTCGCGACGTCGAGCGAGCGACGGCCGGGCACCCGCACGACGATGGCGGCGCCGCTCGCGCCGGGGCCCTGGAGGGCCGTGATGGGCCCGTCCATGCGGAGGTGCAGGGTGGTGCCGGTGCGCACGGCGGCCGAGCCGATGACCGCGTTCGTCGACGCGACCTGGGCCGCGGGCCGCGCCGCCGGGGCGGTCACGGTGCGGACCGTCGCCGCGGGCCGGGGCGTGACCGCGGCCGCGAGGGGGGCCACCCGACGCACGGGCTGGGCGCGTTGGGCGATGACGGGGCTCTGACCGCGCACATCGGCCGCGGGCGAGTTGGCCGCGTACCGCAGATCGGCGGGCGCGTTGGCGTTGGCCGCGAGGGCCCTCGGCTCGGGGAAGGCGCCCGGCGCCGCCTCGGCGTTGGGGTCGGCCGCGTTCGGGTCGACGGTCTCGGGCGTCGCGCTGCCCGCGGTGTTGGGCGCGCCGTTGGGGTCGAGCGCCGCGTTCGGATCGGTGGCGCCCTCGGCGGTGACGGCCACCGTCGGCTGCGGCGTGGTGGTGCTCGGCCCGCCCGAGACGGCCACCGCGACGATGCCCACCGAGAGCGCCGTGGCGAGGGCCGCGAGGGCCAGCACCCGCTTGTTCTTGAGCGGCGATTTCTTCGGCGCGTCGGCCTCGACCGCGCCGCTCACCACCTGCTGCCGCAGCCGCGGGCGGGCCTGCGCGGCCTCTTCGACCTGCGCCTCGCCCTGGAGCCGGGCCTTGACGCTCCCGACGGCCCCCGCGGCGACCTCGCGGGCCTTGCCCACGGCGGGCGCCACCGCGCCGGTCACCTTGCCGTAGGCCCCTTGCACGGCGGCCATGCCGCGGGTGAGCCAGCCCGGCGCGGCCTCGTCGGCCTCGTCTTCGTCGTCGAAGCCCTCATCGTCGCCGTCTGCGTCTGACGCGAGGGCGGCGGTCTTCTGCCCGCGGGGCGCGACGGCCTCGGCGCGATGCACGTCGCCCACGGCGGGCGCGGTGACCGACTCGTTCGTCGCCCGAACGACCGGACGGCTCGCCTCGGGAGCCTTGGTTTCAGCCGTGACCGCGGCGACCGCGGCGACCGCCGGGGCGACCTCGTTCGGGTGCGAAGCGGCCGCCTTGGCGGGCTTCGAGCCCATCTCGGTGTCGATGGTCAGCACGAGCCGCGCGACCTGGGTCTTCGGGTCGATCTCGACGTCGACGCCGTCGAGGATGCCCATGCCGTGGGCCGCGCCCTCGACGTTCACCTTGTCGCCGATGCGGAGGAACGACAGGTCGCTCCCGAGCACCATCGCGCCGTCGGTGCGCGTGCGGATCTTCGCGCGGAAGGGCGCGTCCATGCCGTCGATGAAGAGCTTGACGCGGGTGTCGTCGATGCGCTGCCCTGGGCTCACCATGCGGTCGTCTTTGCGCGTCGTGGCCCGCGCGATGGCGGCCCGCACCGAGGGGCTCAGGTCGACGAAGCGCACCCCGAAGGCGCCGTCTCGCTCGCCCTCGCCGCCGCTCCAGACGACCTCGCCCTGGGTCGAGACGTTGGCCCCGTCTTCGAGCTGAAAGCGAAAGCCCAAGCGCTCGCCCACGTTCGGGAGCACCGGCGCCCGGAGCTGCATGCCTCCGAGCGACAGGTCGATGGCGTTGGCCACCAGCCGCTCGCTGTCTTCAGGGATCGAAAGGTCGACGGTGCCCTTGAAGGCCCGTCGGGGTGCGGTGGGGTCGCGCCGGTCTGCGTTCACGCTGGTGCCCATTGGGTCAATCGCCTCCATCACTCGACACGTTGATCGTGCAGGTGTTGGGGGCAATGCACCGAGCGAGAGCTCTGCGTCGAATTTCGCGCTTGCATTTTTCTGGGCTGCCTCGATTTTGCGCTCGATTTGACGGTGAACCGCTCGGCGTACTAGGCGCGCATCGTGGCCCTCACGTTGCTCGTCTCAGACCGCGCGTCGCCCGACGCCGCGGCCCCCAAGGCGGTTGACCTTCGCGCCTCGGGGCGGCTCTCGTTCACGGGTCAGCCCGGGGCCATCACCCTCGACCAGCCGCGCATCGTGATCGGCCGCGGCGCCCACGTCGACGTGCGCCTGCCGTCGCGGGCGGTGAGCGACAAGCACGCGGTCTTGACCCTCGACGGCGCCGAGGCGGCCCTCGTCGATGAGGGCTCGACCAACGGCACCCGGGTGAACGGGGTGCTCATCCCCCGAGGGCGCCGCAAGGCCCTCAAGAGCGGCGATGTCATCGGCATCGGGCCCTACGCGCTGGTCGTCCAGGTGGTGACGGCGATGCCCGACCCGCCCGAGCGCACCGCGAGCCTCGCGCGCAAGCTGCTGGTCGACACGCTCCGCGCCGTGGGCAGCGACACCGCGCCGCCGCAGCTCGTGCTCGCCTCGACCCGCCGCGCCGGCAAGAGCTGGACCCTCGAACCCGACAAGCGCCGCGTGGTGATCGGCCGCGGCGAGGGCTGCGAGGTGCTCCTCGAAGACCGCGACTGTTCGCGCCAGCACGCCGAGATCTTTCGCGACGGCGAGGGCTACCTCCTGCGCGACCTCGGCAGCAAGAACGGCCTCGAATTCGGCGGCCGCGCGGTGAACGAGCGACGCCTGCGGCACAACGACCAGTTCGTCGTCGGCAAGACCACCCTGCGCTTTCACGACCCCACCGAAGAGCTCTTGCGGGCCTTCGAGGTGGGCGACGACGAGCGGAGCCCGACCCCCGCGTCTCCGAGCCTGCCGCCGAGCCCAGAGCCCGAGCGGTCGACGCCCGAGGCCGAGACCCACGCGCGACGCCGCGAGAGCCTGGGCCCGACGGTGTCTGACGCGCGCGAGACGGTGCAGCCCGCGCCAAGTGCGATCGCGCCCAAGGCGGGTCGCGCCGACTGGCTCGTGGTGGCCCTCTGCGGGGTGATCCTGGTGATCAGCGCCGTCGCCCTGGCCATCGTGCTGAAGGCCCCGCGCTAGACCCGGCTCAGAGGCTCGCGCAGAGCCCCTCGACGAGCCGCGCGTTCTCCTCAGGGGTGCCCACGGTGATCCGCAGGCGGTGGGTCATGCGCCCCCCTTGGGCGTGAAACGACCGCACGATCAGACCCCGGGCCGCGAGCCGCGTGAAGAGCTGCTCGCCCGCGGGTGCCTCGACGAAGAGGAAGTTCGCATCTGAACGATCGACCCGCAGCCCGTCGATGTTTTGCAGCGCTTTGTAGAGCCGCTCGCGTTCGTTCTGTACCCGAACGATCGCCGCGTCGACCTCGGCGCCGAGGGTCGTGAGCGCGAGGGTGGCCACGGTCTGGCTGAGGGTCGAGAGGTTGTAGGGCTGGCGCACCTTGTCGACCTCCGAGGCGAGCCCCCGGGGCAGCACCGCCCAACCGCACCGGGCCGCCGCGAAGCCCACCTTGCTCAGCGTCTGGAGCCGCCCGACGTGCCCCGTCTCAGAGAAGCGGGCGCGGTAGTTCTTCGCGGCGAAATCGCCGTACGCTTCGTCGAGGATCACCAGGCTCTCGGGGGCGCCGACGATCACCGCGTCGAGGTCTTCGTCACGAAACGCGGCGCCGGTCGGGTTGTTCGGGCTCGCGAGGAAGATCACCGACGGCCGATGCGCGTCGACGGCCCGCTGCATCGCCGCGCGGTCGAGCTGCCAGTCGGCGTCGAGGGCCACGCCGACGTGGCGAAGCGAGAGCGTGGCCGCGGTGACCGCGTACATCACAAACCCTGGCGTGGGGCTGACGATCACCGCCGCGTCGGCGCCCTCGCGGGGGCGAGAGAGGGCGCTCTCGATGAGGGCGATCACCTCGTCGCTTCCGGCGCCGAACACGAGGCAGTCGGGGTGGCAGCCTTCGCGCGCCGCCACGCACTCGCGGAGCCGCGTGGCCCGCACATCGGGGTAGCGATGCAGGGGCGCCGCGGCGACGGCCTCGGCCACCGCGCGACGGGCGTCGTCAGAGAGGGCCCATGGGCTCTCGTTCGCGTCAAATCGTAGGGCCCCCTCGGGCACCGGGTGAGGCACATAGGCCCGCAGCGATGACAGGCTCGGTCTGAGAAGCGCTTCGTAAAATGACACCCGACAGCTCCCCTCGGGCGTGAGGGCGCCGCGAGGCCACGCGCCGAGACCCCGGAGCCTCGCGCGAGGCCCGGCCGTCGCGCAACCCTCGCGGTGATTCTGTGGGCCGTTCGGGCGCTTCGGAGTAGTGTGGTCGCACCGATGGCAGAGACCGTATTGGCCGCCGATGTGGGCGGCACCAAGACCCTCGTCGCGCTCGCCGACGTCGACGCGTCGGGGGTCGCGCTTCGCGCCGTTCAGCGCTTCGAATCGTCTCGGTTCGAGAGCCTTGAGGCGATCGTTCGGGCGTTTCACGGGTCGCACCCCGTCACGGGTCTGAAGAGCGCCTTCGGGGTCGCCGGGCCCGTGCGCGACGGGCGGTCAGCGATCACCAACCTCCCGTGGGTGCTCGAGACCGAAGCGCTCGCCCGGGGGCTCGGGCTCGGGCCCACGGCGCTGCTCAACGATTTCGAGGCCGCAGCGCTGGGCCTGGAGACGCTCGGGCCGGGGCAGTGCGTGACGCTCCAGGCGGGGTGCGAAGACCGCGGGCGGCCGCGGGTGCTCTTGGGGGCGGGCACGGGGCTCGGGGTGGCGCAGCTTGTGCCCGAGGGCGGCGCGTGGCGGGTCTTGCCGGGCGAAGGCGGTCACACCGATTTTGCGCCCCGCGACGAGGCCCAGATGCGCCTCTGGCAGCGGCTCCGGGCGCGCTACGGGCGCGTGTCGGTCGAGCGGGTCGTCTCGGGCGCCGGCCTCGTCGCCGCGTACGAGAGCCTCTCGGAAGACGCCCCCCCGAAGGTCGCGCCCCGCGTCGACGTGTTGGCCGACGTCGACCCCGCAGCGGCGATCAGCGCGGCGGCCCTCGCGGGCGGCGACCCCATCGCCCTCGCGGCGCTCGACCTGTTTCTCGACGCGTACGGTGCCGAGGCGGGCAACCTCGGCCTGCGGGCGCTCGCCCTGGGGGGCGTCTTCGTCGCCGGAGGCATCGCTCCCAAGGTGCTCGATCGCCTCGCGGGGGGCGGCTTTCTCGCGGCCTTTCGCGACAAGGGTCGCATGCGGGCCTTGGCCGAGACGGTGCCGCTGCATGTGGTCACCGAGACACGGCTCGGGCTCTACGGCGCGGCCCTCGCGGCGGCGCGCCAGGGGTAAGATAAGCGGGGCGCTTGAGGGCACCTTCTCGGGGGCGAGCTGTGCTAGGGTCGCGGAGGTTCTGTGGCGCCCCTTCGAGCAGAGGTCGAGCGAGCGATTGATCCGGTGCCCCCGCAGATCGGGCGGTACAAGATCGTGCGTCGCATCGGCCACGGGGGCATGGGCGCCGTCTACGAGGCCGTTCAGACCGACCTTCAGCGCAGCGTGGCCTTGAAGGTGCTCAAGCGAGACCTCGCGAGCGACCCCGCATCGCGGCGGCGCTTCGAGCGCGAGGGCGTCGCGGCGGCGCGCATCCGGCACCCCAACGCCGTCGACATCACCGACGTGGGCGAGGCCGACGGCTACGTCTACCTTGTGATGGAGCTCTTGCAGGGCGAGCCCCTCAGCACACGGCTCGTGCGCGAGGGGGTGCTGTCGCCGATGCCGCTCGCAGACCTGCTCGTGCCGGTGGCCTCGGCGGTGGGGGCGGCCCACGCGGCGGGCGTCATTCACCGCGATTTGAAGCCGTCGAACCTGTTTCTCGCGCAAGACCGGCTCGGCACGCTCACGCCGAAGGTGCTCGATTTTGGCATCGCCCGCATCGAAGACGACAGCGAAGAGGCCCAGGGTCTGACCTCGACCGCGTCGGTGCTCGGCACGCCGCTCTACATGGCCCCCGAGCAAGTTCGGAGCGCCCGCAACGTCGTGCGCCAGAGCGACGTGTACGCCCTCGGGGTGGTGATGTATCGCGCGCTCACAGGGCGGGTGCCCTTCAAGCGCGAGTCGTCTTTCGAGACGATGAACGCGATCGTTCAGGGCGAGTGCCCGCCCTTGGCGAAGCTCGCGCCGATGACGCCCCCCGCCCTCGTCGCGGTGGTGGCCCGCTGCATGGCGCTCAACCCGGCCGAGCGCTACCCCGACGGCGACGCGCTCGCGGCGGCGCTTTTGCCCTTCGCCTCGCCTGAGGTTCAGTCGTTCTGGGGTCGGCGTCTCGGCGTCGCGGCGACCCCCTCGGCGATGCACCCCGCCGCGGCGGTCACGGTGCCGCCGGTGAGCCTCGATGGCACCCTCACGACCCTCTCGTCGAGCGCCGTCGAGCTCTCGCGGAGCGCCCCCTCGGCCGCGCCTCCGCAGCCTCTGGCCGAGGCCCCGGTGGGCCGCAAGACGGTCTTCGCGGTGTACGGCGCGGCGGCGGTGGTGGCCGCGGTGCTCGGCGCCGTGGTCGCGCCGCAAATGCTGTCTCGGCAGCAGGCCCGAGAGACCCGCCCCGCCGCCCTCGCGCGGCCGCCACAGCCTCCGCCCCCGGCCGCGCCGGTCGCCCCCGCGGTGACGCCGCAGGCCGAAGCGGTCGCCCCCGCGGTGACCCCCGATGCCGCGCCGACCGTGGCGCCCGCAGCGCCCGCGGCGGCCCCTGTGCGCGCGTTGCATCGCTCTGAGGCGCCCCCGATGGAGGTCGTGGCCCAACGCCCCCGAACGGCGCCCGCGGCGCAGCGCCCCACACCCGCCGCTGCGGCGACGCCAGGGCCGCGGGTTCGGGTGCTGCGACCGGGGTCTGTCATCATCCGATGAGGCGCACGGCGGGCCTCGCGCTTGTGGCCTGGTGGCTCGTGCCGTCACAGCTCTGGGCTCAGCCCGCGGCGCCGCGGTGCGGACAGGCCAACGCCGAGATCGAGCGGGCGCTCCAGCTCCGCGAGCGGGGGCGCGACGACGAGGGATGGCAGCTGCTCGCGGCCCTGTATGCGCGGTGTCCGACGCCTCGGGTCACGGCGCAGTTGGGCGTCGCCGAGCACGCCCTCGCGCGCTGGCTCGACGCGGCCGCCCACCTCGACGCCGCCCTCGGGGCCGCGCACGACGCGTGGGTAAACGCGCGACGCGGTCCGCTCGAAGCGCTCCGCCGCGACGTCGGGGGCCACCTCGCCGAGCTCACCCTCGACTGCCCCCTCACCGACGCCGCCCTCACCGTCGACGGCGTCTCGCGCGGTCTTCTGCGCGACCACTCGCCGCTCCTTCTCACCGAGGGCGCCCATCGCATCGAGGTCACCGCGCCGGGCCACCTCCGCGCCCTCGCGACGCTCACCCTCGCGGGCGGCGGGCGCCTCGTGCGCCGCTTCGACCTCGCCCCCGAGCCTCCCGCCGCGGCCCCTGAGCGCGACCCGACGCCCGCGCCCGCCTCGCCCCCAACGGCGCGCACCGCCGGGCGCGCCCAACGGGCGGTCGGCATCGCGGGACTGGCCGTCGGCGCGGTGGTCGCAGGGCTCGGCGTGTACTTCTGGGCAGAGACCGCCGACGCGGCGTCTGCGATGCGCGACGCGGCCCCCAACACGCCGGGCGTTTACGGCGCTTGGGCCCGGGTGTCGTTGACCCTCAACCCCGACGGCGCGCGCACCTACGACGAGGTGTGCGAGGCCGCCGCCCTGGCGCAGCAGCCCGACGCCCGCGACGCCGCGGCGATGTGCGCCGCCCACGACCGTCGCCGGCTGCTGGCCTATGCCCTCTCGATCGGCGGTCTGGCCCTCGCGGGGGCCGGAGCCCTCTTGTGGGCCCTCGATCGTTCGCCCACCGAAGCGTCGCCGGGTGCGCGGCGCCGCGTGCGCTTGTTTGTGCCGCCTCGCGCCGATCTCGGCCTCGGCCTCGCGGGAGAATTCTAGGCGATGGTTCGTCTACGAACGATCGTCGCGGCGCTCGGCCTCGGGCTCGCGCTCGGCGCAGGCTGCGAGGGGCAGAACCCGGTCTTTCTGACCGCCCCCCGCGATGCCGCGACGGCGCCCGGGTGCGGCGCAGAGGGTCAGGCGTGCTGTCTCGACGCGGGGGCCGAGGGGCGCTGCGCGGCGCCGCTCGGGTGCGTCGACGGCGCCGTCTGCCGAGCCTGCGGGGCCGACATGCAGCGCTGCGACGGGCGCTGCGTCGCAATCACCGACGCGGCCCACTGCGGCGGGTGCGGCCTGCGCTGCCCGAGCGAAGAGGGCGGGCGCTGCCTCCGCGTCGAGGGCGACCGAGGGCCCGCGGTGTGCGACCGGCCCTGCGCGGCGGGGCTCACCAACTGCGGCCCCGGGAGCTGCACCGACCCCCGCACCGATCCGCGCCACTGCGGCACCTGCGGCCACCGCTGCGCCGAGGGAGAGTCCTGCGAGAGCGGCCTCTGCGTCGCCGCGTGCGCCCTCACCCGCTGCGGCGCGGCCTGCGTCGACCTCAGCGCCCACGTCGACCACTGCGGCCGGTGCGACGCCCGCTGCGGGGGCGACGCCCGCTGCGTCGGCGGGCGCTGCGTGCCGGGCTGCGACGCGCCGCTTCGGGTCTGCGCGGGCCGCTGCGTCGACCCCGCGGCTGACCCGTCGCACTGCGGCGCCTGCGGGGCGAGCTGCGCGCGGCCGAACGCCGTCATGCGCTGCGCCGAGGGGCAGTGCGTGCTCGAACGCTGCCAGAGCGGCTACGGCGACTGTGACGGCGACCCGCTCAACGGCTGCGAGGTCGACCTCCGCACCGCGCGCACCGACTGCGGCCGCTGCGGGGCGAGCTGCGCGGCGCCGCGCGCCGACGTCGAGGCGGCGTGTGTCGAGGGGCTCTGTCGGCTCAGCACGCGCTGCAACGCCGGCACCGGCGACTGCGACGGCGTGGTCACCAACGGCTGCGAGACGGCGCTCGACACCATCAACCACTGCGGCGCCTGCGGCAGGGCGTGCAGGGCCGACAACACCTCCTTCGCGTGCACCGCGGGGCGCTGCGAAATCGCCCAATGCGTGGGCGGCTTCGCCGACTGCGACGCCCAGGTCGAAACGGGCTGCGAGGCCTACCTCCAGGTCAGCCAGGCCCACTGCGGGGCGTGCGGTCGGCCTTGCGACGCGACCCAGGCCTGCGTAGCCAACCAGTGCGTGGCCTGCGGGGCCCCGGCGCAGCCGCAGTGTCAGGGGACGCCGTGTCCGCGCGGCGGGCTCTTGTGCAACGGGCAGTGCCTCTACGGCGAGGTCGACCCCGAGAACTGCGGGTCCTGCGGCAACCGGTGTCCGAGCGGGAGCGCCTGCGCAGACCGTCAGTGCGGCACGCGCTGCGGGCAGCCCGAACAGCCGCCGTGCGCGGGCGCGATGTGCGCCGCGGGTGTGCCGACGGTGGTGCCCGTGGCCCCCGGGCGCACCGTCACGCTGTGCCGAGAAGCGCCTTAAAAAAGGCATTTTCGAGCGAAGTCTCAGTCAAGGAGCGACAAGACACACTTGCCGCGGGTGTGCCCCGAGGTGATGTCTCCGAGGGCGAGGGCCGCGTCTTCGAGGCGGTACTGCCGGCTGATCTCGACCCGCAGCCCCGCCGCGGCGTAGGCCCCGAGGATTTCGAGCTGCCGGGCGTTGGGCTCGACGAAGTGATAGCGCCACCCCTCGGGCATCGGCGCGTGCTGAAGAATGGTCACCACGCGGCCCCCCTCGCGGAGGGCGCCCGCGACGCGGTGCACGGTGTCGCCCCCGACGGCGTCGAAGATCAGGTCGAAGCCCTCGGGCGTGTCAGCCGCCACCGCGTCGGCGAGGTCGGCGCGGCGGTAGTCGTACACCGCACCGGCGCCCAACGATTGGACGTAGGCGTGGTTGGTGTCACGGGCGATGGCCGCCACCGAGAGGGCCCCGGCGACCCGCGCGAGCTGCAACGCGAAGCCCCCGACGCCGCCCGAGGCGCCCACCACCAGCACGCGCTCGCCACGGGCCAGGCGGCCCACGTCGTGGAGGCCCTGGTACGCCGTGAGGCCCGCCAAAGGGAGCGCCGCAGCCTGGGCGAAGCTGAGGCTCGGCGGCTTGCGCGCGAGGTAACACTCGGGCACGCAGACGTACTCGGCCCACGCGCCGTCGCGCACCGCGGGGCGGCGGATGTACCCGAACACCGGGTCGCCCTCGTCGAAGCGGCGCGCCGCGTGGCCGCGGGCGACGATGAGCCCCGCGACGTCCCACCCGGGGGTGAACGGGAGGTGATGCGGGAGCCGCCCTTGCAAGCGCCCCGCGACGATCTTGGCGTCGACCGGGTTGACCCCCGCCGCGCAGACCTTCAACAGCACCTCGCCTTCGCCCACCTCGGGCCGCTCGACGGTCTCGATCTGGGCCATCTCTGGGCTCCCAAAGGCAGCCACGCGCACCGCTCGCATCAACGCTCGACCTTCTTTCTCGCCGCCCGCCACGAGACGGCAGACGCGGCGCCCTCGGGCGAGAACCGCCGCGGCCACTGCCCTAGCGCCAAAGCGTCGCGGGTGCCAGTGACGAACCGAGCGGGGTGGGCTAGGCTCGCGGTCGGTAGGTGTGATGGGTCCTTGGTGGCGGCTCTTTCGTTGGACGGTGTCGCTCCTCGGGGCGACCCAAGGCCCGGCCTCGACCGGCAAGGTGGCGCGGCTCGTGGCGGCCCCCGAGGCGGCCGAGGTCACCACCCGCGGGGTGAGCCTCCTCGACACCCGCGTGATCGAGCGCGAGGGGCTCGTCACCCTGCGCGTCTTCGAAGGCTACCGCCTCCGGCACGGCCCCACCGGGGCTGAGTTCGCCGCCGAGGTCACCGACGGGCCCGTGCGCGCCGCCGTGCCCCTCGACGACGGCGCCTGGGCCTTTGTGACCGACCGCGGGCTCTACCGCGCGCCGGGCTTCCTCGACGCGCTGACCGCCGTCGCGTCGCTCCCCCGGGGCCTCGCGGTGGTGCCCGGGAGCCGCGGCCGCGTGGTGCTCCGCGACGCCTTGGGCGGGCTCTGGTCGACCGACGGGCGCGCGGCGCCGAGCGCGCTCTCGCTCCCCGGCCGCGTCGTCGACGTGGTGTTTCGCTCGTCGCTCCGGGGCGTGGCGGTGCTCGAAGGCGGCGCGGTGCTCAGCACCCACGACGCGGGCCAACACTGGCTCCGCCTCGCGCGGCCGCTCGGGGCGGCCTGGGCGCTGCGAGCGACCCTCTCAGGGGTGCTCATCACCTCGCTCGACGGGGTCTTCAGACTCGACGCCGACGACAAGCTCGAATCGGCCGCGTGGCCCCCCGCCCCGGCCATCGACACCCGCGCCGAGGTGATCGCCCTGCCCCTCTCGCGGCCCGAGGTCTCGGCCCGAGGCGCCCCCGCGCCCACCGCCCCGGGGCGCCCCGAGGCGCCGCGAGCGACCGATAAAAACCCTAGGAGTCACGCGCTCTTAGACTTTGGCGAGGGGCTCCGTCGGGTGTTCGACCTGCGCGACTGGCAGGGGCTCGCGCCGGTGGCCCCGGTCGCGAACGGCGGGCCTGCGGCGGCTGCGCGGCCGGTGGCGATCGGTCACCTCCCGCCGGGTGCGATCATGCGGCGCAGCGGCGACGGCTACGAATGGATGGCCCCCACCGAGGGTCTCAGCAACAATTTCGGCCCCGTCGACCTCTGGATGGGTCAGCGCCTCGACGCCGCGGGCCGTCCGCGGGCGACGCGGGTGTGGGTGGGCCGCGGCAACGAGCGCCACGTCGGCTTCGCGCGCTTCGGGGGTGTCGAGGGCATGTACATCGTGACCCGAGAGGGCGTCGCGGGGGCGCCGCTCCACGCGAGCTTTGTGCCTTGGTCTGACGCCGCACCGGGGCCCGCGCGGGTGCCCGTGGTCGACGGCGCGGTGTCGGGCGAGGGCGCCGAGACCGGTTGGGTGGCGCACCCCGATTGCCCCGGCGGCAGCGCCCGCTGGGATGCTGTGTGGCTCTACCGCCCGCGGCACGTGGGCCTCCGCGCGCGGGTCGACGGGGTCGAGTTCGAGCCCACGGTGACGGCCCTCGCGGTGCGCGTCGACCCCACCGGGGCGCAGTGCCTTGAGGGCGTGGTGGGCGGCCTCACGCAGCCGCGTACGGGCCCTCACGACGTCGCGCGCGGGTGGACCGAGGCCACCAACGTGCGGCCCTTCGTGTGGCGGGCCCGGGCCGACGGGCGGAGGTCGCGATGAGCGCGGGGGTGGGCGCGACCGAGGCGGCGACGCGGGTCGGGCGGGCGGTGATGCTCGCGCGCGGCGCGACGGCGCTGATGGGCCTGGTGGCGCTCGGGCGCGCGGGGCTCCTCGGGGTCTCGCTGCGCGCGCTTCGGCAGATCACCGAGGGCAACGCGGTCGAGGTCGGGCTGAGCGACCTCACCGACCGGGCCATCGCGGCGGGCAACGCGGTGGGGCTCGGCGTCGCGGGTGTCGTCGGGCTCTGCTGGATGCTGCTCTTTGTGCGGGCGCTCGGCGCCCGTGACGCGCTCGCGGTGCGGGGTCGCTTGCCGTCGGCGGCGTCGGCGGTGTTGGCGTGGGTGATCCCCGGGGTGAACCTCGTGCGGCCCGCGCAGGTGATGGGGGCCTTGCTTGAGGGCTTGAGGGCCACCCCAGAGCGGGCGGGCGTGGCGCCCGAGGCCGAGGGGCACTACCGCAGCGCGAGCCTCGACCGGGGCGCATCGCGGGGTGACCCCGGGGCGGCCCCGGTGGCGCTCTGGTGGAGCTTCTGGGTGATGAGCCGGCTCCTCGCGGTGGCGGCGCTGCCCTTCGAGGGCAACGGCGACTCGGCCTCTGGCTTGATGATGGCGACGGCGCTGACGATGGCCGCCGAGCTGCTGACCGCGGTCTCGGCGGTGGCGGGCTGGCGGGTGCTCGGGGTGCTCGGGGCGCGGGTGCGGGCGCGTCGAGAGAGTCTCGTACGGTCTGCGGGAGTCTGCTAGCGTCGCGGCACTTCGATGACCGAGACGATCGCGGGTTTTGAGGCGGCCACAGGGCTCTTTCGTGTTCTCGACGACGCGGGCGGCGTCTTCCCGGGGCGCGACCCGGGGCTCGACGACGCGACGCTGACGCAGATTTACCGGGCGCTCCGGCAGCTTCGGCTCCTCGACGAGAAGATGCTAATCGTGCAGCGCCAGGGGCGCATCGGGTTCTACGGCGAGGTGAAGGGGCAAGAGGCCACGCCCATCGCCGCGGGCTTCGCGCTGCGGCACGACGACTGGGTGTTTCCGGGGCTGCGCGAGGGCGCGGTGATGCTGGTGCGGGGCTTCCCCTTGGCGACCTACGTGGCCCAGTGTTGGGGCAACGGGCGCGACGTGCAGAAGGGCCGCCAGATGCCCTCGCACTACTCGGGCCGGGCGGTGAACCAGGTGGCCTGGTCGAGCTGCATCGGGCCGCAGATCCCGCAGGCGGTGGGGGCCGCCTGGGCGATGAAGTTGCAGGGCCACGACCGGGTGGCGGTGGGCTTCTTCGGCGACGGCGCGACGAGCCAGCCTGACTTTCACAACGCAGCGAATTTTGCAGGGGTCTACAAGCTCCCGGCGCTTCTGGTCTGTCAGAACAACCACTGGGCCATCAGCGTGCCCTCGTCGGCCCAGACCGCGAGCGCGAGCTTCGCCGCGAAGGCGGTGGCGTACGGCATCCCCGGGGTGCGGGTCGACGGCAACGACGCGCTCGCGGTGTACACCGTGATGCGCGAGGCCGCGGCCCGTGCGCGGGCGGGGGGCGGCGCGACGCTCATCGAGTGCGTCACCTACCGCATCGGCGCCCATTCGAGCAGCGATGACCCCTCGCGCTACCGCAAGCAAGAAGAGGTCGACGCGTGGGTCGCCAAAGACCCCGTCGAGCGCTTCAGGCGCTTCATGTACGCCCGCGGCCTCTGCGACGAGGCGCGCGACGCCGCGCTCACCGAAGCGCTCAGCCAAGAGATCAACGCGGCCATCCAAGAGGCCGAGGCCTCGCCCGCGCTCCGCCGCGAGAGCCTCTTCGAAGACGTCTACGCGGGGCTCCCCTGGCACCTTGACGAGCAGCGCAGCGACCTCGTCGGCCGCGCCCCCGCGAAGGGCCACGGCGAACATTGACGCGCTGTCAAAGCGCGCGACCGTAGGCGCTGATCTCTGAGATCGAGAGGTCGGCCCAGCGGGTGCCGGGCCACACGTCGAGCACCTCGACGCGGAGGCTCCGGGTCGTCACGTTCAGCCCCGAGAGCGTGAGGCTGCGCTGGTGTTCGCCCACGTCGCGCTCGATGGCCACGCCGCCGTCGAGGCGCAGCCGGAGGCGCTTGATGTGGGCGTTGGCGTAGAAGAGATCGCCGTGACGATTTGACACTGCGTCAAAACCCGCGCTGAGGGTCACCCGTTCGAGGCGCACGGCGGTGGCGAAGCGGGCCTCGATCCAGCTGCCGACGCCGTGGCCGGGCTCGCTCTCGTTCCACGCGGTGGCGAGGTCGCCGTCGAAGGCCTTCTGGGGCGCGAATTGCTCGCGGCCGTTGCCGATGTAGCTCGACGCGCTTGAAGCGCTCACTGGCAGGCGCGCCGCCTGCGCGGTCGCCGCTTGATAGACCGCGGGCGTCGGCAGCGCGGTGACCCGTCGGCGCACCGCCGCCATCAGAACCGCCGTCGCCCCCGCCGCGAGGGCCCACGGCCACCGCCGCGCCCGCGGCCCCATCGACGGAATCGACGGCCCCCGCGACGCCACCGTCTCGCGCGCCGCCAGGTCGAGGGTCGCCCCCGGCCCGACCCCCCGCACCGCGCCCGCCGCGACACCCGCCGTGGCGCCGCTCGGCCCCGCCGCGCCGTCGCCCGCACCCGCCCGCGGCGCCGCGGGCACCCACGACGCGCCCTGGGCGGCCTGACGGAGCGCCCGCCGGAAGGCCCCCGCGTCGGCGTACCGGGCCCCCGCCTCGGCCGCGAGGCCCCTCACCAGCACCTCGCGGAGCCCCTCGGGCATCGACGGCGACAGCCCCTCAAGCCGCGCCCTGAGATCGTGCGGCCCCCGCAGCGCCCGCGCCCACCAGTACCCCTCGGACGACGAGAGTTGACACAGCGTCAACATTTCGACGGCGATCACCGCGAGGCTGAAGACGTCGCTCCACGGGCCTGTCTGATCGACCTGGCCCATGGCCTGTTCGGGCGCCATGTAGACGAGGGTGCCGAGCACGGCGCCGGTGCGCGTGTGTTGCCGCTGCCCGAGTTGGGCGATGCCGAAATCGAGCACCTTCACCCGCGCGTCGCCGTCACCTTGAGACACCACCATCACGTTCTCGGGCTTGAGGTCGCGGTGCACGATCGGGCCCGGCGCCCGCACCGCGTGGGCGGCCTCGACCCCCGCGCAGAGCCCGTCGATGAGCGGCATCGCCTCTGCGAGGGAGGCCGCGCGGCCGCTGTTTCGGCGGGCCTCGATCCACTGAGAGAGCGGCGCGCCGTCGATGAACTCGGTGACGATGTAGTGCTGCCCCTGATCGACGCCGCGGTCGAGCACCGCCACCACCGAGGCGTGATCGAGCTGCAAGAGCGCCTCGCTCTCGGCCAGAAAGCGCCCCACCGCGCCAGACTCTTCGCAGTACTCTCGCTTGAGGAGCTTCACCGCGACGTCGCGGCGGTTGAAGCGCCGGTCGCGGGCGCGCCATACGTCACCGAAGGTGCCCTCGCCGAGCCGCGCGGTGAGGGCGTAGCGCCCGTCGATGACCTCTCCTGCTCGGCGCGCGCTCATGGTCGTGGGCCCAACGTAGCAAAGCTCTGGCGCCCGCGGCGATGGTATCGTTCGCACCGCGATGGCGCCTTAAGAGAGAGCCAACCAGCTCGCGCGAGAGCACCGCGTTCGTTGCATCAGCCTCGACGTTGAGGCCCCTTGACTCGCGACAATTTCAATCGTTCAGAGCATGAGCGAGGTGCGCTACGAGCGCGTCGCGTCGCCGAGGCGCGCATCGTCGACGGGCGCCCCCCCCTCGCGGCAGGGTATTTTCAGCACGCGCCGCACGGCGGTCACCATCGTGGGCGACCATAACCGGAAGATCGTGCCCACGGCTGACTTCGTAGTCTGCGATCGCCTCATCGACGAGCCCGGCCTCGCCGACGCAACGTTGACGCGACTCGCGGTCTCGCACCGCGCGACGGCGCCCACCATGGCCGAAGCGCCCGCCGGGCACCGCGCGGTCATCACCCGTCGCGACCGGCGCGGTCGTGGCCGAGGCCATCGCCGCGAGGCTCGTGTCGACCGCGGCGCACCTTGACAGCGCCGACGCAGAGACCGAGACCGAAGAGGCGTTCTGAACGCGGGTCGCCCGGGGCTTGAAGGCGGGAGTCGAAAACCCCAGGTGTGTATGGTATCGAAGCGCGACGCGCGGGCTGACGAGGCCCCGTCTTCGCTGGAGAGACACCGAGAAATGAGCTCAGAGATCAAGACCTACGACGCCATCGTGATCGGTGGCGGCCCCGGCGGATACGTGGCCGCCATTCGCCTCGCGCAGCTGAAGCAGAAGACCCTCGTGGTCGAAAAAGACAGCTGGGGCGGGGTGTGCTTGAACTGGGGTTGCATCCCGAGCAAGGCCCTCATCGCGGCGGCGAATTTCACCGAGAAGGCCCGCGAGAATGCGGGCACCATGGGCGTGATCATTTCGTCGGTGTCGGTCGACGCGGGCAAGCTCCAAGAGTGGAAGAATGGCATCGTCAAGAAGCTCACGACGGGCGTGGCGGGGCTCGTGAAGGGCAACGGCGCCGAGCTCCTCAAGGGCAACGCGCGGCTCGTCGATGCGCGCACCGTCGAGGTCGAGACCCCCGACGGGCAGAAGGTCATCGCGCGGGCCACCAAGGCGATCATCGTGTCGACGGGCACGAGCGTGGTCGAGCTGCCGACCTTCAAGTACGACGGCAAGAAGATCATCACGGCGAAAGAGGCCGTGAGCTTGAACCCCCTGCCCCGGCGCATGACCATCATCGGCGGCGGCATCATCGGGATGGAGCTCGGCGGCGTGTACTCGAAGCTCGGCGTCGAGGTCACCGTGGTCGAGTTCATGCCGAACGTGCTCGCCTCGATGGATCAAGACCTCGTCGCGCCGGTGCTCAAGCACATGAAGCACGCCAAGGTGAACTTCATCACCAACGCCAAGGCCATGGGCTACGAGACCCTCGCCGACGGCGCCCTGCGGGTGAAGCTCGACGTGCAGGGTCAGCCCCAGACCGTCGACACCGACGTGGTGTTGGTGGCCGTGGGCTTCAAGCCCAACACGGCGGGCCTCGGGCTTGAGAAGCTCGGCGTGACCCTCGACAAGCGCGGTCACATCGTCACCGACGACACGATGCAGAGCAACGTGCCGGGCGTGTACGCCATCGGCGACGTGTCGGGCGGCCCGTACCTCGCGCACAAGGCCAGCAAAGAGGGCGAAATCGCGGCCGAAGTGATCGCAGGGCACAAGGCCGTGCGCGACTGGCGCGCGATGCCGGCGGCGACCTTCACGCACCCCGAGATCGCGTCGGTGGGGCTCTACGAGTTCGAGGCCAAGGCCAAGGGGCTCGACGTGAAGGTGGGCAAGTTCCCCTTCGCGGCGAGCGGTCGCGCGATGGCGGTGATGGAGACCGACGGCTTCGTCAAGGTGATCGCCGAGAAGGTCGGCCCCGACCACAAAGACTACAAAGTCATCGGGGTTCACATCGTGGGGCCGAACGCCACCGACCTGATCTCAGAGGCCGCCCTCGGCCTTGAGATGGACGCCTTCATCGAAGACATCGGCCTCACCGTGCACCCGCACCCGACCCTCGGCGAGTCTGTGATGGAGGCCGCCAAGGCCGCCATCGGCGAGGCCGTCCACATCCTCAACCGCTGAGCCCGCGCCTTCCACGGCGCCCCCCTATCACCCCATCGCGGCGGCCGTACTGCCAGGCGTGAGACGCCGCCGCGTATGACCGCGCAAGGGCTGCGCTTGACCGCCCGCCCGCGCGGGCACTAAGGTCATCGCCACGGTTTTTACAGGAGTGCTTGACGATGCGTGATGTGCGACGGGTCGAGGGAGAGTCAACCGAGCTTCGTGGGTCAACCCCCACCACACCGGCGAAGGCTCCGCGGGTTTGGTCGAAGCCGCGCTTCGAGACGAAGTCGGCCTGCGCTGAGATCGGCGCCTACGCTTCGCAGGGCTAAGGCCCTCGACGAGACCGCGCGCCGCTTCGCGCGACCTCACCCCATCCATGCACATCGCCCTCCTCGGCACCGCCGCCGGCGGCGGCCTCCCTCAGTGGAACTGCGGCTGCCCCAACTGTCTCTCGGCCCGCGCCGCCTCGCCCGCGGTCACGCCCCGCCACCAATCGTCGCTCGCGGTCAGCGCCGACGGCGTGCGCTGGGTCTTGGTGAACGCCTCGCCTGACGTCAGGCTCCAGCTCGCCGCGACCCCCGCCCTGCACCCCCGCGGTTTGCGAGACAGCCCTGTCTCTGCGGTGGTTCTGAGCAACGCCGACATCGACCACGCGCTCGGGCTGTTTGTCTTGCGCGAGGGCGGCGCCCCGCCCATCTACGCCACCCCGCGGGTGAAGCGGGCGCTCGTCGACGGGCTGCGCATCGTGCCGGTGCTCTCGGCCTACGGGCCCGTCGCGCTGCGCACCCTGCACACCGACGCGCCGTGCGCCCTTCACGACCGGGCGGGGCTCGACCTCGGGCTGCGGGTCTCGGCCTTCACCGTCGCGAGCAAGCCGCCGCCGTACATGCTGCCGCTCTTGCAGCCCCACGAGCGGGCCGATCTCTACGCGGGCGACACCGTGGGCCTGGTCTTCTCGACCGAGGCAGACCCTGAGACCCGGGCGGTGTACGTGCCCGGCGTCAAGACCCTCGACGCGCGCCTCGCGGCCCATTTTCAGGGCGCCCGGCTCATCTTGGTCGACGGCACCTGCTTCACCGACGACGAGCTCGTGCGCCTCGGGTGCTCGGCCAAGACGGCCCTCGAGATGGGCCACGCGCCGCTCTCGGGCCCCGGCGGCATGGCTGAATTTCTCGCGCAGTTCGGCGAGGCCGAGCGGGTGCTGGTGCACATCAACAACACCAACCCGATCTTGGATGCCTCCAGCGAGGCGCGGCGCTGGCTCGAAGCCCGCCAG
Organism: Myxococcales bacterium; assembly: GCA_016792845.1. GTDB lineage: Bacteria > Myxococcota_A > Polyangia > Polyangiales > JAEUKH01. The sequence goes on along the minus strand of JAEUKH010000020.1, from coordinate 111,393 downwards.
CTCAGCGTCGGCTACGACGGCCAGCGCTGGGTGCTCTGAGCGCGCCGCCCGCGGCTCCGCTCAGTGCTTGTCGTCGAAGACCCCGCGACGCATCTGGTCGCGCTCGATGGCGCGGAAGAGCGCGCCGAAATTGCCGTCGCCGAAGCCCATGTGCGCCTCGCGCTGGATGAGCTCGATGAAGATCGGGCCGATGATGTTCTTCGTAAAGATCTGCAAGAGGTAGCCGCTCTCGTCGCCGTCGACGAGCACGTTGTGGGCCTCGATGCGGGCCTTGTCTTCTTTCACGTTGGGCACACGCTCGAAGACCGAGCGATAATAATCTTCTTCGATGTCGAGGAAGCTCACCGCGTCGCTGCCCTTGAACGAATCGAGCGACGCGAGGATGTCGCGGGTGGCGAAAGCCAGGTGCTGGATGCCCGGCCCCTTGTACTCGTCGAGGTACTCGTTAATCTGCGACTTCTTCTCGTCGGCCTCGTTGATCGGGATGCAGAACTTGCCGCACGGCGACCGGAGGGCGAAGCTCGTAAGGCCGGTCTTGGCGCCGCGGATGTCGAAGTATCGCACCTCGGTGAAGCCGAAGACGTTCTTGTAGAAGTCTGACCACATGGCCATGGTGCCTTTGAAGACATTGTTGGTCATATGGTCGATGACGAGGAAGCCGCGGTCTGCGACGCGATCGGGCGACTCGAGGGCCACGAAGCCGAGCGGCGCGTAGCGCTCGGCGACACTGCGGAGGGGGTCGCCGTCGACGAGGTAGATGAGCGAATCGCCGATGCCGTAGATGGCTTCGAGCTTCGCGCCCTCGCGCGAGAGGTCGGGGCTCTCGGCGGCCCGGGCGCCGCGGCCGGTGGCGGTGTCGAGGGCCTTCTTCGCATCGAAGACGCGCCAGCCCATGCTCGCGATGCTCGGGCCGTGGGTGGCCGCGAAGCGCCCGGCGAAGCTGTTGGGGTCACGGTTCAGCAAAAAGACGATGTCGTGCTGCGCGTAGAGGTCGATGGGCAGCGACGCATGCTGCATCACACGCGAGAAGCCAAACTCGAGAAAGAGCGCATGGAGCCGCGTCGGGTCAGGCGAAGCGAACTCAACAAACTCGATGCCGTTCAGACCCAGGTGGTTGACGCCGAGCGTCGGTGATGTCGTACCCGTCATGGCCGCTCTCGTAGCACGCCCGCCAAGCGTCGTAATCCCTCAGGGTCACGCAATCGCTGCGCCGAAGCGACGACGCAGCGGTGGCGGCGCGGGGCCGCGACGGGCGACGCGGGGGCGACGGGCGACGCGGGGGCGACGCGGGGGCGACGGGCGACGCGGGGCGACGGGCGACGCGGGGGCGACGGGCGACGCGGGGCGACGGGCGACGCGGGGCGACGGGCGACCACAAGGGTCGCCCCTACGTGGGGGGATCACGATGGGGTCGGCATCCCGTCGCGCGTAGGGGCAGGCCTCGTGCCTGCCCGAATGCAGGCGACGTGGTGGCAACGGGCGACGTGGGGGCGACAGGCGACGCGGGGGCGACGGGCGACGTGGTGGCGGCAACGGGGGCAGCACAATGGGGTCGGCATCCCGTCGCGCGTAGGGGCAGGCCTCGCGCCCGCCCGAAGACGCCTCCTACGTCCGCATGCCTTGCCGCGGCGGCGATGCCCCGGCACCTGCCCGCGCACGTCGTCGCGCGGAGGATCGGGTCACCCCGGGCGCGTGAACGGTGAGGCTGGTGTCGAACCGGGCCGCGGGTGTAGCGTCCGCGCGGCCATGTGTGTCGTGTCTCAGAGGCTCTTCGCGTCGGCGCTCTTGGTGCTTGGCGCGTCGCATTGCGGGGCGGTCTTTCCGCGGTATACGACGGCCACCCGGGCGGTGCCCGATGCGGTGCGCGAGAGCGGCTCGCTCGCCCCGGCGCCGGCCAGCGTCCGCACGATGCGGGTCGTCTCAGCCGTGATGCCGGCCATGCGCCCCGACGGCCAACCGTGGGACGGCGACAGCGGCCCAGACCCCTTCGTCGTCGTCTCTCGCAACAACACCGAGGTGCATCGCTCGCCGGTGGTGAGCGACACCACCACGCCGCAGTGGCAAGACCCCGGGCAGACGCTCTTTCTCACCCCAGACTCGCTCTATCGCTTCGAGCTCCGAGACGAAGACGGCGTGCTCGATGACCCCATCTCAGTCATCGAATCAACCGGAGTCCCCGACGGCGCCCTCGCCTCGGGCGTGTGGCGGGTCACCTTCCCCAATGGGGCCACGCTGCGGGTCGAGCTCGCCGCGCCGACGCCGCGTCTGGGCATGGGGGTGACCTACGAGGTCCACGAAGATGCCCTCGTCGTGATCGAGGTCGAGCCCGCCTCGCCCGGCAACACCGCGGGGCTCCAGCGCGACGACCAGATCGAGGCCATCGACGGGCAGCGCGTCTCGGCCCTCGGCGAGCGCGGCAGCCGCCAAGCGATGGACCGCGCCGCCACCCGTGACGTCACCCTCTCGCTCCGACGCCGCGGCGCCCCCCACGAGGTCATCGTACGAAGCGACGCGGTGTACCCCGCCCGCAAACCCTAAGCCGCCCTTCGGTGCATCACACTCTCGCAGCATCGCCCTCTTCACCCCTCACTGGTAGCCGACGTGTCGACACGAAGCCCTTCTTCTCAAGCACTTCTCGCCGCTCTCGCGGCGCTCTCGGCGGGCACCGTCGCGCGCACCGCTTCGGCCCAGACCGTCGGCACGAGCGCCGCGATCGACGCGCAGACGTACTGGCCTAGCTCCGGCGCGACCGAGCACCTGGGCCTGCGCTCGCCCGTGGTCGCCCCTTCGGGCGCGGTGGGCTTCGGGCTCACCGTCAACATGATGGGCAACCCGCTGGTGCTCACGCCGCCGGGGTCGACGCAGCGCAACGCCGCCATCGAGCGGGCCATCACCGCCGACTTCATGTGGCACGTCGGCATCGCGCGGCGGTTTCAGCTCTCGGCCGCGGTGCCCGTGGTGCTCTCGCAGTCGGGCCTCGGCACGGGCCCGGTGCTCGGGTCGGCCGGCAGCGCGCTCGGCGAGACGGCGCTCCGCGACATTCGCATCGAGGCGTCTTGGGCCATCGTGCAGCGCCCGCGGCGTGACGACGCGACAGGCCTCGGGCTGCGCCTCGACCTCGGCCTCGCGGTGCCCTTCGGCGACGACCGCTCGTTTCAGGGCGCGGGCACGACCACCTTCGCGCCCATGGCCGTGGCCGACTACCGCCTCGCGCGCTTCACCTTCACGGCCAACGTGGGCGCGCGGGTTCGCGGCGGCACCCAGGAGTTTGCAGACTTCTCGGTCGGCAGCAACGCCGTGCTCGGCGCGGGCGTCTCGATGCGCCCCATCGCCTCGGGCGCCCTCGCGGGCCTCGGGTTCTCGTTCGACTACCTGAACTACGCGGGCCTCTCGCAGCGCGCGGGCTACCGCAGCATCTCGCCCCAAGAGCTCTTCTTCGGCGCGCGCTACGCGACCGACGCGGCCCGCGACATCACCGTCTTCGCGGGCGCGACGCTGCCCCTCGGGAGCGACCCGCTCACGCCCTCGTACCGCGTCGTGGCGGGGCTCGCCTACGCGCCGCGCGGCAATGACACCGACGGCGACGGCATCGTCGACGCCGACGACCGCTGCCGCACCGAGGCCGAAGACCGCGACGGATACGAAGACGAAGACGGCTGCCCCGACAACGACAACGACAGCGACGGCGTCGCCGACCGTGACGATCGCTGCCCCGACCAGCCCGAAGACGCCGACAACCACGACGACGCCGACGGCTGCCCCGACGACGACAACGACGGCGACGCGGTGCAAGACGCCGACGACCAGTGTCCGAACGAGGCCGCCGGGGCGCACCCCGACCCGAGCCGCGAGGGCTGCCCCATCCCCGACACCGACAGCGACGGGGTGCTCGACCCCGACGATCGCTGCGTCGACGTGGCCGCGGGCGCGCACCCAGACCCCCAACGCGCGGGCTGCCCCATCCCCGACGGCGACGGCGACGGTGTGGCCGACGGCGACGACCAGTGCCCCCGCGACGCGGCGGGCGCGACGGCCGATCGCTTCAGGGCGGGCTGCCCCGACCTCGATGTCGACCGTGACGGCGTGCTCGGCGAGGCCGACCGCTGCGCCGATCAGCCCGAGACCGTCAACGGCGTCACCGATGACGACGGCTGCCCCGATCAAGGCCCCGAGGCCATCACCTGGGAGGACTCCGGCGAGTCGATTCATTTCGCGCGCCCGGTGGTGCTCGCGCCCCGTCAGGCGGTGCTCCCGGCGACGCTCTTGCCGCTCATTCCGCAGATCGCGCAGCGGCTGCGCGGGCGAGGCGCCGAGGTCGCGCGGGTCATCGTCGAGGTGATGCCCGGAGTCGGCGCGGCGGGCGTCACCGAGGCCGAGCGCCAGGCCGGTCTCGTGGTCGACGCCCTGATCGGCCAGCGTATTTCGGCGCGCACCCTCCGCGGCGCGGCGCTCCCCCGGCCGACCCCGCCGGCGGCGGTGCCGGGTCAGCCCCGCGCGCGATTTGTGCCTCCGCGCCCGGGCACGCTCTTCGTTCGAATCGAACGGCGCTCATGATGGTACCTTCGGCGCCGTCGTCATGCAGAACGTCACGCGCTCGCTCAAGGTAGGAGCGCTGCTCATCGCCGCGTCGGTGGGCAGCGTGGCCTTGTACCGCACGCTGTTTCAGCCTCAGGGCTCGGCCGGCAACTACCACGTCTACGCGATCTTCAACGACGCCACGGGGCTCGTGCCGCGCTCGCGGGTGCTCACCGCGGGCATCGCCATCGGCGAGATCGAGCGCATCAGCCTTGAGAACGGCCGCGCCCGGGTCGACCTCCGCATCCAGACCACGGCGCCGATCTTCCGTAACGGCACGGTGGCGCGCCGGGCCGTCTCGGTGCTCGGCGAGTTCCTCTTGGTGGTGGCGCCGGGCACCCCTGACGTGGGGCGCGTGCCCGACGGGGGCCGCATCAATACGGTCTTCGAGGGCTCGAGCACCGACGAGATCGTCAACAACGTCGCGCAGATCACCCGCGACCTCCAGCGCGTCACCGAGCGCGTCTCGCGCGCCGTCGGCAACGAAGACGCCGAGCGCGACCTCCGCGAGATCTTGCGAAACGTCACCGAGCTCACGCGCTCGGTGAACGCCACCGTGCAACAAAATAGCACTGTCGTTTCGCATACTTTGCAGAACCTCGACAGCCTCACCACCCGGGGCCAGCCCGACGTGCTCGCGACGCTCTCGAACCTCCGCGAGAGCACCGACCGGCTGACGCAGATTCTCGGTCGCAACCAGCCCTCGGGCGACAACACCGTGACGCAGATGCAAGAGACGCTGCGCAACGTGGCCGACGCCTCTCGGTCGCTGCGCGAGTCGCTCGATCACGTCAACAACGTCGCAGGCTCGATCGACCGGGGCGAGGGCAACCTCGGGCGCCTCGCGCGCGACGAGTCGCTCATCGACGAGGTGCAGGGCACCGCCGAGGCGCTCAACGACGTGGTGCAGCCCATCTCGCGCTTGCAGACTATGGTGGGCCTCCGCAGCGAGTACAGCTTCATCTCGAACACCCTGCGGAGCTACGTCGAGCTTCGCTTGCAGCCCCGCGAAGACAAGTACTTTCTCATCGAAGTCATCGACGACCCGCGGGGTCTCACCACGGTGTCGAGCAACATCACCGACACCACCGACCCGACCCTGACGCCGCACGTGCGAACGGTGTCTCGGCTCACCACCGACTCGTTTCGCTTCTCGGCGATGATCGCGCGGCGCGTCGGGCCGATCACCTTTCGCTACGGCATCAAAGAGTCGTCGGGCGGCTTCGGCGCTGACCTTCACCTCCTCGACGATCGCATCGAGGTGCGCACCGACCTCTTCGGCTTCGGTGAGAACTCGTACCCGCGCTTTCGGGCCGCCGCGGCCTTCAACGTCTTGCAGCGGGCGTGGCTCATCGCGGGCATCGACGACGTCTTCAACGGCGACCGCTTCGACTACTTTCTCGGCGCGCAGCTCCGCTTCCTCGACGACGACCTCAAGGCCATCTTGCCCTTCTCGGGCGGCGCGTTCACCTCAGCGCCGCGATAGCCCAAACCGCGCGGCTCAGCGGCGCGAGAGGGCGGTGCCGTCGGCGCCGACGATCCACAGCGCGCGTTCGCCCCGACCCCACACCCCATACAGATCAGCCCGGGTCGGAACCTCGACCCGCGACCACGCCGCGCCGTCAAAGTGCAGCACCGTGCCGCCGTCACCGACGGCCCACACATCACGGGCGCTGCGGCCCCAGACCCCGCGCAGCGTCGCCGAGCCCACGGTGCGCGACGACACCCCCCGCGGGCTCAGGGTGTCGATCTGCCCTCCGCCCCCCACGGCGATCACGGTCTCGGCGTCGGCGGCCCAGAGCGCCTCGTACCGCGCCCTCGCAGGAGCCCGCGAGACCGCGCGCCAACGGTCACCCTCGCGCGCGAAGATCGCCGCGCCGTGGCCGCTCTCGTCGCCTCCGACGGCCCAGAGCGCGGCCCCAGAGAGGCGCCAGAGCCCGGCGATCCAGCCGCGAAAGTAAGGGTTTCGCTGCGGGTCTTCGTCGACCGTCTCGATGCTCCAGACGCCCCCGCGCTGCAACGCGACGACGCCGTACCCGCCTCCCAGGGCGCGCTCGCCGGGGCCGCCCGAGACACACGAGAACCAGCCGAAGTATGGGTCTGCGAGACCCTCGACGGGGCGCGCGGTGCGCCCGTCCCAGGTCATCACGGGCTGCGGCGCGGCGGCGCGCTGGTTGGCCCCCGCGAAGATCGCCTCGCCCTCGGAGTCGACGCTGACACACCGCCATCGGCAGCGGCCCGGGCGACACTCGGGCGCCGCAGGGAGCCCTACACGTTCGAGCCGCCCCTCGGCGCCGCCCTGTAAGACGATCCCGTGGGCCCCGTCTTCGTCGCCGTTGTCGCCCACGATGAAGACCCGCGTCGCGTCGCCGCCCACGGCGAGGAGCGTGTGGGTCCGAGGCGCCTCAAGCCGCTCCCAGGCGTCGTCTCTGGGCGCGCGCTGTCGGTCGTCGGGCGCCGCGGCGTCGTAGGTCGCGCCCTCGGGCTGCGCGCCGCACGAGGCGACGAGGCCCAACATCCAAAACCCAACCGTCACGGCGCGCAGAGCGCTCGATCGGTGCGTGTTCATCGCTCGGTCGGTGGCCGACGGGCCGCGCGTCCGTCACAAGAATGCGGGCTCAGGGGCAGCCTTCGTCGACGCTCCCGTTGCAGTCGTCGTCGAGGGAGTTGCCGCACACCTCGCTCGACCGCGGGAGCACCTCGCCCGCGCACCCGCCCCACTGCCCCGCCGCGCATGTTTGAGCGCCCGCGCGGCAGATGCCGACGCCCGCGGTGAGGTCGGTGACCCAGCGAACACCCAAACCTTCGCGAAGCGTCATGGGCTGGTTGAAGCCCACGAGGTCGAAGTTGGCCCCGGCCGCCTGCTGGATGCCCACCGTGGCCTGATCGCCGAGGGCCCGCGGCGCGCCTTCGAGACGACGATAGAGCACGTCGACGGCGCTCGATGCCTCGTTCAAGACCACCTCAAAATCAAGGTGAACGTTCTGATTCTGCGTGATCGAGAAGAAGCTCGCGTCGCGCCATTCGAGCACATACTGACGGTTCGGCGCCGCGCCCACGGTGGCCACGCAAACCCCAGTGCGGAGGTAGAGGTCATCCCAGAAGGCGAAGACCGCGTTCTGGATCTGGGCGTTCGGCAGGGTGGCGTTGTTGAAGCCGTAGTTGGTGATGCGCGGCGCGAAGGCGACGACGCCGTTGGCGACCAGCACGGCCTGCTGGTGTTGCACGCCGAAGAAGCGAAACGCGAAGGGCAGCGTGAGGTTGCTCGCGCCGTCGTCGGTGTTGGGCAAGAGCGTCATGCTGCCCGGCGCCGCGCAGGCGTCGATGTACTGCAAGGGCGAGGTCATGCGCCGCAAGCTCGGGCCGGTGTAACAAGCCCGAGAGAGCATCTCGTCGATGGCCCCGTTGCAGTTGTTGTCGACGCCGTCGCAGACCTCGGGTTGGGGCGAACCGGGGCAGCCTCCGCAGGCGCCGGCGCCGTTGCAAGCGAGCCCTTGACCGCACGCGACGCCGACGGGCTGAAAGGCGTCGACCGGGCACCGATCGCTCGCGCCGCTGCACACCTCGGCCGCGTCGCAGACCCCCGCCGCGGGCCGACACACCGCGCCCGCGACCGCGAACGACACGCGCTGGCACACCGGAGGCTCGCCCTCTCCCAGCACGCCGGGCGCGATGTTGGGGCGACACCCGAGCTGCGCCGTCGAGCACGGACCGAGCGAACACGACGAGCCCACCAGGTTGTCGACGGTGCCGTCGCAGTCATCGTCGAGGCCGTTGCAGTACTCTTCACCCGCGGGCCGACACCCCGCATCGGCGGGCGGACCCGCATCGCGCGGCGCCTGAACGTCGCCCTCGACGATCACGTCGACCGAGACGGGTACATCGACCGAGACGGGTCCATCGACCGAGACGGGTCCATCGACCGAGACGGGCGCATCGCGGGTGACCGCTGGCACGTCGTCGCGCGGCGCGCCCGCGTCACGGGCGCCCTCGGCCCCATCGGCGGTCGCCGCGTCGCTGCTCTCGGCCGTGCCGATCACCAACACGCCCCCGCAGCCCGCGACCGACAGGGCCACCCACACACCCAAAAGCTTTGACCCGCGCATCACTCGGGTGAGTGGGGTCTCGCGCCTTCGGACGTCACCGAATCGCGCGAAGTCTGATCGATTCGCGCCAGCACCCGCCGCACCCGCGCCGCATGAACGCTGGACCCTTGTTGCACAAGGAAGCTCGCCCCCCGCGCCCGCGCCGCATCGACGCGCCCCAAACGCGCGAGCGCCTCGATGGCCAAGGTCTCACGCTCGTGCTGCATCGCCCCTTGCGGAAAGCGCCGCAGGGCCTCATCGGTGAGCTCAAGCGCCCGCCCCGGGTCGCGCGCCAACGACGCAAACGCCGCGTCGAGGAGCCCCACCTCGCTCACTTCACCCTGAGCCCCTGCCGCCGGGTCGGCGCCGCCCCCGTTCGCCGAGACGACCGCTGCGACAGGCCGCGCCGCCTCGCTCAGACGGGCCGCCGCCGCGAGCCCGCGCGGCGCCACCGCCGGAGGCCGCGACGGTCGCCCCGCAGCGGGGTGCGATGGCGGCACCGAAATACTTGAAACAACTACATTTTCTGCCGTGTCACGGGCGGGCGCTGGCGGCAGCACGAACGGCGCCGTCGACGCGGCTTTCGGGGGCTCCGGGCCTTGGGTCGCGGCCGACCGCGCGGCACCGGGCGCCGGGCCCCGCGAGACGGTGACCGCCTTCGCGGCGATGCCGACCACGAGCACCGCGATGAGCGGCTTGAGCGCGAGGTGGAGCCCCCATGCGGCCCCCGCGCCGACGCTCGCGCCTGCCTTCGCGGCCGCCGGGAGGGTCGACCAGACGCGGGCCCCCGTTGCAGGGTCGGGCCCGGCGCGACCGGCGCGGAGGAGCGAGGTGACCGGGTCAGGGGCGCCCTCGGGGTCGTCAAGCCAGCGGCGCAGCGGGGGCTTCATCGTCGGGCTCCGGCGCGGAGGCGGGCGGCGCTCCGCTCGAAATGCTTCCGCCCGAGGCGGATGCGAGAGTAGACCGTGTTGACCGAGACGCCGACGAGGGCCGCGATGGCGTCGCCCTGGAGGCCGTCGAGTTCAAAGAGCACGAAGACCACCCGCTGCTCGTCGGGCATGCTGTCGAGGATCCAGTCGAGGTCGCGGCGCGCTTGGGCGGCCTCAAGGGCCGCGTCGGGCCCAGACCCGGGGGCGGCGAGCTCGGGCATCGTGTCGCAGAGGTCTTCGCGGCGCACATACGCGCGTCGACGGAAATCGCTCGCCACCCGGGCCGCGATCGACCAAAGCCAGGTCGTCACGGCGGCGCGCCCCGAGAACTCATGGAGCCGCCGATGCACCACCAAGAACACCTCGTGGACCTGGTCTTCGAGGTCGTCGTGGCGCACCCCCGAGGCGCGCAGGGCCCGCCACACGAAGGCCCAGTGGGTGTCGTAAACCTCTCGAAACGAAGGCGTCGCGCTGCCGCTGGCCGCCCGCTCGGGGGCCACATTCGCAGGCAAGACCAACCACGAAGCCGTCATCGTCGCAGCGGTAGGTGGCAACACGCCCGCTGCGTTGTCACCGAAAACATCACGCCGCGACGATTGGCCCCTAAGGCCCCCGCGCGAGGTCAGAACTGAACGCCGCCCCCCAGCGCGCCCACGAGGCCCACCAGGGCGGGCGTGAAGACCCCTCCGAGGCCCTCAACGGCGAAGGTCTGACGGGTCACCGCGAGGTTCGCGTCGAGCGAGGCCTCGGCCCACACCCGGGGCGTGACACGCCAACGGGCGCGCATGCCGAGGGTGAGGCTCCACCACGGGGCCACGGCCACGCTGGGGCGCCCGAAGCCCTCGCCCTCGACGCGGAGCGCTCCCAGGAAGGTGCCCGCGCAGGCGCGAACGCTCCACCGCGGGCGCTCACGTTCGAGGCCGCACCACGCGACCGCCGCGCCTGTGAGACCGAGCCGAACGCGGCCCGTGACCAAGGGCTGAGACACCTCGGGGAAGACCCACCCCACGGCCTCCCAGCCCCGCCACCGCGGATGATACCCCTGAAGCGCGAGCCCCACGCCCGGGGCCGCGCCGGGCAAGCTCGCCGCGATCACCCCGACCCGCAGCCCGCCCTCGACCCGCGCCCCCCGACGCGCCGATGTCGCCCGCGGCGCAACACAGACCGGGCACGCGCTCGGCGCCAGCGGTGACGCCGCCGACGCCTCGGATACGGGCGCGTCGTGCGGCGCACGCGGGGTCGCTGGGGTGTCAAAGCGGCCCTCAGGGTCGAGCGCGAGGGCCACCGCGAGGGCCACCGAGGCGTCAAGGGTCGCGCAGGTCGGACCCTCGGCTTCGAGGCGCCGAGCCCCCACGGTCTGGCCTCGGGCGTCGCGCAGAAACACATCGCCCTGCCAGCGCTCGGCGCGGCGCAGCACGACCTCGACCGAGAGGCCCGCGGTCGGCGTCTCGATCGCGTGCCCGAGCCGCGCGGTGATGGCCCCGAGGGCCTCCTCACGCGACGCGCAGCCCTCAGCCCCCTCAGCCCGCACCCACGAGAACGCCGCCGGAAAGCTCTGCGCCCCGAGCCCACGCGGCGCCGCGAGGCCCGCGAGCCCCCAGCACACCGCCCATCGTGTCGCGCGCGCACCGCCGCGACGCTCGCTCTGCGCCTTCACAGCCTCGCCCGTGAGTGGGGCGTCGCAGCCGCCGTTGTCACGCCCAATGCGTCACCCGCGTCGATTTTTGCGTCACCCCCCGCGCGCCCCTGCGCGGCGGCCATGGCTCGCAAAGACTGACAAATAACCAATTTATTTCAATATGTTACAAACGACCAAGGCGCCCCCTCCAGGTCAGGGCCCGAGCCCGCGGGGTGTACCCGCGCGGTCGCGGCGTCTCGGCCGCGCGTGGGCCGTCGCGTCGTGCGCCCGTTCGGCGAGGTTGCTCGCTTGAACGGGGCGGCCAAAGGGTACTAAGAGCGCCTCGCGATGGCACTGGTCGAAGTCAGCTCCCTCAGTCGACGCTACGGCCCCGGCGACGACGGCCGAAGGGCCCTCGATGACCTCAGCTTTCAGCTCGACGAGGGCGAGCTCGTGGCCATCGAGGGGGCCTCGGGGAGCGGCAAATCGACGCTCCTCAACGTGCTCGGCGCGCTCGACCGGGCCTACACGGGCTCGTGCAAGATCGAGGGCCGCGAGCTGCGGAGCCTCGGCGACCGCGACGCGGCGGCGCTGCGCCAGACGCGGCTCGGGTTTGTGTTTCAGGCCTTTCACCTCGTGGCCGGGTGGAGCGTGGCCGACAACGTAGCCTTGCCCGCGAGCTTCGCGGCGGCGCCGGTCGACGACCTCGCCGAGCGGGTGCGCGAGACCCTCGCGAGGGTCGGGCTCGGAGGCCGCGAGAACGACCTCCCGACGAGCCTCTCGGGGGGCCAGCGGCAGCGGGTGGCCATCGCCCGGGCGCTGCTCTTGAAGCCGAAGATCTTGCTCTGTGACGAGCCCACCGGGAGCCTCGACCACGCCACCGGGGCCTCGGTGCTGAGCTTATTTCAATGGCTGTTTCGCGAGGGCGGCGTCACCTTGGTGATGGTCACCCACGAGCAGCGCGTGACCGACATCGCGACCCGGGTGCTCAAGCTCGACCAGGGGCGCCTCGTCGACGATGTGAAGAAGGGCTGAGATGAGCGTAATGAGACAGGCCTCTGTCAGGCGAGTGATGGGCGCGGCCGCGGGGGTCGTGCGATGAGGGTTGCGCCCTGGGCACGGCTGGTGGGGCGCGACCTCAGGCGCTCGGCGTCGACCTTCTCGGTGGCCGCCGCGGGCATCATCGTGGGGGTCGCGACCTTGACCTTCTTCCTCGCGCTCTCGGCGGGCATGCGCGAGGTGGTGCTCGGGCGCATCTTCCCCCTCGATCGGGTCGAGGTGATCCCGCCTGAGAGCAGCGTGGGGTCGGTGCTGTCGCTCTTGGGGGCGCGCACCCCGGGCATCGACCCTGAACAGATCGAGGCCCTCGGGCGCGTCGCCGGCGTGCGCGCCGTAGCCCCGCGGATGCGCCTCGCCTTCCCCACCGCGGGCCGCGGCGGGCGTGCGATTTTCGGCCGCGACGTGGGCGCCGGAGAGATCCCCGCCGAGGGCGTCGAGCCCGCGCGGGTGCGCCCTGATTTGAGCCCGGGCACCTTCTTCGACGACCCCGACCCGCGGGCTTCGCACCGGGCGTGCCGGGCGCAGAGCGACTGCACGGGGGGCGAGTATTGCTTCTTCGACGCCATCGCGGGCCCCGAGGTGCCGAACCCCACCGGGCGCTGCTCGCCGCCCATCCCCGCGGTGGTGTCTCCCTATCTCGTCGAGGTCTTCAACGGCGCCATCGCCCCGGCTCACAACCTCCCGCGGCTCGGCGACGTGCTCTTGCGACGCGCCGAAGGGCTCGTCCTCGAATGGGACGTCGGCCGCGCGGGTCTCGGCAGCGCCCGCCGCGGCACCCCGCGCCGCATCTACGCCCGCCTCGTCGGCGTCTCACCCGCCGCGATGGAGCTCGGCCTCACCGTGCCCCTCGCCGTCGCCCAGCGCTTGAACCGCGAGTACGCCGGCGAAGACGCCGCCCAGCGCTTTTCGAGCGCGATGGTCTACGTCGCCGACCCCTCGGCGGTGACCGAGATCAGCCAGCAGGTGCGCGCCCTCGGCCTCGAAGTGCGCACGAGCGGCGCCGAGCAGATGGGCCTCCTGGTCACGGCCATCACGGCGATCCTCTCGCTCGCGAGCGTGCTCACGGTGGTGGTGGCCTCGTTCAACATCGCGCAGGTCTTCTTCGCGCTCCTCGCCGAACGGCGCGGCGAACTGGGGCTCTTGCGCGCCTTGGGCGCGACCCGCCGCGACGTCGCGGTGCTGGTGCTCGGCCAGGCGACGACCCTCGGCGCCACGGCGAGCCTCGCGGGCGTGGGCCTCGCGTGGGGCGCCTCGCAGCTGGTCAACCACCTCGCCCGGACGAGGCTCCCGGCCTTTCCGTTCAAGCCCGAGGTGTGGTTCGTCTTTGGGCCGCGGATGGTGCTCGGCGTGCTCGTCTTCGGCGTCGCGGCGTGCATGCTGAGCGCCCTCGCTCCGGCGCTGCGGGCCGCCCAGCTCGACCCCGCCGAGAGCCTCACCGGCGGCGTCTGAGCGCCGGGGCGTTGCGTCGCCCCTCGGCCCGCGTGCACACTCGCGGCGTGCTGCGTCGCATCGCGAGGGTGTGCTTCGTGTTGAGCGTGGGCTGCGCGCGGGTCTCGGCCTCGACCGACGCCGCCCCTGTCTTCGACGACGACCCGCGCTTTCAAGACGACCGCGGCGCGCCCCAGAGCGCAGACCGCGGTGGGCCCGACGATGTTTCACCCGATGTTTCACCCGATGTTTCACCCGATGTTTCACCGACCGCCCCCGATGCGGGCGACGCGGGTCATCCCTTCGACGCGCCGCCACCCGAGGATGTCGCGCCAAACCCGGGAGACGGCGCCGTCGACACGGGGCTCCCGGCGCCCTGCGGCACGCGCAACGACCCATGTTGCAGGGGCCTCTACTGCAACACGGGGTTTCAGTGCGCGGGCGGGGTGTGCGTCGAGCCGCCGTGCGGGCGCGCGGGCGAGCCCTGTTGTGACCCCGGGGTGTGCGGCGCGGGGCTGCGCTGCGCGGGGGGTCGGTGCGAGGTGCCGCCGCCGCCGTGCGGAGGCGCCGACGAACGGTGTTGTGCGAGCGAGCCGCTCTGTCAGGGCGGTCACAGCTGCACGGCGGGCTTCTGTCGCGCCTGCGGCATCACCGACACGCCGTGTTGCGGCGGCTTTGAGTGCAGCGCGAACCATTTCTGCACCGCGGGCCTTTGTCGGCCTTGCGGCACCGACGGGGCGGCGTGCTGTCCGGGTCAGCGGTGCAGCGGCGCGACGGCGTGTCTGGGCGGGTTTTGCAGGGCCTGCGGCCTCCGCGGCGAGCCCTGCTGCGGCACGGTCTGTCGCGAGGGCAGCTGCGCGGGCGGGCGCTGCGTGTGAGGCGGGCCGTCTGACAGCGCGACGTAATTTCGCACCCATAACCCATCGAGAATAAAAAACGAAATAACGTGTTAACAGAATCGGGTGGGGTGGGGGCGAATGCTCCGTGCCAGAAAGACGCATCACGCACCAGGGGCCATGGTGACTCCAACGGCGTGACGGTCGCGTCATCCACTCGAGCATGATGGGTGGGTACGGCGGCAGTCTCATGGCACGCGTATTCAACCTTGTGGTTTTCGATCAGGTCATCTCGGGCGACGCAAGCGCGCCGGGTCTGCCTGCCATGCTGATCATGCTGGCAGGCAGACCCTCGATAGGTTCGTCGGCGCTGCGGCCGGTCGCCCTCTCGACGATGGCCTGCGCCCCGGGCCCGTACCGATCCGCGACGGCCCATGCGCGCCGTCCATGAGGCCGCTGAATCGCCCCCCTCACGCGCCGAGACGCCTCCGCTACCCGCGGAGCACCGTGACACCCCGCGGGCCCTCGACGCGCACCTTGAAGCCCTCGAAGCGCGGCAGGTACCCCAGCGGAGGCGCGTCGCGGCGCTGCCCCGCCACGAGCCTGAGGGTCACCCACTGGGCATCGAGGTCGTACTCCACGCTGTAGCGGGCGTCGCCGACGTTGACCGTGCGCGGGTGGCTGCGTTCGAGCGCGTCGCGCAACGACGGCGCGAGCTCGGGCGCGAGCAGGTCGTCGCCTGACAAGAGCGCGAGGTCATCGCCGTGCGCGACGCCCAGGGTCACGAGCCGCGCGGCCACCCACGCTTCGAGGCTCGGGTTCGCCAGCACCGCCGCGTCGACCCAGGCCTCGTGCCCCAAGCGCACCGCGAGCCGCGCGAGCGAGAGGCGCTCTCTCAGCACGGGCAGCGCGGCTTTGAAGAGGCTGCCGCGCAGAAAGAGCGCCGCGAGGGCCTCGCGCGCCACAGAACCTTCGGGCGCCTCGTCGCGCGTCGCGAGCACGCGCCCCGCGTAGACGCGCTCGACCGTGGCGACCACGCGCTGATCGACGAGCCGCACCTGGCCGAGGCGGTCGACGCCGAGCCCCGCGCGGGCCATCGTCGCGAGGCTGACCGGCGTCGCGCAGGTGGCCACCACCCGGGTGTCGACGAGGGTGCCGAAGGCGCGGGTCTCGAAGACCACCACGCCGGCGAGGTCGCGCACCCGGCGCGCGAGGCTCTCACGCGCGAGCTCGATCTCGGTGCCCCCGTTGCTGAGGGCCTCGTGTCGGCCGCGCACGCGCACGACGTGAACCCACCGCGGGTCGGCGGCCATCGCCGTCGCGACGAGCGCGTCGCGGTCGACGGGGCCTTGCGTCGGGGCGGCCTCCAACCGCTGCTCACGGCGCAAGCGCGCGCGCACGGTGCGCGCCTCTTCGAGCGACGACCGCAGCACCTCGGGGTCGTCGAGGGCCGCCTCGCGCACCGCACGGATGAGCGCCGTGGCGTCACAATCGCCCGCACGCAGCGCGCCCTCGTCGTGGGCCTCCCGCGCGAAGAGCGGTCGACCGAGCGAGAGCGCCGACACGAGGTCGATCACGTCGTCGAGGGTGCCGCGACGGCGGGCCTCGACCACCAGGCGCGCGAGAGGGGCTTCGAGCGGCGTCGCGTAGAGCGTCGCGCCCGAGGCGGTGAGGGCGCCGTGCGCGTCGAGGGCCCCGAGGGTCTCAAGCTCGCGCTCGGCCGCGTCGAGGGCGTGGTCGCGCGGCGGGTCGAGCCACCGCAGCGTGCGCGCACGGTGCCCCCACGCCGCAGCCCCCAACACCAACGGAACGAGCGACTCCCGGTGCAGCTCCGGCGGCGTCACCCGTTCGAGCATCGCGCCCCGCCCCCAGAGTCGATGGCAGACGCCCGCCCGAGTACGGCCCGCACGGCCCGCGCGCTGGTCGGCGCTGTCTTGGGCCACCGCGGCCAGGGTGAGGTAGCCCCGCCCTGCGTGATAGCGGGTGCGCCGCACGAGCCCGGCGTCGATCACCACGCCCACCCCGGGGAGCGTCAACGAGGTCTCGGCCACGTTGGTCGCGACGATCACCTTGCGACGACGCGCGGGCAGAAACGCTTGCCGCTGGCCTTCGAGGGAGAGCCCGCCATGAAGGGCGATGAGCTCGAAATCGCCGCCCCGCAGGGCCCGCGAGACGGCTTCGATTTCGCCCTTTCCGGGGAGAAAGATGAGCACGTCGCCGGGGTCGCCGAGGGCCGCATCGAGGGCGGCCCGCACCCGCTCGACGAGCTGCTCGACCCGCGGCAGCTGCGGCGCAGACTCGCGGTACCGAATCTCTACCGGAAAGGCGCTCCCCTCGGCCTCGATCAGCCGCGCCCCGAGGTGCTGCGCCACCCGCGCGCCGTCGAGGGTGGCCGACATCACCACCAGCTTCGGCCCCGACGCCGCGCCCCCCAAGAGGGCCAACAAGAGGTCGGTGTCGAGCCCGCGCTCGTGAAACTCGTCGAGCACCACCACCCCAAAGCGCGCGAGCAGCCCGCGCTGATGGAGCACCATGCCCGGCGTCGCGAACAAGATCTGCGTGTCGGCCCCGTACTGCGCCGCGTCGCGAACGGCGTACCCCACACGGCCCCCGAGCGGCGCGCCCTCAAGCTCCGACACCCGCGCCGCCAAGGCGCGACACGCCACACGCCGCGGCTCGACCACCAGCACCGGCGTCGTCGCCGCCACCCACCGCGGCACCTCGGTCGATTTGCCCGAACCCGTAGGCGACGTGAGCACCACCGAGCCCTCGCCGAGGGCCGCCTCGAAGGCCGAACGGGCCGCATGAATCGGGAGCATCATCGCCGCCGAGCTCTACGACAGCGCCGCCCCCGACGGTAGCCCCTCGGCGCCGCCAGGGCGCCCTAACGACGCGCGGCGGTGACCCGCAGAATGCGCGCAAAGCCGTCTCCCGCGCGCACCGTGAGCAAGGGCACCCCGAGCTTGCCGAGCACCCCGCGGAGCCCCTCGACGCGGCTCTGCTCTTCGGCCAACAAGAGCGACCGCACCGCCTCGGCGGCCTCGCGCGCCTCGCCCGCGAGCGACCGCTTCACCCGAGGCATGAAGTCATCGCCCACGGGCACCACCATCGAGACCCGGTGCCGCTTCATCTTCGCCACCCCGAGCGCCTTTCGCAGCGACGCGTACTCGCTCCCCACCTGGTCGAGGTCGCTGAGGACGAGCAATGTGCGGGGCTCCCGGGCGCCCTCCATCGCGGCCCCGAGGGCCTCGACGAGGCCGCGCATTTTGGCCTCTCCGCTGGGGTCTACCTTCAACGGCAGGGTGATGGCCCGCGCGCGACAGAAGGCCCGCATCACCCGCGCGGTGTGCTCGGTGGCCCGCACCGCCACGCGCATCGCCGGGTCGGCGCCGGCGCTCCGCTCGATGAGCCGCAAGATGCGCTCGCGCGCCTCATAAGCCCGCGCCCCGCGAAACACATCGACCCCCTCTTGCTCACGAAAGTACCGGGCCACGGTCTCGATCAGGCCCTCGTCGTCGAGGTCGGTGAGGTCTTCGTCGACGAGCCCCCGGAGCTCGATGGCGCTCTGCACGAGGGCCCGAAGGTGCTGGCTCCCGTCGCCCGCCGCGACGGCGCTCACCACCCGACGGTCGAAGGCCCAGAGCCCCAAGCGGTCGCCCGCGCTCTGCGCCGCCCGGGCCGCTTGGGCGGCGACCTCGATGACGTAATCGAGCCGCGCTCGGCCGCTGTCATCGCCCCGCATCGTGGCCGAGGCGTCGACGACGAGGCAGCGGGTGGTCTGCGACTCGTCTTCGGTCTCGCGCACGAGGAGCTTGCCGCGGCGCGCGCTCGGCCCCCACGCGATGCGGCGGTAGGGGTCGCCGGGCTGATGGTCGCGCAGCTCGCGCAGCTCGGGCCCCTCGCCCGCGCGCCGGGTGGCCTTGCCGGTGCGCACGGCCGAGGGCAAATTGCGGGTGCGGGCTTGCGCCCCTGCAAGACCTCCGGCCCCCCGCGGTTGCACCTCCAGCACCAACGGGCTGGGGAAGTAGAGCGGCACCCAAACCACCCCGAGAGGGCCCGAGAGGCTCATCCACGCGCCGTGCAGCACATGCCGCCCCGCGTAGGCCGCTGACACTTCGAGGTCGAAGGCGACGAGCGAGCGCGGCGGCACCTCGACCCGGGCCCCGCCCTCGCGGGTGTACCGAAGGCCCGGCGAGAGCGCGAGCCGCGGCGTCGAGAAGCGCAAGGTCTCGTCGGTAGGGTTTCGGAGCGTCACCCGAAGGGCCACGGGCTCGTCTGGGCGGCGCGGCGCTTGGGCGCTCCCCGAGGCGTCGACCCGGGGCTTGATCCACCATGAGAATTCGAGCCGCTTGCGGCGCATCACCCGCGACAAGGGCAGCGAGGCCACGTACCCGACGGCGAGCCCCGAGAGCACCGCCGCGCCGGCCACCACCACCGGCGCAAAGCCCGCGACGAGGCCCGCCGTGGTCATCACCGCCGACCCCGTGAGGAGCCATCGCCCTGGGGCACCGAGCTGCGGCACGAGGCTAGCGCGCCCCCTCGCTCACCACCGCCGACGCGCCGTACCCGGGCGGCTCGGCGCGTGCCTCGCTGCGGCGGTACGGCACCCGCGCGAGGGCCTCATCGACAAGGGCCTCGCGGGTCACCCCTTCAGACTCGGCCTCGGCCCCGGGGATGATGCGATGGCTCAACACCGGCGCGGCCACGCGCTTCAAATCATCGGGGATCACAAACCCCCGCCCCTGCACGAGGGCCCAGGCCCGCGCGGCGAGCACGATGCCGAGCGAGGCCCGCGGCGAGGCCCCGAGGGCGATGCGCGGGTGCGCGCGGGTGTAGTGCGCGAGGGCCACGGCGTAGTTGTACACCTCGTCGTCGACGTGCACCGCGTCGGCCACCGATTGGAGCCAGGTGACGTTCTCAAGCGCCACCACCGAGGTCGGCGTCGGCGGCCGCGTCGAGTAGGTGCGAAGGATGCGAACCTCTTCTTCGACCGAGGGGTACGGCACCACGATGCGCAAGAGAAAGCGGTCGACCTGGGCCTCGGGCAGGGGGTAGGTGCCCTCTTGTTCGAGGGGGTTCTGCGTGGCGAGCACGAAGAAGGGCGCCGCGAGGGGGTGGGTCTCGCCGTCGATGGTCACCTGCCGCTCTTGCATGGCTTCGAGCAGCGCCGACTGGGTCTTGGCCGGGGCGCGGTTGATCTCGTCGCCCAAGACGACGTGCGAAAAGATCGGCCCGTGGCGCAGCGTGAAGCCCCCCTCGCGGGCCGAGAGCACATAGGTGCCGGTGATGTCGCTCGGCAAGAGGTCGGGGGTGAACTGAATGCGCTTGAAGGTGCCGCCGATCACCGTGGCGAAGGACTTGATGAGGGTCGTCTTGGCCACCCCGGGCACGCCTTCGAGGAGGCAATGCCCGCGGGCCAGGAGGGCCGTCAAGATCAGCTCGGGGATCTCTTTGCGCCCGAGGTACGAGCGCCCCACCTCGTCGAGCACCGCGCGCACCATCGATTGGGCGCGGCCGATCACTTCGGGGGTCAACGGGGTGGTCGGAGGCGGCGCGAGAGAAGGTTCAGCCATCGTTTGCTCTGTCTCGTTCGAGGCGCGGGAGGATCGCACCAATCTGCCTCCAGATCGACAGGAACCGCCGCGGCGAGACCGTCACCCGCTCGTCGCGCTCGGCCGCGTCGTGCAGCCCCTCAAGGGTCACCAGCAGCGACCGGATGGTGTCTCGCTCGGCCGCGCCGATCTGCGTCGAGAGCCGATCGAGCACGGCCCGCAGGTCGATCGGCGCCTTGAGCCCGGTGGCCTTGAGGAGCCGATGTTCGAGCAGCCTCCGGGCGATGATGGCGGGCACGAAGAGGTTGGCCCCTGGGGCTGTAAAAATCGCCGCGCGCTCGGTGGCCCCGGCGGCGCTGCCGACAGGCCCACGGGGGCCGTAGCGCTCGCTCGGTCGGCGCCCCCAGCTCAGCACGGCGAAGACGGCCATCGCGGCGAGGGCGACGATCAAGCCGAGGGGCCTGGCCACCCTGGGCATCGCGACGAGGCTCGACAGCGACCCGAAGGCGTCGTTGAGGGTGACCACCGCCTCGCGGGCGCGGGTGCGGGGGCGGGTTCGGCCGTGGTAGCTCCCGCGCTGGGTGAAGTCGCCCCAGACGAGGGTCACCCGGCCGCCGCGACCGCCCGCCAGAAACTGCATGAGGTTCTCAGAGAACCGTCGGTTGCCGGGGAAGCGCTGCATCGTGTTCAAGAGCACGCTCGGGTCGCCGCAGGCCACGAGCTTGCCTTGACCGATCTGGCCGACGAGCAGGAGCCCCCGCGGGTCGTCGCCGACGAACTCGAAGAGCGGCGAGAGCCGAGGGTGCGTGAGCCCCACGGGGATGTTCGTCACCAGCGTGTCGACCCCCTCGGTGAGCGGGTGCACAAGCCGCGGGCGCGCGAGCAAGAGCTCAGGCAGCTCGGGCGAGCGCGCCGTGCCCACGACCCCGGGCTCGCGGCGAAACTGAAACCACCGCCACACCTCGTCAGAGCGCCCAAAATCGTCGAACCAAGCGACGCGCCCCCCCTCTTCGAGGAAGGCCGAGAGGTCGGGCACGCTCACCGCCTCGCGGGGGTAGACGACCAAGAGACCGTGCCCACGTTGGAGGTGATCCCAATCGAGGGTCTGCGTGGGCACGAGCTCGACGTCGACCCCGGTGGCCCCGGCGACGAGCTCGGCGGTGCCGTTCCACCCGCGGTTCTGGGGGTCGTAATCGTTGAGGGTTTGAGCGCCCGCAAGAGGGCCCCATAGGCTCAGCCCGAGGCGTATCGCCAAGGCCCCAGCCAGCCTCGGCGCCCGTCGCCCGAAGCCCATCCGCGTCGCTCGCTTTGCCATCGCCATCGTCTGCGTCAAGGCTGGAGAATACTCCGGTCAGGAAGTTGTAGAATACCCGCCGCGTGTGGCCTTGATCGTGGCATCTCGGTTGCTATAGTCCGAGGCATCCGCGACTGGTTGCGGCGCCTCCTTCAACTTCATTGTGCTCCGTCCGGTGCCACGCACCAGGAGGTGCCTGCCATGCTGCCTCCCTACATCATCGAAGAGATCAGGCGACGCGAGCAACAGCAGCGTCAGTATGAGCAACCTCGCATCGAACTGCCGCTCCCGTCGGCGGTGCCCGATCGCTCACCGAAACAAGAAGAGCGCGACGACGCCGACCGCGGGGTGATCATCATCGACCTCCTCGACGGGTTCTGAGCGCCCGCAGCTTTCATCACCGCGGCCTCTCTCTTTCACTCTTGCACGGCGCGCCTCAGCGCGACCGGCTGATGGCGTCCCACTGGGCTGCGATGGCCTCGGGCGACCATGGCGTCTTGGGGTCGTCGCCTACCACGCCGAACGACTCTCGCATCGCCCAGGTCGTGAGCCGGGTGCCTGCCACGCTGAGGGCCTCGCCGGTCAGCTCGCCGCAGAGGTGGCTCAAGAGAAACACCGCGGCGGGCGCCACAAACTGCGGGCCGTAGGTCGCCTCGGTGAGCCCCCCGGGGCCGAACATCGGCAGGTCTTCGTTCAGCCGCGTGCGCGCCGTCGGGGCGAGCATGTTGACCCTGATGTTGTGCTTCTTCAGCTCGAGCGCGAGGGCCCGCGCGAGGCCGTACACCCCGGCGCTCGCCGCGGCCAGGTTTGACTGCTGAAAATTGCCCGTAAAGCCCACCGTCGAGGTGGTCATCACGATGTGCCCGCCGCGGCGTTGGGCCACCATCTGCCGGGCCGCGGCGCGGCTCACCCGGAGGCTGCTCCCGAGGAGCCCCGCGAGCACGGCGTCGAAGGTCTCGTCGTCGAGCTTGAGGGCCCCGGCGTCGCGCACGATGGCGGCGTTGTTGATGAGCCCGTCGAGGCCGCCGAAGGTCGCCACCGCGGTCGCCACGAGGCGCTCGGCCCCTTCGCTGGTGCGCACGTCGTCGAAGCTGGCCACCGCGCGGCCCCCGCGGGCCTCGATGGCCGCCACCACCTCGCGGGCGGGCGCTTCGTCGTAGCCCGTGCCGTCGCGGGCGCAGCCGAGGTCGTTGACCACCACCCGCGCGCCCTCTTCGGCGCAGCGCAGGGCCTCGGCGCGACCGATGCCGCGGCCCGCACCGGTGATCACCACCACGCGATCTTCGAGCAACATCACGGCACTCTCTCTCAGCGAACGAGGGGGTTTCGCAAGAGCACATTGCCCTGCCCGGGCGACACCACCGTGCCGCCGTTGGCGCTGTAGTACATCAAGTTGGCCTCCGCCGCGGCGGTGGTCGGGGTGTCGCTGATGGGGTCGACCGCGCCGAAGGGCGAGCACTCCATCTGGGTGTTCGAGGTGCACGCCGGGAGCCGCTCGCGGGTGTGCCAGAGACCCAGAAAGTGCCCGCACTCGTGGGCCATGGTGATCGCGAGCACGTCGCGGCCGAAGCCCTGGGTGCTCTCCCACCCGACCACCACGCCCGACTGCACGGTGCCGTGAATGCCCGGCGGCCCGGCGATGGAGCCCGCGATGCCGATGGCGTTTTCGAGCCCCGCCGACGACGAGATGCCCCGCACCATGATGATCGGCAAGACGTCACCCGAGAAGGGCGACGTGAGGGTGTAGGCCTCTTGGAGCTCGGCCCGCGAGTCGATGATCGCGAGGCGCTGGGCGGTCGGGCCGCTGATGTCGTCGTAGTTGGTGACCTGGAGGTTGACGCCCACCTGGGCGAAGATGCGGGTCATCTCGCGCAGGCCCGCGGCGAGCCGGGCGTTGGTCTGCGCGGTGGCCGCCGTGATCGACGAGAGGCCCACGAAGACGAAGCGCACCCGGAGCGTCCACCCGGGGGTGACGCGGCCGCCGGGGGCACGCTTGACCCGCGCGATGGCGCGCAGACCGCGGGTGGTGACGGCGCTGCCCTGGTTGTTCAACAGAATGTGCTGCGAGCGGTAGAGCCCCGGCTCGACGTCGAGGGTGTTGCTCGACGGCAAGAGCGCCACGCCCACTTGAAAGCGCGCGGGCAAGGTGCGGATCGGCTGCTCGTTCAAGTAGCTGAAGGTGCGCAGGTCGACGAGCGCGCGGTTCGACGGCGAGGTGACCCGCGACACCGCGGCGAAGAGGTTCGACCCGGCGGTGTCTTGGGTGATCCAGGTGACCGAGACGGTGTCTGAGGGGGCCACGAGCTTCAGCTCGGCGGTGCCCTGGTCGACCCGAGAATCGCCCTGAAACAAAGCGAAATCTTCGACCGTCACGCCGCTGATGGGGGTCGGTCGGCAGGCCCGCACGCCCCCCCCGAGGCCCGCCACGGCGCCGCAGCGGAGCCCCGCCGTGCACTGGCTGTCATCGGTGCAGATGAGGCTACAGTGCCCGTCGACGCAGAGGTTCGACGTGCAGGCGCTGTCGGCCTCGCAGGGGGCCGGCGCGTCGGCGGGAGGCGTGTTCGAGATCGCGCACACCGCGCGGGCCCGCGAGGCGTCGCCCTCGGGTCGCTCGACCGCGCAGTTGTAGTTGCCGCCGATGAGGAAGCAGGTGTCGTCGACGGCGCAGCGCACCGAGCAGATGCGCCGAAAATCGCCGCCGGTGACGCACACGCCCGACGCGCACTCGTTGTCGCTCTCGCAGCGCTCGCCCTGCTGCCCTTCGCCGAGCGGCCCGATGTCGACGGGCATCGGAGGCACATCGACCCCAACATCCTCGACGCCGGCCTCGACCGCGGCCCCATCGGCAGGGCCCGCCCCGCCGTCTGCGCCGCCGTCGACGGGGCCCGCGCCCGGGTTCACCGTCGAGCCGCAGCCCGCCACGCCGGCAAGCGACAAACACAAGAAAGCTCGTTGCAAGACGCGCACGCGACACCTCAAAACCCGCTGTGCATCGCCGCGTTCTCGAACAGAGACGCCGTCGGCACGGAGGCGAGTTAGAGTATACTCCCACCGGCGCTGCCTCAACATGGCCGAAATGACCCACATCGCAGGCCTTTCGCTCGGCCCCTCGCTGGGGGTCGGGGCCCTCACCGAGGTCTTCGCCGCGCACACCCCCGAGGGCCGCCCCGCGGTGCTCAAGCGCATGCACCGGCACATCGCCGCAGACCGCGCTTTGGTGGGCCTCCTTGAGCACGAGGCGCGGGTCTTGAGGGCCCTCGATCACCCGGGCGTTCCGGCGGTTTATGGTGAGGGCGCGCACGCGGGGTGCCCGGCGCTGTTGCTGCGCCTCCAGCCTGGCGACGGGCTCGACAAGCGCCCTGCGGGCCCCATGCCCGTGCGGCGCGCCGTCGCGATCGTGACGGGGCTCCTCGCCGTGCTCGGCTACGTTCACGGCGCCGTGGCGGGCTCCGAGCGGCTCGCCATCGTGCACCGCGACGTGAGCCCGCAGAACGTCTTGGTGACCCCCGAGGGGCAGGTCTCGCTGGTCGATTTTGGCATCGCCACGAGCTGTTGGCGCGATGACCCCGACCGCGGGCGCTTGAAGGGCACCCGGGGCTACCTCGCCCCCGAGGTGATCACCGGCGAGGCGCCGGTCGAGGCTCCGAGCGACCTCTTCGCGGTGGGCGTGCTGCTCTACGAGCTCGTCTCGGGGGCGCGCGCGTTCGGGGGCTCGATGAGCGCGTCGATGCTGGCCACCGTCGAGGGCCCTCGGCCGGCGGTGCCGCACCCGGGCCTCAACGCGGTGCTCGCCCGCGCCCTCGCCCGCGACCCCCGCGCGCGCTTCCAACACGCCGACGCGATGGCCCAGGCGCTCGACGATGCCCTCGCCCGCGAGGCGGCGCCATGAGCGACGACGCTGAAGCCCTTGAGACCATCGCGACGCGGCTCACCGAGCGCTACGGGTGCCACGCCGCCGTGCTCTACGGCTCAAGGGCGCGCGGCGACGCCACCCCCGCCAGCGACTGGGACGTCGCAGCCTTCTGCGACACCCCGGGCGAACAATGGGACGCCGTACGCCTCCCCGCGGGGCTCCTCTTAGACGCCTTCGTCTACGGCCCTGAGACCTTGGGCGCGCCCGGCGATGCGATGCTCAGGCTCCGCGGCGGGCGGGTGCTCTTCGACCGCCGCGGGGTGCTCGACGCGCTCTTGGCGCGGCTCGACGCGCGCTACGCCGAGGGCCCCGAGCCGCTCTCGCCCGAGACCCGCGCGGGGCTCAGCCTCTGGCACGACAAGACCCTCGCCCGCATCGCCCTCGACGACGACGAGGGGCGCTACCGACGGGTGCGGCTCCTCGCCGACGCGCTTGAGAATTACTTGCGGCTCCGAGGGCGCTGGTTCGAGGGCTCGAAGCACGCGTGGCGCTGGCTCGAACGCGAGGCCCCGGCCGACCTCGCGGTGTTTCGACGGGCCCTCACCCCGGGCGCCGGGCTCGACGCCCTCGCCGACCTCGCGGAGGTGATCGCGGGGCCCTCGCTCAGTCGCCGCTCGTCGCCTTGAGGGTCGGCAGCGAGATCACAAAGCACGCCCCCGCGTCTCCCTCGGCGCTGGCCTTGAGGCTCAGGGCGCCGCCCGCCTGCTCGACGATCGCCGCGCTCGTGGCGAGCCCGAGGCCCGTGCCCTCGCCCGTGGGCTTGGTGGTGAAGAAGGGCTCGAACACCTTGTCGCGGAGCTTCTCTGCGATGCCCGGGCCGTCGTCGGCCACCTCGATCACGACCCGGCCCTCGACCAGCGCGGCCGAGAAGGTGATGGTGCCCCGCGCGCGGCCCGCGTTGCGCAAGGCGTCTCCGGCGTTGAGCGAGAGGTTCAAGAGCACCTGCACGAGCCGGTCGGTGGCCACCGCGACCCGCGGGAGCTCGGCCTCGATCGAACGCACGAAGCGCACCCCCCTCAAGGTCTTCTGCGGCTCGAGGAGCCGCACCACCTGCTCGACGGCGTCAGCCACCTCGGCCGCGTGGTCGTCGTCAGAGGCCGAGCGCGGCGACGCCCGGGCGTAATCGAGGAGCTCGCGCACGGTGCGGTGGATGCGCCGCGCCTCATGGCCGATTCTCTGTGAGAAATCCGTGACTTCGGCCTCTTCGAGGCCCCCCTCTCGGAGCACCTCGGCGAGGCCCACGATGGCCGCCAGGGGGTTGCCGACCTCGTGGGCGATGCCCGCCGAGAGGCGCCCCACGGTGGCGAGCCGTTCGTTGCGCGCGGCCTGCTCTTGGGCGGCCCGGAGCTCGCGGGTGGTGCGCTCGAGCTCGGCCACCCGGGCGGCGAGTTGGGCCTCGTGGGCGACGAGCTGCTCGGTCATGCGGTTGAAGGCCATCGACGCGCGCAGCACCTCGGCGGCC
The DNA here is from genome assembly GCA_016792845.1 of Myxococcales bacterium. Lineage (GTDB taxonomy): Bacteria > Myxococcota_A > Polyangia > Polyangiales > JAEUKH01. Next base: position 84,642 of record JAEUKH010000020.1, on the reverse strand, counting down.
CCGCGCTCGGGCGCGCGCACCTCGCGGTTGCCTTCGGCTACGCGCTCGGCGGTGCGGGTGAGGCTCTCGATGGGGCGCACGATCCATCGGGTGAGCACGAGGTACATCACCGCCAGGGCGAGGGCGCCGGCCGAGAGCGAGTAGAACAGCAAGAGCTTGGGCGCGGCCCGCTCGGCGGCGGTCGGGGCGAGCGAGCACTCGGCGACGAAGACGCCGCGCGGGGGCGTCCACACCGAGACGCCCATGCGCTCGCCGGCCACCCAGACGGCGTCGGTGTGCGGCGCCGACAGGAGCTCCGGGAGCTCGAATCGCCCGGCCCGGGCGATCACCCGCCCCTGCGCGTCGACGAGGGCCGCGGCCCGCAGCGCGCCCTCGCCCACGCTCTGCCCGAGCGCGTGATGCAAGGCCTCGACCTCGTCGATGTGCGCGATCTGCCCGGCCACCGCCCGCGCGAGGATGAGCCCCTGCCGTCGATGGGCCACCGAGGCCGAGCGTCGCGTCACGGGCTCGTACGCCGCGAGCATCAGCGCCGCGGTGAGGGCGAGCACCACCGCCAAGGCCACCGCGAGCTGCGCCCTGAGCCCCACCACCCGCTCGGTCATGGGCCCGAGCCCTCGCGCTCGAGCGCGTCGCGGGTCGATCGCAAGCGCTTCAGCGCCCCCAAGGTCACCACCAGGCACCCTGCCCCCGCGATGAAGAGCCCCTGGTGCAGGCCCTCGGCCCGCGCCCCCTGCGGGATGGCCTCGCTCAACACCCCCGCCCCGAGACCCGCGTGCCGACGCGCCAGGCCGTCGACGGCCACCCCGAGCACCACGGCACCCACTGACCAGAGCGCAAAATCCATCGCGAGGGCCGAGATGATACGCCCCCGCAGGCGGTCGGGGGCCACCATCTGCACCATCGTCATCACCGCCGAGCGGAAGGCCATCTGCGCCCCACCGACCAAGACCAACACGGCGAAACTACTAGCGAATTGCCGAGTCTGAGAGAAGGCCATGACGCCCACAGAGAACAGCGCCCCGGCCGCCGCGATGTTGCGCGGGAGCTCGCGCGGTCGGGCCCGAGAGGTCACCCACACGCTCGCCCCGAGGGCGCCGATGCCCGAGGCCACCGCGAGGAAGCCGTACCCGCGACCCGAGGTCGAGAGCACCACCCGGGCCCAAAGCGGGAGGAGCCGCACGACGGGCATCCCGAGGGCGCCGAGGGCGTACGCGAGGGCGATGGGCACCCATAGGGCGGGCTGGGCGCGCACATACCCGAGGCCCTCTCCGAGCGCGCGGCGGAGCGATTGGGGCGGCGCGGCCTCGGCGGGAGGGAGCCGCATCGCGAGCACGTTGCCGATGAGCACGACGAAGGTGACGAGGTTGGCCGCGAGGCAGCCCCGCACCCCGAACGACCCGATGAGGACGCCGCCGAGCGAGGGGCCCGCGAGCTGGGTGATGTTCACGCCGAGGGCTTGCAGCGCCACCGCGCGGGCGATCATGGGCCGCGGCACCAGGGTGGGCATGAGGGCCTGACGGGCCGTCAAGCTCATCGCGTCGAGGACGCCCAACGCGAAGGCCAGCGCGAGCACGAGCTCGTACCGAATCAACCCCGAGAGCACCAGCCCGAGGAAGGTCGCGCACTGGAGCGCCGCCAGCGATTGGGTCACCAGCAAGAGCCGACGGCGGTCGAAGCGGTCGACCAAGACCCCCGCGAGGAGCCCGATGGCGAGCCGCGGGAGGGCCTGCGCGAAGGCCACCGCCGCGACCCGGGTGGCGCTCTGGGTGAGGCTCACCACCAGCCACGACTGCGCGAGGATCTGCACCATGTCGCCGATCTGCGAGGCGATGAAGCCCGACCAGAGCAGTCGAAAATTGCGGATCTTCAGCGGCGAAAAGAGGCCCTCGGGGCGCGCGTCGCTCACAGCTCGTGGGGCATCAGGTCGCGCGACGAGCGAAAATAATGGAGCGGCGAGTAGTGCAAGAGGTTCGACACGCGGCTCGTGTAGAGGCACGCGTACTCTTCGACCTGGTCGCCGAACGACGAGAGCTCGACGCCCTGCTTGAAGAGCGAGCCCCAGTACGGGTGGAAGCGCCGCTCGGTGGTCTTCTTGAGCGCCCGCGAGGCGGTCTCGAGCTCGCGCAGGCCGAGCTTGAGGTTCTCGATGGCGAGCCGCGCCTCGTCGATGATCTCGCCGGCGGCCCGGGCCCGGGTCGCGGCGCGGTAGCGGGCCTGGTAGAACCGCAGCTCGTCTTCGAGGCGCTCGCGTCGGCGGGCCATGCTGTCGAGCTGTTCGAGGGCCTCTTGGCACTCTTCCTGGGCGGCGAGCTCCTCGTCCATCTCTTGGATGATCATCGCGGTGCGCCACGATGAGTCTTTCTTCGAGCGCAGGATGTCGCCAAAGATGTGGTCGCCCACATAGAGAATGCGGTCGCCGGTGACGTTGAGCATGCGCTCGAAATCACGCAGATTGCCGTTCTCGTAGATGTGCCCCCGTTCGAGCGCGTAGGCCGGGCGGGTGCTCTGCGCGTCGCCCTCGGTGACCCGCTCAAGGAAGGGCCGCCGCTCGGTGAAGAAGCCCGGCTTGCCCGCGGCCACGCTCACGATGTCGAAGTACTGCCGCCAGTGGGTGTACTCGGGCAGGGCGCCGCCGAGGAGGTAGGTCATCATCGCGTCGGTGTAGGCCCAGCGCGAGTTGGTGAGCACGAAGAGCTTCTTGCCCGCCGAGCGGAGCTTGTGCAGCGTCGCCGCGAGGTTCGGGTCTCGGTCGACGTAGCGCGGCAGGTCGAGGGCGATGGTGTCGTTGATGGCCCCGTCGCGGTGGGCCTCGTCGATGCACTCGCGGATGTCGTCGAAGAGCTGCTGGTAGTCGGTGTTGATGCCGTACCGGTCGAGGAGGTCGACGGCGCCCGCGTAGAGGGCCGCCTCGGGCAGCGCGTAGAGCGTGTCGATGTAGTGGTACCGCGGGGGCGCGACCTTGAGCTTCTTCGCGTGGTAGAGCGCGTACCGCTGCTCGCGGGGGAGCTCTTGGAGCCCGTGCCAGGCGCGGCCCACGAACTTGTACCGGTCCATCTTGACGACGTGGCCGAAGCGCTTGTCAATCACCAGCCCCCGGATGGGGAAGTTGGTGTCGAAGCGGGCTTCGAGGAGCAGGTCGGGGTAGCCCCGCGCGACGAGCTTCTTCAGCGTGGCCTCGATCGAGAGGCGATCCATCTCGGCCTGGCGATAGATGGCGAGGGTGTAGTCCATGTCGAAGCCCACCCACTCGACCTGATCGAGGCGCAGCGAGCGGTTGACGTAGACCCTCCGCGCCCGCGGCAAGGTGGTCACCTGGAGGGCCGCCCCGGGGGCCGACTCGAAGTCGACATTGGGCAGGGCGAGCTGAGACCCATCGGGGGGGTTGAGCATCAGGGCGTCATCTTTCCGCAACGGGGGGCTTGACGCGAGCGAGAAGTTGGGGTTGTTTTCCGCCCCCGTCCGCGCCAGCGTTCATTGCGATGGTGCGATTGGTTGATTGAGAATCACCGAGGCCGACCATGCGTGAATTGGTGCTGCTGGCTTGCACGACCTGCCAGCGTCGAAACTACTACACGACGAAGAACAAGCGTACGACCACCGAGAAGCTTGAATTCTCGAAGTACTGCAACTTCTGTCAGAAGCACGTGCCCCACAAAGAGGGCAAGCTTCCCAACCCGAAGAAGAACTGAGCGCGACGATGGCAACGAGCGACATCACGGGCGTGCGGCGCAAGATCGCCCACAAGGTTTCTCACTCGAACATCAAGACGAAGCGCTGGCAGCTCCCGAACTTGCAAGAGCGCCGTCTCTTCGTGCCCGAGCTCGGCCGCTTCGTGCGCGTGATGCTCTCGACCCGCGACCTTCGCACGGTCGACCGCATCGGCCTCACGGCCTACGCGACGCAGCACGGCATCGACCTCTCGCGTCTGTGAGGGTGGTCTAGGCGCCCCCTCGCGGGGCGGCTCTGACCGCATCGAGAAGCCACCACGACGAATCCTTCGTCTGGTGGCTTTTCTGCGTTGTGTCGCGTACCGTCGGGGCTATGCGTGGCGTTGCACGCGGCCTGCTCGTGGCCGCAACATGGTCAGTGATCGGCTGCACCGAGGTCGACCTCGGGGCGCTCAACCGTGACACCCCTCAAGACAGCGGCGCGGCGCTCGACGCGGGCCCCGTGCCCGTCGACGACGGCCCCGCCCCCCTCGACAACGGGCTCCCGCCGATCGACAACGGGCCCCCGCCGATCGACAACGGCCCGCCCCCGGTCGATGTACCCGCGCCGATCGACAGCGGCCCCCCGCCGGTCGATGCGCCCGCGCCGATCGACAGCGGCCCCCCGCCGGTCGATACGCCCACGCCCACCGACCGCGGCAACTGCATGACCTGCAACCCGAGCGACACCACGCCCCGCTTCTGCGCGGGCACCGGCGCCGGGGCCTGTCAGGCGGTCTACACCTGCGAGAACGCGTGCGGGGGCTGCGCGGCGCCGCCGGCATCACAGGGCGACCGTTGCAACACCGCGCCAGTGATCACCGCCGAGCGCGGGCGCACCGTGCGCACGGTGCTCTCGACCTGCGGGGCCCAAGACAACCTCTCGATCGGCTGCGGCCGCACGGGGCCCGACATCGCGGTGGGCGTGCGGGTGCAGCAGCGCGGGCGCGTGCGGGGCACCTTCACCGTGCCGCCGAGCGCCTCGATCAACTTCGGCTACGGCGGCCGCAACGAGAACTGCATCAACGAGACCTCGGTGCGCCCCTGCAACGACGCGACCCTCAGGAGCACCCAGAGCTTCGACCTCGTGCTCGAACCCGGGGTCTACTACCTCTACGTCGTCACGAACACGGGCAGCACCATCGTGTTCGACGTCGAACAGTCGAACTAACCCTGCCTCACGGGCGCGCTGGCGGCTTTCAGGGGTCGTCGGCGGGTCTTGACCCGGGCGCTGCGTCGAGCGGGCCCAGACGGGCCCTCTGAGGGCGCCTGAGCGCACCCGTTGGGGCTCAGCGGCCCGCGTCGAGGGGAGGCGAGAGACAGGGCTGCGGCGTGGCCTCTTCGATCGGGCCCGCGTCGGGCACATCGGGCACATCGGGCACATCGGGCACATCGGGCACATCGGGCGGCGGAGACAGGCACGGCTGCGCGCTCGCGTCGATGCCCGCGTCGCCGGGGCGCCCCGCGTCGAGCACGTCATCGCGCGTCAACGTGACATCGCCCGAGGGGCCCGTGTCGCCGGGGCCGACGTCTTCGGGCCCTGCGTCGGCCACCAGCGACAGGCACGCCTGAGCCTCGCCCTCGCAGCCCACCAGGGTCAGCCCCGTGAGCGCGAGCGCCAGGAAGCGCTTCCGTCGCGCCAAGATCGCCTCGCGGTCGACCGCGTCATCGTCACCGTCGTGCATCGCCGAAGAGACTATGACAGCCCCCCGCGGGGCGCGAGGGCGACGCGCGATTTGCAAGGAATGCACACTTTGCGTTCGGGGCGCAGCGGGTGCACCGGGGCGCAGAATTCGCCATGAATTCTGAGTATTTCTGCGTCGGCACTCGGGTTGCTCAGGGCGCCGCGCATGTCAGACCTCGTCGTCGGCTCAGCGTCGCCTCGATCCGCGGCACCGCGCAGCGCGGGCCCTGTCGGCGCGACGGCGCGGCCGTGCCTCCACTGCGGCGCGACCTTTCTGCCTGAGACCGATGACGGGCGCTTCTGCTGTACGGGCTGCGAGAGCGTGTACGCCCTCGTTCAAGGCGGCGGCCTCGGGCGCTACTACGACCTCCGCGGCGACGCGCAATGCCCCGTGCCAGACGCCCCCGGCACGACCCACGACCACGCGTGGCTCGAACCCATCGAGGCCGAGCTCGCGCGGGGCGCGGGGCGGGTGCGGGTCGAGCTCGACCTCCAGGGGCTGCACTGCACGGCGTGCGTGTGGCTCTTGGAGTCGCTCTTTCGGCGCCAGCCCGAGGGCCTGAGGCTCACCATCAACCCGGCACTCGGCCGCGCCGATCTGCTCGTTTTACCGGGCTTCTCGCTGCGAGCCTTCGTCACCGAGGTCGAGCGCTTCGGGTACCGCTTCGGGCCGCCGCGTCGGGGCGATGCGGCCGAGGCCCGGGGGCTCCTCACCCGCCTCGGCGTCTCGGCGGCGCTGGCGATGAACGCGATGATCTTCGCGCTGCCGCTCTACCTCGGCCTCGCGAGCGGCCCGCTCTACCGGGTCTTCGGTTGGGTCGCCTTCGCGCTCACGGGCGTCACCGTGCTCGTGGGCGGCGCGGTGTTCATTCGCTCTGCGATCGAGGCCGCGCGGCGCCGGGTGTTGCACCTCGATCAGCCGATCGCGCTCGGCATCGTGCTCGCGTTCGGGGGCTCGGCCTGGTCGTTCTTTCACGGCCGCGAGGGGCAGGGCGCGTACTTCGACACCGTCGCGGTCTTCATCACGCTGATGCTCACCGGGCGCTGGCTCCAAGAGCGCGTGCTCGCGCACAACCGGCGCTTCATCCTGCAAAGCGACGGCGTCGACGGGCTCTACACCCGCCGCATCGAGGGCGCCGAGGTGAAGCTCCTCAAGGCCCGCGAGGTGCTCACCGGCGATCGCTTGCTCATCACGAGCGGCGACCTCATCCCGGTCGACGCCGAGCTGGTGAGCGCCCAGGCCCAGTGCTCGCTCGAATGGATCTCGGGCGAGTCTGCGCCCCGGCGCTACACCCGCGGCGAGCGCATCTTGGCGGGCTCCTTCAACGTCGGAGCGGGGGCCCTTCACGTCCTCGCCGCGCAAGACTTCGAGCGCTCGTCGGTGGCCTCGCTCTTGCGGTCGCCGACCCCGCGCGAGGGCGACGCCGCGCGGGCCACGGCCTGGTGGCAGCGGCTCTCGGGCGTGTACGTCGTGACGGTCTTGCTCGTGGCGACCCTCGGCTGGCTCGGGTGGTTTCTCGCCACCCGCGACGCGGCGCGGGCCACCGAGATCGCCACCGCGGTGCTGGTGGTGACCTGCCCCTGCGCCTTCGGCATCGCGACGCCGCTCGCGTACGAGCTCGTGCAGGCAGGCCTGCGCAGGCACGGGCTCTTCGTGCGCACGCCGGGCTTTCTCGACCGCGCGGCGCGGGTCAAGAAGGTCGTCTTCGACAAGACCGGCACCCTCACCACCGGGGCGCTCACGCTCCAGAACCCCGAGCAGCTCGACGCGCTCTCGGGCGACGACCGGGCGGCGCTGCACAACCTCGTGGTGCGCTCGAATCACCCGCGCAGCGTGGCCATTCGGCGCGCCCTCGACAGCCGCGGCGCGCACTTCGACCCCGACGCCGAGGTGATCGAAGAGGCCGGTCACGGCGTCACCCTCACCCGCGGCGACACCGTCTGGCGGCTCGGCGCCGCGGCGTGGGCGGCCCCGGGTCGCATGGCGCCCGACGGCGCCGTGGCCTTCGCGCGCGACGGCCTCGTGATCGCGGCGTTTCGCACCGAAGAGCACCTCCGCAAAGACGCCCGCGCAGAGGTCACGGCCCTGCGCGCCGACGGCTACGACGTGTACATCTTGAGCGGCGACACCCAGGCCCGGGCCCACGCCCTCGCGGCCACCGTGGGCATCGCCGACGACCACGCCATCGGCGGCGCGACCCCTTCGGCGAAGGCCGCGTGGCTGGCCGCCCACGACCGCGACGACACCCTCATGGTAGGCGACGGCATCAACGACACCCTCGCGGTGGGGCGCGCGTTTTGCGCGGGCACGCCGAGCATCGAGCGGCCCTTCCTCGCGGCGCGCACTGACTTCTTCGTCGTCACCGCGGGGCTCGGGCCGATCGCGCGGGCGCTCGGCGCGGCCCACGCCCTCGAACGGGTGCACCGGCGCAACCTTGGAATGGCGATTGCCTACAACGTCGTCTCGGTCACCCTGAGCCTCTCGGGGCACATGTCGCCGCTGCTCTGCGCGGTGTTCATGCCCCTCAGCTCGCTCACGGTGCTCGCCGCCACCACCGCGTCGCTCTCAGGAAGGAGTGCTCTGTGGAAGTCGTCATTCTCCAGGTCTTTGTGAGTCTCTCTCTGGTCGCCGGAGCCCTCATCCTCTTCGGCTTCACGGTGCGCCAGCGCGACACCGATCACGCCGATCGGCTCGCCCTCGCCCCCCTCGAAGACGACACCGTGGGGGCCCCGCGACACGTTTCTGAAACCGCAACACGAGGCCCCGACGGTGACCTCACGTTGCGTCCTGTGCAACCCCTCGAACCGGTTGAGTCTGTACGATGAGCGCCGAATCTGCTGCCTACCGCGACCCCACGCTGCCCAAAGAGCGTGTGGTCTTCAACGACTGGATCTCTCGCTATTTTGTGTGGGCCTCGCTGGGCTGGGGCCTCGTCGGGATGCTGGTCGGCGTCATCGTGGCGCTCCAGATGGCCTTCTGGCAGGCCAACCTCGGGCCCTACCTCACCTTCGGCCGCCTGCGCCCCTTGCACACCAACGCGGTGATCTTCGCCTTCGTAGGCAACATGATCTTCGCGGGGATCTACTACTCGACCCAGCGCCTCTTGCGCGCGCGGCTCGCCTCAGACCTCCTGGCGAAGGTGCACTTCTGGGGCTGGCAGGCGATCATCGTGAGCGCGGCCATCACGCTGCCCTTGGGGCTCACCCAGGGCAAAGAGTACGCGGAGCTCGAGTGGCCCATCGACCTCGCCATCGCGGCGGTCTGGGTCGTCTTCGCGATCAACTTCTTTTGGACGTTGGCGCGCCGCAACGAGAAGCACCTCTACGTCGCGATCTGGTTCTACATCGCGACCATCGTGACGGTGGCGGTGCTGCACATCGTGAACGCGCTCTCGCTCCCGGTGTCGCCCTTCAAGAGCTACTCGATCTACGCGGGCGTCCAAGACGCGCTCGTGCAGTGGTGGTACGGGCACAACGCGGTCGCCTTCTTCCTCACGACGCCGGTGCTCGGCATCATGTACTACTTCGTGCCGAAGGCCGCCGAGCGCCCGGTGTACTCGTACCGGCTGAGCATCGTGCACTTCTGGGCCCTGGTGTTCATGTACATCTGGGCCGGGCCGCACCACCTGCTCTTCACGGCCCTCCCTGACTGGGCTCAGACCCTCGGGATGATCTTCTCGGTGATGCTCTGGGCGCCCTCCTGGGGCGGCATGATCAACGGTCTTCTCACCCTCCGCGGCGGGTGGACGAAGCTCCGCACCGACCCCGTGCTGAAGTTCTTCGCCGCGGGCATCACCTTCTACGGCATGGCCACCTTCGAGGGGCCGCTGCTCTCGATCAAGAGCGTCTCGGGCCTCGCCCACTACACCGACTGGATCATCGGCCACGTTCACTCGGGCGCCCTCGGCTGGAACGGCTTCATGGCCGCGGGGATGTTCTACTGGATGGTGCCGCGCTTCTACGGCCGCAAGCTCCACTCGACCGCCGCGGCGAACCTGCACTTCTACCTCGGCACCGTGGGCATCTTGCTCTACGTGATCTCGATGTGGGTGAGCGGGGTCACCCAGGGCCTGATGCTCCGCGCCACCACCAGCGACGGGGCGCTCACGTACCCGAGCTTCGTCGAGACCCTCATCGCCATTCGGGCGATGTACTGGGCCCGCGCCTTCGGCGGCACCCTCTACCTCGTCGGCATGTTCGTCATGGCGTGGAACCTCGTGAAGACCGCCGCCGGCGCCACCGCCACCGACGGCGAAATCGAGATCGTGCGCGAGGCGCCCAAGACCGACGACGTCTCGTGGACCGAGATCGTCTTCGCCGCCCCCGTGTGGATCGTCACCCTCGCCATGGCCCTCTTCGCCGCGGTCGCCGTGGTGAGCGAGAGCGCCAGCGTGCTCACCGCCGTGCTCGCGGTCGGCGTCGGCTTCGGCGGCTCGCTCGCGTTGCAGCTCACCCGGGTCGAGGGGCGCCCCACCTGGCACCGGCTCCTCGAAGGCCGCGCGGTGATCTTCACGGTGTTCACCCTCATCGCCGTGCTCGTGGGCGGCGTCGCCGAGATCGTGCCCACCATCGTGCTGCGCCCCCAAGACGCCACGGCCCAGGGCGCCGCGCCCTACCGCCCGCTCGAACTTGAGGGCCGCGACCTCTACCTCCGCGAGGGTTGTTACACCTGCCACTCGCAGATGATCCGCCCGTTTCGCTTCGAGTCGCAGCGGTACGGCGAGGTCTCTACGCTCGGCGACTCACGCTACGATCACCCCTTCCAGTGGGGCTCGAAGCGCACCGGGCCCGACCTCGCCCGCGAGGGCGGACGGTACCCGAACCTCTGGCACTACCGTCACCTCATCGACCCCCGCGCCACCTCGCCGGGCTCGAACATGCCGCCCTACGCCGACATGGCCGCGTCGCCGCTCGACCTCTCGCGCACCCGCGCCAAGCTCGAAGCGATGCGCACCCTCGGGGTGCCCTACACCGACGCGCAGATCGAGCGCGCGGTGACCGATGCGCAGGCGCAAGCACGCGAAATTGCAGCTGATCTGGCGAGCTCCGGCGCCCAGGTCGCGGCCGACCGCGAGGTCATCGCCCTCATCGCCTACCTGCAACGGCTGGGTCGAAACCCCAGCGCAGAGGCCGCTCCCGCCGCGCCCGCCGCGCCCGCCACCCCCGCCCACTGACGCCCACGAGGAACAGCCGTCATGTACCGCGAATTCTTCTCTCACAGCCCGCTGCTCATGTACCCCCTCCTGGCCCTCGCGCTCTTTCTCGGGGTCTTCTCGCTCATCGTCGCGCGCACCCTCGGCCGCCGCGCTGACAGCTTCGACGACCGCGCCGCGCTGCCCCTCGACGACGAGCGCCGCCCCTCGGAGGTGCTGTGATGTCAGGCGAGAAGCAGCCCAACGTCGACCGCGTCGTGCACTCGTACGACGGCATCGAAGAGTACGACAACGACCTGCCGCGCTGGTGGCTCCTCTGCCTCTACGCGACGATGGTGTTCGCCCTCGGGTACTACTTCGTCTACGACGTGTTTCACGCCGCGCCGACGACGCAAGAGGCCTACCACGCCGAGATGCAGTCGGTGTACGCGGCCGAGGCGGCGCGCATCCGCGCGATGGGCGCGGTGACCCCTGAGGCGCTCTTGGCCCTTTCGCGCGACGACGCCACGGTGCGCCGCGGGCGCGAGGTCTTCGTCTCGACCTGCGCGGCCTGTCACCAGGCCAACGGCGGCGGCAACATCGGGCCGAACCTCACCGACACGGCCTGGATCAACGGCGGCGCGCCCACCGACATCTTGCGCGTGGTGACAAGCGGCGTGGTCGCCCGGGGCATGCCCGCCTGGGGCCCGCAGCTCGGCACCGAGCGCGTCACCGCTGCGGTGGCGTACGTGCTCACCCTGCGCAACACCAACGTGGCCGGCGGCAAGGCCCCGCAGGGCACGGTGTCGCCGTGAGCGCACCCCGCCGTCGGCTCCCGGTGGTCGATCAGGGCATCGGCTCGCTTCGATCTGACGGGTCACGCATCGACCTTCAGCAGGCCGACGTCTCAGGGCGTTACCACACGGCGCGCAAGGCGGTCTTCGTGTTGCTGATGGCGGTCTATCTGGTCTTGCCGTGGGTGCAGGTGAAGGGCCACCCGGCGGTCTTCCTCGACCTCGCGGCGCGGTCGTTTTATCTGTTCGGCCAGACCTTCAACGCGCAAGACGTGTGGCTGATGTTCTTCCTCCTCACGGGGGTGGGCTTCAGCCTGGTGGTGCTGACGACGCTCCTCGGGCGCGTGTGGTGCGGTTGGGCGTGCCCGCAGACGGTGTACCTCGACGGCATCTTTCGCCCCATCGAGCGCCTCATCGGCGGCAACCGCGAGGCCCGACTGCGCCGCGCCGCGGGCCCCTGGAGCGTCGACCGCGTCGTGCGCGGCGGCCTCACCCACGGGCTCTACCTCTTGGTCGCCTTCCTCCTCGCGCATGTGTTCGTGAGCTACTTTGTGTCGCTCCCGGCGCTCTACGCGATGATGCGGGCGGCCCCCGCGGCGCACCCCGAGGTCTTCGTCTTCACCTTCGTGGCGACGGGCCTTCTCTACTTTAATTTCGCGCACTTTCGCGAGCAGCTCTGCCTCGTGGTGTGCCCCTACGGGCGGCTCCAGGCCGCGCTCACCGACGACGACTCGATGGTGGTCGGCTACGACGCCCTGCGCGGAGAGCCCCGCGGCAAGGTCGCCCGCGGCGCCGAGGCCGAGACCGAGAAGAAGGGCGACTGCGTCGACTGCCGACGGTGCGTGGTGGTGTGCCCCACGGGCATCGACATTCGCAACGGGCTCCAGCTCGATTGCATCGGCTGCACGGCCTGCATCGACGCCTGCGACGAGGTGATGGACAAGCTCCACCGCCCCCGCGGGCTCATCCGGTACGACTCGCTGCGCGGCCTCGAAGGCAAGCCCCGGAAGGTGCTCCGCCCGCGCCTCGCCCTCTACGCGGCGCTGGGTCTCGCGGGGCTCATCGCCCTCACCCTCGCGCTCCGCACGAGCGAGCCCTTCGAGGCCAACCTCATCAGGCTCCGCGGCGCGCCCTTCACCCTCGAAGAGGGCGCCGTGCGCAACGCCTTCACCCTGCACATCGTGAACAAGCGCAACGAGCGCGTGCGCTACCGCATCACGGCCGAGACCCCGCGGGGCGTGAGCGCCGTGATCCCCCTGGCCGAGGTGAGCCTCGACCCCCTCGGCACCCTCAACGCGCCGGTGTTCCTCTCGACGCCGCGGGCGGGCTTTGTGCACGACTTCGAGGTGCCGATTCACATCCGCGGGCTCGAGAACACCGACCAGCGCACCGTGCGGGCCCCCTTCCTCGGGCCGAGCCAGGGCGCGCCGTGAACGACCTCACCGCCCTCACCCTCGCGGGCAGCCTCACCCTCGGCCTCATGGGCAGCGGGCACTGCGTCGCCATGTGCGGCGGCATCGTCGGAGCGCTCGGCGTTTCACCCCTGGTGAAACTAAAACTGAAACGCCCGCATCCCCTCCCAAGGGCCCTCGCCTTTCACGCCGGTCGGCTCTCGGCCTACGCCCTCCTCGGGGCCCTCGCGGCGACCCTCGGCGGCGCCCTCCCGATCTCGCAAGCACCCTGGATTCTCAAGGCCATCGGCGCCCTCTCGATGGTGCTCGTGGGGCTCCAGCTCGCGGGCCTCTCGGGGCTGCCGCGGCGCCTCGAAGCGCTCGGCCGCCCGCTCTGGAGCCGGGTGGCCCCGGCGGCGCAACGTTTCATCCGCGGTGAAACGCCGTTGCACCGATTCGCCCTGGGGCTCCTCTGGGCGCTGATGCCCTGCGGGATGATCTACGCGGCCCTGGCGGCGAGCCTGACCGCCCCGACGCCCTCGACCGGGGCGCTCACCATGCTGGTCTTCGGGCTCGGCACCCTGCCCTCGATGCTCACGGTGTCGCTCTTCGCCGACGTGCTGCGGCGGAGGCTCGCGACGGCGTCGTGGCGGCGCGCCGCGGGGGCCCTCGTACTCGCCATCGGCCTCGCCAACGCCGGAGCCCTGGCCTGGTCGCTGACCCACCCACCGGCCGATCGGAGCCCCTGTGGATGCCCAAGAAACCTCAACGCCGCGCCCACGATTTGATAGGGTTGACGAGATGTCGCACGGGGCCGAGACCTTCTTCAGCGAGCTGAAGCGTTACGTTCGCTTCGGCGAGGCCGACGCCGCGGCGCTCTTACGGTTTCACCCGCTCGCGGAGCCTCACTTCGAGCGCATCGCCCTGACCTTCTACGAGCGCATCCGCGAGCACGAAGACGCGCACAACGTGTTCACGAGCGAGGCCCAGATCGAGCGGCTCCAGCGCACCCTCGTGCGGTGGCTCGGGCGCTTGATGACGGGCCCGCACGACGAGGCGTACTTCGAAGAGCGGGCGAAGATCGGCCAGATGCATGTGCGGGTGGGGCTGCCGCAGCGGTACACGTACAGCGCCATGGCGGTGATCCGCGGGGGGCTCTACGCCATCGCCGACACGCTGCCGCGCGACGAGGCGTTGCCGATCCGCGAGGCCCTCGGGCGCATCCTCGACCTCGAGCTCGCGATCATGAACGAGACCTTCCGCGAAGACTTCGTCGCGCGGCTCCAGCGCATCGAGCGGCTCGAACGGCAGGAGCTCGAGCGGGCCCTCGCGCGCACCGAGCGGCGCTACGCCACGGCGATCCAGTGCGCCCACGTCCTGGTGGTGGGGCTCGACCGAGCGTCGCGGATTCTGCTGTTCAACCAAGAGGCCGAGGCGGTCACGGGCTACGCCCGCGACGAGGTGCTCGGGCGCGATTTCGTGACGCTCTTTCTGCCCGAAGGCGTACGCGAGACCGAAGGCGAATCGCTGCGCCGGGCGGCCCGAGGTGAGCGCGACCCGATGGAGGGCGCCGAGCTCCCGCTCTGCACCCGCGCGGGCAAGACCCGGCACATCGCGTGGCAGCTCGGCTCGCTCCCGGCCACCATCGACGAAGAGATGGTGCTCTTCGCCATCGGGAGCGACGTCACCGAGGCCCGCGCCCTGGCCGAGCGCACGCGGCAGAGCGAGCGCCTCGCGGCGGTGGGCACCCTCGCGGCGGGCCTCGCCCATGAGATCCGCAACCCGCTCAACGGCGCGCTCTTGCATGTCACCTATCTCGAACGAGCGCTCAAGCGGAGCCGCGGCAACGACGACGGCGACGCACTCGAAGCGGCCCATGTGATCGCGGCCGAGATCCAGCGGCTCTCGGCGCTGGTGCGTGACTTCCTCGTGTTCGCGCGCCCCGCGCCGCCGGTGTTCAACACCACGAGCCTGCGCGCGGTGGTCGAGCGCACCCTCGCGATGGTGGCCCCCGACGCGGGCCGCGCCCAGGCCGCGGTGAGCCTCGACGCGCCCGAGGGAGACCCCTTCACCCTCCACTGCGACGGCGCCAAGGTCGAGCAGTTCGTGATGAACCTCGTGCGCAACGCCATCGACGCGGTCGCGATGGTGGGCGGCGGCAAGGTGGTGGTGCGCTTGCGGCACCGGCCCCGCGAGGTGCTCGTCGAGGTCGAAGACGCCGGGCCCGGGATGCCCAACCCCGACGCGCCCATTTTTGATGCATTTTATTCAACCAAGGCCAACGGCACCGGGCTCGGGCTCGCCATCGTTCACCGCCTCGTGAGCGACCACGGGGGGCAGATTCAGTTTGACAGCGCCCCGGGCAAGACGGTGTTTCGCGTAACGCTCCCGAAGGAGCGATGATCGCATTCGGAGACGCGCCATGAGCCAGACGAACAAGGCCCGCGTGTTGGTGGTCGACGACGAAGACGTCGCGCGCCGCGGGATGGAGAAACTCCTCAAGCTTGAGGGCTACCAGGTCGAGGTGGCCGACGACGGCGACACCGCGATGCGGGCCCTCGACGAGCACGCCGCCGACGTGGTGGTCACCGACCTCAAGATGCCGCGGGTCGACGGGATGGCCCTCCTTGCGCACATCCGCGAGCGCTTTCCGGGCCTCCCGGTGATCGTGGTGACCGCCTTCGGCGACGTCTCGTCGGCGGTGACGGCGATGCGCGCCGGGGCGGAGCATTACCTCGTCAAGCCCGTCGATTTCGACGAGCTCCAGCTCGCCATCGAGCGCTCTCTTGAGCGTCGCGACCTCAGGGTCGAGGCCGAGCAGCTCCGCCAGCAGCTCAACGACCGCGACCGCGGGGGGCTTGAGGGCCTCCTCGGCTCGTCGCCGGCGATGCAGAAGCTCTACAAGACGGCGATGCAGATCGCGCCGGCGCGGGCCTCGGTGCTGATCACAGGCGAGAGCGGCACGGGCAAGGGCGAGCTGGCCCGGGCCATTCACGCCAAGGGGCCGCGGGCGAGCCGGCCGTTTGTCACCCTCAACTGCGCCTCGCTGGCCGAGAGCCTCCTTGAGAGCGAGCTCTTCGGGCACGAGCGCGGCAGCTTCACGGGCGCTGACCGGCGGCGCATCGGTCGCTTCGAGCAGGCCCACGGGGGCACGCTCTTTCTCGACGAGATCGGCGAGATCCCGCCGTCGATTCAGCTCAAGCTCTTGCGGGTGTTGCAAGAGCGCACCTTCGAGCGCGTCGGCGGTGACGCGCCCATCAAGGTTGACGTGCGGCTCATCGCGGCGACCAACCGCGACTTGCCGCACGAGGTCGAAGAGAAGCGCTTTCGCGAAGATTTGTACTACCGCTTGAACGTCGTCCACATCGAGATGCCGCCGCTCCGCACGCGGGGGCAAGACATCCTCACGTTGGCGCAGCACTTTCTGACGCGCTTCTCGCGCGACAACCACAAGCCCGTCACGGGTCTGAGCGACGGGGCCGCGGCAAGGCTCCTCGCGCACCGCTGGCCCGGCAACGTGCGCGAGCTCGAGAACGCCATCGAGCGG
The DNA here is from genome assembly GCA_016792845.1 of Myxococcales bacterium. Taxonomy (GTDB): domain Bacteria; phylum Myxococcota_A; class Polyangia; order Polyangiales; genus JAEUKH01. The sequence goes on along the minus strand of JAEUKH010000020.1, from coordinate 68,387 downwards.
GCCGTGGTTCTCACCGAAGGCGGTCAGCTCACCGAAGACGACCTGCCGCTTGAGGTCGCCACGGCAGGCCGCACGGGGGTGCAGATCCCCGGGTCGACGATGGCCGAGATCGAGCGCTACGCCATCGAGGCGACGCTCGACGCGGTGGGCGGCTCGACGGCCCGCGCGGCCGAGATGCTCGACCTCTCGATCCGCACGATTCAGTACCGTCTGCACGAGTACGGCCGCGCCCCGGCGCGCGCACCCCGCCCCCAAGCGTAGCGTCAGCGGGCGAGCCGAGCCCGAGGCGGTCGCACGGCGCGTACGGCGCGTGCGCGGGCTTCGTTGCGAACGCGCAGCGCTCGAACTCCCCCGTCATCGCGCGGCGCCGTCACACAGAACGCCCGCCACCTCGCCAGGCAACCCATCGAAGCGCAACCCATCGCAGCCTACCCCCGTCACGGCCCCGCCGACGGGCGCCCTTCGGCGTCTCGCCACACCGGCAGCGTGACGCAGAGCGAGGCGCCCTTCGCGACGTCTTCGAAGCACACCGCGCCGCCGTGTGCCCGCGCGACGTGGGCGATGAGCGCAAGGCCCACACCGTGACCCCGCGCGCTGCCCGCACGGGCCGCCGCGGTGCGATAGAAGGGCTCAAACACCCGGACGCGCTCGGCCGCCCCGAGGCCGACGCCCTCGTCTGAGACTCGCAACACCACCGCGCCGCGCGCCGCATCGACCCGAACACGCACGAGCCCCTCGGGCGCGAACTTCAGCGCGTTGTCGAGCGCGTTGTCGACGAGCGTCTTCAGGAGCATCGCGTCGCCGCGCACCAGCGCGTCTTCATCTGCGACGACGTGCACCCGCGCGCGATTCGCGGCCGCAAGCGACGCCCGTGACGACGCGACGACCTCGGCGAGCGACACCGCCTCGACGCACACGCCTGACCGGTCGAGCGGAGCGGCCAGGATCAAGAGCCGCTCGGCCAGCGCCGTGAGGCCCTTCAAGGTTCGCTGAACGCGCCCAAGCGAGGCGTCAACGGCGGGCGAGAGACCCGCACCTTCGAGCAAGAGCTCGAGCTCTCCCTGGGCGATGGTGAGGGGCGTACGGAGCTCGTGGGCGGCGTCGGCCGCGAAGCGTCGCGACCGCGCGAGGGCCTCGGCGTGCTCGGTCAAGAGCGAGGCCAGCGCCGACCGGAGCGCGTCGACCTCGTCGTACCCGACCGGAGCGCCGAGAACTTGCGGGTCAGGCGCGTCGGCTCGAACGCCCGCGACGGCGCCGCGGAGCCCTTCGAGCGGCGCGACGATGTGGGCCGAGGCGCGGCGCCCTACCGCGAGCGCGACGAGGGCCGCGGCCGCCACCGCAGCGAGCGAGGCCAACACGCCCGCGCGGCGGGCCTGTTCGAGGGGCGCCAGCGGGCTCGCGACGACGACCACGCGGGCGCCGTAGCGAAGGGCGCAGCGTCGCCACCGCGCGCCGTCGAACGAGACGCTGACGCACCCCGGACCCGAGGGCGGAGGCAACTCGCGCGCGCCGCCTTGGCGTCGACCGCCCTCCCACAAGGCGATTTTCAGACCCGCGGGGGCCACCTCGACGGCCTCTTCGTCGGCTTCGTGGGCGGCCTGCCGGGGGTCAGCGCCGAGCTCGCGGATGAGCGTGTCGGCCGCGGCGCCGAGCCGCGCGTCTTCGCGTTGCAGCGCCCCTCGGGCCGAGAGCGCACCCGACACCGTCGCGGTGAAGGCCGCTGAGACGGTGGCCGCCAGCACCGTCGCGCGGGCGACCCGAGCGGCGAAGGTGCGCGCCATCAGCCGTCTCCGACGATGTAACCGGCGCCGCGGGCCGTACGCACGAAGCCCTCTCCCAGCTTTCGACGGATGCGCGCGATGATGACGTCGAGGCTCGCGCTCGCGGCCTCGGAGTCGTCGCCCCAGACGGCCTCCAAGATCTCGCCGCGGGTCACGACGCGCCCGCGAGCGGCCACGAAGCGTTCGATCACCGACCACTCGCGCGCGGTCAGGGGCACGACGCTGTCGTGGCGCGTCGCCCTCCGCGCGGTGACGTCGACGACGAGCTCGGCGGTCTTGTAGACCGTCACCTTCGGCAGCGCGCGGCGACGCCCGAGCGCGCGCACCCTCGCGCGCAATTCCGCAATGGCGAAGGGCTTCGCGAGAAAATCATCGGCGCCCGCGTCGAGGCACGCGACCCTGCACGACACCGCGCCCTGGGCCGTCAGAACGAGGAGCGGCGTCTCATGGCCGCGCCGCCGCAAGGCCTCGCAGAGCGCGAGGCCCGAGGTGCCGGGCAATCCGAGATCGAGCACGATCACTTCGGGGTCGACCTGGTCGATCACGGCGAGCGCCTCGTCGGCGTCGGCCGCGCCGGTGACCTCCTGGCCGTCACGCGCGAGGGCGCGCGCGACGAGCTCGCGGGTTTCGAGGTTGTCTTCGATGACGAGTACGCGCATCGCCGGTCGGGTCACGCCTCGGTCTCGGCGTCGCGGGCCGACCCGCCGAGCCAGAGGTAGAGCGCGGGCATTACAAAGAGGTTGAGGAGCGTCGAGGTGACGAGCCCCCCGAGGATGACCCGGGCCATGGGGTGTTCAATCTCATGCCCGGGGCGATTTCCCGCAACGGCGAGGGGCACGAGGGCCAGCGCGGTGGCGAGGGCGGTCATGAGGATGGGGGCGAGCCGCTCGACCGCGCCCCGAAGCACGAGCGCGCGGCCGAAGGGCACCCCCTCTTCGAGTTCGAGATGTCGGTAGTGGCTCACCAGCATGATGCCGTTGCGCGCCGCGATGCCGAGCACCGTCACAAAGCCCACGAGCGACCCGAGCGAGAGCACGCCCTCACCGAGGGAGGCCGCCGCCACCGCGCCGACGAGCGCGAAGGGCAAGGTCGCGAAGGCGAGCAGGGTGAGCCGCGCCGAACGAAAATCAGCGTAGAGCACCGCGAGAATCCCCAAGAGCGAGAGCGCGCCGAGGGCGACGAGCCGCGACTGGGCCTGCGCGCGGGCCTCGAACTCCCCCAGCACCTCGGCGTGATGGCCCGGCGGCATCGGCACCTGCGCGAGCCGCGCGCGGATGTCGCGCACCCCGGCGCCGAGGTCGCGACCGCGCACGTTGCAGGTCACGTCGATGCGGCGCGAGGCGCCCTCGCGCTGAATCACGTTCGGCGACGGCGCGATCTCGAGGTCGGCCACATCGCCCAGCGAGACCCGCGCGCCCGCGGCCGTCTCGATCGGCAGGCGCCGCAGCGCCGCGAGGTCGGTGCGGAGGTTCGGCGTGCCCCACACCACCACGTCGACCACCTGCGGCGAGCGGTACACCTCGCCGACGCGGGTGCCCTGAAGGAGGGTCGCCGCCGCGCGACGCACCTCGCCGGGGGTGAGCCCGAAGCGCCTCGCGGCCGCGGGCCTGAGACGCACCTCGATCTGCGGCACGAGCACCTGGGGCTCGACCTTGAGGTCGACCACGCCGGCGACCGATCCGAGCGCGCGGCCCACCTCGGCGGCGGTGGCGCGGAGCGTCGCGAGGTCAGGGCCGAAGATGCGCACCACCACGGCGCCGCTCGTGCCCGTGAGCACCTCTTTGACCCGCTCTTGCAGGTAGGTTTGCACGTCGCGGTAGAGGCCCGGGTACCCGTCGACGGTCTCGCGAATCCGCGCCACCGCGGGGGCGTAGTCGGCGTCGGGGTCGAGGCTGATCCAGAGCTCGGTGAAGTTCGGACCCACCACCTCGTCGGCCACCTCGGCGCGGCCGATGTGGGAGCCGAAGTTTCGCACGCCCGCGATCGCGCGAAGCTCGCGGCTCGCGCGGGCCGTCGTGCGACGCATCGCTTCGAGGCTCGTGCCCGGCTTGCCGACCCAATGCATGAGAAAATCGGTCTCTTGAAACTCGGGCAGAAATCCCTCTCCGAGACGGGTAAACGCGACTCCCGCGACGACGAACGAGACGAACACCAGGGCCGCGGCGGGCTTCGCGCGGTCGACGATCAGGGGCAAGAGGCGAGCGTAGAGGCGACGCAAGGGCGGCGCGATGGGCGACTCGCGGTGGGTCTCGACGCCGCGCGGCAGGAGGATCAGCGCCAAGGCGGGCGTGACCGTCAGGGCCACCGCCATCGAGGCCACGACGCCGAGCCCGTACGAGACCGCGAGGGGTCGAAAGAACGAGCCCGCGAGCCCTCCGAGGAAGTACACCGGGAGAAGGACCATCACCACGATGAGGGTCGCATAGACCACCGCGCTTCGCACTTCGAGCGAGGCGCCGAGCACCACCGCGAAGGCCGACTGGGGATGCGGGCGCTCGCGGTTCAGACGCAGGCGGCGCACGATGTTCTCGACGTCGATGATGGCGTCGTCGACCACCTCGCCGAGCGCGATGGCGAGCCCCGCGAGGGCCATGGTGTCGAGGGTGCCGCCCCGCGCGCGGAGGATCATCGCGGCGGCGAGCAGCGAGAGCGGGATCGCGAGCACCGAGATGAGGGCCGTGCGAAGGTCGTAGAGAAAGACCGCGAGGATCAGCACCACCAGCGCGCACCCGAGGATGAGCGCGCGGCGGAGGTTGCCGATCGCCCGCTCGACGAAGCTGGCCGGGCGAAAGATCGTCGGGTCGAAGTGAGCGCCGCGGAGCGTCGGCGCGAGCGCTCCGAGGGCCGCCTCGACGCCGCGGGTCACGGCCAGCGAGTTGGCGTCGGGCTGCTTCTCGACGATCAAGAGCAGGCCGGGCCGGTCGTTGATGATCGCGTCGCCGATGGGCGGCGGGTGGTCTTCGACGATGTCGGCGACGTCGCCGAGGCGAAGCGGCGTGACCCCGCGCGCGACCACGGGCACCTCGGCGAGCTCGGCGGCAGTGTTGACCGTCGCGACCTGCGTCACCGCGAGGCGCTGGTTCGGGGTGTCGACGAAGCCGCCCGCGGCAGGCACCACCGCGTCTCGGGTGGCGCGGGTCACGTCGTCGAGGCGGACGCCGTGCGCGCGCAGCCGGTCGGGGTCGACGCGCACCTGGAGCTGTCGATCGCGCTGCCCCCAGATCGCGACGTTGGCGACCCCCGGGACGGCCATCAGGCGCGGGCGGACCACCCAGCGCACCAGGTCGGTCAGCTCCATCTGCGACTGCGTGTCGCTCCAGACGCCGATCTTGAGAACGCGGCTCAGCGAAGAGAGCGGCGCGAGGATCACAGGCGGCCGCGACGCCGCCGGGAGCTGCGACGCCGCACGCGCGAGGCGCTCTTGAACGAGCGTACGCGCCATGAGGAGGTCGGTGCCCTCGTTGAAAATCAGCAGCACCGACGAGAGTCCGAGCACCGACTTCGAGCGCAGGGTCTTGAGCCCCGTGATGCCCACAAAGGCGTTCTCGATGGGCACCGACACGAGGGCCTCGACCTCGGTGCTCGACAGCCCCGGCGCCTCGGTCTGAATCTCAACCCGCGGCGGCGCAAACTCTGGGAAGACGTCGACCGGCGTCGTGCTCGCAGAGTACACCCCCGCGACCATGAAGATCACCGCCGCGGCCACCACGATGACCCGCAGGCGAAGCACCGTTTCAAGGAGCCAGCGCATGGTCAGTGCCCCGCCCCGAACTCGGTGCCGAAGAGCTCGGCCGCGCCCACCGTGACGACCGCGGTGCCCTCTGACGGGCCCCGGGTGAGCGCCGCGAAGGCGCCCGAGACAAAGCCCACGGCCACCCGCTGGCGCACGAAGGTGTGCGCGGCGGTCGCGGCGTAGACCCACGCCCCGCCGTCGAAATCGAAGACCACCGCCGACCATGGCACCGCCGTCGTCGCACGCGCCTCGCGGAGCGGCAGCGACACCGACACCCGCTCGCCCGGGCGCCACACGCCGTCGTCGTTCGTGAGGGCGTAGTACACGTCGCTCGTGAGGGCCGCGGGGTCGGTCGTGGGGGGCCCGTCGACGACGGCGCCGACGCGCACCGATCGCTCGGCGCCGGAGAGCGAGCGAATCGACGCCTCGGCCGCGCGGTCGACCGCGGCGAGATCGCCCGTGTACACCGCCGCGCGCACCCACAACGTCGCGACCGCCGTGAGCTCGACCAGCGGCGCCCCCGCGGGCACCGTCTGCCCCTCGGCGACGAGCACCTGCCGCAGCACGCCGTCGTGCGGCGCGCGCAACGTGAGCGCCACGTCTGACTCCAACGGAGACGCGCCGATCCGCGCACGTCGCGCCCGGGCCGCCGCGAGGGCCGCGCGGGCCACTTCACGATCCGCGGTCGCCTCCTCGGCGGCCCTGACCGAGCCTGCGCGGGCTTGGGCCAGCTGCCCGGCTCGGGTCGCGCGGGCCTCGGCGGCCGTGAGCCGCGCCGCCGCCGACGCGACCTGTTGATCGGCCTGCGCGCGAAGGTCACGATCGACCGGAGCGAACGGCACAAGACGCGCGAGCGGCTCTCCGCGCCTGACCCGGGCGCCGGCCCGAAGCGGAGCGCCGCCCGCAGCGCGCAACACCCCCGCGAGGGGCGCGGTGACCATCGCCGCCTGGCCCGGAGGCGCGAGCAATTCGCCTCCCACCTCGCGGGTCAGCTTCATCGTGCGGCGCGCGACGGGCGCGGTGCGAATGTCGAGGCGGGCCTCGGCCGCGGGCGTCAGCGTCACCGTGGTGAGCGCGCCCTCGGCCACGCGATGCGACACCGCCGCAGGCGTCGCGTGCGCGCCTCGGTGTGGCGCCGCGCCTCGGCCGCAAGCTGCGAGCGCGAGGTTCGCAGAGAAAAAAGCGACAGAACGGGCGTTAGCGCGGATCACGACGACCTCCGGTGCTGCGATCAAGATGTGCGACGGCGCGGCGCACCTCGGCGCCGAGCTCGGCCTCACGGAGCCGCACGTCGACGAGGCGGCGGGTGACTTCGAGCACGGCGAGGTACGACACCTCTCCGTCTTCGAATGCGCGGGTGACGCCGCCGAGCGACGCCTCCGCGGCCGGAAGTACCTGCGCGCGCCAGGGGCCGAGGCTCTCTCGCGCGTTCACGAGCTGAGCCCTCGCGGCGCTCACCTCGGCGGTGACCTGTTGGCGCACCGCGACGACCCGCCACGCGGCCCGCTCGGCTTCGGCCTCGGCGCGCGCGACGCCGCCCTGGTTCTGGTTGAAAATCGGCAGCGCGATTTGCGGGCCGATGCGCCCGGTGGCGCCGGTCGCGCCCCCCGGCGTCGGCCCGAACACGTCGGCCCGCAGGCTCATCGAGACGATGCGCGCGCGCTCCCATCCGGCCCGGGCCCCTGCGGCCTCGACGGCGAGCTCGGCCGCGCGCACGTCGGGCCTCGCAGCGAGCGCCGTCGAGACGAGGGTCGAGACCTCGGGCACGGCCGACGCGTCGTCGGGCGGTGTGACCATGGCGAGGTCGTCAGCGAGCGGTGCGACCCCGAGGGTCTGAGCGAGCCGCGCCCGCGCGACGGCAGCCTCGGCGGCGGCGCGTGCGGCGAGCTCGCGCGCGACACCGGCCTCGACGCTGAGCGCGGCGGCTTCGCTGTCGCCCACGTCTCCGGCGCGGAGGCGCACCGCCGTGAGGTCGACCATGGCCTCTGCGACCCGGGCGCTCTCGGCGCGAAGCGTCGCGCGCGACACCGCCAGCGAGACCTCGATCTGCGCGAGCCGCGCGTCACGGGCCACGTCGAGCCCGCTCTGAACCAGCCCCCGCGAGACCCGCTCGACGTCGAGAAGCGCAGCGGCGACACGGCGCGGGCGCTGCCAGAGCACATCCACTGGCCACGCGAGCCACGCCTCGACCTGCCGCGGCCCGAGGGGCAAGAGGAGCGAGAGCGTCGGGTTCGGCAAGAGCCCCGCGTCGGCGAGGTCACCCCGGGCGAAGCCGAGTTGGGTGAGGTCGGCCTGAAAGCCTGGGTTGTTCCACAGCGCGAGCGCGGCCGCATCGTCTTCGCTGAGTCCGTCTTGGAGCGAGACCCCCGGCGCGAGCTGCGATGACGCCCTCCGCGCCCCCTCCGCATCGCGGATCGCGTGCCCCGTACGGTGCGCCGTTTCGCGCGCGAGCCACCCGCGGTCGTACGGAGCGTGCGCGCACCCGCCCAAGAGCGCCGCGGCCAGAAAAAGAGTTCGGTCCATGCCGTGTCCTTCGCGAGCTCACGGCCTACCACGCACACCTTAACCGCTCCTGAACGGCGCCCTCGCGCCCGCGCCCCTCCCTCCGAGTACGCATCTTTTTCAGCATCGCCCTGTGATCCCGATGCGCATCACCGCTGCGCCCTCAACACCGCACGGCCGCCCCCCGGAAGCGAAACCCTGCGATTCCCGCACCGCAACGCGCGGGGGCTCCGCGGGCTCGAACACCGCGCCCGCACGACCTGCACCCTCGGCCTCGGGAGCGCGTGGCACGATGCTTGGTTAGCGAGGGTCGATCATGGCACCAGGCAGCGAAGCGGGCTCACGTCCGAGGGTCCTCCTCGCCGAAGACGACATCAACTCGGCCCGCACCCTCGCGCGCATGCTGCGCGAAGACGGCTACGACGTTGACCTCTGCCTCGACGGCGCCTCGGCCATCGCAAGACTCAGCCGCGGGCCCCTGCCGACGGTCTTGGTCGCCGACTACCGAATGCCCCACGCCGACGGCCTCTCGGTGGCCATGTACGCCCGCTCTCGGGCCGCCCCCAAGGTGCTCCCGGTGGTGCTCGTCACGAGCTACGTCGAAGCCCTCGGCGAGCAGTCGTCGAAGGGCGACCCCAACTGGGTGCTCTTGCCCAAGCCCCTCTCGTACGAGGCCCTCACCGGGGTGCTCAAACGCCTCGTCGGCGCAGAGTAGCGCCCCTCGGTCAGGTGCAAAGCCTGCGTGTGACCCCCGGCAAATTATGCGCGCCCCAAAGAGAAGCGCCCGCCCCCTCGCAGCGCGAGCGGCACGGGCGCCCTCTGAGCCGAAGCCCCGGCTACTGGTTCATGCTCTCGAGGAACTCGTTGTTCGTCTCGGTGCGGGTGATCTTATCGAGGATGAACTCCATCGAGTCGATCACGTTGAGCGGGTGCAGGAGTTGACGCAAGAGCCACACGCGCTGGAGCGCGAACTGCGGCAAGAGCAGCTCTTCCTTGCGGGTCGCCGACTTGTTGATATCAAGACAGGGGAAGATGCGCTTCTCCATCAGCTTGCGATCGAGGTGGATCTCGCTGTTGCCCGTGCCCTTGAACTCCTCAAAGATCACTTCGTCCATACGCGAGCCCGTGTCGACCAAGGCCGTCGCGATGATGGTCAGCGAGCCGCCCTCTTCGACGTTGCGGGCCGCGCCGAAGAAGCGCTTGGGCTTGTGAAGGGCGTTGGCGTCGACGCCGCCCGAGAGGATCTTCCCGCTCGGCGGCACCACGGTGTTGTACGCCCGGGCGAGGCGGGTGATCGAGTCGAGCAAGATCACCACGTCTTTCTTGTGCTCGACGAGGCGCTTGGCCTTCTCGATGACCATCTCGGCCACCTGGACGTGCCGCGTCGCGGGCTCGTCGAAGGTCGACGAGATGACCTCGCCCTTCACCGACCGCTGCATGTCGGTGACCTCTTCGGGGCGCTCATCGATCAACAACACGATCAGCACCGCCTCGGGGTGGTTCTTCGAGATCGAGTTGGCGATGTTCTGAAGCAGCACCGTCTTGCCGGCCCGCGGGGGCGACACGATCAGGCAGCGCTGACCCTTGCCGATGGGCACCAGGAGGTCAATGATGCGGGTCGAGTTGTTCTTGCGATCTGATTCGAGAACGAACTTCTTCTGCGGGTAGAGCGGGGTGAGGTTATCAAAGAGGATCTTGTCGCGCGCGGCCTCGGGGGCCTCGTGGTTGATCTGATCAACCTTCAAGAGCGCGAAATATCGCTCGTTGTCGCGCGGCGGCCGCACCGTGCCCACCACCGCGTCGCCGGTGCGAAGATTGAAGCGCCGAATCTGTGAGGGCGATACGTAGATGTCGTCAGGGCCAGGGAGGTAGTTGTAATCCGGCGCGCGAAGAAAGCCGAAGCCATCGGGGAGACACTCAAGCACCCCGTCGGCCAGCACCTCACCCTTACGCGCGGCGTGCGCCTGGAGGAGCGCAAAGGTCAGCTCCTGCTTGCGAAGCCCGGCGGCGTTTTCAATGTTGAGGTCGCGGGCCATCTGCACGAGATCGTGCATCGGCTTCTGCTTCAATTCGCGGAGGTTGATCGGTTCCATGGTCTCCTGTTCAGGTGTCTGAGAGGGTCGCTGGGGGTCGGGCGCAGGAGCGCCCGAGCGCGGTTGAAAAAAAGGCCGATGGCGCCAACGGTTGGCGTCTCACCGGCCCGCAAAACACACCCCAAATCCGCCCTCGACCGCGGCCCGCCTTGCAGCCCCGCGAGGCGCCCCAATGCCCCCAACACCCCGATGGCATCTACCACCCGGCGTGGGGTCACAGCGTTGTCTCTGCGAGAAGGGTCACGATGCAGCGGAGGGCTCGCCGCCGGCGACTCACGTCAGCGACCCCAGACCCCCTGCCCTGGCAGGTGACTCTCAGGCCCGATACACGAGTGTGCGGCGATGCGAAGGTGAGAAACTCAGTCGGCGGGTTTGAGGTTGGGCCCTACAGAGCGTATCGGCCCGTCACGGCGGGCGACCCTACGAACCCCCCGCCCCGCTGTCAAGCCCCGCAGAACACCGCCCTCACCCCGCGGTGCAGCCCCGGTCGACAAGCAGCGTCTCGTCTGAGCACGCCTCGACCGCCGCGAGGGCCGCGACGAGCTTCGGCATGGTGTACGGCCCCGCGCCCGCCGCGATCGCGTTCTTCAACGCCGCCACCCGCGCGTCACGGTCGGCGCGTCGGTGTTCGAGGTGCGCCGCCCGCATCGCGGCGAGGTCGGCGCGCCACGGCCCCTCGGCCCACGCCGGGCGCGCCAAGGCGGCCTGGCAAAGACCCGTACGCACCACACAGAGGGTCAGCTCGACGCGCTGCGCGAGGTCGTCGAGGTACGACAGCTCGGCGTCACCCCAGGCGATCTCTTCGTCGGTCGGGTACCCGTGGTCGGCCGGAGGCGGCCGCGCGACCCCGTACGCGGGCCACGCCGCGCCCTCGCGAGCGTAGACCTCAAGCTGCGCCAGGGCCCTCGCAAACTCAGGCTCGGTGACGTGCCCCTCGGCCTCGCCCCGCAAGACCGACGCGAGCGCCCAAGTGGGCGCCACCGCAGGCCAGAGCGCACGCAAGCGCGGCAAGAGGAGGTTGTACGCGTCGGTGAGGCGCATGAGCTGAAGCTCAGGCCACGAGGGCGGGCAGGGCATCGCGCGGAGGCTGCACCAACCGCCCGAGGCCAGCAAGGGCAACCGCGCGGCTACACCACCACCATCGAGATCACCGGGCCCGACTGCACCACCAGCGTGTCGCCCGGGGTCACCTCAAGGTCGCCGTCGAGCATGTACCCGACACCCTCGCGCTCGAAGCGCAACGACGCCCGGTCGCTCAGCCGCTCGTCGGCCCGGGTCGGATGCATCGCCCGAGCCGCCCAGATGCGCGGGAGCTCGCGCGCGAACCCCAGCGGCGTCGTGTGGATGCCCAACAAATGAAAGCGCGCCGGGTCCTCGGCCGCACGGGCGAAGGGCCGAAACCCGAGGCCGATCTGGTCGATGGTGCCCGCCGCGATCGAGAGGTACTCGCGAACCGGCCACGACACCGCGCCCGCGTCGAACGACACCGCGCAGCGCACCCGCTCGGCCATCGCTTCGATGTAGGCCCCCCGCACGAGCGCCGAGGCCACGCCCCGCACGAGCACCTCGGCCCCCGACACCGGGCCCCGCGCCCCGGCCGCGTAGTAGGCCCTGAGGTAGCCCGCCACCACGCCCACGCCGAAGAGAAAGCCCAAACGGTCGCCCACGCGCATGGTGCCCCGCGGCGTGGTCACCAAGGGCCGCCCCGCCCGCGCGCGCGCCACCAGCCGCGACAAGAGCTCGCCCGGGGCCCGGCGCGAGACGCCCACCGCGTTGGCCGTGGTGTTCATCGTGCCCCCGCGCAACAACAACATCGGCGGAAGCTGCGCGCCGTACACCCGCTCCATCGCCGAGGCCACCCGGCCCGCCGTGCCGTCACCGCCCGAGAGCGCCACCGCCGAGACGCCCGCGTCGCGAAAGTCGACCAGCGCATCGTGAAGCTGCGACGGGGTCTCGGTCTCGCGCACCAGCACGTCGCGCGCCGCCTGCGAGAGCAGCGCCCGGGCCAGGAGCGCGTCGCGCCGGTGCCGCCCCGCCGCGGGGTTGAACACCACCCCGACCCCACTCACGATACCGCCCCCGCCACCGTGATCGCGCGCGCCTCGGCGCCCGACGGGAGCCTGACCCACACCGTCTTCGCCGCCGCGTCGTAGTACCACCCGGCTCCCGCGCTCGCGTCGAGCGCCGCCCGCGATGTGTACATTGTCAACATCGTCTGGCCTTCTCGCACGGCGCGGGTGGGCGCGACGACGCGCACGCCGAGCACGACCCCGCGGGCCGCCGGAGGCACCGTGAGCGCGACGTCGGGCCCGGAGCCTTGGGCGCTGAGCGCGCCCGCGAGGCCGAGGTCGTTGAGGGTCGCCCGGGCGGTCATCGCCTGCGCGGCGTAGGGCCAGACGAGCACCGTGGCGGCCTCGCCGGGCGCGCCGAGGTTCAGCGACGCGTGGGCGACGCGCATCGGCAAGATCGCGCCCTCTCGCACATAGAGCGGGATCTGCGCGCGGTCGCGGGTGTCGACGTTCATGAGCGTGGTCGGGCCCACGGCGGGCTCGGCGCCAGGCGCCCACCAGTTGAACCACCGCCCCTCGGGCAGCGCCACGTTGCGACGCCCCGTCGCGTCGAGCACCGGCGCCACGAGGAAGACGTCGCCCAAGAGGTACCGATAATCGTTCTGCCACTGGGCGGGCCCGGCGCCGAGCGGGGTCACGAGGGAGCCGAGGGCCGCGGGGTTCGCCGCGTTGCGCGCGTAGACGGCCTGGGCCTGCGCGTAGAGCCAGCCCGCGATGGCGTGGTGAAAATGCGACCAATACCGATAGATCGCGGTGATCTGCTCGGCGTCGGCGGGCACCGTCCACGGGGTGAAATTGCCGCGCCCGTGGAGCTGCATGAACGGCGACAGCGCCCCCACCGCGACCCAGCGCGCGAAGTTGTCAGGGTCAAACGGGATCTCAACCGTCAGCGCCCGATCGTCGCGGTCGAGGTAGCCTCCGACGTCTGACCCGAGCATCACGTAGCCCGCTTGCGCCGAGCGAAACGTGTGATCGAGCGCGTCGGCGAGGCCCACCCAGTCGCGGCGGTTGTCGCCCATCCACACCACCGGCGCGTGCTCACGCCGCGCGAAGAAGCGCCCGGCGAACTGGTAGCTCTCATCCCACCCGCGCACCATGGTCACGAAGTCGGCCCCCCGGCGCCGCACCCCGTACGCGTAGAAGTCTTGGTAATAGCTCTCCGAGTAGCGCTGATGGGGCACCTCACCCATGGCCGTGCGCACCTGCGGCGTGGTCACATACGAGTCACCGAAGTCGAGCTTCCACCCGTCGACGCCGAGGTCGAGCACCTGGTCTTGTTGCCGGTGCCACCACGCGCGGGCCGTGGGGTTGAAGAAGTCGACCGAGGCGCCGTTGCCCTTCCACCAGTTGTAGGTGGTGCCAAAATTCACGAAGCAATTGCAGCGCTGCCCTTCGGCCCAGTTCGCCGCGGGCCCGGTGTACACGTCGCCCCCGGGTTCGAGGTCGTAGTTGCGGTTGTTCACGAAGGCCGTGATCCACAACACGAGCTTGATGTTCTGCCCGTGGAGCCGCGTCACGAGCTCACGAAAGCCCGGATACCGCGACGGATTGGGCGTAAACGTGTTGTATGAGGTCTCCCACGGCGAGTCGAGCACCACGGCCCCGACGGGGATGTCACGCTCTCGAAACCCGTTCACAAACGCGTCGGTGTCTGCGGTGGTCGAGATGTCTTTTGAGATCCACGGCTCGAAGGCCCAGCGCGGCGTCGAGAGCGTCGGCTCCGGGGGCGTATCGTCTGCGGTCACCGCGGTGCAAGGCCCCGTGTCGGGCGACCCCGCGTCGACCGCGGAGACATCGACGGCCCCCGCATCCGCCGCGGCGTCGGCCGCCGGGGTCGGTGTTGAGGTGCTCGAACACCCAAGACTCAGGGCCAGCGTCGCCAAGGTCGGTCGCAGCAATGACTTCACGGCCGCGAGACTATCACCGCCTTCACGCCCACAACACGCCGCTCTCTTCCCCACCGGCCGCGGTCAATGTAGACACTGTCAACATTGCCATCGGGGGGCGCAGGCTCAGAGGGTGTTGTGGCTCCCGAAGGCGACGGGCCCTGGGGTCTCGCGGCTGTTGACGGGGCTGTTGTCTCCGAGCTGCCCCGAGCGGTTGCCGCCCCAGCACCACACGCTGAGGTCGTCGCGGAGGGCGCAGGTCTGGTCGCCGCCGACGGCGATGCTGACGGCGCGGTCGAGCCCGGCGACCTCGGTGGGCGTGAGCACGGGGCGGGTGTCGAGCACCCCAGACTGGTTGAAGAAGTTGGTGCCCCAGCAGAAGGCGCGGCCGTTGCCGAGCACGGCGCAGCTGTGGAGAAAGCCCGCGCCGAAGGCGACGACGTTGGTGAGGTTGATCACCGCGGTGGGGGTGCGCACCGAGGTGGCGGTGCGGCCGTTTCCGACCTGGCCGAAGTTGTTGTAGCCCCAGCATACGAGGGTGCCTGCGGCCCTGAGGGCGCAGCTGTGGTTGACGCCGCCCTCGACGTTGACGGCGTCGCTCAGCCCCTCGGCGGCGAGCGGCTGGTCGAGCAGCGGGGTCATGGTCGAGCCCCACTGACCGATGTTGTTCTGGGGGTTGCCCCAACAGAGCACGCTCCCGCCGCGGTCGAGGCCGCAGGTGACGGTGCTGCCGCGGCCGAGGGCCACGATGCCCTCGGTGCCTGCGATGACGCGCAGATCATTCATCGCGACGAAGCCCGTTCCGCCCCAGCACACCACGCCGCGACGCCGCGTGCGCGCGCACGGACGATACCCGTACGTGCCAAGCTCCACCGCGTCGTCGACCCCCAACACCCGGGTCGGAACGAGCCTGTTCTCAAGGCTCCCGTCGCCCACCTCGCCCGTGCGATTGAGGCCCCAGCAGAACACCGCCCCGTCGCGCCTCAGGGCGCAGCTCGCCATGTCACCCGCGCCCACCTCGACCACCCCCGCGAGGCCCATCACTTGAACCGGCGCGCGCCGCGTCTCAAGCGTGCCGTCGCCGATCTGGCCGGTCTCGTTCGAGCCCCAGCACCACACCGTGCCGTCGCTTCGGAGCGCGCAGCTGTGGTTGTTGCCCCCCGCGAGGCGCTGCCCCGGGCGACACACGCCCCCCTCGCAGACCCGGGCCGAGGGGCACACCTGCCCGCAGGCTCCGCAGTGATCGGGGTCGTACTGAAGGTCTACGCAGCGCCCCCCGCAGACCGCGCCCGCGCACCCGGCGTCGCCCGCGGCGTCGCGCGGCACGTCAGCCGACGCATCGGCGACGTCACCGCCGCCGTCGACCGAGGCGTCTGCGCCCGCATCGACCGAGGCGTCGACCGAGGCGTCTGCGCCCGCATCGACGGTGCCATCCGCTGCGAGGGTCGCATCTGCCCCGGCGTCGACTGGCAGCGCCCCATCTCCGAGTGCGCCGTCCGCCGTCGGAGGCGCGTCGAGAGCAGGCCCGGCGTCGGCGATGTTGACATCGTTCACATCACCCGCGTCGGCGATGTTGACATCGTTCACATCACCCGCGTCGATGATGTTGACATCGTTCACATCACCCGCGTCGACGGTCGATGCGTCGACGATGTTGACATCGTTCACATCACCCGCGTCGGCGCCGCTCTGGTCGACCGGCACCCCGACGTCGCTCTGGAGCGGCGGGCGGCGCGGAGCCTCTCCGCACCCTGCCAGCAAGAGGCCCACCACCGCGACCGCGCACACGCCACGAAGCAACATCGCCGACGAAGGTACACCCTTCGCCCCCTCGCACACCCGCCCCTCGACCCCACGCTCCCTGCGGAACCAGCCCCCCACCGCGCCCGCGTCACGAGAATGCGCGCTGAGGCATTGACCCGCCCGGGGGTCGCACGCTAGGCCCTTGGCCGTGAAGGGCCGCACGAAGAAGCTGACAGGGTCGTGGGCGCTCGGCGCCGTGTTGGTCTTCGTGGGCCTCACGGTGCGCGGCGACGCCGAGGCGCAGATCCGCAACCGCCCGTTGGCCTCGGCTGCCGCGGCGCCCCAGTGGCATGTGGTGGCCCGCGGCGAGACCCTGAGCGCCATCGCCACGCGGTACAGCACCACCGTCGCTCGCATCGCCGAGCGCAACCACCTCGCGCCGCCCTATGCGCTCCGCAACGGGCAACAGCTTCGCCTTCCGACGCTCTCTGCGGCGATGCCGACGGCGCCGAGCCCTGCCCCGGCGACACCGCCGAGGGCGCCTGCGAACCCCGCCACGGCGCACCCGCCCCCCGCTGCGCGCCCTGCCCCCGCTGTGCACCCCGCGGCGCCGACGAGCCATCACCAACCGCAGGCGAGCTCGCGCTACGGCCGGCCGCGACACCCCGGAGTGGTCGTCATGCGGCGCCTCGCGTTTGATGAGCACCTCACCGCCAACCTCCGGCAATCGGGGCGGGCCACCCTCGCGACGATGCGGCGCTTTCTTCGCGCCACGGGGGGCGAGAGCCACGCCATCGAGCGCAGGCTCATGCGGCAGCTCGCTGTGGTGAGCGACCACTTCGGCGGCCGCCAGGTCGAGGTCATTTCGGGCTACAGACCCTTTCGGCGCGGGCAGCACACCGCACACTCGAACCACAACGTCGGCCACGCCCTCGATTTTCGTGTCGTGGGCGTGCGAAACCGAGCCGTCTACGATTTCTGTCGCACGCTGCCGAACACGGGCTGCGGCTTCTACCCCCGCTCGGTCTTCGTCCACATGGACACCCGCTCGGGCTCGGCCACCTGGGTCGATTGGTCGCGCCCGGGCGAGCGCCCGCGTTACGGCACCATGGCGCACCCGCCCGCGGCCCATCCGAGCGCAGTCGCCGCGCCGAGCCCGCCGCCCGAGAGCGCGCCGCCCCCCGCGGGCGCCGACCCCGAGCTCGACGACGTCGCCGACGAGCATCCGCCCATCCGTACGGCCACGCCCGAGCCCGACGACGGCAACGACGTCACCGACAGCCTCCCGGGGGGCCAGTGAGCCTCGCCCGAGCCCTCACCGTCGGCCTGCTCCTGACGGCCTGCCAGCCCGCCGCGG
Organism: Myxococcales bacterium; assembly: GCA_016792845.1. Taxonomy (GTDB): domain Bacteria; phylum Myxococcota_A; class Polyangia; order Polyangiales; genus JAEUKH01. The sequence goes on along the minus strand of JAEUKH010000020.1, from coordinate 51,223 downwards.
CCCCCCCGAGCACCGTCGGCCCCGCCACGCTCCCTGCGACGCCTCTGCCGGGCCCTGAGCGCACCGCTGACCGCCGCCATTTCGCCGCCACGCTGCGCTACCAGGGCGAGTGCATGCCCGCGGGCAGCCGCGGCGGGTGTTACCTCTTCGAGTTCGAGCCCAACGGCGACGCGTCGCATGTGCTACTCGACGCGCGGCTCGGGGGCACCTACCGCCTCGACGGCGACACCGTGATCTTTGAGAGCACGGCCCCTGACAGCACGCCCTCGCGCCTGACCCTCGTCGACCAGGGGCGCGCCCTCAGCAACGGCTATCGCCTCGTCGAGACCCCGCGCTGACCGGGTTCAGCGCCCCGCATCGCAGGGCACCACCAGCGGAGGCGCCGCGCGATCGCACTGCCCGCGCTCGTTGCACGGCACCAGCTCGCCGCAGCTCGCGGTATTGCAGTTCAGATACGTGAGGCACTGGCCCACGGCGCCGCCATCGGGATAGCTGCCATTGGGGCACGCACGAAACACCCGATCTTCAGCGCAGACCCCGAGCACGCACAGCCGAACCTGCCCGCAGGTCACGCCGCCGTTGCAGTCTGCCTCGCTGCGGCACGTCTCGCCGCCATCACGGGTCGCCTCAGGCGGCTCCACGCAGCCACCGAGCAACAACACCCACAACAACCCTCTGGCACCCGCGCGCAGCATCACCCGAGCGATACCACACCCTCAATCGACTGAGGTCAACGCATCACCCGCGTCGCCCACATCACCCGCGTCGCCCACATCGCCCGCGTCACCCGCGTCACCCGCATCACCCGCGTCGCCCGCATCACCCGCGTCGCCCGCATCACCCGCGTCGTTCAGCACCGCACCGACGTCGCCGCGCGAAGCGTCAAACTCGGGCGCCGCGTCGGGCGCCGCGCCGGCGTCACGCAAGCCCTGAACGTCGGCGGGCGCGCTGGCATCGACCCCCTGGCCGAGGTCGTTCGTCGCACCGGCCGCGTCGGTGCGCGCCACCGGGTCTGCGGCGTCGCCCATGCTGAGGTTCAGACCGCTGTCGTCTTCACCCGGCAAGATGGGCTTCGAGCCGAACACGCAGCCCAGGCCCAACACCGCGACGAGCCACAGCCATCGCGTCATCGCGCGCGCCCGTCGGGTGCGTCGGCGGCGCCATCGCTCCGAGCATCGGCCGCGGCGTCTGCGCCCGCGTCGTGGGGGTTGTCGCGGGCCGGGTCGCACGCGCCGCCGCCATCGCGAAAGGCAAACCCAGCGTCGCCCCCCGCGTCGCCCGCATCGACCGGAACACACGCCAAGCTGTCATTCTGCGACTCCGCCGCGTCTTCGCCCCCGCGCCCGCCATCGGCGAAATTGGACACCCCCGCGTCGAGCGAAGGCGCCACCGCGCCCGAATCGAAGGCCGCCGCATCGGCGCCGCCGCCGCCCACGATGCCGCCGCCGTCTTGGTCGCCCGCACCGGTCGGCAAAATGGGGCGCGAACCGAAGACACACCCCAGCCCGAGCACCGCGCAGACGATCAGGCGTGAGAGTCGACGGTTCATACAACAGGGCCCTTCCGCGAGACGACGCTTGCATCAGGCGGGCCGACCGCAGCCGTGGGGCCCCCCTGCGGTCGCGACGACCTGACACACGACAGCGTCGCCCCGCACCCGAAGCGCCCGGCACAGTACGGCACAGTCTCGGGTCAGTCCAGAAGACCGTACTCTTTCAACCGACGGTAGAGGGTGCGGCGGGGCATCCCGAGGAGGTCGGCGGCGCGAACCTTGTTCCAATTCGCGCGTTCGAGGGCGTCGACGATGCGGGCGCGCTCGCTGGCGCGTCGTGCCGCGGTGAGGCTCCCGCCGCCCTCGGGCGACTCGGCGTCGACCTCGGCGCTCGCGACCTGCGGGGCGCCCCCCCCACCCCCTGCCCCGTGGCTCGCCTGCGGCGCCTGCGGCCTGAGCGAGCGGGCGTCGTCTGCGAGGCCCAACGCGTCGGCTTCGATGACCTCGCCCTCGACGAGCACCACCGCGCTCTCGAGCACATGCCGGAGCTGCCGCACGTTGCCCGGCCAGGGCGCGCGCACGAGGCGTTGTAAGGCCTCACGCGAGAGGCGCTTCCGAGGCCCGGCTTGGTCGTCTGCGAAGCCCGCCAGAAAGTGCGCCGCCAAGGCCGGAATGTCCTCGGCCCGCTCTCGCAGCGGCGGCACCCGTACGGTCACCACCGCGAGACGGTAGTACAAATCTTCGCGAAAGCGCCCTTCGCTGACCATTTCTTGCAAGGGTCGATTGCCCGCGGCCACCACCCGCACGTCGATGCTCTCATCGTGGTCGCCGCCCACCGGGCGCACCTTGCGGTCTTGGAGCACCCGCAAGAGCTCGACCTGCATCCGCGGCGACATTTCGCTCACCTCGTCGAGCATCAGCGTGCCCCCGTGCGCGCTCGCGATGAGCCCCTTGCGGTCGCGGTCGGCCCCGGTAAACGCCCCCCGGACGTGCCCAAAGAGCTCGCTCTCGATCAAGCTCTCGGGGATGGCGCCGCAGTGCACCACCACGAAGGGCCCCTTGGCGCGGTTGCCCGAGAAGTGGAGGGCGCGGGCGATGAGCTCCTTGCCCGTGCCGCTCTCGCCCTCGACCACCACCGAGACGTCGCTGTCGCGGAGGCGCTCGATCAGCGCGAACACCCTTCGCATCGCCTCGGTGTGCCCGATGAGACCTTTGAGCGTAAAGCGCCGCCCGAGGGCCTCTTGGGCGCGTTCTAGCGAGCTGCGGGTCGCTTCGAGCTCGTGGGTGCGCGACTCCAGAAGGGTCTCGATCTCGACCCGCGCGCGCTCGAGCTCCTGGGTGCGCGCTTCGAGCTCCTCGACCACGCGCCAGTGCTCGACCGCGATGGCGGCCTGCTCGGCGAAGGCCGTCATCAGCGCCACGTCGCTCGGCGCCCACTGCCCCCGACGGCGGCGACTCTCAACATACAAGACCCCCAACACCCGCCCCCGAAACCGAATCGGAACCGCCGCCACCGCGCTCACATTCAGCTCGTGCACGCTGCGAAAGTCTGCAAACCGCCGGTCGCCCCGCGCGTCGAGGGTCACCACCGCTTCGCCGTCAATCCACACCGTCTCGGCGATGCTCCGCGAAAACTGGTCGTCAGGCCCGTCGCCCCGCGCGCCGCCCTCTCGGGCCTTGATCTCAAGCTGCCCCGAGGCCCCCGCGAGAAGCACCGCCCCGCGCTCGGCCCCCGTCAGCTCCACCGCGCTCCGCACCGCGAGCTGCAACACGCGCTCCAGCGAATCTTCCTCTCCGAGCCTTCGAGACAGCTCAACAAGCAACAGAACGCGCTCATCGCTGGCCATCAAGGTCGGCGCGTTCACCGTGCCCATGCCCGTGCGCAGCGCCCCCATCGCGGTCAGCCCCGTCGCCGGCCACAGGCGCCCCGGAGCGGCCTCGCCTTGCCGCCCCACCGCCTCGTCGCGCAGCGAAGCCCGCGACGACACGCTCCAGAAGGCCCCGCGCAAATCGGGCGGCAAGAGCGCGGCCTTCTCTTCGAGCACCTCGAGCGCGCGCTCTCGGTCGCGACGCGCGTGAAGCTCAGCCCCCATCGCCACATGGACCCGCGCCCGGGCCGCGAGGGCGCCGCTCAGCACCTCCCAATCGCGCTGGGTCTCGGCCTCGGCGACCGACGCGTTGAGGGTCTCAAGCGCGCCGCGCAGCTCGCCCCGCCCCAACTGCGCCCGGCCCTCGATCATCTTCACCCGCGCGCTCTTGTCGCCGAGCGCATCGCCCGCGAGCGCGCGCACCGCCGCCACCAGCTCCGAGGCCCGCGCGAGGTCGCCCTGAGCCCCCCGGTCGAGCACGATCTCGGCCGCGTCGAGCTTCGCGTCGGCCACCTCGTCGAGCTGCCCCAACGCGCGAAACTCGGTCTCTGCGAGGCCGATCTCGCTCAACCCGCGGGTCAGGTCGCCGCTCCGGGCCCAGGCCACCCCCGAGGCGAGCCGCGCCGAAGCCGCCATGTCGCGCGCCCCGCACTGCGTCGCGAGCCGCTCAGCCGCGTCGATCTCAACCCGCGCGCGGTCGAGACTGCCGATGCGAAGGAGCTGCGTGGCCGCGTTCAACCGGGCGTACAGCACCGACTGTTGAATGCCCGCGCGCTGCGCCAGCTTGAGCGCCGCCTGGTCGTGCTCGAGGGCCGCCCCGAGGTCGCCCATGCGCTGGGCGATGTGCCCGAGGTTGATGCGGGCGTTCACCATCGCCCGGAGGTCACCCGCGGCACGGGCGCGATCGAGCGACTTCTCGTGAAGACTCCGCGCAGCGGGGAGCTCGCCCAGGCGCTCTCGGGCCACCGCGAGGTACACCAAGAGCGCCGCCTCTTCTTTCGGCAGGCTGAGCGTGGCCATGCTCGCCGTGGCGCGCTCCAAGAGCGCGTTGCCCTCGCCCGCGTCGCCCGCGTACACCGCCGCGATGCCCGCGAGCGCCTCGGCCAGCGCCCGCACCCGCGGCGAGCGCGCCCGCGACGCCGCCGCGAGGCTCCGCGATTTCACCGAGAGGTAGTCGCCTTGGGGCATCGCTGCGCGGGCCAGCTCGACCAGCGCCTCGGCCGCGAGGTCGGGGTCGAGATCAGGGTCGCGGGTCAAGGGCTCGAGCACCGCCTGGCTGGCCGCGACATCGCCCGCAACCCTGCGTAACCGCCCGAGAAGGAGCCCCGCCCTGGGCCCCATCGCGGTCTCGCCGAGCGGCCCGAGGAGCGCCTCGGCCTCGGCGATGCGCCCCGCCTCGGCCAGAAGGTCGGCCTCTTCGAAGCGCTCGGCCGCCGTCACCGCACCCGGGTCGGCCTCGCGCAGCGCCCCGAGCATCCGCGCCGCCGCCGCAGGGAGCCCCGCGCGACGCAGCGACGCGACCGCCTCGGCGGCCGTCGTGCGGGCCCGCGAGGGCGCCCCCGCGCGCAGCCAGGCCATGGCCCGCGCGCTGGCAGAAGCCTCTGTAATTTCAAGCACCTCTGCGGCACGCTGGCGCACGCCCTGCAAGCGCTCGGCGCCGAGCGACGAGAGCACCGCAGACTCCATCGCCGACGAGACCGCCCGCAGCCGCGCGTCGGCCGAGAGCACCAACACGCCCGCGGCGCGTGCCATTTCGAGCGCCGCGGGGTCGACCTCGGCGAGCCGCAGGGCCTCGACCGTCGCGTCTTGGCCCAGCGCCACCGCCATCGCCGCGGCCCAACGCACCTGCGGCGCCAGGGGCTCGACCCGTCGCACCGCCGCGCCCGAGGCCCCCGACGGCACCTCGGCCCGCTCGACGTCGCTCGGCGTCACCGCCGCGTCGCGGGCCAGGGCCATCAACATCTCGGTCACCGCCAACGGGAGGGCCCCCGTACGGCGGTACACCGTGCGCACCACCGCGGGCTCGACGGCGCCGAGGATCTGCGTACAAAGCGCCGTCACCGCCGACTCGTCGAGGGGCCCGAGGGTCACCACCTGGGCCGGGTCGAGCTCGCGAACCGACTCCGAACGCTCTGAAGTTGCGATCACCAGGAGCGGCTCTTCGCGCTCGCAGCCGTACGCGATCGAACGCAGGAGCCCCGCCACGCCCGGGTCGGCCCGATCGAGGTCGTCGACCAGGAGCAGCACAGGAGCGTTGGCCGCGGCCCGCCGGAGCGCCGTCGCCAGCGCATCGGGGACCTCCGTGTCGACGGCCATCCCCGACAGGATCTGAGCCCCCTCGCGGAGCCGCCGCGCCATCGCCTCGCCCGGCGCCCCCCGCAGCGACAAGGTCTGCACGCCCCGCAGCTGCGCCCGCCACGAGAGCTCGCGCAGCAAGGTCGTGCGCCCGCTGCCCTCGTCGCCCGCGAGCAGCACCACCGGCACCGCGGTCTCGCGCTGCAGGAGCCGCCGCCCCACCGCGTCGAGGAGCGCCCCGAGCTCGGTCTCACGCCCCTCGGGTCGCAACACCACCCGCGCCTCGACGTGGGGGTCGCCCTCGCGCCCGACGGCGAGGGCGGCGAGGAGGTCGTCCATCGAAGCGATGCGCCGGGCGGGGTCGTGGGCCACCGCGCGCGAGAGCACCTCCCACAGCGCCACGAGGGCCGGTCGCGCGCTCAGCTCGGCCGGCAGCCCCGCCTCGGGCCCCGGCGGCGTCGGCGCCCGGGCCAGCACACACCGAAACGACATCGCCAGCGCGTACACGTCGGCCCGCGGGTCAGGCAGCAGGGCCTCGCCCGAGAGCAATTGCGCCTGCCGCTCGGGGGTCAGAAAGCCAAGGGTGCCCCCGCGCACATGATCGACCGCCCCGAGGGCGCCGTGGGCCAGGCCGAAATCAATCAGCTGGGGCCGGTCGCCGCCCACCGGAACGATGAGGTTGGCAGGCTTGAGGTCGCCGTGAACCACCCCCAACCGGTGCAGCGCCCGCAGGGTGCTCGCCGTCGAGACCAGAGCCGCCCGGAGCCGCTGCGGGTCGAGCCCCGAGAGCGCCTCATCGAGCGGCGCGCCGTCGACGAAGGCGCGGGTGAAGAAGCTCCCCCCCGGGTCTTCGGCGTCGGCGCTCGCCAGGCCAAAATCATGCACCCGCGCGATGGTCGGCAGGTCGAGCTGCGCCAAGATCTGAAACTCGTTCACCAGCCACTGGGCGAGCCCCTGGTGCGCCTGCGCGTGGAGCCGCTTCAGCACCATCACCGCGTCGTCGGCGAGGCGGTCTTCGACCAACCACACGCCCCCGCCCCCGCCCTCGCCTACCCGCCGGAGCACCCGGTACCGATCAGCCAGCCGCATCGTGGTGCGGCACTCTACACCCCCGGGCCGTGCCGGATGGTGCCGAACTGTGTCACCCCGTGCCTTTGTCTCCCCCCGCGCGACGCGAGCCCCCTCGGGCGAAGCGCCCGCGGAGTCTACACCGCACGGGTCAAGGGCTCGGCCGAGGGCTCAGGCGGGGCGGACGATCCAGCCTTCGATGAGGGCGCGCGAGGCGTGGGGCCCGGTGATGGGCGGCGGCGCCCATTGGCCGCGGGTCGCGAGGTAGGCCGTGACCAACGAGACGATGGCGTCGAGGGCGTCGCCCGCGGTGTCGAGGGTCACGAGGTTCACCACCGAGGCCGGGAGGTCGAAGCGGACGCCATAGGGCAAGAGCGCGTCGGGGAGCCGCCGCAGCACTTCGAGCCGCTCGCGGGTCGCCTCGACGCCCGCGGCTTGGGTCGGGTCGGCGTGGTGAAACGCGAAGGGCAAGCCCAACACCCGCAGCGTCGTGGCCGGCACCGATTCGAGCACCATGGGCCTGAGCGGCGACATCTCAAGGCTGTCAAAGGGCAAGACCGCCACCTGGTCACGAAGCTCCCACAAGGCCTTCGCGAAGGCCCTGAGGTGACGCCACAAGGGCGGGCGCGCGGCCGTCACGCTGGGCGCCCCGTGACAGAGCGCCTCGGTGAGACGCAGCGCCCCGGGGTGCGCGGCCGACCACTCGGCCCAGCGGCTGTCGAGCACGGGCCCTGGGGTCACGACGAGGTGTTCGAGCACCTGCCAGCCGTTGGTGACGAGGGGCACCATCGTGCGCGCGAGCCCGGCGGGCACGCCGAGGGCGGTGTCGACGGCCAAGACCCGCGGCGGCGCGCGGGCGATTCGTTCGAAGAAGGTCGCCCCGACGCGGTCGACGCCGTCAACCGCGAGGGCGCCGTTGCGCTCGGTGCCCCAGGCGATCCAGGTGGGGTTTGGGGGTTTGACAGAGCTGAAGCGGGTTCCAACGAGGTCGAGCGAGTCGGGCATTGGGGCTCTCGGGGGCTCTACCGGGGCGGTGAGGGTCTTACAACGGCGGGCGCATCCCGGCTTTGAGGGTCTGCGCGAGGGCCGCGCTAGTGACTGTAGCGCGCCCGTACGGCGGGCAAGAGGTACTCGTCGAAGGCGCGGTCGGCGTCGTAGAGCGGGCGCCAACCCCAGTCGGCGCGCGCCGCGGCGTCGTCGAGGTCTTCGGGCCAGCTGTCGACGATGCGCGCCCGGGTCGGCTCAGGGGCGTAGCTCACCTCGGCCACGGGGAAGGCCCGCCGAACGCGCCCCTCGATGTCGCGGGCCGAGAGCGAGAAGGCGCCCACGTTGTAGCTCGCCCGGGTCAGCTGCTCGGCCGGCGCGTCGAGGAGCCCCAGGAGCGCCCGCACGGCGTCGGGCATGGCCATGAAGGGGATGCGCGCCTCGGGCCCGACAAAACAAGCGTAGGGCTTACCCTGCGCGGCGGCGTGCAGCATCTCGGGCCCGAAATCGCTCGTGCCCCCGCTCGGCACCGTGTCGGCCGAGATGAGCCCCGGGAAACGCAGCGCCCGGAAGTCGACCTTGGGCTGCCCCGAACCGCCGCCAAGAGAGCGATAGTACTTGGTAAAGTAGCGACCGAGGTGCTCGCAGTACAGCTTGTTGCAGCCGTACATGGTGATGGGCTCGCAGCCCTGGTCTTCGGCGATGCGGCCGTAGCGGCGCTTGGCGTCGAGGTCGCCCACGCCGTACACGGCGATGCTGCTGGGGAAGAGAAAGCGCACCGGGCGCCCCAAGCGCTGGGTCTGGGCCTGGGCCATGCGCATCAGGTGGAGGGTGCCCTCGACGTTGATCTGGTGGGCCAGCTCGGGATCGCGCTCGCCGCGGCTTGAGAGCAGCGCCGCGAGGTGAAACACCACTTCGATCTCGTGGTGCGCCGCGATCTGGTCGAGGAGATACCGGTCGAGGATGTTGCCCGTGTACGTCGCCTCGCAGTACGGGCGGAGCTTCTCGGGGAGCGGCGTCAGATCGAGGGAGACCACCCGAAAGCGCCCATCGGTGTGAAAGCGCTCGAGCAACGAGCGGCCGATCTCACCATTCGAACCTGTCATCAACACGACCGGTGCTGTCATAGAGCCCGCGACCCTAATCCCATTCTCCACCCGAGGGAACGCCCCACCGCACCCCCAAAGAACACCCCGCCGACCGACCGCGTCATCGATTCGATTGCGTCGACCCGGGCTTGGTCGTAGTGAACGCGCCCAGCACCCCCCATGGCGATGACGTTCCTCGATGCGCTCCGTGATCACCCGCTGGTCGCCGACGGCGCGATGGGCACCCAGCTCTACGAGCGGGGCATTCTCTTCACGCAGAACTACGAAGAGATCAACCTCTCGCGCCCCGACCTGATCCGCGCGATTCACAAAGACTACCTCAAGGCCGGCGCCCAGGTCGTCGAGACCAACACCTTCGGGGCCAACCGCATCCGGCTCGCGCGCTTCCAACTCGAAGGCAAGGTGCGCCTCCTCAACGAGACCGGCGTGCGGCTCGCCCGCGAGGCCATCGCCGACGCCACCCCCGGCGGCGCCGCGGCCTTCGTGGCAGGCGCCATCGGCCCGAGCGGGCTGAACCTCAAGGGCCTCCCCGAGCGCGACCTCGCCGAGCTCAGGGCCGCCTTCGTCGAACAAGCCGAAGGCCTCCGCGGGGCCGACATCATCGTGCTCGAGACCATGCGCCAGCCCGAAGAGCTCAGGCTCGCCATCGAGGCCGTGCGCGGCAGCACCGACCTGCCCCTCATCGCCTGCGCCAGCTTCGACGCCTTCGGGGCCATGGCCGACGGCACCGCCCCAGAACAAATGGCCGAAAGGCTCGCCCTCTGGGGCGCCGACGTCATCGGCGTCAACTGCGGCGACGGCCCGGCCGGCATGTACGAGATGGTCGAGCGCATGCGCGGCGTCGGGCTGCCCCTCGCGGCGATGCCCAACGCGGGGGTGCCGCGGCGCGTCGAGGGTCGCTTCCTCTACATGGCCAACCCTGAGTATTTCGGGGTCTATGCGCGCCGCATGATGAAGCTCGGGGTGCGCATGGTGGGCGGCTGCTGCGGCACCACCGCCGAGCACATCCGACGGGTGGCCAACGCCGCGCGCATGCTCGCCCACGAGAGCGACGCGGCCCCGGTCACGGGCCAAGAGCTGGCCAGCCAAGACAGCGTGCACGAGGTGCAGGGCGCCCTGAGCCTGCCGCCCGGCGTCGTGCCCGCGGCCCGCGCCGAGAAGTCAGCGTTCGCCGCTAAAATCGGGCAAAAATTCGTCGTCTCGGTCGAGGTCAACCCCCCCGCGAGCCTCGACCCGAGCCGCGCCATCGAGGGCGCGCGAAACCTCATCGCCCACGGCGTCGACATCATCAACATCGCCGACGGGCCCAGGGCCTCGGCCCGCATGGGCAACCTCGCCCTCGCCGTGCGGCTCCTCCAAGAGGGCATCGAGCCCTTGCTCCATGTGTGCTGCCGCGACCGCAACGTGCTCGGGCTCGTGGGGCATGTGCTCGGGGCCCACGAGCTCGGCGTGCGCAACCTCGTGGTCATCACCGGCGACCCGCCCAAGATGGGCGACTTCCCCGATTGTACGGCGGTCTACGACATGGACAGCGTGGGCCTCTTGCGGCTCTGCCGCGGGCTCAACCATGGGCGCGACCCGGGGGGCAAGGCCATCGGGGGCGTGACGAAGTTCCTCTTGGCCACCGGAGCCGAGCCCGCCGCGATGGATTACCCCCGCGAGCTCGCGCGCTTGAAGAAGAAGGTCGAGGCCGGGGCCGAGCTGGTGATGACCCAACCCGTGTACGACCCCGCCGTGCTCGACCGCTTCCTCGATGACATCGCGCCCTTGGGGGTGCCCGTGATGGTGGGGCTCCTGCCCCTCGCGAGCCATCGCAACGCAGAGTTTCTGCACAATGAAGTGCCCGGGATGCGCATCCCGGAGGCCACCCGCGAGCGCATGCGCCTCGTCGGCTCAGGCCCCGGCGCGCGCAAAGAAGGCGTCGCCATCGCGCGCGAAATGCTCCAAGCCGTGCGGCCCCGGGTGGCCGGCGCGTACATCATGCCCCCCCTCGAACGGTGGGAGATGGCCCTCGAAGTGATTGACGGCGTGGTGTGAAGGGTTGCACCCTCTCGACCCCCCACCCACACCGGAGGCATGGATCATGGCAGCCATCGACATCACAAAGAACCACACCCTCGGCAAAGACACCGCGCGCACCAAGGCCAACGAGGTCATCGACCGGATCAAGGGTGAGTACGGCATCCAAGGCAGCTGGAATGGCGACGTCTTCACCATCACCAAGCCCACCGAGGGCCGCTTCACCGTCACCGACACCACGGTGCGCTGTGAAATCGAGCTCAGCTTTATGATGCGCGCGCTCAAGGGCAAGATCGAAGAGAAGGTCAAGAGCGAGCTTCAGCGCGCCCTCGGCTGAGCCCGAGCGCCCGCGCGCGGCCCACGCCCCGAAAGCCTCTCGGCGACGCAGAGGCCCTTCGGGGCGTTTCATTTGGGGCCCGCACCGCGCCCCCCGGGCAGGCCGAGAAAAGTCGCAAGTGCCTTGTGGGGCGGTGCAAATTGACGCGGGTGACCTTCCGCTGTCGCACATCGTCCGCTATGGTGCGCTTCGCGCTGGGCGAAGCGACTGCTGGTGGGTTGCAGCCCTGTCATCGCAGCGGCTTTGGTATCGCCGCACTTGTCATGGTTATGAGAGGAGCTCTTTTGATGCAACGTCGAACATGGTGGGCCGTGGCCGCCCTGTCGCTGGCCATTGGCTGTAGCAACGGCACGCCGCCGGCCGAAGTCGACTCGGGCACCTTGCCCGACGACACGGGCAACGTCACCCCTGAAGACATCGGCAACCTGCCGCCCGACGACACGGGCAACGTCGTGCCCGAAGACACCGGCCCGACCCCTTGCCCCACGGGCCAGACCCGCTGCGGCGAGCAGTGCATTGACACCGCGTCGAGCAACGACCACTGCGGCAGCTGTGGCACGGTCTGTTCGGCCGGGCAGAGCTGCGTGAGCGGCGCCTGCACCATGCCGATGGAGTGCCCCGCGGGCCAGTCGCGCTGCGGCGAGCGCTGCGTCGACACGGCCACCTCGGGCGACAACTGCGGCTCCTGCGGCAACGCGTGTCCGAGCGGGCAGACCTGCATGGCGGGCACCTGCATGGCCGAGTGTCCGAGCGGGCAGACCTCGTGCTCGGGGCAGTGCGTCAACGCGCAGACCGACGGCAACAACTGCGGCGCCTGCGGCAACGCCTGCGTGGCGGGGCAGTCGTGCATGGGCGGCACCTGCATGGCCTCGGTCACCTGCATGACGGGCCAGACGGCCTGCGCCGGCCAGTGCGTGAGCACCCAGACCGACGTCAACAACTGCGGCGCCTGCGGCAACGCCTGCGCCGCCGGGCAGACCTGCACCGCGGGCGCCTGCATGGCCCGGATGTGCCCGAGCGGTCAGACCGACTGCAACGGCGCCTGCGTCAACACCCAGACCGACGCCACCAACTGCGGCATGTGCGGCCGGTCGTGCTCGGCCGGGCAGACCTGCACCAACGGCAGCTGCACCGACTCGAACTCCTGCCCGACGGGCCAGACCCGCTGCACCATGGGCGGCATGGCCGTCTGCGTCGACACCAACAGCGACAACCTCAACTGCGGCCGCTGTTCGAACGCCTGCGCTACCGGCCAGATGTGCTCGAGCGGCCAGTGCATGACCCAGACGATGCAGTGCGGCGCCGGGCAGACCCTCTGCGGCTCAACCTGCGTTGACACCAACACCAGCGCCGCCAACTGCGGCCGCTGCGCGAACGCCTGCGCCACCGGCACCACCTGCCAGTCGGGCGTCTGCACCTGCGCGTCGGGCCAGACCCTCTGCGGCCGGAGCTGCGTCAACACCCAGACCGACGCCGCCAACTGCGGGGCCTGCGGGCGCGCCTGCGCCGCCGGGCAGACCTGCTCGGCCGGCACCTGCTCGGGCTCGACCTGCATGAGCGGCCAGACTCTCTGCGGCTCGACCTGCGTCAACCTCCAGACGAGCAACACCAACTGCGGCATGTGCGGCACCGCCTGCGCCAACGGCCAGGCCTGCGCGGCCGGGCGCTGCGCCTGCCCCTCGGGCACCAGCACCTGCAGCAACCGCTGCGTCAACCTCCAGACCGACAACGCCAACTGCGGCATGTGCGGCACGGCCTGCGCGAACGGGCAGAGCTGCACGGCGGGCCGCTGCGCTTGCCCCACCGGTCAGACCACCTGCAACGGGCGCTGCGTCAACACCATGACCGACCCGAACAACTGCGGCATGTGCGGTCGCGCCTGCATGGCCGGCACGGCCTGCTCGGCGGGGAGCTGCCGCGGCGCCGCCCCGGCCAACGACACCCTCGCGGGCGCCACGGTGATCAGCCTCGCGACGCCCAACGTCACGCTCATGGCCGACACCACCAACGCGCGTAACAACACCACCGGGTCGTGCGGCTGCACGAGCGGCAACGACGTGTATTACCGCTTCGCGCTCACGGCCCCCGAGGTCGTGTACGCCGACACCATCGGCACCACCTGGGACACCTCGCTGTTTCTCCAAGACAGCATGGGCCGCAACCTGACCAGCGCGGGCACCACCGGCGGCGTCACCTGCAACGACGACTCGTCGTTCTGCAACCTCGGCGGCACCAACCCGACCCGGCAGTCGCAGATCGTGGCGCGGCTCGCCGCGGGCACCTACTACCTCGTGCTCTCGGGCTGCAACAACGGCCCGGCGACGATCCACTTCCAGCACCTCCCGGCCGGCAACGGCCCGGCGGCGCAGCTCACCCCCAGCGGGACGCTCCAGACCGCCGCGGGCGCCACCTCGGGCACCGGCGCGATCAGCGCGGCCTGCTGCTCGGGCGGCGCCGACAACACCTACTGGTGGCTCACCTGCCCCGACGCCACCGCGGTGCCCTTCTACGCCTCGTCGTGTGCGGGCAGCGCGGCGTTTGACATCGAGCTCGACCAGCGCTCGGCCAACCGCTCGACCGGCACCAGCGTGTGCAACGACGACACGGGCTTCACCTGCGGCACCGGCGCCACGGTGACCTCGAACCTCCCTGCGGGTGCGGGTCTTCACACCCTGACCGTCGACGCCTGCACGGGCTCGGGCAACTACTCGATTCGCTACGTCCAGGGCGCGTGCACCACGGGTTTGACCCGCTGCGCGACCTGCGTCGACACGCAGAACGACAACAACAACTGCGGCGGCTGCAACCGCGCGTGCGGTGCGGGCACCTTCTGCCGCGGCGGCGCGTGCGTGACGCCTCCGACGAACGACACCCGCACCGGCGCGACGGTGATCAACCTGACCAACGCGTCGTCGATCCTCTCGGCGAACACCACCAACGCCCGCAACGACACGGCGGGTTCGTGCGGCTGCACCACGGGCAACGACGTCTTCTATCGCTTCACCCTCGCGGCCGAAGAGATCGTGTACGCCGACACCGTGGGCACCACCTGGGACACGTCGCTCTTTCTCCAGGGCTCGACGGGCACCAACCTGACCAACGCGGCGGGCTTCACCAACGGGGCCACCTGCAACGACGACAACGGCCTCAACGGCTGCGCGACGGCGCGTCAATCGCAGATTCTGGCGCGTCTCGGTGCGGGCACCTACTTCCTCGTGCTCTCGGGCTGCGGGGCGGGCGCGTCGCAGATTCGCTTCCAGCACTTGCCGACGGGCAACGGTCCGATCGCGTTCCTCCCGGCGGGTTCGGGCCGGGTGTACTCGGGCACGACCTCGGGCACGGGGCGTGTGACCTCGACGGCCTGCGGCTCGGGCGGCCCTGAGAACATGTACTACTGGTACACCTGCCAGGGCGCCGCGGCGGCGACCTTCACCGCCAGCACCTGCTTCCGCGCCTCGTGGGACACCTCGGTGCACCAGCGTTCGCCGGGCCGCACCACCGAGCAGGTCTGCAACGACGACTCGGGCGGCCTCTGCGGCCAGCGTTCGAACCTCTCGACGAGCATCCCTGCGGGCCCTGGCCTCCACGCGATGTACGTCGACGGCTTCAGCAGTTCGGCCTCGGGCAGCTACTCGGTGCTCGTGACCCGTCCGTGACGCCCTCTCGGCGCGGCTGAGGCGGGTGTCTACCGCTCTCAGCCCGCGCCGCCTCGCCTCTCGCCTCTCCTCTCTCGCAGCGCATGGCGGCCGCCCCGAAGGGTCGGTTCGCGCCCTCGTGTCTGGCTCACCGATCTGCGTCGGGGTGGGGCCTCACCCGCCCCAGAGCGCCGCCGTGCAACGGTGAACGCGATGGCGTGTCGACGGCGCTGCGGCGGGGGCGATGACATCAAACCCGAATCGCGCGAAGGTGCGTCAAACGCGGCTGGGCTCTGGGCGGCCCACGAGGAGCCATCATGATCGAAACCACGCGGCGTCTCGGGTGGGCGCGCATCGCGTTGCTGTCAGCGACGCTCTCGACGGGTGCGGCGGCGCAGCCTTTGGCACCCGTCGCAGCGGTCGACGCCCGTGAAGCGCCCGTGCCGCGGGCGTGCACCGAGCGCTTCTTCGGCGGCCACGCCTACTATTTTTGCGCCGTCTCGCTCGGATTTGACGCCGCACAGACCTACTGCGCCCGATTCGGCGCGACCCTCGGCACCCTCGGCTCAGCCTACGAGAACGACCTCGTCGCCGAGACCCTGCGGAGCCTCGGCCGGGGGCGCGCGCTCATCGGGCATACCGACGCGCGAGTCGAGGGGCAGTTTCTCACCGTAGACGGCGGCCCCGCGGGCTTCTCTGCGTGGGCCAGCGGCGAGCCGAACAACCTCGGCGACGAAGACTGCACCGAGCTGAGCCCCGAGGGCGTCTGGAACGACATCGCCTGCGGCCCCGCCCTCGCCCCGATGGTGCTCTGCGAGCTCGACGCGGCGTGCACCGTGACCGCCTTCGGCGACCACCTCTACCCCCGCTGCGAGCGCGCCGTTGCCGTCGCCCCGGGGCCCGTCTGTGAGGCCATGGGGGCGCATCCCGCGACGCCCGAGAGCGAGGCCGAGCGCGACCTCTTCCGGCAGCAGACGCTCGGCCGAGACCCGCGGCGCACGGTGTTGTGTGAGCTCGACACGCCCTGCGTGCGCACCCAGTTCGAAGGCCGGAGCTACTTTCTCTGCACCGCCCCAGCGACGACAGCGCGGGCCGCGCGGGCGCAGTGTGAGGCGCGGGGGTGGCGCCTCGCGGTGATCGACTCTCCCGCCCTCGACGCCCACCTCTACGCGCGGATGGCCCTGTTTCGAAGGAGCCATTTCTACTTCGATCTGCGCGACGACGACACCGAAGGGCAATTCTACACGCGACTCGGGCCAGCCCAGTACACCCGCTGGATGGCCGGAGAGCCCAACAACCTCAACGACGAAGACTGCGCCGAAGTCAGCGACTCCGGGTGGAACGACGTCCCCTGCGAGGGCGACACCAAGAACGCCTGGATCTGCGAAGCGCCCTGAGGTGTCGAGCTCGGGCGGCGCAACCGCAAGCGGCGAGACCGTCGCTTAGGCTGTGTCTGCAAAGGGTGTAGCCAACATCGATTGCAAGCGATGGTGAGCAACGCCGCGTAGCACTTGTCGCGCCTTTCGTAGCGGGTTGCGCCCCCTCGTGACCTCACCCGTGGTGGACCTACGGCCCCGCGCCAGGCGTGACCTCACCCGCGGTGGACCTACGGCCCCGCGCCTGACGTGACCTCACCCCCTGGGGGATGCCCGGCCCTCGCGCCCCCTCTCCCTGTCAGGAGAGGGTCAAATATAGACAAACTCAAGGAATATTCAACAATAATCATGTTAACACAGCAAATTATGATCACACAAATGAAGAATTAGTTGGCACCCGTCGCACTATGCCCCTCTCCTGATAGGGCGCGAGGGCCGTACGCCCCTCAGGGGGTGAGGTCACGCCATGCGCAGGGCCGTTCGCCCCGAGGGGCCAGGTCACTCGGGCGTTGGGGCGCGGCGCAACCTCGTCGGAACGCACACTTCGCCCTCTCCGCAGACGCCGACGCCATCACCTTTGCGAACGCAGCCTAGAGCCCGAGCTCACCCATCGCCGCGAGGAGCTCGGCGGTGCGCCCGCGCTCAACCTGCGCCCACGGCCTGCGGTCATGTTCGAGGCCCGACAGCTCGCCCCGCACGAGGGCCGACAAGCGCCCCAAGCTCGCGGGGTCGAGGCTCTCGGGAGCCGTGCGCAACAACACGCCCGAGGCCGCCATCGACCACGCCCACCACGACGCGCGGGGCAAGCCAGGGTCGTCGAGGACTGCGCTGCATGACACCTCGGCGGCGCTCCCGCGGGCGGCCGCGCAGCGCCCGAGGAGCCCCGTCACGAAGCGCTGAAACCTCGTGTTGTCTTCGCGGTCGATGAGCGAGAGCCCCGCCCGCGCGCGCAGCAAGGCGAGCACCGCGAGGGCCTCGTGTCGGCTCGACCACCCGCTCGGCAAGGTGCCCTCTCCGTCGAGGGCGGCCCGCAGGGTCGCGAGGCTGCGATCAAGGTGCCGACGCAGAGACTCCGGCGCGGTGGGGTCTTGCACCGCCGCCGCCACCAAGGCCCAGGCCCCGAGCACCGTCGCGTCAGCGTTCAGCCGCGAGTCTCGGAGCTCGCTGAAGGCGCCGTCGTCGCGTTGGGCGGCGATGAGGGCGTCGCGGGCCACCCGCACCCGCACCCGAGCCGTCTCGGCGTGGGTGAGCTCGCACATGGCGCTGTACGCGAGGGCCGCCCAGGCGGTGGCCATCACCGAGGGCGTGGCCGTGCCGTTGGGGGCGAGGGTGGTCCACCCGCGCTCACCCCGGAGGCGGTCGAGGGCGACGAGGGTCTGGAGCTGTAGCTCCGGGTTGAGCGTCGCCAGGCTCGCCCGGTGCGCGGCGAGGAGCCCCGCGAGGCTCCGCGCGGTCTCAAGCCCTGAGGCGCCCGCCCCTGCGGTCTCGGCGAAGCCCTGGGCCGTGCGCCCCCGGAGGAGCGTCGCGCTCCAATCGCGCGAGACATTGCTGAGGGTGGCTTGTTCGGCCGAGGCGACGCCGCGCCAGGGCCCCTCGACCGCGGCCGGAGTCTCACGGTCGCGCAGGAGCACCCAACCCGCCAGCGAGGCCAAGCCCAGGGTGCCCACCGTGGCGGCCACCAAGGTCAACCGGCTGACGCCCTTCACGGGCGGCTTGGTCGGCAGAATGGTCGTCGAGGCCAGCTCGACCGAGCGCGGGATGCGGCGCCGCGAGGGCTGCGCGTCGGGCGACTTCACCACGGCGTCGATGCGGGCCGACATCACGTCGCCCACGGCCACCACCCGCTGCGGCGAAGGCGTGCGCACGGTGCCGTCGGCGGCCACCGACCGGGGAATGGCCACCGCGGTCGACTCTCCCGCCATCTCGACGGGCGGCGCGTCGCCGTCGACCAGGGCCCCGCCCGGGATCTCAGGCTCGCCCGCCTCGGTGACGTCACCGTGAAGGGCGCCCTCAACCTGGGTGACCTCGCCCCCGGGGGTCGTAAACCCCGGAGGGCCCACATCGAGCGGAATACGCAGCGGCATCGGCGCCGCGGGTGGGGCCGCCGGCGGCGGGTCGATCGCCGGCGCGCGCGCCAACACCTCGACGATGGGCTCCGGCGAGGCGGCCTCGACCCGCGGCGTGGGCACCACAGGGAGCATCCGCTGGGTGAGGGCCTCGCTGCCGAGCTCGATGCGGCGGGTGACGGCCTCGGCGGGGTCAGATTTCTTAGATTTCAGCCGTGAGACGATCTTGCGCGTCGCCTTCTCGGAGAGCCCGTCGTCGAGGAGGCGCTCGGTCACGACGGCGCTCCCCTGAAAGGGCGTCTCGGCGCTGACCGGGTGGCTCACGGTGACGGCGGCCTTGAGCTCGGCGGTGACCTTGAGGTCTTCGAGGTCGTCGGTGCGGAGCTCTTCGGCCTCTTCGTCGGCGGCGTTCAAGAGACCCGCGCCGTCGCGCTCGGAGGGAGGGATCGAAGGGGTGGCGTTGGCGAGGGGGTTCCACGTCGGCGGGGGGACCGAGGTGCGGGGTTGTTGGGCGGCCACCACGGCGTACCCGAGGGCGGTGCCTGCCACCTTGCGCGGCGCGCGGGCGTCAACGGGCGGCGGCGGCGGCGGCGGCTGGCTCGGTGCGGCCCCAGGGCTCGGCGCATCCACGGGGGTCGGGCCCACCGCGAGGGTCTCGACCTCGGCCGCAATCGGCGCTGCAGCCGGGCGCTTCGCTTCCACAGGCGATGACGGCGCCGACGGGCGCGCCTCGCGCGGAGACCCCAACGGCACCGCGGCCGAACGCGCAGGCGACGGACCCGCAGAACGCGGCGGTGTGACCACCCTCGGAGCGGGGCGCGGCATCGCGGGACGCGCGGCCCCCTGCCCCGATGCGACGGCGCCGCCCGTCGAAGCAGCGCCCGCGGCCGCGCTCTTGGGCGCAGGCGCGTTGGCGACGGGAGGGTTCGACCGAGGCGTCGTGGGCATGGTCACCTGCACCGGTGCGGGCGCGAGGTCAGCCCTTGGCGGCTGGGTCGCGGTGGGGTCGAAGATGGCCACGAGGTCGCCCACCGCGGCGCCTGCCGAGGCGGGGCGTCGCGCGGGGTCGGGGTCGAGGCAGCGCAAGAGCCAGGCGTCGATCGCAGGAGGCAGCGAGACGTTGTGCCGCGCGGCCAGGGTGGTCGGCCGCGGGCGGGCCTGACGGTCGGGGATCTTCGCGAAGAGCGAGGTGGCGGTGTTGCCCTCCCAGTAGGGGTGGCCCACCATCAGTTCGTACGCGATGAGGCCGAGGGCGTAGAGGTCGGCCGAGGGCGTGATGGTGGCGCCCGAGAGGAGCAGCTCGGGGGCCATGTAGAGGGGCGTGCCGACGCGGCCCTGGGGGCTCCGGTGGGGCTCCTCGTCGATGAGCGTCGCGATGCCAAAATCGAGGATCTTCACCCGCGGCGGGCCATCGCTGGGGAAGGTGAGAAACAAATTCGCGGGCTTGAGGTCGCGGTGCACGATGCCCTGGGCGTGCACTTTGTCGAGGGCCGAGGCGACCTGCTTGAGGAGCGTCAAGAGAAAGCTCGGGGTGATGCCCGTGCCCTCGGCGTTGGCCCGCGCGATGTACTGCGCGAGGTCTTCACCCTGGAGCAGCTCCATCACCATAAAGGGCACGTCGCTCGCTTTGTCGACGTCGCAATCGACGATGGCCACGATGTGGTCGCTGTCGATGCCCGAGCACACGCTCGCTTCGCGGTAGAAGCGCTCGACGTTCTTCGGGTTGGCGAGCACCTCGGGGCGCAGGAGCTTCAGCGCGAGGTGGCGCCGTGTGACGACGTGTTCAGCCTCGTACACCTCGGCCATGCCGCCGCTGCCGAGGCGGCGCAAGAGGCGGTACCGCTCGGCCACCACCGAGTCGACGCCGAGTCTGGGTGCGGGGCTGTTGTCTTCCGACCGTTCCATCGTGGGTGTGCTTGAAGGGGTGTGATTACACGCTACATGAGGTCGGCGTCATCTTGCGAGGCCTGAGCGGCACCCGAAGAAAGCACGAGGCCCAAGAGCGCCAAGGCGCCGAGCAGGGGCACAAGCCCCAAGGCCCAGAGCGCCCCCGCGGAGTCTGAAACACCGAGTGAATTCGCGCAGTTAGGGCACGCCTCGGCGAGCCTCAGGCCCCCAAGAAGGCAGAGGGCCCCCATGCCCGCACTTCGCACACTCGCTCGCATCGGCTTTGCCCGAGGCCGATAGCGTGGCGGGCGTCGCTGCGCAACCCTTGACATGAAGCGAGCCGGGGGCATAGACCGCCCGCAGATGACCGCCGAAGCTAGCTCCAGCGTCGAGGTTTTGCGTGACCTTGTCGCGCTGACCAAGCCCCGGCTCTCGTCGATGGTGTTGATCACCACGGCGGGGGGGCTCTGGCTCGCGGGGGGCCGTCTCGCGGCGCCGTCGACATGGGCCGCGCTGCTGGGCACGACCCTCGCGGTGGCCGGGGCGCACAGCTTGAATTGTTACCTCGAGCGCGACCTCGACCGGGTGATGGCGCGCACGCGCAATCGGCCGTTGCCGGCCGGGCGACTCGACCCGCGGGTGGCGCTGTGGTTCGGGCTGGCGACGGGGCTGGCGTCGATCCCGCTGTTGTGGTTCGGTGTGAACCCGGTGACGAGCTTCCTCGGGGCCTTGGCTTTGGGGAGCTATGTGCTGTGGTACACGCCGTTGAAGACCCGCAGCCCGTGGGCCCTTCACGTCGGCGCGCTCCCCGGCGCCCTGCCGCCCCTCATGGGGTGGACGGCCGCGCGGGGCCAGATCGAGCCCGCGGGCCTGGTCTTGTTTGCGATCTTGTTTGTGTGGCAGCTGCCGCACTTTCTGGCCATCTCGCTCTACCGCCGCGACGACTACGAGCGCGCGGGGATGAAGACCGCGCCGACGGTGTGGGGCGAGTCGGCGACGCGGCTCCACATGGCGGCCTACACGGCGCTGCTCTTGCCGCTCTCGGTGATGCTGGTGTCGCTGCGGGTGGCGGGGTGGTGGTACGGCACCGCGGCCATCGCCTTGGGGACGGCCTTCCTCGTGGCGACGCTGCCGGGGCTTCAGGGTGACCCTGGCAAGCCGTGGGCGCGCAAGGTGTTTCTCTACTCGCTGGTCTACAACACGGGGCTCTTTCTGGCCCTCTGCCTCGACCGGCTGTAGCGCCCGATTCGTTCGCCCTCTCGGAAGGACAAGCCCGTGGCATCGACCGCTGAGACTCCCTCAAGGGTTGGGGCATTTGTGGCCCGTCGCCCGCTGACCGTGGCCCTCTGGCTCGCGCTCGCCTTCGCCCTGCCCCTGGTGCTCGGGCTGCGTCACCTCGCGCAGCGCCGCGCGGCCCGGGTGGTGCCGCCGATCTTCGCGACATTGCCTGACTTTCAGCTCACCGACGAGAACGGCCGGGCCTTCGGGCTCGGGGCGCTGCGGGGCCAGGCCTTCGTGGCCAGCTTCTTTTTCACCTCGTGCCCGTCGATTTGCCCGCGTCTCACCGCCGAGGTCGAGCGTCTTCAGGGCCTCACCCGGGGCCGCGCGCTCAACTTCGTGAGCTTCTCGGTCGACCCGCGGGTTGACACCCCCGAGCGCTTGCGGGCCTGGGCGACGCGCTTTCACGCCGACCCTGCCCGGTGGCACTTTCTGACCGGCGAGGCCCCGCGGCTCCAGCGGGTGGCGCAGGAGGGCTTTCTGCAAGCCACCGAGGTGCGCGACGACGCGGTGCCGGGGCGGCCGCAGGGTTACAACATCTTGCACAGCGGCAACGTGATCCTGGTCGACCGGCGCGGTCAGATTCGCGGGTATTTTCGTGCCAACGCAGAGGGCTCTGCGGCGCTCCTTGAGGCCCTCGACGCGATCTCGCGCGAATGATCCCCCGGGCGGCGTCGGCAGAGGCCCAAGCGGTCGACGCGCTCTTGCGCACGAGCCTCGCGGGCACGGCGCTCTTGTTGGCGCTCTTGGGCTTGCTCGTCGCGTGGATCACCCTGCGCCGCGCGCCCCGCCCCGCGGCCTTGCCCTACGCGGCGGGGGCGGTGGGCGTGCTGGTGGGCGTGGTGCTGGTGGCCGACCTGATGTTGTGGGCCCAGAGCCGTCGGAGGGTGCGCGACACGGCGCCCGAGGGCCCCGAGGTCGACCGCGTCGAGGTGCTGGCCCAACAGTACAGCTTTCAGTTTCTGCGGCCGGGCGCTGACGGGCAGTTTGGCACCGCAGACGACCTGGTGACCCTCGACCGGCTCATGGTGGCGCGGGGGCGCCCGGTGGTGTTCGAGGTGCGCAGCAAAGACGTCGTTCACAGCGTGTCGTTGCCTTCGTTTCGCACGCAGGCCGAGGCGGTCCCGGGGCGCAGCACGCGGCTTTGGTTCGAGCCGACGGCGACGGGTCGCTTCGGCGTGGTGTGCGCCCAGCTCTGCGGCCCGGCCCACTACCAGATGACGGGCGTGATCGAAGTGGTCGCGCCCGAGGCCTTCGCGCGGCACTCCGCCCAGGCGACCGTTGACCGCGCGGCGATGACCGCGGCGGGCGCGCGCCCTGCGGGCATCGGGTGGCCCTGGGGGCGCTGAGCCGATGGCCCGCG
The DNA here is from genome assembly GCA_016792845.1 of Myxococcales bacterium. Lineage (GTDB taxonomy): Bacteria > Myxococcota_A > Polyangia > Polyangiales > JAEUKH01. The sequence continues at coordinate 28,446 of JAEUKH010000020.1, read as the reverse complement.
CACCCGCCCAGGTCTTGATAAGGCTCGGCACGCTGGGGCTCCTTCTCGGCGGCGGCGCGGCGATGCTGATGCGGTGGCACCTCGGGTGGCCCGGGCTCTTCTCGGGGCGCTCGTACCCGGCGGCGGTGACCCTGCACGGCGTCACCATGATCTACCTCGCGATGGCGCCCTTGCTCGGGGGGCTGAGCCTCGCGCGCTTGCAGATCGCACACCGCCTCGCCTGGGCCGCGGTGTGGCTCACCGGGCTCGCGCAGCTCAGCATGGCCTGCGCCCTCAGCACGCCGCTCTTCGCTCCCGCCGTCGGGTGGACGATGCTCGCCCCGCTCTCGACCGAGGCCCCCGCAGGGCAGTGGGCCCTCGCCGCGTTGACGCTCTCGGTGACCCTCGCGACGCTCGGCTCGCTGGCGGTCTCGTGGCTGGTCTTCTCGCGCCTCGCGCCCCGCCACACGAGGCTCTCGGCGCGGGGCTTCTCAGAGCTGTGCGCGGCGGGTCTGAACCTCGCCTTCGCGCCGGTGCTCTTGGCCGCCAACGCCCTCCTCTTGCGCGATCAGTGCTTCGGTTCGCACCATTTCGCGGCCACCCGCGGCGACCCGATGGCCTGGCAGCACCTCTTCTGGATCTTCGGTCACCCCGAGGTGTACATCCTCGTTCTACCGCTTTGGGGTGCGGTGTCTGACATTTTTCTCGCGGGTCTGCCTGGGCCCCTCGACCGCGGCGTGAAGGGCGCGATGCTCGGGGTGAGCCTCCTGGCCGGAGGCGTCTACGGTCACCACCTCGTGGTCACCCCGCAGGGGCCCTTCGTTCTCAAGGGGTTCTCGCTCGTGACCCTGGCGATTTCGTTGCCCTCGGCGCTGCTCATCGGGCGCTGGCTCGTCGCCCTCCTGCGTGCGCCCCCGCCCCGCAGCGAGGCCCTCGGCTACGGGCTCGCAACGCTCTATTTCTTCGCATTTGGCGGTCTTACAGGGCTCCCCCTCGGGCTCCCGGCGACGAACCGCGCGCTGCACGGCGGCGCCTTCGTGGTGGGCCATTTTCATCTCGTAATGGCCGCTGCGATGCTCTTCGCGCTGTGGGCGCTGGCGGCCGAGCGCGCGCCCCTCGGGGAGATGCGCTGGCACCGACGCCTCTCTTTTTTGACGGCCCACGGTCTGTTCGTACCGATGCTGGCGCTCGGCCTTGAGGGCGTGCCGCGGCGGGCGGCCTCGACCGCGGGCTATGTTGACGCGCTCTACGCGATGCCGCTCCAGCGGGCGGCGACGGTCTCGGGGCTGCTGTTCGGCGCCCTCCAGGTCGCGATGTTTCTTCGTTGGCTGGCCGCGCGCCCGCGCGCGCCGGAGGCCCCGCGGACGGGCCCTGAGGCGACCCTCGACCTGCGCCCCCTCGCGGTGTCGCTCGCGATCTTTGTCGGCACGCTCGGGCTCACCCTGCGCGTCGCCGCCCGTCGCGAAGGCGCCGACCCGCGCGCCCCGGAGCGCGCCGACACCGCCACCTACGGGGCCCGGCTCTACGCGCTCCACTGCGCCCAGTGCCACGGCGCGACGGGGCGCGGCGACGGCCCTTCGGGCGCCGGGCTCTCACCGCCGCCGCGCGACTTCAGCCGCGCGCAGTTCAAGTATGTGTTCAGCGTGGGCCGCGCGTTGCCCAGCGACGACGACCTCGCCCGCACGATCACCCGCGGCCTCGGAGGCACCGCGATGCGCCCCTGGGGGCTCAGCCCCGACGAGGTCGCGGCGGTGATCGCGCACCTCAAGACCCTCTCGCCGCGTTGGGCCGACGCCGCCGCCGAAGACCCGCGCCAGACCCTCGCGGCGCCGACGCCCCCCGACCCCTTCGGCGCCTCGGGCCGTGACGAGGCCCTCGCCCTCGGAGCCAGGCTCTACCACGGCTTCGCCCAGTGCATCCAGTGCCACCCCGCGTACCTCACGCGCGAGGCCGCCGCCTCGGCGCTGGCCCTCGACCCGCGGCAGCCCGCGCTCACCTGGCGCGACGACGCAGAGCGCCCCCGGGCCCACCTCGCGCGACCGTACCGGAGCGTGCTCCTCGCGCCTGATTTCGCGCGGCATCGGTACGCCCACGAGGGCGACCCCGAGGGGCTGTTTCGTGCGATCGCGGGAGGCATTCAGGGCACCGCCATGCCCGCGTGGCAAGAGGCCCTGAGCGCCCGCGAGCTCTGGGCCCTCGTGCACTACGTCAGCGCGCAGCGCCCCTGAGCCGCAGGGCCCCCCGCGACCATGTTGACACTGTGAACATCGCCACCGTAGGGCTCGCGGCGCTCACCCGCCGCGCTCGAAGATCAGGGTCTCGCCGCGCTCAGGGGCCCAGAGGCAGAGCGTGACGGTCAGGCAGAGGAGCTGCACGAGGAGGCTCCCGATCGACTGCTTCGCGGGCAAGACCTGGCGCAGCCTGAAGCCCTGGCTGTTGAGCTGCTGGATGGCGGTCTGGAGCTTGTTGCGACGGTCGACCATGGCCCCGATGAGGCCGCCGTTGTAATCGACCGAGGTCACGAGGCACTGGTAGGCGTGCGGCTGCGCAGCGGGCGCGAGCGGTGCGGTGTAGGGCGTCTGCATGAGGTGATTTCGCTCTCTTTCGAGGGTGGTGTGGGGTGCTGCGCGAGGCCCCCGGTGAGCTTCTTCGAGGGTCGCGCAGGCTCACTGTCTTGACGCCGGGTCGGCCCGCGATCTGACAAGGCTCGCAGCACAAGGTCTTGCGACCCGGGTTGCGCGGCCGCCGTCGGCGATGGCCGAGAGGTCGAAGGGTGATTCATCGCAGAGACGGTCGTTGCGCCTTGCATTCTGCGATGCGCTGCCGCGTACCCTGAGGCATGTCGACGAGCACCCTTCATGACGCGATCGGGTCTTCCATCTCACGCACCGCGCGCCGCGCCGGGGTCAACGCGATGCGGGGCCTCGTCTGCTTCGCCCTCGTCGCCGCAGGGTGCGGGCGACGCTCAGGAGGCGACCGCGAGGCGACCGCAGCCGCGACGACGCCTGCACCCGCGCCACCCGCAGCGCCGCCCACACCCGCAGCACCCGCAGCACCCGCCGCACCCGCCGCACCCGCAGCTCCCGTAGCGCCCATCGCGCCGGGAACGCAGGCCGAAGTGAGCGCCGACGGTCGGATCATCAACACCGCGGCGGCGCACCAGTTTCAGCACCCGCTGCACTTTCACTACGCCCACATCGGGGGGCGCGGCATCGCCGACCCGCACGGGCTCACGGGGCACCGCGACGGCACGTACTTCGAGCTCGGCCCCGGCGACACACTCACCCTCGAAGCGCCTGAGGGGCAAGAGTTTGTGTCAGACGGCAACCTCCGCGGAGACGACCTCGAAGTGGTGCTGCACCCCCACGCGGGCAGCACGCCCATCTACGAGATCGACGTCTCGCACGAACACCTCGACGCCAACGGCCCATGGACCGAGCTCGGCCACGACGAGCGCCACACCTGGGACCTCGACCACGTCGGCATGGTCACCGCGAGGTACCTCCGCATCCGAAACATCTCTCCGACGCGCTCGGTCTACCTCGACGCCGTCTTCGCGCGCAGCCTCCAGCCGTGCAGCGACCCCGCCGCCTGCCGCGACGTCAACCACCTCGCACGGCGATAGCCGCGCCCATGTTCACACTGCACACATTCGATGTAGACAGTGTGAACATTCCGGCGCGATCCATCTGACATGGATGCGCCGGGGTGCGGTGCGGCGTGACTGAGGCCCCGATTTCGTCGACAGTGTTGCGCGTCGCGCAGCGCCGGGAGCGCCGGCTCGGCGGGTGTCAGAGGCAATCCCGGCCGCCGCGGTTGTTGCGCGCACAGAAGTTCGCGCAGCGGACGTCGTTGCAGGTGACGTCGCGCGGAGGGAGACCGCTGGCGCAGCGGCAGGGGACGTCGGGCACGCAGCGCTGCGACTGGCAACTGGTCCTAGCGGGGCATCGCGCGGTGCATCGGCCGCCGCAGCCATCGTCGACTCCGCCACAACGTGCGGCGCATCGGGGTCGGCAACACGCGTGTTGAAAGCACCGCTCACCCGCGGCGCAGGCGGTGACTGCCGCCCCACAGCTCTCATCGCAGGACGCGCGACAGCACTGCCCGCCGAAGCATCGCTCCGCGCCGGAGCACGCGGTGCAGGGCCCCTGCTCCCACCACACCCTCCACCCCGCGCGATACAGCCCACGGCCACCCCACACCGCGCCGCTCCGCACACGAAGGCGAACATGAACGGCGTCGTCTTCTATCGTCGCGCGCGCCGCCTCCGTCGCGTAAGCCGCGTCGATGCTCTGGAAGTTGGTGAAGTCGGCGTTGATGAGTTCCTGATAGCGCAGCGTCCAGTTGGGCCCCGGCCGTGGGTGCGGTGGACGAGCGATGAAGTCCAGTTCCGCAGTTTGTGATCGAATGTCGCCCCCAACGCACGCCCCCTGCCAAGTGATGCCCGACCCCGTGCGCTCGTGCCCCGCAGAAGTCCGTGGTGCTGGAATACGAGCGAAGAAGTCAACCGGGTGCATCTCTAACCAGCCCCTCTGAGAGGTTCGACTGTTGCCCAGCGTCCAGCAACCTCCGTAGCCGTGAGCGCCGTCTTCCCACAGCGTCCCCACAAGCCGCACATAGTCGTTCACGTGCAGTGCGCCTCCACCCACCGTCGACGCATGAGGCGGATTGCTCCAATCGTACGGCGCAAACAACGGGGCGCCCCTGCCCTGCGCGAAGGGCATGGGCAGGCACCAATCTGCCGGGCGCCGGTCGCGGTAGGTCGAGCAGTAGCGACCGCGACGAAGGAAATTGAGCCACGCGACTTCCAGCCGGTGCTCTCCGCCGAGAAGGTCGAAAGGGTTGCGCTGCACGCCGCAGACACGACCGGCCTCCCAGTGGTTGACCTCGACCTTGATCAACCCGTTCTCGCCCATCGCAGTGAGCCGCGTGGCGATCGCCTCGGGTGTGTTGAGCGGCGTCGTCGCGGCATCCGTCGACCAGCCGTAGTCAGGCTCGACGTAGAAGTGGGCCTCCCCATCGAGATCGTTCGCCGAAGGCTCGCTGCGCAGCCAACCTCGAACCTCCGCGCGCTCCACCGCTCCAACTGGCACACCGTTGGAGGAGCGTGCCACCGAGACGCAGGGGCCAGTGAGGTCTGGGGCGACACGACGGCCCGACTCGCTCACCCGGTCATCTCGCCGATACTGGTTGCCACACCAGATCGCTGATGCCGGAGTCTCCGAGAACGATACGGCTGTCAACACCTCTGCGTCGGAGAAGAGGCGCGGCGCACAGGGAGCAGGTTGGGCCCCAACCGCCGGGGTCACGGCAGCGCCGAGCAGGAGAGCGAAGATTTGTCGTCGCAGCATCAGTCTGAGCCGATTCCGTTGTTTCTGCTTCATTGAATTCTCCCAGGATTCTCCTGTGATCCGAGTCCTTCCGAGGTTACCCCGCATCGGCAGACACTTCAGATCATGCTGCGTACCGCACGGCTTGTCGCATCAATTCGAACTCAATCGGACTGAGGAACCCGGCGTCGGAGCGCCTACTGGTGAGGATGTCGAAGCCGTCAATGGACTCGTCGCTCGCAACCCAAGCCGCTTCGCGAGTGGGGCTCGCCCTCGTCGGCGCCATGCTCGGTCTTGAGCGATGCGAAGAAGCTCTCGGCCACGGCGATTCCCTAGCAGTTCCAGTGTCGGCTCATGCTTCGCCGCAGGCCGTGTGATGCCAGCAATGCATCACGCTTGGCCTCGGAGCGGGCAGTGCCGGTTCGGCTCTGCTAACCCAAGCTTGCGATACCGCGCCGCGCCACCACGCGCCGGGTACCATCACCCGCACGGAACAGCCGCGCCGCCCCCGACCGGAACCGAGGTGTGTCCACCCGCATCTCTTGCGTCGTGGTCGTGCGCATCGAGTGCCGCCTGCCACGACGTCAACCACCTCGCACGGCGATAGCCACGCCCATGTTCACACTGCACACATTCGATGTAGACAGTGTGAACATCACTCATCGTGACTGACGCCGAGCCACTCGGCGGTGACCCGCGACACGAGGCCGCTCTCTTGGGCCCGGAGCAGGCTGAGGTTCAGCGGGTGCAGCAGGGGCGAGTCGGGCGCGAGGGCGAAGCCGTAGCCCTGGGGCATGTAGCGGGCGTGCGAGAGCGTGAGCCCGGCGTCGGGGTGGCGCTGGAGGTAGAACTCGAGCTGCGGGCGATCGAAGACCGCGGCGTCGACGCGGCGCGATTGCAGGGCGTCGACGAGGGCTGCGAGGGTCGCCACTTCGCGCACCTTGGCCCGATGGCGGTGGGCGAAGCGCAAAGCGGGAGTGCCCGACACCACGGCGACGTTGCGCCCGGCGAGCTGCTCGGCGTTCTCGATGGCGCCGAGGGTGAGTTGGGCCACCGTGAGGGCGCTGGCGATGCCCGCGGTGAGCGACGACGCGGTGAGGAGCGCGAGCACCATCCACACGCCGGCGACCACGCGGCCGAGCGAAGTCTTCGGGAAGCGGTCGCCGTACCCGACGGTGCTCATGGTCACCAGCGCGAACCACACGCCGTTGCCGACCCCGCCGATCACCCCGGGAGGAAACTGCTCGGGGTTCTTCTTCCGTTCGGCGAGCCACATCAGCGTGCCCACAAGAGAGAGCACCGCCAGGAGCACGCCGATGCCCGCGAAGAGGCGACGCGAGACCAGGGGCGCGACACGTCGAAGGTGCGAGGGCGCCTCGGCGCGGGTCAAGATCGCCAGGCTCGACTGATGGTAGGGCTGGGTGAAGCGCACCCGCTCGGCGCGCTCGGCGGTGATGCTCACGGGGCCCACCAAGACGTCGGCCTGCCCAGAGGCTACCGCGTCGAGCCCGGCGCTCACCGAGGGCACGGGGCGGAGCGCGTAGGCGAGCCCGGCGCCTTGGGCGATGGCATCCCACACCTCGACCGAGAGGCCCTCGTGGTAGCCCTCGCGCGCGACCACGAAGGGCTCGCTGCCCGCGACCACCACCCGCAGCGCCGCCCCGGGCGCCGGCTGGGCCGAGGCCGCGCCCGCGACCCCGAGCATCGCCAGACCTGCGAGCGCCGACAGAACGCGCCGAACACCCGCGCCTCGGCGCGCCATCACCCTCGCCCGCATCACGCCCATCACCCGCGATTCTTGCCCGCCCCAAAGGCCCTCGGTCAAGACCGCGCCGCGGCGCCGCACCTTGCACAGCCTAGATGCAGACTGGCTGACAGCTCCCGCGGCAACAGAAGCGCTGGCACACCGCCCCGCAGCGCCCGCAGTTCTGCGGGTCGCCGCTCGCCAGGCCGGGGTCGACGTTCACGCACCCGCTGCCGCACCACTGCCAGTGGGCCGACGGACCGCACGCCACGCAGCGGCCGCCCACACACTGCTGCGTCGCCGCGCACGCCACCCCGCACGCGCCGCAGTGCTCGTGGCTGTTCGACAGGTCGCGCTCGCACCCGTTGCCGACGCCCGTATCGCAATTGCCGAAGCCCTCAAGGCACCGCAGCGCGCAGGCCCCGCGCACACACGCCGGCGCCGCGTTGCTCGCCGCGCGACAGCCCACGTCGCACGCGCCGCAGTGAAAGACGTCGGTGCTGAGGTCACGGCACAGGCCCCCGCACAGCGACGCGCCCTCGGGGCACTCGCAGCCGCCGTCGACGCAGCGCTGATCGGCGCGGCACCCGGGGCGACATCCGGGCTCCGAGGGGCCCGCGTCTGACACGTCGACGGACCGCGCGTCGTCGTCGATGTTCACACTGTCAACATGGTCGGGCGCGTCGTCTGCGGCGCCGTCGCTGGGGCCGAGGTCGGGGGCGAGGTCGGGGGCGAGGTCGGTCGCGGCGTCGGCGACGAGGTAGATCGAGGGCGCGGTGCAGCCGCCGAGGCAGAGCCCGAGGCAGAGAGCGATGCTGAGACGGCGCGCCATGGAGACAGCGCACCATCCCACGATTCAGTCGCGTCGGTACAGGGTCACCACGCAGGCCCCGCCGAGGCCGAGGTTGTGCTGGAGGGCCGCGCGGGCGCCCTCGACCTGGCGGCGTTCGGCTTGCCCGCGGAGCTGCCAGACCAGCTCGGTGCATTGCGCGAGGCCGGTGGCGCCGAGGGGGTGCCCCTTCGAAAGGAGGCCGCCTGAGGGGTTGGTGACCCAGCGCCCGCCGTAGGTGTTGTCGCCCGCTTCGATGAGCTTCTCGGCTTCGCCTTCGGCGCAGAGGCCGAGGGCTTCGTAGGTGAGCACCTCGTTCGCGGTGAAGCAGTCGTGGAGCTCGATCACCTGCACGTCGCGGGGGCCGAGGCCGGCCTGCTGGTAGACCTTCTCAGCGGCGGCGCGGGCCATGTCGAAGCCCACCATCGAGATCATCGAGTCGGCGAACGACGAGCGAAAGTCGGTGGTCATGGCCTGACCCGCGATGTAGACGGGGTTGGCGATGTTGTGCTTGCGCGCGAAGTCGTCGCTGCAGAGCACCGCCGCCGCGGCGCCGCAGGTGGGCGGGCAGCACTGGTAGCGCGTGAGCGGGTCGAAGACCTCGGGCGAGGCGAGCACCTCGTCGAGGCTCAGCACATCGGGAAAGAGCGCGAAGGGGTTGCGGTTCGCGTGCTGCCGCGCCTTCACCGACACCTTGGCGAAGGTCTCTTTCTTGGTGCCCCAGCGCCAACGGTGCTCGCGCCCGGCGCCGCCGAACATCTGCGCCGCGAAGGGGGCGCTGTTGACGCCCTGTTGGGCGCTCATCACGCCGACGTGCTGGTCGAGGGGGTTGGTGCGGTCGTCCCATTTGGCGGCGAGGGCGCCCTTCTCCATCTGCTCGAAGCCGACGGCGATGACGCACTCGGCGATGCCGCCCTCGATGGCCTGTTTGGCCAACATGAGCGCGGTCGACCCGGTCGAGCAGTTGTTGTTCACATTGAACACCGGGATGCCCGTGAGCCCCACCTCGTAGATGGCCCGCTGCCCGCAGGTCGAGTCACCGAACACATAGCCCGCATAGGCTTGCTCGACGGCCTCGAAGGGCACCCCGGCGTCGGCGAGGGCCGCCTGCGCGGCCTTTGAGGCCATGACGTTGTACTCTTCACTCGCGCCGGGTTTGGCGAACTTCACCATCCCGACTCCGATCACGTTGACTTTGCGTCCCATGGCGTTGTCTCTCCTCTGTTGATCGCGCGAATCGTGGTGAAGGGCGTTCAGACCAGCGACGCGAGCTTGTGCGCGAGCCGCACATCGCCGTCGACCCGCAAGAGCCCGTGTTGGTAGAGTTCTTTGGCGCTCTGGCGCCCCCCGAGGAGCGCGTCGAAGCTCTCGTCTCGCAGCGTGAGCACCGCGGCGGCGCCCGGCGCTTTGCCCTCAGAGAGCTCGCGCCCCACGAGGCTAAAGGTCATCGCCGGGTCGGTGATCTGAAACACCACCCCCGCGGCGAAGGCCTCGCCCAACTGCGGGTCTCCGAGGAGCCTCGCCTTGATCTGCGCGACCCGCGCCGGCGCCTTCGCCTCGTGGGCCGTCGGGCTCGCCTTGGGGGCTGTCGGCGCGGCGGGCGCGGCGGTGGCGCTCGCGAGGGCGGCCTTGTCGATCTTCTGCAAGAAGTCGAGCTTCTGCGAGGCCATGACGTCGCCGCTGATCTTGAGCTTGCCGCTCGTGAAGAGCTTCATCGGGTTGGCCTTTCCGCCCACCATCGCGAGGAAGTCTGCGTCGCTCAGTTCGAGGGTGCATCCGGGCTTCGCGGTCTCGCCGGGCTCGACGACGTTACGCTTCAAATCGAGGGTAAACGCGCTCGACGGGTCGCTCAGCTTGAAGAGGTACACCACGCCCACCTTCGCGCCCACCTCGGGGTTCTTCGCGAGGTACTGACCGATCGCAGAGAACACCGACGCGCTGTCTGGCCCGGTCTGCGACGGCGCGGCAGCGGGCGCGGCGGTGGCGCTCGCGAGGGCGGCCTTGTCAATCTTCTGCAAGAAGTCGAGCTTCTGCGAGGCCATGACGTCGCCGCTGATCTTGAGCTTGCCGCTGGTAAAGAGCTTCATCGGGTTGGCCCTTCCGCCAACCATCGCGAGGAAGTCTGAGTCGCTGAGTTCGAGGGTGCAGCCTGGCTTCGCGGTCTCGCCGGGCTCGACGACGTTACGCTTCAAATCGAGGGTAAACGCGCTCGCTGGGTCGCTCAGCTTGAAGAGGTACACCACGCCCACCTTCGCGCCCACCTCGGGGTTCTTCGCGAGGTACTGACCGATCGCAGAGAACACCGACGCGCTCGACGGAGCCGACGATGGCGCCGTCGCAGCCGCGGCCGGGCGCGCCTTCGGGGCCTTGGTCGGCACGACGTCATAAAGGCTCACCGCGGCGCTCGCGAGGACGACCTTGTCGCGCTCCTTGACCCGCGAACGGAAGACGATCTGCCCAGCCTCGACGCGCCACATCTCGGTCACCAGGGTCTCGCCCGGCACCACCGGCTCGACGAAGCGCGCGCGGATGCTCTTGAAGCGGTCGGGGTTGTTGTCGGCGAAGGCCTTGATGACGTGCCGGGCCGCGAAGCCGAAGGTGCAGAGGCCGTGCAAGATGGGCCGCGCGAAGCCAAAATTCTGCGCAAACCCAGGGTCGGCGTGGAGCGGGTTCACGTCGCCCGAGAGGCGGTAGAGAAGGGCCTGATCTTCGCTGGTCTTCTCTTCGATGACGGCGTCGGGCGCGCGGTCTGGCGGGGTGATTTCGTTCGAGGGCCCGCGCTCGCCGCCGAAGCCGCCGGCGCCGCGCACGAAGGTCGACAGCTCGTTGATGGCCAGGAGCTCGCCGTCCTCTTCGTACGAGCGCACCTCGGTCACCACCACGGCCCCTTTGCCCTTGTCGTAGATGGCCTTGATGGTGCCCTTGTGCGTGAGCTTCGCCGCGGGCGGAAGCGGGCGAAGGAGCTCGGTGTACTGCTCTCCGTGAAGCACGCGGTCGAGGCCGTAGTTCAGCCCCGGGGCCTGCTTGCCCTCCATGGCGAGCTTGATCACCTGTTGCACGGTGATGGCGGCGATCATCGTGGGGAGCGGGCGAAAACCCGCGCCGTTCATCTCGTAGACGAGGGCGAGCTCGTTGGCGTCGAGGGGGTCGCGCCCCGCCCCCACGCCGAGGGCGTAGAGCGACACGTCACGCTCGGTGTACCGATGGATCATCTCAGGCAACGCGAAGCCGAGGGCCGCGTCGACGTCGATGAACTGATTGGCGCCGCGGGTGGGCCCCGCCTCGACGTTGCCCATGATCGGGCCCATCGACGCGGTGATGTTATCCGGGTGCGTGCTCTTGCCGAAATCGGTCACCTGAGCCCAACGCGCCGAGAGGTCTTCGAGGCTGACCTTGCGTCCGAGGCGAAAGGTCGTGCCCTCGCTGCGCTCCCATCGGAGCTTCGAGAAGAAGCCCCCGCCGACCTCGAAGAGCCCGCCGGTCTCTTGCGAGCCCTCATGGCAGAGCAAGGCCACCAAGGGCGACACGAGCTCGGGCTTGAGCGCCGCGAGGAGCTCGGCCGGCAACACCGTCTCGGTCATGCGCGAGCCCGCGATGGGCGCGATGGTGTTGACGAGCACGTTGTTCTTGCGCCCCTCGATGGCCAGCGTGTTGGCGAGACCCACGAGGCCGAGCTTGGCCATGGCGTAATTGGCCTGACCGAAGTTGCCGTAGATGCCCGCCGCGCTCGCCGTGAAGATCACCCGGCCGTACTTCTGGTCGCGCAAATGCGGCCACGCCGCGGCGGTCACCCGGTGCGCCCCGAGCACATGGACGCGGTACACCAGATCCCAGTCTTCGGCGCTCATCTTGGCGTACGAGACGTCGCGCAAGATGCCCGCGTTGTTGATCACGATGTCGATGCGACCGAAGGCGTCGAGGGCCGTCTTCACGATCTTGTCGCCGTCTTCGACCGAGTCGTAGTTGGCCACCGCCTCGCCGCCCGCCGCGCGGATCTCGTCGACCACCTTGTCGGCCGCGGCGCTGCCTCGCCCCGCCCCGGTGTGGGTGCCGCCGAGGTCGTTCACCACCACCTTGGCGCCCCGCGAGGCCAAGAGCAGCGCGTGCGCGCGCCCGAGGCCGTTGCCCGCGCCTGTGATGAGTGCCACCTTGCCGTCGAAACGAAGCTCGTCTGCCATGAGTGTCGCCGTCCCCGTTGAGAGCGATGAGATTGACTGAATGGTCATTCAGTCGACGCCCGCGGAGCCTACGGCAGAGCCGCATTCGGTGAAAGCCCCCATCGGTGACGCCGCGCTGCGCTGCGGCACCCGACCGCCGCCGAAGCGGCGCGACCTGCGACCTCGGGCCGACGGGCGCTAGCGCACGCGGCGCCATAGCTCCCAGCTCGATTCGAGCTCGTCGTGCTGGTAGAGGAGCGCCGTCCCGGTGATCGCGAGGGCCGTGCCGACCATGAAGAGCGAGGCGCCGCCGAGCGAGGCGGCCTCGCGGTCTCGGCTCGACGCGCCCGTGTCGGAGTTGGCCACAAAGGCTCCGATGCCGGCGAAGAGGGCCCCGAGGCCCAAGACCGTCCCCGCGGCGATGCGACGCTGCGCCCGCTGACGCTCGACCCGCGCGTCCCAATCTGCTTCGAGGGCGGCCACCGCGGCGGCATCACCGACCTGGGCGCGGGCCGCGAGGAAGTGCTCGCCCATGTCTTCAAGGGGCGTCGAGATGATCTGGGCGAGGCCCGCCCCGAGGAGGGCCCCGATGCCGACCCCGAGCATCATGCCGCCCGCGGCGCTCGACTCGCTGTCGACCGCGGTGGCCAGGCGATAACCGCCCGCGAAGATCCCCGCCCCGGCGGCGCTCAAGGCCACCGCAGTGACAGCCCTGCGGCGCGAGCGGGCGTGCTCGACGTGGTACCCGAGGAGCCCCCCGAGGCGCTCGGCGCGGCTCCCTGCGAGGGTCATGGCCGCGAGGCCCGGGGGCATGACCGCCATCGCCCCGGTGGCCTCGGGGGCGGGCGGCGGGGTCGCGCTGACGGCCCAAGGAGCCGACGGCGCGGCGCCCGAGGCCGAGGGTGCGACGGGTGCGGGGGGCGCCATGCTCGTGGCCAGGGGCGGCGCGGGCGGGTTCGCCTGGGCGCTCACCCCTTGAGAAGAACAGAGAAAAACGAGGGTGAGCGAGAGGCCCAACGGCTTCATGTTGCCGCCGAAGATACACGGGCCGGCGCAGGGCAAGAAGTGCCTCGGCGATGAATCTCGGGCGGAAGCGGCGCACCCGAGGGGGCACTTTCGACCGGCGTCACGACGGCGTGCGGCGGTCGAGGGCGGCGATTGACACCCCCGTCGGTGTGGGGGTAAGGCCGTCGGCCCAACGAGTGCGCCGCGGTACGTCAAACCGTCGCGGGCATCTTTTACCCCCTGGCAGGAAGTTTCATGGCACGCACCCAGTTCACCTCAGAGTCGGTCAGCGAAGGGCATCCAGACAAGATCTGCGACCAGGTCTCCGACGCGATTCTTGACGCAATCTTGACCGTCGACCCGCAGGCGCGTGTGGCCTGCGAGACCATGGTCAAGACGGGCTTTGTGGCGCTCGCGGGTGAGATCACCACCACCGCGCGGATCGAGTTCCCCGATGTGGTTCGCGCCACGGTCAAAGACATCGGCTACACGAGCTCAGACATGGGCTTCGACGCCGCGACGTGTGCGATCTTCGTGGCGGTCGAGCGGCAGAGCCCCGACATCGCCCAGGGCGTGAACGAGGGCGACGGCCTGCACAAAGAGCAGGGCGCGGGCGACCAGGGCTTGATGTTCGGCTTCGCGGTGAACGAGACCCCCGAGCTCATGCCGGCCCCCATCGCGCTGTCGCACAAGCTCACGCACCGCCTCGCCGAGGTGCGCAAGGCCGGCGTGGTGAACTGGCTCCGCCCCGACGCCAAGAGCCAGGTGACCGTCGAGTACGACAACGGCAAGCCCGTGCGCGTCGACACCGTGGTGGTCTCGACCCAGCACGCCGAGCATGTCAGCCACGGCGAGATCGTCGAGTTCGTGCGCGAGTCGGTGATCAAGAACGTCATCCCCGCCGAGCTCCTCGACGCCAAGACGCGGTACTTCATCAACCCCACCGGGCGCTTCGTCATCGGCGGCCCGATGGGCGACGCGGGCCTCACCGGGCGCAAGATCATCGTCGACACCTACGGCGGCATGGGCCGTCACGGCGGCGGCGCCTTCTCGGGCAAAGACCCGAGCAAGGTCGACCGCTCGGCGGCCTACTACGCCCGGTACATCGCGAAGAACATCGTCGCCGCGGGCCTCGCCCACCGCGCCGAAGTGCAGATCGCGTACGCCATCGGCGTGGCCCAGCCCGTGGGCGTCTACGTCGACACCTTCGGCACCAGCGCGCGCCCGGCCGAAGAGATCGCCGCGTACGTTCAGAAGAGCTTCGACATGCGCCCGAAGGCCATCATCGAGCAGCTCAGGCTCTTGCGCCCGATCTATCGCCCGACCGCGGCGTACGGGCACTTCGGCCGCACGGGCGAGGGCTTCACCTGGGAGCGCACCGACCGCGCCGACGAGCTCCGCAAGGCCCTCGGCTGAACCGCACGAAGGCGCCACACAGCGGCGCCGCCCCCCTCGGCCCGCGACACACCCTCCGCCGCGAAGAAGCGCTGACCCGCGACGGTCAAACGCTGGACGATTGCGCCGTTCGGGCGTAGGTGTTCCCCTGCCGTGGACGACCCGACTGTCAACACCGACGAAGAGCCGCAGATCCCGCGGCCCCGTTACCTGACCGCGGCCTCGCTCTCGACGGCGCTGCTCGGGCTCTTTCACGCCCACTCTGCCGAGAACACCCTTCAGCTCGTCAACGAAGCCGCGCTCTCGACCCCGGGCTCACCCGCCGAGGCGATGCGCGTGGCCCTCTGGCGCGCCGCGCAGGCCCACCGCGCCGTGGTCATCGGCCACGAGTCGGCCACCCTCGTCCTCGCGGTCACCCTCGTGCTCGGCAGCGTGCGGGTGCTCCTCGGCGTCAAGGGCGCGGGCTGGCTCTGGCGCCAGGCCCTCATCGGCAACACCCTCCTCGGGGTCGGCACGGTCTTCGTCGACCGCGCGCTCTACACCGCCCGCACCGCGGCCATGCGCCAGGTGATCCAGAGCGCCGGCTCGGCGGTGCAGCTGCCGCCCGACTTCCCCACCGACGCGGTGTTTCAGCTCTACGGCACCCTGAGCTGGTTCGTGGTCTTCGTGATGCTCGCCTCGCTCTTTCTCTCGACCCGCGAAGAGGCCCGCGCCGCGCTCGACTGAAGCGCCCCGCGCGCCGCGCGAGAGAACGCCAGAATCGGCCCCGTCAAGGCCCTCCTCGGTGAATCTCCAACCCGTCGAAACACCGCTACAATTTCGGCGTCTCTGACAGGGTGTGTCAGGGGCCCGCTGTCAAGCCCTTGCCCCCCGCGCGGGGTCGTGGTGCTCTCGGCTCCGACGCACCGCACGAGCGCGCAGGCGGAGGGCTCACTGTGAGTCATCGCCGCGGTGTCTTCGCTTCACCCGCCGCCTTACGTTGCCCCATTGCCGAGGAGACCCTCCGTGCGAAAGACACGCGTTCGAGCCATTTGTACGGTCTGTGGTGAGCGCCGCGGCATGTTGACCCCGTACCGCAGCGTGGCCCTGCTCTGCCCGGTGCACGCCGAGGTGGTGCTGGGGATCATCCCGCCGCCGACCACCGCCGCGGCCGTGCGGGCGCTCTTCCCCACGCGGGTGACCGCAGGGGTGCGCTGGGCGAGCTGAAGGCCGCTACAGCTTCGGGGTGAGGGCCTTGAGGGCCGCCGACGCGCTCACAGGTGACCGCTCGGGGCCCGCCTCAAGGCCGCAGAGGGCCTCAGGCAGGCTCGCCCGTGACGCGATCGCGCGCTGCCTTGCCTCGGCCGCCGCCGCGGGCGGGTCGGGCCAGTCGCGCACGAGCTTGCCCCGCCGCATGACGGGCACCAAAAGCGGCGAGCCCAACAAGGTCTCGGGGCTCTCAAGGGTGGGGTCTGCACACCCCACCACATCGGCGACGAGGCACCCCTGGGCGTCGCGCTGACGGTAGACCTGCTTCGCGCCGCCGAACGAGGGCTTGGCCGGAGAGCGCTTGCCGACGGGCACGAGCTGATCGCGGCGGTCGCCCACGGCGACGAGCTTGTAGATCGCCCCGAGGGAGGGCGCGTCGGGGGTGGCGACGATGGCCGTGCCGACCCCGAAGGCGTCGTAGGGCGCCCCCGCGGACACGAGGGCGTCGATGCGAAACTCGTCGAGGTCGTCGCTGGCGATGAGCTGGATGTCGCGACGCCCGGCCGCGTCGAGGATGTTTCGGAGGTCGTGGGCGAGCACGGCGAGGTCGCCCGAGTCGACCCTGACGGCCTTCACCGAGGGCCCAGCCCCGGCGGCGCGGAGCGCGCCGACGCGGGTGTCGAAGGTGTCGATGAGGAGCGCCGAGTCGCCCTGCACGGCGTCGGTGAAGGCCCGAAACGCGGCCTCTTCGCCCTCGTCGACGTGGGCGAGCACATAGCTGTGCGCGAGGGTGCCAGCCACCGGGACGCCGAACTGCATGCCCGCGGCCTCGCACGAGCTCGCGGCGCACCCGGCGATCCACGCGGCGCGGGCGGCGTAGGGGGCCCCCAACGGGTCGGCGCGGCGGCCGCCGAACTCGAAGACCGGTCGGCCCCGGGCCGCGGCCACCACCCGCGCGGCCTTCGAAGCGACCCGGGTCTCGGCGTTGATGACCCCGAGGAGGAAGGTCTCGACGAGCTGGCCCTCGGCGAGGGTGCCCTCGACGCGCACGATAGGCTCGCCCTCGAAAGCCACCTCGCCCTCGGGGATCACGTCAAGGTCGCCGCGGAAGCGAAAGCGCTCGAGGTAGCCCACCATCGCGTCGGTCATGAGGTCGCGGAGCCCCGGCGCGTCGCGGAGGTAGGCGATCTCTTCGGCGCTGAACTCGAGCTCCCGGAGGTAGCGCACGATGCGGTCGATGCCCGCCACGAGGAGGTACCGACGCCAGGGCGAGAGCCTACGCACCGAGAGTTCGAAGACCGCGCGGCGCTCGGCCATCCCCTCGCGAAGATAGGCCCCAAGCATGGCGAGCTCGTAGCGGTCGGTCAGGAGCGCGTGCACCGGGCGCTCCTCAGGGCCGCGGGGCCGCACGCGGGGCCGGGTGCAACGCTACGCAGGAGACGGGGCACCGAGCGCACGGCCCCCGGGTCGCTCTCGCCTGTGGTCCGACGGTGACCGCTCACCCGGTCAATGGCGCCACGTTGCAGGGCCGTGCGCAAGCAGAAATATCCCCAGGCGGGGTCTTGACTTTGCGCAATTCATCAGCGCGGTGCGATGAGACCCCGGCGCTCCAGAAATTGTTCAAGAGACGCGAAGGCGCGGTCGCGCCGCGCTTGAAACAAATGCCCCCCAGGGAAGGTGTCATACGTCGCGCCGAGATGTGCCGAGATGCGCCGGGCGTGATGCACCGGGGTGATCTGGTCGCCCTCGGCGGCGATCACGAGGGCGGCGCTCGGCGCGATCTGAGGCGCCCGCGCGAAGGGCGACACCACCCGATAGGCCGCGTCGAGGTGCTCGGCGAACCACGCCGGCGGCGCGTCGGGGCGGCCCTCGCGGTGCGCGGCGTACACCTCGGCGAGGGAGGCCAAGGGGATCATCGGCACGACGAAATCCCACCCGCTGTGGGCGGTGACCGCGAGGGCGGCGGTGTACCCGCCGAGGCTCATCCCGAAGAGGCCCACCCGCGAGGCGCCGCGGGCCCTGAGGTGGTGGCGCCAGCGGGCGAGATCCCACACGGCCTGGCCGAAGCCCGACACCGTCCACCAGGGGTTGCGGCCGGGCCACATGCCGGTCTTCCGCGCGGGCGTCCGCGCGCCATGGAAGGGCAGGTTGACCAGCACGACGTCGAGGCCCCAAGCGTAGAGCTTTGACGCCGAAAACGCAGCCTCTTCGAAGCCCAGGTGCCCCCCGAGGTACCCGTGCACGCACAGCACCGCCGCCCGCGGGGTCGGGTGCAAGAGCGCCCGCGCGGTGGCCACCCGGTTCTCTTCAAAGGCCAGGAACGAATCGCGCTCAGCGGCCGCGAAGGGCACAAACGCGCTCGGCGTCGCGAGCTCGTACACCGCCCCGCCGTCGTCGAGGCCGCGCAGCCGGGTCTCGTACACCTCGGGCGGAGGCGGCGCCGCGAAGAAGCCCCCCATCGCATAGAGCGACGGGTCAGCGTGGGCCTCGGCCACCTCGCTGAGGAGGGCCACCGTAGCCGGGCTCACCACGTCACGCTCGGGCGCCGTGGTGCGGGCGCGGCCCACCTCAAGGGCGAGGTCAACCGCGAGCCGGTCGACCCAGGCGCCGGTCTGCCCGAGGGCACGGTCGGTGAGGCCGCGCAGCGATTTGAGCACTCCCATGTGTACCTCTCTTGCGCCCCTACGGGCGGGGCCCTCGGCGGCGCTCAGCCTGTGCGAAAGCGCAGCGAATGTGGGTCGAAATAGCCCACCTCGGCGGCCGCCTCGGGGCCCACGTCGAGCACCCACACCGACGACTTCTCGGTGCCCATCACGGGCCGCCCGGTGAGGGCCTCGACCCACGCCGAGAGCGTCGGCTCGTGGCCCACAAAGAGCACCGAGGCCTCGGGCCCCTCGCGCACCGCGGCTTGGAGCGCGCGGAGATCGCCCGTCGCCAGCGCGCGAGAGACCGTCACCGACTCGGCGCCGAGGGCCGCCGCCACGATCTCAGCGGTCTGCGTGGCCCGCACCAAAGGCGAGGTCACGATCTGCGAGGGTCGCTCGTTCGCCGCGAGCCAGGCGGCCACCGCGCGGCTCACCCGGCGCCCACGAGGCGTGAGATACCGCGCGTCGTCTGACAGCGTCACCGAGGCGTCGACCGCCTCGCCGTGTCGCATGAGGAGCACCCGCTTCATGCCGCTTCGGTACCACGCCCCGCGCGTTTTGGGCACCGGCCCGCGCCCCGGTCTGCGGTACAACCTCGCCCATGCGAACGCCCGGCCCTGGTGAGCTCTTGATGATCCTCGTGCTCTGCGCGGTGGTCTTCGGCGCCTCGAAGGTCAACGCCATCGGCGACTTCTTCGGCAACCTCGGCCGCCGACCCTGAGTTTTACCCGGGCTTTATCTGCGGGTGATTGCACCCGGGTAAAAACACCCCTGGGGTCTCTGAACCCCAGGCAAAGCATGTGATTTCGCCTACTTAGACTTTGGCATCGGGTTCTCAAGGGTGTCTCGCCCGAAGGAGCCCGACGATGAAGTTTACGATTTCGGCAGGGGCGGCGACGCACATCGGACGCCGCAGCAACAACGAAGACCAGTGTCTCTCGGCCCCGACCCTGGGGCTCTTCGCGGTGGCCGACGGCATGGGAGGCTACGAGGGCGGCGAGGTCGCGGCGAAGCTCGCCGTCGACGCGCTGCGCGAGTTCTACCAGCGCAACCGGAGCGAAGACGACTGCACCTGGCCCTTCGGGCTCGACCCCCAGCGGTCGCTCGCTGAGAACATGCTCGCGGTGGCCACGAAGCTCGCCAACGCGCGGGTGGCGGCGGGCCGGGCGGGGCGCCTCAAGGCCATGGGGTCTACGGTCGCCACCCTCGTGACCGAGGGCGACCGCGCGATCATCGCCCACGTCGGAGACTCCCGGGTGTACCGCGTTCGCGGGGGGCAGCTCGCGGCCCTGACCCGCGACCACTCGCTCTACGAGGAGCTGCGCGCGATGGGGTCGCAGGTGGGCGATCGGGCCAGCTTCCCGCACGCGAACGTGATCACCCGCGCCCTCGGGATGAGCCCCGCGGTGAAGGTCGACACGCGCACCGAAGCGCTCGCCGCGGGCGACGTGTTCGTGCTCTGCACCGACGGCCTCTACGACCTCGTCGCGGCCCCGCGGGTTGTCACCCTCGTGACCGAGGCCTCGCCCGCCGACGCGGCCGCCCGGCTCGTACACGAGGCCTACGAGAACGGCTCAAAAGACAACATCACCGCGGTGGTCGTGCGGGTCGACGCCGCGCCCTCGGCCCTCGGGTCGCCGCCAGGCTGAGACCTCACTCCGAGCCCTCGGCGCCGACGAGCCCGTGCCTGCGCAAGAGCGCCCGGAGGTGCTTCCGGTCGAGCGCCGCGCGGCGCGCCGCGGCCGAGAGGTTGTGCCCAGACTCGGCCCAGAGGGCGGTGAGGTACTTTCGCTCGAACGCGTGCAAGACGAGGCTCTTCGACGCCTCCCAGGCGAGGCCCGGGTGCACCGCGGGCCACGGGTCGTCGGCCGACGCGGCCCCGTCGAGCGAGAGGTTGAGCGCCGTGAAGCGCTGGGCCGTCGGGCAGAGGGCCATCGCGCGGTCGATCACGTTGCGGAGCTCGCGCCCGTTGCCGGGCCAGTCGTGGCTGAGCAAGAGCTCGTACCCGGCCCCTTCGATGGGGCCCGCTTCGAGGCCGCGGCGCCGCATCATTTCGGTCACCATGATGGCGAGGTCTTCGCGGCGCTGACGCAGCGGCGCGAGGCCCACCCGCAGCACCGAGAGGCGATAGTACAGGTCAGAGCGGAAGCGACCGTCGGCGACCTGGGCCACGAGGTCGTGCCGCGAGGCCGCGACGATGCGAACATCGACCGCGCGCTCGGAGTCGGCCCCCACGGGGCGCACCGCGCGGGCCTCGACCGCACGCAAGAGCCGAGCTTGCACCGCCGCCGAGACACCGCCGAGCTCGTCGAGAAAGAGCGTGCCGCCGTGGGCCCGCACGAAGGCCCCGGCCCGGGCGCCGTGAGCCCCGGTGAAGGCGCCCTTGACGTGCCCGAAGAGCTCGCTCTCCAAGAGCGCCTCGGGGAGCGCGCCGCAGTCGATGGTCACGAAGGGCTTGAGCCGACGCGCCGAGCGCTCGTGAATGGCCCGCGCGGCGAGCTCCTTGCCCGTGCCCGTCTCGCCTTCGAGGAGCACCGTCACGTCGCTCTCGGCGGCCAGGTCGATCACCGCGAAGGCTTCGCGCATCGCGAGGCTCTCGCCCACGAGCTCGCCGCAGCGGGTCGCCGACGAGGGCCGCACCCGCAGGGCCCGCGCCACCGGAACGATGCGCAGAAAGCTGCGCCCGAGCTTCAGCGTCGCGCCGAGCGGCACCCGCAGATCGCCGAGCTCTGAGCCCTCGTAGCGCGTGCCGTTGGTGCTCTCGTGGTCGACGACCCGAAAGCGCCCGGCCTCGGCGGTGATGGTGAGGTGACGGCGCGACACCCGCTCGTCGGTGAGCCGCAGCGTGGCCCCCTCGCCCGTGCCGACGGTGACGACGCCGTCAGGGAGGCTCAAGGGCGCGGCTTGCCCGCGGTCGGGGCCGTCGATGACGACCACCTGACACCGCGGTGAGGCCGTCACCCCGGGGAGCGTCGCGGTATGAATCGTGGCAGTCACAGCGCCCATCGCAGCGGGTGATGGTAGCCTCGAATCTCTTCCATGACGCCGCGACAGATCGGCCCCTTTCGGATTCTTCAGCGCCTCGGTCAGGGCGGCGCCGGCGAGGTCTTCCTCGCGGTGTGGCACGGCGCGAGCGGCTTCGAGAAGCGCGTGGCGCTCAAGGTGCTGCGCGAAGAGCACCGCGGCGACCCTGACTACGAGCACCGGCTCGTCGACGAGGCGCGGCTCGCCGCACGCTTCTCGCACCCGCACCTCGTGTCGGTGAGCGACCTCGGGGTCTCGCAGGGCGTCTACTGGGTCCGCATGGAGTTCGTTGACGGCATCGACCTCGCCCAGGCCCTCGCCCGGGGCCCCTTGCCGACGGCCCTCGCCCTCGCCGTGGCCCTCGACGTGGCCGAGGCGCTGCGCTACCTGCACGCCCTCGCCGACGAGGCCGGGCGCCCGCTGCGGCTCGTGCACCGCGACGTCGCGCCGAGCAACATCCTCTTGGGCCGCGACGGCTTCGTGAGGCTCAGCGATTTCGGCATCGCCCGCGCGACCGCGCACCGCGAAGACACCGAGGCCGGGGTGCGGCGCGGCACCTGGAGCTACATGAGCCCCGAGCAGGTGCGGGCCCAAGCGCTCACCGCGGCGAGCGACCAGTTCGCCCTCGGCGCGGTGCTCTACCACGCCCTCACGG
This sequence comes from Myxococcales bacterium, assembly GCA_016792845.1. Classification (GTDB taxonomy): domain Bacteria; phylum Myxococcota_A; class Polyangia; order Polyangiales; genus JAEUKH01. Next base: position 6,495 of record JAEUKH010000020.1, on the reverse strand, counting down.
GCCACCGCCCTTTCGACGCCGACACGCCGCTCGCCACGATGGATCACATCCGCGAGGCCACCCTGCCGCCGCGGCGGGGCCTCGACGCCGGGGTCTGGGCCCTCCTCTCGCAGATGTTCGCGCGTCGCCCCGAAGACCGCTTCGAGAGCAGCACCGAGCTCGTCAAAGCCCTCGCGGGGGTCTTGGCCGCGCACAGCCCCTACCCCCGCGAGGCGCTGGCCTACCTCGTGGCCTCGCGGGCCTGAGCGCCACCGGTCACCGCACGTCTACCCAAGCGCGCGCAGCACGCCGCCGAGCACGAGGCACGCGAGCGCCACGAGGTCGACCGCCACCACCCGCCGGAGCGCGCCGTTGTACCCCCCCACCCGCCAGGCCAGCCCGACGAACGAAACGACGCTCACCAGGCCCGCCCCGAAGGCCATCGGCTGCAGCGCCGCGCTGAACGCCGCCCCGAGAAGAAACACACCCAGCAGGCCGAACATCACCGCGCGATGGCGCATGAGAATTTCGAGGTTCGGCTCGTCAAAGCTCAGCCCATAGAGGGCCGAGAGGCGCCGCGCCCCGAGGGCCCCCGAGACGGGCAAGAGATGAATCACCGCGACCACCACCAGCGATGCTGAAACGAGCGCTCTCACAGCCTGCCCCTCTCGCCCCAGGCGCCCCGCGGGCCGCGACCCGAGGGCCGGGGCCCTGCGACGCCGGGGCGCTCGCATCGATGACACAAAAGCGCCGCCGCGCCCAGTCGCCCATTCCCCCGGCGGGCTGAGAGGGTGTAGTGCGGGCGGCGACGCCGTGATGCCGCCGCTCGCGCTCCTCGCTGTGCTCTTTCTGGGCTTCTTCGTCGAGTCGATCGTGGGCTTCGGCGCCACGATCCTCGCGGTGTCGCTCGGGTCGAATTTCCTCGCCGTCCCCGAGCTCTTGCCGAGCTACGTGCCAGTCAACATGGGCCTCTCGGCCTGGGTCGTGCTCACCGAAGCGCGGCACATCGACCGGCCGCTCTTGACCCGCCGCATCGTGCCCTTCGTGGGCAGCGGCACCCTGGTCGGGCTGAGCCTCACGCGCTTCGCAGGGCGCCCCGAGCCCCTCGCGCTCTTCGCGGTCTTCGTGATCGTCATGGCCAGCCTCGAGCTCCGCAAGACCCTGCGCAACGCGGTGCTTCGGCCCGGCCCGCGGGTGGCCAACGCGGCGCTCCTCTTGGGCGGGGTCATCCAAGGGGTCTTCGGCGCTGGCGGCCCGCTCATCGTCTTCGCGGTGGGCCAAGAGATTCAGAGCAAGCGCGTCTTCCGCGCGACCCTGGCCCTCACCTGGCTCACCATGAACCTCGCGCTGATGGTGAATTTCGCGCGCCTCGGCCGCCTCGGGGTGCTCAGCGCCACGCGCTCGGTGAGCTTCGTGCTCCCCCTGGCCCTCGCCTTCGCGCTCGGCAACCGCGTGCACCACGCGATCAGCGAGCGGCGCTTCAGGGTCGGCGCCGCCGCGATGATGATGCTAGCGGGCGCGCTGCTTCTTCTGCGACAACTCAGCGCCCTCAGCTGACCTCACCCACCCCCTGTCCGGAGCACCCCGTGGCGACTCACCCGACGCGCTTTGAGAATCTTCACGATCTGGCTCGTTTGCCGTGGTTTTCACTCAAAGACGGCGAGCTCGTGGTCGACGACCCGTCGGTGCCGACGGCCATCGACATGCACACCCACCTCGCGCTCACCTACGTGCGCTCGAACCGCGTCGATCTCCACCGCCGCACCGCCCGCACCGAGCGCTACCTGCCCGACCAGCGGCCCATCGATTTCGACGTCTACATCAACCGCAATTTCAGCCCCGAAGACCTCGCCGCGCTCGAAAGAGACCTCGGCCTCGGGAGCCTCGTCGACGGCGGCATGCGGAGCACCCACACCGTGGCCAACCTCGCCCGCGACATGGGCGCGCTCAAGATCTCGAACTCGGTGCTCCTGGCCATCGACTGGCCCTTCGGGCTCAGCCGCAACGCCGACACCTGGCTCGCCGCCACCGAGGGCCGCAGCGACATGATCGTCTTCGGCTCTGTGCACCCGTACGACACCCAGGTCGAGGCCCGCCTCGACGCGCAGAAGGCGCGCGGCGCCAAGGGCATCAAGGTGCACCCCGCGGTGCAGATGGTGAAGCCCGACGCGGCCCGCTGCATGCGCTTCTACAAGGCCTGCGGCGACCGCGACCTGCCCATCCTCTTTCACTGCGGCCCGGTCGACATCGAGACGCGCCTCGGGCGCTACCTCTCGCAGGTCAAGCACTACGAGCGCGCCATCGCCGAGAACCCCCGCACGCGCTTCGTGCTCGGGCACTCGGGGGCCTTGCAAATGCCAGAAGCCCTCGAATTCGCGAAGAAATACCCCAACTGTTACCTCGAACTCTCGTCGCAGTCGCTCTCTGGGGTGAAGAAGATCCTCGCCGAGGCGCCCCCCGACCGCCCCGTCTTCGGCACCGACTGGCCGTTCTATTCGCAGGCCATCGGGCTGGCCAAGGTGTTCATCGCCACCGACGGCGACGACGCCCTCCGGCACGCGGCGCTCTACGGCAACGCGGCGCGGATCTTGGGGCTCCCTGAGGTGCCGGTCTCGTCGGTCGGCGCGTGAAGCGGCCCCCGCCGGCCCTCGCGATGCTGTTGGCCCTCGACCGCGTGGCCCACAGCCTCGACGGCTGGAGCAAGGCCCTCAGCGCCCGCGACGGCGTGAGCGCCGAGCAGCGCCTCGTCTTGAGGCAGCTCCACCGCGCGCCGGGGTCAAGCCTCGCGGCCCTCGCGGCCTCGCTGCACCGCAGCCCATCGACCGTCGGAGCCCTGCTGCGGCCCCTCGAAGCGCAGGGGCTTGTCGCGCGCCGACGCAACCGCCTCGACCGCCGCGCGCTTCAGTTCAGCGTGACCCCGTTCGGAGCCGCCCTCGCGACCCGCACCCGCGACACCCCCGAGGGGGCCCTGCGACGCGCCCTCGCCGCGGTCGACGCGGGGCAGCAGTTGAACACTGTTCAACTCATCGAAGGGCTCGCCGACGCGCTCGACGCGGCCCTCTCGCCGGGCCTAGGCTCACTCGACCCCGGGTGACGCCTCGGCGGGCCCGTCGTCTGGGCTCTCTGTTGAGGTCGCGGGCGCTGCGGGCCGAACGCCCATCCGTTCGACCATCGCGCGGGCGGCCTCGTCGGTCACCTCAGGGCCCACCTCAAGCGTCTGCGGCTGCGGAATGGCCGACCGCGCGGCGCGGAACGTGAGCGTCTCGGCCTGCGCCGCGGCGGCCTCGGCGGGCGTAATGAGATGGTTGGCGGCCATGTTGCGGGCCACCGCGCGGAGCCGCGCCAGGGTCTCGGGCGAGACGCTCTGCCGCTCGAAATTGGCGAAGCGCGGCACCGGCGCGGGCAAGAGCGTCGCGAGGTAGATCGCCTGGAGGAGGCTCAGCTCTGCGGGTTCGCGCCCGAAGAAGAAGCGCGCGGCGGGCCCGACGCCGTAGATGCCGGGGCCGAACTCGACCACGTTCAGGTACAGCTCCATGATCGAGCGCTTGTCGAAGCTCTGCTCGATCCACCAGGTGAGGGCGACCTCTTGGAGCTTGCGCACCAAGGTCTTCTCGCGCGCGAGAAAGACGTTCTTCACGAGCTGCATCGAGAGCGTGCTCGCGCCGAAGGCGAAGCGCCCGAGCTGGAGGTTGCGCACGAGGGCGCCGCGCACCTCGTCTCGCGAGAAGCCCTGGTGACGGTAGAACCCGCCGTCTTCGCGCACCACCACGGCGCCCACGAGGGCCGGCGTGATGGCGTCAATGGGCGTCCAGTTGGGAGACTCGGGGCCGGTGATGAAATTACGCTGGAGCCCCCCGCGTTCGAGCACATGTTGCACGAAGGGCCCTGCGAAGCGCGTCAAGCTGGTCTCGGCCGACGGGTGAATGACCCGACACGCATCAAGCACATCCCAGTCGAGGAGGGTGTTCGAGAGCCGCCGCGTATCGACCGCGACGTGGGCCGAGCCGCCGAGGGTGCCCTGAAACCCGAAGCCGTAGAGCGGCCCCACCACCGTGCGCGGGAGCGCCCGCCGCGGGAGGTCACAATCCATCGGCGGAAAGGCCACCGACGCGTCGAGCGCCGTATGCTCGCGGTCGTGCTCGGCCCAGCCCGAGAGCGAGAGCTGCACCCCGTTGAGGTTGGCGTGCACCCCCGCGGTGGCCACCCGGCGCCGCAGCCGATCGACCAAGATGCGCCCCGAGGCCTCGACCGAGAGGCCGTCAACGGGCTCGCGCGCCAGACCCGGGTGCGAGAGGCCGAAGTTCTCGACCCGCACCGAGCCGGCCACCTCGACCCCGCCCTCGGCCTCGGTCGGATCGACCGTCACATGCGCCTCGAAGCGCCCCTCCTCGGTCGCGTGCCAAGGCACCCCCGGGGCCCACGGCACCACCCGCGCGAGGGGCACCTCGCTCGCGTCGAGTTGGAGCCTCCAGGGGCGCTCGATGGGCTGCGCATACACCAGCGCGAGGGCCGTCTGCCCTGCCCCGTCGCCCCCGAGTTGGGCCCTGAGCTGCTCGACCCGTCGCCCCGCCCCTTCGATGGCCAGCGAGGCCGGCTGCAAGGCGAAGAGGAGCTCGCGCCGTTGCCGAACGCGCACGGTGCCTTCGCGCAGCTGCACGGACCAGCGGGAGCCCTCGGTGAGCGCCTCATCGAGCCGCACGGTGCGCAGCGTCGGAGAGGGCTCGGCGTCGGCCGAGGGAGCAGCCGATTCGGCCCCTGGGGCGGCGCGGCGCCCTGAGCGGAGGCCCTGTTGAACACTGTTCAACACGTTCGAGAGGTCAGAGAGCTCGGTCTCGGCGTCGAAGCCCTGGCAGGTGAGGTTGGCGAAGTCGCTGCGTCGGAGCGCCCCGCATCCGCGCAGTTGGCCGCGATGGGGGCCGAGCTCGGCCGAGGCGTCGGCCCACTCGACCGAGAGGGCCTCATCGGTCGCCCAGTGCGCCGAGACGCCGTGGGCTTCGAGCTGCGCGGCGCGATCGGGCGTGAGGCCGAGTCTGAAGCGGGCGTCGAGGCCCTCAAGGTCGACCCGGCGGAGGGTGAAGCGCCGCGCCCCCTCGGCGTGCCGTTCAGGGCGCCGCGAGAGCCGCGCGCGGAGCCCGTCGAGCGAATCGGCCCCGGCGAGCTCGACCCCGGCCACGCGCACGGCGATGTGTTGATGCAGCCCGAGCGCGAGGCGCACCCAGTTGAGGCGCACCGCCACCCGGTCGAGACGCGCCCGCACGGCCTGGTCGCGGGTTGAGACGCGCAGACCTTCGAGGAGCACGCCGTCGGTGGCGAGTTGAACACTGTTCAACTGGCAGGCGACGTCGTCGCGGCGCGCGCAGCGTTCGAGCACGGCGGCCTCGACGCGACGGCGTGCGACCGAGGGGAGCACCACCCCACCGGTGGCCAGTCCGAGGAGCGAGGCTCCGACAATCCAGCGGGTCAACCTGGTCACGGCGTCTGTGCCCTTTACCGGCCTCACCGCGAGGAGGCCAGTATTCGACCTGGTTGCAGCGTCGATGCCACCCGCTGCGGCCCCGTCGAATCGGAGCGACTGCAGCGAGAGCGCGGCCCCGAAGACACGGCGGCTGTGTCGGCTGCGGCGTCGACCGTCCGATGGCGCAGGAGCGGCAAACAACGGCGGGTGATCAGCGCCAGGCGAGGTTGGGAGAGCAAAGGGTCGGCTGTACGGATCGGATTCCCGACACCGCAGTGCGATCCGCGTAGGGGCGGGTTTGTGCCCCCCGAAGACATCACCGGTCATCGGTCAAGTAGGGACAGGCCTTGTGCCTGTCCGAATGCATCAACATTCGTCGAAAACGTCAACCCGCGTACGGGCGGTGGGCGGTGGGCGACGGGCGACGGGCGACGGGTGCCGGGCGGCGGGCGACGGGCGGCGGGTGCCGGACGGCGGGCGACGGGCGACGGGCGACGGGCGATGGCCAACGGGCGACCACAAGGGTCGCCCCTACCCCAACGTGCGACGGGCGGCGGGCGATGGGCGACGGGCGGCGGGCAACCGGAACGTCCCAGTAACCGCGGTGTTTTCGCATCGCGATGCGGTAGGGACAGGCCTTGTGCCTGTCCGAATGCGTCAACGTTCGTCGAAAACGTCGACCCGCGTGTGGGCGGCGGGCGATGGGCAACGGGCGGTGGGCAACGGGCGACGGACGGTGGGCAACGGGTAACGGACGGTGGGCGGCAGGCGACGGACGGCAGGCGACGGGCGACCACAAGGGTCGCCCCCACCCCAACGGGCGACCACACGGTCGCCCCCACCCCAACGGGCGACGGACGGCAGGCGACATCAACCACCGTAGGGGCAGGCCTTGTGCCTGCCCGAACGCGTCAACGTTGGTCGAAAACGTCGACCCGCGTGTGGGCGACGGGCGACGGGCGGTGGGCGGCGGGCGACGGGCGACCACAAGGGTCGCCCCCACCCCAACGGGCGACGGACGGTGGGCGGCAGGCGACGGGCGGCAGGCGGCGGGCGACCAC
>JAEUKH010000051.1 GCA_016792845.1 Myxococcales bacterium | reverse complement strand
AGCGTCACGCGCACGCCGCCACTCGGCCAGGTGCGAGGAGTACAAGCCGTGGCGCCGTAGCAGCGCCGCGACCTTGCCGTGCTCGCCCGCAGCGGCATCGGCTTCGGCCAGCACCTCGCGCTTGAAGCGGTTGGTGAAGGTCCGGCGACGCGGCTTCGGCGTGACCTCGGTCGACGGCGACTCGGGCTTCTTTGTGACCATCTCCATGAGAACCTCTCTCGCCCGCCCTGCTCAGTAAACTCCTGGGGGGAGGTGTCTCACCGATCATTGGCACGTAGGGGAGGCCCTGCGATGAGTAGTCCTCCACGATCTCCTGAAGGGTCTTGATGAGACCCATGCGCTCTGCACTGAACCATTTTTCTCGGTAGACGACCTTCATGGCGCGACCGTCGCGCTGTGGCCGTGCGAGACGTGACGATCCCGCGCGAGAGATTCTCCACACCATCCCGCGCTCAGCGATGACGACTCGTGGCCAGGGCAACGAATGCCAGCGGCCCGAGGAGCACCGCATGAGTGAGAGCATGGGGAAGGTCGCGTTTGATGCCTACAACGCTGCCAAGGGCGGCAAGACCTACGAAGGCAAACCCATCCCGCCGTGGGACGCGGTCGGCGACGAAGTGAGGGCCGCTTGGGAGGTGAGTGCCAATGCTGTGCTCAATGCCCAACAGGCTGCGCGTCATCCCCCTCGCGAGACCATCGAAGAGCAACACGCCCGCCGCGCTCGGGAGCGCGCATTGCGGGAGGCGCGGGAGACCGCCACGCTGAACGCTGCCGAGACCATCGAAGACGATGGCAAGCCTGTCTACCACCCGCACCTTCGCGGCGATGGCATGGTTGCCGATGGGTGGTACCCCTCACTCTCTCACCTCATCGAGTGCTGCATGGATGAGTGTTTTCCCCTGCCAGAGCGAGTTTGGTCCTCGGTGGAGCAGCGTCCCTGGACCGACGCGGGAACGGTGATTGAGGGCGCCCTCGCTGATGAGGGCTACGACGGCGTCGAGGACGAGATCGCACCTTACGAACGCGCCGCGCTCCAGACTCTCCTCGATGGATGGTGGAAGGGCACTGGTGTCTCGTGGAGAATGCCTTCTGACAAAGCCATCGTCGTGCCCCGTCAGGCTGCGGCGGTTTAGCCGTGGGCGTTCGCTTTCCACCACCCATCATCTGCGTCCGTCGTCTCTCGCCTGGACGCCTGCCCTACGACCTTGTGAGCGAGGCTCGTGGTCTCCTCATCCACGCCGACCACGCGGACGATCACATCGAGCTTCGCGGCGTCATCCACGCCGCCCTCCACCCGACCACGTTTTGGCGAGAGGCATCGTCCACACGCATTGTGCTTCGACACACCGAGCGGCCTTCGTCCGAGCGGCTGGAGATCACGCTCGGACTCTGCACCGAAGCCGTCTATGTGAACGGAGACGTTTTCGGGCATCGCGAGCGGGGTGGGTGCTCGTGGCGTGATGTACCCCGTCACGGCTTCTCCGAGCCCTGGACCGAGGCGCACCCATCACCCTGGCGCGTCGGGCGCATCGAGTGGCAGGAGGGCGACGGCCCCGAGGGCGCTCGTCACGCCGTCCTTGTCGACTGTCTCGAAACGACCCTCGCGCGTTTTCACGTCGAGGTGATTCCGGCGCGGTCGCAACCCAAGCCCCGCCGTGTCTCCGAAGCTCGCCGCGTGGTTCGAGGTGCCGACGCCGGTCCTCGCACCTGCGCCTCGCACAGACCGCCCATGTAGTCGCGGAGTTCGCCGCGCGGTGCCCCGATGCCTTCGAGGCGTGGCGATGCGCGACCAACACTGTCGTCGTGGTGGCAGTCGCCGCAGAGACCCTACGAACGCTCCTCGACGCGGCCGAAGACCAGGGCGCCTCGCACGCTTCGTTCGCGGAGCCCGATCTCGGCGGCATCACAACGTGCGCGGCCTTCTTCGCCCGAGGCTCGGGTGCGTAGAGTTCTGAAGCGCGCTCCCCTCGCTTCGTAGGGGGCCGCGCCCTTGTCGCAGAGGCGCCGCGGAGGCGCGACGGTCTTTAAAGCCGTTTGCGGCGGGTTCGACTCCCGTCTGCGGCACGACTCAAGGACGGCTCTTCTGCGCTGGTGGAGTGCCCATCGCCACCAACGGGAGCGCGCCCTCTTTCCTCTCCGTCTCCTTCGCCGCAGCCTCCACGGCGGCTGCCGCACGACGCATCGCTCTTGCAATCCCCAACTTCCGAGCCGCTCCCGCGAGTTCGTCCGCGCGGCTGTTCCCGCGCACGAGAAGCGCCTCGGCGTCGGTCTGCCCGTCGACGAGCTTTTGGTGCCCCGGGCAGTGGCAGAGCGTCACCTGGCCGTGGTTCGCGATGGCGCGCTGCACCTGCTGCGAGAGCGTCCAAAGCGCCTCGTCGCGAATCTTCCACCCAAGCGATGCGTTCGACGCGCCGAGCGCCCACTCCGAATCCGACCACACCGTTACGGGCACCCGTGGCCGCACCTTGCCCGCGAGCGTCACCGCGCGGCCAATGGCCCACAGCTCGGCGCGGTTGTTGGAGCCGAGGCCGATCGGTGCCGACGCCTCCGCGACCACGATGCCGGCCGCGAGGATGACGACACCCGAGCCGGCCTCTGAGGTCTGGTAGGTGCCCGAGCCGTCGGTGAACGCGACGAGGTGATCGGGGTGGAGCGTGGCGGCGAGCTCGCCGTCGGTGAAGGGGCCGACGCTGAACCACTCGGGCTTCGACTTCTTGCGCGACGGCTTCTCGACGGGAGGCGGTGGCGAGGGCGCTGGTGGATCAGGTGCACGCAGCACCGCTGCGAGCGGAGGCACTGCGCACGCTCCACGATTGCGAGCAGGATGGGCGAAGAGGTCGTCCGAAGAGGACATGGAGTGAGGATGGACGAGCGAGGCTGTAGAGGTCACGGAACTGGCGCAAAACGATCAGAAACGGGACCGGGACTTGCCCCACACACTCTCCCACACAGCGGTCGTAACGAGGGGGACTCTCAGGTAACGCCCAGCCATCAAAAACTGCCGCGAACCGAGCTCTCGTAACGACCCGTAACGGGTGCGTGTTGTTTTCCCAAGCTGAACGTCGCCGGTTCGAACCCGGTCGCCCGCTCCGAGAAAGTGTAAGCGTTACGGCCTGTTGCGAGTGACCCTCCGACGGGCCGTTTCTCTTTCTGGGGTGCTTCACACTCCGACGGCGCCTCGCGCACCACCGCGTGAGCGCGTGCCTGTGCTTCGTCCGCCCTGCGTCGCTGAAGTCTTCGGGGCCCACGTCGGTCGCGGAGCACAGCCCGCCAAGCACCTCTGAACCCGACAGTCGACTACAAATACCCGCGGGCCGGGTCGACCGTGCGACCCCAGATGTACACCTCAAAATGCAGGTGCGGACCGGTGCTGTTCCCCGTGCTCCCGACATAGCCGACCACGTCACCGGCGTTGACGCGTTGGCCGACCCCGACGCCGATGCGACTCTGGTGGGCGTACAGGGTCTGCATCCCCCCGCCGTGGTCAACAATCACCGCGTTGCCGTACCCGCCGTACCAGCTCGCGCGCACCACCGTGCCGCCGCGACACGCACGAATCGGACGCCCCGTCGGCGCGCCGAAATCGATCCCCGTGTGGAGGCGCCACACGCCCGTGATCGGGTGCACCCTGTAGCCGTAGGGGCTCGTCACGTTGCCCTCGACCGGGCGCGCCTGGCACGGCCCCGCGGTGTCGATCACCCGCACGGTGATGCTTCGCTCGGGCGAGGGCTCGGGCACATCGGCGCCGCCGCCGCGGGTCACCACCCAGCGGTAAGGGTAGCTCCCGGCGTCGCGCGGGGCGGTGATGCGAAAGCCCACCGTGCGCTGAAAGCCCGGGGCCACGTCGAGGCCGAAGCCAAGGTTGCCCGCGCCCCATCGCCCGTCGCTCGCGGGGGGCGCGGCGTTGATGCGGTAGCTCGCGTCCCACACCTCGCGGCCGCAGTTGGCGAAGGCGATGTCGACGTTGGCGCCCTCGCCGGGGTCGAGCACCGTCGGCGCCCGCTGCGAGACAAAGCGCGAGGGGCTCGTGCCGCCCTCACAGAAGGCCCGCTCGAGCACCGTCACAAAGCGCTCTTGGCTGGGCGCGCCGAGGCGCTCACCCCGCCGCGCGAGGGCCCAAGCCCAGGGGTACCGCCCCGGCGCCGACGGCGCCACGCCCTCGATCGGGAGTGTCACTTCGGCACCAAATGGCACATCGCGCGGCAACATCACCTCGCGGGTCTGCCAGGGCGAAGCGGCGTCTCCCGCGGCGAACACCAGCGCGACACCGTCGGCGCTGCGCCAGGTCTCTGCGCCGCAGTTGGCCAAGGTCACCGAACCGCGCACCCGCTCGTTGAAGCCCGCCGCCGTCGGAGGCGCCACCTGCGCCCGGAGCCGCACCACCGGCCCAGGCTGCGTACAATCGACGGTCTCTTCGACCCCGATCTCGGCCCGCGCGCTCGGCTCTTGATAGCTCTCTGAAGCCCCTCGGGCCATGCGCCACTGAAACACATAGCGCCCGCCCTCTGTCGGAGCCTGAACCGTGAAGGGCAGGGTCACTCTGGCACCGGGTGCCACATCGGCACTCAGCGGCACACTCGGCACACCCCACACGTTGGCGCCGTCGTTCACCGGCACGAGCGCCACCTCGCCCGCGCGCCAGACCGCCCCCGAGCAGTTGTCGAAGCTCACCTGAACGTCGGCGCGGCTCCCCGGGGCCATGCGCTCGGGCGGAGTCTGTTGACCGCGAAACTGCGCCGAGGCGAGGCCCGCCACACACCCGCCGGGGTCGCGTCGATCGCCCGCATCGGGTCGCAGGTCGGCGTCGACAAAGTCTTCGGTGCCGCCGCTCAAGTAACAGCCGCCGCCGCTCGTCACCATCACCGCGAGGGCCCACCGGGCGGCCCCTCGACGCGACGCTGTTTGCCTCCGACTGCGCATGGACTCACCTCACCGACGCACTCACCAGGTCATCGCCACAGGGCCGTTCTGCTCTGACATGTTGCCGACCCCGAGGGCGCCGAGCTCGTTCGAGCCCCAACACCGCACGCTCCGATCGCTGAGCACGGCGCAGCTCGTCGCCAGGCCCGCGCTCACCCGGGTCACCCCTTGGAGCGGGTTGGTCGCCGCCGACCCCGGCGACGCGATCACCGTGGTGAGCCCCGGGCCGCCCTCGTTCATCAGCCCGTTGCCGAGCTCGTAGGCGCGGTTGCTGCCCCAACAGCGCACCGTGCCATCGCTGAGCGAGAGGCAGCTGAAGAGCCCCCCCGCCGCCACCGAGACGGGGCTCGGCGGCCCCACGTCTGGCAACACAATGGCATCGTGTGCCACAGTGGCATCGTGTGCCATAGTGGCATCTTCGGCGTCGGGGCCGTCACCCGTGCGGTCGCCTTGCGCGTCTCGGGCCCCGCTGTCACGGGCGCCTGCGTCGCTCGGGGCGTCGCCCCCCGCGTCGAGAGCGCCGTCGCGAGGCGCCGCCCCCGCGTCGTCGAGGCTCGCGTCGAAGTCTTCAAAGCCGCTGTCTTTGTCGGCCTGCCCGGCGCCCTCGTAGCCCGCGATGGGCACCGCCGTGCGCACACACGCGTTGGCGCAGGGCGACGACATCGAGGGCACCGCCACGCCGAGCTGCCCGCGGTCGTGACGCCCCCAACACAGCACGGCGCCGTCGTCGCGGGTGGCGCAGGTGTGGTTCGCGCCCGCAGAGAGCCCGGTCACCCCGCGGAGCCGCGTCTCACCCAAGAGCACCACCTGCGGCATCGCAAGCGGAGCCGCCCCCGCCGTGCCCGCCCCGAGCTGGCCATCGACGTTGGTGCCCCAGCAGTACACCCGCCCGGTCGAGGTGCGCGCGCAGGCGTGGGCATCACCCGCCACAACCTCGACCGCGTCGCTCACCGCCTCGACCCGAACCGGAACCCTCGCGCACGGCACCTGGCTCGACCCCACCTCGCACATCTGCGGCGCCGTCTCGACGCCCAACTGACGCCGCTCGTTCGAGCCCCAGCAGTACACGCTGCCGTCGCCCGTCACGGCACAGGTGTGGCTCAGCCCTGCCGCCACCGAGCGCACCGCCCCGAGCCCCACCACATCAACCGGAACCCGGCTCGGCAACGCCGACCCGCGCCCCAACTGCCCCCGCGTGTTGGCGCCCCAACACCGAAGGGCGCCCGATGCCACAATGGCACAGCTGTGCGCACCGCCCGCGCTCAGCGCCGTCACCGCGCCCAGGCCCTGAACCTGCAACGGGTAGCTGTGGCACGCGACGGCGCGGCTCTGGCCCCCTGACAGCCGCTCTGGGCAGAGGTCTGCGCTCTCGTACCCGAGCTGACTCTCGTCGTTGCGCCCCCAGCACCACACCGTCTGGTCGTAGAGGAGCGCGCACCCGAAGCGCTGCCCGAGCGAGACCGCGGCCACACACTGGCTGCGCCCGCGCCCCTCACACGACGGCGCCGCGTCGGCCTCGACGCCGCCCTGCGAACACCCGAGCCCCAGCACCGCGACGCCCAACAGCAGCGCGCGACACCGCCTCAGCCAACCAGCCTCGACACCCGCAGAAGCCACCCAAAGACACTACCCGAGGGCACATCACCCTGTCTACGGAATGGCCCGAAATCACGACACTTTGGACGCCGCTCGCTGAGGCAGAACCTTCGCAGCGGCCACGGGTGTCGAGCCCGCACCCTGCTCCCACCCCGTGGCGCACGACGCGGTGATGGCCCTGCGCCCCGCCGCGGGTCGAGCCCACACCCGCGCGATGTTCGATGGGCGGCGCCTCTGTCTGCGAGCCGCGCCGTGTGTTCGCCGAAGCGAAGCCTGACCTGCGGCGCCGAGGCATCGGAGTCGCGGGCGCCCCCGTGGCCGACGCGGCGCGCGGCGTCGTAGGGCTCGGTCGAGGCCCCCTCGTTCACCCGATGACGCCCGCGACGGCGGGGGAGGCGGGCCCATCGCGGCGCTGCCAACGACGGCGTCGGCTGATTCGTCAATTGTGCCGTGTTGGCGCTTCGTCGGCCTATTTCGGCTCATGTGCCACAGTGCCCGACCGGCGATGGTGTGCCATTGGGCACTCATTTGGCACTACGGCCGAGCGCCTTCGGCGTTGGTCCTGCGACGTTCGCGATGGCGTCGGGTTGTCTTCGCCCCCGAACAGAACCGCGCGCAGCAACTCAGCCGATCGCCCGCTCTCTTCTACACCTGCCTCCATCTCGAACTGCAGGCCGGCCGCTGCGTTCGCGTCTGCAACCCCGTCGCCCGCGACGGCCCCTGCCCGGGCCGCTGCCAGGCTTTCGCAGACCGACCGCTCGATTTCGGCTACTGTGAATGAAGATGCGCAATTTCTTTCATCGCGCGAAGCTTCATTTTATGGATTCTCTGCGGGCCATCGAGGGGCTCTGCGTGACGCAGGTCGTTCTGCGCCGCACCCCTGAGGCCAGCGACGAGACCCCGCCATGAACACCCGGTATTTTCGCCCCCTTTGGCTCACCTTCGCGCTCGGGTGCAGCGCCACCCAGCAGACCGCCCGCGAGGGCGACCACGCGATGCACATGCAGCACGGCGCGCCCCTCGCCCGCACGCCGCGCACCGCGCCGCCCCTCGCCCCGGAGGCCCTCAACCCGGCCCTCGGGCGCGCTGTCGGCCAGGAGTACGAGGCCTTTCTGAGCCCCCACCAGGAGCCCGACGAGGAAGAGAACACCCCGCGCCTGGTGCCCTCTCAGTTTCGCTCGCAGGGCGCCTCGCTCAGCCGCGACGCGCGCGAGGCCGCGGGGCACCGGGCCCACGGGCGCATTCGCTTCACCCGCGACATGAGCCGCGCCTACGTCGATGTGCGCGTCGAAGGCATCGACCCCGGGTCGGTGAACATGTTTCACATCCACTGCGGTCGTCCGGGCATCCTCGGGCCCATCTTGCTCGATTTTGCCCTCGCCACGAACCTGCAAGAAGACCTCGCCGACGGCGTGCTCTCGGTCGAGATCACCAACGCCCACCTCACCGCCACCACCGCCGCCGGGCACGGCCTGCTCGGGGCCTTCACCGCGGGGTGTGTCGTGCCGAGCCCCTCGCTCGGCGGGCCCCTCACCCGCGTCTCGACCGTCGCCGGAATGGCCCAGATCGCCGCAGAGGGCGAGCTCTACTTCAACCTCCACACCGTCACCCAGACCTACTTCGGTGACATTCGAGGCCAGATCTACCGCGCCGAGCCGGGCCCCGAAGCACCCAGCGCCGCGACCCCAACCGCCGCCCCTCCAACCGCCGCGACCCTAACCGCTACGACCCCGACCGCTGCGGCGCCCGCGCCTGCGCAGGCCGCCCCCGGCGCCACCCGAGCGCACGCGCACTGAATGGGCCATACTGGCCGAGATGGCACATGGGTCAACCATGGCCCAAACGGCACATGGGTCAGTCTGAGCTGAGGCTGCCCTCGTCGAGCCCGTAGGTCTTCATACGGCGGTAGAAGGTTCGACGCGGGATGCCCATGCGTCGGGCCGCTTCGGCGCGATTCCACCCGGTGTCGTCGAGGGTCTTGAGCATCGCCCCGAGGGTCTCTAGGTCGCGGGCGGCGCGGTTCACGGCCACGCCGTCGGGGCTCCATTGGGCCTTGCTGCTCAGCGCGGCCCGCACCTGGTCGAGCGACGCGACGTGACGCCCCTGCCCCTCTGCGCGCGACTCGCCCCGGGCCCCGTGCCCCGCGGCGCCCCCTCGGAGCCCCCCTCGCAACCGCTGAACCTGCCCCCGGGCGAGGGCGAAGATCGACGCCATGGCGCGGGTGCCGTAGAGGGCCGTGCGCCCGCCGGTGAAGGCCAGCACCTCGGCGCACGCCTGCTCGTTCAGGTGCGAGACCCCGTCGAGCGAGGCCGTGGCCGACCAGCGCTCGGCGCGGGCGATCTTCGCGATGGCGCCCGGAGCCCCCATCAAGCGTTCGAGCTCGGGCCCCGCGATGAGCACCTCGCCGTCGCTGTGCCACACCAGGGTGGCATCCCACCCGGGGAGCACCAGCCGAACGCCCACCTCGTCGCTGCCCGCCTCGCCCTCGATCACCCGCTGCATCGCGCGCCCCAGCGGCTCGGCGGCCTTCACCCTCGGCACAGTCTTGGCCGTCTTGGCCGCCGCCGTCTTGGCCGCCGCCGTCTTCGGCCCCCGCTGCTTCGCGCCCTTCGTTGCCTTCGCCATCGCCCCTGACCTTGCCCCGCCCAGCCTCATCTCGCAAGGCCCCTCTGGCACTTCGCTGGCACATGCCACACTGGCACTTGTCGCGCACTCGGCGCATGGGCAAGGCTGGCACTCGCTGGCACGGCTGCTCTCGGCCCCTGCGGCGCGGCGTCGTGCGCTGCCCGATCGCGCCACCGCAGGGCCCCCGAGGGTCACCTTAGGCCCCCTCGCGGGGCTCGACGCCGTGGCGGTGGGCGCAGTTGCCCCCCGGGCCGGTGTTCACGACAGCGCGCATCGTAGGGTCTATCGTCGGCGGCCCGCGGCGCGCGTTGCCACCGCGGCGATCTTCTTGCCCGCTCTCGCGCATCTGGCGCTGCTCGGCCCATGGCTGCCACGTTGGCAACGTGTGCCATGGGTGCGCCGCCTCCTCGACGGCGTCAACGCGGCCTCGCCGGCCCCGAGGCTCTCGGTCACCCTGAGCATGGGCCGGGCGCACCGGCTCGCGCCGCTCCCCTCAGGGGCTCTCGGCGCTGCGCAGTTGGGCCCTTCTGCGCCATCGGGTCAGCGCCACTTGTCGGATCGCCGCGGGGGCCCTGATCGGTCTCGGGGCGTCGAGAGTTGGCGTCGCCGGTGCGGCTGCGGTAGCCCCCTAAGACCAATGTCGACCTTCGCACAGGCCACGGTGGCGCTCTGGCTCGCGGTGTTCGCACTGGCCTTGGCGCAGCGGCGACGCGGCTTCGCCATCGCCATCGGCCTCTTCGGCGGGCTCCACGCGCTGCTCTCGACCGCGGTGGCGCCGCGCCTGGGGCTGCCGCTTTGGGTGACCCTGCCGCTCCAACTCGCGGCCTTCTCGCCCCTGGTGCGCTTGCCCTTTCGGGGCCTCCGCCCGCCTTGGTTTCACGCCCTGGTGACCTTGCCCGGGCACTGGTGGCTGGCGAGTCACTTCCTGGCCATCCCGTGGGCCGTGGCGTCGGCCTTTGGGTACGCGCTCCCGTGGGCGTGGCTGCCCTTCGGGGTGGGCCTCGCGGGCCTGGTCGACTCGCTTTGGGTGCCCACGCGGGTGGTCGACATCGTGCTTGATGGCACACCCTTGGCACAGCACCCGGTGCGCCACCGCTCGCCAGCGGCGCCGCGCGACGGGCGGCCGTTGCGGGTGGTTCAGATCACCGACCCGCACCTCGGGCCCTTCATGTCAGCGCGCCGGCTGGCACGGGTGTGCACCGAGGCGCTGCGGCAAGACCCCGACCTCATCGTGCTCACGGGCGATTTTCTGACCTTCGAGACCAACGGCGACCGCGAGAGCCTCAAGCGCGCCCTGGCCCCGCTCAAGGCGGCTCCGGGCAAGGTGTTCGCGTGCCTCGGCAACCACGACCACGAGGCCCTCGACGTGGTCACCGAGGCCCTCGAAGCCAACGGCGTGATGCTCTTGGTCGACCGGGCCTTCACCGCCGACACCCACGCGGGCCTCGTGCACATCGTAGGGGTCGATTTTCGCTGGCAGAACCGCGAGGCCCACCTCGCCGATGTGTTCTACCGTTACCCGCGCCCTGAGGGCGCCCTGCGGCTGGTGCTCTTGCACGACCCCGGGGCCTTCGCGCATGTGCCCGCGGGCGAGGGCGACCTGGTGCTCTCGGGGCACACCCACGGCGGCCAGGTGGGGCTCGTACGCGTCGGGCTCCCGTACACGGTGGTCTCGGCCCTCTCGAAGGTGCCAGACCATGGGTTTTGGGGCCGCGGGGTCGACCGGCTCTATGTGCACCGCGGCACGGGGCATTACGGCTTCCCGTTGCGGGTTGGGGTGCCCGCTGAGCAGAGCGTGTTGCACATTCACCGCGAGGCGCGCGCGCCGCGGTGACCCGCGCGGGAGGCCTCTCGCACCCGTTCGCGGGTCGAATGCGACCGTTCGGGCGCAAAGGGGCTCTCGTGGGGGGGCGGGGCATGTGCTAAGAGCGGGCCGCGATGACTGCCCAATTGCCCATTCTCGACTTCGTGCTCACGAACTACAAGAACTTCAACGCCCGCGCGACCCGCGACGCCTTGGTGGCCTATTGGCGGCACATCGAGCGCGGCGGCAAGATGTTCTGGGCGGTGGCCGGGGCGATGTCGTCGGCGCAGCTCGGGGTGACCCTGGCGCCGGCGATCCGCGCGGGGTTGATTCACGGTCTGTCGGTCACCGGCGCGAACCTCGAAGAGTCGCTCTTTCGCCTGGTGGCGCACCACTCGTACAAAGACTTTCCTGAGTATCGGTACTTCACCAAGGCCGATGACACGAAGATCCTTGAGCAGCGCATGCGGCGCGTGACCGACACGAGCATCCCCGAAGACGAGGCGTTTCGCGCGGTCGAGAAGTACATCGTCCCCATGTGGACGGGGGCCTCGGCCCGGGGCGAGCGCCGCTTCTGGCACGAGTACTTTTATGAAATGGTGACGGCCCTCGAGCCCGCCCAACACGAGGGCAACCCTTCGCAGTGCTGGCTCCTCGCGGCGGCCGAGGCGAAGCTCCCCATCGTGGTGCCGGGCTACGAAGACTCGACCTTCGGCAACATCTTCGCCTCGCACGTCAAGCTCGGCGAGTGCAGCGCGAGCGTGGCCAAATCGGGCATTGAGTACATGGCCGCGTTTTATGACCAGTACAAAGCGCTCTCCGAGGGCGAGGGCATCGGCTTCTTTCAGATCGGCGGCGGCATCGCGGGTGACTTCCCCATCTGCGTGGTGCCTTCGATCAAGTACGACCTCGCCGAGCCCGTGAAGCCCTGGGCGTACTTCTGCCAGATCAGCGACTCGACCACGTCGTACGGCTCGTACTCGGGCGCCACCCCCAACGAGAAGATCACCTGGGACAAGCTCACCGAGACCACGCCCATGTTCGTGATCGAGAGCGACGCCACCATCGTCGCCCCTCTGCTCTTGCGGGCCTTGCTCGAATGCAAGGCGCACCCCGTTGAAGCCAACGCGATGATCGCCGCCCTCGGCCTGTAGCGCACCCCTGAGAGGAGCCACGCTGCGATGTCTTCGCGTGCCAGCACTGTGTCAACCGCGCTCGCGGTGGCCCCGGGCCCCTCGCTCTCGGCCTGGGGGATGCTCCCCATGCCCGGCACCGAGATCATCACCGAAGACCTCTCGCACAGCACCCTCGACGCCGTGCTCTCGCGGGGCCTCGGGCGCTCGTACGGCGACTCGTCGCTGCCCGCGCGGGCCACAGACCGGGTGGTGGCGACCCGTCACGCCAACCGCATCCTCGGCTTCGACCCTGAGACGGGCATCTTGCGTGTTGAAGCGGGCTTCGCCCTCGCAGAGCTCAACCGGCTGTTCATGCCGCTCGGCTTCTTCTCGCCGGTGACCCCGGGTACGAAGTTTGTCACCGTGGGCGGCATGGTCGCGAGCGACGTTCACGGCAAGAACCACCACCGCGAGGGCTGCTTCGGCGCCCACGTTCGGTGGCTCAAGGTGCGCCTCGCCGACAATAGCGTCGTGACCTGTAGCCCCACCGAGCTGCCCGATCTCTTCGACGGCACCATCGGCGGCATGGGCCTCCTCGGGCACATCCTTGAGGTCGAGTTCACCCTGCATCGTATCCCGAGTCAGTGGGTGTACATGGAGAGCGAGCGGGTGCCCGACATTGACAGCTTCATCTCGGGGCTGAACACGGCGGCGCCCAAGTGGCCCATGACCATGGGCTGGATCGACTGCCTCACCCGCGGCCGCTCGATGGGGCGCGGCGTGCTGATGGCAGGGCGATGGGCCGAGGCCCACGAGGCCCCCGCGACGACGCCGCGGCTCGGGCCCAAGATCACCTTGCCGTTCATGTTGCCAAACTGGTTGCTAAACCCGTTGACGGCGTCACTCTTCAACTTTGCATACTACTGGCGTCACTTTCAAAAGAAGAAGACCACCCTGGTCAAGCCAGAGCCCTTCTTCTACCCCCTCGACGCCATCTTGCATTGGAACCGCGCCTACGGCGCCCGCGGGTTCACCCAGTACCAGTGCGTGCTCCCCCGGCGCGCGGGCGAAAAGGCCGTCAGCGCCTTTATGGAGCGCCTCACCGCGCTCGGCGGCGCCTCGCCCTTGTGCGTGATCAAAGACTGCGGCGAAGAGGGCCGCGGGGTGCTCAGCTTCCCCATGGAGGGTACGAGCATCGCCGTTGACATGGCGGTCTCACCCGACATTCAACACATTGTTGACAACCTCAACGCGTTTGTCATCGAGACCGGCGGGCGCATCTATCTCACCAAAGATCGGTTTACCCGCGCCGATCAGTTTCGCAAGATGGAGCCGCGGCTCGATCGCTTCATGGCGCTCCGCGACAAGTACGACCCGCAGCGTCGCTTGCGCAGCGCCCAATCTGTCAGGCTCTTTGGAGATCGTGCATGAAGGCCGTCATTCTGGGTGG
The DNA here is from genome assembly GCA_016792845.1 of Myxococcales bacterium. GTDB lineage: Bacteria > Myxococcota_A > Polyangia > Polyangiales > JAEUKH01. The sequence continues at coordinate 27,666 of JAEUKH010000051.1, read as the reverse complement.
CACCAACGGCATCGGCCGGGCCATCGCGCGGCACCTCGCAGAGCGGGGCGACGCGGTGTTTCTTCTGGGTCGCGACGCCGACGAGCTCGAGCGCAGCGCGGCCGACCTCAAGGCCCGGCACCCGAAGCAGCGGCCCGCGGGCACGGCCCTTTGCGACCTTGAGGCCCCCGAGGGCTTCGCCGCCGCCCTCGACGCCGCCGACGCGGGGCTCGACCGCTTTGACACGGTGATCGTCACCGCCGCGATGTTCGCCACGCAAGACCGCCTCGAAGCCGACATCGCCTTTACGCAGCGGCTCCTCACGGTGAATTTCGCCAACACCGTGGTGTTCTGCGAGCACGTCAAGAAGCGGCTCCTCGCCCGCGGCGGCGGCCGCCTGGCGGTCTTCTCGTCGGTGGCCGGCGACCGGGGCCGCAAGCCCGTGGCGCTCTACGGCGCGAGCAAGGCGGGGCTCTCGGCCTACCTCGAAGCCCTCGATCACAAGCACCACGCCGACAAGCTCGCGGTGCTCTGTGTGAAGCCCGGCTTCGTCAAGACCGGCATGACCGCGGGGCTCAAGCCGCCGCCCTTCGCGGGCGAACCCGAGGGAGTGGCCCGCGACGTGGTGCGCGCCCTCGACCGCCGCAAGCCCATGCTCTACACGCCCTCGATGTGGCAGCTGGTGATGGCCGTGATCAAGCGCCTGCCGCGCTTTGTCATGCGCAAGATCGGCTTCTAGGCTGCGTCCGCAAATGTGGTGGCGTCGGCGGAGGGGGCGGAGTGCCCAATCTGACGAAGTCACGCCGCGCCCCAACCCCTGCGTGACCTACACCCCAGTGGGGCGCACGGCCCTGTAGTTGGCGTGACCTCACCCCCTGGGGGATGCCCGACCCTCGCGCCCCCTCTCCCTGTCAGGCTGAGGTCGACTCTTGTCGCCACACTTCGGCCCCGCGGCGCGCGGTCTGACGACACGACCGCGTCTTTAGCGCCCCGACAGAAACGGGAGCCGCTGAAACACCGCCTCGGGGGTCGCACGCACCACCGGCATGATCGCCCCCCAGAAGCGCGGAACATACGCCTCGGCCCGCCCCGCATCGAGGGCCCCCACGATGTCGCGGGCCACCCCCTCGGGTGTGCCAAAGAGCGCATGTTTGGCATGGTCGCGGGTCATCGGCGTGTCAACGGGCCCGAGCTTCAGCGTGCACACCCCTACGCCCCGGGCCCAGAGCCGCGTGCGGAGGCCCTGGAGGTACGTGTTCAACGCCCCCTTCGCCGCGCCATAGGTGTAGTTGCGGGGGCGGCCCCGGTCGCCCGCCACCGAGGTGATAACCCCGATGCGCCCCGCCCCGGCGGCCTCAAGCGCGTTCGCGAGCGGAATCAGCAGCGACACCGCGCTCGTAAAGTTGGTGTTGATGATGCGCTCGGCCTCGGCAAACCCCGCCTCGCTCGCCAGCTGATCGCCCAACTCGCCGTGCGCGATGAGCGCCACGTCGGGGGTGCCCAACGCGCTCAGGGCCGAGGCCACCACAGCGCCATTGTGTGCCAGATTGGCAAAGTCGGCCACCTCGGTCGTGACAGTGCCATGTTGGCACCGAGCGGCCACCCGGGCCAGCTTCTCGGGGTTTCGCCCCACGAGGTGGAGCCGACACCCTCGACCCGCGTACCGCACCGCGACCTCTGCGGCGATGGCCGAGGTCGCACCCAAGATCAAAACGCGCTCGCTCACGGCCCGCGAGGGTACCGGAGCCCACAGAGCCCTGTCACCGTCGACGATGCGCCGCGAGGGGCGCCGGGGGGCCGCCCGAATCGGCCCGTTGCGGGGGTTTTCCGCTTGTATTGGCTGGTGATTTTCGTGAGCAATCGAGGCATGGCGCGGCGTGATGTCGGAGTGTTCGCCCTCCTCGGTGGGCTCACGGGGGCTTCGGGGCCGCTGTGGGCCCAGACCGTGCCCGCCCCGTCGACGCCAACGCCAGCGCCAGCGCCGACGCCTCGGGTTGAGGGCGGGGCCGAGGGGGGCGAGGCGGTGGTTCAGGCGCCCTCGCGGCGCGATGAGGCGCTCCTCGACACGACCCGGGCGGTTTCGCGCGACAGCACGGCGAGCGCGCGGCGGGCCTTGGCGCGCGACGTGGGCGAGCGCCTCGACGAGCTGCCCGGGGTGTTCGTCCAGCGTACCACCAGCGCCTCGGCGGCGCCGCTCATTCGCGGGCTCGGGGGCCAACGCTCGCTGCTCTTGTTCGACGGCATCAGGCTCAACGATTCGCTCACCAAGGTGGGGGGCAACGCCCTGCTCACCCTGGTCGACCCGTCGGTGATTCAGCGGGTCGAGGTGCTCCGCGGCCCGGCGAGCGTGATGTACGGCTCAGACGCCTTGGGGGGCGTGGTGCAGGTGGTGCCCATCGACGGCACACCGCGGGCCGACGGGGGCTTCGGCTGGCGCGGCGAGGTGATGCTGCGCGGCGCCTCGGCCGAGCGTCAGGTGCAGTCGAACGCCTTCGTCGAAGCCGAGTTCGGCCGTCTTGGGGTCTTCGCCGGGGGCTCCCTCGGGCGCACCGGCACCCTCACCGCGGGGGGCGACCTCGGGGTTCAGCCCAACACAGGCTACGACGACCGGGCGCTCAGCGGCCGCACGGTGGCACACTTTGGCAACCATCGGGTGGGCTTCGCCTTTCATACGTCGTCGCTCTTCGACGCGCCCCGGCCTGACCTCTCGGTGGCCAACGACCGCAGGGTCTTTCGCGAGCAGACCCGCAACCTCGGGTATGTCTCGTACAGCTATCCGGGTCGGGTGTTCTCGCTCCAGGCGCGGGCCGGGGCGATGCAGCGCGACGAGATCCGTGACCGCTTCCGCGAGAGCCGCGTTGACACCGAGACCGACGGCGTCTCGACGGTGTTCGCCTCGGTGATGGCCACGGTGCGCGGCGGCGGCGCGCGGCTGAGCCTCGGCTTCGACGGCTCGGTCGACCAGGTGTCGAGCCGCACCGACACCCAGCGCGGCGCGGCGGCGCCCACCACCGCCCGCGGGCGCTACATCGACGGCAGCGGCTACCTCAACAGCGGGCTCTTCGCCTTCTACCAGCAGCGCCTCGGGGCCCGCCTCCTGGCCGAGGCCGGGGGCCGCCTCGCGGTGGTGAGGGTCACCGCGCCGAGCGCCGCCGACGCGGCGGCCACAGACCGTGCCATGGTGGCACCTGTTGGCTCACTCGGCCTGCGTTGGCTCTTGAGTGACACTGTGGCGCTGATGGCCAACGGGCTCGCGGGCTTTCGGGCGCCCAACCTCGACGACTTTCAGGCCCTCGGCTCAGGGGCCCGCTCGTTCGACGTGCCCAACGACCGCCTCGGGCCCGAGCGCTCGTACACGGGCGAGGTGGGGCTGCGGGTGGTGAGCGAGGGCCTCAGCGCCTCGGTGTTCGGCTTCGTGTCGTACCTCAACGGCCTGGTGGTGCGGGTGCCGTCGACGTACATGGGGCTCACCGAGTTCGACATGCGGCGGGTCTACACCCGCGACAACGCGAGCGAAGCGACGATGTACGGCGCCGAGGCCGACGTCACCTGGCGGCACCGCACGGGGCTCTACGCCTCGGCCGCGGCGATGCTCACGGTGGGCGACACCACCTTCCCCGACGATGCGGGCAACCAGGTGCGCGAGCCGATGGCCAAGGTGCCTCCGGCGACGGGGCGCCTCGCGGTGGGGTGGCGCCACGCCCGCGGGTGGGTCGACGCCGTGCTGACCGGCGGGCTCGCGCAGACCCGCCTCGCCAGCTCAGACCGCGACGACGTGCGCATCTGCCCGAACGGCCCCGCCGCCTGCACCCAGGTCGACGGCTGGAGCACCCTCAGCCTCCGCGGCGGCTACCTCGTCACCCCGTGGCTCACCGTGGGCGCCGCCGTCGAGAACGTCACCCACAACGCTTACACCCCGTACGGCGGGGGCTTCCCCGGGCCCGGCCTCAACGTCATCGGCATGCTCAGGCTGCGCGCGCGTTAGTGCCACTTTGACATCTTCTGGCACGCTTTGGCAGCGTGGCGCGGCATCCCGCCGTTGCCCCGCTCAGGGCGCGACGAGCCCGTAATAGAGCCCCTCGCGGCCCAGCGTCGACGGGGGGGCCCTGAAGGCCAGGTGTACGCGGTTGGCGCTGTCGTGGCGCACCGTCACCGACTCGCCCACCAGCGCGTCGGCGCTCAGCGGAGCGCACACAAACCCGAGCCCGTTGGCGCTTCGATAGAGCTTCGGGCCGCGGCACGCCCCCATCGGCTCGACGCCGCCGCGGTGGGTCACGGCCACGGCGGTGAGGGGGCCCCGGACGCTGAGGGCGAGCGCCCCGCCGAGCGCGTCGCCGCCGTCTTGGGGCATGCGCACGGGGGCTCCGAAGCTCGCCCCGGCGTTGGCGCCGCGCACCACCCAGGCCCCCACGGCGCCCTCTTCGGCGCGCCGAAGGAGCACCCCCAGCACAGGGTCGTCGCCCGAGAACCCGAGGTCGAGGGCGGGCGCCTCGTTGTCGACCTGGTTGCTCTCGATGACCCGCACCGGCGCCGCGTCGGGGCGCGCAAACCAGGCGACGCTGTTGACGTCGTCTTCGAGGGTCCAGTAGGCGAGGCCCGGGGCCCCGGCGGCGTCGACGCGGAGGGCCAGCGAAGACAGCCGCACCGGCCCCTCGACGGGCAGCGCGGCGTAGGTCGCGCCCTGGTTCGCCCAGTAGATCACCGCGTTCGCGTCGCCGCGTTGCAGAAAGGCCGCCACGGGCTCGTGCCCCACAAAGGCCACCGCCGGGCTGTACGCGTCGTTGAACGCCGCGGGGTGGGCGCTCACCTCGTGCCGACTGATCTGTTGCGGAGCGCCGAAGCTCAGCCCGCCGTCGCGCGACACCGCGAGGCGCACGGTGCGCCCGCGCCCCTCGGCCGTGAGGGGCTCGACCCGGAGGTACACCACCGCGAAGCGATCGCCCGTCGGGTCGTAGGCCAGCGCGAGCTCGCGGCCCTCGGCGGCGCCCTCGGTAACCGTGTCGACCGCGACCGGAGCGCCCCACGCGGCGGCGCAGCGATCCCATCGCTGGAAGCGCACCCGGTTCGCGTCGAAGTAGGCCACCGCGGGGTCGCCCTGCCCGTCGACCGCAAGCGACACCCCGTCGCCCGCGGCGCCCTGCGCGAGCCGCACGAGGCCGAGCGCCGGGCCGAGCCCGCGACACACCGACGTGTCGGCCGGGCCCGCGTCGACGCCTCCGTCGCGGGGCGCCGAAGGCTCTGGGTCGCCGCAGCCCAGCGCGGTGACCCACGCGCTCAAGACCATCACCCGCAGTCGCATGGCGCTCTCGATTCGTTGGGGCGCGTCGCCGATTTTTGACACACTGTCAAAGCGACCGCCGCGGGCTCAGGCGTTGAACACCGCCCGCACCGCCACCTCGGCGTTGTGGGTGTCGAGTACGCCCTCGCCCCCCGCGAGCGAGTGCTCGACCAGGAGCCCGAGGGCGAGGCCGTGGACGAAGCGCGCGGCCCGCGGGGCCACCACCGAGGCCCGCACCGCGCCGCTCTGCTGAGCCTTCAGAATACGCAGCTCGAGCGTGTCGAGGAGCGCCCCCGTCATGGGGCGCGAGGCCCCCTCGGCCCGGGCCTCGCCGAGCACCTGGCCCCAGAGGTACTGGGCCCTGAAGCGCGCGAGGTTGGCGCTGTGAAAGCGCACCATCTCGTTGAGAAACACCACCGCGGCGTCGACCGCGTCGCGGGCCGACTCGATCGCCGACAAGAGCGCGTCGGCCTCTTCGCCCGCGTACTCCTGGGCCAGCGCCGCGGCCACCTCGTCGCGGCTCCGAAAGTAGTAAAAGAGCAGCGTGCGGCCGATGCCGGCCTCGTTGGCCAGCGCGTCCATCGTGAGGGCGCGGAGGCCGCCTCGGTCGACGATGGCCCGGGCCGCCCCGAGCACCTTGCGCTTCACATCAGAGTGCCGCGCCACCGCGCTCGCCCGCACCACCGTCGCCCGCTTCTTCTCAGGCGACCGCGACGGTCGGCCCTTCGCGCCCTTCGAACCCTTGTGCCCCTTCACGGGCTTGGTCTTGCTCGCCACCATCGTCTCGTGCCCGGCACACTGGGCAACGTTTGACACCCTGTCAACACGCTTCAACCGTGCCGCCCGTGGTGCGCGAGGTAGGCGATCACCACGAGGGCGGTGACGGCCACCGCGGCGGCTTCGAGTCGGCGCAGGGTGTCGCGCAGGGTGCGCATGGCGTCGAGCACATGGCCCACGTCGTGACCGGTGGTCTGACCCACGGCGAGCACCGAGCGGCGCGCCCGCGAGAGCGACCACGCGGTGTGCCCGAGCACCATGGCGAGCACCACCCCGGCGAGGGCGAGCACGCCGAAGAAGGCGCCGACGGGGCCGTTGAACCACAGCGAGTGCCACGCCTCGGCCGAGAGGGCGACAAAGAGCAGCGCGAGCGCCGCGAGACCCAACGAGGCCCGCCCGAGGGCGCCGCCGAGGGCCGCGAAGAGCGCGTCGTGCTCGGCTGAAAACTCGTACCCCTTGCCGTCGCTCATGCGCCCCTCGGAAACAACATCGCCACCACCGCGGCGACCACCACCCCGTCGACCAGGAGCATCACCGCCAGCGCGTTGAAGGCGTCGCGGAGCCGCCCCACCGCGTCGGCGACGTGCGGCACGTCGTGCCCCTCGGTGCTGGCCACCAGGCCGATGCTCTTTGACGCAGCGTCAAGGTGCCGCGCGGCCCACCCCGCGGGCAGCGCCCCGAGCAAGGTCAAGGCCCCCACCGCCGGCGCCACCCCGCGCGGCAAATGCGGCGGCGGGAGCAGCACCCCCGCGAGCCCCCCGGCCGCCAGCAGGAGGGCCAGCGCGGTGCCCGCCCGGGCCATCCGACGCGACGACTTTGACATGGTGTCAAAGAGCTCGTTGTCTTGCGCTGAGAACTCGTACGCCATGGGGTGTGCCTCTAGCGCTTCCAGATGTAGATGAAGTAGACGAGGCCTACCGCGAGCACGGCGAGGCCCAAGAGCGGGTGCACCGAGAAGCAGACCACCACGAGGTCGATGAAGACCCCAAAGCCCTCGCCCGAGTGCGAGCCCCCGCCCCCCGAGCCCTCGTGCGACGACGATGACGGCGCGTCGGCGCGCCCCGAGCCCCCGCCCGCGCCCCACTGCGAGCCTCCGAACGAGCCGCCCGTATGCTGCGCCCACGCGGGGTCGGCCCAGCACGCCAGGGCCCACACGCTCACCACGAGCGCCACCAGCGCCACCGCCGCCACCGCCACCGCCCGCCCGCGTGGGGTGCCGCTGCCCCAAGGTCGCCTCAACGCGCTCATCACGGTCGCCGACTGTATCGGATTCTTGGCCCGTCGTGCTAACCACGAGCACCTTGTCGTCGCGTCGGGTCTTGCTCTTGGGTTCAGGCGGCCGCGAGCACGCGCTGGCTCGGGCGCTCGCGGCGAGCCCGTCGTGCGGGGCCCTCTTCGTCGCCCCAGGCAACCCGGGCATCGCGGCGGTGGCCCGGTGCGTCTCGCTCTCTGCGCTTGAGCCCGAAGCGGTGCTGCGCTTTTGCCGCGAGGCCGCGATCGACCTCGTCGTGGTGGGCCCCGAGGCGCCCCTCGTGGCGGGCCTCGCAGACCTCCTCAACGGCGCGGGGGTCACCGCCCTCGGCCCGAGCGCCGCGGCCGCCCAGATCGAGGCCTCGAAGGCCCACACCCGGGCCCTCTGCGCCCGCCTCGGCATCGCCATGGCCCCCGGGGCCAGCTTCGACCGGCCCGCGGCGGCGCGGGCGTATGCCGAACATTTGGGCCTCCCGGTGGTGCTCAAGGTCGACGGCCTCGCGGCGGGCAAGGGGGTCACCGTGGCACACGACTGGCCTCACTTCGACGCGGCCCTCGGCGACGCGATGGTGGCGCTGCGCTTCGGCGAGGCCGGGCGACGGGTGGTCGTCGAGTCGTTCGTCTCGGGCGACGAGCTGAGCCTCTTCGCGCTCTGCAACGGCACCCAAAGCGTCGTGCTCGGCACCGCGCGCGACTACAAGCACCGCGACGCGGGCCGCCGAGGCCCCCTCACCGGCGGCATGGGCGCGGTGTCTCCGCACCCGCGCGAGACCCCCGCCCTCGTGGCCGCGCTCAAGGCCCTATTCGTCGACCCCCTGCTCGCCGCCCTCGCGGCCGAGGGGCGCCCCTACCGCGGCGTCCTCTATGCGGGGCTCATGCTCACCGCCGAGGGCCCGCGGCTGCTCGAATACAACGTGCGCTTCGGCGACCCCGAGTGTCAGTGCCTCGTCGCCCGCTGGCGCGGCGACCTCGCAGCCGCCCTCGCCGCCGCGGCCTCGGGCGAGCCCCTCGCGACGCCCACCCTCGTCGGCCACGCCGTCACCGTCGTGCTCGCCGACCCCGCCTACCCCGACCCCCCGCGCGACGCCCTCAGGCTCGACTCCGTTGACACACTGTCAACACATCCCCACGCGGCGCTCTTGCACGCGGGCACACGGCGCGACCCCGAGGGCGGGCTCTTCAGCCGCGGGGGCCGGGTGCTCAACGCCGTCGCCTGGGGAGAGCGCCCCGCCGCGGCGCGCGCGCTGGCCTACGAGACCGTCGCCGCGACGGGCCTCACGGGGCTCTACCACCGCCGCGATGTCGGCGCCGACGAGGGGGCATGAGGGCGCGCTGGCCGCTCGTCGTCGGGGTGCTCGGGTGCGGGCAGACGAGCCCGGTGCAGACGCCCACCCCCTGCGTCGACGACGCCGACTGCGAGGTCGGCCTCCGGTGCAGCGAGGGCCTCTGCGCGCGGCCGCAGCGCGCCCCGGGGAGCTGCGCCAACCTCGCAGGCGCGAGCCCCCTCGACCCCGGAGCCGCGAGCTTCAGGGTCTTCGCCATGGGCCACCGGCTCGATCTTGACACACTGTCAACCTACGACACCTTGCGGGCGGCGCTCGACGCGCGGGTGCGGTCTGAGGTGCTCGCGGTGCGCGCCCGCGAGGCGCCGAACTGGCTTCACTGGCCCGCGGGCCTCGGGCTGGCGCTGTGGTTTGTGGGCCCTGAGGCGAGCACCGCCCGGCTGGCCGCGACCCTCGGCGACGCGCTCGCGCGGCTCGCCATCGAGAGCGCCCGGGCGCGCGCGTTCTATGCGGCCCGCTTCGCCAACGTTTCGCCCGCGACGCTCACGGGCCTGGCCCGCACCGACGCGCTCTGGCGGGGGCTCGACGCGGTGTTCGGTAGCCTCGCGCGGCAGCACACGGTCTGGCTGTCGGTGACGCTCCCCGTGGCCGAGGCGACCCGGGTCGACGACCCCGAGACGGTGGCCGCCCTCGGCGCCGCGGGGGCCCGCGACGTGTGGCTCGCCACCCGCGCCGAGGTCTACCTCCAGACGGTGGTGTACGCGCCCGACGGCGCCCGCTTCGCCCAGCGCGCCGCGACGCACCCGGGGGCCTTCGAGCGCGACGCGTTGGGGGTGGTCGCTCCGAGCGTCGCGCCGCCTCGAAGCGTGACGCTGCCCTTCGCGCGGGTGGCGCTGGCTCCGGGCGAAGACGCCTGGTCGGCCGAGCGACGCGACACCGCCGACCGCGACGGCGCGGCGCTGGCCCTCGCGGCGCCGATGGTGCGCGACTGGGGCCTCGCGACACCCGACGCGCTTTGGGCCCCCGAGCGCCTCAGGGCCGAGCTCTGGGGGCCTACGGTGACGGCGCCGGTGCGCAGCGCGGTGGCCCTCAGCTGTCTCTCGGGCAACCTCTTCGACGTGGTCTTTGACTGTCAGTCAAGCATCTTGACCCGGGCCGGCCGCGAGGCGCGCGAGGGCGCTTGGGTGGGGCTCGACGCGCGGGCGGGCTTCGCCGCGGTGGCGCCCTGGCATCGCGACGACCCCCTCGCCGAGCCCCTCGACCGACGACGCGAGGCGCTCAGGGCGGCGGCGCGGAGCCTCGCGCCGGGGGGGCTCCGGGCCGACGCGTACACCCCCAGCACGGTGTTCTATGACGTCAACGTCGGCGCCCTTGAGGCCGCCGCGAGCGCCCCGTTGGCGGCCACTGACGGCGTCGCCTCTGCGGCGATTTCGCCCAGCGTGTCGCCTCAGCACAACCCCGACGTCACCACCCTCGGCGACAACACCGCCTTCGCCGTGTGGGAGGATCACCGCGACGGCTGCCCCTTGCTCTACGGCGCGCGCTCTCGCCCCGGCGGGCTCACGGGTTTCGGCCCCGCGCGGCGCCTCGTCGGCCACGGCCCCGAGCCCCACATGCCCCAGGTCGAGGCCCGGGGCGAGACGGTCTTCCTCGTCTGGCAAGAGCGCGCGCTCAACGACCTCGACGAGCGCGTGCGCTTTGCGCGGAGCCTCGACGGCGGTCTCCGCTTCGAAACGCCGCTCAGCTTTGACAGTGTGTCAGACTCGCAGACCGCGCCCCTCCTCGCGGTCGACCGAGACCGGGGCGAGGTGCTGGTCGCGTGGCTCTCGGCGGGGGCTCCGCGGGGCCGCCTGAGGCTCAGCGTCTCGGCCGACGGGGGGCGCCTGTTTCGCGCGCCGCAGACCCTCTCGGGCACCGAGCGCCCGGGGTGGCGAATGGGCCCCGGAGCCCTCGCCATCGACCGCGGCGCGGGGCTCATCGTGTGGAGCGAGGTCAGCGCCGGGCGCACCGAGCTTTGGGCCCGAGAGACCCTTGACAGCGCGTCAACATGGAGCGCGCCCTTCCGCGTCGACGACGGGCCCGAGGGGGGCTTTGTGCGCCAGGAGGGGGTGTCGGTCGAGGCCCTCCAGCGGGGCGCGGTGCGGCACTTCGTGGTGGCCTGGGGCGACCTCCGCGGCGTCGACGCGACCCCGGCGTTGCGGCTCCGCCCGGTGGTCGACGGCGTGCCCGGCGCGGCGCAGAACATCGCCACCGACGCGGCCCTCGCGGCCCCGCAACTCGTGCGGCTCGGCGACGGCAGGCTGAGGGTGGCCTGGCAGGGCCTCCGGGGGCGCCTCAACCACCTGGTCACGGTCGACCAGGCGCCGGGCGGCGACACCTTTCTCGCCCCCGCGATGATGGGAGACGGCCCCCGCGACGCGCAGCAGTTTCGCCCCCGCGAGGCGCCTTTTTCGACCCGCGAGGCTCAGCGCCCCCGGTGGATCACCGTCTTCGTCGACGACCGCTCGGGCCGTCACCAGGTGCGCGCCCGGTGGCACTTCTGAGCCCGCTTTGTGAACCCCTTTCGCCCGCTGCGTTGAAGAGCTGCCGTGACCGACCCTCGCTACGACGCCCTCGCTTACGCTGACTATGTTCACCGCGACGCCGACGTGGCCCACCTCGCCACGGTGGCCTCGCTCTTGGGGCACCCGGTGGCGCCGCTCCGAGGGGCGCGGGTGCTCGACATCGGCTGCGCCCAGGGGCAGCACCTCTTGGCCCTGGCCGAGCTCTACCCCGAGCTTGAGGCCCTCGGCATCGACCCGAGCGAGCGCCAAATCGACGAGGCCCGACGCCGCGCCGAGCGCCTCGGGTTGAAGAACCTTCGCTTCGAAGCGTGGCCCGCCGAGCGGCTCCTTGAGGCCCAAGAGGGCGCCTTCGATTTCGTCGTCTGTCAGGGCGTCTACAGCTGGGTCTCGGCCTCGGTGCGGCAGACCCTGGTCGAGGTCTTGGGCCGGGCCCTCGCCCGCGACGGCGTGGCCTTTCTAGGCTTCAACACCCAACCCGGTTGGGCCCTCGGGCAAGTGCTGCGACACGCCCTCGCGCAGTACGTCGACCCCAGCGCCGCGCCCGCTCGGCAGATCGCGACGGCGCGGGCCGCGTTGGGCCTCCTCGGGCAGTCGCTCGAACGCACGACCCCCGCGCGGGCCGCCCTCGGGGCCGAGCTCGACCGCGCCCTCGGGGCCGACCCGGCCTACCTCTTTCATGAGTACCTCAGCCCAGAAAACCACGCGTTTTACCGCGCCGACGTGGTCGCCACGCTGCGCGCCGCGGGCCTCAACTACTGCTGCGACGCCGACCTCTCGGGGCTCGACGACCGGAGCCTCCTCGACACCCTCGACGTGATCGCGATGCGTCGCTACCACAGCGCGGTGGTGGTCAGGGCCCACCACCCCGTCGGCGCCATCGACCCCGAGCGGCTCGTGGCGATGCACTGGGTCACGCCCCTCGCGCTCACCCAAGACATCACCCCGGGCCTCGTGCGCAGCGACTCGCGGCTCACCTTCGAGCACCCCGACGGGCAGCGCATCACCCTCAGCGATGTGGCCGCCAAGGCCCTCGTGGGCACCCTCGCGGCGCACCGCCATCGACCGCTCCGCGCCGTCGACGCCCTCTCGCGCGCGGCGCGCCTCGCCGACCTCGACACCCCGACGCTCTGGCGGCAGCTCGCGCCCGCCGCGCTGGTCACCCGCGGCTGGCTCAGACCCAGCGTCGAAGCGCCGCGCTGGGTCGACGCCGTGAGCGAACACCCGCGCGCCTCAGCCCTCGCCCGCGACGACGCCGCCACAGGGCGCGACGTCACCACCCGCGACCTGCGACAGCTCACCCTCACGCCCTTCGAGCGCGCGGTGCTCTGCCAACTCGACGGCACCCGCGACCTCGCGGCCCTCTGGCGCGACCTCGCCCCGCAGGCCCTCGAAGGCTCGTGCGGTGACGCCCTCAACACCTTCGCCCAGAACGCGCTGCTCATCGGGTGAGCCGCCCGGTCGCTTGAGCGGGTGCCAGTTTTGGGCCCAGTCGGTGACATTTTCTGTCACAATGCACTTTTTGCGTGTTCGCGATGTGCTTGGTTTCGTGCATTTTCGAGAAGTGCGTACGAAGGCTTGCGCCGAGGGGTTGAAGTGTTGCGCTAAGGTCTGCGGCTGCGACGATGCTGGTTGCGGTGATTGGCGATGTTCATGGGCGATTCTTCCGGGTGGAAGACTGGGTGACTGAGCTTGAGCGAGCTCGGGGCGCCTCGGTCGACCTGGTATTGTCTGTGGGCGACATCGAGACCTTCGCGACGCCCGACGACCACCGGCGCAAGAGCACGAAGCGCAACATGCCCGCCGAGTTCGCCGAGTACGCGCGGGGCGAGCGCGCGATGCAGCGGCCCTTTGTGTTCGTGGGCGGCAACAACGAAGACTTCGAGACCCTCGAGACCATGCCCGACGGGGGCACCCTCGCCCACAACGTTCACTACCTCGGCCGCGCGGGGGTGAAGACCTGGCAGGGCCTCCGGGTGGCGTACCTCTCGGGCATCTACGCGCCGACCCGGTACGACCGCCCGCGGCTCGCTGTTGATCGCCCAGAGACGACCCGTCAGGCGGGGTATTTTCGCGCGCCCGAGGTGGCCCAGGTGCGGGCCGTCGCGGCGGCCGATCTGCTCTTGCTCCATGAGTGGCCGCGGGGCATCGCGGGGCGCGAGAGCGCGGTGGCTCAGGTGGGGGCCCGGGGCATCAGGCCGGCCCATTGGGCCCAAGTGGGCAACCCCTACGCGGCCGCGGTGGTCACGACCTTGCGGCCGCCGTGGGTGCTCTGCGGTCACTTGCATGTTCCGCACGCGGTGAGCCTTCAGTGGGATGATGGCAAGGTCACCCGGGTGGTGTGTCTCGACCAGGCCGCCCGCTCAGACGGCGGCCTCTTGTGGATGGAGTACCAAGGCTCCGAGGTGGTCGCCGTCGGTTGGGGCACCTCGGGCGAGGTGGCCTGGCACCCCGGCGACGACTGGGATGAGCGTCAAAGCGCACCTCGGATTCGTGTGGGATCGTGGCGCGACAAAGACTGAGCCCGCGGCGTACGGGCCTCGCCCTCGCCTTCGCCCTCGGCGCGGGGCCGAGCGCCTGCAAGCGCGCCCCAGAGACGGTGCATCTCTCGGCCGCGATCAGCCTGCGGGAGCCCCTCGAACAGCTCGCCGCGCGCTACGCCCAGCAGCACCCCGAGCTGCGGGTGGTGACGAGCTTCGGGGCCAGCGGCGACCTCGCCACCCAGATCGAGAACGGCGCGCCCGTCGAGCTCTTCGCGAGCGCCTCGGAGGCCGTCGCAGACCGCCTCCCTGCGGGGCTTGAGGCGCGCCGCGCGTGCGTGCTCGCGCAAGGCCAGCTGAGCTTGATCCGTCGCCGCGAGCCGCACCTCGACGGCCTGCGGTGGGAGACCCTGCTCAGCCACCCAGGGCTTCGGCGCCTCGCGCTCGGGGCCGCGCCGACGGTGCCCGCCGGGGTCTACGCCGAGACCGTGCTCGAGCGCCTTCGGATGCGCCAGCCCCTCGGCCCCCGCATCGTACGCGGGAGCAACGTGCGCGCGGTGCTCGACCTGGTGCTCCACGGCGAGGCCGACGCGGCGATCGTGTACGCCACCGACCTCACGCCCGCGGTGCGCGCTGCGGTGTTCGTGATCGGCCCTCCGCCCGGCGCGGTCGACGTGGCGGTTCGGTACCCCTTGCTTCGCATCGGCGCAGCCCCGATGGCGCCGAGGGCCGTCGGGCTCGCGAGCTTTTTGTGCTCCCCAGAGGCCCAGCGCGTGTTCGCCGCGGCGGGCTTCCTGCCCCCGTCGCCCCCGTGATGACGGCGTGGGTGTTGACCCTCCAGGTGGTGGGTCTCGCGATGTTGTGGGTGCTGCCCTTGGGGGCCCTCCTGGGCCTGGTGCTGGCGCGGGTCACGCGCCCCTGGGTGCGGGCCCTCGACGCGCTGGTGGTGCTGCCGCTGGTGCTGCCGCCGTCGGTGACGGGCTACCTCCTCTTGCGGCTCCTCGGGCGACGCGGGCTGGTGGGTCGATGGCTCGAACGGGCCTTCGACTGGCGGCTCGTGTTTACCCAGAGCGCTGCGGTGATCGCCGTGGCGGTGGTGGCCCTGCCCTTGATGGCCAAGGGCGTCGAGGGCGCCGTGCGACGGGTCGACCCGCAGCTCGAAGAGATGGCCCGGGTGCACGGCCTCTCGCAGTGGGCGTGTTGGTGGCGGGTGACGCTCCCGCTGGCGCGGCCGGGGCTCGTCGGCGCGGCGCTCCTCGCGGGCTTGAGGGCCCTCGGAGAGTTCGGCGCCACCCTCGTCTTTGCGGGGTATGTGCCCGGCGAGACGGCCACCGTGCCGCTCGAAATCTACATGGCCCTCCAGACCGGCCGCGACGCGCTGGCCCGGGGCCTGGTGCTCTCGCTCTCGGGGGTGTCGGCCCTGGCCACCCTCGCCATCACCGCGTGGAGCCGCCGTGAGCGCCTCGCTTCACATTGAGGGCGTCGCCCGACGCGGGGCCTTCACCCTCGAAGTCGCCTTCGACGCGGGCCCCGGCGTCACCGTCATCGCCGGGCCCTCAGCCAGCGGAAAGTCGCTCACCCTGCGCCTCATCGCGGGCCTCTCGCCCCTCGACCGCGGCGCCCTGCGGTACGGCCAGACCCGCTGGTGCGAGGCCCCAGGGTACTGCCTCGACCCTGCCCTCCGCGGGGTCGGGTACAGCCCTCAAGAGGCTGCCCTCTGGAGCCACCGCAGGGTGCTCGACGGGCTCACCCTCGTTGCCCCCCGAGCGCGCGCCCTAGAGGCCCTCTCTCGCGTCGGCGCTGAGGGTCTCGCGACCCGGTGGCCCGGCACCCTCTCGGGCGGCGAGCGTCAGCGGGTGGCCCTGGCCCGGGCGCTCTCGGTGTCGCCGCGGGTGTTGCTGCTCGATGAGCCGTGGAGCGCGCTGCCGCGTGACGTGCGCGCGGTGTTGTTTGACATGGTTCAGCGGTGGAGCCGCGACACGGGGGCGGTGGTGCTCTTGGTGACCCACGACGCCGACGCGGCGGTGTCGCAGGCCGAGCGGGTGATCGAGGCGCGGCCCGGTCGCGTGGTGGCGCCCCGCAGCGACGCCGGGTGAGGCGCCTCGCCCGGGCTCACGAGCGCGGGTCGGCGCAGCAGCGGAAGCCGATCTGGTAGTACACGAAGCCTTCGTTGTGCGAGATCGTCGAGGGGCGGCACCGCGCGCGGATGTGCCCCCACCAGCCGCCCTTGAGCGCAGAGCGGAAGGGGCGCCCGGCCTCGTTGACCGTCCACTCGTCGGCGTTGCCGGTCATGTCGTGGACGCCCGCCCAGCTCACGCACCGCGCCATCGCGCCCGACGGTACGGCCTCGTAGAGCCGCGCGCTCTCGTCGTGCGAGGTCATGGGGTTGCCCAAGCGCGCCCGATCGGGGCGCAGGGTCTGATGGTCGATGCGACAGGCCGTGTCGTCGCGATTCTGCCCGTAAGGGTAGGGCAACATCTCGGGCCCTTCGCACGCGAAGGTCCACTCAGATTGGGTGCAGAGGCGCTTGCCTTGGGCGGTGCAGGCCCGCTCGGCCTCGTACCAGCTCGTCATCACCTGCGGGTACATGCCCGGGCGGTTCGGGTACTCGTAGCGATCGACGCACACCGAGAGCGGCCGCCGACGCCCGGTGCACCGCGACGGCGCGAAGCGCGCGCACCGCATCTGCGTGTCGGGGTCGAGCCAGGCCTGACACTGCTGATCGACGTTGGTGCAGTACTGCCCCTCGACGAGCACCATGTCGGCCGCGCAGCGCGACGCCACAGGCTGCCCAGGCGTATCGGGCGCGTCGGGCGCGTCGACCCGTGTCGCGGGCGCTACACTTTGCGCGGGCCCCGCGACACGCTCGCCAGACCCCATCGCCCCCGCGGGAATGTCTGCGTTCGCGTGGTCAACCGCGCCCACCCCGACCCAGGCAGCGACCAGCAACATCGACGAGCGTGACAGCCTGTTCATGGCAACGCACCGAAAGACCCTTCGTCGTCGGCTCTAGAGCACGGGTCGGGCCAGACCGACGCAGGCGTACAGCGACAAACCGAGACATCGACGAATCAACAACACCTACATGTGGGCCACAAATTGTTGGCGCCCATTTTGGGTTGGCGGGGCGAGAGGGGTCGATGCATGTTCGCGCGCGACGGCCGCGGGGCCCTCGCAAGGCGGCCCAATGGGTGCCGCAAGAAAGGTCAGTGTTTATGAAGGTCGCGAACGGCCAGGTGGTCGAGATGGAATACACGCTGCGCGACGACGCCGGCGAGGTGATCGACACGTCAGAGGGCAGCGATCCGCTTGTTTATCTGCACGGCGAGAGTCAGATCGTGCCGGGGCTTGAGAAGGCCATCACGGGCCTCGCGGTGGGCGAGTCGCTCAAGGTGACGGTCTCGCCCGAAGAGGGCTACGGCACCCTCGACCCCTCGCAGGTGATGAAGGTCGACCGCAAGCAGCTGCCCCGCGACGCCGAGCCCGAGGTCGGGATGCAGCTCGCGGGCATGGGCCCCGACGGGCACCCGATCTTGTTGACCATCATGGCCGTCGAAGGCAGCACCGTGACCCTCGACGCCAACCACCCGCTGGCCGGCAAGAATCTGCACTTCGAGGTGAAGATCAAGTCGATCCGCGAGGCCACCGCCGACGAGCTCGAGCACGGCCACGTCCACGACCCGAACGACCCGCACCACGGGCATCATCACTGATCGCACGGCCATGGGCGACGCGCGGTATCGCATCCCGCTTGAGGCGCATCGCATCGAGCAGGAGGTCGAGCGGAGCCGCTTCGTGACCACCCTGGGTCTGGCAGAGACGCCCGAAATGGCTCGACAATTTGTCGACCAGTGCCGTCGTGCGATGCCAGACGCCAGCCACCACTGTTGGGCCTTCGTGGCGGGGCCTCCGGGCGCGACCGCGCAGATCGGGCAGAGCGACGACGGCGAGCCTCACGGCACCGCGGGGCGCCCCATGCTCGCGGCCCTCTTGCACAGCGACGTGGGCGAGATCGTCGCCGTGGTCACCCGGTATTTTGGGGGCGTGCTGCTCGGCAAGGGCGGGCTCGTGCGGGCCTACACCGGGGGCGTGGTGACGGCCCTTGAGACGCTCCCGACCAAGCTGAGGGTGGCCCTCGCGACCCGGGTGCTGGTCTTCGATTACGCCCACATCACGGGCTTCAAGCGCCTGCTCGCGGGCCACGAGGCCGAGGTGCTCGGCGAAGACTTCGGCGCCGACGTCACGGTGACGGTGCGGCTCCCGGTGTCGCAGCGTGAGGGCTTCGAGCGCGCGGTGACCGACCTCACCCACGGGGCCGTGCTGATCGGCGACCCCTGAGCGCCGCGCGGGTCAGCGCAAGATCGGCAATCGCCGGGGCGCTTCGGCCGGGGCCGCGCCGCCGTACTGCTCGAAGAGCGACTGGGTGACCCGGTCGGCGAGGCGCTCGCCGATGTCGCGAAAGGCCAGCGCCGCGGGGCTCGCGGGCTGCGCTTGCACCACCGGCGTGCCGTTGTCGCCCCACTCGCGCACGAGCGCGTCGAGGGGCACCTGACCGAGCAAGGGGGCCTTGGCGAACTCGGCCGCGCGGGCGCCGCCGCCGCGACCGAAGATCTCGTGCCTGACCCCCGCGGAGTCGAGAAAATAGCTCATGTTCTCGACCACCCCGAGGATGGGCACGTTGAGCTTCTGGCACATGCTGACCGACTTGTAGACGTCGATGAGAGCCACGTCTTGGGGGGTGGTCACCATCACCGCGCCGGTCACCTTGAGGCGCTGAAAGAGCGTCAGCGACACGTCGCCGGTGCCCGGCGGCAGGTCAAGAATGAGGTAGTCGAGCTTGCCCCAGGCCACGTCTTTCAGAAACTGCTGGAGCGCCCCTTGGATCATCGGCCCGCGCCAGACCACGGCTTGCTTGGGGTCTTCGAGCAAGAAGCCGATCGACATGATCTTCATGCCGAAGCGCTCGAGCGGCTCGATGTTCTTGCCGTCGCGCGAGAGCGGGCGCCCCATGATGCCCATCATCGTCGGCACGCTCGGGCCGTAGATGTCAGCGTCGAGGAGCCCCACCCGCGCCCCCGCCCGGTGCAGCGCGAGGGCGAGGTTGGCCGCCACGGTGCTCTTGCCCACGCCGCCCTTGCCCGACATCACCGGGATGACATTTTTCACCTCAGGGCAAGGGTCATCGCTCGCGACCTGGCGGGTGCGCACCGCGAAGATCACCTCGACGTCGAGGGCCGAGGCGCCCGACGCCCGGGCCGCGTCGACGAGCTGCCGCTTCACCGTCTCGGCGGCGCCGCTGGCCGGTGAGAAGAGCTCGACCGTCACCTTCGCGGTGTCGCCATCGACGGTAAGGTCTTTAAGCGTTTTGAGGGTGCTGAGGCTCTTGTTCAACACCGGGTCGACCACATTACCGAGCGCCGTTTGTAGCGCTTCACGCGAGAGTGCCATCGGAGCGTCTCCATCGCGAGGCGGGTGTGAGGGTTGTTGCGATCACCTCAGCGCCACGTCAACGCGCCGCGTGCTCTAAGATCGACGAAGGCCCTGCGTCAAGCGCCCGAGCGCAGGCGATACCCTTGAATGTCTGTGACATTGGGGTACTGAGCCCGCACATCGTCGAGGCGCATGATGGCCCAAGGGCGCCGCGGCGAGCCGCCGTTCTTGGTGAACACCAGCGTCGGGGTGATCACATTCACCGCGTGGGTGGGCACCCCCTGGTTGCTGATAAACACCAGCATGTCGCCGTACCGAAGCTCGTCGCGCGGCACCCGCTGGTACTGGGTGCGGAGGGCCATCTGAAAGCCTTCGAGCCCGGGCAGGTGCGTCGAGGCGTCGGCGCCGTCGAAGAAGTGCAGCGCGCTCCAGAAGCAATCGAAGGCCGGCTCGTCGAGGCGCGGAAAGCTGTCGTGACGGAGCCGCGCGAGGGGCGGCAGGAGGTCGTGCAGGGTCACCCGTCGCGGGCCCGCTTGCGCCGTACGCAGGGTGCTGAGCACCTCGGCGCTGTTGCCGCGGCGGCTGTACCACCGCGCGAGCGGTTCGAGCGGGGTCGAAGGGTCGACCCGGAGGTGCGCCGCGAGGCCGTAGCGCACCTTGAGGGCCTCCATGAATTCGATCCGCTCGGCGGGCTCTTGCAGCGCCCGGCACGCGTAGCTCGTGTCGACCACCACGTCGTCGCCGCTCTCTTGGTAGGCGACCCGCGCGAACATGTCGCGCACCGTCGGCCGGAGCCACGGCATGTCAGCCCACCGCCCGTAGCGCCGCGCCCGCCGAAAGGGGTACCTGAGCTGCTCGTTCTCGGCCACCATCGCGAGGCGCCGCATGATCTGCGCGCGCACCGCGGGGCTGAGCGCCCCCACGAGCTCGTCGGGCGGCTGGACCCGGCACGTCTGCGCGTCACATTCGAGCAAGGGCCTGAGCCGCGCGCGCTGCGCGGGGGTCAAGCCGAGCTCGGCCATCTGTCGCTCGGCCGCCTCGGCGTTGGGCGTCTGATCAAACACCCACGGGTGAAAGCTCGACTCGCAGTCGCCGAGCGAGACGTACCCCGAGGGCAGGCGCAACGTGATGTCTTCGACGTCGACCTCGCCCCAGTACCCGGGCTCGTTGTCGGCCGCAGAGTCGGCCGCCGAGGCCTGAGCCCGCGACACCGCCCCGGCCTCTTCGACCGTCGGCCGCTGCGACGTCGCGGCCCCACGACCCGAGGCCCACATCGCCGCGACCCCCAAGAGCGCCGCCCCGGCGATCGCCCACGGCAGCCGCGTCGGCTTGTTCGTCGTCATCGGCTCCTCTGCCAAGGGCGCGGCCACACCGCCAGACGCAGGCTTCACCGACGTCGCCGCCGACGAGACCTTCGCCTCACGAGGCAGATGGGCGCGAGCCCCTTTCTTCAACCTTGCCATATCCGCCCAAGGGGTACGCCCGGGCCCCCCTCAGGGCAAGGCTCAATCGACGAAAAAACCTGTAATCTCAAACATTTAGACTGTGCACAGCGGGGCGATTCACCCCCGCAGCGGCAGCCTTGACGCCGCGCCCCACAAAGTGCCCCACCCGTGGCCCCGGGCCCTCACGCCAGAACGCCGCACGGCGGGCGAGGAGGGTGATTGTCTTTGTTGGGCTGAAGCTGGTAATCGGCGGCGCTATGAGTGAAACAGCCGAGGGGGTTTCGTCGCGCCCTGCGGTGCGTCGGGTGATGTTGGCGGTCTTTGTGATGGCCCTCGCGGTGTATGCGGCCTTCGCGGGCGACCGTCTTCGGGTTCACTCTCCCGACAACCATTTCTCGTATCTGGCCGATGCGTACCTTCACGGCACCTTGTCGGTTCGGTGTGACGTTGGAGTGGCGCAGGGCGAGGTGTGCCCGCCGGGCGGCGGGGGCAACGACTGGGCGCGCTTCAACGACCGTTGGTTTGTGGCGTTTCCGAGCTTGCCCGCGGTGATCTACATGCCGGCGGTGGCGTTGTTCGGGCGCAACTTCCCGAACCGGGTCCTCGACGTGCTCCTCGCGGCGCTGGCCCCGGCGCTCTTGTACGGCCTTCTCGAAGCCTTGGTGAAGCGCGGCCACTCGACCCGCCCCTGGCGCGAGAACCTCGCGCTGACGGCGCTCTTCGCCTTCGGCACGGTGTTCTTCTACTGCGCCGTGCAGGGCTCGGTCTGGTTCGTGGCCCACATCGTCGCGGCCTCGTTGGGCGTCGCCTACGTCTGGCACGCCCTCGACGCGCGGAGCCCCCTCCTGGCGGGCCTGTTTCTGGGATTGAGCTTTCACACCCGCACCTCGACGCTGTTCGGCGCGGTGTTCTTCGGCCTCGAAGCCCTGCGGGTGCATCGCCTCGCGGGCGCGGCCTCAGACGACGCGCGGCCCTCCGAGGGTGGCCTCCTGCGCTGGCTCCGCGGGGTCGATTGGCCCCGGGCGCTGCGATCGATCGTGCGCTTTTCGCTCCCGGTGCTGCTCGCCTTGGGGGTCTACCTGCTCTTGAACAAGCTCCGCTTCGGCGACGCGGGCGAGGTCGGGTACCGCTACCTCCAGATCCGCTGGCAGGCCCGCATCGCCCGGTGGGGTCTCTTCAACTACCACTACCTCTCGCGCAACCTCGGGGTCGTGCTGGCGCTCTTGCCCTGGGTCACGCGCACGGCACCCTTCATCCAGATCTCGCGGCACGGGCTCGCGCTTTGGGTCACCACGCCGCAATACCTTGAGCTGCTCCGCCCCGCGCGGAGGCACGCCCTCGGCTGGTCGGCGGGCATCGCCGCGCTGGTCATCGCGTCGGTCGATTTGCTGTATCAGAACTCGGGCTGGGTGCAGTTCGGGTACCGCTTCTCAAACGACTACGCGGTCTTTCTGGTGCTGCTCCTCGCGGTGATGGGCAGGCCCTTTCGCCGCTGGCAGTGGGCGCTCCTGGCCCTCGCCATCGCGGTCAACACCTTCGGCGCGGCGACCTTCGACCGCCCCAACGAGGTGTACCAAGGCGACAACGACGCCCACGGGATGTTTCAACCTGATTGAAGACAATCGGTCTTTCATTACGCATTGGGGTGTGTAGTCTCGGGCGCCCACCATGCCCCACCCCAACGCCGCCCTGATCGAGTCATTCTACACTGCGTTTCAGCGCCGCGACGCGGCGGCCATGGGGGCGCTCTACGCCGACGACGTGCGCTTCAGCGACCCGGTCTTCACCGACCTGCGGGGGCCTCGGGCGCGGGCCATGTGGGCGATGCTCTGCGAGCGCGGCAAAGACCTCACCCTCGAGTTCTCAGGGGTCGAGGCCGACGACCACGCGGGGCGGGCCCATTGGGAGGCGCGCTACACCTTCTCGGCCACGGGTCGCAAGGTGCACAACGTCATCGACGCGCGCTTCGTCTTCCGCGACGGCAAGATCGTCGAGCATGTCGATCAGTTCGACCTCTGGCGTTGGTCGCGGATGGCCCTCGGGCCGATGGGGGTGCTCCTCGGGTGGTCGCCCATGGTGCAGAACAAGATCCGCGGTCAGGCCGCGCGGGGGCTCGATGCGTTCGGCGCGCGGGGTTGAGTTTTCACGGGGCCGAGTTGGCGCTAGAGTCGTCGGGTGACGCCGGTCTCGGTGCTGCTTGACGTACGCAAGGCGCGGCAACGCCGTTGGTCGCTCGTGGTGTTGACCGCGAGCGCGGTGGTGCTGCCGTTCTTCTCGGGCCTTCTCCCGCGGTGGGCGCAGTATTTTTCGCCCGCGACGGTGGGGGCGGTGTTGCTCCCGGGCTTGCCCGCGCTCTTCGCCGCGGGGGCTGCGGCGTGGGTGGGCCAAGAGGGGCGTTGGGCCCTCGCAGACGACATCGCGTGGCTGCTCTGCCTCGTCGCGCTCGCGGTCTTGTCAGCGATGAGCGCCGCGCCCTTCGGGGTCGCGATGGTGCTCTACGGCGTGGCCATGGTGCTCCTCGCGACGCGGGTGCCGCCGCCGCGGGTGGTCTTGCTCGCGGGCCTGAGCGCGCCCCTCGCGGTGTTGACCCGCGCGGTGTCGCACCAACCCGTGCTGCCGACTGCGCTGGCGGTCGGGCTGATCACCTTCGCGCACGTCACCCTCGCGCGGGCCACCCACTCGCTGGTGTTCGTGCTGGCCGAGCGCGAGGCGCTGCTCCAAGAGCGCCGCGGTTCGGGCCGCAGCCGTGACGAGCGACGCCCGCGGAGCCGCTCGGTGCCCTCGACGCGCCCCGAGATGCCCGCCGTCGAGGGCGGCGCGAGCCCCGCCGTCGACGACAACGGTTGGGAAGGGCTGGTCGAGCGCCTCAGGGTCACCGTCACCGCCCTCTGCGAGAGCGCCGGGGTGGTCTCGACGGTGCACGCCGAGCTGCGGGGCCTCGCGCCCCCGAGCTCGAAGATGCGCCAAGGGGTGCTCAAGATCGTGCAAGAGGCCACCCACCAGGCCCTCCGTGACACCGCCCCGGCCAACCTCGCGGTGACGCTCCGGCGTGCCGAAGGGGGCCTCGTGATGGAGGTGCTCGATGACGGCGACGGCCCCAACGGCGAGGGTCAGCGCGCGCGGCGCACCGTGGCCACCCTCAAGGGCCGCGTGGTGTCGCTCGGCGGCAGCGCCGAGGTCAAGCGCGGCGACGTCGGTTGGGTCGTGCGGGTGAAGATCCCGTGCGAGCAGCTCAACTGAAACGCGCGAAGTCTGAGGGCGATTTGTGATACCCGATCGGGGCTGTGAAGCCCCGTGCACTGGCCCTCGCGCTTGTTCTCTCGACGCCCGCGGTGACGGCCCAGACCCAGCCGTTGCGGGTGGTGGTCTCTAGCGGCTTTCAGGCCGACGTGTTGCCGCTCCGGTGCGCCGAGGCGCCTCCCCGCGACGCGGGTCTCGCGCGGCTCGCGGGGGCCCTCGCGGCCGCCGGAGAGGGGCTCCGCATCGACGCGGGCGATCTCTTCGGGGCCTCGGCCTTGGCCCACCGCTTGTCGGTCTCGCACCCCGACGCGGCGGCCCAAGCGGTGCGGGCCTTGGGCTATCAGGCCCTCGGGGTCGGGCACCGCGACCTGGCGGCGCCGCGCGAAGACCTGGTGACCCGGGCGCGGGCGCTGCGCCAGGCGGGGGTGCCGATGCTGCTGAGCAATCTTCGCTGCGCGCCCGAGGCGTCGACCCTCTGCGAGGCCCTCGACGACGCCGACGACGCGCCCCGGGTGCTCGACGTGGCGGGCACACGCGTGGCCGTGATCGCCCTGGTGGCGCCCGGCAACCTTGAGGCCATCGCGCGCGACCGCGCGGCGGGCTTGACCCTCGAAAACCCGGCTGAAATCCTGGCGCGTATGACGCTCCAGGCGCGGGCCGCGGGGGCCGCCCGGGTGATCGCGCTCTACGACCCCGCGTGGCCCGGGAGCCTCGATGACACCCTCAGGGTGGCCCACGGTCTGCCGGCCGAGCAGCGGGCCGAGCTGCTCGTCGCCAACGACCTCTCGGGGCAGCTCTCGCACCTTCAGGTTGACCGTGCGGGGCTGCGGGTTCATGCCACCGAACCGGGTCGGGTGATGGCGCTCGACCTGAACGACCTCGGCGCAACGCCGACGCTGGTGGAGCCCGGCGAGGCGCCCCTCCCGGCGGCGGCCGAGAGCCTCCTTGGGGCCCTCTCGGGCGACCTCTGCGCCCTCGATCGCTCGCATTTTCAGGGCGCAAACCTCACCGCGCCGCTCGACCGCGAGGGCATGACCTCGCTCTTGCTCGATGTGTTGCGCGAGCACGCCACCGCCGAGGTCGCCGTCATCAACCGCGGGGCGCTGCGTCCGCTCGCGCGCTTCCCGTTGCAGGAGCGGGTCACGCAGCTCGACGTGATGGGGGCGCTGCCTTTTGACGACCGCTTGTACGTCGGCACCATGACCGGCGAGGCCCTCGTGGCCTTGTTGCAGAGCGGCCGCGCGGCCCGCTTCCGTGTGCGCGGCGTCACCCAGGAAGACGACGAACACTGGTCGGTCAACGGTCGCCCGCTGGTCGAGTCGCAGCGCTACCGCGTGGTGAGCACGGGCTTCGTGGTCGGCGGCGGTGACGGCGGCCTCGGCGAGGGCGTCGCCGATGAATTCCAGCTCGCCGGCGCCCAAGGGCCGCGCGAGGTCTTCTCGGCCTGGCTCAACCGACCGCGACGGGGTGACATCACCCAAAGCCCCATCGACCCGGCGCGGCGCACCCGCTGGCTCTTTCACGCCTTCATCGACGCGAGCTGGGCGCAGACCACCATCAACAACCCGCAAAACTATCAAGACCCGCAGCTCGCGCGCTCGGGCTCGACCGCGATCCAGCTCGACGGCGAGTTTCGCGCCGACGCAGACCACCCGCGCTACACCCTCGACAACAACCTCAGGATGCGGCTCGGCTTCACCCGCACCGTCGAACAGACGGGTGAAGACACCGGGCTCCTCAAGAGCGCCGACCTGATCGCGCTGCGCAATCAGTTCGCCTGGCGCGCGCTCTACCGTCGACGCCATTGGTACCAGCCCTTGCCGTACGGCGAGAGCTACCTGGAGAGCGAGTTCACCCGCCCCTCGGGCGAGCTCGCGAGCCGCGATTTTCACCACCTCCAGGTGCGCCCCACCGCGGGGGTGCGCTTCGAGCTCCCGCTCCGCGCCAACCTGAACTTCGGCCTCGGGGCCGACCGTGAGATCCTCGACAGCACGGCGCGCTTTGCGCCCCTCGTCTTGGCCCGCGGCGAGCTGCCCCCGCAGGTGCTCTTTCACATCCGCGACCGCGACGTCGAGGGCCAGCTCTTCTCTGAGTTCGCCTGGCGCGACCCCGGCGCGGCCACCGACGACGCCATCGTGCGCACCACCGCGAGGGTCAGCGTTCCGCTCTTCGCGCCGCTGTCGATTTCACTCTCGTACGACCTCTTTGCGCGGAGCCGCGGCGGCGACCCGTGGGCCCTCGCGCACGACATCAACCTCGGCCTCCAGTTTGATTTCACCCGAGCGTTGCAGGTGTATTCGTATTAGAGACCCGATCTATGGAGAGACGGCTCTGGTCGGTCGAGGGCAACACCCAGCGCCTCGACGGCGGCGCGATGTTCGGCAACGTGCCCCGCACGCTCTGGTCTGAGTGGGCAGAGCCCGACGCGCGGCACCGCATCTCGCTCGCGTGTCGCGCGTTGTTGATTGAAGAGTCGGGCGGTCGGCGCATCCTCGCAGAGACGGGCATCGGCGCGTTCTTCGCGCCCGCGATGCGCGATCGCTTCGGCGTCGTCGAGGCGCGCCACGTCTTGCTCGACAACCTCGAACGGCTCGGCTTCTCGCATGAGAGCATCGACGTGGTGGTGCTGTCGCACCTGCATTTTGACCACGCCGGCGGGCTGTTGACGCCCTACGAAGAGGGCGTCGCGCCGGGGCTGCTCTTCCCCCGGGCTGAGTTCGTGGTGGGGCGCGAGGCCTGGGCGCGGGCGCAGCACCCTCACCCCCGCGACCGCGCGTCGTACATCGCCGCGCTCGCCCCGCTGCTCGAAGCCTCTGGTCGGCTGCGCCTCTTCGACGGCACCCGCAGCGACGTGCTCGGCCCCGCGTACACCCTTCACCGCTCTGACGGGCACACCCCGGGGCTGAGCCTCCTCGAAGTGCCCATGCCGGGTGGGCCCGTGGTCTTCGCCGCAGATCTCATCCCCGGGCGCCCGTGGGTTCACCTCCCGGTCACCATGGGATACGACCGCGCGCCCGAGCTCTTGATTGATGAGAAGACCGCGCTCTTGAATGACCTCTTGGCCCGCAACGGTCGGCTCTTCTTCACCCACGACCCCGCCGTCGCGATGGGCGCTGTGCACCGCGACGCCAAAGGGCGTTTCGGGTGCGACAAGACCTACCCCACCCTCGAAGCCTGGTCAGAATAGCCGTCAAGGCGCACGACATCGTTGCATGAAGAAGAAAGCCGTCATCGCCGCCCTCACGGCCGCGCTCAACCGTTCGCTCGAAGTCATCGAAGCCTCGGCCCGCGACGCCCACGCCGCGGCGACCCACGAAGAGGCCAAACCCGAGAACGACAAAGACACCCGGGCCCTCGAAGCGGGCTACCTCGCGGGAGCCCAGCGCGCGCGCGCGGCCGAGCTCAAGCGGGCCCTCGACGCCCTCGCCGCGATGCAGCCCCCCGACGAGGCCCCCGAAGGCCCCGTGCGTCCGCTCTCGCTGGTGACTTTGCATGAAGAGAGCACCGGGCAGACCCAGCGCGTCTTTCTGTGTCCTTACGGCGCGGGGGTCACCCTCGAAGGCCCCGAGGGGCCCATTCAGGTCGTCACCTTGAAAGCCCCGTTGGGGGCCGCCCTGATCGATCAGAGCGTCGACGAAGAGGTGCAGGTCGAGCTCGGGGGGCGCCGACGGGTGCTCACCATTCTGTCAATCGCTTGAGCGTCTGCGCCCGTTGACGCCCGGGGTGCCGCAGACGGGCACAACAACGAAGCTTTCGATCGACCCTCTTTGACAAGAAGGGTGCAGGTCGAGGTACAACCTAAGGGGTCCATCGAGGGCGGCGGGGGCATCCATGGTGGGTGAAGCCGCGCGCTCTGTGGGATGCGTGGTTTACAAGGCGGGTCAGGTCATC
The DNA here is from genome assembly GCA_016792845.1 of Myxococcales bacterium. Taxonomy (GTDB): domain Bacteria; phylum Myxococcota_A; class Polyangia; order Polyangiales; genus JAEUKH01. The sequence goes on along the minus strand of JAEUKH010000051.1, from coordinate 51 downwards.
TCCTTCACCAACGGGGCCCCAGGTCATCACGACGTCATCGTTTGTGATGGA
>JAEUKH010000006.1:15000-136164 GCA_016792845.1 Myxococcales bacterium | reverse complement strand
ACCCTACCGTCTCGTGTGCGGCAATCTCGATCAACGCTTCGCCTACCGTGCACGCCGCCTCGCGAGCGTCGCGCGGGCGCTCGACGAGGGTTGGGGCACCGGCATGGTCACCTCGATCTGCAAGTCAGACCTCAGCGCCTCCTTGCGCGAGGCCGCTGCGCTCACCCGTTGCAGAGCGCCTCGGTAGGGCGCGAAGCGTAGTTCTCGCCAGCCCGTTTCAGAGCCCCCTCAGCGACTCGTCAAAGACCCTTTCGCCCGGCCCTGCGTCTCTCTGAACGCCGCGGCGCACAGCGCTTCTCACTGCGCCCGGTGGAGCCCCTCGATGCGTCTCGCGCCCTCCCTCACCCTCGCCTTCATGCTCTGCGCCCGGGTCGCTTCGGCAGACCCTCCCGGCGCCTCCTCGGGGCCCGCTTCGGGCTTCGCCGCCGCGTCACCCTTCACCCCACGCGGCGACCTCGCCTGGCGTCGCGCGCTCCGCGCAGCGCGGGCCGCCAACATCGCACGGCTGAGGGCCTACGTCACCCGCGGGCAGTACCCACGCAATCACGACACGCCCCCGTCGGTAAGGCGCTTCGTCGACAGCGAGGGTCGCCACTGCGCCATGGCCGACATGATCGCCCGCTCGGGTCACGAAGACCTCGTGGCCGAGACCGCCCGCACCCGAAACGACGTCGCCCTCGGCGCGGTCTTCGAGGGCCCGCTCTACGAATGGATCGTCACCAGCGGCCTCACCCACGCCGAGGTGGCCTTCGTCCAAGAGCCCGACAGCTTCATCGACCTCGACAGCCCCGAGGAGGCCCGACGCGAGGCCGAAGCGACCGAAGATGCGCGGCTCCGTGCGCACTTTCTCGAAGCCATCGCCCAGCTCGAACGCAACACCCGCCCCTCGCTCGCCGCCGCCTTCGGCGAGCTCGGCCTCCGCCGCATCGAAGCGCCCCCCACCCCGCACAGCCCGCGCCGCACGCCCCCGCGCCGAGGCCTCTGAGCCGCGACGGCGACGAGGGTGGCGCCCCGGTGACACCTCGGTACACACTCCGCACGCGATGACCCAGCCGCTGCCGCCTCGACCTCGTACGTCTCTGCCCATCGCGCCCACGGCCGACCCGGCCCGGCGGCACCTCCCCCTGGCCGAGCACGCGCGCCCTGTCGACAAGCACTTTCGGCCCACCATCGCGGTGTGGGAGATCACCCTCCGGTGCGACCTCGCGTGCCGTCACTGCGGCTCCCGCGCGGGGCGGGCGCGGCCCGACGAGCTCAGCACCGCCGAGGCCCTCGACCTCATCGATCAGCTCGCCGCGCTCGGGTGCCGCGAGGTCACCCTCATCGGCGGCGAAGCGTACCTCCGCGAAGACTGGGTCACCCTCGCGCGGCACATCAAGCAGCACGGCATCGAGCTCACCATGACCACCGGCGGCCGCGCGATGACCGCCGACCGCGCGAGAGAAGTGCGCGACGCGGGCATCGAGAGCGTCAGCGTCTCGGTCGACGCGCTCGAACCCATGCACGACGCCCTGCGCGGCGTTCAGGGCTCGTGGCGCGCCGCCATCGACGCCATCGCGAACCTCCGGGCCGCCGGGGTCTGGGTCTCGGCCAACACCCAGATCGCGCGCCCGGCGCTCCGCGACATCGAGCCGCTCACCGACATCCTCTTCGACGCGGGGTGCCACTCGTGGCAGGTGTCGATGACCGTGCCGATGGGCCGCGCGGCCGACGAGCCATCGCTGATTCTTGAGCCTTTTCAAGTACTTGAAGTGATGCCGCTCATCGCACGGGTGAAGAAGAAGGCCACGCCGCGCAAGATCCGCATCTGGCCCGGCAACGACATCGGGTACTTCGGGCCCTACGAGACGCTGCTCCGGGGCACGATGCCGAGGGGGCACATGAGCGCGTGCGGCGCGGGTCGGCTCACCCTGGGCATCGAGGCCGACGGGAGCATCAAGGGTTGCCCCTCGCTGCCCACCGGCGCGTACGTGGGCGGCAACGTGCGCGACACGCCCTTGCGCGAGATCTGGGAGCGCGCCGCGGCGCTGCGCTTCACCCGCGACCGCGACGGCAGCGACCTCTGGGGCTACTGCGGCGCGTGCTACTACGGCCCTGAGTGTCAGGGCGGCTGCTCATGGACCGCGCACGTCACCCTCGGCCGCATCGGCAACAACCCCTTCTGTCACCACCGGGCGCTCGAGTACCTCGGGCAGGGGCTCCGCGAGCGCCTCAGGCAGGTGACCCAACCTGAAGGGAAGCCCTTCGATCACGGGGTCTTTGAGACCTACCTCGAAGCCTGGCCCGACGACGAGCTGGCCCACGCCCGCGCCCTCGCCGAGCACGGTGAGGGCTTTCTGCTTCACACCGAGCGCGCACGCTGAGCGCGCCACGCGCGGCCGAGCGCGAGCGCCCAGACGACGAACACCGCGGCGAAGCACAGCGTCGCGAGGTCGAGGTAGAAGCCCGTGAGGGCGTTCTCGCTCCAGCCGTATTGGTCGTGGAGGCGATCCATGTCGCCGTCGTCGCTGAAGGCCGCCCCCCAGGGGAAGTAGTCGCTGTCGGCCCGGGCGCGGCGCCAGAAGAGGGTCTGATCGACGAGCACGAAGGCCCCGATGGCGAGGGCCATCCAGCGGGCGAGATCCCATCGGTACTGTCGGCCCATGGTGCGGTGAAAGAGGGCGACCAGGAGGGCCGCGAAGACGAACTCGCCGCCGCACCCGCCGAGGAGGAGCCACCGCTCGTGGGCGCCGAGGTCGAGGCCCCAGGTGAGGCCGAGCTGCGTCACCCCCGCGAGGCCCCACCCGAGGGCCGCGCCGTACGCACCCGCGCGCCCGCGCTGAAGGGCGCGCCACCCGCACAGCGCCGGCAGGCCCACACAGACGATCACCGAGCGGTCTTGCGAGCTCAGGGTCAGCCCGATCGGAATGGGCACCGCCATGTGCCCCGTGAACCACGCCACCGTGGCGTGCCCGAGCTCGTGGAGCGGCACCCGCACGCCCCCGGGGATGAAGCGCGAGAAGGGCAGGAGGCGCCACACGAGCGACGCTCCGAGGGCCAGCGGGAGCGAGGCCGCGACCTGCCGAAGGCGCAGGGGCTCACACTCCGGTCGGTCAGGGTCGTTCGGATACGAACGATCGGCCTCGGCTTCGAGCGCGACAAGCGCGAGCGGCTTCTCAGCGGCCAGCTTTCGCAGTACGGGCAGCGTCGCGGACTCGACCCAGAGGCCCCGACAGTACGGGCACCGAAGCACCGCCCAGGGGCTCGCCTCTCGGTACGGAACCCGCACCAAACACACGCCCTCGTCGACCGCGCAGGTGTGCGTCGTGGTCGCCGCCAAGGGCATCGCGTCGGGGTCTCTGAACGCCAGGTCTTCGACGGTTTCAAGGACCCGCGCGAGCTCGCCCGGGTCGAACCAGTATCCCGCACAGGTCGGGCACTGATCGATCTCGAAGCCTCCGTCGAGCCGCATCGGCCCGAGGGGCGACCCGTCGCGCGGGCAACGACGCCCTCCGGTCACGCCCGCGTCGCTCACGGCACCGGCCGGAGCGTCACCGACGCGACGCTGTCGCTCGCGCCGTTTGATTCGAGCACCACCACCACCTCGCCGCCGAGGGTGCGGCGCCCCCAAAGGTCGGTGAACAGCATGAGCCCGCCGCGGTCGTCGTTCTGAAACACCCTGCCCTCTTCGCCGTTGACCCGAAAGAGCGCGCCCCGGGCGTTGCGGTTGGCGCTGTGCCGCGAGGTGATCTCGACGGCGTAGAGCCCCGGCGCCACGTTGGCGAAGCGCCAGGTCGCGGTGCCGCGGAGCGTGCCATCGGGGCGGTAGAGCCCTGGGCAATCTGTGCCAAGATGATCGCTCCCGCGGGCGGTGTAGGCGTAGCCCGCGTCGCAGCGGAACACCCAGTTGTGCCTGAGGGTGTAGGTCGCCTGGTCGTACCGAAGGGCCCGCACCGCCCGCGGCCCCGTCGGCATGGCGGGCGCGCCCGCGTCATTGGGAGCGCCCTCGCCGGGGCAGCGCGCGAGGGGGGCGCGAAGCTCGAGCGAGACCCGCGAGATGCGAAAGAACGAGCGCGAGAGCGGCCCCGGGCCGAAGCGGATTTCGGTGTCGCCGCCGGGCAGGGCGAGGCCCGCGAAGGGCGCCGAGAGGCCCGCGACGGTGACGTTGTCCCACGCGGTGTTGGCGGGCAGGGCGACGCGGCGACCGGCCAGGGTGACGAAGCCCTCTTCGCCCGGGTGATCGAGGTCGTGCCCGTCGAAGTGAACCGCCACCGCGAGCGCGCCGGCCGGCACTCCCGGCACGGTCACCCGCAGGGGCGCGGCCGAGGGCGGCCCGTCGAGGGTCATCGGGCTCTGGGCAAACTGTGCCGAGTTGAGCCGACACGTCACCCACGGAGGCCCCGCGTCGGGCGCCGCCGCGGGCGCGTCGGGGCGCGTCTCGGGGCCCGCATCGGGCGGCGCCGCAGGGCCCTGATCGCGCGCCTCGGAGGCGTCATCGGCGGGCGCGCGGTCGGGCGTCGCGGGGGGCAGATCGTCGGGGGGCGCGGCGACGTCGAGGGCCGGGCGCGGGCCCACGTCGTCATCGGGGTCGAGGGCCGCATCGAAGGGCGCGGTGGGCGGGTCGAGGGGCGTCGCCGCGAGGGCCGCGTCGTCGACCGGAGAGCACCCGAGCGCCAGCACCGCCCCGAGGGCCGAGAGAGACCGAGCCCACATCGCCAACACCTCGCGGGCGCTGAGGCTAGACCGCGCGACGGGCGTTGTCACCTTGGGCGCTTCGGTGCGGGCTCCCGCGCGGCGTCGGCGAGGGCCGCGCGCACCCGGGCGAGCGACGCGCGGTCGTCGTCGGCGGCGAGGGTGTCGTCGACGGTGCGGGGCATGCGCCACGTCCAGTTGTGGGGGCCGACGGTGCCGGGCACGTTGACCCTGGCGTCGAGGCCGAGCACCTCTTGGAGCAAGAGCAGCACGAGCTCGCTCTCGGCGTGGGCGAGGAGCCGCAAGAGCCCCCCGTGCACGGCGGGCGTGAACCGCGTCTCGTCGACCATGGCGTCGGCCACCGGGGCGAGGCCCGGCAGGGCGCAGAGGGCGCGCCGTTCGTGGGCGTCGAGGGCGCACCACCACGCCCGCACGGGGGCCGTGTCGTGGGTGCCAAAGCACGCCACCGAGCGACGCGGGTAGAGGGCGGGGTCGCGAAAGCGATCGCCGTCTTTCTCCCAGATCAAGACCTTGTACCCGGGCACATCGAGGCCCGCGAGGCTCGGGCGCACGAAGTCTGGGATGGCCCCGAGGTCTTCGGCGATAAGGTCGCCCCCGACGGCCTGGGCGGCGGCCTTCATGGCCCCGAGGACGGCCTCTCCGTGGGCCCGCTGCGCGCCCTCGGTGGCGGGGTCGAAGAAGCCCGGGAGGAGCCTCCCTGCGCCATCACGCAGCGCCTCGCGGCGTCGCTGGTAGGTGCGGTAGAAGCCCACGAGGTGATCGACCCGAAAGCGGTCGTAGCGGAGCCCCGCGTCGCGGGCCCGGCGGCGCAGCCATTGAAACCCATCGCCGGCCATCGCCTCCCAGTGGTAGGGCGGCAGGCCCCACTCTTGGCCCTCGGGGTCGAACTGATCGCCCGGCACGCCGACCGAGGTGTCTTCGCGAAACTGCCCGCGGTGGCACCAGACGTCGGCGCTGTCGCCGCCCACCATGAAGGGCAGGTCGCCCATGATTTCCAGGCCCCGCGCTGCGTAATGGGAGCGCACCGCGCGCCACTGCTCGTGGGCGACCCATTGGGCGTAACAGTGCTTTCCGACGGCGTCGGCGTGGGCGACCCGGGCCGCGGCGAGGGCCTCGGGCTCGCGGTCTCGCAGCGCCTCGGGCCAGGCCCACCAGGCCGACTGCGAGGCCGCGTCTTTGAGGGCGCGAAACATCGCCAGGCCGTCGAGCCAGTGGGCCTCGTGGCGGCAAAAGGCCTCGAAGGCGCGCGCCCGAGGCAATCCCCGCGGCAGCACCTCGTCGCGAAACACCGCCCACGCCGCGTCGAGGGCGCGACCCTTGAGAAAGCGCACCGCCTCGTAGTCGACGCGATCTTGTTGCCGGGCCCACGCGAGGGTGCGGCGCCCGTCGGGGCCGAGGGCGTCGTAGAGCCGGGCGGGGCTCAGCTCGGCGACGTCGTCCCACGCGATGTACATCGGGTCGATGCCGAAGGCCGAGAGCGAGGCGTACGGTGAGGTCTCGGCGCCCGAGATTTCGCCGAGCGGCAAGAGCTGAACGAGCCCCAGCCCCGCGGCCTCAAGGAGCCCCGCGAAGGGCACAAGGTCTGCGATCTCGCCGATGCCCCACTGCCGTTCAGTGCGGATCGAGAAGAGCCCCACGGTGACGCCAGCCACCCTCGGTCGAGAAGTCACTTCATGCATCGAGCGCCGACGGTACCCCAGGGTATGATGGCCCCGACGATGAAAACCGCTCCCCGCGCCCCGATGTTGCTCCGCGAGTGGCTGGCCGAGGGCCCCTTCGCGCTGGTGATGAGCTCAGGCTTCTTCGGCTTCTTCGCCCACGCCGGTGCGCTCTCGGCGCTCGTCGACGCGGGCTTCGAGCCCGCAGCGTCGGGCGGTTCGAGCGCGGGCGCCCTGGTGACCGGCCTCTGGTCTGGCGGGGCGCGCCTCGACACCCTGCGCGACACCCTCGCGGGCCTCCACCGCGGCCAGTTCTGGGACCCCGCCCCCGGCCTCGGGGTGCTCGAAGGGCGGCGCTTCCGCGCGATGCTCTCGGGCCTCCTGGCGGTATCGCAGATCGAGTCGGCCGACCGCCCGTGGCGCGCGAGCGTGTTCGACCTCGCCGCGCGAAAGACCAGGGTGCTCGACCGGGGTGACCTCGCCACGGCCATCCACGCCTCGTGCGCGGTGCCGCTGCTCTTTCAGCCCGTGCGCGTGGGCGGGCGCCTCATGGCCGACGGCGGCATCGCCGATCGCCCCGGCACCGAAGGGTTTTTGACCGCGCCGCGGGTGCTGCATCACCACCTCGCGTCGCGCTCGCCCTGGCGCCGGGTGGGCTCGGCCTCGATGCTCGTGCCGCGCCGAGAGGGCCTCGTGGCGGTCAGCATCGCGGGCCTGCCGCGGCTCGGCCCCTTCGCCCTCGCGCGCGGCATGGAGGCCTTCTCTCGGGCCGAGCGGGCCTTCCGCGAGAGCCTCGGTCGGCCCGTCGCCGACGGCAAGGTCGAGGTCACCGCGTGACCCGGCGACAGCGCGCCCTCGGCCTCGCCCTCGCGCTCAGCCTGGGCTGCACCCTCGACGACGCCGAGACCTCGCCGTGCGCCGCGGGCGAGCTCCGGGTGTGCCGCACCGCGACCGACTGCCGCTGCGCGAGCCCGTGCACCCCCGGCGCCGCCTGCGCCCTCAGCACCCGCCTCGCGGCGGTGTGCGCCCCCCTCACCGACAACGAATCGCTCGGGGCCTGCGTCGAGTACGCGTGGATCACCGGCCGCTCTGACGGGCGCCTCCCGTGCGGCGCCGAGGTCTGCGAGGCGGGCGCCTCGTGCGTCAACTGGGGCGCCGACGGCATCCGTTGCGGCGCGGCCTGCGAGCGCAACGCCGACTGCGGCTCGGGGTGCTGCGTCGAGGTCGGCAACGCGAGCGGCCAGACCCTGCGGCGGGTGTGCGCCCCGAGCGCCAACTATCGCTGCGAGACGGGCTCTCCGGCCGGGCGATCGTGCGAGCCCGCGTGCGACGCGGCGAGCGTCTGCATGAGCGTGGCGGGCGCGCCCCGGTGCCTCGCGCGGTGTGAGCTCGGCGGGGCCGCGTGCGCGTCAGGGTGCTGCCTCGCGAGCCCCGACCGCGTGGCGGTGTGCGCCCCTTCGACGCTCTGCGCGACCGACGGCGGGGCGGGCCCGAGCGCCGCGTGCACCAATTTCGACGCCTGCGTCACGGTGACCAGCGCGCTCCGCGGGGGCTACTGCGCGAGCCTCGACAGCATCGAGGTGCGGGTGCGAAACGACTGCGCCCGCCCGGTCGACGTCGAGATCTGTTACGAGGCCCGCGACGGCCGCTGCGTGTGCGGCCTGCACCGCAACGTGGCGCCTGGCGCCGAGCCCGAGACGCCCTTCTGGGCCTGCGGTCTCACGGGCCGCTACCGGCTGAGCGCGCGGGCCGCGGGCGACGCGCCGGGCTGCCACCCCTCGCGCTGTCAGTGAGCCCGCACTACGGCCCGCGGTGCGCTACGCCGAAGCGCTCGGCCGGTCTTCCGAGGCCCGGGCGTGGGTCACCACCGTGCGCAAGAGCACCGAGGCGTGGAAGGGCTTGCTGAGCACCGCCGCGAAGCCCACCTGTTCGACCGCGTCGGCGTCGACGGTGCCGCTGCAGAGCACCACCGGCAGGCCGCGGTCGAGCTGTTGAATCTGGAGCGTGGTCTCGACGCCGTCGAAGCCCGGCATGAGCTGGTCGACGAGCACCACGTCGAAGGCCGGGCCGCCCTTGTCGCGGAGCAGCGCGAGGGCCGAGGCGCCGTCTTCGCGCTCGGTGACCTCGCAGCCGCCGCGCTCGAGCACGCGCACGATCTGCTTTCGCACGAGCATGTCGTCGTCGACCACGAGCACCCGCGGGCGCACGTTGAGGAGCGGCCCCGGGGTGATGTGCCGCTCGCGGCCCGCCTCGCGCTCGGGCGCCGCGGGGAGGAGCACGGTGAAGGCCGTCCCGCGGCCCGGGTGGCTCTCGACGAGGATGGCGCCGCCGTGACGCTTCACGATGCCCTGAACGGCCGAGAGCCCGAGCCCGTGACCTTGCGTCTTGCGGGTAAAGAAGGGCTCAAAGAGCCGCTTGAGGTCTTCCTCTGAGATGCCGACCCCGGCGTCGCGCACCACCAGCTCGGCGTATCGCCCCGGAGGCGGCGTCGCGCCCGGGATGGTGTTCATCGCAAGCTCGTCGGCCCCCACCTCGCGGAGGTCGAGGCTCACCTCGACGCGCCTGTCAGCCTGCGGCGCCTCGCGCACCGCGTCGATCGCGTTGTGGAGCAGGTTGCCGATCACCTGCCCGAGCTGCGTATCGTCGGCCCAGACCGAGACCCCCGGCGCCAGCACCCGCACGTCGAGGCTCGCCGCCCCGCGCTGCCCCGACTCGACCAGTCGCACGCTGTCACGCACCGCCTCTTCGAGCCGCACGGCCTTGAGCGTCGCGCGCCCCCGCCCCGCGTACGCGAGGAGCTGCCGCACGAGCCCCGCGGCCCGCTCGCTCGCGATCTGGATGTCGGCCACCAGGGCGCGGTCTCCCGACGAGATCTCAGGGCTCGTCGCGAGGAGCTCGGCGTTGCCCATCACCGACACGAGGAGGTTGTTGAAATCGTGGGCCACCCCGCCCGCGATGCGCCCCATGCTCTCGAGCCGCTCGGCCTCCATGAGACGGCTCTGCAGCGCGAGGCGCTCGGCATCTTCGCGCGAGCGCACCGTCACGTCGACGAGGGTCACCAGAGTGACCTCTCTGCCGCGCGATTGGGCCGTGCCGAAGCGCGCCCCGAGGCGCCGACGGCGCGCGCCCTCGCCGTGCGAGAACTCAACCGCGGGCTCGCGAAGCTGCCCCTCAAGGCTGCGCCGCGCGACGCTCTCGACGGCCGACGGAGAGACCGCCGTAAGATGAAAGAAGTCGCGCCCGATGAGCCCGTCGAGCGGCACCCCCAAGAGCTCCGCGGCCACCGGCGTCGCGAACACGATCGTGTGCCCGTCGAGAAACACCGCGCCCGCCAAGAGGCGCTGCGAGAGCTCAAGAAAGAGCGCCGTGCTCTCACCTTGCGCCCGCCGCGCGCGCTGCTCGGAGTCGACAAACAGCCACAAGAGCAGCGTCGACACCAGGGTCAGCATCGAGAGCAGCGTCGCCATCTGGTAGACCGCCGCGAGGCGCGCCGGGCCGAGCAACCCGAACCCGTGCGCGACCGCGTAGACGACAAAAATCACCAGCGCGAGCAGGCCGCCCCACACCAGCGACTCGACCCCCACGAGCACCACCACGCCGGTCGGCAAGAACACAAGCCACGTCATCGAGGGCGAGAACAAGCCGCCGGTCTGCGTCGTCTCGAAGAGCACGCTCCCGGCGCCGAGCAGCAGTTCGACCCACGCGAGCCACCGCGGGTCGCGACCGCGTCGAAGCGCGCCAAGCACGAACACCGCGCCGAGCAGCACCGCCGTGAAGCTCATCACCTCGCCCGCGGTCATCGCCCCGCGCAGCAGCCGCGGCGGCAGCGAACACACCCCCACCGCGACGTAGAGCACCGCCAAGAGCGCCACGCGAAACACCCGCGGGTCGCCGTCGGGCGAGAGACCGAGGCGCCCGAGCAGCCAACGGCTGAATTTTGTGCCAGCAGGCTCGACCACAATGCCCCAGCTCTTGCACAGTTCGTGACCGCCGTCACCCGCTCTGCGCGGCCCCCGGGTCGCAGTGAGGCCCGAAAAACAGAGCCGACACGTCGCATTTCGCCCCGCGAAGGCGCGCATCGCCGTTGACAGCCGACGCGACAAACTGGTACGCGGCGACAACATTCTGAGACTGAGTCTCAGGATTATACTTGAGGTCGAGCGATGCAATTCACTGGTGTGGTGGCCCCGATTCTGGCGGCGTTTCGCGAACCTGCGGCGATGTTCCTCGACCCCTCGCGTCGGGTGTTCGGGCCGTACCTCTTGAGCGCCTTGGCGATCACGGTGGCGGTGGTGTTGCGCCGCGGGGGCTCGGCCCGCGAGGCCTTGGGGCTCTTGCTCTCGCCGAAGATGTGGCTTCACCGCTCGTCGCGCACCGACCTCGGGCTCATCGCGGCGAAGTCGGCCTTGGGGCTCTTGTCGCAGGGCACCGCGCTCGTGTCGCGGCTGGCCCTCGCGGGGCTCACGGCGGCCTTTCTGCGGCGCCACCTCGGTGACAGCCCGGTGAGCCTCTCGACCGTGTGGGCGGGGCTCGGGTTTACGCTCCTCGCCTTCGCGATCGAAGACTGGAGCCGTTACGCCGTGCACAAGCTGATGCACCGGGTGTCGTGGCTGTGGGCTTTTCACAAGGTCCACCACGCCGCCGAGGTGCTCACGCCGCTCACGCTGTATCGCACCCACCCGGTCGAGACCGGGCTCAACACCCTGCGCAGCGCCGTCACCCTGGGGCTCGTCACGGGCCTCTGGGCCTGGCTCGCGGGCCCGCACTTTGAAGCCTGGCAGATCCTCGGCGTCGACGCCCTCGGCTTCGGGTGGAACTTGACCGGCGCGAGCCTCCGTCACTCGATGGTGTGGGTCTCCTTCGGGCGCCTCGAACGGTGGCTCTTGAGCCCCGCGCAGCACCAGGTTCACCACTCGATCTCGGCCGCGCACCGCGACAAGAACTTCGGCACCATCTTGAGCGTGTGGGATCGCTGGGGCGGCAGCCTCTACACCACCCGCGAGACCCCCGAGGCCCTCACCTTCGGGCTCGGAGAGGGCGACCGGCTCCACAACGCCGGGGTGCTCGGCTCCCTCGCCATCCCCTTCTGGGAGAGCCTCTCGGCGCTCATGGGCGGCGCACCCAAGGCCCCCCGCCGGTGGCGCCCCGTGGCCTCCCTCGCCGTCGCCAGCCTCGTGCTCGGGGCGGGAGGGTGCAGCGACGACACGCCCGTGGTCGACCGCGCCGAGGTGCTGCGCGCGATGGCCACCTGCACCACCGGCGTCATGACTACCTTTGTCGACCGCGCGACGGCCCTCGCGACCGCCGCCGAGGCCCTCGCGGCCGCGCCCTCGGAGGCCACCCTCGCCCCCGCCCGCGCCGCCTGGGAGGCCGCCTCGGATCACTGGCAAGAGGCCGAAATGCTGCGCTACGGCCCGCTCGGCGACCTCAAGGCCCTCGGCGGCCAGGGGCTCAGGCCGCAGCTCTACGCGTGGCCCGATTTCAACCGCTGCCTCGTCGAACAACAGCTCGTCGCCCGGGCCTACGAGGCCCCCTCGGTGGCCGAGCTGTCGGTCAGCACCCGCGGCCTCGCGGCGCTCGAATACGTGCTCTTCTACGAGGGCGCCGAGAACGCCTGCGCGGCCAGCGAGCCGCTCAACGCCATGGGCACCTGGGCCGCCCTGAGCCCCGCCGATCGCCTCGGCCTGAGGGCCCGCGCCGCCCGCGCCCTCGCGAGCGACCTCGCCACCCGCGCCCGCGCCGTGCGCACCGCCTGGGAGCCCGCGAACTACCCGAACGAGTTCCTCCGCGCAGGCACCGGGAGCACCGTGTACACCACGCTCCAAGAGGCCCTCTCGGCGGTAGCCGAGGCCACGAGCTACGCCGACACCGAGACCAAAGACCTCAGGCTCGGCGCGCCCCTCGGCATCACCTGCACCGGCGCGAGCTGCATCGACCGCGTCGAGTCGCCCTTCGCGCGGCGCGGCGTGCGCAACATCCGGCAGAACATCGTCGGCCTCCGCACGCTCCTTGAGGGCTGCCCCGCGGGCAACAACCTCGGCTTCGACGACCTCTTGCGCTCGGCCGGTGCGGGCGCCCTCGCGACGACCATGGCGGCCGACCTCAACGCCGCCGACCAGGCCGCCGCGGCCCTCAACAGCAACGACCTCCGCGCGAGCATCGAGGCCGACCGCGAGGCGGTCGTGCGCCTCCACGCGGCGGTGCGCGAGCTCACGAGCTTTCTGAAGATGGAGTTCACCACCACGCTCCAGATTCGCAGCCGCCGCGTCGAGGGTGACCATGACTGACCGTCGCGTCGCGACCGCCGCGGCGCTCTGTGGCCTCTCGCTCTGGCCCGCGCGCGCCCGCGCCGACGACAGGGTCGCGCCCGCTGAGGCCGCGTCTCCGCCCGTCGCGGCGGCCCCCGACGCGCCCCCGACGGAGCCCGCATCGGGCGCCCCTGCCCCCGCGACGCGACGCCCGACCCCCGCGGCCGAGGCGCCCCCCGAGGCCCCCGCGGCGACCGACGTCGATGCGTCGAACGACACGCGTCAATCGACCGATGCACGTCAACCGAACGACACACGTCGATCGACGCCTGTCACCCCGGCCGCGCCGGTCGACGGAGACGAGGGCGCGGCCACGGTGGTGGGCTCGCACCGCGGGGGCCTCGACCGGCTGCCCGGGTCGGCCTCCCTCGTGCGCCGCGAAGACCTGCGAAACCTCGCGCCGCAGCACGGCGGCGACGCGCTGCGCACGGTGCCCGGGGTCAACGTGGCGGGCGAAGACCCGATGGGGCTCCGGCTCAACATCGGCATCCGGGGCCTCGACCCCAACCGCTCGCGCAAGGTGCTCATCCTCGAAGACGGCATCCCGCTGTCGCTGAACCCGTACGGCGCGCCCGAGCTCTACTACACCCCGCCCATCGAGCGCATGGACCGCATCGAGGTCGTGCGCGGCAGCGGGCAGATCTTGTGGGGCCCTCAGACCATCGGCGGGGTGATCAACTACATCACCCGCGAGCCGCCGCAGACGCCCACCGGCGGCGTGGCCCTGCGCCTCGGCGACCAGGGCTACTTCATGCTCCACGGGTACGCGGGGGCGACGCACGGGCCCGTGGGGTGGCAGCTCGACGTCATTCACCGCCGCTTTGACGGCGTGCGCGACCTGAACCTCGCGCTCACCGACGTCACCGCCCGGATGCGGCTCAATCTCTCGTCGCGGGCCACGCTGCGGCTCAAGTTCAGCTTCTACGACGAGTCGTCGCAGGCGACCTACCTCGGGCTCACCACGGCGCAATTCGGCCACGACCCCGCGACCTCGCTCGGCGACCATGACCTCTTCCAGGTGCGCCGCCACGCCCTCGCGGTGGTGCACCAGTACCGGCTGAGCGCGAACCTCCGCTTACAAACGTCACTCTACGGCTACGAGACCGACCGCGCCTGGCGGCGCCAGGAGTTCGACCGCGAGCCCTCGACCGCGGCCGGGGTCGAGTACGAGCGGGTCTGTGACGGCCTCGGGGTGTGCCGCGCGCCGGGCGACCCAGGCATCGTCAACGCGGGCCGCGGCACGCTGCTGTACTTTCGCCAGAGCGCGGCCATCCGTCACCGACGCTTCGAGGTCGCGGGCTTCGAGCCGCGGCTCACCTGGACGTGGCAGCGCGGCAGCGTCGAAGGCGAATTGATCGCCGTTGGGCGCGCGCTCTACGAGCAGGCCCACGACCAGATCTACATGACCTCGCGGCCGAACCAGGAGTCGGGCGACGTGCGCGACGAGGAGCGGCGCAACGGGTACGCCTTCTCGGCCGCCGTGCAGCACCGCTTCAGCTTCTCGCGCCGGGTGCACGTGACCCCGGGCCTGCGCGTCGAGAACTACCTGAGCGACCGCACGATCTTGCGCGTGCCGCAGACCGACGCGATGGGCGTCACCCGCGGCGCCGACACCCTCGTGCGCGGAAGCGCCTTCTCGAGCGCGGTGATCCCCGGGCTCGGGGTGGCCGTCGACCTGAGCCGCGCGACCACGGTCTACACCGGCGTTCACCGCGGATACGCCCCGCCCCGGAGCCGCGACGCCGTCTCCGCCGCGGGCGCCAACCTCAACCTCGACGCCGAACTCTCGTGGAACGCTGAGCTCGGCATGCGCCTCCGCGCGGGCCGCTGGTTCAACCTCGACGTCGCGGGCTTCTTGCTCGAATTCTCGAACCAGATCATCCCCCCAAGCGAGTCGGGCGCGACGGTCTCGGGCGGCAACTTCAACAGCGGCAAGAGCCGCCACATCGGCACCGAGGCGAGCCTCGTCATCGACCCCTTCAGCCGCGGCCGCGGGTCGAGCTTCGCCATGCCCTTGATGGTCAGCTACACCTGGGTGCCGGTGGCCGATTTCACCGCGGGACTCTTCAACCGCAACCGCCTCCCGTACGCGCCCGAGCACCTCTTGAACGTGCAGCTCCGCTTCGTGCACCGCGCGGGCGTCGCCGCCCAGGTGGGCGTCAACTACCTCTCGTCGCAGTTCGCCGACCGCGAGAACACCCAGGCTCCCTCGCCCGACGGCCTCATCGGCGCCCTCCCCGCCTCGCTCACCCTCGACGCCCGCCTCGCCTACACCCTGCGCCGCTCGGGCATCACCGTCGCCCTCAACGGCCGCAACCTCACCAACCAAGCGTACATCGCCAACCGGGCCCCCCAGGGCATCCAACCGGCAGGCTTTCGTCAGGTGTTCGCCAGCCTCGAATGGCAGTGGCCCGCACGCTGACCTGAACCCCGTCACACCCCGCGGCGGAGCGACCCTTCAGCCGCAAAATCAACCGCAGACACAGGTAATTTGAGAATGAATCGCACAATCTTTCGCACCTTCCTCGGCACCCTCGCGACCCTGGCCCTCGTGGCCGGTTGCAGCGACGACCCGACTCCCGCCGCCGACGCGGGCGGCACCACCGACGCGGGTCAATCGACAGACGCGGGTCAATCGACAGACGCGGGCGGCACCGCTGACGCGGGCGGCACCGCTGACGCGGGCGGCACCACCGACGCGGGCGGCACCGCCGACGCGGGCGGCGCTGACGGCGGCGTGGCCATGGGGCGCATCACGGCCAACGCGCCGATCGCGATTTCGCTCTCGAGCACGGGCCATGATCGTCTCTTCGGCGTCACCTGGGGCGCCGACGGCAACATCTACGCGACCGGCGTGATGACCGACACGGCCGAGACCACGGCTGACGCGCGCACCATCGTGCTGCGCTTCCGCGCCGACGGCACCCGCGACATGACCTTCGGCACCAATGGCATCGCGAGCCACAACATCGTGGTGGGCACGAGCGGCGAGGTCGCCCGCGGCATCGTGGTGCAGCCGAGCGGAAAGATCGTGGTGTCGGCCACCATCGAGCACGCGGGCGCGGCCGACGCGCGCGACCGCGACCTCGCGGTGGTTCGCTTCAACGCCAACGGCACCCTCGACACGACCTTCGGCACCAACGGCGTCACGGTGCTCGACCTCAGCGACGGTGAGGTCAACGGCTCGGCCTACGTGGCCGACTCGAACTGGGGCCTCTCGCAGTACTCCGACGGGCGCCTCGTGGTCACCGGCGCGGCCAAGCGCATGGGCGCCCAAGACACCGACTACGCCGTCGTGCGGCTCTCGGTCGATGGCGCCCGCGACACGGCCTTCGGCACCAACGGCGTGGTCACCGTCGACATCGCCAACCGCGACGCGAGCCCGCGCAACGCCCTCGTGCTCGCCGACGGCAGCATCGTCATGGCGGGCTACTACAACGACGGCGGCGTGGTGAAGCCCATGCTCTTCAAGCTCACCCCCGCGGGCCAGCGCGACGCCACCTTCGGCACCAACGGCGTGTGGACCCAGACGATCTGGGGCGTCGTCGCCGAGGCCTACGCGGCCGTGCAGCAGGGCTCGAACTTCGTCACCGCGGGCTACGGCCGCAACATGAACACCGAGAGCATCGACTGGCTCTCGCTCCGCGTGACCGGCGCGGGCGCCCTCGACACCACCTACGGCACCGCGGGCATCGTGCGCATCGACCACAACAACTTCAACGACAACGCGCGCACCCTCGTCGCGCTGCCCGACAACCGCATCATCATGGTGGGCGGCGGCCGCCCCACCGAGACCAACTCTGACGCCATGGTGGCGGTGCTCACCCCCTCGGGCGCGCGCGACGCCACCTTCGGCACCAACGGAACGCAGCTCTTCGACCTCGGCGGCGCCAACGACTTCTTCTGGGGCGCCGCCACCTCGCCCGACGCCCGCACCGTCGCCGTCGTCGGCGTGCGCGCCGTCGTCGCCGGGATGGGCCAGGACGACTGCGCCCTCATGCTCATGAACGTCGCCCGCTGACCCATTGCCCCGCCCCTCCGAGGGCCCCTACGATTCACCCTGTGATGTTGGGGCTCTTCTCAGGGTCGGCGGCCACCCTCGCGCTCTCCTGGGCGCTCTATTTTCTCGTCACCACGGCGCTCTTCGTGGCCTTCGGCTTCGCCTTCGAGCGGAGCCCCTTCGGCCGCGCGCGGCAGATTTTCGCACTGCCTCGCAAGGCCGGCCAGCTCGGGCACGAGGCCCTCGGCAACGCCCGCTTCATCGCGCTCGGCGCGGGGGTCTTTAGCCTCGCGGTGGCCCGCGGCTGGGTGCACCCGACGCGCGCGGGTCTGTGGCCCGGGGTGGTGACCTTTCTGCTGTGTTTTGTGGGCTTCGAGCTGTATTTCTATGGCTTCCACCGGGCGCTGCACACGCGGGCGCTCTGGCGCTTTCACCGCTGGCATCATCACTCGGTGGTGACCTCTCCGCTCAGCGGCCAGTCATTGAGCACCGTCGAGGCGCTCGGCTGGCTGGTCGGCTCGCTGCTCGTGCCGATGGCGCTGAGCCGCGTCGGCGCGCTGAGCGCCGCGGGCTTTCTGACGTATTTCACATTCAACGCGTGGGCCAACATTGTGGGCCACAGCAACGCCGAGGCGATGCCGCGCGACGCGGGACTTCGCGCGAAGTCGTGGTTTGTGCACCCCTACCTCTTTCACACGCTTCACCACGCCCGCTCGAAGGGCCACTACGGCCTCGGCACGACGGTGCTCGACCGCGCGCTCGGCACCGAGTGGGCCGAGTGGCCGAGCCTTCACATCGAGGTGATCGAAGGCCGTCCGCTTGCGTCGCTGCCGAGCCTCACCCTCGCGCACCGCCCGCGCGACACCGGGGGTTGAACGCGCGACCGTCGGGCGATGACGGCGCAGCGATGGGCGACGACGGGCGACAACGGGCGACCACACGTACGGGCAGGCCTTGTGCCTGCCCTAACACGCGACCAATGGCCGACGACGGGCGACCACGGGCGACCACGGGCGACCACAAGGGTCGCCCCTACGGCGCCGGAACGGCAATGCGGCCCGTGCCTGCCCCAACACGCGACCAATGGCCGACGACGGGCGACCACGCGTAGGGGCAGGCCTTGTGCCTGCCCGAACACGCGACCAACGGGCGACGACGGGCGGCGACGGGCGACCACAAGGGTCGCCCCCACGGCGCCGCGGCCCCCCGTGCCTGCCCCATCACGCGACCAATCCGCGACCGACGGCCGACGACGGACGACCACGCGTAGGGGCAGGCCTTGTGCCTGCCCGAACACGCGACCGACGGCCGACGACGGGCGACCGCACGTAGGGCAGGCCTTGTGCCTGCCCTAACACGCAACCCACAGCGACGGAACGGCAACGCGGCACACCCGCCCGACCGCGCCAGGATCACACCCACCGCAATCAGGCGAGGCCCACGAACAGCGTCTGGACGTCGTCGTCGCCATCGATCGCTTCGAGAAACGCTTCGACCTCGGCGCGCGCCGCGTCGTCGACGGTGACGGGGTTCTTCGCCTTCCAAATCAGCTTCGCCGAGATGACCGTCCATTTGCGCTCGGCCAAGGCCTTGGCCACGGTGTCGAGTTCGGTCGGCTCGGTGTAGAACTCGGTCACACCGTCGTCGCCCGGCGCGAGGTCTTGGGCGCCGCTCTCGATCGCGGCCTCGTCTGCGTCAGCGCCCCCCGGAGGCGGCGTCGCCTCGATGGCCCCGAGCCGCGCAAAATCCCACGAGACTGAGCCCGAGTTGCCCATCTGCCCCTTGCGAAAGAGCACCTTGATGTTCGCCGCGGTGCGGTTTCTGTTCTCGGTCAAACACTCAACAATCACCGGCACCTGGTGCGGCGCGAAGCCCTCGTAGGTCACCGTCTCGTAGACGATGCCCTCGCTGAGAAGCCCCGCGCCCTTCTTGATCGCGCGCTCCATCGTGTCGCGGGTCATCGACGCCTTGCGGGCCGCCTCGACGGCCATCCGCAGCCGCGGGTTGAGCACCGGGTCGGCCCCGTTTCGTGCGGCGATCATCAGCTCTTTCGAGAGCTTCGTCATCACACGGCCTTTGGCGTTGGCCGCCGCTTCACGTCCCTTTTGCTTCCACTGAGCGCCCATCGTGAGACTCCTTCGAGGCGACGGGCACTAACACCCATCGGGGCCTCGAAACAACAGCCCCTTGCACCCATCGTCTCAGGCCCCGCACACTCGCAGCGCCGACCTATGGACCCTACCGCCGCCCTCCTCGGTGCGCTGGCCCTCGCCGCGGGCCTGATTACCTTTGTCAATCGACGCCACGACGCCAAGAAGGCCGCCGAGGGCCTCAGCCCCGACGAGCGCGTCGAGACCGTCTGGGCCGAGCACGGCGCCGACGACGACCCGGCCGAGCTCGGGGCCCGCCTCGACACCCTCCTCGACGGCCTCGACCCGGCGACCCTCGCGCAGAAATCGTCGGTGATCGCCCTGGCCATCATGGCCGCGCGGGCCGAGCGCTTCGCCCTCCTCCCGGCCCTCGCCGACCGCGCCGCGGGGCTTGACGGGGGGTGCGGCGAGACCGCGGCCCTCTCGGTGCTCGCCGAGGCCTGCGCGGGCGACCCCGAGCGCGCGCGGGCGATGTACCTCGAAACGCAATCGTCGATCGCGGGCTGCGGCGCCTGCGGCTCGGCGGGCCCGGGGCGCTACCTCATGCAAGAGCTCGCGCTGCACCTCGAAGGCCGCTGAGCAGCGCTCAGCCTTCGCCGCGCGCGCGCTCGTCGGCGAGGGCCCGCTCGGCCATGCGCTCGGCCTCTTCGACCGCCGAGAGCGATGACACCTCGTCGGGCGCCGCCGCGGCGTCGATGCGAACCTGCGCGCTCGGGGCCGCCATGCCCTCCATCGCGAGGCCCTGATCGCGGGCGTCGATGTGCTTGGCGGCGAGCTGAAGGAGCCGCGCGTGGCCGAGCGAGAGCAGCGCGTACGCGCTCACCGGGATGGCCACGTTCAGGGCGTTGAGGCCTTGCATCCCCGATTGGGCGAGCTCGACCGCGACGCCGATGGCGCAGAGTCCGAGCACGATGGCGTTCAACACCTGCGCGAAGCGCGCCGCGTTGCGAGCCTTCTCGCTCGACCCGGGCGCGCCTTCGAGGAGCTCGCGCCCCAAGAAGAAGAGCCGCCACGCGAGGATGAGCCCCGGGATCGACACCAGCCCGAGCCCCGCCATGAAGAGCCCCACGAGGCCCGCCAGGAGCCCCGGTACGAACATCGTCCCCAACACCCAGGAGCCCACCGCCGCCGCACGAACGTCGAGCGGGATGCCCTCGTGCCCGTACACCGGCACCTCGGCCGCGCGGTACGACCCCTCGTCGATCCGCTGGGTGCCGACCTGAACCCGCGGCCACAACGGCGCCGCCCGCCGCGCGTGCGAGAACCACATCGCCGTCGGCACCACCAGCGGCAAGAGAAGCACAAACAGCAGCAACACGGCCATCGCCGCGCGAGTGTGCACCCGCCCGCCACCCCCGACCACCCCGCGCGTCGCACCCCGCGCGTTTTCAATGCCTCGACCCCGCCGTCAGCGTCTCATCATTGCGCAAGATGGCACATCATGCCCCCCATACGGGGCGGCTCAGAAGCGCAGGGCGAACCCGCCGGGCGTCACCGCGACCCGCCTCGCCGACCCCGAAGACCGCGACGCGAGGGCCCACCAGAGGGCTCCCCCGAGGCTCAGGGCCGCGCCCGCGACGAGCGACACGTTGGCCGCCATGGCGTAGTCGGGCGCCCGCGCGGCCGCTTCGCGGGTCGCCTCGTCGGGGCACACTGCGACCTCGCCCGAGAGCGCGCAGGGCGCCAACACCGAGGCACGCAATCCCACCATGAGACCGCCGAGGCCGAGGCTCAAGACCCCCACGCCGAGGGTCGTCACGGCCCCCACGGGCACCCCCGCCGAGGGCGGCACCGCTTCTGGCCCCTCGCGGGCGGGCGAACGCACCGCCGCGTCGACGCCCTCAAGCGAGCGCGGCGGCGCGCGTTCGGCCCCGCCCCCAGGCGCCTCGGGCGCTTCGATCGCTTGGGGCGCTTGGGGCGGTGCCACGGGCCGAGGCTCGGCCGTCGCCGTCGCCCCTGGGTCGGGCGTGTGCGGGGCGGCCGCGGGCGGGTCGTCGGCGCTCGCTTGGGCGATGCGGACGATGATGTCGGCGCAGACCCTCCGCAGGTCGGCGGCCTCGGGCGTGGTCGCGTCGGCGGCGTCGTCGAGGCACGCGCTCGCCTCTTGCCGCGCGGCCCTGAGCTCGCCCGCACGAAACAACGCAAAGGCCAGGGCCGAACTAAGCCTGAGCGAGGGCGCGAGGGCGCGCGCCTCACGCAAGAGACGCGCCGCCTCGTCGAAGCGCCCCACGTCTTGGGCGGCCCGCGCCCGCCCGAGGAGCCGCCCTTGCTCGGCGCTCGGCCCCCGCGGCTGCGCCACCGCCGCGGCCCCGAAGGCCAACACCATGGCGAGGCCGAGCACCGCGTGTGTCGCCGGTCGAAGCATCGCCCGCACTCTAGCGCCCGGCCGCGGCGCAGAGCGCGACAAATTCACACCCCGCGGCCGTGAGATCGCGCCCGCCCGCGCGCCTTCTTCGACCGCTCGGAGCCGCCCTGCCCGCGCGCGACGCCCTTCGCCGTCGGGGTCGCCGCGCCTGCCTCGAAGGCCGCCCGCCAGGCCCGGGTGAGCACCGCCACCGAGCCGCCGACCGCGCCCTCGCGGCGCACCGCCGTCGCGGCCTTGAGGAGCCCCGCCGCGAAGGCCCTGAGCACCCCCTCGTCGTCGGCGCCGAGGGCGCGCACCGCGTCGAGTCCCACCCGCCGCGCGAGGTCGTAGTCGGCGCCGCTCACGTCGGGCAGCCCCCGCCCCACCTCCCACAGGGTCGCGACCCACCGCGCGGTCACGCCGTCGGCCCCCTCGCCCCCGCCCTCAGGGCGCGCCCCGCGCTCGCCGCGTCGCGCGACCGGCGCCTCGCCCTCGCCCGAGAGAAGCCACTCCGGCGCGACCTCCCAGGTGTTGGCGATGGCCGCGAGGGCCTCGGCCCCCACCGACGCCTTCGGGTCGCGCCGTGCGCGACGGAAGAGCGCGCTCACGAACGAGTCTGCGAGGCCCGCCTCGGCCCCGAAGGAGCGCTGGTCGACGCCCCGGTCTTCGATCAGCCATTTTACCCGCTCGGCGAGGGTCTTCATGGCGCGAGAGCCTAACACCGTCGCGCGGCGTCTGACTACGTGCGTCGATCGACGTACGTCGCGCGATACGTCTGTCGCGCCCCACGTCACCCCGCGCGGCCCACGGCGGGTGCTGGGGGGTCGACACCCTGAGGTCGCCCGTGCTGTGATCGTCGGCACGATGGCGCCACGCGATCTGTCTCGCCCCTACCGCGCGCCGCAGGCGCTGCCGAGGCCGCCGTTTCCGCGCGGGGCGGTGGCGGTGCTAGGGCTCGCGGCGCTGGGGTGCGGGGCGCTTTGGGCCTTCACCGAGGCGAAGCTCGGCACCATGGCGCGGCTCCGCGGAGACGCCCCCGGCATCGCCCCGCGCGCGATGGTCTTGGGCGCCGTACGGCATCGCTTCTCGTCGCATCAGGCCGAGTACAGGCTCGACGAGGCGGGGCCCCCGCGACGTCAGTGGGTGATCCAGCTGACGGCCTCTCAGGCGTCGTCGCTCCGCGAGGGCGACACGCTGGTGGTGCGCTGCCTCGACGACGAGGGCGCGTGCTACCGCCGAGACTCGATCTACGTCGACGACGGCAACATGGCCTTCGACCGCGTGCTCCGGCGGATCGAGCGAGCGGGCCTCGCGGTGAGCCTCCTGGCGCTGGTGCGACGGTTGCGCGCCTGGCGGGCCGCCCGCGCGGTGATGACCCCGCGACCCTGAGACCCTCAGCGGGTCGGCATGCCCGCGCGGACCCACTGCGAGAGCGCCCGCACATCGAGCCCCACATGCTCAAACCCCGGGACGAGCACCTCGCGCACCGTCTCTGCCAGCGCCTCGCGGACGTCGTCAGCCGCGGGCACCCCGTGGGCCGCGTACGCGTGGCTGTGGGTCGTGGCGCTCTCGTGCCACTCGCGCAAATTGGTGAGCGTCAAGGGCACGAGCCAGTCTGAGATGCGCGCCCGACGCGCCTCGGGCAGGCGCGAGAGGTAGGCCCAACCGAGGCGGCTGTGGTCGATCTCGTCGCGCAAGAGCTCTTGAATCGCAGCCCGCGCCAAGGGGCTCGTGGTGTCGCGAAACGCCGTGGTGAGGTACGCGTTGGCGAAGGTCTCGTTGAGCGCGCACTGGCCGATCACGTAGAGGCTCCGTCGCTCGGCTTCGTCGAGGGCGGCGCGGTGGTGCGGGTGGTGCGGCGGCAGCGGCGGCGGAGGCGCGAGCGCGCGGCCCGCGAGGCGCGAGGCCATGTCGAGACAGAGCGCGGCGTGACGGTGCTCATCATCGACGGCGCGGGCCGACAGGGTCACGAGCGGCGCGTCGGCGTCGAGGGCCGCGAGGGCCTCGTGGACGATGCCGAAGGACCCCGCCACGCGCAGCTCGGTGGCCGACTGGGCCCACCAGATTTCGGCCAACGTCTCGCGCAACGAGGGGTCGAGGGCGGCGAGCTCGTCGCGGGCGTCTGGGAGCGGCCGCGAGGTCACCTTGCCGCCCCAGCGCCCGTCGGGCGAGAGCGCGCTCACGGAGAACCCTGCTGCCCCGGGACCTCGGCGCAGCACCGCGGCGTCCGCTGGAGGGAGGCCGCGAGGCACCAGTACGCCTGCCCCTCGTGGACGACCCGGGTCTTGGGCAAGAGCCCCGCGCTCTTGGTGGTGGCCCAACCGACCTCATTGCACGAGCGGGCGTCGGCCACCATCGCGCGCACCGCCTCGGGGCTCTCGACCGGAGGCGCCGTGGCGGCCGTCGGCGTCGCCGTGCCCGCAGGCGCCTCGGCCGCGGGCGTCCCCGCGGGGCGCTGGGCGTGGTCGTGGGTCTCGCGGCTGCCAGGCGCCGACGAGGCCACCGCCGTCTGGTGCGGCGTCGAGGCGCAGCCTTCGACCAGCGCCGCGCCCGACAAGACCAGAGTGTGAAAGAGCTTGTGCTTCATACAGAACACCTCACCTACCACGGGACCGCCGCCCCGTCGCGCCGTACCCCACGGCGTCGTTCGAGAGAGACCCTAGCGCGCAGCACGATGGGTGTAAACGCACGACGGCGCACGACCGTTGTGCAAGAATCCACAGGCCCGCGACGGCCTCGCAGACCGCCGCCCGCCCCCCGCAACACCGCATGAACTGGGACGATCTTCGGTACATCCTCGCGGTCGCCCAATCGGGCTCGCTGACCCGCGCCGCGCGGGCCCTCGCGGTCGACCACACCACCGTCGGGCGTCGCGTCGAAGCGGCCGAACAAGCCCTGGGCCTTAAGCTCTTCGCGCGCACCCGGAGCGGCTACGTCGCCACCGCCGACGCCGAGCGGCTCCTCGGCGAGATGCGGGCCGTCGAAGACGCGGTGATCGCCCTGGAGCGCGCGGCCCACGCCCGCAAAAGCACCCTCGACGGCGTCGTGCGCGTGACGGCGCCCGAGACCTTCGGCAGCGCCTACCTCGCGCCGCGTCTGGCGCAGCTCCACCATGAGCACCCGCGGCTCGGGGTCTCGCTCAACGTCACCGGCGCGGTGCTCGACCTCGGTCGCCGCGAGGCCGAGGTCGCCGTACGGATGTTCCGTACGCCGCAAGAGGACCTCGCGGTGCGCCGCATGGGCGCGGTCCGTTACGGGCTCTATGCGAGCCGAGAGTACCTCTCGCGGCGCCCCCTCCGCGGCGTCTCCGAGCTGCGCGATCACCCTTTGCTTTCGAGCGAAGCCTTCACCCGGAGCAAGAGGCCCTCGGCGCTCGACGCGCGCTGGCTCGCGAAGCTCTGCCCCGACGCGCGGCCGGTGCTCGTGTGCGACGTGTCGCTGGCGCTCCTCGCGGCGTGCAAGGCGAGCGCGGGGGTGGCGGTGCTGCCGCGCTACCTCGGCGACGCCGACCCGAGCCTAGAGCGCCTCGCCGCGCCCGACGCGCCCGCCGAACCGGTCTGGCTCACGGTGCACAAAGACATGCGCGACATGGCCCTGGTGCGCACGGTGCTCGACTTCCTCGCGACCGCGATGACCCGCGACGCCGCGCTGCTCGACCCCGCGACCGCGTAACCCGCGCCCCGGCCCTCGCGCCCGACCTCACCGCCTCGCAGCCGCGTCGCCCCCGAAGATGCCGTTCGGGCGACCGACGCCTTGCGTCTTGCGTAGGCGCGCTTAAGCATCCCCGAGAGGTCACGATGCAGCGATTTGTAGAGCCCAGCGAAGGCGCCTTTCAGCTCTGGTTGCCCGACGGGTACCGCGCCGAGGGGGGCGTGTTGCGCGGCGCCCACGAGCCGCGGCCGTGGTACCGCGTCGAGAGCGAGGGCGGCGGCGCGGAGCTACGGAGCGGCGACCCGACCCTTGTGCCGAGCTTCTTTGCGCCGTCGGGGCCGATGATGTTTCCGATGCCGGGGGTGGTGCTCGCGCCGGTCGCGCATCCGATGGCCTTCGCCGAGCACTACGCGCGGGGGTGGGGCGCGCGCTTCTCGGCCAACCTCCGGGTGGTCTCGACCCGCGACGCGGCGCTGTTGAGGGCCGAGCGCCCCGACGCCGCAGCCCAGGGCCGCTTCGACCAGATGCTCGCGATGGGGTGCCTCGCGGGCGGCGTGGTGGCCCTCGACGACGCCCTCGGGTGGTGCTTCGAGGTCGACGTCTTTGTCGTCGCCGTGACCGGCGTGATGGGCACCCAGTGGTCGCCCTTTGTCACGGGTCGTCGGGGGCGCTCGGCGGCGTGGGCGCACATTCGCGCGAGCCTCGTGGCCATCGAGCGCGGCGCGACGCCCAACCCGCGCTGGCAGGCCATGGTGCAGCAGACCCAACAGATTCAGCACGCCATGCAGCGCGAGAACATCGAGACCCAAGGCCGCATCGCCAACGTCTATGCCCAGATGGGGCGCGACGCCATCGCCGCCCATGCAGCCCGTGCATCGGCCTCGCACCAGAACATGCAAGCCATGCATGATGCCAGCCGCGCCGCCTGGGCCGCCGAGAGCGCCCGCAGCGACGACGCCCAACGCGATCGGGTGCTTCAGATTCGCGACGAGGTCGATCTGGTCGACCCGCAGGGCGGCGGTGTACTCCGAGGCGCGCCAGCGGGCTTCGACCGCTACTGGTCAGACGGCCATGGCACCGTGGTCGCCGGAGGCCACGAGGCCCCAGGGCCCGCGTTTCATCGCGTCACGCCCTGGCGACCTGGCGGCGACACCTGAGACCGAACGCGCGTCGATGGTCGCGCCACCGGCGGTCAGAATTGGTGCCCTTCGCCGTCTCAAGCGTTGAAGCCGTCATGCGACGGCCTGGCGCGGCGATGCGTCTTCACACATGCAGCGCGAGAGACACACCATGGCAGCTTCGGGCAACAACGGCGGTAAGGGCGGCGGCAACAACGGCGGCAAGGGCGGCGGCAACAACGGCGGCAAGGGCGGCGGCAACAACGGCGGCAACTGGCCGAGCACGACGGGCAACCCTTCTGGGGGCGGGAGGGGCAACAACCCGCCCAAGTCGTGATCGCTTGAGCGCGCGAGGGCGGTGCGGGCTTCGACCGTCGGAGCCCGCCGCCGCGCCGACACGGCGACACTGCCGACCGAAACAATTCGGCTTGCTTCACCCGGTGAGAGGGCGTGCAGTGCCCGCCCCATGCGCGTACTGCCCATCGCCCTCGACGCCGACGCCCACCCGCTCCTCTCGCTCGACGCGACCGAACTGGCCGCACAAATCGCCGACGGCGCGGTGCGCTCAAGAGAGCTGGTCGAGCTCGCCCTCGCGCGGATCGAGGCCCACAACCCCGCCGTGCAGGCCCTCGTCCACGTCGACGCCGAGGGCGCGCGGCGCAGCGCCGACGCGATGGACGCGCTCCGCGCCAAGGGGCACCGCGTGGGGCCCTTTCACGGCGTGCCGACGGCGGTCAAAGACCTCCACTGGATGCGCGGCGCCCCCATGCGCCTCGGGTCTCGCGCGTTCTCATGGATGTCCTGGGCGCCCTTCGACGACATGGTGGTGCGCTCGCTCCGACGCGGCGGCTTCGTGCTCCTCGGCAAGACCTCGACCTCGGAGCTCGGGCTCTTGCCCATCGTCGAGACCGACCTCCACCCGCCCACGCGAAACCCCTGGGATCTCACCCGCCTCGCGGGCGGATCGAGCGGCGGCGCCGGGGCCGCCCTCGCCGCTGGGCTCGTGCCCATCGCGCCAGGCAGCGACGGCGCGGGGTCGATCCGCATCCCCGCGGCGCTGAACGGGATGCTCGGCCTCAAGCCCTCGCGCTGGCTCGTGCCCGACGGCAACGACCGCCTCGACGTGCACCGCATGAGCACCTGCGGGCCCCTCGGGCGCAGCGTCGACGACGTGGCGGGGCTCCTCGACGTGATGGCCGACCCGCGCCGGGCCGCCCCCGGAGGCTACCTCGCCGCCTCGAAGCGCCCCACCAAAGCCCTGAACGTGGGGGTCTACACCGAGCCTCCCTTTGGGGCCACCGACCCGGGCCTCGTGCGGTGTGTGCGCGAGGCCGCCGAGGCGCTCCGCGCGGCCGGGCACAGCGTCACGTACCGCGAGCGGCTCGACGGCTCCCTCGAAGAGTTTATCCCGTTGTATCAAGCGTTCTTCGCGCGGCTGCCGGTGCTCCTCCCGGGGCGATTGCAGCCCGTCTCGCGGTGGTTCAGGCAGCGCGGCAAGGCCCTCGACGCGCGCAAGATCGCCGAGCAGTTTGAGTCTCTCGCGGCCCGCGCCCGGGCGAGCCTCGACGGCGTTGATGTGCTCTTGACCCCGGCCACGGCGTGCCTCGCCCCCGCGGTGGGGAGCTTCGCCGCCCTCGAACCCGAGGCGCTCTTCCACGCCATCGCGCCGCTCGGCGCCTTCACCGCCGCGGCCAACCTCAGCGGATACCCCGCCCTCGCGGTGCCCTTCGGCCGCGTCGGCGTCCTTCCGGGTGCTGTTCAGCTCGTGGCGCGACCGGGCGAAGACGGGCGCTTGCTGGCCCTGGCGCGCACCCTCCTCGGCGAGGCCCTCGCGGGCTGAGGCCCCGGCGGTTACCAGCTCCGGTTGAGCACCCCGATGGCGAGCTCGAAGGGCACCGGGCGGGCGCTCGCGTCGTAGTCGCGGAAGCGGCTCACGCAGATCCGCAAGACCCCGAGATCGCGCAGGTCTCTTAGCGCGGCGATGCTGTGCGGTTCGAGCCGCGCGCGCTGCCCGAGGGGCCCGTGATTGGGCGCGAAGCGCGCCACCCAGCGCCCGAGTTCGCGCCCCGCCCAGGTCGAGAGGGTCACGTTCAGCTGGATGTTGCTCTCAAGCCAGAGCGCGCCCCCCTCGGGCGCTTGCGCGAAGTAACACGCCACGCCGTCGAGGGTCGAAAAGGTCGACGCCACCACCGTCGTGCGGGTGAGAAGCTGTCGGCTCGCGTGGGGAATGATCGTCGTGTTGATGCCGAGGCAGCGCGCGCTCGCGACGCCCCCGTCGCCCACCGACTCGGGCGCGCAGCGCGTCGACGCTTCGCACTGATACGCGATGCCCCCGAGGTCACACCGCGCCCCCTCGCCGACGGTCGCCTGACAGGTCGTGCGGTAGCGCGAAAAGAGCGTGCACTGTTGCGCCCCGGGGCACCGGCTCCCCCACTCGCAGTCGGCGCCCGCTTCGCTGTAGGGCGCGACGCAGCGGCCCTCGTCGGCGGGGTGCTCGGCGGTGCAACCGCTCCCGAGCGGACACGGCGCCCTGCGGTCGGCGGCGTTGCACCGATCGCCGAGCGCGAGGGGGCGCACACAGACCAGCGTGCCCTCGTCGCAGCGCAGGCCCTCGTCGCAGCGCGGGCCCTCGTCGCGGCAGCGCCCGCCGATGCGCCCGCGGGTGTCGACCGGCGTCACGCCGCGCGGCGTGCAGTGGTAGTATTCGCGGTTGCAGCCCGTCGCCGCGCCGCTGTTGACGCCCGTGCATTCGAGCCCCTCGGCGCAGGTCGCGGTGGCCGTGCACTGCCCGTCGCGGGCGCCCTCGGCGATGCAGCGCGCGGTGCCGTCGACGGTCTCGCAGCTCGCGCCCTCGTTGCAGAAATCGCCTTGCGCGCCGCAGAACGCGCCCGCCGAGAGGCCCGGGCGGCAGTGCGTGGTGGCGTCGCATCCGAGCCCCGGGTCGCAGCGCGGCGAGCACCCCTGGGTGTTGCGGCAGACACCGTTGTTTGCGCCGTAGGCGACGCAGCGCATCGCGCCGTTGACCGACTCGCACGAGGCCGATCGGTCGCAATACACCCGCGCCTCGGGGCTGTCCGAGCAGGCCCCGCCCAGGGGCGCCGTGCGCACACACTGCGTCGTTGCGAGGCCCACGCAGCGGTAGCCCTCGGGGCAGGTGAAGTTCGCGCCGCACGCGATCGTCGCGTCGCCCGCAGCCGCGCCGCCATCGACCGCGCCGCCATCGACCGCGCCGCCATCGACCGCCGCGTCGCGCCCGATGGGAGGCTGATCGTTGGGCCGACACCGCACGATCGCGTCGGATGACCCGAGCGCGCCGGCGTCAGACTGCGCGGCGTCGGCGCTCTGGGCCGCGGCGTCGGTCTCGGTCGAGGGCAAGGGGGCGCCGCACGCGACCGCCAGAAGGGAGAGAGTGAGCGCATGAGGCTTGAGGTGCATGGCGGTGGAGTGGCCGCGCCCGGAGCGATCTGTCACAGAAAATCGCATTCGCTCAAAACCCTTGAATAGAAGATGAATTCTGCGATAGCTGGCGGCGCCTCGGGCCGCCGACGGCGCCCCTCACGGCGAGGGCCCAGGGGCCGCCGTGGGGCACGAGCGACCCTTGACAGACTCCGCGCACTTCGAGATCGACTTCGCCCATGGGCCCCACCGCGGCGCGGTCTCGGCCGAGACCCTCGCGCCCTTTCTGCGTCCGAACCACTGGGTCGACAGCGAACACCCCGCGGTGATCGGCCAGGCCTTGGCCCTCGCCGAGGGCTGCGCCGCCGAGGTCGAGGTGGCCGCGCGCTGCTTCGCCTTCGTGCGCGACGCCGTCCGTCACAGTTGGGATCACCGCGCCAACCCCGTCACCTGCGCGGCCTCTGAGGCCCTCGCCCATCGCACCGGGTACTGCTACGCCAAGAGCCACCTCCTGGCGGCGCTCCTACGCGCCAACGGCATCGCCGCGGGCCTGTGCTACCAGCGCCTCTCGGTGGGCGACGCGGGGGCCCCGTACTGCCTCCACGGGCTGAACGCGGTCTACCTCAAGGGATTCGGCTGGTACCGCTGCGACGCCCGCGGCAACAAGCCCGGCGTCGACGCGCAGTTCAGCCCGCCCGACGAGCGCCTCGCCTTTCGGCTCCGAGACCCCGAAGAGGCTGAGCTCCCGGGTATCTACGCGGCGCCGTGGCCCGAGGTGGTGGCCCTCCTCACGCAGAGCGCCGACGTGGCCGAGGTGCTCGCGCGGCTGCCCGAGGCCGACGCCGCGTGGCGGGCCCGCTGAGCCGCAGCGCGCTCGAACAATCGCGTCGACTGTGTCAGATTGTGCAGCATGAACGACGCCGCGGGCCTCGACGCCGACCTCGGCGAGATCGTCGCGTTCACCCGCGTGGTGCAGGCCGGGAGCTTCACCGCCGCGGCCGGGCAGCTCGCGATGCCCAAGTCGACGGTGAGCCGCAAGATCGCCGAGCTCGAAGCGAGGGTGGGCGCGCGGCTCTTGCAGCGGAGCACCCGCGCGGTGAGCCTCACCGACCTCGGGCGGGTGTACTACGAGCACTGCGTGCGGGTGGTGGGGGCCCTCGAAGAGGCGCAGCGGGCGCTCACGAGCATGCAGGGCACGCCCAAGGGCCGCTTGCGGGTGACCATCCCGCCGAGCTTCGCGGTGCTCGGGCCTTTGGTGGCGACCTACCTCTCGCTCTACCCTGAGGTCGACCTCGACCTCGTCGTCACCGACCGCCGTGTCGACCTCATCGCCGAGGGCTTCGACCTCGGGCTGCGGGCCGGGGCGGTGCCTGATTCGAGCCTCGTGGCCCGCAAGGTCGGCGTGGTGCGACGGGGCCTCTACGCCGCCCCCGCCCTCGTGCGACGGCTCGGCGCGCCGAAGTCACCCGAGGCCCTCGAAGACCGCCCCTGCGTGGCCTTCGCGCCCGAGGGAGACACCTGGTCGCTGGCCGCGGGCGCCCGCCGCCGGGCCCTCACGGTGCGGCCCCGCTTCGTGGTGAACGACTACGAGCTCCTCCGCGCGGTGGTGCGCGAGGGCTTCGGCTTCGCGCTCTTGCCCGAGTACCAGTGCCTCGACGACCTCGCCGCGGGCCGCCTCGTTCGCGTGCTCGGGGCCTGGTCGGCCCCCGACGTGCCCGTGATGGCCCTCTACCCGAGCACCCGCCACGTCGCGCCCAAGGTCGTCGCGCTGATGAAGCTCCTCACCGAGCGCCTGAGCGCGCGGATGGGGCCGCAGCCGTAGATTGTCTCAATTCTGAGAACAGCGCTTCTTGTTTTGAGAGATTGTTCAGCCGCTCGGCGATGCGCACACTCGCTCTCGCCCGACGAGGAGCCTCAGAGCGGGGCGCTCGCCCGGGCCCAGAGAGAGGAGGCCGATGCGGCCATGACCCACGTTGAGACCCTGACCGCCGCTGCGACCGAGACCCGTGCGCCTACCGCGCCCCTCACCGAGAGGGTGCGCGCGGTCGAGGCGGTGTACACCCCGCCGGGCACCCACTGGGTGGGCGATGGGTTTCGGGTGGCGGGGTACTTCTCGGTGATTCCCGAGGCGGCGCGGCGGCTCAGCCCGTTCCTGCTGCTTGATTATCACCCCACCTGGCATTACGCGGCCACGACGCGGCGGCGCGGCGTCGGCGTGCACCCGCACCGCGGGTTTGAGACCGTGACCCTGGCGTGGCAAGGCAGCGTCGCCCACCATGACAGCGCTGGCGGCGGCGGCGTGATCGGCCCCGGCGACGTCCAGTGGATGACCGCCGCGTCGGGCATCCTCCACAAGGAGTACCACGACGAGGCCTTCAGCCGCGCCGGAGGCCCCTTCCAGATGGCCCAGCTCTGGGTGAACCTGCCGCGGGCCCACAAGATGGCGGCGCCGAAATACCAGGCGCTGCGGGCCGCCGAGATGGGCCTGGTGACCCTGGCCGACGGCGCGGGCACGGTGCGGGTGGTGGCGGGCGCGTACGAGGGCGTGCGAGGCCCGGCCGAGACCTTCACGCCCATCAACGTCTACGACGTGCGGCTGAACGCGGGCGGCGCCTTGCCGCTGCGCTTCGAGGCGGCCCACACCGCGGCGGTCTTGGTGATGTCGGGCTCGGTCACCGTCAACGGCACGCACACGGCGAAGGGCAACGACCTGGTGGTGTTCAAGAACGAGGGCGACGCCATCACCCTCGTGGCCGACGCCGAGGCCCAACTCCTGGTGCTGAACGGCGCGCCCATCGACGAGCCGATCGTGCAGTATGGGCCCTTCGTGATGAACACCGCGGCCGAGATCCGCCAGGCCATCGTCGACTTCAACAGCGACCGATTCGGCACCCTCGACGACTGAGCCGCACCCGCAGTCCCGACGCGGCGCCCCACACCGGGGCGCGTCGCCGTCGGGGCGCGATCGCCGCGGCGCGACGCCGTGGGGGAGGTTGCCATTGCGATCGGGAGGCTTAGAAGTGAGCCCTACGATGCAAGTGATCCTCGGGTCGAGCGGGCAGATCGGGCACGGCCTCGCGGAGAGCCTCTCTCTGGAGTTTACGACCGACCTTCGGCTGGTCAGTCGACGCCCGCAGCGGGTCAACCCGGGCGACAGCCTTCACCCCGCCGACCTCCTCGACGCGGCCCAGACCCTCGCGGCCGTCAAAGGCGCCGAGGTGGCCTACCTCACCGCGGGCCTCCCGATGGACACCGCCCTCTGGGAGGCCCAATGGCCTCGCATCATGCGCAACGTCATCGAGGCCTGCGCGGCCCACGGCGCGCGGCTCGTGTTCTTCGACAACACGTACATGTACCCGCAGACCGAGACGCCGCAGACTGAAGACACGGCCTTCGCGCCCTTCGGCCCCAAAGGGCGGGTGCGCGCGGCCATCGCGACTGCGCTCCTCGACGCGATGTCGGCGGGGCGGGTCGAGGCGATGATCTGCCGAGCGCCCGAGTTTTACGGCCCCGCGAAGACCCAGAGCATCACCAACAGCGCCCTCATCGACCCCTTGCTGCGCGGTCAGACGGCGCGAGTCTTTCTGCGCGACGACACCTTGCGGAGCCTGATTTTTACGCCCGACGCGAGCCGCGCGATGGCGCTCTTGGGCAACACCCGCGACGCCTACGGGCAGACCTGGCACCTGCCCTGCGACGACGGGCGTCTGACCTACCGCGCGTTGGTCGCGCTAGCCGCGACGGTGTTCAGCGTGAAGGGCCGCTACCGGGTCTTGCCGCGCTGGCAGCTCGCGCTGGCGGGACTGTTCAACCGGCAGCTCCGCGACGCCGCCGAGCTCTTGCCGCGGTACGCGCACGACAACCTCTTCGTGTCTGACAAGTTCAAGCGGCGCTTTGACGGCTTTCGGGTCACCACGCTGCACGAGGGGCTCATCGCGATCCGCGAGGCCGCCCGATGAGCCGCCGCCGCGCGGGCTCAGGCTGCGCGAGACGCGAGCCACGTTGCGAAGCTCCCGTGGGCAGTCAGCGCCGCGTGTGCGATGTCGAGCGCGTTCGACGGCAGCGCGATGCCGGCCGCGGCGAGCCGCGCGCGGTGTTCTGCCTGACCCGGGTAGCGCACGAGACACTTCGCGAGCGCCTCGGCGGTGCGAGGGCCCCAGGCCGCGACGTCTTCGCGCGAGGGGTTGTACCGCGCGGCCGCGGCGGCGTCGTAGACGGCCCCGGTGTCGAGCGCGAGCATCGCGAGGCCCTCCGCGGGGGTCGCCGCGAAGGGCTCCCAGGGCTCGCCCTCAGAGTCGATCCAGACCATCGCCGCGTGGGCCCAGGAGTCCGTCGGCTCCTTTCGCCAGAGGGCGATCCAGGAGCCCGAGCCGTGAAAGCCGAGCGGGTAGACGTAGGCCTCTAGGCCCGCCGCGTTCGGGAGCATCTCGAAGGCCCCCGCGAAGTCACCGAAGCCCGCCTCGAAGTCGTTGAAGTCTTCGAGCCCGCGGAGCCACGCTTCAAGGTTCTCTCGTTCCATCGCGGGGCAGCGTAGCGTACGGGCGCGGGCAGACACACGCGTTCGCGAGCGCCTAGGGCGCGAAATTTCGGGCTCGGGCTTTGGGCCCGGCGGCGCGCGCGAGGGTGTCAGCCGCGCGGCGCGGGTCGGCGGCGCGGAGTGCCGGGGGGTTGGTGCGCGAGGTGATCGTTTGCGTTGCGGGCAGCGGCCGCCCCGACACGCGTTGACACGTTCCGCACACCCAACTGGCGGGTTGTGAGCCGCAGACTCGTGCGCGCGGAGCGACGGGCCACGCGCTGGAAGGCGTGGTGCGCTGCGCTTCGCGAGGGGCGAGTCTGCGAACGCAGCGCGCTCCGGCGGATCAAGCGAGCAGAGGTTCGACACGCTCTTTCGGTCTGGCGCGACGCGGCCGATCGCGAGAGCCTGGCGCCGTGGATCGGCCCACGACCCTTGAAGACGCCGCGCGAGAGCTTGCTGCGCGGACGCGGCCTTCGCGCGTCTGGAACGAAGCGGAGAGCGTCCTCGCGTTTCTGTTGCTCGTGTACCTCGACCCCGCGCGGCTCGGCGGCACGAAGATCCGCGCCGATGGGAGCAGCTCGCAGCACCCCGCCGTGACCCTCCTGTCGGAGATCATCGGGCGGTCCACCGACGCCGTCTCGTGGAAGATCCAGAACCAGCGCTTCGTGCTCAGCGGCGGCGCGCGAGGGGCCCCCGGCCGAAGCGCACGCGATGTCGAGGTGGTCGATCGCTACGCGCGTCATCTCGACGCGCTGTGGGCGGCCGTCGAGACGATGTCCGTGCACCTCCCGCGGCTCCCGGCACTCTTGGATGCGCTCGGTTACCCAGGCGGTGACGCAGCCGACGCCGCCGCAGTGGCGTCCGGCACCGCGGTTCGCAGTCGCGGCATCGCGATCCCCGCGGGAGGCACCTCCGTACGTCGCGAGGGTGTCGCGCGGCGTGGCCAGCGCCCCTTCCGCGAGCGGGTCCTCGCGAACTACGGCAACCAGTGCGCGCTCTGCGAGTTTCGCCCCGCGACGCCTCGGTCAGCCGCGCTCTTCCTCCGCGCGGGCCACATCCGGCCTTGGGCCGACGCCGACGACCACCAGCGACTCGACCCGGCCAACGGTCTCTCGTTGTGCGTCGTGCATGATCGCGCGTTCGAAGGGGGCCTGTTCACGCTCGCGGAGGATCTCGCGGTGGTGACAGCGCCGCGCGCGCGAGAGCTGTTCGAGGACGACGCGTCGTTCGAGAAGGCCATCGGCGGGATGAATCAAAGGATCGACCTGCGCCGAAAGGACTTCGAGCGCCCGGGAGCGGAGTATCTCAGCTTCCACCGCGAGGTCATCTTCGGGCGCGCGGCGTGGGGCACGTAGCGCTCGCGACGAGTTGGTGAACCCGGGCATGTGCGCCCGTGCCTGCCGCCCCCTTCACCCGCGAAGACCTCTCCGCGCCTGAGAACCGCGTCGACCGCTCGCCGATGGGCTTGCTGGCCGCGCCGCGGTTTCGTGAGCGGTGCATCCGACGCCCCCGCCCCCCGCAGCCGAGCGCGTCGACGCGCAACCCGGACGGCTCCGCCTCCGCGACCTCGCCGAACGGGTCACTGCGAACTGGGGCCGCGCGGGCACGCCCGCAACGCGCGTCCACACACACGGCTGCGGCATCGCCGCGTCGGCCCGCCCTTGCGTCACCGCACCCGCCAGCGCGTCGCACACCGTCACAGAGAAACAAGCAACAAACCTGGTGGAGGCGCCGGGAGTCGAACCCTGCCGGAGTTGCGCAGCATAACTACGTACCAACACACGACTTTCTCCCACAACCTCCGGCAGGGACAGCGCTTCCGGTCCCCGACCAGTACCCACCGCTTCCCATCGCTTCCCAGCGGTCGCCACGGGTTCTGGGCACCAGATGGGCACCGCCACGAGCCGCCTCTCCCGCACCACGAGGGTCTCGATCGCTTGCAACAACATAAAGCCACGCTTTATAAGATCGTGGCGTGCTGCTCTCGTCCCCCCACCCCAACGGGCCCGACCTCGACCAGCTCTTCGGCGTCGCCGTGGGGCAGGCTGGGTACTTCACCGCCGCCCAGGCGCGAGAGGCCGGCTACTCCCTCCAGCTCCTCCAGCACCACCTCAACCGGGGGAGCCTGGAGCGCGCGGGCCGGGGCATCTTTCGCTTCGTGCGCTTCCCCGCGACCGAGGAGGGTGACCTCGTCGTGCCGTGGCTCTGGTCCGACCGGCGCGGTGTTGTAAGCCACGAGAGCGCGCTGCACGCGCACGACCTTGCCGACGCCCTGCCCGCGCGCGTCCACATGACCCTCCCGGCCGCCGACGCGCGACGGCGGCTGCGCGTTCCGCCGAACGTCGCGGTCGCCTACGCGGACATCCCAGCGGGCGACATCGTGCTGCGCGGCCCGGTGCCGGTGACCTCGGCGCTTTGTACGCTGCGCGACTGCGTCGCCGCCCACGTCGCGCCCGAGTGGCTCCAGCAGGCCATCGAGCGGGGTCTGCGTCGCGGGCTCTTCACGCGCGGTGATCTCCGCGGCCTCGACCTTCCCTCCGGCGTCGCACCGCCCCGAAGAACCGCCCGATGACCGCCCGCTCGTACACCTCCCCGGCCGCGTTCAAGCAGGCGCTCGAAGCGCGGCTCCGCGCCGATGCCACCCGCCTCGGGCGCCCCATCAACCGCCAGCGGCAGCTCGTGGTGTTCGACCGCTTCCTCGCGCGGGTGATGGAGGCCCTCGGCGACCGCGTCGTCGTGAAGGGCGGGGTGGTGCTCGAACTCCGGCTCGCACGCGCCCGCACCACGAAGGACTTGGACCTCCGTGTGCTCGGCGATCCAGACGCCCTGGAGGCGCAGCTCAACGCGGCGTGCGCGCTCGACCTCGGGGACCACCTGCGCTTCGAGGTGCGGCCCGACCCCGAGCACCCGACGTTCGAGGGCGAAGGCATCGTCTACGCGGGGCGGCGCTTCCCCGCGTCGGCGCAGCTCGCAGGCAAGCTCTACGGCCAGCACTTCGGCGTTGATGCAGGGTTCGCCGACCGCCTCGTCGAAGCGCCCGAGATCCTTCCCGGCAGCGCGTTCCTGGAGTTCGCGGGCATCGCGGCCTCGCGGCTGAGGGTCTATCCCCGCGAGAGCCACGTCGCCGAAAAACTCCACGCGTACACACTCCCGCGCCCGCGGGAGAACACGCGCGTGAAGGACCTGCCGGACCTGGCGCTGCTCGCGCTCACGGGATCGTTCGAGGGCGAACGACTTCGCGCAGCGCTCGAAGCGACCTTCGCGTTCCGTGGCACGCACGCGCTCCCCGCGACGTTGCCAGCGCCGCCGAGCGCGTGGGCAGCGCCGTACGCGCGCATCGCACAGACTGACAGCCTCCCGTGGCCGACGCTGGACGCAGTGACGGCGGCGGCGAGCGCGTTCCTCGACCCTGTGCTCCGTGGGAGCGCCCAGTCATGGGACTCCTCGGCGTGGCGCTGGGGCTGATCGGCACGGCATTGATCGCCCCGACCGCCCACCGTCACTCCACGATGCGAACGCGCGGAATGCCCGCCTGCGCAGCGAGTTCGCGGAACTGCTGTTGTACCTCGTCAAGCGTCAGCGTCGTGCGCTCGGAGTCAGGATCAGCGCGCCCGAGCCACGCCTCTTCGTAGTCGCCCCGCCAGTTGCGCCGGATGTACACGAGGTACATCCCGCTCTGTAGCCGGTACAGCCAGCGCCACGTCGGGCCGTTCACATCCTCACGGCGTGTCTTGGCCAGCAAGCTCCCCTTGAAGCGGATGACCTCGTGGCCCGCGTCGATGTCGGCCCGCTGCGACCAGATCATCCCCACCTTTACCTCGAAGGTGTCGGGAGACGGAATCGCAGCCTCGCGTTGCACTTCATCGCCTGGGCGCGGGCGCGTTGGTTCGGTCGCCGCAGCGACTGCCTCCTCATGTCGCGTCCGCATCTCTCGCAGGCGGGCAACAGGGTACGTGCCGACCTGCGTGTCGATCTCCGTGTGATGGGTGCCACACAGGAGAATGAGGTTGTCGTAGCCGTCCACACGGGCGGCCGGGAGAGACGGGTCGTACCGAGGGCCGCCGGGAACGCCCGAGACGATGTGGCACTCCTCGCCGACAACGGCCTCGGAGTCCGCGTCGGTCGCGCTCACGATGATGCGCTGCTTGCACATCGCGCAGCGCCCGGCAGAACGCGCCCACAGAATCTTTCGTGTGCGATCGGTGATGGCCATGTTCCCGCGCCGAACGCTACTTCGGCGCAGCGATCACACGCAAAACGATCGGGCTCACGAACACGATCTGCCCTTCCTCCACGAGCCCGTAGGAAGGACTCTCGATGCAGATTGTCGTCGATGAACGCGTGCCTTCGCCTGGTGTTGCGGTCACCGTCGATGCAGACACCGACGGCACCAGTCGCCCTCGCAGCGTCGTGGTCGACTGCGACCTCATCCATTCATGTCGCGAAGAAGCGCTCGGCGACGGTGTTGTCGCAGCAATCTCCCTTGCGCCACACCTTCGCCGGCCACCTCGTGATGCGGGGCGCCACGCTGAAAAGCGTTCAGGAGCTTCTCGGCCACGCCACCATCGAGATGCCCCTGCGCGACGCCTCTCTCGACGCTCGGCGGGGCGCCGTCAGGCCGCTCGAGCTGCCTCAAGGCGAACCCGCGGCAATACACACAGTGCGAGCCGCGGGGTGATTCACAAAAGCCTTTAGATCAAGGCCAATCTTGGTGGAGGCGCCGGGAGTCGAACCCGGGTCCGCAAGCGCTCAGCGAGGACTTCTACACGACATAGTCGATGCTCAAATCTCGTCACCCTTCGAGCGCATCGACAGGCTCTCGGGGCAACCAGCCCACAGATTTTTCTCACCCCTCGCCCTGCGGGCGCAGCGAGGGGCCAGCCTGTTCGTTTACACCCTTACGTCAGCACAGGCAGGCTGCCGGAAGCGCGTCACTGGCGGTTTTTCAGGCCGCGACAGCGAAGGGGAGTGCGTTATCGTTCGCAGCTCTTGTTTCCGTAGTATTTACGCCGTTACGGGCCGGCGGTCGTGCCATCTCTCGCGTCACTACCCACGTCGAAACCGTTTCGCCCCCAGAGCGATACCTCTCAGGGACACCAACAAAGCGCCGCGAGCATACGCACCCGCGCCGTCGCGTCAACCGCCACTTCACCCGTCGGCCCCGCGACGCCCCCGCCCGCAGCGCCCCCGCGGGTCGGGTCAGAAGGTTGCCTCCACCGCACCCCTCGCGGTAGGGAGAGGCCAACGCGATGTCGGCAGAACCCCCTCCGAAGAAACAACAGCTCCACAAACTGCTCGACCGCGGCAGCGTGTTTGTGCACCTCGACCCGCGACGCGAGGGCGTCAAGGTGCCCGAGTGGCTCGCCGCACGGCACCAGCTCGTGCTGCAATTGGGGCTGAATTTCGCCATCCCGATCCCCGACCTCGTGATCGACGAAGAGGGCGTACGCTGCACCCTCTCGTTCAACCGCTCGCCCTTCCTCTGCGTCTTGCCGTGGAGCGCCGTGTATGCGCTGGTGGCCGAAGACGGTCAGGTGACGGTGTGGCCGCGCGAGCTGCCGCCCGAGATGGTGCCCGAGCCCGCGGCGGTGCGACGCAGCCCGCCCGCCTCTCGCGGCGAAAAGACCAAATCGAGCCGCCCCAAGATCGCAGCGGTGCCGCCCGTCGACGAGGCGCCCCGCGCCGAGACCCCCGCGGGTGACGAGAAGGTCAGCACCCGAGGGGCTCCCAAGAGCCGTAAAGAGCGTACGCCGCGAAGCCCCGACGCGGCCGCCGCGCGGGCCGACAAGGGCGCGAAGCCCTCCGCGGAGGCGTCCTCCGAGGCGCCCGCGCCCGAGGCCGCCGAGGCGCCCGCGTCGAAGCCGCGCCTCGCCGAGGTGCGCCAGCTCCGCACGTCACAGCCGCCTCCCGCCCCCGAACCCGAGCGCGCGACCGCTGAGCCTGAGCGCGAACCCGAGCGCGAGCCCGACCCGCCGCGCCCCTCCTCGCCGCCGCCGTCGGGGCGCAAAGCGCGCGAGCTGCCGTCGTACCTCCGGGTGGTGAAGTAACCGCCCCTGTGCCCCGCCTGAGGGCCCCCGCGGGCCCTTCGCGTCAGGGCTCCACTTCGCGCGCGAGGAAGCTCAGGATCACCTCATCGAGGCTCCGCTCGCTCACCACGCCGTCGCCCCAGTTGGGCGCCGCCCGCTCGGCCCAAGGGGCTCGAAAGATCTGAGCCGGCGTCGTCGCCGGGAGGGGGATCACCTCGCTGTTTCGCCGCTTCGGCCCGCTCCGCGAGAGCCCCGCCCCCGGAGTCGCCCCAGAGGTCGCCATTGGGGTCGGCACCGGCGCACCGGGCGCCGTCGGCGTGCCCAGGCCCACGAAGGGCGGGTTCGGCACCGTCGGCGTTTCGAGGGCCGCCGACGCGCCCGGCGCCACCGGCGCGGCGGGCTTGGCCGGGGTCATCGTGGCCACCTCGGCCAGCACCGCGGCGGCGTCGATCTCTTGGGTCGCGGCGGCATCGAAGGCCGCGGTCTCGGCCTCAAAACCGATCATCGCGTCGTGCTCGCCCGAGCGCAGCGACAAGAGCATGGCCTTGTGCTGGTCTTGCATGAGCTTCTTCACCTGCCCTTGCAGGTCGGGGTGCTCGAGCAGCTCGGCGTAGGCCGTCTTCTGCGACTTGATGATGCGCCCGCCATCAGCAAAAAGATGCGTGATGACGTGCGGTTTGGTCACACCGCTGTCTTCGGTCTGCACGTGAAACACGCGCCCGCGGTACCGAACGTTGGTGTTATATCCGAGAAGCGGCGATTGTACTTTGGCCATGCCTTGTCGCGCTCTGAGGCCCGAGACGGTATCACACTCTCACGGCCCACCGCGAAAACGCATACACCCCGAGCGAGGCCGCCGCCACGAGGCACCAGACGCGCCCCGAGGCGCCCGCCCCCCAGGCCGCCCACGGCGCCGCCGAGGCCCGCGCCCAACCGCCCCGCACGCGGCGCGCCGCGGCGAGCACCTTCAGCGACGCGAAGAGCCCCAAGGCGAGCGAAAATGCGTCAACGAGCCAGACGATCACCGCGCGGTCTAACACCCTCGAACACCTCGCTCCACCCCTCACCCCCTACATCGCCCCGCGCGGAATCACCACCCTCCGCACCCCCGAGGCGTCGCCCTCGACGCTCACCTGCCACACCTGCACGGTGTCGCCCCGCTGCGGCGCCAGCACCCGCTCGGAGTCGGGGTCGCGCCGCGGCCCAAGGATCGCGCGCCACGCCCCCTCGTCGTCGGCCCGGGTCACCACCGCCAAAAGCTCGCCCCGCGCCCCCATCTGCGCCGGGTTCAGGTCCTCGACCACCACCGTCGCGTTCGGCAGCGCGGTGCCCTCAAGCGTCACCGTCACCCCCCCCGATGGGCACACCGAGGCCGCGCACTCGGTCACCGACTGCGACGTCACGCTCGGCGGCGGCAGCGGCAGCGAGCGCCCAAGGCAGCCCCCAAGGAGGGCCACCGTCACCAACGTTGACAGCAGGCGACGACGGGTCATCCAAAGGGCCATAGCACACCCCGGGCCATGCATCCAAAGCAGTGAATTCTCAACGCCCAGCCCAGGCCCGGGTGAGGCCCCGGGTTGTCACGGGTGTCAACACGGTTGGCAGTCCAGAGAATGTCATTGGGGCGTGTCGTTCGGTGGGCGCTGGGGGGCGGAGTTTGGTAGAAGGTCGGCCGGTACGAGATGAGCGACGAGAAACAAGATGAGGGCCAGGCAGGGGGGCAGCCTCCGGGCCCGCCGACGGGTGGTGATGGGGTCGGGGCGCCTGGGGGCCCGAACCTGGTGCCGATCGACCTCGAAGAAGAGATGCAGCGGAGCTACCTCGATTACGCGATGAGCGTGATCGTGGGGCGCGCCATCCCCGACGCGCGCGACGGCCTGAAGCCCGTGCACCGTCGCATCCTCTACGCGATGCACGACATGCGCCTCGTGTGGAATCAGCCGTACAAGAAGGCGGCCCGCGTGGTCGGCGAGGTGCTCGGCAAGTACCACCCCCACGGCGACATGAGCGTCTACGACGCGCTCGTGCGCATGGCCCAAGACTTCGCGATGCGCATGGTGCTGGTCGACGGCCAGGGCAACTTCGGCAGCGTCGACGGCGACCCCGCGGCCGCGATGCGGTACACCGAGGTGCGGCTCTCGCGGCTCAGCGACGAGCTGCTCAGCGACATTGACAAAGAGACCGTCGATTTCGGCGACAACTTCGACGCGAGCGAGCGCGAGCCCTTGGTGCTCCCGGCGCGCTTCCCGAACCTGTTGGTGAACGGGTCGGGCGGCATCGCGGTGGGCATGGCGACGAACATCCCGCCGCACAACCTCGGCGAGGTGGTCGACGCGACCTTGCACCTCATCGACCACCCCGACGCGACGGTCGAAGACCTCATGGGCTTTGTGCAGGGGCCCGACTTCCCGACGGGGGGGTTGATCCTCGGGCGCGGCGGCATCAAGCAGGCGTACAGCACCGGGCGCGGCTCGGTGGTGATGCGCGCGCGGGCCGCCATCGAGCCCATCGGCCGCGGCGACCGCGAGATGATCGTGGTGACCGAGATCCCGTACCAGGTCAACAAGGCCTCGATGCTCAAGCGCATGGCCGAGCTCGTGCGCGAGAAGAAGCTCGAAGGCGTGGCCGACATCCGCGACGAGAGCTCGCGCGAGGGCCTGCGGGTGGTGGTCGAGCTCAAGCGCGACGCCGCCGCCCAGGTGGTGCTGAACAACCTCTACAAGAACACCCAGCTCCAAGAGAGCTTCGGCATCATCAACCTGGCCATCGTGGGCGGCCAGCCGCGGGTGCTCACCCTGCCGGCGATCTTGCAGGTCTTCATCGACCACCGCCGCGACGTGGTGACCCGCCGCACCCGCTTCGAGCTCCGTCAGGCCGAGAGCCAGCGCGAGATCGTGTTGGGCCTCGGCATGGCCACCACCGAGATCGACCTGATCATCCAGACGATCCGCGAGAGCCCCGACCCCGAGGTCGCCCGCGAGCGGCTCATGGCCCTGCCCTTGCGCGGGCTCGAAGAGTTCGTGCGCCGCGCGGGGCGCCCCGAGGCCGAGATCGCGGCCGCCGCGGCGGTGCTCGACTTTCGCCTCACCGAGCGCCAGGCCAAGGCCATCCTCGACATGCGCCTCGCCCGGCTCACGGGCCTCGAACGCGAGAAGCTCGCGGCCGAGTACGGCGAGCTCTCGAACCAGATCACCTGGCTCCGGTCGATCCTCGACGACGACGGGGTGCTCTTCGGGGTCATCAAGCAAGAGCTCAACGACGTCAGGGCGCGCTTCGCCGACACGCGGCGCACCGAGATCGTGGCCGAAGACGGCGAGATCCGCTTCGAAGACCTGATCGAGAAGCACGACGTGGTGGTGACCTGCTCGCACCAGGGCTTCATCAAGCGCACCGCCCTCTCTGACTACCGCGCCCAGAAGCGCGGCGGGCGCGGCAAGATCGGCATGGAGGCCCGAGAAGAAGACTTCATCAACAAGTTCTTCGTCGCGGGCTCGCACGACCACGTGCTGTTCTTCACCGACCGCGGCCGCGCGTTCTTGAAGAAGGTGTGGGAGGTGCCCGAGGGCTCGCGCACCTCGAAGG
This sequence comes from Myxococcales bacterium, assembly GCA_016792845.1. GTDB lineage: Bacteria > Myxococcota_A > Polyangia > Polyangiales > JAEUKH01. The sequence continues at coordinate 92,723 of JAEUKH010000006.1, read as the reverse complement.
GCAAATCGATCGTCAATTTCGTCGGCCTCGACGCCGCGGGTGACGCCAGCCAGCGCGAGAAGATCGCGGCCATCGTGCCGGTGAGCGCCTTCCGCGACGGGCTCGACCTGGTGACGTGTACGGCCAACGGGCTCGTCAAACGCACCGAGCTCAAGGCCTACGGCAACATCCGTCAGTCGGGCATCATCGGCGTAGCCATCGAAGACGGCGACACGCTCCTCAGGGCCGCGGTGGTCGACCCCAACGGCGAGCTGATGCTCGGCACACGGCTCGGCATGAGCATCCGCATCAAGGTCGAAGACGTGCGCCGGGTGGGCCGCGACTCGCGCGGGGTCAAGGGCATCGAGCTCCGCGACAACGACACCGTGGTCTCGATGGAGGCCGTCACCGACGCCACCCAGCAAGACGTGCTCTCGGTCTGCGAGAACGGCTTCGGCAAACGCACCCCGCTCGACGAGTTTCGCCTGCAAAATCGCGGGGGTGTGGGCATCATCGCCATCGACGCCAGCGAGCGCAACGGCATGGTCGTCGACCTCGACCTCGTGACCGAGGCCGAAGAGCTGATGGTCATCACGAACCGCGGTCAGATCATCCGCACCAAGGTGAGCGAGGTGCGCCGCGCGGGGCGCAACACCCAGGGCGTTCGCATCATCCGCCTCGGCGACGACGAGAAGGTCGTGGGCGTCGAGCCCGTGGCCGAACCCGACGAGACCGTCGCGGCCGACGCGCAGGGTGAGGTAGCCTCCGAGGGCGAGCCCGTTGATGACCCCGGCGCCACCGAGCAAGAGGCCCCTCCGCCGAGCGAGCCCTCGAACTGACGTGACGCCGACGCGCGCCGCCGCAGCGTCTCGCGCCCTCGCGGCGCTGAGCCTCGCGGCCGCGCAGGCCCGCGCGCAGCCCGCCCCCACACCGACCGCAGCCGCCCCCCCAGACCGCGCGCCGACCTTGGCGCCCTGGGCTGAGACGCCCCCCGCGCCCCGAGACGCGCCCTCGCCCGAGGGCGAAGGCAACGCCCTCGACGCCTCCGAGGCGCTGCCGGTGCCCGTCGCGCGACGCTGGCCCGCACGACGCCCCGCGAGGCCCCGCGAAGCCGCGGAGTACCCCTGGGAGCCCGGCACGAGCCTCGGCGCATCACGGCGGGTCCGCGAGACGCCCGACCTCGGGGTGGGCGCGTACTTTCAGCTCCCGACGGCGCGGATTGTTCGGTACGGCGACGTGATGGCCCACTACCTCTCGGCCTTAGGGTGGCTCGGGGCGCGGTACGGGCTCACCCGCAGGGTCGATGTGGGCCTCGGGGTGCCGTACTACCTCTACGGGCTCAGCGTCGACGCGAGGGTGCTGTTCTACGAGCGCGAGGGCTTCGCCGCGGCGTGGTGGGGCATGGCCACGGTGCCCTTCCGGGGCGACGCCGACCGGGCCACCGATTGCCTCGGGTTTACGTGGAATTTCGCGGGCCTCGGTTGGGCCTCGGGCCCCCTCGTCACCTGGTGGAGCGACCGCCTCGCCCTCTCGGGCGGCCTCCACCTCGCGCAGCGCACCGGCCTCGGCGGCGTGTGGCTGATGGGGCACGTCACCGCCGACCTGCGCCTCGTCAACGGCGTAAAGCTCCTCGCCCAGGGCTTCGCGCTCGCCGAGCTCTCGCGCGAGTCGCGGGCCCGGGCCGAGGCCCTCTTGGGTGACGGCGGCCGCCGGGTGCTGCCCTACGCCCTCGGCGGGGTGCGCTTCTACACCCGCCGCTTCTCAGCCGATCTGGGTCTCCTCGCCCCGCTCTCGCCCGCCGCGCCGCTCTACACCGAGCGCCTCGGGGTCTTGCCCTGGGTGAGCCTCTCGCACCTCTTCTAGGCCCACACCATGCGATCGTTCGTACCCGAACAGCTTGAAGCCCTCGTCGCGCAGATGGCCTCTCAAACGCGGCCGATCAAGATCGTTCCGAAGGCGAACGATCGGCTCCAGCGGGCCATCGATTGGGCGCTGCGGGTCGTGACCCTGGGCGGCCAGGATCGCTACCTCAGCGAGTATGTCACCACCCTCGGACGCACCATCTATGTGCCCGAAGGTTGGGGCGAAACGCCCCCCATCGAACAGTACAAGATCCTGCGCCACGAGCTCGTGCATGTGGCGCAGTTTGAGCGTTACGGCTGGGTGGGCATGGTGCTGGTGTACGGCGTGGTGTTTCTCCCGATGGGCCTCGCCTGGGGGCGGGCCCGGCTTGAGTGGGAGGCCTACGCCGAGACCCTGCGCGTGACGGCCGAGGTCGAGGGCCTGGCAGCGGCGCAGAGTCCGCGGCTCCGGGCGTCGATCGTCTCGCGGTTCACGGGGCCCGATTATGCATACATGTGGCCCTTCCCCCGGCAGGTCGCCGGGTGGATCGATGCGGAGCTGAGAATGCTCGAAGAGGCTTCGCGAGGGTGACAAACCCGCGGGCGGTTTCTGTTACCATCGCGGGCGATGACAGCGCCTGCAGTGGGGATCGACCTGGGCACCACCAACTCTGTTGTGGCCGTGTCGCTCGGAGGTCGGCCGCAGATTCTACCTGATCCGGAGGGCAACCCTTTGATCCCGTCGGTGGTGAGCTTCCCCGAGGGGGCGGGGTATCTGGTGGGTCGCGAGGCGCGCCGCCGGCGTGCGCTCGACCCGGCCAACACCGTGTACTCGGTGAAGCGACTGCTCGGGCGGCCCTTCAAGAGCGAAGAGGTCAAGCGCGCCCTCTCTCGCATGCCCTTTCCGATCAAAGAGGGCAACGCGGGGGCGGTCACGGTGGGCACGCGGCAGGGCGACCTCGAGCTCCCCGAGCTGAGCGCGATGGTGCTCCGCGCGGTGCGGCGCGTGGCCGAGCAGAGCCTCGGCGACAAGGTCGAGAAGTGCGTCATCACGGTGCCGGCCAACTTCAACGAGCTTCAGCGCTCGAGCACCAAGATCGCGGGGCGCATCGCCGAGCTCGAGGTCGTTCGGATCTTGAACGAGCCCACCGCGGCGGCCCTCGCGTACGGCTACGGCCGCGGCACCCGCGAGCGCATCTGCATCTTCGACTTCGGCGGCGGCACGTTTGACGTCACGCTGCTCGAGCTCGCGGGCAACGTCTTCGAGGTGCTGGCCACCGCGGGCGACACCTTCCTCGGCGGCGACGACATCGACGTCGCCCTCGCCGACGCGCTGGTGCCGCAGTTTCAGCGCGCCACCAAGCTCGACCCGCTCAACGAGCGGGTGCTCTACGACGTGCTCCGCGACGCCACCGAGACGGCCAAGTGTCAGCTCTCGACCGCCGATTCGGCGCGGGTGGTGGTCGATTTTCAGCACAAAGGCCAGAAGATCCATTTCGATCACACGCTCACCCGGCCCGACCTCGAGCGCATCGCGACGCCCTTCGTGTCGCGCACCTTTGATGTGTGCGGCGAGGCGCTCAAGCTCGCGGGGCTCCGCGCGTCTGACCTCACGGCGGTGATCCTCGTGGGGGGCTCGACGCGCATCCCCGCGGTGCGCTCACGGGTGCAGGGCTTCTTCGGGCGCGAGCCGCTCACCCATCTGCCGCCCGAAGAGGTGGTCGCGCTCGGCGCGTCGATCCTCGCCGAGGCGCTCACCGCGGGGTCGCGCCGCAGCAATGCCACCCGGGCCATTCAGAGCCCCGAGGGCGCGTCAAACAGCGACCTCTCATCGCCGAACCTCAAGCCCGCGGGCATGGCCGTCACCGGCGCCAACCGCGAGCGCCAAGGCCCCGGCCGGAGCACCCTCACCGGCGTCTCGCCCGAGCAAGAGGCCGCCCTCCGCAAGGCCGGCGCGACGGGGCAGCCGCCGCCCCTGGTGACCCCCGGGCCGAGCGCCACCACCGCGCGACCGCCGCCCTTGCCCGGGGGCGCCCCCAAGGCCGCGCCGCCCCCGCCCCCCGCGGTCGCCCTCGGTCACCGCACCCCGGCCCTGGGTGTGCCCGTGCCCTCAGGCAACCCAAGCCTCGGCAACCGAACCCCGGCCCTCGGCGTCGCGGTGCCGCCCGGCGCGGGCAAGGGCTTCGAGCTCGACGACCCCTTCGCGGCCCCCGGCGCGCGCACGATGGTGGCCCCGAGCCCAGGCGCCGCGCCGAGCGGGGGCATCAACCCCCTGCGCGGCAACACGTACCGGAGCCTCCAAGCCATGCAGGGGGCCCTCGGCAACCTCGACGAGCCTACCATGGCGTACACCGCCACAGGCGAGAACCCCTCGGCGGCGACGCTCCTGGCGGCCCGCGAGGCGGCGCAGAAGGCGGCCGCGGCGCCGAGCTTTTCGCCCCCGCCGCCGCTCCCCCCGGGGGTGATGGCCCCGTCGGTCGGCGAGGCCACGAGCGTGATGCCCTCGGCCGACCCCTTCTTGCCGCCCACCAGCCCGGGGTCGAGCGGGGCCGATCGTTCGGTGCCGAACTTTCAGCTCGACGACCCGAGCACCATCGCGATGAACCCCACCTTCGGCGACTTCTCGGCAGAGCTCCCGCCGCCGGTGCCCGTCGCTCCGCCGAAGCTCCCGTTGGGTGCGCCGCCTACGAGGCCCGCCAACGTGCCGCCCCCGGCCTCGACCACGGCGGCCACGCTGCCACCCAAAGACCCGGTGCCTGCGGCGCCTGCGGCCCCCTCGGCGCCCCCGATGAGCAGCCCCATTGGGTTCAGCCCCGCCCTCGCGTCGAAGCTCCCGCCCTCGCTCGCGGCGGCCCTCATCGTGCCCTCAGCCGACGAAGACCGTTTCGCCCGAGGGGTGAGCGCGGCGATGCCCTCGGCGGGCTCCGATGCGTCGATGTCTTTCAGGGTCGAGGCCGACGTGCTCACCGACGCCACCACCGGCGCGCCGCTCTCTTCGGGGGAAGACCGCTTCACCCGCGGACTCGCGATGGTGATGCCCTCGATGGGCTCCGACGCGTCGAATTCGTTCAAGCTCGAAGCCGACGTCGACCTGGCCTCGTTGCCGCCGCCGCCCATGGCCGCGCCGCCCGCTGTGCCGCCGATCCCGTCGGGCATCAAGACGCAGGCGATGGCGGCCGTGCCGCCGCCGATGGCGAGCGAGACGGCCACGCTGAAGCCCGGGGCCTCGTCGTTCGCCGCGCCGCCCCCGGGCCTGCCGCCGGCCCGCCCCGGAGGCCTCCCCCTCGCGCCCCCGGTGGTGCCCATCGGTGCGGTGCCGCAAGCCCGCGCCGGAGCCTTCACGCCCGGCCCGATGCCCGTGCCGAACCTCCCCCCCACCGGCCCTGGGGGTCGCCCTGGCGCTTTCACCCCCGGCCCGATGCAGATCCGCCCGGGCTCGATGACGCCGGGCCCGATGCAAGCGGCCCTCCCGGCGGTGGCGGTGGGTTTGCCCTCGACCCAGGTGGTGGGCTTGCCCGTGCCGGTGGCGCCGTTGCTCGTCGACGTGACGCCGCTGAGCCTCGGGGTCGAGACCGCGGGCGGCATGTGCGAGCCCGTGATCGCGCGCAATTCGACCATTCCGGTCGAGCACTCGCGGGCCTTCTCGACCACGCAGAACGGCCAGACCTCGGTGCTGATTCGCATCGCCCAGGGCGAGTCTCGCAAGTTCGCAGAGAACACCGCGCTCGGCGAGCTCGAGCTCTTCGGTCTTCGGGCCGCCCCCCGGGGCGACGTCTCGGTGCAGGTGATCTTCGAGCTCGAAGCCGACGGCACGCTGCGGGTCAAGGCCCGCAACAGCGAGACCGGGCAAGAGCAGGGCATCAGGCTCAGCCTCAACACGTTGCCGAACGAGGCGCAGCAGCAGGCCATGATGCAGCGCCAGCAAGCCATGGCCGCGCGCTGAGCGATCGTTCGGTCACCGAAGCATCGCCCCAATCCACGCTCCCCCTCTCTCAGCCCCCGCAGAACCCCGATGCTCACTGACCGCACCCTCGACGAGAACCTCGACCGGGTCGATTACTACGCCCTCCTCGGCGTGGCCCGCGACGCCACCGCGGAGCGCATTCGTGAGGCCTTTCACAAATTCGCGCTGCGCTTTCACCCCGACCAGCACGTCGAAGACCCGAAGCAGCAGGCCCGCGCGGGCCGCATCTTCAAGCGCGGCTCTGAGGGCTACCGGGTGCTCTTGAACCCCGGCCTCCGCGCCCGCTACGACGAGGCCCTCGGCCGCGGTCAGGTGCGCCTCACCCCCGAGGCCGAGCGCCAGGAGCCCGTCGCCGAGACGCGCAGCACCGAGGCCGCCGCGCTCGAGCCCCTGCCTGCCGACCTCGCGCCGCTCTTCACCCAGGCCGAGGCCGCCCTCGCCAAGGGCGACATCAAGAACGCCAAGGCCTTCTTGCAGATCGTCTCGCGGCGCTCGACCCACCCGAAGGTCAAGCTGCTCTTGAAAGAGATTCTAGAGGCAGAGAAGGCGCTGCTCTCGCGCCGGGGCCCGGGTCAGAAGGGCTAGAGACGCGACCAAGTAGTCTCCCGTCGCCCCACTTTAGGTCCGCGGCGCGCTGCTGCGTTGCCGGGTCTCGACGGGCCAACCGCCCGTCTTCGCCCTTCGCCTTGCATCACTTGCGCCCCTTCGCGGTGCTCGGTCCGACGACTTGGTCGCGTCTCTAGGCGCCCCCGGGGGCGGTCAGCGGCGGGTCACTTCTTCAAGCGGGCCTTGAGCGCGGCGAGGTCGTCGTCGAGGTCGCCCTTGCCCTCGCCCCGTTCGAGCCGACGGAAGCGCTCTTCGATGTCGACCTTCTTGGGGTCGTCGAGCACCTCGTGGGCTTCGACCTCGGCCTCCATGTTGGCGATGCGCTCTTGCATCTCGCGGATGCGCCCGACGGCCCCCGAGTTGGCGCCGCCGACGTCGGTGTTGCCCGCGGCGGCCCGCGCCTTGCCGACCTGCGAGGCCAGGGTGTTCTTCCGCGCTTTGAGCTCTTCGAGCTTCTTCTCGAGCTGGTCGATGGTGGCCCGCAACTCGTCGACGTACTGCTGCTGGGTCTCGCGGGTCTTGTCCATGTCGAGGGCGTCGCCCTCGGCCTTCTTCTTGCGCTTGAGAGCCTCGCGGGCGAGCTCTTCGTCGCCCTGCTCGAGGGCCAGCATGGCGCGCTTCTCCCAGTTGCTCGACTCTTCGAGCACCTCGCGCTGCTTCTTCTCAAGGGTCTTCACCGACGCGAGCGAGCTCACCACCTCTTGACGGGCTTTTTTGAGCTCTTCGCTCATGTCGTCGATGGTCTGCGCGAGGATCTTGCCGGGGTCTTCGGCCTTGTCGATGAGGGCGTTGACGTTCGATTTGAAGGCGCGGCCGAGGCGATCGATGAGTCCCATCGTGAGTCTCCGTCAGAGGTCTGTAGCGACCCGGCGGATCGTTGCACCGGGCGCGAGGCATGTAAAGTGTATCGGCCCGCGCGAGAGTCAACGCGGCGATCGCGAAATGGAGTAAAGGGGTCGTCGGCAATGAGCGCGATGATTCATGGGCAGAGGGTGCTCCTCACGGGCGGCGCGGGCTTTATCGGCACGGCCTTGGTGCGGCGCCTGGTCGAGCAGAACCATTGTGTGGTCTTCGACCTCCTGCGGCGCAACGCCTTGGGGCCCGCGGGGCTCGACAAGCACCCCAATGTCACCCTCATCGAGGGCGACGTGCGCGACCCCGTGGCCCTCGCGAAGGCCATCGAGGGATGCACCCACGTCGTGCACCTCGCCTCCATCGCGGGGGTCGACACGGTGCTCAAGAACCCCGTGCCCACGATGGAGATCGCCCTCGAAGGCACCCTCAACGCCCTGCGCTGCGCCCGCGACGCGATGCCGTCGATCAAGCGCTTCGTCGACTTCTCGACCAGCGAGGTCTTCGGCCGCTACGCCTTTCGCGTGGGCGAGGGCGACGTCACGACCCTCGGCGCCGTCGGCGAAGCCCGGTGGACGTACGCCGTCTCGAAGCTCGCCACCGAGCACCTCGCCCACTGCTATCACAAGCAATACGGCGTGCCGACGGTGAGCGTGCGCCCCTTCAACATCTTCGGCCCCGGCCAGGTGGGCGAAGGGGCCGTGCACGCCTTCGTGCTGCGGGCGCTGCGCGGCGAGACCATCAACATCCACAACAAGGGCGATCAGATCCGCTCGTGGTGCTACATCGACGACATCGTCGACGCGGTGCTGCTCACGCTGAGCCGCGACGAGGCCGTCGGGCACGCCTTCAACGTGGGCAACCCCCGGGCCACGGTCACCATCTACCAGCTCGCCCGCACCATCGTGCGCCTCGCCGACAGCCGCAGCGAGATCCGCTTCGTCAACTGGGATTTCCCCGATGTTGAGCTGCGCATCCCTGACACGCGCAAGGCAGAAGAATTGCTCGGGTTCGCGCCGCGGGTCGAGCTCGAAGACGGTCTCATGCGAACGATTGTGTGGTACCGCGAGAAGCTAGAGCGAGAGGGGCGGCCGTCACAGCCGCCGTCGGCGTGAGGCCCAGCGGTCACTGAGCGAAGTCGGAGGTCATAGGGTGGCAGAGAAGTACGATCTTGGGCCCGTGATCACCGACGGGTGGTTTGAGCGCGTGGTCAGCTCGGTGCCCGAGCTCGAGCGCTTGTGCGAGGTGCTCGGCGAGGCCCTCGTCGCGCTCTCCCTCGCGGCGGGCTTGCGGGTGGTCTCGCTCACCGTCACCCGCGACTCGGGCGAAGTCGGCGCCCTCCAGTGGTCGCGCGACGAGCCCGGCCCCGAGGGCGGCGAGTCGACCCACGACGGCTCGGTCGATCAGTTTCGCACGACGGTGCTCACGGTGCTCCTCAGCGAGGGCGACTTCACCGGCGAGGCGAAGCCCGAAGACCCCGCGGTGCTGCGCGCCATGGTGGGCCTGCGCACCCTCCTCCTGTCGCCGCTCTTCGGCCTTCGGTTGAAGCAGCTCGAGCTGAGCGAGGGCCACGACCCGCGGGTCACCGTGAGCCACGACCGCGGCGAAGAGACGGTCACCCTGCGGCAGCTGCGGCGCTTCCTTCAGGGCCGCGTGGTCGAGGCGCTGCGGCCCCGCTCGGCGGGCCTCACCGTCGACCTGAGCCTCGCCGAGCAAGCGCGCGACGATTTCGCCAAGGGGCGCTTCGATGTGGTGGTGGCGCGGCTCGGGCCTTGGGTCGCGCCGCTCACGCTCTTGCTCCGCACCGCCGAGGGGCAGAGCGCCACAAGCGAGCGCAGGGCCACCCTCGCGCGGGGCCTCAAACTGCTCGGGCAGAGCCTCGAAAGGCTCGCGCGGCACGACGAGGCCGAAGAGGTCTTGCGCCTCGGCGCGCAGTGGGCCCTCGACGGCGACGCGGGCGCCGAGCTCTACAGCGCCCTCGCCGAGGTGCTCGTCTCGCAAGGCCGCAGGGCCGAATCGATCGGCCTCTACCGCCGCGCCCTCAGCCTCGACCCCACCCACCTCGGATGGAAGGCCGAGCTCGCCCTCGCATACGTCGACGCAGGCCGCGCCGTGGCCGCCGTGGGCCTCCTCGGCGAGCTGCGCGCCGCGGCCTTCGATGACCCGCGGGTCGACACCCTCGACGAACGCCTGAAGGCCACCCTCGGCCCGCCCCTCGCCGCCTTCGAGGCCCACCTCGCGGGGGCCCCGGCTGCACCGTAGATCATTGACTTTACAGAGTTTTTTCTGGTTTTGAGGGCCGCGCGGGGGCGCCCGGGTGGCGCGCCCGTGGGGCATTGGCACGGGGCGCAAGGTGTGGCATGGCCTCGGCGGTGCACGCAGGGCTGATTGCGCTTGTCGCGCGGGCTGCGATGCACGAAAGGTCCGACCATGCGAACGGTTGTGCGGGCCGCCCTCGGCGAAGCCCTCTCTGCGCTGCGATCTGAAGGGGTCGCGCTCCCTGAAAACCCTGAGATCGGCCTCGAGCGGCCGCGCCTCGCCGAACACGGCGACCTCGCGACGAACGTGGCCATGACGCTCTCGAAGGCCGCGGCGATGAAGCCCCGCGACCTCGCCGAGAAGATCGTCGCAGCGCTCAACCGTCGCGCCGCCGAGGGCGACTCGCCCATCGCCGCGGCCGAGCTCGCGGGCCCCGGGTTTATCAACCTCAAGCTCCGGGTCGGCGCCTTTCACGCGGTGATCGACGAGGTGCTCACCAAGGGCGCGGCCTTCGGGCAGCACCCCCCCCGCGACACCGACGCGCGGGTGCTGGTCGAGTTTGTGAGCGCCAACCCCACGGGCCCGCTGCACCTCGGGCACGCCCGCGGCACGGTGGTGGGCGACGCGCTGGTGCGGGTGCTCCGCGCGGCGGGTCACGCGGTGTCGACCGAGTACTACATCAACGACCGCGGCGCGCAGGTGCTCAAGCTCGGGCTGAGCGTGCGGGCCCGGGCCACCGGCGGCGCGGTGCCCGACGGCGGCTACGGCGGCGCCTACGTCACCGAGGTGGCCGAGTGGATGAAGCAACACCACCCCGAGCGCCTCGCCTCAGACGATGACCTCGCCCTCGCCCGGGTGGCGGGCGAACGGATCATGGAGGGCGTCCGCGAGACCCTCGGCAAGCTCGGGGTGTCCTTCGATCGTTTTGTGAGCGAACGAGCGCTCACCGAAGAAGAGGGCAAGCTCGAGCTCGCGATGGCGCGCCTTGAGGCCGCGGGGCTCATCGAGTCGCGCGACGGGGCGCTGTTCTTCAAGAGCAAGGGCAAGGGCGACGACAAAGACCGCGTGCTCAAGAAGTCAGCCGAGCACGGCGGCGATTGGACGTACTTCGCCACCGACATCGCCTACCACGTCGACAAGCACACCCGCGGGTTCACGCACCTCATCGACGTTTGGGGCGCCGACCACCACGGGTACGTGCCCCGGGTGCGCGGCGCGCTCGAATCGCTGGGGTACCCGAAGGGCGCCTTCGAGGTGCTGCTCTTGCAGCTCGTGAAGCTCATCAAAGACGGGCAAGAGGTGAAGTTCTCGAAGCGCGCGGGCAACTTCGTCACCATCGAAGACGTGCTCGAAGAGATCGACGAGGCCACCGGGGTGCCCGGCGCCGGCCGCGACGCGCTGCGGCTCCTCATGCTCATTCGCTCGCACGACTCGTCGCTCGAGCTCGACATCGACGTGGCCAAGAAGCAGTCGAACGACAACCCGGTCTTCTACGCGCAGATGACCCACGCCCGCATGTGCTCGATCGCGCGACGGGTCGAAGAGAGCGCCGAGATGGCCGAGGCCCGCGCGCGGGGCGTCCTCTCGGTGCCGGCCCGCTTCGACGCGGCCCTCGCGGCGCGCCTCACGCTCCCCGAAGAGCTCGACATCCTCGCGCTCTGCGACAGCTTCCCGGGGCTGGTGGTCGAGGCCGCCGCTTCGAGAGCTCCGCACCGGGTGGCCTTCTTCGTGCTCGAACTTGCGCAGGCCTTCGCGAGCTATTTTACCCGCATGCAGAAGGTGCACAACGAGCCCATTCTGCCGCAGAAATCGTACCGCGACGCCCACCCCGACTGGGTCGCCACCTGGGACTGGGAGAAGACCCGCGCGCGGCTCCTGTGGCTCTCGGCGGTGCGCCAGGTCTACGCCAACGCCCTCGCGCTCCTGGGCATTTCAGCGCCCGAGCGCATGCACCGCGACGCCCCCGACGAGGCCCCCGAAGCGGCCCCCGAGCTCGCCCCCGAGGCCCCTCAGGGCTGAACATCTGCGCCGCCCGGCGCGGCAGAATTTGTCGAAAATCTGACACCTCCCGCGGTGTGCGCCAACGTGCGTTCGAGGCCGCCGCTGCGCTCCATCCGTGAGGGCGCGGCGGCGATCGAAAGGGCACACACGGCAATGGACGGGATGGGATCGATGCGCGACCTCGACCAGATTCAGGAGCGCGACGAGGCAGGGCGCTCGTCGAAGATGATGTCGATTGCGATGGGGGCGCTGGCGACGGCGTGCGTCCTCTTCGGCGTCGGCGTTGTCGTCGGCCGCGAGCAGGGTGACAGCCGACCCGTGGCGCGAGAAGACCCCCTCGCCCGGCTCGACCAGCTCGCCCAGACCTCCGAGCGCCCCGCGACCACCTACGCAGAGCGACTCAGCGCCCCCAGCGCCACAGCGGCCCTCGGGGCCTCGCAGGGCGTCGGCGGGGCCGCGACGGGCACGGGGCCGTCGGCCGTCATCCCGGGCGCTCCTGGGGCGCCTGGGGCCCTTGGCGTGACCGGCGGGCCCTCGCTCGCCAACGCCGTGGTGGGCTCGCCGACGGCGGGCCTAGTCCGCCCGGGGGCGCCGTCCTTGGGCGACGCCAACGCGCGGCCGGTGCTCTTGCCCTCGGCGGGCGCCCCCGGCGGGGGGGGTTTGCTCCGGGTGCGAGAGAGCACCGAGGGCATGACCGCGGGCGCGACGCCCTCACAGCCCGCGCCTCCGGGCAGCGACGGCCCCTTCACGGTGCAGGTGAGCGCGTTCCAGAACGAGCCCCACGCCCAGAGCTTCGCGCAGCAGCTCCGCACCCGCGGGTACCGGGCCTACGTCGCGCAGCCCTCGACGGGCCCCGGCGGCGTGCTCTGGCACCGGGTGCGCATCGGGCCCTTCACCTCGGCCCGCGAGGCCGGCGCCTTCAGGGCCGACTTCGAGCGCCGCGAGCGCATGGTGCCGCTCTTGATCTCTCGCGCGCCCAACACCGCGCGCTGAGCGCCCGAGGCCCTCCTGAGGGCGACGGCGTTCGGCAAGACTTCGACTCACTCGCTTGGCTTTGGCTTCGCCTCGGTGGGGCCCTCCCTCACGGGCGGCGCGCCTCCGAGGCGGTCTCTTTTGGGCGCAGCGGCGCATCCCGCCGCGAGATCGTTCGCATCCGAACGACCCTGCACGGCGCGGTCATCGAGCCATGGGATTGTAAGCGTTTTAGAGGTCGTCAGGGGTACGAACGGTCGCAGCGCTCAGTCGCTCGGCCGACCGCGGTACGCGATCTGGAGGACCTGCCGCGCCAAGGTCGGCGCCTTCACCCGCCAGACGGGCCCGTTGGCGACCATCACCGCGAACGAGAGGCGTCGCGAGGGCCCCTCGGCGTTGCCCACGAACCAGGTGTATTGGCTGTCAGGCGTGCGGCCGTTGAGGGTGCCGGTCTTGCCGCCCACCACCACGTCGGGGAGGTACGCGCGCCCCGCGTCGTCGTGAAAGCCGTGGTGGCCCGTGCCGTCGCTCACGGTGCGCAGCATGGCGCGCCCGAGGCCCGCGGCGACCGCTTCGGGAACGGCGCGCTGCCAGACCTGGGTGACGCCGTTGGCGAGGCGCTGACCGCGCGCGGTGTCGAGGTGGTCGATGAGGTACGGGCGCAGCATTTCGCCGCGGCGGGCGATGCCCTGGGCGAGGAGGGCGCCGTGGAGCGGAGAGAGATGGCTGTTCCAAAAGCCCGCGGCGGTGCGGGCGAATGCGAGGGTCTCAGCGGGCACCGTGACGGCGCTCTCTGGCACCGGCGCGTCGAACGGGACGGGGCTCCCGAAGCCCCACGCCTGCGCCGCCGCGAGCTCGGTGTCGGGCCGCAAGAACTCCAGCGCCCGCCGCGCGAACACGGTGTTCGTGCTGTGCGCGAAGGCGTCTGCGAGGGTCGAGCACTCGCGGTCTCGCCGCGGGTCGCTCACCAGCTCTCGGGCCGTGAGCGCGTGAAAGCCCCCCGACCAGCAGGTGGTGTCGCGCTCGTTGAACCCGTGCTGCAAGAGCGCCGAGCTCGTCACGATCTTGAACACGCTCGCCGCGGGCGGTTCGGGGCTCAGCGCGAGGTCGCGGCCCGCCCCCCCGTACGACGCATAGACGAGCACCCGGCCCGTGTCGGTGTCGAGCACCACCACGCTGGCACGCGGCATCTGATAGCGCGCCATGAGACTTTGGGTGGCGCGCTGCCACGACGGTTCGAGGGTCAAGGTCGCCCGGGTGCCGTCGCGGAGGGTGCTCACAAAGCGTCGGCTGGTCGGGTCGTAGCGCATCCGGTGGGGCTCGAAGCCCGGCACCGCCGCGCGGATCTCGCGCACCGTCACGGCGGCCGGCGACGCCCCTTGCGCGGGGGCGCGATTGACCATCATGGCCGACGCCGCAGCGGGCATCCGAGCGGCCGAGGCGGCGTAGCGCGTCCACGCCCAGGGTACGCCCATCGCCGCGACGCCCACGCTCAGAACCACCCTCGTTGCGAAGCTCATCTCACCCGCGCGAGTAGCCAATCGCCCGAACCGCCGCCACTTTCTGACAACACCTCCGCCCCGACGCGCCAGAGCTGAGAATTCTTCGACCCCCGCCGAGCCATGCAGAAACAGTGGTAAAAGCTCGGTGTGTGAGCGACGGGGATCCTGACAAGACCAATCCGTACCATGTGCCCGCGGGGCCTCCGCGCCCGAGCCAGCCGCGCTCGCGCGAAGCCTGCCTCGTGGTGATGCACGGCGAGGGCATCGGCCGACGGATCACCCTCGGTCAACAGCGCGTCAGCGTGGGGCGCGCCCGCAACGCCGACCTCGTCTTCGAAGAAGAGAGCGTGTCGCGCAACCACTGCCAGATCACGCCCCTCTTCGCCCACGACGGCATGCCCCCCGAGGCGTGGTCGATCGAAGACCTCCAATCGACCAACGGCACCCTCGTCAACGATGAGGCCATCGCGCGGGTGAACCTGCAGCACGGCGATCAGGTCCAGATCGGGCGCAACATCTGCAAGTTTCTCGCGAGCGGGCACATCGAATCGGCCTACCACGAAGAGATCTACCGCTTGATGATGAGCGACGGTCTCACGGGCCTCGCCAACCGCCGCGCCTTCGAAGACGCGCTCAACCGCGAGCTCTCGCGGGCCGCGCGGTACGCCCGCCCGCTGAGCCTCCTGATGATCGACGTCGACCACTTCAAGCGGGTCAACGACAGCCTCGGGCACCTCGCGGGCGATGCGGCGCTGCGCCAGGTGGGCGCGACCCTCAAGAGCAACCTCCGCCGAGACGACCTCGCGGCGCGCCTCGGTGGCGAAGAGTTCGGCGTGCTCTTGCCCGAGATCGACCGACAGGGCGCGATGGTGACCGCCGAGAAGCTCCGCCGCGTGATCGAGGCGCGGCCCTTCGTCTTCGAGCAACATCGCGTGCCGCTCACCATCTCGCTCGGCGTCGCCACCCGCGCGGTCACCGACACCGAGGGCGTCGAGATCGTGAAGCGCGCCGACGAGCTGCTCTACGTCGCCAAGCGCGAGGGTCGCAACTGCGTCCGCGGGTGATGGGGCCGAGGCTCAGCCTGGCGCGCCGATGCCTGAGCCCCGCGCGGGCACGACGATGAAGACCGGCCGACGGTCGACCACACTGCGGGCCCGGCCGAGCACCTCGATGGTGGCCTGGTAGAGCCGCGCGCGGTCGCCACCTTCGGCAAAATCGTTGAAGAAATCGACCCTGAAGGTGACCTGCGTGGGCCGCCGGGTGCCGGGCATGGCGGGGTTCGGGGTGCTCGGCAAGACGCCGTAAAACGTTGTCATGTCGCGGCGTTCGTAGCCCGTGGGCATCTCGGGGTCGCCCCTGAGGGGCACCACGCTGCGAATGAAATCGGCGGTGCTGCGGCCCGTCGGGAGCCCCGTCGCCATCGCGTCGGGCACGTTGCGGGTGGTGATGTCTTGCCGCGAGAGGTTGGCGAGCCGGCTGATGGCGTCGGTGAGCCCTTGCGAGACGCCGCCGATGCCGCCGCGGCCTGGGCCGAAGACGATGGGGCGGTTGTTCTCGTCGGTGGTGCGGGTGCGCATGGCCACCACCTCGGCGTTCGAGTAGGTCGGCCCCCCGAGGCCTTGGGCGCTCACGTCGACGCCGAGGAAGAACCCGCCGTGGTTGTTGAGCGCCGTCACAAGCTCGTTGCAGTTGTGGCCCTGGGTGCTCGTGCGCGACCCGCCGATACAGCCGTCATACCAGGCCGCGTCGGAGGTCAACACCACGATGGGCACGCGCCCCTCACCGAAGCAGCCCCAACCGTATCGAACATCGCCCGGACGCGACCCGCAATCGCGCGCCGGGTCTACCCGCGGCACCCACCCGTTGCCCGTCGGATCGAGCGCGTTACGCACCGACCGCAGCGCCGCCGCGTCGCCCTCGAAGCCGCGCGCCCCGCTCCCCTCGATGACCTCGTACGCGGCCTCGGTCGCGTTCTCGGGTGAGTCTGCCCCGAAGCGCTGCCCCGTCGCGGCGCCCATCGTGTCTTGCTCGATGGTGCGCATGCTGTTGAATGAAGTCTGAACGAGGTCAACATTGTCGGTAATGGGCTGGCGCACCCAGAGCGCGTAATCGCCGGGCCGACCCGCTTGCCCGTCTTGGCTCCGACAGATGCTGATGTCGGTGGTCGCCGCGCAGACCGGCATCGAGTCGAAGGCCCCGACGCCCATCCGCACATCGGGGATGGCCCGCCGCACCCCCGGCACGATGGTGCGCGTAAAGTTGGCCCGGAGGTTGTCGATCACGGGCTGCATCGACTCTGAGGTGTCGACCAGAAAGAAGACGTCGGCCTCGCGGATGGTGGTCGTAAATGAGAAGTCGCGCTGCTCTCTCGGCATCGACGCCGGAGGGGCGTAGTACGGCAACACCACGTAGAGCGAGCCCGCCGGGGGTTGGCTCATCCTGTCGGTCGGCGACGAGCCCGCGGTGCGCTCGATGAGGTCGGTGGCGCCGTCGCCGTCGCTGTCGGCCGCGCAGGGGTTCGAGCCTGCCGCGCGCTCTTCGGCGTCGGTGAGGCCGTCGTTGTCGCTGTCGGTGTCGCGCCAGTTCGAGACGCTGTCCATCGGGCCGTCGCAGTTGTCGCCGCTGCCGCCGCAGACGAGGTTGCGCTGCATGCTCTCGAAGCCCGGGTACGACCGGCGCGCCTCTTGGGCGTCGCTGAAGCCGTCGTTGTCGCTGTCGGTGTCTCGAAAATCGGGCATCCCGTCGCCGTCGGTGTCGGTCGAAGGCGCCCCCTCGACGCCGTCGGCCAAACCGTCGCCGTCGGTGTCGGTGCACGGCCCGCCCGGAATCTCACCCAGATCAACCGGAACCGGGCGATCGAGCCGCACATCGCTCGGCACCCCCGAGTCTGCGTCGACGATCACATTCGAGTCACCCGCCGAACACCCGGCGAGAATGCCCAACACCCAAACCCACCGAACGCTTCGGGTCGTCACGCCCTGAAACTACGGCACCCCCGCAGAGGGCCGCAAGCCACTCAGCGAACGTTGAAATCGGGCCCCATCACCGGCATCGACGCCGCGGGTGGCATCACCGCGGGCACCGAGGGCATCATCGCCGCAGGGGCCGTCGTCGGCGCGGCCATCGCAGCAGGAGCCGAGCGCGTGGTCGACGCAACGCCGCCGAAGCTCGTCCCCAGCACCGTCGAGGGCGCGGCGCCGGGGGTGCGCTGGGTGGGCACGCCGGGCGTCCACACGGGGGTCGCACCGCCGATGGGGCCGGTGCCGCCGACCGCGCCGACCGGACCCCGCGCAAAGCGTACGCCCCCAAGCACGCCATAACCGCCCGGCATCGCAGCCGGCGGCGGAAGCGCCCGCGCCTCACGCGTCGCGACGGCCCCCGCGCCAATGTTGACACTGTGAACATTGCCCGCCGAGGCGGTCTCGTAGGTTGTTCCGAGCGAGATGCTCGGGCGGTGGTAGGGCCCGACGACCCGCGGCGCGTCGGCCTCTCCGTCCCCCGCGTCTCCGTCACCCGCGTCGCCCTCGTCAGCGGCCGCGAAGCCCGCGCGCACCGACGGGATTTCGTTGAAGAGCGCCACGGAGGGCATCTGCGCCCCCCGCGACCCCGCGGGCACGCCGCGCGCGCCCTCTTGTTCGGCCCCCTCAGGACGCCCCTCGCGCGGGGTCTGCGACTGGGCGGGCGTCGACGACCCGCTCGCGAGGGCCACCGACCAGGCCTGACCGAGCGGCGTCACCGGCGCATCGCCCGCACCCGCCTCGCGCGGCGCCGGGCCCCAACCATAGCGCGTGCCCCCATGCCCAGGCGCCGGGTCGAGCCCCTCGGTGCGCGGAAAGAGCGACACCCCCGCATCGCCGCCGACCACCCGCCCCGCGAGGCCCGGGCCCCCGAGCCGCCCCACACCGCAGAAGACAAACCGCGACCCTTGACGCAGCCCCACCGGGCCGAGCGGAGCCCACCCGACCCACCCGCCGCCCACGCGCCAATCGACCCACGCGGGCGCGAAGGCCGTACCCGGCACCCAACGCCACTGCCCCTCGCGCACCACCCATCGGCCGTAGTGAAACGTCACCGCGCCCCAAGGGTCGTCGCTCTGCCAGAACCACCCGGCGTCGCTCAGCACCCACTGGCCTCGCGAGACATAGGGCGTAAACCCCGCCCCCACGGCGGCGGCGTCGGGCGTCCACACCGGGCCGAGGGCGCGGTCTTCGTGCCACTGACCGTACCCCGCGAGACGTCCGATGAGCACCGAGTTCAGGCGTCGCGGCGTCTCAGGCCACGCCACGCTGTCGCCCTGCGCCCGCCCGCACAGCGCGACCTCGGTGCGCGTGCCCACGGTGACCAGCCGCTCGCGGTAGGCCACACACCCCGAGAGCACCACCCACCCCAACGCCGCGCGCGCCCACCACGATGCAATGGCCATGTGCCGTCTCCAGCCTCGACGCACAGCCCCGTCGGTCGCTGTGTAGCCCGCGTGTCACCCGCGGGCCTCGAAGCCTGACCTTTCTACAGCCACCCGCGGCGCATCACCAGTGCCCCCAAAGACGCCACTAACCCAACAGCGCCTCTTCTTCGCGCACGATGTCGAGCACCTCGGCCGCGCTGGCCGCATGGTGCAGCCGGTCGCGCACGCGCCCGTCTCGGAGGAGCTTCGACACTCGGGCCAAGGCCCGCAGCTGATCGCCGGGGCATCGCTCAGGCGCGAGAATGGCCACAAAGAGCCGCACCGGGCGCCGGTCGATGGAGTCAAAATCGACCCCCTCAGGGCAGAGCGCAAGGGCCGCCACGAGGCGAGGCAAGCCCGGCAATCGCCCATGGGGGATGGCCACCTCGTCGCCCACCCCCGTCGACGCCAGGGCCTCACGGTCGCGCAGCACCCTCACGATCGCGGGCAGGCCCACTTCGAGCCGCTCTTGCCCCTGCGCCAGCAACGACGCCATGGCATCGAGCGCGACCTCTTTGGTCGGCGCCGCGAGACGAACGGTGACCCGCTCTTCGCTGAGAAGTTCGCTCAGCCGCATAAGACGCGCGCGGGCTTACCCCTTCACGTTCCTGGTGTCCAGCCAGTGTTGCGCGGGTCACACGAAATGGCGCGCCGCGTGTCGGTCGGGGCCCAAATGCGAAAGGGCCCGCGCGCCGCGTGGCCGCGAGCCCCTTGCACGCTCAGACGCTCACTCAGCGCCAGCGTCTGGGATGAGCTCGTCGGGCTGCGCCGCCAAGACCCGAGCCGCCTCGGCGCCCTTCTTGTGCCGCGCCTGCGCGTCGTGGTGACGCGCGATCTGATGCTCAAGCTTGTCGATCACGAGGTCGAGCGACTTGTACATGTCTTCGCTCTCATGGCTCGCCTGATACGACTTGCCCCCCGCGCTGACATGAACCTCGGCGAGATGCTGATGACGCTCGGTGGTGAGCGTGACATGCGCGTCAAGAGGTTGACGCAGGTACTTCTGCACCCGCTCAAGCTTCTCATGCACATAGGACTTCAGCGCGTCGCTCGATGGCATGTGCCGGAAGGTGATCGCAATGCCCATGGTTTGCCTCCCTGTCGCTTGACAGTTCGTCAGATGCAGCATCGGCAGGCCACAGAACCGGTGCCCGGCGACGCCGCGGTACACTCAACACCTAACGCCACTTCGACCCCTTGCCTAGTGGCTCTGTGACCAACCTGTGAAATTCTCTGAGCCCTCGCCACGCGGGAATCATCGCACCTCGGCGTAGGTTCTACGCCACCCCGACGCCCCGGCGGGCCCAGCGGCGCCCGAGCCGCCCCCGCGGCGGCCGCGCTCAGAAGTACTGCTTGCGCTTGGCGCTCGACAGGATCCCGAGCATCTCGCGGTACTTGGCCACCGTGCGCCGCGCGATCAAGATCTTCTGCGTCTCAAGCTTCTTCACGATCTGCTCATCGCTGAAGGGGCTCCGCGGATCTTCTTCACCGATGATCTTCTTGATGGCCTGCTTCACGCTCTCAGAGGCGATGTCTTCTTCGGCCATGCGCCTGATCGAGCTGTTGAAGAAGTACTTGAGTTCGAAGATCCCCCGGGGGGTGTGCACATACTTGCTGGTGGTGACGCGCGAGATGGTGCTCTCGTGCATGCCCACGGTCTCTGCCACATCGCGCAAGATCATCGGCTTGAGAAACTCGATGCCCTTCTCAAAGAAGTCGCGCTGCTTCTCGACGATGCATTGGGTGACCTTCACGATGGTCTTTTGCCGCTGATCGAGCGAGCGCACAAACCACTTCGCGCTGTTCAACTTCCCTTGGACGAACTCCTTCGCCTTCGGGTCTTTCATCAGCGCCTTGGCCTGCTGCTCATTGATCTTGAGCCGCGGCATGCCATCGTCGTTGGTGGTCACGATGTAGTCTGAGCCCGACTTCTGCACATACACGTCAGGGGTGATGTACGCCGGGTCTTCGCTGACGAAGTTACGGCCGGGCCGCGGCTCAAGGGTCGAGATGAGCTTCGCCGCCTCATAGACGTCTTCGAGCTCGCAGCGCAGGTCGCGCACGATGGCCGAGAAGTTACGCCGCTCGAGGTTCGGCAGGTGCCGATCGATGAGCTGCCAGACGACATCTTCGTCGTCGTATCCGAGCACCTCGGCTTGCACGAGGAGGCACTCTCTCAGGTCGCGCGAGGCCACCCCGACAGGGTCGAGGTGCTGAATGATGCGCAGCACCTCTTCGGCGTCTTCGGGGTCGAGCCCCGCAGAGACCGCGAGGTCTTCGATGGTCAACGCCCTGCGGCTGTTGGCCACCGCCTCAGGGTCGCCCCCGGGCTCTTTGAGCACGGGCTCTTCTTCTTTGGGCTCAGACGGCGCGTCGAGGTCGTCGAGGTCTTCACCCGAGGCCTCGCGCTCTTCGCGGGCCCGCTCGGCCTTCTCGCGGGCGCGCTCGGCCGCACGCTCGGCCTTCTTCTCGGCGCGCTTGTCAGGCACGTCGATCACGACCCCTTGGAGGTTCAAGTACCCGTTGTCATCAAGGTTGTGAATCACCAGCGTCGCGAAGCGAATCTCGGCGTCGGTGAGCAAGGTGAGACGGAGCTGACCCTCAAGGTAATCTGACAACGACGAGCGCGACGAGAGCGTCGCTTCGAGCGAGGGCATGTCGTCGCTCGACAGGCGCTGCTGCGTAGGGAGCGGCGTCTGATTGGCGTACGCGTCGAGAAACTTCTCCCAATAATCTTCTTGCGCGGTGGCCTCGGTGGCCGCCCGCTCCTCGGGCCCCGACGGCGCGTCGGCGCGGCGCGCGTCGATGGCGTCGACCCGGTCGACGGTGGGCGTCTCAGCGGCCTCGGCGGCGGCGGCGCCAGGGTCGGGCACGTCGGCGGAGTCTTCGAGGATCGGGTTGCCCATCAACTCTTCGCGCACCGCATCGATCAGTTCGAGCCGATTCAGTTGCAGCAGCTTGATCGCCATCTGCAACTGCGGCGTCATCACGAACTTCTGCGCCAACTGCGGTACGAGTTTGAACTCCATGGACACTCTCAAAGCCCCTGAAGCGAGCCGTCAGCACAGCGTCGCGCTCGTCCAAAAGCAGGCCGCATCGTAGACCCTTGGCGCCCCGATTGCATCTCAAATCCCCCCGCGATCACCGCACGAATCACGCGAGGCTACGGGCGCGCGACCTCACCCAGCACCTCGCGCAACACCGTCACCGCGAGGCGCCGCATCGCGCCCCCCGCGACCACCTCGCGACGCCGCGCATCGATGGCGATCTCGAGCGCTTCGAGGGCGTCGCCAGGGAGCCGCGCGTGCACCGCCGCCGCGCCCTGCGCGCGCCCCACCACCGACGAGAGCGCGCTGCGCGAAGCACGCGCATCGGCGGCACCGAGCGCGGCCGCGGCGTCGAGTCGCGCGCCCACCGGCGCGGTCACGAGCGCCACCACCTCACGCGGCACGAGCGCCGCTTCGACGGCCAGCGCGGTCACCCTCGCGAGGGGCTCACCGAGCGCGGCGAGGCCCTTCTTTCGCGCGCGCCAGGCGGCCTCGGCGATGGCGTCTTCGATGAGGCTCTCGCGGTCTTCGACCCGACCCGCGCCCAAGGCCTGAAGCTGCGCCGCGAGCGAGACCTGGACCTCGTACCGCGTCGCCTCGACCACCGCGGGCAACGCCTCGGCGAGCTCCCGCAGCGCCACGTCGAGGGCGTCGAGGGCGTCGCTCGCGCGCCGACGATGACGGTCTAACTCATCGATTTCACCAATGAATTGATCGAGCACCGCGCCCCCCTTCGAGGCCGCCCGGGCGCGCTTCCATGCCTCGCGCTGGCCGACGAGGTGGGCGTCGATCCACCCGACCAGGGCCTCCCAGGCGCGCCCTCGCCCTTCGGCGTCGAGGGCCTCGCGCGCGCTGACGGCGTGGACGCAGGGCGCGAGCTCGCCGAGCATTTTGTTGAGGTACGCGACCAGGGTCTCGCGCTCGGCCGCGCTGAGACCGTCGACCTTGTTGAGCACGCCGAAGACAGACACCCCCGCGTCGCGCGCGGCTTCGAGCGGCTCGCGCTCGCTCATGCGCCCGGCCTGCCGCGCGTCAAAGAGCCAGAGCGCCACGTCGGCGAGCGCGAAGGCGCGGCGCACGGCGGCCTCGTGGGCGGGCTCGCCGGCGTTGAAGCCCGGCGTGTCGAGGAGCTCAAGCCGCGCGAGCAATCCCCGCTCAAGGCACACCTCGACGTGCTCGATCTGTTGACCCTCCTGCCGCAGCCGCGCCGCCACCCGCGGCGCCTCGTCGATCGACGACTCGACCACCCAGCCCCGGTCGGTCACCACCCGCGCCGCCCGAGGCCCCGAGCGCAGCCAGTGCACCGCCGCCGTGGTCGGGAGCACCCCCATCGGCGACACCGTCTCACCGACCAGGGCGTTCAAGAACGTGCTCTTGCCCGCCGAGAACTCCCCCAAGAGCGCCACCCGCAACGGCGCGCTGAGGCCCTGCCTGAGCAAGCGCAGCGACGCCGCGCAGGCCTCGCCCGCGGGCCCCGTCGCCACCAGAGCCGCGACGGTCTCAAGGGCCTCGTCGAGTCCGGCGCGCCAGACCTCTCGGTACGTACGACGAAACAGCGCCTCGGCCTCGGCCCGCGTCGCCGTCGCGTCGAGCGCATCGCCGAGGGCCCCGAGCGCCGCGCGACGATCGCCCGTTTCAATAAGGATCTTGGCCTCATGAAGCCGTAGCACCGCGGCGCTACCGTCTCGCTCCGGGGCACTACGACACCATTGCGCCGCGAGGTCGAGGTCGGCCCGCAGGAGCACCCGCAACGCCCACGGCCAGAGGCCCGACGCGACGCCGCCGCCCCGCACCGCCGAGAGCACCACCCGCGCCGCGGGGTCATCACCGCGCGAGAGCGCGTCGAGGGCCCGCACGATCTCGCCCACGCCGCCGGGCGCGTCGGCGAGCACCTTCTCGAAGGCCTGCCGGTCGTCGCCCTCGGCCAGCGCGCCGAGGAGGGCCCCGAGGGCGTCTTCGTCACCCAGGATCCAGGCCCGGCGGAGCCCCCGCACCGCGAGCCCCTTGTCGCCAAGAAATGATGCAATTTCAGCGATTTGACGGTGACCGCTGGCGTCGACGAGGTCGGCCCTGGCGAGGGCGCGATCGAGGGCGTCGCGGGCCCGCTCCCGGTCGCCCCGGAGCACGGCGTCGCGCCCGAGGAGCAACCACGGCGTGACGGCCTGGGCGTCGGCCAGGGTGGCGGTGCGCGCGAGCCGCAGCCCGAGCGCGTCGTCGCCGCGGTCGATGAGGCTTTGGGCCGCGGCGCTCAAGCGGTTGGCGACCTCGCGGTCGGGAGATTTCAGCCGAGCGCGCACCGAGGCGTCAAGGTCTGCCGCGCGCGCACCGAGACCCAGCGCCGCGGCGAGCGCCACCCCGCGCGCCAGAAGCTCGACCGGAATCACCGTCACCGCGTGAGCCGACTCGAGCACCTGCAACGCATCGAAGGGCCGCTTGAGGGCCGAGAGCGCGTCGACCTGGAGCGTCAGCGCGCGCACGAACCCCGGCGCCTCACGCAACGCCCGCTCGGCCAGCCGGAGCGCCGCGTCGGCGTCGCCCGCCGCGAGGAGCCTCTCGCCGTGCCGTACCGCCCGAACCGCCTCCTCGGGCGGCGGGATCACCTGGTCAAGAAACCGCTCGAACCGATCGAAGAGTGCCATCGCGTCGCCGCATCGTACCCCATGGGCGGCCCCGCATCGCCCGCCATCGCCCGCCGTCGCCCGGGGCCCCGGGCGCACCTCACCGCGACCTGAATCGGCCCCGACGATGCCTCGCGCGCTCCGACGCCCCCTCGGGAGGCGCCGCGCCCACGGCATCGCCCCCCGACGGAGCCCCCGTCGCACCGGGCGCTTCTGCGCGCCGCGCGGCCTCGCCGCCGGAGGCACCGCGCTTGTTGCGTCGGGCGCACGGGGCGGTGTACGTCGCGGTCGCTCATGGCAGTCCCGTCGTCGAAGACCGTCGGTCGCCGCACCCTGCTCTTGACGCTGGGCACGCTGGTCTCGCGGCTCCTCGGCATGGTTCGCGAGACCCTCATCGCGGCCAGCTTCTCGGTGCTCGAGACCGACGCGTTCTTCATCGCCTGGCGCATCCCGAACGCGCTTCGGGCCTTGCTCGCCGAGGGCGCGCTCTCGGCGGCCTTGGTCCCGATCTTCTCGTCGACGCTGCTCCGCGGCGACGCGGCCTTCGCCCCGGCGCCCCCGAAGGCGCCCCCCGAGGGCCGCCCTACGGACGCTGATTCTCAGTCTGAAATCGAGCAGTTACGGATCACGAACCACCTCGCCCTTCGCACCGTGGTGGCACGGCTCCGGGCGCTCAGCCTCGCGGTGCTGGTGCCCCTCTCGGCGCTCGGGGTGCTCTTCGCAGAGCCGGTGATGCGCTTCCTCGTGGGCGATTTTGGGGGCGACGCGGCGCGCTTCGGCCTCGCGGTGCACCTCCTGCGGCAGCTCTTTCCGTACATCTTTTTTATGGGCTCCGCGGCGGTCGGCGTGGGCACCTTGCAGTCGCTGGGTCGCTTCGGGGCTCTGGCCTTCGCGCCCGCGCTGTTGAACGTGTCGTTCCTCGTCGCGCCCGTCGCGTTCGTGCCTTTGGCCGTCTCGCTGCATCGCCCCGCGGTCGACGGCCTCGCGTGGGCGGCGCTCCTGGGCGGCGCGCTCCAGCTCGCGGCGCTCCTGCCCTCGCTCTACCGCCTCGACCTCTTGCCGCGGCCGGTGCTCGATCTTCGCCACCCTGCGGTGCGCAAGGCGCTCGCGTTGATGGGCCCGCAGCTCTTCACCGTGGCCATCTACCAGATCGACGTGGTGCTCTCGAACCGCTTCCTGGCCAGCCTCCCGGGCGGCGCCACGAGCTGGTTCTCGTACGCCCAGCGCATCGCAGACATCCCCCAGGGGTTGTTCATCCTCGCGATCGCAAACAGCTTTTTGCCCGAGCTCTCGCGCGCCATGAAGGCCGACGACCGGCAGAGCGCGGCCGAGATGGTGGGCGCGATGCTGAGCCTCGCGACCTTCGTGGCGGTGCCCGTGGCGGCGATCCTGGCGAGCTACGGCGAGGCCGTCGTGCCGCTCATTTACGGGTACGGGCGCTTCCACAGCGCAGGGCCCGGGGCCATCGTCGCGGTGGTGGCGTCGCTGCGCTGGCAGGCCGTCAACGTCGCCCTGCTGGCCATGGTGCGACAGCTCACAGCGGCCTTCGCGGCCGCGCAGAACACGCGAACCCCCGCGGTGATCAGCGCCCTCGACCTCGTGGCCTTCATCGCCCTCGCCGCGACGCTCAAGGCGCCCCTCGGGCACGCCGGCATCGCCGCGGCGATCGCAGGGTCGACCCTCGTTCAGCTCGCGCTGCTGGCCGTGGCGCTGAAGCGCGAGATCGCCGTGCCGTGGCGTAGAGTCTCAGAAACACTGGTAAAATCGCTGGTCGCCTCGGCCGCCGCGGTGCTCGCCGCGCGGCTCCTGGTCGGCGTCGTACCGTGGCAGCGCGCCACGCTGAGCGCACGAATCGTCTGCCTCGCCGGTGGCGCCCTGCTCGGAACGGTGTATCTCCTCGCCGCATGGCTCCTTCGCATCCCCGAGCTCAACGCCCTTCGCGCGCGGCTGCTGCGCAACCGCAGGGTCGCGGCGCTGGCGAAAAGGCTCGGTCTCACGGCCTGAGCGCGGCCTCGCCGCTCGATTGCCTCGCCGCCGAATTCTGGGCCGAGGCGCGCCCCGGCTCCTCGCTCCCCTCGCCCGAGCTGCCCGAGATCGCCTTCGCCGGCAAGAGCAACGTCGGCAAGTCGACGCTCCTCAATCAGCTCACGCAGCGCCGCTCGCTGGCCAGGGTGTCGAAGACCCCGGGCTGCACCCGGGGCGTCGTCCTCTTTACGACAACGCTTCGAAACGACAAGCGATTTGTCATCGCCGACCTGCCGGGCTACGGCTTCGCCGAGCGCTCGAAAGACGAGCGCGTGGCCTGGCAGACCCTCATCGAGGCCTACATCGCGCGGCGCGCCTCGCTGCGCCTCGTCGTGGTGCTCATCGACGGCCGCCGCGGCGCCAGCGACGAAGAGCGACAGCTCATCCACTGGCTCGACTTCATCAACCGACCCTTCGTCATCGTGATGACCAAGATCGACAAGCTCTCGGCCACCGAGCGCGGCCGCGCCGAGGCCGCCCTCCGCCGCGACTTCCGTCGACCCGTCTACCCCGTCTCGGGCCTCGTCGGGAGCGGGCGCGAGGCTCTCCTCGAAGCCCTCCTCCGGGCGCTCGATGGCACAGACGACACGGCACAGAACGACCCAGCTGAGACGCCTCCTCGCGAGCCTGGCACAGCGGCACAACCCTGAGCCACGACGTGCCAAGAGTGCGTCACTCCGACGAGCGGGGCGTCGCGCCGCGGGGGCGTATTCACGAGCGCGTGAAAGAGTTTCGGCACATCGTTGACGCGGGGCGTACAGACGGGCACACAGTCAGTTGTGATCCTCCTGCGCCTGCTCGCGCCACTCACTTTGGCAGCGTTGACGCTGTTCTCTGCCTCCGCGGGGGGCGCGTCTGAACCGCCGCAATTCCGCATGCCTGTGCGGGTTGTTGACGTGCGCGGGGCGACCTCGCTGGTCTCGCGCGGGGCCGCGGTGCTCGACGCCCGAGACGCGGCGTCGTTCGCCCAGGGGCACATGCCGGGGGCACAACTTTACGCCTGGCAGGCCTTCACCGGTGAGGGCGCCCTACGGGGGCGCGTAAAGCCTGATTTGCAGGCCATCGCGCAGGCCCTGAGCAGCCTCGGGGTCGACAGCGGCCGCCCCACGCTCGTGTACGGCGCGGCGGGGCTCGGGTGGGGCGAAGAGGGGCACGCGGCATGGCTTCTGGCCCTCTTGGGTCACCCCGACATCGCGCTCCTTGACGGCGGTTTTGCGGCATGGCGCAACGCCGGGCGCCCCGTGGTGAGCTCGTCTGCGCGGGCCCGCCCCGGCAGCTTCGTGGCCCAACCGCGGCCAGAGTTTCGCGCCGACGTGGCCCTGGCGGCGCGGGCCAAGCAGATCCTCGATGTGCGCTCGGCCAGCGAGTACAACGGCGCGACGCCCTACGGCGAGCTCCGCGGCGGCCACCTTCCGGGCGCGCGGCACCTCGATTGGCGCAGCCTCCTCGACACGAGCGGGCGGCTGATCCCGTCGTCGAAGCTGCTCCGCGCGCTGGCCGACGCGGGCTTCGACCCCGACGCCGAGACGGTGGTGTATTGCACCTGCGGGGTGCGCAGCGCGATGGCCGCGGTGAGCCTCGCGGCGCGGGGCGTCGCCCGGGTGCGCAATTTCGATGGGTCGATGGCCGAATGGGCCGGTGACCCAAACCTCCCGGTGGTACGCTGACCGCGGGGTCTTTCGGGGTTTGACGGCCCCGATGGGGGGTTGTCGATGAGCGCCGTGCGCCGCGAGCATGACCGGCGAAATCGTTGCAAGACCTGCGGTGACGTGCTCGACGCAGGGGTCTTTCGCTGCCCCCGAGACGGCACCGTGCTCGGCGACAGCCCCGACCCCTGGGTGGGCGCGACCCTGGCGGGGCGCTACCGCCTCGTGGCCCGGCTCGGGCGCGGCGGCATGTCGAGCGTGTACCTCGCGCGCCACGCCGTGATCGACCGTATCGCCGCGGTGAAGATCCTACGGAGCGAGCTGGCCCACGACCCGATCCAGCGCGACCGCTTCTTGCGAGAGGCCCGCGCGGTCAACCGCATCCAGCACGAAAACATCATTGATATCACAGACTTCGGCGAGACCGGCGACGGCACCGTCTTCCTCGTGATGGAGTATGTGCCAGGCGAGAGCCTCCTCGCGGCGCTCGGCCGTGGCCCGCTGGCGCCCCGGCGCGCGCTCAGAATCGCCCGTCAAATCGCGATGGGGCTCGGTCGCGCCCACCTCATGAACGTGGTGCACCGCGACCTCAAGCCCGACAACGTGCTGCTTGTGTCACGCGACGATGGCACAGACCTGGTGAAGCTCCTCGATTTTGGCATCGCGAAGCTCCTCGACGCGCCCGCGTTGACACAGGCCAACAAGGTGTTTGGCACACCCGGTTACATCGCCCCGGAGTACGCCCTCGGCGGCCCGCTCACCCCGCGCTCTGACCTCTACTCGCTCGGGGTGGTGCTCTACGAGACGGTCACCGCGAGCCTGCCCTTTGACAGCGACCACATCGGCGATTTGATGCTGAAGCACGTCGTCGAGCCGCCGGTCGCGCCTCGGGTGCGGGTGCCCTCGCTGCCCGAGGCGGTCGAGCGGTTGATCCTGCGGCTCCTCGAAAAGAAGCCTGAAGACCGCTTCGTCGACGCGTTTCACCTCCTCGAAGAGATCGACCGGGTGCTGCGCGTGCTCGACGCCGACCCCCTCGCCGACGCCACGCCGGTGCTGCCCGATCACCGCTCGCTGTTCGCCCTCGGGCCGCCCGTTCACATCGACGGCATCGGGCGCGACGACGAGTCGGTGACCCGGGTGCGGCGCTCGCTCCAGCCGAGCCAGCCTGTTGACACCGAGCTCACCCCGGTCGAGCCCAACGCCCACGTCGCGCTCGAGTATGAGGCCCCGGCGCGGCTCGGGGTGCTCGACGTGTCGGTGCCCGAGAGCGACGACCCCTTGGTGCTCGCCGAAGGGTGGAGCGTCTTCGTGGGAGGGCTCAAGAGCGCCCTCGACGCGCGGTACTGGGCTGAGATCCCCGAGCCCGTGGCCGCCGCGGTGAGGGCCCTTCACGGCGCCGTGGCGCAGATCGAGGCGGGCCGCGACGTGGTGCTCGGGTGCCGCGAGCGGCTCCTCGCGATGGAGGCCGAGGCCCGCACGTTTCGCACCAACATCGGCCACGCGAGCGACACCCTCGCGGCCGACCTCTCGGTGAAGCACCGCGCCCGAGACGCCGCCGCGTCGCGGCACGACGAGCTCACCCGGGCCCGCGCCCAAACCGAGGCGGGCCCCAAACTCGACGCCCTCGTTTGGGAGCTCGCGGCCTGCGAAGAGGTGCTCCGTGACGCCGTAGCTTCGGCCGAAGATCTGGAATTTCAGCTCGCAGAGCTCGCGCGCCAGTGGGAGCGAATCAACGAGAATTTCGAGCGAGATCAGCGCGCGGTCTTGGCCCAGATGGCCGAAGCGGTCGAGGCCCTCGGGGGCAGAGACCGCGCCGCGCGTGCCGCGGTCGAGGCCCTCGATCAGCGCATCGAGGGTGACGCGCGGGGGCGTTGAATTTCTGCGGCGACGTCGGTAGTTTGCGGCGCTGGAGACTCCCAGACGATGACCGCTCGCTTTCTTGCGCCTCGTTCGTTGCTCGCGTCGTTGAGCCTCGCCTGGGGTGTGCACCTCGGCACCGCCCACGCCCAGCCCCGCCCGCCGGTGCGCCCGCCGCCTGCGCGGCCCGCGCCCGCCGCGACCCCCGCGCCCGCCGCCGCACAGCCGGCCGCCGACCCGGCGCTCCTCGACGCGCGTCGGGCCTACGAAGAGGGCACCGCGCACTTCAACGCGGGCCGCTACGCCGAGGCGCTGACGGCCTTTCAGCGGGCCTACGAGCTGCGCCCCAATGCGGTGGTGTTGCTCCCGATTCTTGAGTCGCAAGAGCGGCTCGACCAGGTCGGCCCGGCCATCGCGACGCTTGAGCGTTACATGCGAGACGCGCCCGAGACCGTCGACCGCGCGCCGCTCCAGACGCGCCTCGCCGCGCTTCAACAGCGCCCCGGGCATGTCACGGTGACGAGCGAGCCTCCGGGCGCCCGGGTGCGCGTTGACGGCGCGGCTCGCGAGGGCGTGACCCCGATCGAGCTCGACCTCGCGCGCGGCGACCACGCCATCGACCTGAGCCTCACGGGCCACGCCTCGGCCTCTCAGTCGGTCTCGCTTGAGCCTGGCGCCCGCACCACGGTGGCGCTCCGTCTCACGCCCGAGGCCGCCCCCACCCCACCGGTGACCGCGGCGGCCACGCCCACGCCCGCTTCGGCCCCGGTGGCCACGCCTCCGCGCAGCACGAGCCCGGTGGTGTGGGTCGCCGCGGGTCTCGCGGGAGTGGGCCTCATCGCGGGCACGGTCTTCGGCGTGATGGCCCTCTCTGACTCGAACGAGTACAACAACGCCCCTTCGCGCGAGCTCCTCGACCGAGGCGAGCGCAACGCGGTGCTCTCAGACGTCGGCTTCGGCACGGCCATCGCGGCGGGCGCTGTCGCGGTGGTGGTGTACTTCGCCGGTCGCGGTCAGGCCGACGCCGCGCCGCCGCAGTCTGCCGCGGTTCATCCGGGCCTTCGGCTCAACCCCACCGGTCTTACGCTTCGCTTCTGAGGAGTCACCGTGTCGAACGTATCTCTCTTGCTTCGCCGCACGTCGCTTCTCGTGTCTGCGGTGGTGATTTCAGGCTGCCAGCTCATCGCGACCTTCGACGAGGGCCGCCTCGACGCGAGCCCCGATGTGGTTGACGCGGCGGCGGTTGATGTTGCACTCGACACGCCGTCGAGTGACCTCGGCCGCGACGCCGTCACGGGCGATGTGGCGACCGACGCGGGCGCAGACGTCGTGACCGTTGACGCCGAGGCCGACGCCGCCGCGGTCGACGCGGGCGCAGACGCCGCCATGAGTGACGGCGCGACCGACGCCGCCGCACAAGACGCCGCCGCACAAGACGCTTCGGTGCAAGACGCTTCGGTGCAAGACGCTTCGGTGCAAGACGCTGGGGTCGACGCTTCGGTGCAAGACGCCACCGCACAAGACGCTTCGGTGCAAGACAGCGGAGCTCCGGTTGATACGGGCGTCCACGACAGCGCTGTGGGCGACGCCGGGGCGCCCCACGATGCGGGCGATGATGCCGGCGCCCCCCAAGACACCGGCCCCGTTGACGCGGGAGCACCCGAAGATGTGGTGACCCAAGACGCTGGAGCGCACGAAGACGCAACAAACTCCGATGCGGGGTCGGCTGACGCAGGGCACGATGACGCGGGGGTCGACACCGACCTCGGCGGCGCGACCGACATCTGAGGCTGCCGCGGCGGCGCGCTTTGGTGTAAAGCGAGCGCGTTGAGGCCGCGCGACCCTCGCGAGGGGGTCGGGCTGGCCGTCAGCGCGTGTGCCGCACGGCGCGCGCCCTCCAACGACCCGGTACAACGGAGCACCGTCTGATCTATGAGCGACACGTCGATTCGAGAAGTTTTCGCGCGCGAGATCCTTGATTCGCGAGGCAATCCGACGATCGAGTGCGAGGTCTGGCTCACGGGGGGGGCGACGGGGCGGGCGGTGGTTCCGTCGGGGGCGAGCACGGGCGAGCATGAGGCGCTCGAGCTTCGCGACGGCGGCAAGCGCTTCGGCGGCAAGGGCGTGACCCGCGCGGTCGAGCATGTCTACCAGTTGGGCAAGGCCATCGAAGACCTCGACGCGCTCGACCAGGCCCGCATCGACGCCATCCTCATTGACGCCGACGGCACGCCCAACAAGGCCAAGCTGGGCGCCAACGCCATTCTGGGCGTCTCGATGGCGGTGGCCCGCGCGGCCGCCGACGGGGTCGCCCTGCCGCTCTGGCGATACCTCGGCGGCGCCCAGGCGCGGGTGCTCCCGGTGCCGATGATGAACATCTTGAACGGCGGCGCGCATGCCGACAACGGCCTCGACATTCAAGAGTTCATGGTGTGCCCGGTAGGCTTTGAGAGCTTCTCAGACGCGCTCCGCGCGGGGGTCGAGATCTTTCATACGCTGAAGTCTGCGCTCAAAAAAGACGGCCTCGCGACCAGCGTGGGCGACGAGGGCGGCTTCGCGCCGCGGCTGGCCAACAACGAAGAAGCGCTCGAACGCGTCGCCGCGGCGGTAAAGGCCGCCGGGTACGCCTTGGGGACCGAGATCGTCTTGGCCCTCGATGTCGCCGCCAGCGAGCTCTACAACAAAGCCGACGGGAGCTACCGCTGGGACGGCCAGCAGATCAGCGGCGCCGAGCTCGTGAACCGCTACAAAGCCTGGGCCGACAAGTACCCCCTCGCCTCGATCGAAGACGGCGCCGGCGAGAACGACTGGGCCACCTGGAAGCTCCTCACCGACACCCTCGGCCGCCGCGCGCAGCTCGTCGGCGACGACCTCTTCGTCACCAACCCGAAGCGCCTGAGCGAGGGCATCAAGCAAGGCATCGGCAACAGCATTCTCATCAAGCTGAACCAGATCGGCAGCTTGACCGAGACCCTCGACACCATGCGCCTCGCGTCGCGGCACGGGTACACCAACATCGTGTCGCACCGCTCGGGCGAGAGCGAAGACACCTTCATCGCCGACCTCGCGGTCGCCACCAACGCGGGCATGATCAAGACCGGCAGCGCGTGCCGCAGCGAGCGCACGGCCAAGTACAACCAGCTCCTGCGCATCGAGTATGAGCTCGGCGAAGGCGCCCTCTTCGCAGGCCGCGACGCCTTCGCGGGGCGCTGAGCCGCGTCGACCCGCGGCACGCCCCTGCTGCCGCACAGCCCTCCTCCTCGCCGACGATGCCCCACCCGCCGACACCGCCGCAGGCCCCAGAGCGCGCGGTGATGGGCCTGCTGCTCGCCGTTCAGGTCGCCTTCGCGAGCCTTTCGGTGGTGGGCAAGGTCACCGTCGGGGTGGTGCCCTGGCCCATGCTGATGTTGCTCCGAACGCTCGGCGCCTTCGCGCTCTTTGCGGTCTGGAGCCGTCTCGACCGAGCGCCCCTCGCGCCCCCGCGCGCGCTGTGGGGTCGCGCCGCGGTGTTGGGCTTTCTCGGGGTGTTCGCGAACCAGAGCTTGTTTCTCGCGGGCCTCGCCCGCACCACGGCGATCAACGCCACGGTGCTCACGGCCACCATCCCCATCTTTACGGCCTTGTTCTCGGTCTTTACGGGCCGCGAACCGCTTCGCCGTCGCTTCGTCGGGGGCATGGCCATCGCGCTCGCGGGGCTCGGGCTGGTGCTCCGCCCTGAGCGGGTGAGCCTTCACGACGGGCACCTCGCGGGCGACCTCTTGATCGTCACCAATTGCTGCGCCTACGGGGTCTACCTCGGCCTCGCGCGCGAGACGGTGCTGCGCCACGGCGGGCTCGCGGTGGTGCGCTGGGCCTTCCTCGCGGGGGCGCTCTTTGCGTTGCCAGTGGGCCTGCCGACAGCGCTTCGGGTGGCGCCGACCCTCGACCGGCGCGCATGGGCGGCCCTCGGGTACATCGTCGCGGTGCCGACCGCGTTCACGTACGGCGGCAACGCGTGGGCGCTCGGGCGGGTGCCGGCCTCGGTGGTGAGCGTGTTCGTGTACCTCCAGCCGGTGTTCGCGGTGCTCTTCGCGGTGACCCTCGGGGCCCCGCTGGCGCGCTGGCTCGGCGTCTCGGTGCCCGCCGAGGTGCTGACCCCGTCGATCGCCCTCGGCGGCCTGCTCACCCTCGCGGGCGTCTTCGCGGCCACCCGGACGGCGCCCCAAGTTCGCGCCTAAGGGCTTGAAAACTCAGTGAGATTGAGCAGCCTCGCGGCGTTCTCGCCGTAGACCTTCCGCAAGACGCGCGGGCTGAGGCCGAGCCCGTCGATGCGCCAGCGCCCCTGGATGGGCGTCGGATGCTCAAACTGCCGGTCGTTGCTTTCAAAATAGCGGAAGGTCGCGCGCCAGAATCGGGTGATGTCTTCGGGCCCTGGGGGCGTCTCGCCGGTCGAGCCGAGCATGGTGGCTTCGGGTTCGACCCCCATGCCGAGGTCGGTGCCGAAGACGATGCGGTCTTCCCATCGTTCGAAGAAGCGACGCATTTGTGCGGCGGGGTGGCGCCCCATCTCGGGGATGCGCGCCGCGGTGTCGATGTAGTAGTTCGGGCACTGGGCGAGGAGGCGGGAGACGCGATCGGGGTCTTCGGCCGCGTTGCCGAAGTGTGCGCCGATGAAGCGGGTGCCGGGGTGCCGCGCCACGCGGCGCTCGAACTCGCCCAAGAGCTCGCTCCAGCGCGGATAGACCGGGTCAGCGAAGCTCCACCCGGGGTGCGCGCGGAGCTCGTCGTTGCGCTCATTGCTGGGCCCCGGCGGCTCGAAGAAGGCCCGCGGGTCGCCCGAGTGGATGAGCACCACCATGCCGAGGCTCCCGGCGCGGGCGAAGAGCGGGTCGAGCCGTGGGTCGTCGACGGCGACCCGGGCCCCGGCGGTGTCGGTGACGCCGAGCCCGAGGTTCTTGGCGATCTTCCACCCGCGGACGCCCAGCCTTGCGCAGCGATCGAGCGTGGCGAGCGCGTTCTCGACGAAATCAGGGCGCCCCACCCCGCGCCAGTCGAGCATGCAGAAGGGCACGATCCGGCCGTGGGTCACCCTCGCTTGGGCCAGCGCCTCTTCGAGGCCGTGCCCCGGCCAGCCGCCCGAGAGGTTGACGGCGTAGCGCACGTTACGGGCATCGAGTGTGGCGACGATGCGCGGGGTCGCCTCGGGGTCGAAGTGCGTGTGCACATCGATCACCGGAAAGGCGGGCCGATCATACTGGGGTGACACCGCCGTCGGCGCTTGCGCGTCGGGGCTTCGACCCCTCGCCCCGGAGCCGGGGCCGCGGCACGCCGTCAGCGCGATGCCAAAGCGCAGGAGAAGGTTGAAAGGCCGATTGACAATCACAACCGTGACCGTAGACACTCACTTTCCCTCTCGGGCAAGCGGTGGGCTGCCTGAGCTGGCGAATTCAGCAGGTGTAGACGGTTATGACGAAATCCGAGCTCATTGAGCGGATCGCAACCATGTGCAGCATCTCGAAAACCCGGGCAGAGCTTGTGGTGAACGAGGTTTTCGATGCGATGACACAGTCGCTGGCCGAAGGCGACCACATTGAGATTCGCGGCTTTGGCAGCTTCACCGTGCGCGAGTACAAGCCCTACACGGGGGTCAACCCGCGCACCCACCGCCCGGTCGACGTGGGCGCCAAGAAGCTCCCGTTCTTCAAGGTCGGCAAAGAGCTGCGCGAGAGCGTCAATGCGCGGGCAGGCACGCCCCTGCCCTCTGACAGCGACGACTGAGAACGGGCGTTGACGGCTGCGGGTGCCCCCGGGTCTTCACACCCGCGGTCTTGAATGTGTGTCGCAGCGGGTCGCAACAAGCCCGAGCGTTCGGCATCAAGTTTGCGGTGCGGGCCTCGGTTGTTCCACATGGTGCTCTCAGGTCAGAGGGTGTGGGTGGAGGTTGCGATGCGTGTGGCAAGCTTCTCTTTCGCGGCAGCAGTTCTCGTCGCCTCGGTGTCAGCGTCAGCGCAGAGCGTTGACCGCAGCGAGGTCGCCTCGATGCTCGGGTGGATCAACGAAGCCCGCGCGGGTGAGCATCTTGAGCCTCTCACGGGCGACGCGCGGCTCGCCGAGGTGGCCGAGGCGCACTCGCTCGACATGGCGAGCCACAACTTCTTCAGCCACACGTCGCCGACGACGGGCTCGCCCGGCGATCGCGCCGCGCAGGGTCAGATCGCGTACCGTTCGCTGGCTGAGAACATCGCGCTCAACCGCTCGGTGCGCGCCGCCAACGACGCGCTCTTCGCGAGCCCCGGGCATCGCTCGAACCTCCTCGACCCCGCGCTACGCCGGGTGGGCATCGGCATCGTGCGGGGCCGCGACGGCTTCTACGTCACCCAGCTCTTTGCGACGCTGCGCGACGAGTCGGTGCGCCCCACGCCGATGCCGGCTGCGAGCGTGCCCGTGACCGAGCCGAGCCCCGCGCAGGCCCAAGCGCCCGCCGCCCCGACGGCCCCGGTCGCGGCAGCGCCGACCGACGAAGACGAGGGCGACGACGAGGGCGAGGCGCCCCGCGACGAGGGCGACGCCCAGCCTGAGCCCGCCGCGCTGCCTCCGTGGGTGCAACAATGGGTGGGCCCCTTCTTGGGTACGCCGAACGCGACGCCGAGTGCACCGACCGCCGCGCCCTCCGCGCCCTCCGCGCCGCGCGCCGAGCGAGGGTCACGGGCGCCGGCCGCCC
This sequence comes from Myxococcales bacterium, assembly GCA_016792845.1. GTDB lineage: Bacteria > Myxococcota_A > Polyangia > Polyangiales > JAEUKH01. The sequence goes on along the minus strand of JAEUKH010000006.1, from coordinate 56,410 downwards.
GGGCGGGCCGCGGGCCGACGCAGACGGTGAGCATCCCGACGCCCTTCGGGCCGCTGGTGATGCAAGTGCCGCAAGAGCTGATGCCGCCGGGTGCCGCTGCGCCCCAGGAGCCCTCAGACGCCTCGTCTGCGCCCGCGGCCGCGGGTGATGAGCCGACCCCTCGTCGGCGCGCCGCGACGCCCGCACGGCCCGCTCAGGCGACGCCAGCGGCCCGCGGGCAGGCCCGCACTCCGTACCAGGCCCCGCGCCCGATGACGACGCCGGGGCGAGTGACCACGGTCGACCTGCCGCCGGTGACCTGAGCGCGCCGCTCAGCGACGCCAGCTACGAATCAATTGAACAAGCAGCGGGATGGCTTCGCTGCGGAGCTGGGTGCCAAAGGCCGGCATGGCCCCGCGCCCGTTGCGGATCGACGCGGCGATCTCGTCGTCGGTGCGTGACGCCTGCCAGGTCGGGGTGGTGAGGTCGGCCGGGTGAAACATCGCGGCCATGGGCCCGTCGCCGTGCCCTGACGCGCCGTGACAGCTCGCGCACTGGGCCGCAAAGACGCCTCGCGCCGCCGCGAGGGGGTCGTCGTTGACGGGCGCCTCGGCCACGGCGCCGGTGCTGGTGGCGCCGGAGTCGTGGTCTTCAGGCCGCCACTCGCGGAGGTTGCTCGGCGTGCAGGCTGACCCGAGAGCCATCGCGAGGGCCGCCGCGCGCCACGTCGGGTGACGGCTTCGGCCCATCGGGTTGGGGGTCACACGCTCACTCGGCATCGCCGGGCGAGGCGCAGGCGCCCTTCGTGGCGGTGTTCGAGAGCACCGAGAGGCGGTGCTTCTGCGACTCGCTCTTGTTGTATTCTTCGACGACGCGGTTGATGTGCATCGAGCAGAACTTCGGCCCGCACATCGCGCAAAACTCGGCGCTCTTGAAGTACTCGTCGGGCAGGGTCTCGTCATGCATCGATTGGGCGCGCTCGGGGTCGAGCGAGAGCCTGAACTGCTCCTTCCAGTCGAACTTGTAGCGGGCGCGCGAGAGGGCGTCGTCGCGGTCGCGGGCGCCGGGGCGGTGACGCGCGACGTCGGCCGCGTGGGCGGCGATCTTGTAAGCGATCAAGCCGTTGCGGACGTCTTCGACGTCGGGCAACCCGAGGTGCTCTTTGGGCGTGACGTAGCAGAGCATCGAGGCGCCGGCGTAGCCCGCCATGGTGGCCCCGATGGCGCTGGTGATGTGGTCGTAGCCGGGCGCGATGTCGGTGACCAAGGGGCCCAGAACGTAGAAGGGCGCCTCGTGGCAGAGCACGCGCTCTTTCTCGATGTTCATCTGGATCTGATCGAAGGGCACATGGCCCGGGCCCTCGATCATCACCTGGACGTTCTTCTCCCACGCGCGGAGGGTGAGCTCGCCGAGCACCTTGAGTTCGGCGAACTGCGCCTCGTCGGAGGCGTCGGCGAGGCAGCCCGGGCGCAGCCCGTCGCCGGCCGAAATCGTCACATCGTAGCGCGCGCAAATATCAAGAACATCATCCCATCGGGTGTAGAGCGGGTTTTCTTTGCCCTTTTCGATCATCCACTGGGCCATGAGCGAGCCGCCCCGCGACACGATGCCCGTGATGCGGTGCTGCACCAGCGGGAGGAAGGCCCGCAGGAGCCCCGCGTGGAGGGTCATGTAATCGACCCCCTGACGCGCCTGGAGCTCGATCATGTGCAGGAAGTCGTCTTCGGTCATCTTGCTGATCGACTTTAGCTCTTGCACGACCTGATAGATCGGCACGGTGCCGATGGGCACCGGCGAGGCGCCAATGATGGCCTCACGGATGCCGTTGATGTTGCCGCCGGTGGAGAGATCCATCACGGTGTCGGCGCCGTACTTCAGGCTCACGGCGAGCTTGCTGAGCTCTTCATCGACGGCGCTGGTGACGGCGCTGTTGCCGATGTTCGCGTTGACCTTGCAGCGGAGCGCGATGCCGATGCCCATGGGCTCAAGGTTGAGGTGGGCGACGTTGGCCGGGATGACCAATCGCCCGAGGGCGACCTCATCGCGGACGAGGGTCGGGGCGACGTCTTCGCGGTGCGCGACGAAGGCCATCTCGTCGGTGATGATGCCCTTGCGGGCGTAGAACATCTGCGTCTTCACCGTGTCGCCTGCGCGGCGCGAGACCCACTCTTTTCGCAGCATCTGAGGGCAGAGCCTTTCTTTACGAACCTGGCGCCCGGGTCGAGCCCTGAGCCCACTCCGTCGCGCGCCGTGGTAGCCGAAGGGCGGCCCCGTGCGCAAGGGGGGGCGCGACAGGCGCGCAGCGGGGCGACGGTGATCGTTGGCGTGGTGCGCGGTGCGACCGTGGTATGAGTCGGGCGATGACTGGGCGCCCCGTTCCATGGGCACCTGATGAGGTGGCGGCCCTCAGGGTGCAGGCGAAGAAGCTCTTGCGGCAGCGTTTGCGCACGCTGCGCGAGCAGGTGCCGCCTGCGTTGCATCGGCAGCACTGCGCGGCGATGACGGCGCGGGTGCTGGCGCTGCCGGCGTGGGCGGCGGCAGAGACCGTGGCGCTCTACATCACCTTCGGCGATGAGTTTGACACCACGGGGCTCATCGCCGCGGCGCGGGCGGCGGGCAAGCGGGTGGTGTTGCCGCGGGCGCGCGAGGCGGGGCCGATGGTGTTTCACGCGATGTGGGGCGCCGACGGGGCTGAGCTGCCGCGCGAGCGCAGCGCGTTCGGGGTCGAGACGCCGCGGGAGGACGCGCCGGTGGTGGCGCCCGAGGAGATTGATCTGGTGCTGGTTCCGGCGTTGGCGGTTGATGACCGCGGGCATCGGATTGGGTATGGGCGGGCGCATTATGACCAGACGCTCCCGCTCTTGCAGCGTGCCGTACGGGTCGCTGCGGTGTTCGCATTTCAACGTCTCGTCGAGGTGCCCGACGAGCCCCACGATGCAACCGTCGGGGTCGTGGTCACCGAGCACGAGACCCTCGAAGCGGCGCCCGAGCCCAGGCTCGCCGCGCCCGAAACGGAGTCGAAATGAACGTCATTTCTCTGCTGACGGGGGCCGCCTTCGGGGCCGCCTCGGGTTGGCTCGCGCACGAACAACAGAGCGGCCCGGCGAAGCGCGCGCGCGCCCAAGAGGTCGACGCGCTGCGGGTGTCGCGGCAAGCCCTCGAGGCCGAGGTCGCGACGCTGCGGGCCGCGCTGGCCGAGCGTGAGGTCGAGCGCGACGCCGCGCGGGCCGAGCTCGCGGCGCGGGAGGCGAACAGCGCGAACGCGCAGCGGGAGCTTGAGGCGATGGGGGCCTCGCTGCGTCAGAGCCGCGGCGAGCTCGACGCCATGCGCCGCAACGCCGACGTCTTCGCCCGCGACGCCGAGCTGCGGGCGCGGGCCTCGGTGCGGCAAGAGCTCGAAGACGAAATCAAGGCGACCCGGCAGCGGGCTGAGACCATCCTCAGCGACGCGCGGCGCGAGGCCCTTGAGCTTACCGGAGAGCTCCGGGCGCGGTCGAACGAGCTCGCGGCGCGCGAGAAAGAGGCCGTTCGCGTCGAGGCTCAGCTCAGGCAGCAGGGCGACGCGTTGGGGCTCCGCGAGCAGGCGCTCTCGGGTCGAGACAAGGCCGTCTCAGAGCGCGAGCGGGCGCTCGGCGTGGCCGAGGCCGAGTCGGCCAAGCTCGCAGAGTCGCGTCGCATCGCGCTTGAGGCGGTAAAGCAGCACGAGACCGAGGCGCTCGAGCGTGTGGCTGGGCTCAGCGCCGAGGAGGCCCGCTCGCGGGTCATCGACGAGGTGCTCGAAGACGCGAAGCGTGCCGCCGCGCGCGACGCCCGACAGATCGAAGACCTCGCCCGCGACGAGGCCGAGCGCAAGGCCAAGCGCATCATCGGCATCGCGGTGCAGCGCTACGCGGGCGAGTACGCCGGCGAGCGCGCGGTGACCTCGGTGCAGCTGCCCAATGACGAGCTCAAGGGGCGCATCATCGGGCGCGAAGGCCGAAACATCCGCACCTTTCAAGAGGTGACGGGGTGCGACCTGGTGATCGACGACACCCCCGAGACCATTGTGGTGTCGAGCTTCGACCCGGTGCGGCGCGAGATGGCGCGGCTCACGCTTGAGAAGCTCATTCAAGACGGGCGCATTCACCCGACCAAGATTGAAGAGTTCTTCAACAAGTCGAAAGACGAGGTCGAGCGCACCATCAAAGAGTCGGCCGAACAGGCCGTGCTCGAGCTCGGGATCGGGCGCTTGCACCCCGACCTCATGCGCATCGTGGGGCAGCTTCGGTACCGCTACTCGTATGCCCAGAACATCTTGCGGCACAGCATCGAGGTCGGCCACATGTGCGGCCTCCTCGCGCAAGAGATGGGGCTGAACCCCAAGCTCGCGCGGCGCGCGGGGCTCTTGCATGACATCGGCAAGGCCGTGACCCACGAGCAAGAGGGCGGTCACGCGGTGATCGGCGGTCAGATGGCGCGCAAGGCCGGTGAAGACGAGATGGTGATCAATGCCATCGCGTCGCACCACGACGACGAGCCGCCGAAATCGGTGTTGGCGCACCTCACCGCGGCGGCCGACGCGATCAGCGGGGCGCGCCCCGGGGCGCGGCGCGAGATGCTTGAGAGCTATGTGCGTCGCCTCGAAGAGCTTGAGAAGATCTGCTCGGGCTTCAAGGGCGTCGAGAAGAGCTTCGCCATTCAGGCGGGGCGCGAGGTTCGCGTCTTGGTCGAGCCGGGCGAGGTCGACGACCTCGGCGCGCTGACGCTCTCGCGCGACATCGCGCGAAAGATCGAGAGCGAGATGGCGTACCCCGGCCAGATCAGGGTCACCGTGGTGCGCGAGACCCGGGCCGTCGATTACGCGCGCTGAGTCGCTGCGGCGTTGCCGATGATCGGGGCCGCTCGGCCCCCGAGGGCGGCGCGCTTGCCGCTGCCGACCGGCGCGCAGATCGTGTAGGGTTTCTGCCCCTGAGGCGCGGCCTTCGTCGGCCTCTTGAGAAGGAGCCTTGTCGTATGAAGACCCGCGCCGCAGTGGCTTATGAAGCCGGCAAACCCCTTGTGATTGAGACCGTTGACCTCGAAGGCCCGCGCTTCGGCGAGGTGCTCGTCGAGATCAAGGCCACGGGGGTGTGTCACACCGATGAGTTTACCCGCTCGGGGGCCGACCCAGAGGGGCTCTTTCCGGTGATTTTCGGGCACGAGGGGGCTGGGGTGGTGGTCGACGTGGGCCCCGGGGTGACGGGCCTCGCCAAGGGCGACCACGTCATCCCACTTTATACGCCCGAGTGCCGCGGCTGTAAGTCTTGTCTCTCTCGTAAGACCAACCTCTGTACCGCGATTCGCGCGACGCAGGGCAAGGGCGTGATGCCCGATGGCGAGAGCCGCTTCTCAATCGGCAAGACCAAGATTCATCACTATATGGGCTGTTCGACCTTCTCGAACTTCACCGTGATGCCCGAGATCGCTTTGGCCAAGGTGCGTAAAGACGCGCCCTTCGACAAGATCTGTTACATCGGCTGCGGGGTCACCACCGGGGTGGGCGCGGTGCTCTACACCGCCAAGGTCGAGGCTGGCGCGACGGCGGTGGTGTTCGGCCTGGGCGGCATCGGGCTGAACGTCATTCAGGGTCTCAAGATGGTCGGCGCCGACAAGATCATCGGGGTCGACATCAACCCCGCGCGGGAGGCCCTCGGGCGGCAGTTCGGGATGACCCATTTTGTGAACCCCAAGGCCCTGCCCTCGGGGCAAGACCTCGTGCCGTACCTCGTCGAGCTCACCGGCGGCGGGGCCGATTACAGCTTCGAGTGTGTCGGATCGACCGCGCTGATGCGACAAGCGCTTGAGTGTTGTCACCGCGGTTGGGGCGTGAGCGTGATCATCGGGGTCGCGGGCGCGGGGCAAGAGATCGCGACGCGCCCGTTTCAGCTCGTCACCGGCCGCGTGTGGAAGGGCTCGGCCTTCGGCGGCGCCCGGGGGCGCACCGACGTACCCAAGATCGTCGATTGGTACATGGACGGCAAGATCAACATTGATGACCTCGTGACCCATAAGCTCCCCCTTGAGCGCATCAACGAGGCCTTCGATCTCATGCACGCGGGCACCTCGATTCGCACCGTGGTGGAGTTCTGATGGCCGTCACGGTTCGCAGCGAGCAGCGCGCCTTTGGGGGCGTTCAGGGCTTCTACGAGCACCCGAGCGCGCGCTGCGGGGGGCCGATGCGCTTCGGGGTGTACCTGCCGCCGCAGGCCCTCGGGGGGCGGCGCGTCCCGGCGGTTTATTTCCTCGCGGGGCTTACTTGCAATGAAGAGACCTTTGCCATCAAAGCGGGCGCGCAGCGGGTGGCCGCGGCGCTTGGGCTCGCCCTGGTCACGCCCGACACGAGCCCCCGCGCGGCGCGATTCCCCGGCGACGACAGTGACTGGGATTTCGGCCTCGCCGCGAGCTTCTACCTCGACGCCACCCGGGCGCCCTGGTCAGGCGCCTACCGAATGGAGTCGTATGTGGTCGATGAGCTCAGCGCCTTGGTGGAAGAACACTTTTCAATCAACCCCGAGGCCCGCGGCATCATGGGTCACTCGATGGGCGGTCACGGCGCGCTCAGCCTCGCGCTGAAGCACCCGGGGCGCTACCAGAGCGCGTCGGCCTTGGCGCCCATCGTGGCGCCGAGCGAGGTGCCGTGGGGGCAGAAGGCCTTCGCGGGCTACCTCGGCGACGACCGGGCGGCCTGGCGTGCGCACGACACCGTGGCCCTCATCGGCTCGCGGCGCTTCGACGGCACCCTCAAGGTCGACCAGGGCCTCGACGACAAATTTCTCGCGCGAGAGCTGCAACCCGAGCGGCTCAGGGCCGCCTGCGAGGCCGTCGGGCAGCCGCTCGCGCTCGGGCTCCACCAGGGCTACGACCACAGCTACTACTTCGTCGCTTCGTTCGTCGAAGCCCACCTCACGCACCACGCCGCGCGGCTCTGCGGCTGAGCGTCGCGGGCGATGTTGACACTGTCTACATCGCGTCGTCTTCGCCCGCCCAGATGTTCGCGAAGGCCTCGCGGGCGAGGGCGACTTTGGGCTGACCGGAGCCGCGCCCGAGGGCGACCATGAGCTTGGTGACCGCGGCCTCGGGGGTCATCGCGCCGCCGCTGATGGCGCCCGCGCTGAGGGCCGAGACGCCGCCCTCGTAGCGCCGCAGGTCGACGCCGCCGCGCACGCACTGGCTGACCACCACCACGGGGATGTCGCGGGCGGTGGCCTCGGCGATGATGGGGATGAGCGAGCGCTCGCGTTGGGGGACGTTGCCGCTGCCGAAGGCCACGAGGAGCAGGCCCTGGATGCCGGTGTCGAGAGCGCCTGCGACGATCGCGGGGTCGAGCCCGGGGAAGACCCGGATGCCGAGCACCCGGGGCTCGATGCGGCGATCGAAGGGCAACGGGGTCTGTGCGGCGAGGATGTGATCGCCCGTTTCGAGGGTGACGCCGAGGTCGGCCAAGGGGGGGCATGTGGGGGAGCCGAAGGCGTCCATCGACCAGGCGTCGAGTTTGACGGCGCGGTTGCCGCGGTAGAGCTTCGACGAGAAGGCGATGGCCACCTCGGGGATGGCCTGGGTCGCGAGGAAGCACGCGTCGACGAGGTTGGCGCGTGCGTCAGTGCGCACCTCGCCGAGGGGCCGCTGCGCGCCGGTCAAGATCACCGGCCGGTCGATGCCGCCGAGGAGGAACGACAGCGCGCTCGCGGTGTAGGCCATGGTGTCGGTGCCGTGCACGATCACGATGCCGTCGAAGCGTCGGCCGCCGTCGGCTCGGGTCTCGCAGAGCGCGCCGTAGACGGCCTCGGCGATGGTGACCCAGTGCTCGGGCTGCATGTCGCTCGAATCGAGGGCGAACAAGATCCGGCTCTCGATCTCGGCGACCCGCGCGAGCACCGGCAGCTCGGCCAGGATGTCTCGGGTGAACACATCGGGCACGAGCGGCGAAGGGTCGCCGCCCCGCATCATCAGCGTGCCCCCGGTGTGGAAGATCAACACTCGCATCGCCGCGAAGTGACAGCATCTTTGGCGAAACTGCAAGGCGCCCGCGAGGCCCCCGCGCTGCGCACCCGACGGCTACCCGCGCGGCGCCCTAGCAGCCCGCGCCGAGCGCGCGTTCGAGCGAACCGAAGGGGTCGACGAGGCCCCTCAGCGCGGCGCCGCCGACCCGCCCGAGGCGGTGCGCGTGGCGGTAGGCTTGATACCGCAGCTCGCCGAGCCCCAGGCCGATCAAGGGCGTGAGCACGAGGTCGTTGGCCGAAGGGCGAACGTGGGGCGCTTCGAAGACGTACTCCCACACCGCGCTCGCGCCCGCGGTGAAGAGCAGCGACGCCCAGACCGAGTGCTCGCACTGGCGCGCGCGGAGGTAGCTCTCGGCGCCCATCAGGCCGTGACCGACGACGTTGATGACCCACCAGTCGCCGTCCCACTCGAAGGGGCGTCGGTCGGGGTCGAACTTGGGCGGCTCGGTGAAGGCCCGGGCCCACTGCCGCCCGACCCGCTGGGGGTCGTCGAACGAGAAGGCCTCGGCCCACAAGATCGACGCGCCCACCCGCTGCGCCGCGAAGAGCCCCGCGACGTGGAGCGTGGGGGTCAGCCAGCTCTGCCCCGCCCGACGCCCCTGCGGCGCCTCCTGCGCGATCGTCAGCGTCGGCGCCGCGAGCCCTTGGGCCGACAGCGCGGGCGACGCCAGGCACACCGAGAGCGCGAGCGTGTGACATACCCTGACCTTCATCGACTGGCCCTCCGCGCCGAGCCGTTGTACCAGAGCGTGATGGCGGAGCGACTCACGAAGGCAGAGGTGCAGCAGTTTGGCAGCGCGATCACGGCGATCTTTGCGGTGATCGAGACGGCGCTAAACGCGGTCTTCGACGAAGAGAGCGCCCGGTGGAGCGAACGCAAGCTGCGCATCGGGGCGGCGATGAGCGCGCTTGAGTTGGCCTCGCACAGCAAGCTCCAACCGCGGCGCGCGCTCTGGCACGCGTCGATGGTGCTGATGACGCTGAAAGACCTGCCGCACGAGGGCGGCGGGCCAGACCTCCTGGCCCAGGTGGCGGGCCTCGCGCACACGCTCTCGCTCGCGTCGATCGCGTGCGACAGCGAGATGGCTTCGGCTGAGGCGGTGCAGCAGACGCGGGCCTTTCTCGACGCGTTGGGCGAAGACGAGGTGTCGTGGTCGTCGCTGCTGCGGGCTCACCGGATCGCGTCGGAGTAGGCCGGGGAGGCAGCCTAAGGGCTGCGCTCGGGGGGCGGATTGATCGACTGCCCGGGGTTGAGCTCGTCGAGGGCGTCGCGCGGGTCGATGTGGCCGAACCACAGCGAGCCGAGGCCCGCCGCGGTGGTGAAGAGGAGCTGTGAGACGTACATGATGAACACGTACGCGGCGCCCTCGCGGTGCACCGTGGCGTCGTCGAAGTACATCCGCAGCGCGAGGAAGACGCTGAGCTGGAAGGCGCCGAAGAGGCCCGGGCCCGCGGGCATGAGGATGCCCATGGCCAGCACGCCCATCACCGCGAAGCCCTGCCCCGGGGTCATCGCGAGGCCGCAGCCCCAGCCGAGGAGCCACATGCCGAGGGCGTTGACGCTCCAATAGACCGCGGTTTGGAGGAGGAAAGGGCCCATGAGCTTCGGGTCGGGCAGCGAGCGCAGGCCGTCGGCGAGACCACCCACGATGCGCGCGAGGCGGTTGGCGAGGGCCGGGCTCACCAGGCCCACCACCCGGCGGGTCATCGACTCGGCCCAATCGCGCGCCGCGAGGAAGACCCCGAGGGTCACCAGCGCGCCCGAGAAGACCGCGACGGTGACGTACCCGAGGGTCACCACCCGGGCCACCGAGACGTGCAAGAACGTGACGCCGTCGAGGGGCAGGCGCGGCACAAACATCAGCGTGGCCGCGAGCAAGAGGGCCACAAAGAGCCCGTCAAGGACGCGCTCGGCCGCGATGGTGCCCATGGCCGCGGAGCCCGAGACGGCGCCGTCGCGCTTGATGAGCACCGGCCGCACCACCTCGCCCATGCGTAGCGGCAAGACCATGATGGCGAAGAAGCCCACCCAGGCCGTCGCGATGATCTTCGCCGTCGAGACACGGGCCACCGGGCGGAGGAGGTAATCCCAGCGCCAGGCGCGAAACCAGTGAACGACGACCAGCGAGAGGAGGTAGACGGGCACCGTCCACCAGCGGACGTGGGCGAAGGCGCTCGCCTCGGGCACCACGGCGATGCCCCCGCGGCGCATCACCCACGCGAAGGCGCCTGCCAAGAGCAGCGAGCCCAGGAGCCGCCCCACCCACCGCGGAGCACCATTGTTCGACTTCGCACGCGCAGAATCCACCGGCACCTCAACGCCACTCGCCAAGAAGTGCGGCGCTCTTAGCACATTCACGGCACGCTGCGGGGCACCCTCACCAGCCGCGCGCCCACGCAGGGTGACAAGATCGCGCCGTTGACCGCGAGGGCCCATCGGAAGCTCACCCGCAGCGCCGCCTCGCAGTCGGCCCAGGAGCCCCCGCGGAGCACCTTGACGCGCCCATCGGCGGGCCCCCGCGGGTCGGCCGTCGGGCCCTCGGCGTAGGCCTCGGCGTCGTACCAATCGAGGCACCACTCCCACACCGAGCCCGCCATCGCGTGGAGGCCGTACCCATTGGGCGGAAACTGCCGCGGGTCGCAGAGCGATTCGCGGTTGAGGCGCTCGAAGTCGGCCCGCAGCTCGGTGGGCGCGTCGTCGCCCCAGGGGTAGCGCTGACGGGCGAGCCCGCCGCGGGCGGCCTTCTCCCACTCGGCCTCGGTGGGGAGCCTGTAGCGGCACCCGTCGAGGCGCAGCGAGGCCGCGTTGCAGAGGTCGAGGGTCTCCTCCCACCCGAGGGCGACCAGGGCGAGGTCGAGGGCGCGCCCCGCGGGCCCGTTGCGGAGGCTGTAAACCCGCTGGATGCGCACGGCCTGGCCACGCAAGAACACCTGCTCGTTCGAAGGCGTCGGCGCCTCGGCGGCGGTCGGCCAGGCGAGGGCCGTGAGGGCGCGGCGCTGCGTCTCGGTGAGGGCCACGTCGGCCGCCCAGAAGGCCGAGACGAACACCCGACGCGGCGGGCCCTCGTCGCGGTCGCCCTCGTCGGCGCCCATGGTGAAGACCCCCGCGGGCACATAGCGCCACGCGATGCCGTGCTCGACGAGGCTCATCGCGTCGAGGAGCGACTTACGGTCGTTGGCCACCGAACGGTCGTGGGGTCGCAGCGCGTAGGCGGCGTCGAAGAGGCTCGCTGCGAGGGCGTTCTCGCCGCGCGCCAGGCGATCGTACGCCCACCGAACGATCACGTCGTAGTCGGGCCCGTCGCGGTGCGGGTCTCGGAGCCAGTCGAGGGTCTCGCTCATGGCGTGTACGCGCAGCGCCCTCGGAGGAGCATCACGGTGCCCGGGGCCGTGGAGAGCGGGGCCCCGATGAGCACCGCGCCTTCGCGCTCGGCGAAGCGAAAATCCCAATCGCTGCGGGTGCTCGGGTGCGCGAGCGGGGTCGCCCAGCGGCGGTCGTCGAAGCCTGGCTCGGCCCAACCCTGAGGGGCCGCGGGCCCGAGCCACATGCGCCACGACGCGGTGTCTGTCCGAAAGCGCCACCGCCGCGCGTCAGGGCCTCGTTGGGTGCCCGGGCGCTCGTGCATCGTGACCACCGCGGCGGTGAGCCCCTCGCCCGCGATCACCTGCAGCGCCAGCACATGTGCGCCCACCTCGACCTTCGGGAAGCGCCGCTCGAACGCGACGCCGTCAAAGTACACCGCGAGCGATTTGCCGGTGCCAAGCACCGTCGCGTTCACCGAAATCGCCGACGCGAGGTCTGACCAGCGGAACACCACCCCGATGCAGCCCGCTGAAATCTCGCAAGCGCTGTACTGCTCAAGGCTCAGCGTCTCGCTCTGCTTCTCGAAGCGCGCGAGGTCGTTGCCTTTGATCGTGCGGTCGTCGCTCATGGGCGCCCCTTGGTGCGAATCTGTACCAACATCGAGTCGGGGTGAAGGCCCGCCGAGGGGGCGTCCCACGGGTCGTCGCCGTCGACCCGGCCGGTGTGATCGAGGGCCCGCGCGCGGCAGCCGCCGAGGGTGCGATGAAGCGCTCTAAGCTGCCGGAAAGACTCACCTTCTCGCCAGATCTGGCCGAAGGGCGTGTCGCGCACGGTGCCCGCCTCGAAGGCCGCGCCGAGGTATCCGCAGGGGTTGACCCGGCCGCCGACGGTGATGCTCGCCTGGGTCGACCCGGCGCCGCATCCGAGCGTGTCAGGGTCGAGCTCCGAGGCCGCGGCGCGTTGCCGGGGGCCGTAGCGGGTGGCGCAACCCGAGAGCGCGCCGAGCGCCTGGGTGGCCCGGTCGTAGTCGTCGACGCTGGGCAGGAGGTGACGGTTCGAGAGGGCCTTTCCGACGGGGTACATGGGGCGAAAGACCGCCCCCACGGCGCCGAGCTCGCGGGCCAGGGCCGCGGCGGCTTCGAGCTCGTGGGCGTTGTGGCGCATCACCGTAAAGGCCAGCGTGACGGGCGTCTCGGCCGCGAGGCGTCGGGTGTTCTCGCAGAGCGTGTCGAAGGTCTCGGGGCCTCGGATGGCCTCGTGGGTCGCGCGGGAGGCGCCGTCGAAGCTCACGTTGAGCCAGAGGAGCTTGCGGCCGCCGAAGGCCTTGGCCATGGCGGGCGTGACCCGCATCGCGTTGGTGGTCACCGCGGGCGAGAGGCCGTGCCCGAGGGCGAGGTCGACGAGCTCGAAGAAGTCTCGGCGCAGGGTGGGCTCGCCGCCCGAGAGGTTGAGCCGAAAGCTGCCGAGGCTCGCGAGCTCGGCGAAGAGCCGGTCGAGGTCGGCGAGGCCGAGGGGGCGCTCGGCGCGGGGTAGTTCGCCCGCAAAACAGTGCGCGCAGGCGAGGTCGCAGTGGGCCGTGACTTCGAGGTGCACCGAGAGCGGGCCGGTGAGAAAGCCCTGGGTGCGCGGGGGCCTCAAGACGCGCCCGGCGAAGCGCAAATCGTAGGTGAAGAGCCCGTCGGCGTAGAGCGCCTCGGCGGCCCGGGCGTAGCGCTCGCGGGTCGGGCCGTCGGCGATGGCGTCGATTTGTTCGCCCACCGAACGGTCGAGGGCGCCGACGAGGAGCGCCGTCAGCGCCGGGTCGAAGGCGAGGGTGCGCCCCGCGGCGTGGTCGTAGACGCGACTGCCGAACCACTCTTCGACGAGCGTGAAGGGCGCCGACACGGGGCTCGGCGCTCAGAGCGCGACGGCGAAATTGCGGGTCTCGGGTACGCAGTTCTCAGCCGAGCAGACGGCGAAGCGCACCCGCCCGCGCACGGTGGTGCCCGCGCCGGTGCTGGTGATGGGCACGGCGAAGCGGGCGCCCGATTGGGCGTACTCGGCCGCGTCGGCGCGACGGAGGTTGGTCTTCGGGGTGGTGGCGTTGCGGAGGTCGAGGTCGACCGCGATCGGGTAGAGCTCGTTGACGTGGTAGCCGCCCGCGCCGTGGAGCTCGATGGCGAGGCTCGCCGGGGCGCCGGCCGCGCCCGGGGTCACCGCCGCGGTGAGCAAGAAGGTCGTCTCGCGGAGCTCGGCCCGCGGCCCGCTCGGTTGCAGCTCGTCGCCGGGCGCGGCGTTGGCCGCAGGCGCCGAGGGCGGCGCGGCGGGCGGCGTCGCGGGCTCTGGGCGCACCGCGGGCGTCGGGGTCGCGTTCTCGCCGCGCTGGCAGCCGAGGGCCGCCATCGATGCACCCAAGACCGCAAAAAGAAGAGTCTGACGCATGGTTTGCCTCGTACGATGCAGGGCGCCGGGGCTCGGCGCCGGTGGCTGGTGCTACCACAGTGCTTGACGCTCGTGGGTCATCGTGTCGACCATCGCGCCCAGCGAGTGATGCCTCAGGGTCTTCGGCGTGTGTGGCGCTTGGGTGTTGCGGCGACCCTGGCGGCCTGTCAACCGCGGCCGGCCCCGTGCGGCCCCGCGGCCACCTGCGACGCGCGGTGGAGAGGGGCCCTCTCGGCCTTTTCACAAGGGTTTGTGGCGCTCCAGGCCAGCGGCTTCGGCGCCGACGACGTCGACGACCCGACCGCCGCGGTGGTGCAGGTGGGCCCGGCCCGGGCGCGGCTCCGCTTCGTGGCGACCCGGGTCGACGCGGCCGAGGTCGAGCGGGTGTTTCTCCGGGTGACCATGAGCCCCGCGCGCCCGGGCCCGAGCGAGGCCACGCGGCTCACGGTGAGGCCCCTCGGCTTCGGGGGGCCCAGCGGCGACGGGGTGAGCGTTCTCGTGGCCGCGGGGCTGCGGCAGACCGTACGCTTCGACGTGACGGGGCTCTACGCGGCTTCGGCGCGGGGCGTGTACGCTCCGGGGTTTTCGCTTGAGGCTGACCGGGGTACGGTGCACCTCGCGGGTGTCGCAGCAGGCGCTGCGCTCTCGCCCCGGTTGGAGCTCGTGCATCGATGAGGTCTCCGAAAAAGTCGCGCCCCATTGGGCGCTACCACCTGCTTGACCGCGTGGCCTCGGGCGGCATGGCCGACGTGTACCGCGCGAAGCTCTTGAGCGAAGACGGCGACGAGCGCCTCGTCGCGATGAAGCGCGTGCTCGAGATGTACGCCGAAGACCCGAGCTTCGTAAAAATGCTCGTGGCCGAGTATCAGCTCTCGACGCTCCTCGTGCACCCCAACATCGCGCAGGTGTACGAGCTCTTGAGGGTCGGCGACGAGTATTTCATCGTGATGGAGCACGTCGACGGCAAAGACCTCCGCTCGACGCTCTACCGCGCCCAGACGATGCGCAAGCCGCTCGAAACGGCCGACGCGGTGTATCTCATGGCGCGGGCCATCGACGGCCTCGAACACGCCCACGTCGCGACCACCACCGAGGGCACGCCGCTGCGGCTCGTGCACCGCGATTTCTCTCCGTCGAACATCCTCGTGGCCTACGACGGCTCGGTGAAGATCATCGATTTCGGCATCGCCAAGGCCGACGTCGACCGCGAGCGCACCGCCGCGGGGATCATCAAGGGCAAGGTTCGGTACATGTCGCCCGAGCAGGCCCAGGGCGATGACAAGCTCACCGGGCAGAGCGACGTGTTTAGCGCGGGCAGCGTGCTCTACGAGCTCCTCTCGGGTCAGGCCGCGTTCACCGCGGCGAGCGAGGTCGAGCTGATCTACACCGTGCGTCGGGCCGCCCCGGCGCCGCTCCGAGAGATCGCGCCGCACGTGCCCGAGGCGCTGGTGGCGGTGGTCGAGACGGCGATGGCCCGACAGCGCAAAGACCGCTACCAGAGCGCGGGGGCCTTTCGCGACGCGCTGGTGACCTTCTTGCGCGCCTACGCGCCGGGGTACCGACGCACACGCCTCGCCAACTGGATGCGCACGCTCTGGGAGCGCGAGATCGACCGAGAGCTGCTCACCCTGCTCGAATATGCGCTGAGCGACGAGCCCGTGCCCGAGAGCGAGAACCTCCTGGCCACGGCCTCGATGGAGGAGTCGATCCGAGAGATGTCGGGGCGGCTCGACGTGGGGTCGATCCCCGAGGTGCCCGAGGGCCTGGCCGCGCCGCAGGTGCCGGTGGCCATCGCGCCGCTCGGCCCGTCGCCGCCGCACGGCATGTTGCCCGCGCAGCTCGGGCAGAGCCTGGTGCTGTCGGCCGAGATGGCCCAGCAGCCCGCGACGGTGACGCCCCGCGCCGCCGCCGAGGGCGCCGCGCCCGAGAGCTGGTCGGTGCCGGCACCTCCGCCCGACGACTTGTTCGCATCCGAACATCATGCCTTTCGCGGAGCGCGCTCAGGGGCCCGCGGCGGCTCAAACGAAGGCGAAGACGGCGCGTGACCACAGATCGTTCGGTGACCCAACGATGGGCCCTCGTTTGGGCCGCGGCGCTCGGTTGCAGCGGCTCACGGGTGACCGCCGTGCCCTCGCGGGGCGTGCCCCTGCGCGCGGGCCTCGACGCCGCCGTGGCGACGGCGACGGTGGGCCCTCGGGTGGCGTTCGGTGCGGGCCTCTCGCAGCTCGGGCGCGCGACCGATGAGGCACATTTCGAAGAGCGTCCGCCGCGGGCCGCGCGGCTCGGCGCGTTCGCGCTCGACCGCGACGAGGTGGCGCGCGGGGCGTACATGCAGTGCGTGGCCGCGAGGCAGTGCCAGGCGCCGCGTTGCGAGGGCTCTGTGACCGAGAGCGTGCGCTGCGTGCCGTGGGCCGAGGCCGCGCGATACTGCGCCTACGCGGGCGGTCGGCTGCCCACCGAGGCCGAGTGGGAGCGCGCCGCCGCGGGGCCCTTGCCGGGCCACAGGGCCTACGTCTGGGGCGAGCTCGCGCCCGCGACGGGTGAGCCTCCTGACGAGACCCCAGAGGGCGTCCGCGGGCTCGCCAGGGGCCTCGCCGAGTGGGTGCTCGACGGCGGTGATTTCTACCCGCCCTTGCCTCGGCCCGCCTCGCTCGACGGGGGCGCCGACGCTGGCGCCGATGGGGGCCTCGGTGACGCGGAGGCGGTCGATGTGGGCGAGCGCACCGACGAGGGCTTGTTCATCTTCGACGACCCGCGGGGGCCTCCGCGCTCGCCGTGGCGGGTGGTGCGCGGGGGCGACGCGCGCACGCCCCTCGCGGCGCAGCAGACGACCTTGCGGCGCTTTCGCGAGCCTGACGATGCGTTGCCGTGGGTGGGCTTTCGGTGCGCGTACCCGGGGGCCGAGTCGGCGGCACCGGCGGCGGGGCCTTAGAGCGTCGCGGCGAGCTGATCGAGGCCCTTGACGAAGTCTTTGCCGACCAGCGCGTCCATGTTGACGAAGACGCCGAAGGCCTTGGCCATGAAGGCGTTTTCGCCGCGCATCTCCCAGGTGACGCGGGTCGCGTCGCCCTCGGCTTCGAGGGTGAACACGGTCTTGTTTTCGGCCGGGAAGGGCTTGATGAACGTGAGGTCGAGGGCCACCTTGGCGCCGGGCACGCTCTCCGTGAGCTTCATCATCCCCTCGCCCACCTTGTTGTTGCCGCGCCACTTGTAGACCGCCCCAGGGCCCGCCTCGGGGCCCTCGTAGGTGCGCTCGAGCTGCGGGTCGATGCCCTCCCAGGGCGACCAGCTCTGCCACGCGCGAAAGCTGTTCAGCTTCGCGAACACCGCCGCGGGGCTGGCGTTGATGACCCGACTCCGCACGATGCGAAAGGCCGCGGGGCGCGTGTGGACGTAGAGCGCGAAGAGGCCCAAGGGGGCCGCCAGACCGACGAGGTAGAGCATGGCGCGAGGGTGCACCACACTGAACGCCTGACTCTAGTTTTCGACAGCGACGGGCTCGGGTTCGGCGCCGCTGGCTGCGGCGTCGGCGGGCGACTGCTGCTTGCCGACGCGGCAGAGGTCGCGCCAACCGCAGTGCGCGCAGGGACGCGCAGGCCCACGGGCCTCGGTGGCGATCGCGTCGGCGTAGCGTCCGAGGGTCTCGGCGGCCTTCGCGCCGTCGAAGCGATCGGGCAAGGTGACCAGCGCCGCCGCAGCGGGCACGGCGAGGTGTCGGCCCATCACCGGCGACCCGGTCAAGCGCTCGATGGCGTAGGCGTACGCGTCGAGCTGGGGTTGGTAGTACCCGGCCCAGAGCGCGAGCTTCTCTTCTGGCAAGAGGTGCGTCTTGAGATCGACGACGTGAAGCCCATCGGCCGCAGGCACCACCAGGTCGACGACCCCGGTGAGCGCCCCCTCGGCCAGCGCGCACACGAACGGGACCTCCCTCGCCGGCTCGCCCACCGCCCCCACGAGGCGACACGTCTCGCGCAGCGCCCCGAGCGTCTCGACCACCAAGGTCACGAGCTCGGCGACGAACTCGGTCTGCCCCTTCTCGGCCATCACCTGGTTGGCCAGAGCCCGGTCGGCCAAGGCATCGTCGACCGACGAGGGGCCGAGCTGGGCGCGCTCGACCGCGGCGTGCACCAACAACCCGATGCGGGCGGGGCCGACCTCGCGCGGCACTCGCTCGCGGGCACGCCGCGCGTCGCGCAAGGTGCGCACGGTGATGGGCACCCCCTCGGAGCGCGCGAGGTCGTGGCGCTCGGCCTTGGCGAAGCGCGCGATGCGAGGCACCTCGGGGCAATCTGCGACCTGGCAGAGCTCGGTCGGGCTCACCGTCGCGAGGCGCACCCGGGGCCGCTGCGGCGCCGCAGGGGCGGCCTCGTTGGCCACCGTCTCGGCGTCGGCGGCGTCGAGGGCGTCGCGGATCTCGACGAGCGATGCGGCCCTCGCAGGCGCCGCCGCGGTGACCGCTTCGTCTTGAATCAGCCACGATTTCACCGCGACCCCGAGCCACGTCGCGTCGGCCCCTTCGGGTCGGCCCGCGGGCGGCGCCTCGGGCAGGTGGGCGGCCACCACGTCTCGCAGCCTTCGGGTCGCGCCGCCGCCCTCGGCAGGCCAGAGGAGCACGAGGTGTTCGCGGGCGCGGGTCACGGCCACATAGAAGAGCCGCAGCCACTCGCTCACGAGCTGCGCGTCGCCGCGCCACGCGCTCCGAAGGGCCGTCGCGTGGGGCTCGATGGCGACCTCGGGCAAGAGCAAGAGACCGCTCTGTTCGAGGGCTCCGGGGCCCATGAGGGCCTCTCGATCGAGGCGCCCGTCGGGCTCGCCTTCGCCGGGCCGCAGCACCTCGACCCGAGGCAGCCGACGCTGCATCTCCTGGGTGAGAATGTCGAGCACGACGACGGGGTACTCCATCCCCTTCGAGCCGTGCAGCGTGACGAGCTGGACGGCCTCGTCGGCGGCCTCGATGCGCGGCTGAGAGGGCTCACGCTCGGCCCATGACGCGAGCGCCAGGAGGTAGTTTTCGAGGGTCGCGCCCGACGCGCCCCGCAGCCCGAGCTGGGTGTTTCCGAGCGCCGCGAGGGCGTGGGCCTCGGCGACCATCGCGTTGACGTTCGCCCGCAGCTGCTCGGCGCCCGCGCGGTCGAGCCTGAGCGACAGCCGCTCGACGAGCTGAACCTGGGCGAGGCACCGCCCGACGGCCTCGCCGAGCGGGAGCTGCCGGAGCCACCGACGACACACCGTGAGGTCTTCGTCGCAGCGCAAGAGGGCCCTGCGTTCGAAGTCTGTGAGGCTGAGCGCCCCGGGCTCGGCGTCGGCCTTCGCGAGGGCGCGACGCGGCGAGCCCGACACCCGCGCGAGCGAGAGCTGAACCACCGCGCGCTGCGACAGCCCGTAGAGCTCGCTGAGCAGCACCGAGGCCGCGGCGACCCCGTCACGCGGCGACGCGAGCATCGCGAACCACGCCCGCGCGAGCTGCACTTCGAGGGTGTCGGCGAGCCCGGGAGACTCGAGCTGGGTGGCGATTCCGCGGGCCGAGAGCGCCTCGGCCCACTTCGACAACATCCCGTGCGAGTACGCGAGGATGGTGATGTCGCCGCGACGCAGCGGCCGGAGCACGTTGGCGTGGCGATCCCACACTTGCATGCCCCGCGCGAGGAGGCGCTCAATCGCCTGAGCCCCCGCGCGGATGCGCTCGCCGTTCTGGTGCGGCCTGGCGAACCAGAGGAGCTCGACATTGGGCCCCTGCTCGGGCGCCTCGCCGCGGGCGTAGAGGTTGTCGGCCACGAGCGGCTCGAAGGCCATGTCGTACTTCGGCAAGAGCGCCGAGAACATCGCGTTGGCGAAGGCCACCAGCGAGGGGCGCGAGCGGCGCGAGCGGTCGAGGGTGTCGACGCGATCGCCGTGCGCCGCCGCCGTGTCGAGGAGCGCCCCGAAGAGCGCAGCGTCGGCCGTACGAAAGCCGTAGATGCCCTGCTTGAGGTCGCCCACGTAGTGAACGGTCGAGCCCGCCGCGCGGAGCAGCTCGAAGAGCTGATACTGCAAGGGCGAGGTGTCTTGAAACTCGTCGACCACCACCAACGGAAAGGCCTCGGCCACCAGCGCCGCGTAGGGGCTCCGCCCCTCGTTCCCCCGTAAAAGTTCGAGGGCCCGCAGCTGCATGTCTTCGAAGTCGAGGGCGCCCATGCGGGCCTTGTCACGGGCGTACGCGTCGAGGGTCTCTGCGGCGGTGACGAACACCCCCTCGACCGCCGCCGCGAGCCGGGCCCTGGCCTCGGGGTGGGTCTCGACCACCGCGTCGACGGCCGCCACAAGCCGCGGAAACTCCTTCTCGAAGCCCTTCGAGCGCTTCGGCCGCTGCAGCGCCACGGCCTGGTCATAGACCGCGCCCTGGGGCTCGGCCCTCAGACGCTTGAGCGCGTCGTAGAGGCCCTGATCGGTCTTCCTCGGCGGCCCGAGCGGGTTGGCGTCGAGCCACCCGAAGGCCTCGTCGAGCCCGTCACGGAAGGCCCCGTCGAGGGCCTCGGCCGCGCCCGAAGGCCCCATCACCGCGAGCACCCGAGACACCGCCCGCGGCGCCTCGGCCTTCAATGAATCACCATTCAGCGCGAGCGAGCGCGCCTTCTCCAAGAGCTGAAGCACCAGGGCCTGGAGCCTCCCCTCGGGCGTATCGCTGTCGCCGAAGCCCCGCAGCGAGAGGCCGAGCCCGGGGCCGAGCGATTGCTCAAAGAGCCGCTGAAATCGCCCCGAGGCGTCATCGCGGAGGCGCTGCCCGAGGCACCGGCGCACCATCGCCCGCGACGCGGGCTCATCGAGCTTGAGCGGGCTCGGCGGCAGGCCCGCCGCGAGCGGATACTGCTCAACCAGCCGCAACGCGAACTGGTGGATGGTGCAGATCGCAGCCACCTCGACCCGCGCCGCGTCTTCGAGCCGACCGGCCTCAAGGAGCCGCGCCCTCAGGCGGGCCTGAAGCTCCCGCGCGGCGGCCTCGGTGAAGGTCACCGCCGCGAGGCGCTCGACCGCCGTGCCGGCCTCGACGGCGTCGAGGAGGGTCTTGACGATGCGCCAGGTCTTGCCGCTCCCGGCCCCGGCCGAGACGAGGTTTCGCGCGAGGGTCACGCGGCACCTCCTGCGAGCTTGAAGCGGCACCCGAGGGCCATCGCGCAATGCTCACAGCTCCGCGCGCGTTGCGCCTCAAGCTGCGCGCGCTCGTCGCGAGAGTGAGGGCCGTACGTGGCCGCGTCGCGGTCGAGGGCGTCGAGCGCCTCGGCGATACGCTCTTGGGTGCGCGCCTGGGTGCGCCCGAGCGTGGTGCCCGTCTCGACCTTCACGAGGGTGCGCGAGACGCCCGCGGCGATGGCCTGCCCCACGCGGCCCTCGCGCGGGTCTTCGAGCACCGCCTCGCCTTCGGGCTTGACCAGCGAGAGCCGCACAAAGCCCGCGGGTGCGCTCGCCTCGCGGGCGGCGGCCGCACGCACCGGCGCGAGGGCCGCGTCGACGTCGAGCCCGGCCTCGCGAAGGGTCGCGTGGGCCTCCATCGACCCGCGCGTCAGCTCGAACACGAGCGGATGCTCGGGCTGCGCGGCGGCGCTCACGGTGAGGGTCTCGACCCTGGGGCTCTCGGGGTCAACGGTCACCGTCCGCCCCCCCGGGAGCGCCAGGCTGAGCGTGCGCGCCTCGGGCGCCTCGGGGTCAGAGACCTGGTCGAGCTGCCACGCGTCGCGGAGCTCAAGATAGCGCGAGAGAAAGCCCCTCACGCCGCGCTCAAGGGCCTCGCGTTCGAGGCGCTGCTCGCTCGCCGCGACCCAGGGCAGCACCGCCTCGACGGCCTCTGCGACCACCGCGGCCACCGAGACCGGCGCCCCAGGGTCGAGCGCCCGCGCCGCGTCGAGCCGTCGCATCGCCGCCCGCGCCACGCGCCCCTGGTCGCGACCGCGAATGTGCGGCCTGCGGGCGACGCCCAAGGGCCGAAGCTGCAAGAGCTCGCCCGTCAAGAAGCGGTACTTGCAGAGAAGGAGGGACTCAAGCGCGCCGCGGGTAAACACCTTCTCACGGAGCGCCCCGCGCACGAGGTCTCCCACCACGAAGTGCTGATCAGGGCGCCAACGGGCGCGCAGCATGTCACGGGCCGCGACCCCAGGCGGCACCGCGCCGAGGGCCCGGGCGCTCGCGTCGAAATCACCGCTCCCGAGCGCTGCGACCGCGTCGAGGAGCCGCGCCCGCGACGTGCGCGAAGCCCCGCGGCCGTGCGACCAGGCGGCCATCGAGACCGCCACCGAGAGCGGCTCGGCGCTGGGCGCATCGGCGAGGTGCAGCATCTCGGCCACCAGGGCAGAGGGCGCACGCGCCGCGCCGAGAGCCCCCACCCGAGGGAGGGTCAACACCAGACGCTTGGTCGGCAGCGCCAACAAACGCAACGCATCACGGTGCGAGAGGCGACCCTCGTCGGCCTCGCTCGGGAGCCGCGCCAGGTCATCGCTCAGCGTCGCGAGCCGCGCCCGTTCGAGCGGCCCGAGCAAGAGCGGGCGCCCCACCGGTCGCGGAAACCGCCCGTCGACAAAGCCCATCACCACCAGCGTCTCGGGGCGCTCGACGGCGTAAGGGTCGTCACCCCGCACCCGAACCCCGCCCTCGCGCGGCGGCGACTCGACGTCTTCGACCGCGCCGAGGAGCGCCTCGACGGGCCCAAGAAAGGCGCCCGCGTCGTGCTCGGGCAAGGTGACGTGCTTCGACTGCCGGAGGCGCTCAAGGGCCGTCTGGACGCCCGCCGCCACGGCCTGCGCGGCCCCGAGCCACGCGGTCTGAATGCGCGGCTCATGGAGCGCCTCAGAGAAGCGCTTCGGGGTGCAGAATCGCTCGACCACGAGCTCGACCACCCGCGCCAAGGCCTCGACGCGATCGGGCGGCGCGAAGGCCGAGAAGGGCCCGTTCTGTTCGAGGCCGTCAAGGAGGCTCCCCGCGCGACGACGCATCTCCTCGCGAAGCGCCGTGCGACGCGGGTCAAAGCGCGGCTCGGCGGTCTCTGCCGCGGCGCCGCCCGGGTCATCGCCGGCGCCCTCCACGACGCCGGGCGCTTGGGTCTCGGTCACCGCGAAGAGCACCGTGCGCACGCCCTGCCAGGTGGTCGGCAAGGTGCGCCGGAGCCGGGCCACGAAGGCGTCGCGCTCGCCGCCCCAAAGGCCCGCCCCGGGGGCCGCGAAGAGGGTCGCAAGGTCCACGACGTCGACGCCGTTCCACGCGAGGCTGACGGCGGCGCGCATGACCTGCCAAAGGGGCGACTGTCGTACGTCGAGCTGGCCGTTTCCGACCGCCGGAAGGTCGTAACGCGTGAGGGCCGTGAGGATGCGATCGACGTTGCCCTCGCCCGACGTCACCGCCACGGTGATACGGCTCGGCGCCTCGCCGCGCGCGACCCCCTCGGCCACCCAGCGCGCGACCCCTTCGGCCTCGTCGTACGGGTCGCTGGCGAGCACGAGTTCGAGCCCCTCAAGGCCCCCCGCGCTGCGCTGGGCCCCTCGGTCGAGGGCCTCCAAGAGCGTCGGCGCGTCGGGCGGAGCAGCCTCCGCGGCGCGATCGAGCACCGTGCCTTCGACCCACCCCGCGAGGTCGACCCGCCAGCCTGCCTCGATGAGACCGTAGAGCAGATCGCGTTCGAGCGGCGCGAGGCGGTCGATCCCGTCGACCAACAAGGTGCGCGGCGCGACCCCACGCCCCTCGCGCAGCGCCCGCTCAGCCCGCGCGATGCGCCCCAAGGTGTCGAGGGCCTGAACCTTGCGGAGGTGCCCTTCGAGGGCCTCGATCAAGGCCCCCAAGAGCGAGAGATGTTGCTCGACCAGGCGCGCCGCCGGGCTCGCCTCGGGCGCCGGGGTGAAGCGCCCGTCCCAGCGATGGAGCCGGAGCTGATCGACCACGCGCAAGAGCTGGAGCGCCACACCGAAGGGGTCGCTCTTCAGCGCCGACGCCAGCGAGGCGTCCTGCGAGACCCGCGCGAAGAGCGCCCGCTCAAGCACCAACGCGCGCTCGGTCTCTGCGATCGGCGCCGCGAACCCGAGCCCGAGGAGGTCGTCGAGCTGATTCGCGAGCACCGACCAGTCGACAAAGCGCACGAAGCCGCCACCGCGGCGCGCCACCGCGTCGGCCAAGGCCGTACGGAGGGCACCCCGCGGCGCCAGCACCCACACCGGCGAGAAGAGCGAACCCTGCCGAGCACGATCAACCAGCGCGCTGCGACGCGCGCGTTCGAGAGCAGGCGACCAGCGTGAAGGCATGACCTCGGGTGTCTACCGCGCCTCGCTGCGTCTTTGCGAATCTGCGACAACGCCCCCGCCGCGGGCCCGCTACGGGCACCGCCCGAGCGCCTCAAGCTGCGTGTGAAGCGCCGCGAGCACCGCGGGCGGCAGGCTGTGCCCGACGCCCTCGAAGCTCACCAGCGAGGCCCGGTATCCCGCACCGAGGAGCCGCGCCACCGCCGCCGCGCCGTCGGTGTAGGCGATGCGCGGGTCGGCCGTACCGTGAAGGGCGACCACGGTCACGCCCGCGCCGCGCCCCGGCAGCAGCGCCACCCCCGACGGGAGCCGCCCCGCCACCGGCACCGCCCCGCGCACCACCGAGGCCCCCTCGGCGGCGAGCCCGAACGACACCATCGCCCCTTGCGAGAAGCCCGTCACCACCGGCGCGCCGCAGGTCTCAAAGCGCACCCGCGCCTCGCGCATCGCAGCCGCCACCCGCCGCACCGCAGCGTCGAACACCTCGGGGCGCTGCTCGGCCTGACCGATCGCGAACCAGGCCCGCCCCTCGCCGCCGCCGCCCCAGGGCTCGGGCCCGTCGAGCACGATGACCCGCGCCTTGAGCGGTAACCCATCGAAAACACCAGCAAAACCGCGGGCTGAGTCGCCGTACCCGTGGAGCCCCACCACCATCGGCACCCGCTCTCCGACGCGCACCGGGCGTGTGACCAAGACCCGCGCCGAGAGCCCCGCGAAGGTCATCTCGCGCACCGCGGGCTCGAAGCGCTCGGCCCCCGGCGCTGCAGGGCGCTCCGACGACGGCGCGGTCACCGGCGCGGTCACCGGCGCGGTCACCGGCGCGGTCACGGCGCGGGGCGCCTCGGGGGTGCACGCGGCGACCCCCATGGCCAAGCCCCAGGCCCACGGCGAGGGGCGCCTCACGACTCAGGCTGGAGCGGCAATTCTTCTTGAGCGCGGCGCTGCGCGAGGATGATCAGCTCGCGCGACGAAGGCCCGAAGAAGGCCCCCGGGGTGCGCTGATGCCCGCTCACCTCGACGATGCGAAAGCCCGTCTGGTGGAGCATCTGCCCGAGCTCGTGCAGCGAGTAGAGGCGCACCCCGTACTCGAGCTCGCGCTGCCGCCCGTCGTCGAAGATCATGGTGCGCTTCACGTTGAGCCGCGAGGTGATGTAGTTGAAGCTGCTCTCTTCCATGCAGATGCAGCCGTCGCCCTCGAACCACGACATGGCCGGCTGGCGCTGAATGGCGTGGTCGCGGTTGAGCACCGCCAAGAGGAAGGTGCCGCTCGGCTTGAGCGCACGGTGAATGCGGCGGGCGACCTCGAAGTTTCGCTCGTCGTCGAAGAAGCCGAAGCTCGTGCCGACGCAGTAGGCCGCGTCAAACTCGTTGTCGTACTCCATCGCGGCCATGTCACCCTGGACGAACTCGACCTTGACCCCCGCCTCGCGGGCCTTCTCGTTGCCCCGACCCAACATGGCCGGCGAGTAATCAAGCCCCAAGATCGAGTAGCCGCGCCCCCCCAACGCGATGGCCTGCCGACCCGGGCCGCAGCCCACATCGATGACCCGGGCGCCTTGCTCGACCCCAAGGGCGTGCTCGATCCAATCGGCCTCGCGCCGCGCCTGGGCCTCGTCGTAGGGCTCGATGGTGCGAAAATAGTCTTCGTTGAAGAGCTCCTCCCACCACAGGCGGCGGCGCGCCTTGGTGGTCACGACGGTGCTCCGCAGCGACGACGCGGGCGGCGTCGGCGGGGCCGGGGGCGACTTCGCCCCGCGCGCGCTCTCTGGCGGCGGCGGCGGCGGCAGCGACGTGCCCCGCGGCAAGCCCGGAGGCCGCACAGGCTCAGGCCCCTGCCCCGCCACCGGCGGCAGATCGGCCAAGAGGTCGAGCATCGCCAGCGAGGGGTCGCCCGAGGTCGCCAGGTCGCTCAGCGCGATCTCGATGCCGTCGTCAGGGGTGCTGAGCAGCGTCGCGGGCTCGCTGTCAGCGTCAGCGTTGGCCGAGGCCGTGACCGGCGGCGCAGAGGGCGGAGGCACCCGCGGCGCGGCACGCTCGACCGCAGGCACCGGCGGAGGCGCCACCGACGGGCGCTTGGGCAACGCGGGCGGCGGCGCGCTCGACGACACCGGCGCCACCGGGAGCACCGCGTCGAGCTCGGCCACCGTCGGCGGCACGCTCGGCACCGCCCGCGGCGTGAGCGATTTGCGGCGCGGCTCAGCCCCGCGCGGCACCACCTCGGGCGCGAGCTCGACCTCGCCCTCGCTCTCCAACGTGGGGCCCTGGTCGAACTCCGGCGCGTCGAGCTTGGGCATCACGTTGGTGATCGCAGACTCAAGGTCTTCGCCCAACAGCAGCGCCGGGTCGGGCGCCGGAGAAGACGCGACGCTCTCGGCGAATGCCGCGAGATCGCTCGGCATTTTCGGGCTCCCAACCCCGTCGACGCTAGGCGCCGCCGCGCCCGGAGGCAGGTCAGACGGCAAGGTCTCTAGCATCGGCGCAGGATGCGACGGCGCGGCGCTCACCGGCGGCGCCGCGACGCTCGGCGCGATCGACACCGGCGGCGCCGAAGCGCTCTCCGTCGGCGCGCTCGAATCGCGCCCGATGTGCTTGATGCGACGCTTGACGATGCGCATCCCGCTCGACCCCGACACCGTCGCGGGCTGGCTCGACTCGACCTCGACGGGCGGCGCCGCGGCCGCCGTACGGCTCACCAGCACCTCGGTCTCACCGGGCGAAACCGCTGAGATACCGCGAGGTTGCGTAGCACGCTCGTCTTCGGGCCCCGACGCCCCGGCCGCGCTCGCCTCGTCGGCCGCGACGCCCCCCGAAGGGTTACCGCTGGCGCTCATGGCGCACCCCGCTCGACGAGCCGCTGCCCCATGCGTACGGGCCTCGGCATGGCCCCCGCGCTCGGCGCCCAGGGGGCCTCACCCGGCGGCAAGAGCACCACCACCGTCGAGCCGAGCAAGAACGACCCGAGCTCGCCCCCCCGCGCCACCACCGGGCCCGCGCCTGCGTAATCGACCTCGACCGGCTGCCCCCCGTGCGGAGGCCGCGACGGCCCCTCGAACGCCAACGCGATCTTGCCCACCACGAAGGCCCCCACCATCACCACCGCGGCGGCCCCGGCCTCGCCGTCGACCTCGATGACCACGCGCTCGTTCTGCGCGAAGAGCTGCGGCACATGCTTCACGCCGAGCTCATTCACCGGATAGAGGTTGCCCGGGAGGTGGCGCACCCGGGTCACCTGCCCCGCGACGGGGCTGTGCACGCGGTGATAATCGCGCGGCGAGAGGTACACGATGAAGTAGTGCCCCCCCGCGTAACGGGCCGCGTCGGCCGCGCTCCCGAGGAGCCGCGCCGCGTCGTAGGTCTGCCCCTTGATGGTGAAGGTCGACGCGTCGGTGATGGGGCCGTGATCTTCGAGCCGACCGTCGGCCGGCGAGACCACCACCCCCGGCGCCACCTCGACGCGGTGAACGCCCTCGCGCAAGCGACGGGTGAAAAACTCATTGAAGCTCTTGAAGCCCGCGCTCGGCACTTCAGCCTCACCCCAGTTCACCCGATAGGCGCGCCCATAGAGCGAGAGCACCGGGCGCAGCACCTTCGGAGGCACCTCGGCCTCGGTCAAGCGCCCCACCAGGCGCGTGATGCGCTCACGCGGCAAGGCTTTGAGAATCTCTACAGCAACGCGCGAAGAAACGGGCTCCATCGACACCCCTCTGGGCGGTGAAAGGCACCCCCGATGAAGTCGAGCCTCTCGGAGACGCAGCCGACCGCGATCGCTGCACCCGAAGACCGCCTCATGCGGGCACTGTCACGCGAAGGTAGATCGACCCGCGAAGCGCGGTCAACGATTGCACGCGCGCGCCCAAAACAAATCGGGCGCCGTCGCGGAGCTGCGATGCGGCGCCCGACGCCGTCTTCACGACGGCCTACGCTCACACGTCGTAGTAGAGGTGGTACTCCATCGGCACGGGGCGGAGCCTGACGGGGTCGAGCTCGCGCTCGCGCTTGTACGTGATGTACGACTCAAGAAACTCGCGGGTGAAGACGTCGCCCTTGAGGAGAAACTCGTGGTCTTTTTCGAGGTTCTCGAGGGCCTCGCTGAGCGAGCCCGACACCTGCGGCACGTTCTGCGCCTCTTCGGGCGAGAGCGAGTAGATGTCTTTGTCGAGGCTGTCGCCGGGGTGAATCTTGTTCTGAATGCCGTCGAGGCCGGCCATCAACAGCGCCGTGAAGCACAGATACGGGTTCGCGCTCGGGTCAGGGAAGCGCACCTCGATGCGCTTGGCCTTCGGCGAAGCAGAGAACATCGGGATGCGGATCGACGCCGAGCGGTTGCGCGACGAGTACGCGAGGTTCACCGGCGCTTCGTAGCCCGGCACGAGGCGGCGGTAGCTGTTGGTGGTCGGGTTCGTGATCGCGTTGAGGGCCTTGGCGTGCTTCAACACGCCGCCGATGTAGTACATCGCCATCTCGCTCATGCCGGCATAGCCGTCGCCCGCGAAGAGGGGCACGCCGTCCTTCCACAGAGACTGGTGGCAGTGCATGCCTGAGCCGTTGTCGCCATAGAGCGGCTTCGGCATAAAGGTCGCGGTCTGACCGTAGCGCTGCGCGACGTTCTTGACGATGTATTTAAACCACATCGTCTTGTCGGCCATCTTCAAGAGCGAGTCGAACTTCATGTCGATCTCGCACTGCCCCGCCGTGGCGACCTCGTGATGGCTCGTCTCGACCTCGATGCCCACGTTCTCGAGCTCGAGCACCATCTCGGTGCGAAGATCCATCAACGTGTCGTGCGGCGCCACGGGGAAGTACCCCTCCTTCGAGCGGATCTTGTACCCGAGGTTGCCGCCCTCTTCTTTGCGGCCGGTATTCCACGCAGCCTCGCGCGAGTCGACCTCGAAGAACTGGCGGTTCTGCGACACCTCGAAGCGCACGTCGTCAAAGACGAAGAACTCGGCCTCGGGCCCGCAGTAGACGGTGTCTGCGAGGCCCGTCGAGCGCACATACTGCTCGGCCTTCTTCGCGATGAAGCGCGGGTCGCGGCCGTAGGGCTCGCGGGTGATCGGGTCGACCACATGACAGATCAGCGAGAGCGTCTTGCGCTCGGTGAACGGGTCGATGGCCGCGGTGCTCGGGTCAGGCAAGAGCAGCATGTCTGACTCGTTGATGGCCTTCCACCCGCGGATCGAGCTGCCGTCGAAGCCGAAGCCGTCTTCGAAGGCGTCTTCCGGCACGCGGTGTGTCGGCACCGAGGTGTGCTGCCACTGCCCCAGCATGTCGCAAAACTTCAGGTCAACCATGACGGCGTTGTTGGCCTTGGCGAACTCAACCACATCTGCAGGCGTCTTGATCTTGCTCATGGCTCTCTCTCGTACTTCCTTGAGACCCCAAACGGGGTCTCAACCCCTGCGTTGAACCCCGCGCCGCTCGGGGCACGGGCTCAACACCGTTCGACACACGCTCATGCCCACAACCCGGCCTAGATCGCGTCGTGGCCCCGCTCGCCGGTGCGAATGCGCACGGCCTCTTCAATCGGGATCACAAAGATCTTGCCATCGCCGATGCGCCCGGTGCGCGCGCTCCGCTCGATGGCGTCGATCACCGGCCCCACCTGGTCGTCGGTGACCACCACCTCGATCTTCACCTTGGGCACAAAATCAACCACGTACGCGCTGCCCCGGTAGACCTCTTTTTTGCCCCCGGTGCGGCCGAAGCCCTTCACCTCGGTCACGGTCATCCCCTGGATGCCGACCTCAGCCAGCGCGTCTTTTACCTCGTCAAGCTTGAACGGCTTGATGATCGCTTCTACCCGCTTCATCGTCGCCGCGAGGTCGTACCCTAGCCCACGTTAACGCGACGTTAACGCTCTCGAAATTCACCGCACCCGGGCGCGCACCCACACGGCCCTACACCGCCGAAGGAGCGACGACGGGGTGCGGGCGACACGATTGGCGATGCGCGGGGCGCGAGGGGTGATACCGTCGCGGCGGGCCGAGGGCGTCACACCCTCGTCACACGGGCGGCCCATCGGGCGTCGACCGCAACGCGGAGGTGTGTTGCAGCGGCGCCGTCGGGTATTGGGCCTGCATTCCAGGCAACGTCGCACCCTCGGAGAAGCAGTCGATGGCACGGATCGTTCGCAGTGGTCTGATTCAATGCAAGAACCCGATCAACGATGAGAGCCGCTCGGTGGCCGAGATTCAGCGGGCCGCCCTCGACGCGCACCTGCCCTTCGTCGAAGAGGCGGCGGCGAAGGGCGTGAAGATCCTTTGTCTGCAAGAGATCTTCAACGGCCCGTACTTCTGCCCGGGGCAGAGCGTGCGGTGGTACGACGCCGCCGAGAGCGTGCCGGGGCCCACCACCGAGGTGTTCTCGGCGCTGGCCAAGAAGCACCAGATGGTCATCGTGGTGCCGCTCTATGAGCGCGAGCAGGCGGGGGTGTATTACAACACCGCCGCGGTGATCGACGCCGACGGCGCCTACCTCGGCAAGTACCGCAAGACGCACATCCCGCAGGTGAACCCGGGCTTCTTTGAGAAGTTCTACTTCAAGCCCGGCAACATGGGGTACCCGGTGTTTCAAACCGCGTACGCGAAGGTGGGGGTCTACATCTGTTATGACCGCCACTTCCCCGAAGGGGCCCGCGCGCTCGGGCTCCACGGGGCAGAGATCGTCTACAACCCCAGCGCCACCGTGGCCGGCGTCTCAGAATACTTGTGGAAGATCGAACAGCCCGCCCACGCCGTCGCCAACGGATACTACGTCGGCGCCATCAACCGAGTCGGCACCGAAGCCCCGTGGAACATTGGCGAGTTCTACGGCCAAAGCTACTTCGTCAACCCCCGCGGCCAGCTCCTGACCGTCGGGAGCCGCGACCAGAGCGAGCTCGTCGTCGCCGACCTCGACCTCGACCTCATCGAAGAGGTGCGGCGCACCTGGCAGTTCTACCGCGACCGTCGACCCGAGATGTACGGCCCGCTCACGGCGCAAGAGGAGTGAGCGGCGACGCGTCGGGCCTTGAGCGCCCCACGCCGCGCCCCCTCACTCAATTGAGAACAACTCCGCTGCAACCCACCCTCAACGCACCCCTCACCGAGCACCCAGATGGACACTCCCTATTCGCTGCCCGCCGAGCGTCTCGAGGTCAGGCTCCCTGACGCCAAGCCGAAATACACCTCGGCCGAGGCGCGGGCCGAAGCCGAGCGCTGTTTGTATTGTCACGACGCACCTTGCATTGAAAAGTGCCCCACCGAGATCAACATCCCAGAGTTCATCCACAAGATCGCTTCGGGCAACACCCTCGGGGCGGCGCGCACGATCCTCGCGCAGAACATCCTCGGATACACCTGCGCCCGGGTCTGCCCCGTCGAGGTGCTCTGCGTGGGCGCGTGCGTCTACAACGAATGGCACAAGACCCCCATCGCCATCGGCAGGCTCCAGCGCTACGCCACCGAGTCGCTGCTCGAACACGAGGCCCTCACGGGTCAGGCCGTGCTCCGCCCGAAGACACCCACCGAGGGGCGCCGCAAGGTGGCCCTCGTGGGGGCGGGGCCCGCGTCGCTGGCCTGCGCGGCCTACCTCGCCCTCGAAGGCCACGAGGCCGTCATCTATGAGCGCGGCGCGCTGCCCGGCGGGCTCAACACCACCGGCGTGGCGCCCTACAAGCTCCACAGCGAAGATTCGCTGCGCGAAGTGGCCTATGTGCAGAGCCTCGGGGTCACGCTCAAGACCGGCGTCGAGGTGGGTCGCGACCTGAGCGCGTCGTCACTCTTGAATGACCACGACGCGGTCTTTCTCGGAATGGGCCTCGGCGCCGACGCGCGGCTCTCCATCGCAGACGAAGCGGGCCCCGGCGTTTGGGGCGCCACCGCGTTGATTGAAAAGATCAAGAACGACGCGAGCTTCAAGCTTCCGGCGGTGAAACGGGCCACGGTGGTGGGCGGCGGCAACACCGCCATCGACATCGCCCGAGAGCTCGCGCAGCTCGGCGTCGCCGAGGTGGTGATGGTCTACCGCCGCGGCGCGGAGCACATGTCAGGGTACAAGCACGAGATGGATCTCGCGCGCAAAGAAGGCATCCGCCTCGTCGGATGGCGCCAACCCGTCGCCGTCCTGCGAGACGCCGCAGGGGGCGTGTCGGGGCTTCGATTGAGAGACACGCAGCAGGGCGGCGAAGAGACCCTCTCGACAGAGCTGGTGGTGCTGGCCATCGGTCAAGAGAAGATCAAGGGGCTCACCGACGCGTTCGGCGGCATCGCGCTTGACCAGAAGGGGTGCGTCGTCGCCGACGCGAAGACACGCCAGACGAGCAACCCGAAGGTGTACGCCGGGGGCGATTGCATCAATGGCGGCAAAGAGGTGGTCAACGCCGTCGCCGACGGGCGCGACGCCGCGAGGGCCATGATTCAACGCTGGTTCGCGGCCTGAGGAGAAGACACCGTGGCAGACCTCTCGATCAACATGTGCGGTATCAAGAGCCCGAACCCGTTCTGGCTCGCCTCTGCGCCCCCCGCCAACACCGGCGACCAGGTGATGCGCGCCTTCGACGCCGGCTGGGGCGGCGCCGTGTGGAAGACCCTCGGCAACCCCATCGTCAACGTCTCATCGCGCTTCGGCGCCATCGAGTACGGCGGCCGCAAGGTGATGGGCTTCAACAACATCGAGCTCATCTCAGACCGCCCGCTCTCAGTGAACTTGAAAGAGATCGCTGAGGTCAAGAAGCGCTACCCCAATCACGCTGTGATCGTCTCATTGATGGTCGAGTCGAAGCGCGAGTGGCAAGAGATCATCAAGCGCGCCGAAGACACCGGCTGCGACGGCCTCGAGCTCAATTTCGGCTGCCCGCACGGCATGTGCGAGCGCGGCATGGGCTCGGCGGTGGGTCAGGAGCCCAAGGTGCTCGAAGAGATCACCCGCTGGGTCAAGGAATACGCGAAGACCCCCGTGCTGGTGAAGCTCACCCCGAACATCGGTGACATCCTCGAACCCGGCGTGGCCGCGGTGCGCGGCGGGGCCGACGGGCTCTCGCTCATCAACACCATCAAGTCGATCATGGGCGTCGACCTCGACCGTCGGGTGCCGCTCCCCCGAGTGGGCGAAGGCAGCACCAACGGCGGCTATTGCGGCCCCGCGGTGCGGCCCATCGCGCTTCACATGGTGGGCACCCTGGCGCGCGACCCCGAGACGCGGCACCTGCCGATCTCGGGCATCGGCGGCGTCTCAAACTGGCGTGACGCGGCCGAGTTTATTGCGCTGGGCTCGGTGAGCGTCCAGGTGTGCACGGCGGTGATGCATCATGGGTTTCGCATTGTTGAAGACATGATCGAGGGTCTCTCAGACTATCTCGACAGCCAGAAGCTGACGCTCGATCAGTTTCGCGGCTCCGCGGTGGGCGGCTTCCGCGAATGGGGTGAGCTCGACCTCAACTACAAGGTCGTCGCCAACATCAACGCAGACCTCTGCATCGGGTGTCAGAAGTGCGTCGCGGCCTGCCAAGACGGCGCCCATCAGTGTATCTTCTCGGGCCCCGCAGACCAGCCGCGCCCCCCGCACGCGCACCACCCCGGCGTGGCCGAGGCGCCCAAGCCCCTGCCCCTGGGCAAGCTCGCAGGCGACCGCGTACCGTGGATCGACGAGCCTGAGTGCGTGGGCTGCAACCTCTGCGCGCTGGTGTGCCCGGTCGACGGCTGCATCACCATGCAAGAGGTGCCCAACCCCGCCGGGGTCGACACCTGGCAAGACCGCATGGCCACAGGGCGCGACCACGTGCCCGGCGGCATCTTCGACGCCGAGTGACGCCCGCCGCGCCGCGGGCCTCAGGCTCGCGGCTTCAGCGATTCATACACTGCATCCGCCCCTCATCGCAGGTCTGTCCCCATCACCGAGAACCTTTGGGTCGGATTCACGCTCAACCCTGTTGCGCTCCCGTACCAGACAGCAATGACACCGTTCGTGCGCATCGACGCAAGGTCGCCGAAGCCGTCGGCATTGAAGTCTGCGCAAACTAGGCCGCCGAGGCCGCCGCCCGAGTTCGGCATCAAGCGCGTGGTCGGAGCGAGCGGCAACGTTGGGACTGCACCTGCATAAATCTCAACATCCAAACCATCTTGACGACTGATGCCAAAGTCGCTGAAGCCGTCACCGTCAAAATCGGCGCCGCAAACCGACAACACGGCCGGCCCAGATGTCGAGAACAGATTTCGATAGCCGCTGCCCTGATAGAGCGTCCCACCGCTGTTGTGGCTCACCCAGAGCTCAGGCAGCCCGTCGGCGTCAACGTCACCCACAGCGCGCAACCACACCGGCTCGCGAATGCCCTCGATGACCCGTGGCGGGGCTGAGTTTCGGAAGTCTCCATGCCCCATGTACGCCTCCACGCGCGACGTGCCGCTGTTTCGAACAATGGCCACCAAATCGTCGAGGTGGTCTCGGTCGAGTGAAGTCGTCACGATCTCGCGAGTCGTGAGGTCACCGAAGAGGGGGCGACTGCGATCCGAAGTAACGCTCGCCGACGATGACAGATACGCTGTAGCGAACTGAACAAAGGGTGCCGTTGCCGTCTCTGAGACGATGGCGACATCCGACTGACCATCACCATCAAGATCACCGCCGCCGAAAATGGCCCTTCCAGACCCGTCGGCAGTGAACAACGGGGTAGCGGAGAGCGACGCATTGTCTCGTCGACCGTTCACGAGCATCGTACTTGAGGTGTTCGCTCTTCCGACGACGATGTCGCAGATGCCGTCGAGGTCAAAGTCTGCCGCGTTCGAAACCGAAGAGGCCCGGTCATCAACAGGAGACATGAGCCGGGCGACAGACTCCATCGACAGCCCGTCTCGGCGCCCCCAGAAAACCAGCATCGGTGAGGTCGTGTTACCTAAGACAATGAGGTCGCGGAATCCATCGCCGTTTAGGTCAACGACGCCGTCCCACCGAACGCCGTCGCTACGCGCCTGTCGAGGCAGGTGCAGTTGCCACGTGGAAGACGAGAGCGGCGACGGCCCCCCATTCACGACAGACCGCACCCTCCACCAGATGACTCCGGCCGGAAGAAGGGCGCTGGGCTGCCATTGATTCCCTTCAACGACTTCTCGCTGGAGAACGTCTTGGCACAGAGGATCACGACAGAGTTCAATTTGTGTCGCACTGAAGTCGATCGGACGCCATCGAAACACCGGGCGGCGGCCCGTCCACAGGGAGCACGCAATCGGCCCCACCTTGACCGGCGGAGGAACAGGCTCACAGCCTCCCTGAGAACTTCGAAGGCCCGCGGCGCAGCGCATCTCACATCGCCCGCTGATGCAGACCGCAACGGCCCCCTGATTGACCGGGCACGCGTTCGAACAACGCCCGCAGTGGGCTGAGTTTGTGTCTAGATTTGTCTCGCAGCCGTTTGTCACGCTCAAATCGCAGTCAGCCTGAGGCATGACACACACCATCTCATCGCGGATCGCGGCGTCCGGACTTAGCACAACCTGAGGTTCATCGCTCTGCTGAACGTCTGGAATGTCAGCAGCAGGGGAAGCGAGATCATCGACGGCGATGGTGGAATCTGACGCCTGCTCGCTCGCCGCGTCACGCGTCTCCTGCCGAATTTCGGGGAGGCAACCCGTCAGCGTCGCAAGCACAAAATAGGTAAGCCACTGGCCATTGCAGTTCCGCATTCCTTGCCCCTCTTCGGTGTTCGGGTACGCACAGCGCAGGCGCCCTCACACCCGTTGCACTGCGGGCACCCAGTACGTGTCGCGCCCGCCGATCTTGTCGACCTTCACCTCGTGCCCGGCGGGGTCGTGGCTCTTGCGATAGATCGCCAGCACGCGCTCATAATCGAGCTGCGAAGCGATCGCCTCGCCCACGACGGCCACGATTGCGTTGTAGAGCGCGCTGAGTTCGGCGGCAGAGAGCGACTTCGCGGGCCGATGCGGGGCGATCTTCGCCCGATAGAGGCCCTCACACGCGTACATGTTGCCGATGCCCGCTTGACGCTCTTGTTCGAGCAAGAACACCTTGATGGCGGTGCGCGATGCGCTCGCAGCGGTGATGAGCTGCGCGGCAGACCAAGGCGTCTGAAACGCGGCGTCGGTGAGCGAGGTGACCAGGATCTCAGGGCCGAGCGAGGTGAGGTCTTCGCACTGCCCCGCGGTGAGGCCGGGGTGCGCCGAGGCGCGGGCTCGGTACTCCGGGTCGTTCAACGCGAGGCGGAGCCCGTCGGTCGATTCGATCCAGAACGAGTTCGCCTTGGGATCAGGCGGTAAACGATGGTGCTTGTAGTTTGAAACGTAGTCGTCACCGAGCAGGGTCATTCGACCCGAGAACATCAAATGGGCGGTGAGCGTGCCCGTGCTCAACGCCATCACGATGTGCTTGCCGCGCTGTGAGATCGACAAGAGCTCGGCCCCATCGAAGAACGATGCGACCTTCTGCTTCTTGGCCGGATCATCCTTCCATTGAGGGAAGTGACCGCCGGTGAACCCGTGCTTCGCGATCTTGAAGGCCCCCACCTTCGAACGGAGCCAACGGACCTGCTCGTGAACCTCTGCAAACTCAGGCATCTCAGCACCTCGCGCTCAAAGAACCGCCGCAGGGTGCATCGCGTCGCACCCCCTGGCAAGCCCCCGCGATGACATTCTCTGTCAGCCCTCCCACTGCGGGGAGAGCGATTGAAGCCAGGCCGACTTTTCGCGCATGACCGTGTCGGCGTAGAGCCCCGGCGCGTCGTCGAGCTGCGCCTCTCGGAGCGTGCCGCTCTGACGGTCTTCGACTGAGACGCGCAGCGCGCCGTTCGCGCGCACGTCGAGCCGCACGTCGACCCTCGCGCCATCGGCGATGGGCCGATCGAACGAGAGCTGATAGACCCCGATCGAAGTCGCCTCGCGGCTGTCGCGGCCTTCGAAGATCTCGACGGGGAGCGTGAGCCCGTGGCCCCTCCAGGTAAAGGCCGCGTGCCCGACGAAGGGCGTTGGGGTGCCCGCTTTGACCAGGGCGACGAGCACCGCGCGACGCCCCCCGGGCGCCGACGCGTCGGGCTCGAAGGCGCGAACCGAGAAGGCATCGGGCACCACCCCCTGCACCGAGACCGCGCTGGCCGAGGGTGTTTCGAGCGAGGCGCCGTAGAGCGCGGCGCCGCTCGCCACGATGGTCAACGGGTTCAACGGGTGTCGCGGGTCATCAAACAAGCGAACGCGTTGACACCGTTCGCGCATGCGTTGCTGCAATGGCCAGAGGAGCGAGCTCCCGCCGGTCAGGAGCACCTCATCGATGTCGCTCCACCGCAGAGAGGCGCGTTTGAGGGCCTCTTCGGCGCAACCGATGGCGCGATCGAGCTCGCCCGAGAGCCAGCGCGAGAGGTCGCCGAGGGTCACCTCAAGGGTCACCGTCTCGCCCTCGGCGGACGCATCGAAGACGGGTGTGAATGACTTCTTTCGCACCCGAGAGAGCGGCTGCGGGTCTGCGCCGGCGTCGGTGTTGAGCGCGATCTTGAACCACTCGGCCAATTCGAGGAGCCGCTCAGCGGTCGCCTCGTTCACCGCGGCGAGGTTGAATCCGCGGTCACCCGTCACGCTCGCGTACTGCGCGACGAGCTGATCTCGGATGGTGCGGTCGATGGCGAGGCCCCCCAACTGCACGCCGTACGAGTCGATGGCCTGAACCCGCCGACGCCCATCACCGCGGTCGGCGTCGCGGCGCATCAGGGTGACGTCGAGGGTGCCGCCGCCGAAGTCGAAGACCATGAATTGACCCGAGGCCGAGGCGTCGCTCACGCGGTTGGAATGAAGCCCGTAGGCCCACGCGGCGGCGTCGGGTTCGGTGAGCATTCCGACCAGCGGGAGCCCCGCGAGCTGCGCCGCCTGCGCGGTGGCGAGCTTCTCTCGATTGCGGAACCGCTGCGGGTGCGTCACCACGACGCCGTCGATCGGCGGGAGCCCTGGCCGCGCGCGGATCATGTCGCCGACGCTCCGCAACAAGATCGCGGCGACGTCGGTGGGCGTCACCTCTCGCTCGCCGAGGCGCCAAGGCGGCCCCGCGAGGCTCTGCTCGGCGTGGCCGATGTTGTTCTTCGAACCACGCACGAGCACGACATCGTGCGGCGCCCGCTCGGCCTCGCCGACCAGCGCGCGGTACCGACGCAAGGCCGGTGAGCCCACGACCACCTGAAGCCCCCCGTTCGACCCATCAAACAACACCGGAGAGGGCAGCACGGGGCGCCCCGCTTCGAGCGCGACGACCTCAGAGACGCCATGTCGCACAAAGGCCGCTGACGAGAATGTCGTGCCGAGATCAATGCCGTAGATCGCCAACTGCCAGCCTCCTCACACCGTCGAAGCCCGTCTCTACGTCGAGTCGCCCGGGCCTCACAAGGGCCCAAGCAACCCGCGAACGACGGCCGAGGCGATGACCGGCCCCGCAGCGCGCCGCGGGCGCCAGTACGACCCAGCGGGGCGACAGACGACGGTGCGACGGGCGACGGGCGGCGGGCACAGGACAACCGCGACGTCCAAGCGACCGAGATGTTTTCGCATCGCGATGCGGTAGGGGCAGGCCTTGTGCCTGCCCGAACACGTCAACAATCGTCGAAAACGTCGACCCGCGTGCGGGCGGCAGGCGGCGGGCGACCACAAGGGTCGCCCCCACCCCATCGCGCGGCAGGCGACGGGCGACGGACGGCAGGCGACGGGCGACCACAAGGGTCGCCCCCACCCCAACGGGCGACGGACGGCAGGCGGCGGGCGACCACAAGGGTCGTTCCTACCCCAACGGCCGACGGGCGGCCGACGGGCGGCCGACGGGCAACGGCCGACGCGGCCCAAACGCCAATGGCCCACCCACATTGCTGTGAATGAGCCATTGGACTGAAGAAAAACCCCGGCGACGTTCTACTCTCCCACACTGTCACCAGTGCAGTACCATCGACCCTGGAAGGCTTGACGACCGAGTTCGGGATGGGATCGGGTAGGACCCTTCCGGTATCGTCACCGAGGAACTTGAGATGCATGGATGCATCCAATCCTGACTTTGACTTCATAATGCGAGGCAGTCAATGACTGTCTTTTTCGGCACTGGATTGCTCACGAAGCGTGAATGCGCTTGGAGAGTCAATCAAGCCGGTCGACTGATTAGTACTGGTCAGCTGCACACATTGCTGTGCTTCAACCCCCAGCCTATCAACCACGTCGTCTTCGTGGTGTCTGATAGGGAGACCTCATCTTGAGGCCGGCTTCTCGCTTAGATGCTTTCAGCGATTATCCGTCCCGTACATGGCTACCGGGCAATGCTCTTGGCAGAACAACCCGCGCACCAGAGGTACGTCCTTCCAGGTCCTCTCGTACTATGGAAAGCTCCTCTCAAGTCTCCTGCGCCCACAGCAGATAGGGACCGAACTGTCTCACGACGTTCTGAACCCAGCTCGCGTGCCTCTTTAATGGGCGAACAGCCCAACCCTTGGGACCTACTACAGCCCCAGGATGAGACGAGCCGACATCGAGGTGCCAAACCTCCCCGTCGATGTGGACTCTTGGGGGAGATCAGCCTGTTATCCCCGGCGTACCTTTTATCCGTTAAGCGATGGCCCTTCCACGCGGAACCACCGGATCACTATGACCGACTTTCGTCTCTGCTCGGCTTGTCGGCCTCGCAGTCAGGCGGGCTTATGCCATTGCACTCCACAGCCGATTTCCGACCGGCCTGAGCCCACCATCGCGCGCCTCCGTTACTCTTTGGGAGGCGACCGCCCCAGTCAAACTACCCGCCATGCAGGGTCCCGGATCGCGTCACGACCTCGGTTAGACATCAGAGAACGAAAGGGCGGTATTTCAAGGGTGGCTCCACGAGAGCTGGCGCCCCCGCTTCATAGCCTCCCGCCTATCCTACACATCCTTTCCCTAATGCCACTGCAAAGCTGTAGTAAAGGTGCACGGGGTCTTTCCGTCTAACCGCGGGTACCCCGCATCTTCACGGGGAATTCAATTTCGCTGAGCCGATGTCGGAGACAGCGGGGAAGTCGTTACGCCATTCGTGCAGGTCGGAACTTACCCGACAAGGAATTTCGCTACCTTAGGACCGTTATAGTTACGGCCGCCGTTTACCGGGGCTTCGATTCAATGCGTTAACATCTCCTCTTAACCTTCCGGCACCGGGCAGGCGTCAGACCCTATACGTCATCTTTCGATTTCGCAGAGCCCTGTGTTTTTGGTAAACAGTCGCTACCCCCTAGTTTGTGCCCCCTGCCAAAAGTTGCCTTCTGACAGGGCATGCTTCTCCCGAAGTTACGCATGCAATTTGCCGAGTTCCTTCAACACCGTTCTCTCAATCGCCTTAGTATTCTCTACCAATCCACCTGTGTCGGTTTAGGGTACGGTCTATACGCTGGAGTTATTTCCTGGATGTCCTAGCCTGCACCTCCAAATCCAATAAGGAAATACAGATTTCGGCCACCGTCACTTCCAGCAGGCTCAGGAATATTAACCTGATTCCCATCGACTACGCTTTTCAGCCTCGCCTTAGGGGCCGCCTCACCCTGCCCGGATTAGCCTTGGACAGGAACCCTTGGATTTTCGGCGAAAGTGTTTCTCACACTTTTTATCGTTACTCATGTCCGCATTCTCACTTGTGATACCTCCAGTCCACCTCACGATGAACCTTCACAGGCTTACACAACGCTCCGCTACCATGCCGTAGCATCCACAGCTTCGGTAAATGACTTTAGCCCCGTTACATCTTCGGCGCCGGACCTCTTAATTAGACCAGTGAGCTATTACGCTTTCTTTAAAAGATGGCTGCTTCTAAGCCAACTTCCTGGTTGTTATGGAAGTCCAACTTCCTTTTACACTTAGTCATTATTTGGGGACCTTAGCTGGTGGTCTGGGTTGTTTCCCTCTTGACAATAGACGTTAGCACCTACTGTCTGTCTGCCGTGATTGTACTCTTCGGTATTCGGAGTTTGGTTGGGTTTGGTAAGGCTTGCGCCCCCCTAGCCCATCCAGTGCTCTACCCCCGAAGGTAAGACACGACGCACTACCTAAATAGTTTTCGCGGAGAATCAGCAATTACCCGGTTTGATTGGCCTTTCACCCCTAACCACAACTCATCCGGAAGTTTTTCAACACTTATCGGTTCGGTCCTCCATTGCGTGTTACCGCAACTTCAACCTGGTCATGGCTAGATCACCGGGCTTCGGATCTAATCCTGCATACTAGTCGCCCTATTCAGACTCGGTTTCCCTACGCCTCCACCTAACGGCTTAAGCTTGCATGCAAGACTAACTCGCGGACCCATTATACAAAAGGTACGCCGTCACGGAACAAGTCCGCTCCGACTGTTTGTATGCATCCGGTTTCAGGTCTTTTTCACTCCCCATTTGGGGTGCTTTTCACCTTTCCTTCACAGTACTGTGCACTATCGGTCGATCAGGAGTATTTAGCCTTGGAGGATGGTCCCCCCATATTCAG
>JAEUKH010000006.1:0-12500 GCA_016792845.1 Myxococcales bacterium | reverse complement strand
TCATTAACAACGCGACGATAAATCATCACGCTACTGCTGCCTGCGAATCTCCTCTTTTCGTTTCACGATGTACAAGAACCGAGCCCGCCTGTTTCAAGTTACCCAGATACAGGGAAGCTTCATCAACCGAAGCAAATTTCTCAATTTTGTTTAGGTTTGCGGACTGTAGCAAGTTTTGCTTTTATCGTCAACCCTGATTTTCAAAATTCTTCAATTTTTTCGATCACCCCGAAGTTTGTTTTTGCCTGTGTTTGCAAGCAATTCGCGCTTCAGAGTTCGCCGTTATATACATAGGGTTTTTGATTGTCAAACACCTTTTTGCAAAAAAAAGCATATTTTTTAAGTTTTCTTTGTCACCCCCAGATTCCTTGGGAAAAACCCCAATTTTTCCCTCCTGTTTGATATTTTATTAGCCCCACACCCTCTTTTCTCCCATAAAAATCAGGATAACTCTTGCCTCTCCCTCCTTCTGAAATAGGCAAAAACCAGAATCTTTCCTAAGCTGGGGGGACGTAAAATTGAAAACAGAGTTGCACACAGCCGCATGACACGCTGGATTTATCAGGGCACAATCGCCTCTTCATACTGCATCGCCGCTCTATGCGTTTGCTCGGCTGCAAGTTTTGCATCTCCCCCCGATAGATCAATTATGGCGGAACTCGCCCCATGGGTAAGCCAGAACGATATTTCCCTTGAGCCCAAACTTTTAACGGTAGACGATCTCGATTCGATCAAGGAACAACAAGATAGACCTGAAACCTTTGCATTACCTGCAAACGAAACAAGCGGCTATAATAAGATACAAAAGTCTGCGCTAGAATCTTTTTACTCAGCCAAGGCCGGAAGCTTTGTACCGCAGTTTGGATACGATCAATTTTCTAAAGAACAAGAGAGCAGCCTTCCCCATATTTCCAAAGGAGCCGTCCAAGATAGTTACCTTCTCGGGACGGGTGATGAAGTCAGTATTACACTGCGCGGACAAACCAACGTAACAGTCAAAACCGATGTCAATAGTGAGGGATTGATTCTGGTCGATGGCCTGCCCCCTGTCATGGCTGCAGGAAGACCCCTTGGAGATGTTCGCAAGGAAATGCAATCCCTCGCCGCCAAGCAGTACAACACCGAGCTTTTTCTGTCCTTAAGTGCCATCAAGCAAATCAATATTCTCATCGCAGGTCATATTCACCGTCCCGGGCGTCATGCTCTCTCCAGCTTCGACACACTGATTGATGCCTTGATCGCCGCCGGAGGAATTGAAAAGACAGGAAGCCTTCGACAAATTCGTTTCATTCGTAACGGCCACAGCAGTTACATTGATCTTTACGATCTTCTCATCTTTGGTTCAGACAAGGCAGATCTAACTTTGCGCGATGGCGACAAAATTATTATCCGCCCTATTGGACCAACCCTTGCCATTACCGGAGGGGTGAAACGTCCAGGGATTTATGAACTCCTTCCCGCTTTGCAATTAGATGAAAACCCAAGCGCACCAAAGAGCCAACGTCTTGCCCTTAACGATGCCTTGCAACTCTCAGGAGGGCTTCTCTCTTCGGGTCATCACCGTTTCTTGCATATTGCCCAGTCAGAAAATGGGGGCGAACAAGTTGAAGAAATTTCTGACCCAGATGCCCATGTTCTCGAAGACGGAGATATTTTGACCATCGGAGAGAATCAGAAACAACGCAAAGGAACTGTTGAATTGGTTGGAAGCACGCGAGAGGCCGGAAGTCATGCCCTCCCAGAAACACCAACCCTTTCTGATCTTTTGCATGATGATTCGGTTTTGGGAGAAGATATTTATCCCCTGATTGCCGTGATTGAACGATGGAATGACAAAACTCTCTCACCAGAATTGATTAGCTTTTCTCCACGACAAATTCTCTCTGGAGAGGATGATAAGACTCTGAAGAGCGGAGATGTTGTCCATCTCTTTTCCCGTTCTCAAATTCTCAATCTGAAGGCTCCGAAATCTGATTCTTCTCTTCCCGAAGACAACCAAGAAACCGAAAAAGAATCAGCTTCCTCTAGCCGCAATGCCCAACTAAAATCTTTCCTCATAGAACAATCTATTTTCATTCGTGGAGCTGTACGCAATCCCGGGGTCTACCCGATTGCCAAAGGAACCAATCTTGAGTCAGCCGTAGCCGTCGCCGGAGGATTAACCACCGAGGCCAATTCCCACGAGGTCGAAATTTCAAGCCCCAACGGAAGCTCAACTGGCCTGCCCCGACGTAAATTGGATTTGGACTCACCCACTAGCCACAAAACTCGCTTGATGGTCGGGGACACAATCCGCGTAGGGCAAACCTTCCGGCGCGTTGAAGACAACCATGTTCTATTGGCTGGAGAAGTAAAGAACCCGGGAAGTTTTGATCTTCTCCCCGGGGATAGTTTGAAAACTTTGATAGAAAGAGCTGGCGGACTTTCCGAACAGGCCTATCCTGCCGGAGCCATTTTCAGCCGTGCCAGTGAACGCAAACGCGAAGAAGTTCGCTTCAAGTCCCAAGCCAGAGATCTGGAGATGAAACTCGCAGCCT
This sequence comes from Myxococcales bacterium, assembly GCA_016792845.1. Lineage (GTDB taxonomy): Bacteria > Myxococcota_A > Polyangia > Polyangiales > JAEUKH01. Next base: position 9,963 of record JAEUKH010000006.1, on the reverse strand, counting down.
CCCTTGAAGAAACCGATGCCGATAAAAAACCAGACCCAAAAGAAATCGCAATTGCCCGCGAACTCATCCTTGAGATGAAACAAACCGAAGCCGTAGGACGCATTACCGTCGAAGCAGACCCAGGGGTTTTGGCTTCGCAACCTCAATTGGATATTTTACTCGAAGGGGGAGACCGTATCTTTATTCCCAAGCGTCCCCTGAATGTGAGAGTGGCAGGAGAAATTCTTTCTCCGGCTGCTTTACAATTCCGCACAGAAAAAACTCCCAAAGATTACATCGCCGAGGCAGGGGGATTCACTTACAACGCCGATAAGGATCGTGCCTTTGTTGTTTATCCAAATGGAAGTGCCCAGCCTCTGGCTGTTTCGAGTTGGAATCACAACCCCGCCTTCGTCCCACCAGGATCAACCATTATTGTCCCCCGCGACCCCAAGCCGTATAGCTTCATGGATGGAGCCAAAGACCTCAGCCAAATTCTGGCCAGCCTTGCCACCACCGCCATTTTCGCCGAAGACCTTGCCGATGACGATTAAGTTTAGTTTGATTACCATCACCATGAACAACCTCGCCGGATTACAAAAGACCGCCGCAAGTGTTCTGGAGCAAACCTGTTCGGATTTTGAATGGATTATCATTGACGGCGCGTCAAAAGACGGAACCTTGGCTTTTCTCGAATCTCTGCCCAAGCCTGAAAATTTCACACAAGTTTCAGAACCCGACAATGGGCTTTATGATGCCATGAACAAAGGAATAGAGAAAGCGCAAGGACATTTCCTCTTATTCCTGAATGCCGGAGATTGTCTGGCTGATAAAAATACTCTTGAGAAAATTAAATCAGAATTACCATCCCCCCTGCCTGATTTTATCTATGGCGACGCATGGGAAGGAGACGAAAAACAGAAGAACCTTAAACGTGCCAAACCTCACCAGAGTTTGATAAACGGACTGTTTACCCATCACCAAGCAATGCTCTATAACCGCCTCTCGCTTGGCTCTTTGCGTTATAATCTTTCTTACCGCATCGCCGCCGATTACGATTTGACTTTGCGTTTTCTGAGCCTCCCCAAAAATTGTCTTCGCCTTCATTTCCCCATCTGCCTTTTTGAAAGTGGGGGCGTTTCACAAAGACTGGTTCAATTGGGAAGAAAAGAACAGTTTCACAGCCGCGCCCAACAAGCCGCTGTTCCTTTGTGGCAAAACATCCTTATCTATGTTCGCCAAGCTCTCGCCCATTTCGTCCGCCGCCTTTGTCCACCGCTTTACTGGTGGACTCAGTCACGCCGCCATTAGATCTGCGATTCGTTTGTAATAGAGATAGCGGCCTCGCGCCAATTCCCTGCCCGCAGAGCCATCAAGAAACCCAAGCTTCAGAACATAGCTATGAAGAAACATCAGCTCAGGGCGAAACCGTGAGGCGCGAAGAAACGTTTTTACCCGCTCTCTCCACAGCACAGGGTCGTGAGGCCACGCCCCTTTGCGGTTCATTCCCGCTTCCCACTTCGCATATTTTTCATGGCGGAATGCCCATCCCCGCATATCTTCGCACGCCAGATGAATGAGAGGAGATTTCAAAGACCCTATTTTTTCGCTTGTAAAGTCTGGCTTGAGGACAGGTTGATAATGGCCTTCTATTTCCCCCATCCCGAAAATATCAAGATCATCAACAACCGGAAATTCTACCTTGCGCCGATTCAGGAGAGCCAATTTGTTGTTTTGCAAACCAAACTTCAAAAGTTTACCTCTGGCCCTGTATTGTCCCTTGATGAAATATCCGGCACAACTTGGTTCCCCCGCAAAAAGACGCTTCATTTCCCGTTTCAAGGACTCTGTCACAATCTCGTCACCATCCACAAAGAAAACCCAATCGGAAAGAAGAGAAACGTTATCCAAAATCCACTGCCGCTTTTTGGGATAAACCCCATTCCAGTTGAAAGGGACCACACGGGCCCCAAGCTCCCGAGCTTTTTCCGCCGTCCCATCAGGACTTTGCGAATCAACAACGACAACTTCTTGAAACTCTTCCAGACCTCTTAGGCACTCAGCTATTCTTGAAGATTCATTTTTCGTCGCCACCACCACCGAAACCGGAATCTTAGCCATGACGATTCTTTCCTATGCCAGCAGATGAAAGAAAGAATCCGGCCACGCCCCCCACCAAACTTGCCAAGAAAACAAGCAGTAGACGCTGTGGAGAAACGGGCCGAACACGGGAAGCAGCAGGTTCCACAACCATCGCAGCGTAAGGCCTATCCATTGAAATAAGCATTCGCCGCCGCTCCTCTCCCATCAATAGCTGAGCCAGAGCCTGTCTGTGGTCGGGGTTAACTGTTTTGCCCAGTTCCCTTTTAATCCATGAAATTTGTTCATCTGTTTCAACCCGCGCCTGCGCCCGAATGAGCTCATCTGTAATCTTGTGAACCCGCGACAAAAACTTTGCAGCAAACTCGGGGTCAGGATGGCGATAAGATATGCGCCGACTAGAACTCGACCCAAGAGGTTCCCATGTTAGTTTATCTTTGAGATACTCGGTCAGTTCTGCCGCAGATAATATTTCAGTTCCCCCAAAACGCACGCCCCGATCTTCACTGACCTTTTGCATGATGTCTTGGTATTTAATCAGCACCGAAGCCACGCTTTGTTCACGGAAAATTTGTTCAAATCGCGTGAACTCTTCTGGAAGGAGCGGCCCAACCTGACCACCTGAGTCAACTGACCTTCCGTTTCCCTGTCCGCCCTCTAGAAAATTCCCGCTGCGCCCGTTTTGAACAACGGGAGAAACAATCATCGTTGCTTCATAGTGGGGAACAAGGAAAACAAGAAGAAGCAAGGCGCATAAAATTCCAGCCCCAGATCCTAATGCTACAGATTTCCGCTGCGCCCATACACGGTGGATAAGAGCCAAAAGATTTTCTTCTCTGTGAATCCCCCGGGTCATGCAGCCTTATACCGCACGATCTCGCGGGCTCCCTTGACCCAAGAGGCCAAGGACCCATCCGGCGTGAAATTCTCTGCCGCTTTCAAGGCCCCTTGCTGAGCGGAAAACCATGCGTCCCCGTCAAGCCGATAGGTTTTAATCGCTTCTGCCAAAGCCACAGCATTGCCTTGAGGAATAACCTGACCTGCCCCAAATTCTTTTAGGACACGAGCCGTTTCCGATTGTTCAGGACCAATGAGCACGCAAGGCCGCCCCGCCGCCAAAGCCGCATAGAGCTTCGAGGGAACCAACATTCCCATCACTTCATGTTTCATGCTAATTAAATGAACATCTCCGCTTTCCATCAAGTCTTTGAGCCGAGCTGCCGGCTGGGGAGGAAGCAGACGAATGTTATCAAGCCCCCTTGAGGCTCTCTCGCGTGCCAAAGCATCAAATCCCGGGCCCTCTCCCACAAAAACAAACTCTATTTCAGGAAACGTTGCCAAAAGATTTTCCGCAGCTTGCAACAACGTTGCAACCGGATGGGCCCGACCAATATTTCCTGCATAAAGGACCCTAAACTTCGGCTCTTCATCAACAAAAAAAGGCTTGGCCTTTAGAACAGCCCGCGCTCGATTGCTGTTAGCTGCATCTTGAACCTTAATCGAAGGAGGCTCGGCTTTCGCCGTGAGCTCAATATCTGGCCAGTTAGGAATTGTCACAAGCCGCGACATATCAACGCCCGTACTGACAAGATGGCGCGCCATACACCGCCCAATGGCAACCACACGGTCACAAGATTTCATAGATCGCCGCGACATACCCTGTAGGAACCTCATCAGGAACGGAGAAGGCTTGACTCCCAAGGCCGGAAGAATGTCAGGATAGAGATCCTGACACCAATGAATATGGGTCGATTTTTTTATACGGGAGATCAAGCGGCCTGCCACTACCAAAAAAGGTGGGTCTGTCAATGTCACCACAAGCTGGTGGCGCGGCAAAGATAAAGCAACCCACAAGAGACGAAACCAAATCCAAACATAATTCAGTGCGGTTTTATGAAGACGGGCTGCAATTCGGTGAACGTGAACGTCCCCATCCTGACTTTCTCCGCTCTGCGCCGCCGTTGTCAGCACAGTCACGTCCCATCCATCACGCGCAAAAGCCTGAGCCAAATCCCGCAAAACGCGACCCGTTGCCCCGCGAACCGGAGGATAAACGCGATTAATGAGCAGAACAGATGGCTTCCGCATTCCTGAAGATAATCTCTTTCCGTGTAGTCGCTTGTGTTTGAGAACACGCCAGTTATGGCATAGCTGGAGGTGATTTTTCAAGTTTTCTGTTTTCTTTGAGCAAAACCCACACCAAAAGAAGTAAAAGCCCAAATCCCAAAGATTTATGACTAGCGTACAAACTCAAGGTAGCCAACACTGGCAAAAGAGCAGGAATAAGCCAAAAAACTGTTTTTGTTCCCATCTGCCTGCTTCCTTTTAAGAGGGAACTTCCTGCCCACATCGTAAGCCCCACTCCGACAAGACCCATCTTGAGCCAAAAAGAAGACAGCAAGGAATGGGTGTAGCCAACCGGAAGCCCTCCTACGGCTGGGTTTTCGAAAACTTCTCCCCAACCCATGCCAAAAAGATTCCTCCCCACTGAAACAGACACAACATCCCTCACTGCAGCCCACTCTTGAAGACGACTGTTTAGCCCCACCATTTGGGTCTTGAGCACAAGGATGGTAAATATGTTTTCAAGAAAAGGATATAAACCGACTCCCGCGACACCCAAAAAAAGAAGACAGCGCAGAAATCCTTTTGGATTCTTCCACAGCATAAATCCCGATAAACAAACCACATAGGCAAGAGAAACGGAGAGAAACGCCCGCTGCTGCATGATGCTCATAGCCACAATCGGAATCGCCGCAAGAACAAACATAAAAACCCCGCGACTCCAATTCCCCAGCGTTCCCAAATAATAAAAAGCCAATGTCTGAAGGGCCAGCTCAGCAAACAAAACTTCGGGAGAATTGGCAAGGTACAAAAAATCTGGCGGCGCAGACAACGAAAACTCCCATAAGCCAACTCCCTCTCTATGCCATGCCGCCCCAATAGTTCTGAGCGAGAAAAGCAGCCCCATCAAAACCAGCAGTCTCGGGAAATACGCTATGAAGTGTTTGTTATCCGCAATATCCTTATAGGCCATTGGCAAAAAGAGAAAAAGGAACGGGATAAGATCACGCATCACCGCAACCACGTCATGCCCCCTCACCAATGCAAGAAAAATGGGAACAGTCAGGCCATATCCTAGAAAAACCTCGGCCCCACCAAGCTTACCCAGTTTTGGCAGTGTCGCTGATACTCCAAGCAGAACTAGGACCGTCATTTCAGCCCAACCCAGATGATCCGGAGTTGGAGAACTAAACGCCGCATAACAAATCAGCCCTATAAAGAAAAACAGGACTTGCCACGGCAGGGCAGGAAAATCTAACAAGTTTCTTTCCTTCACCTTGCCGCAACATCCCACAACATTTTACAAGCAACCACCACCAGAAAAATAGCAAACCCCGTTCGCAACCGAGCGACAGGCAGAATATGCGACAACCGAACCCCCAGCGGCGCAACCACCATGCTAAACGGGACAATCAACACCCATGCTTTGAGATTGATATATCCCCAGAAGTGATCTGGCAGCCCTTCCCCTACTCCCCCTCCGCCAATCACCCCAAACCCAATGGCAGCAGGAAGAGCAACCAAGACACCTAAGACAGAGGCTGAGGCAATGGCTTCACGAAAAGGAATACCCGAAAAACTCAGATACGGAACATTGAGAATAGCCCCCCCAATTCCCAACAAAGAAGACACAAAGCCAACACCAAAGCTTGTCGGACCTGCGTATTTCTTTTCGAGCCCTGCCGGCATAATATGTTTTGGTTCAATTTTCTTAGCCGTTAAAAAAGATAACCCGAAAAGACCAAGCGCAAAAATAAGTTGTAAAAAATCACCACGCAGAAAAGATACCGCCCAAATACCAAACACAACCCCTATCACTTGCCCGGGGGCCATCAGCCGAACAACGCTCCAGTTGATCATCCCGCGCCGTGATTGTGCCCAAGCCGCACTCAAACCAGTCGGAATAATAACCGCCAGAGATGTTCCTATGGCTGCGTGCATAACTTGGTCAGGCGACAAACTGGCCGCATAGAGTGTATGGCCCAGAACATACAAGGCAGGAACAAGAACTGTTCCACCCCCCACCCCCAGCAATCCAGCCAAAAGTCCGGCCGCACTGCCCAAGACAGCCAATGCAAGAAGAAGGACAAGCTCTGACCCTGCCATAAAAGACCCCTTTCTTGGTACTTGGATCAGACTATACCTTTTCCCGCCAAAACAAAAAGGGCTCCGTCAGGAGCCCTTTAAGATATAACACTCAGAACATATCTACCTTGAAAGCAAAGCGAGCAGAGCCTTTAACTGATTTTGGTTATTTTTAACAATTTGGTCTTCCGTCAAGCCCAACGTACTCAAGTTGGTAAACTTTCGGACAGCAGCAGCCGTTCCAGGTGCTTTGGCCCCACCAACTGAAGTTCCAGCCGCTAACAACCCGGACACAGCTCCTCCAGCCCCTCCAGCTCCTCCAGCGACCAAACCCACGTATTTTGCAATCGCTTTGCTGTCCACTTTTTTGGTACTCGCTGTCGTTTTGGCCGCCGTTGTTTTGGCCGCCCCACCAGCTACTGCTGCGCTTTTGGATGCTTTAGCAGGGTAGTACTCACTCTGGTTTTTACTATAATAAGCCTCAATCTCCGCTTGCGTCATACTCCGCGATGGGAAAGCACTTGGGTTCCCTTTGTAGTAGCGAGCCAACTCGGTAGCCGACAAACCCCGTGGCAAGGCCCTTTTTTTGTATACTAGATGTGCCGCCGCCGCCGAATATCTGCCTTGAGAAAGTTTATAGTAATCAGCAATCTCTGTCTGAGTCATCCCCGTTTCAGGAAAGCTCTCAGGATGGGTTTTGTACAAATAAGAGAGTTCCCCTTGCGTGAGTCCCGATGGGAAAGTTCCCACATCTTTTTGTACACCAAGGGCTTGGTTAACTTTATAAAAGCTTGTCAGCTCTGCCCGAGTCATGTCGGCCCTTGGAAACTTTTCAGGATGCGCCTTGCTCAATACAACCAACTGATCTGAATTCAACCCTTTTGGTAGGATGTTCGTGACAGCCTTCCCCCCAATCTGTTGGTCAGTGTTATAATAACTCACCAACTCCGCCTGACTCATACCCGCTGCTGGAAATTTTTCAGGGTGAGCGTCATACAAAACAACCAACTCCTTTGAGTTGAGGCCCGCTGGCAACCGCCCATCCGCAGGCGCACTGACCAGACCAGTGTCAGTGCTGATCAGGACACCACCCGTATCGTAAGTGTAATACCCTCCCCCAAGGGAATATGGGTAGGACCCGTCCCCCCCGAGTGAAAAAGCTTGAGCCGGAGAGCTAAACCCCGCAAGCAACACTGCCAGAACCGAGAGATAAATTGATTTATTCATTCGAAAAGCCTCCGCTTACACACACACTGTTTATTTTCTAAGACCAACCCTATTCCTAGTAAAATCTTCCTGCCACATCTCAAGGGCTATATTATTCAGTTTGTACCAAGAACATTAATAAATTATGTAATTGAATAAAATTTTATGCAATTAAAAAATGAGTCCATTAACAAATGATTCATGATTTTCCATCATTATAGAAAACAAGAAGCGGGCTAGGGACAAAAATAAACAAGACTTCCCCTTACAAAGCCCCCTAACAGGAATGGTGTGAAACATGAACGTCAATATTCAGGATTTTATCAAACAAGCAGGTCTCGAAGAGCCGTTTTACCCGGGAAAGCGCGTTGTTAAGCCGTGCCCGCAACCCGGGGAATACAAAAGTCATTGCATTGTTTATGACTGGCGCAGCTCTGAGCGTATTCGCATTGAGATAAAAGCTGGCCTGAGTGGCCGAGATCTTCCTGCCAAAGATCTCGCCCGTTATCCTGTCAGTTTTCAAGCTCCCACGTTTATTGAGATTGACGTCCTCACCGGTAGCATTCGTACTCTGGCCAACTCCGAAATTGCAAACGATGAAGATGAAGGAGAGGGAGAAAGCGGGAAGACGTCTTCTTCTGGTGGAGGAAAACGCCCTGCCCTCAAGAAACCCTTTAGCCCGTCCATGTCATCTTTTGCCAGTGCCGTTGAGGGGCTCCTGCCCGAGGCCGGAAAAATCGTTAATATGGTTGTGATGGGTATGAAAGTTGCTGAGGAAGCTTACGGCAAAGTTATGGATACGTTCTTTCATCAGGTCCAGCACGCCAAAATTGCCGCAACAGATCTCGTGGCCAGTGCCGGAAAGCTCCTCACCAAGTTTACTCCTCCACCTTTCCTTAAACCCAAGGGTGACGAGACGCAGGTCTATAAATATGACCGTTTGAAAAACGAAGTTATGTTTACCGGAATGATGCCAACCTGACTTTTTCCTGTTTGAAAACTCCCTCCCCCCGCCGCCACATAGGTTGGGGGGAGGTGTTTTTTTGTTGTTGATTATAGAAACAGTGAAGCTTGGGGCTGGACAAGTCCTATATATATGAGTCATAAGCGGCTTTATGACACAGAAAATTTCCACGCCACATCTCCTCGATATCTCCCCCCTCAGCCTTGAGGATATTTCCCTCCTGCTGGACCGCGCCGCGTTTTACAAACAAGGCCTTGCCCAAGGGCAGACCTATCTGGACCGCTTGGCCGGCAAGGTCATTCTAACTCTGTTTGTTGAAAATTCGACCCGCACGCGCACCTCTTTTGAAATGGCGGCCCTTCGTCTCGGAGCAAAGCTCATCAACTGGGATGAAAGAATTAGCTCGGCCAGCAAAGGTGAAACGTTCACTGATACCATCATGAACCTGAGTGCCATTGGACCCGATGCCATTATTATGCGCCACCACGAATATAACGCCCCGCATTTTGTGGCGGGGCTGGTCAAATGCCCTGTTATCAATGCAGGTGATAGCTGGCGAGAACACCCGTCCCAAGCTCTCTTGGATGCCATGACGATTATCGAGGCAAAAGGCTCCCTGAAAGGTCTGACTATTGCGATTTGCGGGGACATTTCTCATAGCCGCGTGGCTAGCTCTGATGTGGCTCTGTTCTCCAAAATGGGCGCAAATGTCCATATCATTGCTCCGCCGCTTTTGCGGCCCACAAAAATTTCTCACCCTAATGTAAAGATATTTGATTCTCTGGAAGACGGGCTTTCCGGATGCGATGTGGTCATGATGCTCCGCCTTCAGAAAGAGCGCATGGAAAGCGCGGCGATCCCCGATGATATTTCTTTCTTCCACCAATTTGGCCTCACGATGGAACGTTTAGCTCTCGCCAAACCAGATGCGATTGTCATGCACCCGGGCCCCATCAACCGAGGCGTTGAAATTGCCGATGACGTAGCCGATGATAAAAGCCGCAGCGTGATTCTAAAACAAGCAGCCAACGGCGTTTTTGTTCGCATGGCTATTCTTGATTTGTTGGTAGGAACCGCATGATTTTACCCGTTTTAACTGCGAGTCTCCTTGGCTATCTTTTGGGATCCATCCCCTTTGGAATGGTTCTGACCAGAATTGCAGGGTATGGCGATATTCGCTCCATTGGATCAGGAAATATCGGAGCCACCAATGTTCTGCGCACAGGAAGTAAAAAACTTGCCATTTTGACGTTACTACTCGACAGCGCAAAAGGGGCTACAGCTATTTTTCTTATCTCCCTCCTTTTTCCCGCCCCCTATTTTCTTCTCTACATTACAGGATTCTGCGCCCTGCTCGGTCATATGTTTCCTCTCTGGCTTAAATTCAAAGGGGGCAAGGGGGTGGCCACTGCTCTTGGAGTCTTGCTTGTCCTCTCATGGCCCGTTGGATTAGCAGCACTCGCCACTTGGCTCGCAACGGCCGCTTTTTCGCGCATTTCGTCCCTTGCCGCTTTGGTTGCTGTTTCTCTCTCTCCCACTTTCGCCTTTTTTCTTGGGAAAGACCA
>JAEUKH010000034.1 GCA_016792845.1 Myxococcales bacterium | reverse complement strand
ATCGAGATCGAGCTCGGCCCGTTGGTGATCTTGTCCTTCGCACCTGGCGCGAGCGTGGTCCTGGAGGGGCAGGGGCAGCTCACCCACCGCGGGCGTCTGGAGTCAGACCACGGCGCGTGCTTCTCGGCTTCGACGCCGGGGCGCGTCCGACTCCTCGGGGCGATTGATGTCATCGACGTCGGGTGGTGGTCTGGCGAGGGGGCCTTGCCTTTCCGCTGCGCCCTCGCAGCGCTGCACGCGCGGTGGCAGGCGAACCTGGGCGGGCTTTCGCTGCGGCTACCAGCGACGATGACGGTCGACCAGACGTTGGTGCTGGAGCTTCCCACGGGGATGACAGGCGCTCAGGAGATCAGCCTCGTGGGGCAAGGGGCTCAGCTCGTGGCGTCGCCTTCCTTGTCAGGGGCGATGCTTCAAGTGAACGAAGGGGTGCTCTTGAAGGCAGAGGGGTTGAGCTTCCTTCAGACGACGCAGGGAGAGGGCGCGATGGTGCTCTTGATGACCCGTGAGTCGGGCCTCCTCTTCGTCGATTGTACGTGGGCGTGTGGTGAGCGACGCGTGGCGGTGAGCGCCTCTCTCCCCTCGCGGTACCTCGCGGGGTACCTCCTCGCCACGGCGCTCGGCATTCAGCCCGTCGTCTCTGAGACGCTCATCACGCAGTCGCTGACGCAAGGGGCGCGGATGCTCTCCTTCGACCGCTGCCTCTTTGAGGGGAGCGGGGCCTTGGCGTTTGTGCAGGTCGAATACTCCGAGCTCGTGGCGTTGCGGGTGAGTGATTGCCTCTTCCGCGGGCGCTACAAGCGTGGCGTCGCGATGTACGCGGGCGACGCGCTCGTCACCGCGAGTCACTTCCACAACGAAGATGTCGCCGGGGCCGAGAGCGTCGACGAGGGAGACGTGGTGTGCCTCGGCGCTCCGCAAGTAGCGCCTACCGGAAACAAGCAAAACGACCTGAAAACCGAAGCGATGGAAGGGGCACTCGTTGAGCGCTTCGACACCCTCCGGGTGCCCAACCCCCACGTCACCCTCAACCACTGCGTGTCGCGCAGCGCGCGCCTCCTCTCCAGCCGACTTTGCTGGAAGCACCCCGAGGCGCCGCGGACGAGTGTGCTCTTGAACGGCGTGATCCATCAGCGCGCGGCCCCCGCTGCGCACGAGGTCTCGATCGCCTGGGACGTCGACGCAGGCGAGCGCGGGCTGGTCTTGCAAGCGACCGAGCTCGCGTCGCCAGTGCGCTTGACCCGCTCGACGTCTGGCTACGCCCGCGAAGACCGCCCGTGGGTGGTTGCGCTCGGCCCCGAGCCGCCCTTCGGGGGGCAGCACGACCGCCTCGGCACCCTGCAGATCGAGCGCCTGCGCGCGAGCTGACCCCAGCGCATTACGCGCGGGTGATCTTCTCAAGGCCGCCCATGTAGGGCCGAAGGGCCTCAGGCACGACGATGCTCCCGTCGGCTTGCTGGTATTGCTCAAGAATGGCCACCAGGGTACGCCCCACCGCGAGGGCCGAGCCATTCAAGGTGTGGACGAGCCGCGGCTTCGCCTTCACATCGCCCGCCGGGCGGTACCGAAGGTTGGCCCGACGCGCTTGAAAATCGCCGTAATTCGAGCACGAGCTGATCTCGCGGTACGCGTTCTGACCGGGCAACCAGACCTCGAGGTCGTAGGTCTTCTTGGCGCCAAAGCCCATGTCGCCGCTACAGAGCAGCATCACCCGGTAATGCAACCCGAGGCGCTGGAGCACCTGCTCGGCCGCCGCGGTGAGGCGCTCGTGCCCCCCCTCGCTGGCCTCGGGCGCCTCAAGGTGAACGAGCTCGATCTTGTCAAACTGATGCTGCCGGATGAGCCCCCGGGTGTCGCGCCCGTGCGAGCCCGCCTCGGCCCGAAAGCACGGCGTGTAGGCAACATATTTGCGCGGCAATGAAGCCCCTTCGAGGATCTCATCGCCGTGCAGATTGGTCACCGGCACCTCGGCCGTCGGGATCATGAACAGATCGTCTTCGCGCTCTTCGCTCGCCCCGATGCGAAACACATCGGGCTCGAACTTCGGCAGCTGCCCCGTGCCGAACAAGGCCGCGCGCTTCACCATGAAGGGCGTATAAACCTCTTTATAGCCATGCTCATTGAGGTGAAGGTCGAGCATGAAGTTGATGAGCGCACGCTCAAGGCGCGCCCCCGCCCCCCAGAGCACCGTGAAGCGGGCCCCCGAGAGCTTGCTGCCGCGCTCAAAATCGAGGATGCCGAGGTGCTCGCCGAGGTCGTGATGGTCGCGCGGGGCGAAGTCAAACGCAGGCCGCTGCCCCCACCGCCGCAGCTCGCGGTTGTCGTGCTCTGAGGCGCCGTCTGGCACGTCGGCCGCGGGCACGTTCGGCACATGCGCGAGGAGCCCCTCGATCTCAGCCTCGATCTGCTTCTGCCTGGCGTCAAAGCCCCGGGCCTCGTCGCCCAGGGCTCGGGCCTTCTCGCGCGCCTCAAGCTGCTCGGCCGAGCCCTTCGGGAGCTTGCCGATGGCCGCGCTGGCCTCGTTGAGCGCGCGCTTCCGCGACTCGCCTTCGATGATCGCCGTGCGACGCTCGGCCACCAGAGAGACAATACGATCAAAACCTTCGGGCACCGCGCCTCGGCGGCCGAGCCCGGCCCGCACCTCGTCGAGGCGCTCAACCACATCACGAAAATCGAGCATGACGGCGCGACGCTACGCCCCCTCGCGCACCCGCGCAACTCGATTGAAGGTCACTCAGCGACAGTCAAATGCGACATCACCCGTCAGCTGATCGCGGGTGGCCACCACGAGTTGATTGTTGATCGCTGAACAGACCGCAAAATTAGGCTGAGCGGAGACGTACATCTCGACGCGGTTGCCTTGACAGTACGATGGCCACGGGATGCTCAAATGGCCATTCTCAACCCGAAACCACTCAGCGCCCTCGTTGCGAATGAAGGTCTGACAGCGCGGCGCCTCGGGCTCGATCCAGACGGGGTCGCGGCCCCGCTCGGGGCAGTCGAAGCTCACCTGGACGCAGAGCGCCCCCGAGTAGCGGCGCCCCTGAGTCGGCCGAGAGGGCACCGCCCCGCGCCAGAAGCGGAGGTCGATGTGAGGGTACGCGCGACACTGCGAGCCCTGGCACGGCGGCGGCGGCGGCGGCGGCCGACGCGTACACCCCAAGGCCAACACCAGCACCGAAAGTCGCTTCACTGTCGCGGACATCGCAGGTCTCTCTCGTAACGAAGAAGCTGCTCTTCGGTCAACCGCGCCTGCGGCCGGGCCAACGCGTTCATCGGGCGAAGCTGCATCCGCACGTGCTCGGCCATCGCCGGGTCGCGGAAGGCGCAATCCATGTTGGCAACGGCTGGGAGGTTGCGCTGAAGAAAGCGCTCGGCCGCGGCGGGGCTCCGCGAGCTGACCACCCGATCGACGCCGTCGACCATGGCGCGCTGGGCCTCGCGGTGCACCGGGTCGCGCTCGCCGTGCTCGGTCGCCCGCGCGATGTGCCCTTCGCCCTCTTGCGCCGCCGCCTCGTCGACCGGCGGCGTGGCCGGGCCGCGGACGCCGCTCGACCCGTGACCCGCCACCGCGGGCGCCGCCACCGGGCACGGCGCCTGCGGAGGCCCCGCATCGGCGCACACCACCGCGGGCGCCTCGGGGCACGCCGGGCACATCGGACACGGCGTCGTCGCCGCCACCACCTGGGTCGCCGTCGGGCGCGCCGCCAGCTCGTTGGCCCGTCGCCACAAGACCACGTTGGTCACCGTCGACACCAACAGCGCGAAGCCCAACACCGCGGGCACCACCGGCATCTTGGGCCCGCCGCCACCGCCCACACCAGGCACCTGCAACTCAGGGTCGTCCATCGTGAGGGGGCGACGGTAACGCACTTTCGACGAACATCACACCCCGTTGCGTCGCCCGCATCGAAAGCGCGCGACGCCGCCGCCCGCGACGCCTTTGACACACTGTCAAACGCGACTACTTGATGCCGAAGAGGATCTTCCGCGCTTCGGCGTCGGTCACCGGGCTCGCGGTCTGCCAATCGCTGCCGACGGCCTTGCCGCGTTGCAGGGCGGGCCGCGCCGAGAGCCGGTCGATCCACGCGGCGGTCTTCGGCAAGGCCTCAAGCGAGAGCCCCAGGCGCTTGTACAGAATGGCCCAGGGCCAGCTCATCATGTCTGCGATCGAGTACTCGCCCGCGAGGTAATCGCGGTCGTCGAGGCGACGCTCGATCACGCCGAGGAGCCGCGCGACCTCGTTGGTGTACCGCGTGACGCCGTACTCGATCTTCTCGGGCGCATAGTGCTGAAAATGATTGGCCTGGCCCATCATCGGCCCGAGGCCGCCCATCTGCCACATCACCCACTGCATCACCTCGTTGCGACCGCGCAGGTCGCGGGGCATGAACCGCCCGGTCTTCTCAGCGAGGTAGACCAAGATGGCGCCGCTCTCGAAGACCGAAATGGGCGCCCCGCCGTCGGCCGGCGCATGGTCGACAATGGCCGGCATTCGGTTGTTCGGCGAGATCTTCAGAAACTCAGGCGCGAACTGCTCGCCGCGCCCGATGTTGACCGCGATCACCCGGTATTCGAGCCCCGCCTCTTCGAGAAAGGCGCTCACCTTCCACCCGTTCGGGGTGGGCCAATAATACAGATCGATCATGCCCGGGAGCCTACCTCCGCTCGGCCCCGCCTTGACCAGCTCCCCACCTGGGCAGGGCGTGACCGGGCGCAGTCGCGCGTTGACACGGTGTGACCCCGGTGCCCATCCTCGCGGCCGGGTAACGGTGCGCGCTTCTTCTCTGACTCTCGGGTGTGTCGCGGTCGCGTTGGTGGCATCGGGTTCGCTCCTCGCACAGACGCGCCCGAGCGACCCGCGGTACCTCGACGTGAGCGAGCTCCGCCCGGGCATGCGCGGCTACGGTCTGACGGTCATGCGCGGCATGCGCCCCGAGCGCTTCGACGTCGAGGTCATCGACGTGGTGCACAACTTTCGCCCCCACGCCGACCTCGTGCTCATTCGCCCGAGCCACCCGGTGCTCGAACACGCAGGCACCGTCGGCGGCATGTCGGGCTCGCCCATCTACATCAACGACCGCCTCATCGGCGCCTACGCCTACGGCTGGGAGTTCGGCCGCGACCCCGTCGCCGGGGTCACCCCCATCGCGCAGATGCTCGCCGAGCTACGACGCCCGCGCCGCACGCCCCCGGGCCTCATGCCCGGCTCCAGCGCGCCCCTCCCCATTGTCAGCGAGGCGGCCGAGCGTGCGAGCCTTGACACACTGTCAAGACGCAACACCGCGGCCCGCGCGCCGGTCGAGACGGCCTACGGGTCATTGGTGCCGGTGAGCACGCCGATGAGCTTCTCGGGGCTCTCGCGCACGGCCTTCGCGCACCTGGCCGAGGCCCTCGCGCCCTTGGGGGTCACCGCGCTCCAGGCCGCCGGCGGGGGCGGCCCTGCGACGGCGCCGAGCGACGCGCCGACGCGGTACGAGGCGGGCGGGGCGCTCACCGTACGGATGATCCAGGGTGACATCTCGGGAAACGCCGGCGGCACCGTGACCTGGGCCGAGGGCAACAACGTGCTCGCCTTCGGGCACCCCCTCGCGAGCGGCGGCGAGACGGCGCTGCCCACGGCCATCGCGCGGGTGATGTGGATCCTCGCCAGCGAGCGGCGCTCGTTCAAGATCAGCGAGCCCGTGCGAAACCTCGGCGCGTTGGTGCAAGACCGCGGCCCGGCGATCATTCTTGACACACAGTCAACGGCGCCCACCTTCCCCGTGCGGGTGCGGGTCATCGGCGTCGAGGGCACCCCCCACGATGATTGGAACGTGACCGTCGCCGCCTGGCGCCCCCTCGCCGCGCGCCTCACCGGCAGCGTCATCGAGACGGCGATCGAAGAGACCGCGAGCGACATGGGCGACGTCGCCTGGTCGGTGCGCTCTCGGGTGCGGCTCCGCGGGCGCCAACCCGTCGAGGTGACCGAGCTCGGCTCAGGCGCCGAGGGGCCCCGCGCCATTCGGGGCGTGGCGGCCAACGAGGTGATCGCCCGGGCCCTCGACAACGCCTTCGCCCCCGTGGCGGTCGAGGGCGTCGACGTCGAGGTGCGGCTGCGTTGGGCGCGCGAGTTCGCGTTCGTGCGCAGCGTCTCTTTGGCCCGCGCCGAGGTCGACCCGGGCGACGAGGCCGAGCTGCGGGTGAGCCTCGGGCGCTACGGTCAGCCCCCCGAGATGCGGGTCATCAGGGTGCCCATCGGCCGCGAGCTCGCCGGGCGCGAGGTCGAGCTAGAGGTCGCCTCGGGGAGCGACACCGTGCCCGACCTCGCCGAGCCCGAGTCGCTCGACGACGTCTTGCGGAACCTCCAGACCCGCTACCCCGACGACGCCCTCGTGGTGAGCATGAAGCTGCCCGGCCAGGGGGTCACCCTCCGCGGGCGCGTCGTGCCGAACCTCCCGTCGAGCGCCCTCGACCTCTTGCGCCCGGGGGCGAGCACCGACGGCGGCGAGGCGCTTCAGAACATGCGCCGCGTGGTGGTTCCCATCGGGCGCGTGGTGCTCGGTCGTGACAGGGTTCGGCTCAGGGTTCGTGAGGTTCGACGGTGAGCATGCGACAACGCTTGGCGGTCTCGGCCGCGGTCTCGATGACCGCAACGGCAGTGCTGGTGGTGGCCTCAAAGGGTGAAGGGGTCACCACCCGCAGCTTCAGTCTTGACACAGTGTCAGAACTCTCAGCGGGCACCCTCGACCGCGTCGCCGTCCGCAGCGACGGCACCGTGGTGCTCTCGCGCGACCTCACCCGGGTCGCCCCCGCCGAGAACGTGAGCTCGGTCTGGGCGCTCCTCGACTTGGGCGACGGCACGGCCCTGGCGGCCACCGGCGTCGACGGCGCGGTGTACCGCATCGCCAACGGCCAGGCCACCCGCTACGCCGAGACCGACGCGCTGGTGATCACCTCGCTCACCCGCGGCGACGACGGGCGCGTCTACGCGGGCTCGCTCCCTGACGGCAAGCTGTACCGTCTTGACGCTCCGTCAAACAATCGCCCCGGGCGCGCCGAGGTGGTGGCCGAGCTGCCCGGGGTTCAGCACATCTGGGCGGTCCATTACGACCGCGCGCGCCGGGTGGTGCTCTGCGCGACGGGGCCCGAAGGCAAGCTCTTCGCCGTCGACCCGCGGGCGCCCCGGGGCAGCAACGCCACGGTGCTCTTCGACTCCGAAGAGCCGCACCTCTACGCGATGACCCAGGGCCCGAGCGGCGAGGTCTTCGTGGGCGCGGGGGGCGGCCACGCGCTGGTGTACGGCGTGCGCAACGGCGTCACCCGGGTGGTCGCCCGCGTCGCAGGCGACGAGGTGAAGGCGCTGGTCGCGGTGGGCGACGAGCTTTGGGTCGCGGGCAACGAGTTCACCGAGCCCCCCGAGGCGCCGCGTCGCAGCGTGGCCCAGGGTCGCGCCCCGAGCCCCGGCGGCAGCAGCGGAGGGCGCCCTCGGCCCGGCAAAGGCTCGGTGTACCGCGTCCGCGCCTCAGGGCTGAGCGAGCGGTACTACTACAACCCCGACGGGCACATCACGGCCCTCGAATTCGACCCCGCCCAGCGAGAGCTGTACGCGGCCCTCGCGGTGGGCGGCCGGGTCGTCGCCATCGGCGAAGATCGCCTCACCCGCGTGGCCTTCGACGTCGACGAGAGCGCGGTCTCGGCCCTGGCCCTCACCGGCCGCGGCGCCCTCTTCGCCACCAGCGACTCAGGGGCGTTTTACACCGTGTCGCGCAACGCGCCGCAAGACGCGCAGTGGTACAGCAAGGCGCTCGACGCCGGCGTGGTCGCGCGCTGGGGCCTCGTGCGGTGGCGCGGCGTCGGCAATCTTGACTGGGAGTCAAGGTCGGGCAACAGCGACACCCCCGACGCCACCTGGAGCCCCTGGGCCCCCCTCGCGGCGAGCGGCACCATCACCTCGCCGGGCGGGCGCTACGTGCAGGTGAGGGCGCGCTTCGGGCGAGACGCCGACAGCCAGATCCGGGCGGTGACGGTGTTCTACCTGCCTGAGAACCAGCGGGCGGTGCTCACCGAGGTGAGCGCCTCGGCGGCCGAGACCAAGACCGGCGAGAGCCGCAGCGCCACCCTCCGCCTCGCGTGGAAGGTCGAGAACCCCGACGCCGACGCCCTGCGGTATCGCCTTCGCTACCGCGCCGACGCCGAGAGCGCCTGGCGCCCGCTCCTGCGCAACCAAGACTGGCTCTCGACCACGAGCTTCGACTGGCCCACCGACGGCGTGCCCGAGGGCTGGTACCGGGTCGAGGTCGAGGCCTCTGACGAGGCGTCAAACTACGAAGACACGGCGCAACGCGACCGCCGCGAGAGCGAGCCCGTGCTGGTCGACAACACCCCCCCGACGGTCACCCTCGCCGGCAGCGGGGCCAGCGTGACGGGCACCGTCGAAGACGCGTCAAGCTCGGTCACCCGGCTCGAATGGAGCCTCGACGGCGCCGAGTGGCGCCCCCTCCGCGCCCGCGACGGCGTGCTCGACCAGCGCAGCGAGGCCTTCAGCGTCACCCTCAGCGGCCTCACCCCCGGGCCCCACACCGTCGCGGTGCGGGCCTACGACGAGGCCGGCAACCTCGGCAACGCCTCGACCCGGGTCACCACCCGGTAGCGCCGCCCGCTACGACACCCGCTCGGCGCTGCCCTCGTAGAGCTTGCCGCCGACGGTGAGATAGAGCCCGCCGCCGCTCACCGAAAGCTCCCAACGGTTCTGACGGTCGACGGTGTTTGACACCTCGTCAAGAAAGGCCTGCGGCAGCGCGATCAGGGTGAGCGCGTCACACCGGTGCACGCCCTTGCCGTTGTTGAACCCGCGCATCGCCCGGGCCAGCTCGTCGGGGCGGCTCCAGGCGTAGATCACCACCCGGGGCACCGATTTGCTCGCGCGGTGGATGCGCTCGGGCGAGGGGCTCCCCACCTCGACCCAGGCTTCGAGCTCGCCGCGGAGGTTCTTCTGCCAGAGGGCGGGCTCCTCGTCGCTCGCCAGACCTTGCGTAAACTCAAGCCCTTCGGCGTGTTCGAGGGCCCGCGCGATCACCCGCGCCACGAGGTACCGCAGCGTCTCAGAGGGGTGCTGAGCGACCCGCCAATCGAGGGTCTCGTACACGCCGCGGTCGGTGTCTGAGAGGGTGATCTCGAAGCGTCGAAGCGTCGCCGTGAGGGCCATGCGAAATGTCTCTTTCTTGACTGACTGTCAGGAGTTACGGGTCGACCGCGGCGCACATCGCGTCGACCACGCGCAGCAGCGTTGACTCTGAAATTTCAGGGTGAAGCACGCAGAGCCGCAGCACCGGGAGGCGACCCGCGAGCCGCGTCTCGCTCACCCACGCGACGTCTTGTTGACGGAGCGTCAACGCGACGTGGCCGGGCGCGACCTGCCCCCGTCGGATGCGCGGGTGCGTCACACACACCAGCGGGAGCGGGGTGTCATTGACGACGCTCCACCCCCGGGCGGCGAGCTGCGCGGCGAGGAAGCGGGCGCGGGCCGTGAGGGTGTCGACCCGAGCCGCGAGGCCGTCGAGGCCCTCGGCGGCGAGCACCGCGAAGACCGGCAGGCCGATGGCGCGGCGCGACCACTGGAGCCCCTCACGGAAGGGCTGCACCCGGTCGTCGCTGCCCACCCCGGGCATGTACGACGCGTCGGCGCGAAACACCTCGCGCACCAGCGCGCGGTGGCGAGAGAAGAACATCGCAGTGCCCACCGGGGCGCCCAAGGTCTTGTGCGCGCACCAGGTGATCGAGTCAGCCTCGGCGATCCCCGCGAGCGCCCCGGCCGTGTGCGGCGACAAGCCCGCCAGCGCGCCCCACGCCGCATCAACGTGGAACCACACCCGATGCCCCTCGCCCCGCAGCGACGCGCACAGCGCCGCGAGCTTTGACAGTGTGTCAATGGCCCCCGACGAGGTGGCCCCCGCGGTGCCCACGATCATCGCCGGGCTGCGCCCCCGGGCGATGTCTTCGTAGATCTGCCGCCGCAGCGCCGTGACGTTGACGCGCCACCCGGCGTCGCAGCGCACCCGCACGAGCCCGCGGCGGCCGAGCCCCGAGAGCATCGCGGCGCGGTCGAGGGTCGCGTGCGCCTCTTCGCTCGCGTACACCGTGGGCCGCGCGCCCGCGAGGCCCCGCTCGCACCACCCGGGCTCGTGCGCGGCCAAGGCGAGGGCCGTGGCCAGGAGGTTCGACTCAGACCCGCCGCTCGTAAACTGCGCGTGGAGCCCAGGCGGCGTGTACCCGAGCGCCTTCGCCAAGGCGAAGAGGGCGTGCTGCTCTAGCTCGACGGGGTACGGCGCCGCGCCCCAGACCGCGAGCTGCGGGTCGAGGCCGGCGTAGCGGGTCACCATCGCCTCGGCCGCAGGGTGGAGCCCCGCGTCGAGCAGCCCGAGGTGCCGTGGGTCGCGCGCGTTCAGGGCGCCGCGCGGCAGCACCGCGTCGCAAAACTCGAACAGCGTTGAAAGTTTGACAGGGTGTCGAAAGTCGAAACCCTTGAGCGCCTCGCGGGCCCGGCCGGGGTGCGCGCCGGCGCCGAAGCCGGGCGCCCAAACGGCAACGCCCTGCGGGGTGGCAGGGCGTGTGCGGGTGTCGGTCACGGGCGACCGATCAAGAAGCCTTCTTGGCCTTCTTGGCGCGACGCTCGGCGCTCTGAAGGGCATCCCACAGGCGGGGGAGCGGGTGCTTCTCGAGCGACTTCTTGTAGTCGCCGTCTTTGCCGTGGCCCTGGGCCGTCGCGACGGCTTCGATCAGCGCGGCGCGCGAGGCGAAGCGCTTGGCCACCGTGGTGAGGACCGTGTGAAGCCGGAGGAGCTTCGCGTTCGAGAGGCCGGCGAGGCCGCGTTCGCCCGTGCGGTCGACCCAGTATGCCTCAGTGGCGAGGGCCTTGACCTTTTCAACGAGGTCTTTCTTCGAACCAGCGAGGCTCTTGGCCTGCATGAGGGGAGTCTGCGTCGACATCGTGCGTGCTCTACGTCTATGGTGGGTGCCAGAGACGGGACCGTTCCCGCCAAAGGGGCGCTGCCCATACCACGGCTTTTACGAGCCGCGCAAGCCCCGCTCCCCCTCATTATTCTGAGACCACGATGGATCTTCTACCCCTTCGAAACGCAACACGCCCCGGCGACGACCCTATTTTTGCGCTGAACCGCGAGGCCAACCAGCGCAAGGCGTCGGGCCAGGCGGTGATCAACGCCACGGTGGGCGCCCTCCTCGAAGACGACGGCGCGCTGGCGGTGCTCCCGACGGTGCTTGAGACCTTGCACGGCGTCTCCGCGGCGGCCACGGCGGGCTACGCGCCCATCGCGGGCGTGGCTGATTTTCACAAAGCCGTGATCGCCGATTTGCTCGGCACCTCGCCCCTCGCGGCCCAGGCCGTGGCGGTGTCGACGCCGGGCGGCACGGGCGCGCTCCGGCACGCGCTCTCGACCTTCCTCGATCACGACCAGGCGGTGCTCACCAGCAGCTTCTACTGGGGCCCGTACGCGACCCTCGCCGAAGAGAACGCGCGCCGGCTGGTCACCTTCCCGATGTTCGATGGCGCGATGCGCTTCGACACCGCGGGCTTCGCGCGCGCCGTCGAGGCCCTCGCCGACGCCCAGGGGCGCGTGCTGGTCTTCCTCAACGACCCTTGCCACAACCCCACCGGCTACTCGATGACCCCCGACGAATGGACCGCCGTCACGGCCGCCCTCGTCGCGGTGTCAAAGCGCGTCCCCACGGCGGTGCTCGCCGACGTGGCTTACCTCGCCTACGGCCGCGACCAGCGGTCTTTTCTGAAGCACCTCGAACCCCTCGCCGCGCACGCCGCCGTGCTCTTCGCCTGGAGCGGCAGCAAGGCCTTCTCGCTCTACGGCGCCCGGGTCGGCGCCCTCGTCGCCTGCACCGCCGACGCGGCCCAGCGCACCGCCATCGAGCGCGCCCTCTCGTTCGCTTCGCGCGGCACCTGGAGCAACTGCAACGCCGCCGCCCAGCACGCCATCGCCCGCTGCCTCACCGACCCCGCCTTGCGCGCCCGGGTCGACGCCGAGCGCGAGCGCCTGAGGGCCCTCCTCGACGCCCGCGTCGCGGCCTTCAACGCCGCCGCCAAGGGCACCGCGCTGCGCTACCCGCCCTACGACGGCGGCTTCTTCGTGACCGTGCTGGTGCCCGACGCCAAGGCCACCGCCGAGGCGCTCAAGGCCCGCGGCGTCTTCGTCGTGCCCCAAGCCGGGGCCGTAAGGGTCGCCCTCTGCGGCGTCGCCGCCCACGACGTCGCCCAACTCGTCGCCCACCTCGCCGCCACGGTCTGAGCCCAAACAAAAACGACCCGCTGCGCCATCGCGGCCAGCGGGTCGTCGTCGCGCCGCAGAGGCTCAGCCGTTGCCGCGCGCGTCGTCGATGTTGATGCCGTAGCTCCGCACCCGCTGGTAGAGCGTCGAGCGCGAGATGCCGAGCCGCGCCGCCGTCTGACGGATGTTGTAGTGGGTCTGCTCAAGGCAGGTGATGATCCACTGGCGCTCTTGATCGCGGATGCTGGTCGATGACACCTCAGGGGTCGCCGCCGCGGGAGCCGCCGGGGCCGCGCTCGCCTTCGCCGTCGGGCGCGGCATCACGGGTTGCCCCAAGGCCGCGCGCACCGCCATCGGGCCGATCTCGTCGCCCACCCCAAGCCACGCGCGCTCAAGCACGTTGCGGAGCTCGCGTACGTTGCCCGGCCACCCGTGCTGCGCGAGGAGCTCGAGCGCGCCCGGCGCGAGCTTCGGGGCGCCGCGCTCATACTGCCGCGCGAGGAGCCCCAAGAGCCCATCGACGAGCCCCGCGAGCTCTTCGGCGCGCGCCCGCAAGGGCAGCACTTCGAGCGCCATCACATGCAAGCGGTAGTAGAGGTCTTCGCGAAAGCGCCCCCCGACCACGAGGGCCCCGAGGTCTTGCCGCGTGGTCGCCACCACCCGCGCGTCAAACTTCACATCGCGGCTGCCATTCTTTCGACGAAAGCTGCGCGTCTCGAGCACCCGCGCGATTTTTGACTGAGCGTCAAGATCGAGCGTCGAGACCTCGTCGAAGATCAGGGTGCCCCCGTTTGCGCTCTCGAAGAGGCCGCGTTGCGCGCGCCCCGTGGGCCCCGAAGCCTCGACGCCGAAGAGCTCGGTCTCGAGGTCGCGCTGCGAGAGCGCGGCGCAGTCGACCACCACGCAGGCCCCGGCGGCGCGCCCGCTGCTCGCGTGGATCTCGCGCACGAGGTGCAGCTTGCCGACCCCGGCCTCGCCGCGCACCACCAAAGGGGCCATCGACTCGGCCGCGAGCTTGACCTGCTGGTCGTGCAGCGAGCGACGCAGCACCTTGGGCTCGATCTCGCCCCCCGCGTCGTCGAGCGATTCGTGTTGGGCGTGGGCGAGTGCCACCGCGCCGTCGACCCGCGCCGTGCCGCCGCCGAGCGCCCGCGCCAGCGCCGTCACAAACCCGTCGTCGAGCCTCGGCCCGCGCGGAACGTAGAACACCGCCACCCCCTCAAGGCGCCCCCCTCGACCGATCGGCAGCGCCAGGGTCTCATCGAGGCCCACCGAGGTCGCCTGCAAGGCCACCCGCGCGACCCGAAGGTCGTCGCGCATCATCGAGCCGCCCCAACACGGCCGACGCTCGCGCCACGCGCGCAGGGCGATGCTCTCTTGCGCCCGCAGCGTGCTCCACCCGCGCGAGCCGCCCCGGCTCGGGAGCACACCATCGCAGCGGAGCTGCTCGGTCGAGGCTTCGTACGTCCACAGCGCGACGAGGGGCCAGCCGAGGAGGTCGCACACCGCGCCGAGCGAGCGGGCGCGAAAGTCATCGCGGCTGCGCTCAACCTCGGCGAGCCCCGCGAAGCACTGGAGCAGGCTGCGCATCCGGGCGCTACGACGGCGCTCGGTCACGTCGAGGCGCTGCACCAACACCGCCGACGAAGCCCCGCGGCTCGCCGCCGACAGCACCAACGAAGCCCAGCGCTCTTCGCCCCCGGGCTCGGCGAACTCGACCTCGCTCACCCGGGTCTCGCCCGACAGCACCGAACGGAGACCCTCGGCCAGGCTCCGTGACACCCCGACATCGCCCCCCGTGAGGCTCCGCCCGAGGGTGACCAGACGGTGCCCGACCCCACCGCCCACCAACGGCGTCACCTCAAGCCACGCCGCGTTGCAGGCCCGGACAACCCCCTCGGCGTCAACCCCCGCAGCCGGAAACGGGAGATCCTCCAGACACTCCCATTGCCTTGACCGTACGGACGGCGAAACACCCTCGCGCCCCGTCTCGGCCAACCGTTCGGCCAATCGAACAGTTACAACGCCCATTGTTCAATCCCTCCCCATCAACTGTTCGACGACCCGAACACTCAGCCCCATGTCCAATGCCCGAACACCCGTGAAAAGCACCTGTAATTTCAGGCACTTTGGCTCACACCTTGGGGTCACTTGTGCTCGGTCACTGTTTTGGCGCATGCCTCCGACTGAGCGAAGTCCGTGCCAGATGTTCGGGGCTCGAACAGGGGAGTGGGTCACCGCGCGACGATGTGCGTGGTTTTACGACACCACGGGGAGTTGCACCCGACCTCGCGGCGTGCGCGGCGCATTCACCGCGGCCTCGGCCGACGGGGTCGGGCTTGCGGCGAGGCCTTCGGGGCTTCGGGTCGGCACATACTGAACGGCCTCGAAGCGCGCGACCTGCCACTGCCCCTGCGAGACCGTGGCGCGCACCAGCCATTGGCCGCTGTCGCCCTGCAACGGCGCGACCAGCACGGTGCCGTCGGCGAGGCCGAAGGTCTTGACCTCGGGCAGCTGATCGAGGGCAAAGCCCGCGACGATCTTTTGGGGCCTCGGGGTCGGCCAGCGCGCGGGGTCGAGGGCGTCTCCTTGGGTGATGTGAACCCCCGGCAGGGCGCCCACGAGCGCTTCGGCACGGGCGACGAGCCTCGGGTCGAGCTCGATGCCCCAGACGCGCCCTTCGGCCCCCACACACGCCGCCATGAGGGCCAGCCCGTATCCCGTCGCAGACCCGAGGTCGAGCACCGCGTCGCCGGGGCCGAGGTCGAGCAGGGTGAAGCTCCGGGCGTAGGCATGAAAGGCCGACACCGAGCTCATGCGGTCGCGGGTGAGCGGCACCGCCGCGTCGTCGAGCGAGGCCCGCAGCGCGTCGAGCCCCACATGCCGTTCGCGCGGCACCGCCCGCATCGCCGCGATCACCGGCGCGTCGCGCGGCAACCCCAACGCCCCCGCCACCCGGTCGAGCGCGGGCCCTCGGAGCCGGCGAAGGAGCGCCGCGGTGTCGTCATCGCGGTCGAGCTTTGACACACCGTCAACCGTGCGCCCGAGGTACCGATGCCAGGCATAATACCGATCGATGGCGTTGAGCCGGGCCCTGTCGTTGAACTGCCGCGCTTGGGCCTCGGCGGCCCTGAGGAAGTACCGCCGCGCGGGCCCTCGGTAGACGAAGTTCTTCGGGATGGCCTCTACGATGGGGCCGAAGTGCTTCACCGTGAGGGTCTCGCGGCGCCGCCAGTCGAGTGTTGACGAGGGGTCAACCCATTCCGAGAGAAACTCCTGGTCGCCGTCGTGCCACCAGCTCGGGCGATGAAATCGGGTGCCGAAGCGCGCGTGCCAGAGGCCTTGTTCGGCGTCGATGGGTGAGCCCGGGTAGAGCCTGAAGGGGTCGACCGAGAGAAAGCCCGTCGTGCCCTTGGGGTCGAGAAAGAGGCGCTTGAGCCAGGCGGCGCTCGCCTCAAGGCTCTGCTCGGTCTCGCCGGGGTGCCCCACGATCACGTTGGCGCCCCACGGGAGGTCGAGGGCGCGGGCCCGCTCGGCCACGGCGGTCATGCGCTCAAGATAGTCGTCGAGGCGCCCCGCTTTGCGGATGACGGCGAGTTGCGCGGGGTCGCCCGATTCGAGCCCGAACCCGAGGCCGCAGTTGGCCGCAGCGAAGAGGGCGAGGTCGTCGTCTTCGACGAGGTCGACACGGATGAGCAGCCACAGCTTGTCGGCCTGATACCCCTCGCGCGCGAGGGCTTCGAGGAAGCTGCGACGCCAGCTCCGCTTCATGCCGAAGAGGGCGTCGGCGAGGTACACCGTCCACCCGCGGAGATCGATGAAGCGCGCGAGGGCGCGCATCTCTTCGAGGGCGCGCTCGACCGAGTAGGCGCGCCATGAGACCTCGCGTTTGGCGCGCTCCATACAGAACGCGCAGTCGAAGGGGCAGCCTCGCGAGAGGTACACTTGGGCCTGCGACGCGACCTTGCGGGCGACGGGCTTGTACCGTTCGAGGTAGCTCCAATCGCTCACCGGGAGCGTGTCGAGCGCCTCGACCGGCTCGCTCTCATAGACCACCTCGCGCGGCCGCACGCCCCCGGCGAGGGCCTCGCAGAGCCTCCGCATCGGGTGCTCGGCCTCGCCCACCACGGCGACATCGAACACCCCCTCGGCGAGCATCTCGTAGGGCCTCGCGCTCGCGTGATAGCCCCCGGCCACCAAGAGCGCCCGCGGGCTGACCCGACGCGCCTCGCGCGCGAGGTGCTCGCAGGTCAAGAAGTCGTAGCTGCTGTACACCCCGATGGCGATGAGGTCGAAGCCCTCGAAGAGGTGCTGCACGTCGAGCGCCCGACCGCGCAGCGCGTGCTCGGCCACGAGGTCGACGATGCGCACCTCGGCCCCGCAGGTCGCGCGCAGCCAGGTCGCGAGGGTCACCAGCTGCGGCACGCCGAAATTGCCCGCCGCCGCCCCCACGGTGCCAGGCCAGAGCAACAACACCTTCACCATCACGGCACCCTCTCAGGCGATGATTTGACACAGTGTCAATGTGCGACCCGACGCGCGAGGCGCCCGAGGGGTACGAAGCCCTCGCCCTCGCCGCGCGCCCTGCGAAGCTTCGCGCGGAACGCATCGTCGACGTGTTGGGCCACGATGGGGTCGAGCCCGCGTGGGTCACCGAGCACCGCGGCCGCCGCGGCGCCGCAGCCGCCGATGCAGCTCCTTCGGTGCGCGCAGCCCTCGCAGAAGGCCGGGGTCACGTCGCGGTAGGCGGTCACCGCGGGTGAGGTCACCGCCGCGGCGATGTCGTCGTCGAGGGCGCTCGCGAGGGTCTCGGTGTGCAGGGTGCAGTGGCGAAGCTCGCCCCGCGGGCCCATCGCAAACTCCTGCATCTCGGTGCCGATGGGGCAGCTCGAAAACTTCAACGCGGGGAAGGCGCCCGTGTCGATCACACAGGGCGGCGTGGGCATCGTCACCTGGAGGCGCATCGCATGGGCCGCGGCCTCAGCCTGCGCTTGGGTGAAGGCCTCGACGAGCTCGGCCCGTGACGGCAAGAGCGTGGCCACCTGTTCGGCCGCATACCCCGCGGGCGAGTACCGCGAGAGGGCCACGTCGTGCACGCCGAGGCTCCGCCAGAGGGCGAGGGTGGCCCCGAGGCGGCGCGCGTTCTGCCGCGTGACCACGACGCTGCCGTGCACCGTGACCCCCGCCCGTTGCAGATGCGCGATGCCCGCGAGGGTCTTGCCCCAGTGGTCGTGCCCGACGCCGACGTGGGCCTCGTGCAGCGCCGCGTCGGGGCCGTTGAGGGTCACCTGCACGAAGAGCGGTCGATAGGGCGCGAGGCGCTCGGCCAGGCGCTCGGTGATCACGCCCCCGTTCGAAATGATCAGCGCGCGGAGGCCGTGCCGCGCGACCATGTCGAGCACCTCGAAGAACTCGGCCCGCGCGAAGGGCTCGCCCCCGGTGAGGGTCACATGGTCGAACTGCACCGCGGTGAGGGCCCGGTCGACCGCGGCCAACAACGCAGGGCCCGAGAGCGACCCCGCGCGCGCCGGCGCGTCGCGCCAGTCGTTGTAGCAATAGCCGCAGGTTTGATTGCAATACGCGGTCAGCTCGATCGCGAGAGAGTAACGACGCGGGCGCTGCATCAGGCCCCGGAGGGTGGCCCGCGATGCAACGCCCGTCAATCGTAGGCCGCGATCAGTTCTGGCCGAAGGCGGGCGAGGCCGCCGCGATGCAGGTGTAGGGCTGGCCCGCTTCGTAACCGCCGGTGAGCACGGTGTAACGGCCGTACATCGGGCAGGTGAAGGTCACCCGCGAGCAGGTGCTGGTGCCGCAGCCCGAGTCGTCGTTCGCCGCGATGGCGTTCTCGGCGGTGCAGGGCAGGTCGCCGTTGCAGATGCGCATGACGGGGTTGCCGCCGCAGAAGGCGCCGATGGGCGGGTTGCACGACGCGTCGCAGCCCACCGTCACTTCGGTGTTGGGCTCACAACGGTACGAGCCCTGGACCTCCCAACCGCAGTCGCGGTCGAGGCCGCGCTCGCCGTTGCCGCAGCTGTCGAGGGGGCTCGCCGGAGGCGGCGTGCCCGAGGTGTCTTCGGGGATGACAACCGGCACCGTCGCGGAGTTGTTGGTGTAATCGCTCTCAACAATCGCGTGGTCGGTGTTGATGCGCGCCCTGAGGAAGTAGCGCCCCGGACGCAGCCCCGTGATGTCGACGTACTGGCAGTCGAGACCGCGGCTGTACATGTCGAAGTAGCCGTTGGTGATGCCCTGGTTCGAGCAGTTCAGCAGCTGGTCGGCGGGCACCGACGGGGCGCCGGCCTGACGGCCTGAATCTTCGAGACAGAACGACTGCTTGTGACCGACGCCCACCTCTTGACCCATCTCGTCGTAGAGGCGGTAATCGGCGTACCCGATGAAGTGGTAGTGGCGGTGGCACGCGCCCCACTCAAACTGCGCCCCGGCGCGACCCGCGCGGGTCGGAGGGCCGAGAAAGATACGGCCCTGCCCGACGTTCGGCGTTTGCAGGTCGAAGCGGAGCAGACGACGACGGCCCGCGAGGGTGCAGCCCTCTTGCACTTCGCACGAGTTCGCCGCGAAGGTGCGCGACTGAAACTCGACGCTGCTCATCATGCGCGCGGCCACGATGGTGAGGTCGCCCGGGGCCTGGCCTTCTTCTTGGCCGATCTGGTCGACCGTACGCTCGGGGCCCGAGGGCACCGGAGGCAAGCACTGCTCGCCTGGCGTCATACAGCGAGGCCCCGTGTCGGGCGCCACCGCGACGTCGATCGCGGTGCTCGAGTCACCCGCACCCGCGTCGCTTGTGTTGTTGTTGCCACCGCCCCCGTCGCTGCTGCAAGCCGCGAGCAACGAGAAGGGCATCGCCACCATCACCGTCTTCAACCAGCGCGTCATTGACTCTCACCTCTCCTGTCGTCGGCAGGATGCCCGCTCAGACAGCCACGAAAATCTGTACTACTTTTGAGATCTTGCCCAGTCTCATCGTCGCCTTCCATCGACAACCCGGGGCTCTCAGGCCCGGGCGTGCGAACAACGAGCGCGCGGCAGATTCACCACCGATCTACCAGCGGCCGTCGGGTCACGCAAGATGCCCCTTCACGGTCATGACGCGCACAAAGCCCCACGATCAGGAGCTAAAACCGCAGCGCCAGCTCGACCGAGGCCCGCGGCCCCGCCCCCCCAGGCTGTAGCCACCGGAGGAACACCTCGGCGAGACACGCTGAAAAACCAGCGATTTCGACGCTCGGATGGAGGCTCACGGCCAGCGCCTCGCCCCGCGCCCCCAGCCCAACCGTGAGCGTCGCGCGCGACACCCGCGCGTACTGATCTGCGTCGCTTTGCCGCGCCGTGGCGAGACATGCCAGGGCCGCGGGTTCGAGCCGAGTGAGCGCCCGCCGCGCCCCCTGGAGGCTGGCCCTGGTGGTGCGCAACACCGTCACCCGCGGCCCCTGCGAGGCCCCCGTCGGCCGCGGCTGGGCCCGAGCCCGCGGCGAGGCCCCGAGCAAGCACAGCATCAACCCGAGCGTCACCGCGCGCACGACGCGATCGTTGCAGATGGCGCGGCGTCGTTGCAACGAAACCCGCCACAGGCGAGGCCGTGGTGTAGGGTCTCTGGCGATGCTCCCGGTGTCTTCGCGCGACCCGATCGTTGGGGTCGCGGGCCACATTGATCATGGCAAGACGACGTTGGTTCATGCGCTGACCGGCGTCGACACAGACCGTTTGCCCGAAGAGAAGCGCCGCGGCATCACCATCGAGCTAGGCTTCGCGCCCCTCGATTTGCCCAATGGCCGTCGCGCCTCGGTGATCGACATGCCCGGCCACGAGCGCTTCGTCGGCACGATGATCTCGGGCGCCGTCGGCATCGACGTGATGCTGCTCGTGGTGGCCGCCGACGAGGGGGTGATGCCCCAGACGCGCGAGCACCTCGCGGTGGCCGAGCTCCTCGGCATCGGGCGCTGCATCGTGGCGCTCAGCAAGGCCGACCGCGCAGGCGACGAGCTCGTCGAGATGGCCCGCGACGATGTGCGCGCGCTCCTCGCGGGAGGGCCCTTCGAAGACGCCCCATGCTTCGCCGTGAGCGCCCTGCGGGGCACGGGCCTTGACGCCTTGCGCGGCGCCCTCGCGACGCTCACCGCGACCCCGCGCGACCCCACCGGCGGGGTGCTCTTGCCCATCGACCGGGCCTTCGTTCGCAAGGGCTTCGGGGTCGTGGTGACGGGCACCCTGGCCGCGGGCACGGTGCGCGTCGGGGCCTCCCTCGCCGGCGGCCCCATCGGCGACGACGCCCGCCTCTGGCCCTGCGTGGTGCGCGCCATCCAGGCGCACGGTCAGAGCCTTGAGTTCGCCGAGGCCGGCACCCGCGTCGCGCTCAACCTCGCCGACGTCGACCTCGCCACGGTGTCGCGCGGCCAGTGGATCGTCGACCCCGCCCGCGCCTCGCTCACCCGCGCATGGGACGCCGAGGTGGTGCTCCTCGCGGCGAGCTCGCGCGTGTTTCCGCGCCGCTCGCGGCACCAGCTCGCCCTCGGCACACACCAGGTCACGGCGACGGTCACGCAGCTCGACGGCGACGCCCTCACCCCGGGCGCCCGCGCCCTCTGCCGCGTCACCGCCGATCACCCGGTGTTCGTGCGCCCCGACGAGCGCATGGTGCTGCGCGGCCCTCGCTCGCTCAGCACCCTCGGCTCGACCGTCGGCGGGCTGCGCGTCTTGCGCACCGAGACCGAGCGCCCCCGCGACCGAGCGATCGCCCTCGACCGCGCACAACGCGCCCGCCACGGCGACCCCCTCGAACGCGCCTTGGTGGCCCTCGAAGCCGCGCAGCTCCGCGGGCTCGCGCCGCAACGGCTTGAGGCGCGAACGGGCTTCCGCGCGGCCGCGCCCCCCGCGTCGATCACCGCCCTCGGGCCCCAACGGTGGGTCGCCACCGCCGCGCTCGAAGCGCTCGAAAAGAAGCTCCTCTCAGCGATCAGCGCCTTCCACGGCCGCGCCCCCTCCGAGCGCGGGGTCGAGCCCCGGGCGCTCGTCTCTGTCGGCGATGTTGACAGTGTGAACATCGCCCTTCAGCGTCTCGTCGCGCGCGGCGCGGTGGTGCGCGACGAGGGGGTGTACGCCCGGGCGGGGTGGCGCCCGCGACGCGACGAAGACGACCCGCTGTTGCCTGCGTTGCGGGCTCACCTTCAACGCGCCGGGCTCGCGGCGCCCTCGCTCTCTGCGCTCGCCGCCGAGCTCAAGGTCGACGCCGGGGCGCCCTTGTTGAACGCGCTCAAGCGCCTCTGCGACCGCGGCGACGTGGTGCGGGTGAACAGCGAGCTCTACGTCGACCGGGCCGCGCTCAAGGCCCTTGAGGCCCAGGTGATCGCGTGGTTCGACGCCCACGACACCCTCGACGCGCAGGGTTACAAGACCCTCACGGGGCAGTCTCGCAAGTGGGCCATCGCCTACGCCGAGTACTTCGACAACGCGCGGGTCACGCTGCGCCACGGTGACCTCCGGAGGCTCCGTCGATGATCGCCGCGTCGCTGCGTCGTGTGCTGTGCGCCGCCGATGCTCCGGGGCGCCCGCTGCCGGCCCTCGCGTACACCGACGCGGGGCTCTTCGCGCTTGAGCGAGAGGCCTTCTTCGCGCCCTCGCGCATGGCCTTGGCGAGCCCCGCCGACCTGCCGCGTCCGGGGTCTTGGGTGCGGGTGCCTGGGCGCTGCGATTCGCTCTTGGTGACCCGCCAAGGCGACCTCTCGCTCGCGGCCGTGCACGGGGTTTGTACGCACCGGGGCGCCGCGCTGGTCGACGAAGACGCCGGAGAGCGCCCCTCGCTCACCTTCACCTGTCGCTACCACGGCTGGTGCTTCGCCCTCGGAGGCGCCCTCGTCAGCGCGCCCTTTACGTCGACCGATTTCGACCGCGCGGCGGCGGGTCTCGACGCCCACCCTGTTCACGAAGACGCGACCTGGGTGATGGGGGCTGAGATGGCCCGGCAGGCCCTTCCGCCGTGGCTCGCGGCGGGCGCGCTGGCCCCGCTCCGGAGGCTCTCGAAGCGCACCCTCAAGACCGCAGCCAACTGGAAGCTGATCGTCGAAAACTTTCAGGAGTCTCAACACTTCGGCACGGTTCACCCTGGGCTCGAAGCGCGCACCCCGTCGGCGGCCTCGCGCAGCGTGATCACCGACGCGCCGTGGCTCGGCGGCACGATGCAGCTGGCCCCTCACGCCGAGACGGTCTCGCGGTCGATGCGAACCTTGGGGCGGCCGAGCGTCCACCGCGGCGACCCGCGCACGGTCTTCGACGCCTACCTCTGGCCGAACGTGCTCACGAGCCTCCAGCCCGACTATCTGCTGACCTACGCGCTCTTCCCCGAGGCGGTCGATCGCACGACGGTGGTGGCCGAGATCTGGCTCCACGCGCGGGCGACCGACCTGGCGCAACACCGCGACGACCTCGACGGCTTCTGGCAACGCACCAACCTCGAAGACCAGGCCGTGGTCGAGGCGCAACAGCGCGGCCTGGGGTACACCACCTTCCGCGCTCGGCAGTACCTCGCTGGCGAAGACGGGCTTCAGGCCTTCGACCTGCTCTACCTCCGCAACCTCCGCGCGGCCCTCGGCACACCATGAAGCACGCCCTCTGGGGCCTCTACGGCCACCCCTACCTCGCCCTCGACGCCCTCATCGACACGCACGCCTTCGAGGCCCTCGACCGTGAGATCACCCTCGGCCTCACCGCCGTCGACACCGAAGGCACCGGCGCCACGCTCAAACACATGGGCGTGGTCGCGCCCTGGGTCATGGGCGACGGATACCGCGACGCCATGCACGCCATCGAGGCCATGAGCGACGACGCGTACGCCGATTTTCTCTCCCTCGCCGAGCCCCCCATCGCTGTCACCCCGGGGGCCCCGCGCCCCGCCTTCGGCGATGAGACCGAGCGACCTTTGACACTCCGTCAACAGATGCTCTTGAGCCTCCGCCACGGCGTCTATTTCCCCTGGAAGGTGTGTTACCACTTTTTGGCCAATCACCTCTGGGATGACAAGCACTCGGGCGAGGGCAAAGCCTTTGATGACGCGGCGCGGGTTCACTTCCCAAGGACGGTGGCGTTTATTGAATCGTTGCCCTTCGTCGAGGTGGGTCGCGCGGTGCTGTTCGGTCTCAACGCCAACGACCACGCGCCGTTGCACCGAGACACCGAGCCTGGCGACGCCCTCGAAGTGGCGCAATCGATCAGCTTCGCCCCCCGCGCGGGCAAGCGCTTCTACCTCCAGAACCGCCCCGACGACGCCCCCGTGGTGGTGAACGCGCGGGCGTACTGGTTCAACGACATGGATTACCACGGCGTGCTGGCCGACCCCTTCTTTCGGTACAGCATCCGGGTTGACGGCGTCTTTGAAGCAAGCTTTGCGCGCGAGGTCGAGCGGATGGCGCGGCGCACCCGAAGCGCGCCCTGATCTGACCCGCATCACGAGCGCACAGCGCGCAACCGTTGCGCGCCCGTCGCGGCCCCCCGCATCGGCTGCGCCCTCGGGCGCCTCGCGAGGGTGAATTCGGCGCAAATTCAGGGCGATCGTGCGGTGGCACCGACGCTGCATTGCGGCCCGTCGCCGGAGCCCTCCCCCGCGCAAAGGCTGCGACGGGATGCTTCCTTTGCGTGGCAGCGCGTACCCTCCGGCGGAGTGGAGAGTCACCATGGCATTGCTCGGATCAGCGACTGCGCTTGAGGCCTACCGTCATTCGCTCGCGGGTGTGGCGCCGTTGAAGCCCGAAGACGAGCGTGACCTGGCCCTCCGCTGGCGCAACGGCGACGCCGCCGCGGGTCGCAAGTTGATCGAAGCCTCGCTCCCCTTTGTCATCACCATCGCGACCGAGTACCGCCGCTGGGGCGTTCCGCTCGAAGATCTTATTCAACAGGGTAACCTCGGTCTGTTGAAGGGTGCGCTCCGTTACGACCCCGAGCGCGATTGTCGCTTGATCACCTACGCGGTGTATTGGATCCGTGCTGAGATCCGCGAGTACGTGGTGCGCGGGTACCGGGTGGTGCGTATCGGCGGCTCGAAGGGCGAGCGCCGCGCGTTGCGAGCCTTTCGCCGCACCCGCGAAGACGACCCGACGCGGCTCGCCGCGCTGGCGGGGGTGACCCGTGAGAAGGCCGAGGCGCTCTTGCCGATGCTGAAGCAGCGCGACCTCTCGCTCGACGCCTCGCCCGACGGCGAGAGCGCCCCCATCGACAGGCTCCGCGACGCGCACGAGACGCCCGAAGAGATGGCGATCTTGCACGATAACTCTGAGAGCGCGCGGCGCCGCATCGACTCGGCCCTCGAACAGCTCTCATCGCGCGAACGGTGGATCGTCGAGCGCCGGGTGCTCAACGCCGAAGACGACGTCACCCTGGAGTCTCTCGGCCGCTCGCTCGGGATCTCGAAGGAGCGCGTGCGACAGATCGAGGCCCGGGCGCTTCAGAAGCTCCGCGGGGCCCTCAGCGACCTCGCGGCCTGAGGGCTCAAACCCCGCGCCACCCGCGCACCGAGTTGGGCGGCGCGCTCGGCCCGAGGTGCACCACCTCGAGCGCAGGCATCGGCCCCTCGTCTTGAAAGACCGGAGCCTCCTTCTCGGCCGCGACCGCGAACACGCTCTTGAGCTTCGCGAGGATGCCGCTGCCGCGGATCGCTTGCAGGTCGTCGCGGTAGTAATCAAACCAAGGCAAGCCGTGACGGCTGTATTCTTCAGCGGTTACGGGCGGTTGCGGGGGCGCCTCGTGGGCGATCGCGCGCCACATCGCCGAGTTGAGGACGTGAAGAAAGCACGCCTCGGCCCCTTCGAGGTCATAGTCATCAAGCGGGCGCGGGTCATGAAAGATCGATTGCTTCATGCGCCCTCCGGCCCCGAGGCCCATGGCGCCCCCGGCGGCGCCAGCGGGGGCGGCGGCCATCGGCGGCGGCATCGGCGCGTGGGCGGCCCGAGGGCCCAAACGATCGGGCGCAAGGGGAGGCAAGAAGGTCGGCACGAGGTCTTCGAGGGTGCAGCGCAGCCGACCTTGCAGCTCGCGCCAACGCACCTCGTCTTTCAGCGGCACGACGGCGAGCTGAACGCCGCCGGTGCGGGCCTCGCCGGTGATCTGCTCTTCAGCCGAGTACCCCTGCCCGAGGGGCATCGCCACGAACTGCCTGACGACCCCCTTTTCAACACAGAAGCCGTCGAGCCAGGGCTGTTGCGGCAAGACCACATAGTCTTGCGGATCTCTCTTGAGACCCACCTCGAAGGGCTCACCGGTGGCGGCGTTGACGCCCCCCGCGGCGATCTTGAGCGCAGCGGCGAAGGGCGCTGAAAACGCGAGCCACATGGCCTCACCCTGGTACATCGGCAGCGCCACCCCGCCACGCCGCTGCCAGCTCGGCGGCGTCGCCGCGCCGAGGTCTTCGATGCGCCGCAAGGGGAAGCACCCCAGCCCCGGCGGCAGCGGATACGCCTTACCATCATCAGGCAAGCGCAGCGTACGCATGAAGCTGATCGTCACCCCGTGTTGCGGCCGCTGCGCCGTGCGACCGCCCGCGCGCGACCAGAGCAGCGCCTCATAGGCCGCCGCCCACTTCGCGTCGTCGGCTCGCGCGACCTGGGCCCGCGCCTGCTGCTGCCACGCAGCCGTTTGCCCCGCCCAGGGGTGACGCGCGAGCACCGCGTCGAGGGCCGCGCCCCGGTCTTCTTTGAGCATCGCCGCGGCGCCCGCTTCGATGAAGGCGGCGACCCGCGCGTCGAGCCGAGCGTCACGCTCAGGAAAGCTGAAAATCAATCGATCTGCCGAGACAGTGATCACGGTGCGGGCTCCCTTCTCGCGAGGTTGACCCTGCCACGTCTGGCACCTCACACAACCGCAGAGTCGAGCCCCCAACCGTTTTCATCACTCGACCTGCACGAGCACGCGCGCCGCCCCGCGGGCCACGCTCAGCACCCGAATCACGCCCCCGCCGTCGCAGCGGTACGCACGCCCTTCGAGCGTCGCGAGCTTCGTCGAGAGCGACGCGCGGGTCGCCTCGGCCACCGGCGGCCAGCCCTCAACAGGGCGCGAGATCGCACGAAAATGCCGAGCAATTTCGACACCCTCGCCCGGCGCCGGCGCGCAACGCCCCGTGCCCAGCCGCGCCCGCGCCGCCGACCAGCGCTGCAAGGTCGCGGCCGGTGTTGACACACTGTCAAGATCTGACAAGAGGGCCCGCCAGCCGTCGTCGGTGACCGCTGAGGGGTGGCCCTCTTGGAGGGCCCTGAGGCGATCCATTCGGGCGAGGAGCTCGGCCTGGGGTGCCACGCTGCTGTCGACGCACGGGGCCAGGCGCGCGCCCTCGGTGTAGGCGGCGTGGAGGCACGCGAGGGCGGCGGTCTCGGTCTGGGGCCCCGCGGGCGAGGGCGGTCGCGCGCAGGCCCCGAGGGCCCAGAGACTAGCGACGCAAAAAGATCGGATTGGTGACACCGAAGGCCTGCTTACCCGGAAAGAGAGGGACGAGCTCGCCCCCCTGTGCGGCGACGATGACGTAGCTCCCATTGGCCGCCACCGGCACGTTGATCTCACCGCGGTAACGGATGGTGTTGTTCATCGGGTCGCGGGTTGACTCATTGAGGGTGATGCTGCGCGTGGCGGTCATGGTGCCGGGCCGCGCGTCGACCCACACCGTGAGGGTGTTCGCGGTGACCCAGGGCGGCGCCTGCACGGTGACCCTGAGCCGCGCCTCGTTGCCAGCCCCGGTGAGCTCTTGCCCAGGGCCCGCGGTGCGCGCGGCGGCCACGGCCTCGGCGTTGACATAGATGCCGCCGAAGATGTTGGTGCGCCCCGCGCCGACCGCGGCGCCGATGGCCGTTGGGGTGGCCATGCGGGGGTCGTCGGTGTTGAGGTACATGCAAGTGCGCGGGTACCCGACCGGCGAGTTCGGGTTGATGCCGTGGCTGTCTGAAGACCCGACGGCCCACACCCTGCGCCCCGCGCTCAAGAACGAGAACCAGTCTTGAACCTCACGCGGGAGCCGCTCTTCGAACGAGCTGTCATTGAAGAACTCGACCGTGGTGAAGCGGTCATCCCAGAGGTTGGGGTTGCGCACCTGGCCCGTCATGGCGTCGTAGCCCGCGGCGTCGAAGTACGCCCCCGCGGCGCCGCCGCGCGGGTGGTTGATCACCAGGGTGGGGTTCTCGCTCCGGGCCCTCACGTCGGCGAACACGTCGGTGGGGCGACGACCCGCCCACTCAAAATTGCCGCCATTGGGCCGCGCCGGGTTCGCCGTAAGCGGAAACACCCCGAAGTGCCCCCACACGAAGGTCGTCAGTTCGAGGGAGCCCAAACCGCGCAGCCACGGCGTGAGCCCCATCTCGTCGATGAGCGGCTGAAAATCGCTCACAAACTCGTGCTCTGAGCGCGCCATCACCTCGACGCCGTCGGCAGCCCCGGAGGCGAGCTTCAGGCGCCCGCTGTCACCCGAGTCGGGCGAGCGGTGCGTGTGAATGTGAAAGTCGCCGCAGAGCACCCCTGTGGTGTCGACCACCCGCTGCAAGGTCGCGTTGACGGCCTGGGTCTGCCCCGCGGTCACCGTCACCGTCGTGTCAGAGAGGGTGTACTCAAAGCCGCGGGTGATCAGCACGCGCCACGCCCCCGCGGGCACGGTCACCGTCACGTCACCGTCTTGCGGAAAGACCGTGTGCACGCGGTTGTTGCCCGGCACGATCTCGCCGTAGTGGCTCGGCACCGAGGGCACCGCGCCGCTCATGGGCGAGATCTGCACCCGCACGGGCATGCCGGTCATGTTCGCGGCGTCGCGGGCGGTGACCCTGATCTGACCCGAGGCGCCGAGACGTAACATCGCGGTATCGCTGGTCATTGCGACCATCGCGGGCTCGCTCACGGGGTCGCCCTGGCGCCACCCGATCACCCGCGTCGCCTCGGCCGGGAGGTGCAAGGTCGCCACGCCGTTCATGTCGGTGGTGGCTCGGGTGAGGTAGCGCATCCCGTCGGCGCTGGTGGCGTGAACGCGCGCATTGGGAGCGGGCATCCCTGCGCCGTCGAGCACCGTGACCCGCACCGCGCGGAGGCTGCGATTGCCGAGCCGGGCGAGCGACTCTTGCAGACCGTCGAGGCCGTGATTGCCCGGCGCCCCGGCCACCACGCGGGCCACACGGAAGCGCGTCTGACCGCAGGCCGCGAGGGTCATCATCGGGGCGCGAAAGCCGTCAAACCCAGACACCGAGAGGAAGGGCAGGAGCTGCCCCTCAGGCAGCTGCCAGGCCCAACTCGTGGCGTTGTCGTCGACCCATCCCACCGTCGACGCGTTCGGCACCGCGTCGGTGCTGCCCGTGCGCGAGAAGCCCGCATCGGGGAAGAAGCGCGTCATGCGGTAGCCCTGAAAGAAGGCGTGAAGCACCGTGCGCACCGAGCGCTCGCTCGCCTCGGGGTTGTTCACCGTCATCGAAATTTCGACGTGGTCGGCCCCCGGCGCGAGCTCGTAATCGATCGCCGCCTGCACCATGCTGAAGTCTTGCGGCGCCAGCGCGCGACCGAAATCATCGATGAACGGGATCGCCCGCATCGGGCCCTCGGCGCGCACGATCGCGCTGCCGCCGCTGCTGCCGTCGCGCAGCACCGTCACCCGCTCGGTGGCCACCGTGAAGCGCCCCAACCCGAAGATCGGCTCGCCGAAATCGGCCGCGTCGACGAGGGCGCCGTTGTTGTTGCGCGCGACCCCCTCGACCTCGCCGCCCCAGGGGTTGTACCCCGCGGTGGGGCGGGCCCCCGCGATGAGCACCGCCACGCGCTCGTTGGCCAGCACGAAATCGCCCGCCTGCCAGCTCGCGAGACCCGTTCGATCTTGCGGCAGCTGTTGGGCCGTGATGCGCCCCGCGCGGGCCGCCCCGGGGGGTACCGTCAGCGGGTTCGCCGCGCCATTCTCGCTCCCGCGCTCGAGCGCAGGCGGCATCATCGTGCAGACCGGCGGCGCCTCGACGTCAGCCCCCGCCTCGCCCGCGGCCGCATCGCCGCCCGCATCGACGGCCTGCGGTGTCGAATCGCTGCAAGAGAGCAACGCCACCGTCAACGTGGTCAACAGGGCCGAAGGCCAACGCAAAGTTCGCTCAGCTACCATCGCAGCGGCGAGTGTCACACACCTGTCACGGTCTCGCAGCAGTGAACAAAATCAACGCGTCAGAGACTAGACAGCGCGGCGTAAATGCGACGATTCTTCGGGGGTGCGGCGCAGCGTCTGCGCCTGGCACGGTGGAGGTGCTCGGTGCGATATCGTTACGCAGCCGGCGTTTTGGCGCTCATGATGAGCGCAGGGGTCGCGCCCCAGGTGGCCGACGCGGTGCCAACGCGCGAGGCGTACCGTTTCTTTCGGTCGCTCTCGATTGATCTTCAGGGGCGCATGCCGACCCCCGAAGAGGTCGCCGCGTTCGAGCGGCCCGATTTCAACCTCGACGCGTGGATCGACCAACGCCTCACGGGCCCTCGGTACGCCGAGCGCCTGCGCCGCATCTACATGGATCGGATGCGCCTTGAGGTGGGGTCGAATTTCGGCTTCGTGTCGAACCCCATCGTGCTCCGTCGGGTGCGCGTCCGCGACCCGAACAACAACCTCGTCGACGTCTATTATCGCCGGTCGCAGCGCCGAAATCGCGCCGAGACCGACGCCGATTTCTGTCTGACCCAGGCCGAGTCGGGCATCCGCGTCGCCAACAACGGCACCATCGACGGCACCGCCACCCCAGTCGCCGCCGACGTGTGGGGCGCCCGCACGGTGGCCCTCCGCCCGTGGTGGCTCTACCGCGATTATCGCAACACCAACCCCTCGCAGCGGGTCGCGCCGAACGCCAACTCCGACGCCGTCGAGTTTGAGCCCGTGGCCGCGCTGATGAATGAGCCCGACGGCCGCACCCCCACGGTGAGCGTGCGCGTCTGCCGCGAAGAGGCGCAGACCGCCCCCACCGGGCGCGTCTACCTCTCGGGCCGCACCACCAACCCGCCGCGGGGCACGCCGCTGCCTGGCAATCGGTTTAACAACCCCCCGCTCGACTCGGCCTACGCGCGGGCTCACCCCACCGACATGGTGTCGTGCACGGCGGGCACCGGCGTCTCGATGTCTGACCAGTGCGGCTGCGGCCCAGGGCTTGAGCGCTGCATGCCCGGGGCGAGCCTCGGCAACGACCCTCCGGCCTTTGTGCTGCCGAACAACATGCCGCTCGGGCCCGACGTGCCCCTCGACAACGTGGCCCAGGCCCAGAGCGAGTGGGCGCGCTTCTGGTGGTCACAAGAGGCCGTGCGCTTTCTCGACGACCTCTTCGGCAACGACCGCGACGTGCGCGAAGTGTTGACGGGGCGTCAAACCATGGTGAACGGCCCGCTCTCGCAGTTTTACCGCACGATGGCGGGCAGCACGTGTTGCGGCAACGGCACCAACTTCGATTACGTCGAGCCGGTGTCGCTGTTCGAGCCTGCGCAGGTGCCGGCTGACCTTGTGCCGCAAGACACGAACACCTGGCGTCGGGTGGCTGACCGCGGGCCGAACGCGGCGGGCGTGCTGACGATGCCGATCTTTCTCGCGAAGTACGGCACGCGCAGGGCCCGGGCTCACATTGTGTACCAAGCGTTCTTGTGCCGTGAGTTTGTGGCCGAGAATGTCGAGCTGACCCCGAGCGAAGAGCCCAACCTGATGGTGCGCTCGGGCTGCGCGACGTGCCACACGACGCTCGAACCCCTGTCGTCGTACTTTACCCGGGTGACCGAGTCGGGGTGGACCTTCCTCCCGGCGCAGCGCTTCCCGGCTGAGAATACGGCCTGCGCGCGGCGCGGCACGAGCATCTCTGGCATCTGCGGGAGCTTCTATGACCCGCAGTTTGCGAACAGCACCCGCGGCCTCCTTCGCGGCGCCTATGGCTCGGTGGCCAACGCCGACGCGGGCCCTGCGGGGCTCGCCCGGGCCGTCACGGCGATGCCCGAGTTCTCGCAGTGTGTGGCCAGCAACTTCGCCGAGAGCTTTCTCGGGCGCGCGCTCGGCCCCGAAGACAGCGCCCTCGTGACCGACCTGACGACGGCGCTTCGCAACGGCAACTACCGCTCGCGGGCGTTGGTTCGTGCGCTCTTGCGCGCCGACGCGTACCGCAACGCCAACAACCTCGGCTCAGACACCTGGCGTCAGGGGGCAATGCCATGATGGAGCTTCATGCGATGGCGCGTCGCGCCGCAGCGCTGGCCTTGGTGACGGCGCTCGGGTGCACCCAGGGCGCGGCCGACGAGCCGACGCCGACGCCGACGCCGACGCCCTCTCAAGACGCGGGCGGCGCGGTCACCGCCGACGTGCCGGTGCTGCGCCCGCGCACGGTGCAAGAGATCCCGGGGCACGAGTCGATCGCGCAAGACACCGCCCCCAAGGAGGCGCCGCGGCTGGTGCCCGTCGAGGCCCTCATGCGCTCGTACATGACCCTCTTCGGCGGGCTCTCGCCGCTGCAGCTCCAGACCCGCCTGCGCGGCTCGGGCGGCAACCTCTTTGACACATGGAATGACTACCTCTCGGCCCTCGGGGTGCCCGACTACGCGGCGGATATTCCGCGCAACGAGCAGACCAACGCGTTGATGCTGGCGGCCTTCGAGCGCATCGGCGTCGCGCTCTGCGATCGCGCGGTCGAGAGCGACCTCGCGGCGATGCCGCCCACCCAGAAGGTGGTGTTTCGCTTCGACCTCCCGGCCAACCGCGCGGTCACCGACGCCG
The DNA here is from genome assembly GCA_016792845.1 of Myxococcales bacterium. GTDB lineage: Bacteria > Myxococcota_A > Polyangia > Polyangiales > JAEUKH01. The sequence goes on along the minus strand of JAEUKH010000034.1, from coordinate 160,335 downwards.
AGTTTGCGACCCGCTTCGACGTGCTGCACCGGCTCTTCTTCGGGTACCCCGCGAGCCTCGCGCCGCCTGAGCGATTGCCGCGCTTTCGTCAGCTCCTTCGCGACGCTGCGGCTCGGCGCGCGACGCAGCCGGCGAACGCACCGGGCTTCAACGCCACCCGCGCGAGTTGGGCGGTGGTTTGTTACGCCTTCGTGCGACACCCCGAGTTTCACCTCTACTGAGCGCCCCTTCGGAGTGTAGACCATGAGCGACATTCGCAACGAGCGACGCACGTTCTTGAAGGTGTTGGGCGCGGCCACCGCCGCCGGCGTCTCAAGCCAGCCCTTGTTCTCGGCCCTCGCAGACCCCCCCGTGGCGCCTGACGAGTTCTTCGTCTTCATTCACGCCTCGGGCGGTTGGGACGTGACCGTGGGCCTCGACCCGCGCAACGAAGCCCGCGGCATCATCGACCCCGCGAGCACCCAGTGGGTCGACACCGCGGTGCTCCGCAACTGGCGCGACGCCACCCTCGACGCCGACTACGAGACCTTCGAGATCTTGCAGCCGCGCGGCACCAACCTCCGCTTCGGGCCCGCGGTGGGCAACCTGCTCAACATCGCCGACCGGGTCACGGTCATCAACGGCCTCGCGATGAACACCGTGAGCCACCCCGACGGCACCTTCTTCGTCTCGACGGGCCGCCACCTCGCCGGGGGTCGACCCGCGGGGGCCAGCATCGACACGGTGATGGCCAACGAGTCGGGGCGCGCGCAGCTCTTCCCCTCGGTGAGCGTGAGCTACCCCTCGGCTTATGTCGGCAACGAGCTCGACCCGCGCTCGGCGCCGCTCAAAATGGCCAGTATTGACAGTGTGTCAAGGGTGCTCACCCGGGCCAACGTCAACACCCAGGCGGCCGACCGCAACGCCGTCACGATGATGCTGACGCAAGAGGCCCGCGACCTCTTGGCGCGCTCGTATCACCCCGAGGTGATCGAGCAGTTTGTGCTGCAATATGAGTCGCTCCCGCGCATGGTGCGCGAAGACTTTCTGGGTCTCTTTCAGACCGCGGGGTTGCAGACGGCGCAGCCCAACTTCAACTACCGCGCGCGCTTTCAGAGCCGCGGCGCGGTCAACGCGGCCTTCGCCGTCGAGGCCATGAAGCGCAACGTCGTGCGGTGCGTGAGCTTCTCGATGGGGAGCCTCGACACCCACGGCGCCAACTACCGCACCCAGCCGCTCGTGCAGCAAGAGCTGTTCGACGTGGTGGCCCAACTCGTGGCCTCGCTCGACGCGGCGCCGCACCCGACGCTGCGCAACGAGCGCCTCTCGGCGCACACCCACATCCTCGTGGTGAGCGACTTCTGCCGCACCCCGCAGATCAACATGACGGGCGGCCGAGACCACTACCCCAATGGCTCGGCGCTCGTGATTTCGCCCAAGTTTCGCGGCGGATTCTCGTTCGGGTCGAGCGACCCCGACCAGCTCTTGCCGCGGGTGGCGGGGCGCTTCGCCGATGGGATGCGCGCCGTGGCGCCGCCCGACGTGCTCGCGACCTTCGTCAACGCCTTCGGCGTCAACCCGCGGAAGTACCTCCGCGACGGTGATGTGGTGCGCGAGCTGCTCCGTGCGTAGGCCCCTCGTCGCGCTCCTGGCCCTGGTCGCTGCGGGCTGCGGCGGCGCCGAACCCGACGCCACGCCCGACGTGCCGGGGTTCGACGCCTCGTTTGTTGACACCCTGTCAAACACCGACACCGGCCCCTTGCCGCCGCCCCCCTTGAGCGCCCAGCGCACGCAATGGAACCCCGCGGCCACCCCCACGGGCCAGGTGACGGCGTTGACCGAGCTCGGCAACACCCTGGTGCTGTCGAGCGAGCTCGGCACCCTGACCTTTGTGGGCGGCGCCCTCGTGGGGATGAGCACCGAGGTGCGCTCGGCGGTGGCCGCGGCGACGGTGCCCGCGAGCGACGCGGCGGGCGGCCAGTGGATGGTGCTCGTCGACGCGATGGGGCGCATCTGGCGGGTGCGCGACCGCGGCGCCCTCGAAGACGTCACAGGGCGCTACGGCCTGGGCATGCGAGGGCTCAGGTCGGTGGCCGCGATGAACATGACCGTCACGGCCTTCGGCGGCCCCCAAGGCTTCGCCCTCGCCAACGGCATGCGCGTCTTGGTGTGGAACGACACCGCCTTCAGCGCGCTCGTCGCCGGCGGCGGCCGCGTCGCGGCGCTCACCCGTGAGGGCGTCAAGGTCTTCGACCCGATGACCCAGCGCTTCTTGCTCTACACCCTTGACGGTGTGTCAGGCGTCGCCCTCAGCGCCGCCGGCCGCCTCGTGGTGACCGCGGGGCGCTCGCTCTACGTCGAAGACGCGAGCGGCACCCTCATCGAGGCCGCCGCCGCGACCGATCGGCTCGGCGGCGTCGTGCGCGCGGGCGATCGCTACTGGCTCCTCGCGGGCGCCCAGCTCGCGTCGTTCGACGGCACCCGGTTGCGGGTCGCTACCGATTTGACACTGAGTCAACAGACGCGACTCATCGGCTCGCCGACGGGCGATGTGTGGGCGCTCTCGGGCGGCATGGTGGCGCGCTACGCCGTGATCGACTCGCCCGACGAGCGCCTGTGGGAGGAGGCCGTTCGCCCGGTGTATGCGCGGCGCTGCGTGCCCTGTCACCTCCCGGGCGGCACCGGCAACCTCGACCTCTCGTCGTACGCGGCGTGGGTGCGCAACCGGGCCAACGCGCGGGTCCAGGTGCTCGACCGTGGGGCGATGCCGCCGAACCCGCCGCCGCTCTCTCAAGACGACCGCACGAGCCTCGCGCGCTGGCTCACGGCGTCTCCGATGACCGACGCCGCGGTCGACGCGACCGTCGACGCGAGCCTCGACGCGGGTGTCGATGTGCCGCGCGATACCGGCCCGCTCGATGCGCCGCGCGACACCGGCCCGCTCGATGTGCCCCGCGACACCGGGCCGCTCGATGTGCCGCGCGACACCGGGCCGGTTGACACTGGCGTGCGCGACACCGGCGTGCGCGACACCGGGCCCGTTGACACCGGGGTGCGCGATGCGGGCTCGGCCTTTGCGCCGACCTTCGCGATCTTTCAATCGGCCTGTGTGCGCTGTCACGGCGCCAGCGGCTCGCTCGACCTCTCGACCGAGACCCTCGCGTACAACAACCTCGTCGGCATCGCGGCGCGGGGCACGGCGTGCACGGGCGGCAACCGCGTGCGGGTCGTGCGCGGCAACGCGGCCATGAGCTTGCTGTACCAGAAGCTCGACGGCACCCACACCTGCGGCAACCTCATGCCCCGCGGCGCCGCGGCCCTCAGCGCCGCGCAGCTCACCACCATCCGTACGTGGATCAACAACGGCGCCAACCGCTGAGCGGCGTTCGAGCTCAGCGCCCGCGCTCGTGGTTGAAGCCCTCGAAGGCTTCGCCCGTGAGGGTGTAGGCGCGCCCGAAGCCCATCACAAAGCGCGCGCTCGACGGCTCTGGCGTCAGCGCGACGAAGTGAAAATCGTTCAACCCGAGGAGCGTCTCGGCGATGGCGAAGCGCGCCCGGTAGGCGGCCTCGTCGCCGCGCTGGGCGGCCTCTTCGCGAGAGACAAAGCGCGCCGTAACCCGGCACGAGAAGCGCGTCTGCGCGTGGTGACTGTGCCGATCGTCGGGGCGCAGCGCAGCGCTCACCATCAGCCCCGCCCTCGGGTTCTGTCGCAAGGCCTCGGTGTGCGGTGACAGCGCGCTCACCAGCACCACGAAGCGCACAGGCCCCGCGCGGTCGACGACGTACGGCACCAGCGAGACCCCGACCCCGCCCTCTCCCTCGTGAACCCCGAGGCTCGCCACCGGGGTCTCATCGAACAATGCCCAAAGCCGCTCAGAGAGATCATTCGACATGCGGCGACTCTCTCACAGGATGAAGAAAATGAATGGGGGCGGCTGGGCCGGTTGAAAGGGTGGCGTGGCTGCTGTTGAATCGCCGCCATGAAGAGACTGCAATGGCTTGCGATGGGGGCGCTCTGCACGGTGGCCGGGTGCTCAGATGACCCGGCGCCGGCTGGCGACGCGGGGGCGGCGATGCGCACCGACCGCGGCCCCGAACTCGACGCGAGCGCGCCGCGGGCCATCACCGATTTGCCGGTGCAAGAGACGCTGCGGCTGCCCAACCTTGAGAGCCCCGTCGATGTAGTGGTCGACCGCTGGGGGTGGCCGCACATTCGCGGGGCCTCGCTGCGCGATGTCGCACGGGTGCAGGGCTTCCTCCTCGCGCGCGATCGCATGGCCCAGATGGACATTCTGCGCCGCCTCGCGTCGGGCAACCTCGCGAGCCGCTTCGGTCCGCTCAACAGCGCCGTGATCGAGACTGACTTGTCGTTTCGCGTGTTGGGCCTCCGCCGCGCGGCCACCGCGATGTGGGCGCAGATTCAGACGGGCCAGAGCCGCGAGCGCACCTTGCTCGAAGGCTTCACCGAGGGCGTCAATCACTATCTCTCGCAGGTGCGTGCGGGCAACGTCGAGGTGCCCGCGGGCAGCACCGTGGTGGTCGATGACACCACCCCCGAGTGGTCGCCCGTCGACTCGCTCGTGATCGGTCGCTATCAGTCGTATTCGTTGTCCTATGACGCCGAAGACGACATCGCTAACTCTTCGACACTTCAGCGCATTCGAGAGATTTTTGACGGCGCAGACGCGATGACCCAGCCCGCCCGTGCGGCCCGGCGCGGCATGGCCCTCGACGTGATCCGATGGGCGCCGCCCTCTGACGCGGTGATCGTGAGCGACTTCTTCCCCCGGGCCGGGGGCCAGGCGCTCAGCTATCGCCCGAACGTGTTTCGGCCCGCCCTGCGGAGCAGCGTCTACCGCGACGCTCAGCGCTTTTTGCAGCTGACCCGGAGCGGCGCCGAGGTGCTCGGTGACGAGACCCGCGGCAGCAACAACTGGGTGGTGACGCCGCAGGCTTCGGCCTCTGGGCACGCGCTGTTGGCGAACGACCCGCACCTGTCGCTCACCTCGCCGCCGATCTGGTGGGGCACACACCTCACCGTCACCGCGGGGCCCGACGCGATCGACGTGGCGGGCACGACCTTTCCGGGCATCCCCGGGGTGATCATCGGGTTTACAAACCGTATCGCCTGGGGGGTCACCACCGCGGGGTACGACGTCACCGACGTCTATCAAGAGACGATCATCCCGGGCGGCAACGGCCAGCCTGACCGTGTTCGCTTTAACGGCCAAGAGGTGCCCATTCAAGTCATCAATGAGATGGTGTCTGATGGGCTCGGCACCACGTTGACGGTGCCCATTGAAGTTGTACCCCATCACGGGCCCCTCGTGCCGCGCATCGCCAACGGTCGTATTCAGCCGCGCACCGGCACCACCGCCCTCTCGATCAAGTGGACGGGGCACCAGCCCACCAACGACCTCTCGGCCTTCGTCGGCGTCGCGTATTCGCGCAACGTCTCAGAGGCCATGCGCGCGGTCGAAAACTTCGGCGTCGGCGCGCAGAACTGGGTGCTCGCCGACATCGAAGGCAACACCGCGTACAAATCACACGCGGTGATCCCCGTGCGCGCCGCGGGGGCGCTCACCTGGAGCCCCGCACGCCCCGAGGGCACCAACCCGTGCACGGTGCTCCCGGGTGACGGCTCGGCCGAGTGGATGGGGGCCGTACCGGCCAACCAGATCCCGCAGGCGGTGGGCTCGCCGCAGCGGCCGTTTATCGCCACCGCCAACGGCGATCAGGCGGGCGTCACGCTCGACAACAACCCCTTCGATGCCCCGGTCTATCTCGGGTGCAATTTCGCCTCGGGCTGGCGTCAACAGCGCATCGCGGCACGGCTTCAAGGGCTGAACAACCGCGCCACCCGCAGCGACATGGAGAGCGTGCAGGCCGACACCGTGGTGCAGGCCGGGGCTCAGATGCGGCCCTTCCTCGCGCAGGCCATGGCGCGGCTCGAGATGGCATGGGCGAACCCCAGCTCGCAGCCTGATTTGAGCGCGTTGGCGACGAGCACGACGGCCCGTCAGGCGCGGCTCCGCGACGCCGCGATGCGGTTGGCGCAGTGGTCCCTCGACGGCGCCTCGGGGGTCGGCACGGCCACGGAGATGCAGCGCCGCGACGCGGTGGCCTCGTCGCTGTTTCACGGCTGGGTGGTGCGCGTCCTCGCGGGGGTCTTCAACGATGAGCTGAGCGCCCTTCGGATGGACGGTCTCTCGGTCGGCTGGGATCGCCTCCGCGCGGTGCTCCACCTGCTTGAGCACCCTGATCAGCTTCGGGCCCGCGACACCGCCACGATGCAGAGCGCCTTGTGGGACGATCTCAGCACCGCTGACGTCAATGAGACCCGCGATTACATCTTGTTGCGCGCCCTCGACGAGACGCTCACCCAGCTTGAGACCTTGTTTATGACCAACAATGTCGACAACTGGCTGTGGGGTCAGCAGCACACGGTTCGCTTCAACGTGTTGTTCGCGGGGCTCGGCCCGGGGGTGGCCATCCCGGGCTCGGGTGACCCGATGTTCGCCCGGGGCTTCCCGCGGCCCGGCGGCATCGACGTCGTTGACGCCTCGGGGCCGAGCACGTCGAGCTTCAATTTCAACTACGGCTCAGGGCCCTCGCAGCGCTTCACCGTCGAGATGGACCCCGCCGGCCCGCGCGCCTTCAACGCCCTCCCCGGCGGCCAGAGCATCGACCCCAGCTCTGCCCATCACCGCGACGAGGCCGAGCTCTGGCGGGTCAACCGCTCGCACCAGGTGGCCCTCGCCGAGGCCGACGTCGTCGCCAACGCCGAACGCCGTATCAGGGTCGAGCGTTTGCCCTGAGCCTTGGTGCGCCCCTCACGACCAGCTGAGCGCGAGCCCCAGGCGCTCGCCCTCGCCGACCGGCCCGATCTCGAAATTGTCACCTTGCATCAAGGCTTTACGAAGATGTGAGAGCACATGGGTGCTGCTCCGAAAGGCGAAGCCGTCTTCAAAGACGTTGCAGCCTTGGGTGCCGCCTTGGGCCACCATCACAAGAAAGTGACCGTAGATCACCTCGCCGTCAGCGTCGGCGGCCGAGATCGCCCGGGCGTCGCCCTGCCCCGGGTGCCAGACCAGCATCGCAGGCTCGACCCCTGTGGGCGCAAACTGTAGCGAGAAGGGCTCGTCGTCGCGGAGCTGTGAGAGCGCGTCGGCCAGGGCCTCGCGCCCCGCGCGCGGCAATCGCAGGTTCAGAATCTGCCCGGCCAGCGAGACCGTGCCGCCCACCACCGTCGCGCGAAAGAGGTCGTACCGCGGTGACGCGCTGAGCGACTCGCCGCGCAAGACGCTGCCGCGCGAGGCGACGTTCCAAAACGGGTAGGGGTAGTGGCCTGAGGCTTCGGCGAGTCGGCTGAGCACCCGCCCGGGGCCCAGGGCGCGCACGGTCTCAAGCTCGTCTTCTAACAACAACAACGCGTCGAGCCTCGGCGCCGCGTCGTTCGCCTCGTTCGCCAGCGCGCTCGGGAGCCACATCACCCCGCGCAGCGCCGCCCGCCCGAGGAGCCCCTCGCCGTCGAACTCGGTGACATCGCCCGTCGCGAAGCGCGCGCCGCGCTCGACCTGCGACCACATCGCGCGAAAGAGATGAAGCGGGTCTTCAGGGTACTCCGCGTCGCGGGCCCCCTCGGGGCGCAGCAACGAGAAGCGCAGCTCGGGCTGCGCGCGCGCGGCAAACCCGTCGGTCTCGTACGTCCAGCAACGGAGCGCGCCTTCGCGGGTCTCGACCGTGTGGGCCATCACCGCCGCCGCCAGCTTGCCCATCACCAAAGGGATCCTTGCCATCTCGTCACGCATGGTCGTCGCCGCGGGTTGTGGCACCCATCGCCCCCCATCGACAAGCCCCCCCGCGCCCCCTCGACCCGCGACGCGGGCCGCCGAGGGTCGCCCTCATGCGCTCGATTCACCAATGATTTCAATCACATCGCGCCACGCCCCTCGGGCGCATCGTTGGGCGCGTCGCCCCGGGCCGCGTGACGCACCGCCGCCTCGACGTCGTGGCGGGCCGCCCGGGCCAGCGCCGCGCGCGCGGTGTCGTGGGTGCGATGGCGCTGCAAAGCCTCGATCGCGACGAGGCGCAGCGAGGCCACGGGGTCGCGCTCGGCGCGCTCGATCAAGACCGCGATGGCCTCATCGTTGTCGATCACCGCGAGGGCCCGCAGCGCGGCCTCTCGCACCCGCAGCGCGGCGTCGTAAGGCACCGCCCGGAGCTGCGCGAGGGCCTGCGCGGCCAGGGCGGGGCGCGCGGCCAAGGCCAGGAGCGCGCGGTGACGTACGGCGTCGTCGCGGTCACCCGCGAGGCGCAAGAGCAGCGCCGAGGCGGCCTCGGAGGACGAGGCCCCCGCGAGGGTGACCAGGGTCTCTCGGAGCCCCACCGCGAGCCCCTCGCCCCGGCCGACCATGCGCGCGAGCGCCGCGTCTCGGAGCGTCGCCATCGCGCGCTGAAACTCTGCCCGATGTGAGGGCTCGGGGGCGGTGACGTACTGCCCGAAGCGGTCGGCGTCGCGCAGCGCATCGATGACCACGCCCACAGACTCGTGGGCGTCGAGGGCCGCGAGGCTCGCCGCGGTGATGGCCTCTCGATCGCTGAGCCAACGCGCCGCCGAACCCGACCCCTCGCCGTGACGGCGCAGGCCCCATCGCGTCAACAGCGCCCCCGCCGAGAAATCACCCTGCGCCTCGGGCTGAAGCCGCCCCGCGCCGCCCGCCCCGCGCTGATCGAGCCGTTGCAGGCTCGCCGCGACCACCTCGTAGAGCGCCGCAGGGAGCCGCTCTTGCGTGAGAGGCCCTTGGGGCGAGAGCGGCGAGAACAAGTGGGTGTAAAGCAGCCCGCGCCCCGCGTCGCCGAGCTGCGGCGCGTCGCCGAGGGCCGCCAGCGCGCCGAGTCGCGCCCAAAGCCCCGAAGCCCGGAGCATCGCCGAGAGGGTCGCGAGGTCGCGCGGCGTGAGCGAGCCGCCGAGGGTCGAGAGGGCCGCTCCGACGAGCAAGCCCTCAGGGTCGCGAGCCGAGCCCTCAGGAGTCGGGCGCGCGAAGGCCACCGCGCGGAGGCAAGCCAGGGTCGCGGGCGACAGCGGGTGCTGCCCCAACGCGACCGCCGCCGAGGCGCGCAGCTCTCGCTGCAACGAGACGTCGCTCACCACGGCGCGTAGCGCGCCCTCTGACGCGGCCCCGCCGAGCCCTGCGAGGGCCCACACCGCGCGCTGGGCGAGGGCCTGGATGGGGCCCCGCGACACAGCCTCAAGGCGACGCTGGAGCCCCTGACGTTGGGGCGAATTCGCGGGCAACCTCGGCCCGAGGCGCACCACCGCGCGGAGCGCCGCGAGGCGCGTCTCGAGGCTCACCGCCGCGGCGTCATCGGCGCTCGGCTCGCGCTCGGCGAGGGTCAAGAGCGGCGCCAGCGCTTCGGGGTTTTCGAGCCGCGCGAGGATGTCGATGGCCGTACGGCGCAGCGTCGGGTCGCTCTGGCTGAGCGCATCGAGGAGGGGCTTCATCGCCCGGTTCGACTGCCGCGTGAGCAGCGCGCGCGCCTGGGTCTGACGCGCCTCGGTGCCATGTTCGAGGGTGTCGATGAGGGGCCTCCCGAGCTGCACGAAGAGGCTGCTCGCGAGCTGAGAGAGCACCACCCGGGCGGGCTGGGCGCCTGCGGCCGAGACGAGGTCGCGGGCGAGCGCGTCGACCTGGTCTTCGGCGAGGGCGACCTGAATGGCGAGGCGCCCCGCTTGACGCACGAGGTCGTCGTCGGGAGAGAGCCGAATCACCCTGCGATAGAGGGCCACCGCCTCGCTCGATTCGCCCTGTACGAGGAGCAGATCGGCGAGCGCGAAGCACACCGCGAAGCGCCGCTCATCGAGGGCGAGGGCCCTGCGATACGCGGCCGCCGCGCGCGCGATGTCGCCCTGGGTGCGGTAGAGCTCGGCGAGCTGCTGGTGCCCCTGCGCGTCGTCGGGGTTCAGCGCCAGGGCCCGCTCAGCCCAGGCGATCGCCTCTCGGTCGCGATGCAACGCCAAGGCGTGCTCGGCGAGGCGCTGGAACCAGCTCCTGGCGCGCTGCGGTTCGGCCTCCGCGAGCCGCTCGAGCACCTCGATGGCGCCCGCGAGATCGCCGCGCTGCGCCCGCGCGCGTTCGAGCGCCACCAAGGCGTCGGTGTCGCGAGCGTCGGCGCGCATCAGACGCACCAACACGGCCTCGGCCTCGTCGCTCTGCCGGAGGCGCAAGAGCACCGCGGCGAGGTCGCGCCCCGCTTCGAGGTCGGGCGGCGTCGCCTCAAACGCCGCGCGGAGCCGCGTGAGCTGCGTCGCGAGGGTGCCCTGAACGCTCCAGAGGTTGACGATGCGATTGCGGGCCTCGCGCCTGAGCTCGCGGTTGTCGCCCGCGCGCTGAACGACCTCGCGCCACGCCAAGAGCGCCGCGTCGAGCTGCCGCGCGGCCTCAAGCTGAATCGCCAATCCCTTATGGTACTCGACCTCGTCGGGGCGAAGCTGCAAGGCCTCGCGCCACGCCGCGAGCGCCGCGTCGGCCATGTCGTGACGGCCGTACACCTCGGCCAGCGCCGCGGCGCCCCGGGCCGGAGCGCGCTGACCCTCGCGAATCCGCGCCCAGATCGCGAGCGCGCGCTCACGGTCTCCGGCCTCCAAGACCCGCTCTCCCCAGGCTTCGAGGGCGGCGGGGTCTCGCGGGTCATAGCGGGCCACCAGCTCGGTCTCGCGGAGCGCCGCGGCGCTGTCACCGAGTCGCGCGAAGGCCAGCGACAAGCGCTCGTGGGCCTCTGGGTCAGCGCCCGCCCGCGCGCTCGCCCCGCGCAGCAAGGTCAGCGCCTCAGCGCGGCGCCCGTTGCGAAAGAGCTCGTCGGCGAGGTCGATCACCCAGGTCGGGTTTCGCGGAGCCGCCGCCACCAACCGACGCCGCGCCGCGACGAGCGCCTCGACCTGCCCGCTCTGCGAGAGAATTTGAATCACCGCGAGGTGGGCGTCGACCTCGCCCGGGCGCATCCGCAGGGCGCGCTCATAGGCCGCCCGAGCCTCAGCCATGTGCCCAGATTCACTCTGTAATCTGCCGAGCAGCATCAGCTCCTCGTAGCGCCCCGGGCCCCGCCCGAGCTCGGCCACCCAGGCGTCGAGGCGCTGCTGCCGCGCGTAGAGCTCGGTGAGGGCTTCGAGACATTCGCGGCGCACCCCCGGGTCGCCGCCGGCGAGGCTCAGCGCCCGTCGCAGCGCGGCGTTCGCGGCTTCATACTGCCCCGCGTGGAGCCGAGCCCGCCCGAGGTCGCGAAGGGCCGCGGGCAGCACCCGGAGGTCGCCGGTGAGCGCGCGGGCGAGGCCCTCAAACTCTTCGGCCGCTTCGGTGTAGTGCTGCCGCGCCATGAGGGCGTCGGCGAGCTCGCGTCGCACCGTCGCCGAGGCCCCGACGAGCGTCACCAGGCGCCCTTGTTGGGTGCGCGCCCCGGGCCAGTCTTGGCGCGCCACCAGCGCGTCTCGGTGGGCCCTCAGCATCGTCGCGAGTTGGGCCTGAGAGAGCGCCCCTGACCAGCCCGAGGGGCCGCTCCCGGCGCGGCTCTGCCAGGCCCGCTCGTAGGCGCTGAGCGCGGCGTCGAGCTGGTTGTCTTGCCGCAACATCTCAGCCCACACCGCGAGCACCCGCGGGCGCGGGCTCGGCTCAGCGGCGAGCGCGCCCAAGCGCTGAAGGGCCTCGGCGCGGCGCTGCGAGGCCTCGTCGAGTTGGGCGAGGGCCACCGCGAGCGCGACCCGGTTGCCCTCGGTGCGACGCCCTTCGAGGGCGGCCCGCACGCCGTCGAGGCTGCCGTCGCGGGCGCGGGCGAGGCGGAGCAGCGCTGGCAACGCGGCCTCGGCCTCGTCGGGCTCTCCCAGCATCGTGTCGACGAGGTGGGCGATGATGCGGTCGCGACGCTGCGCCTCGGCCTCGGGGGCCGTCTCTGGCGGCGCGGGGCGGGCGGGCGCGGGGCGGGCGGGCGGTGCGGCAGCGGGGCGAGGCGGGCGCGCCACGCGCGGAGGGCGACGCCGCGGGCCGGTGTCCCAGTCTTGGGCGAGGGCGGCCGCGGGGGCGAGGGTTGCGACCCACGCGAACACCACAAGCGATGCGATCTTGCGCGTCACCACAACCGAGAGTCTACCCCCTCACCGGGGGTCACGGCATCTGAACGCCCATGCCCGGCAAGACGCTCTGGAGCACATTGTTCAGCCCGTTTTGCGCCCCGCGGAGGAAGAACTCGCGCGGCACCTGCCCCGCGGTCTCGAAGCTTGCGCGCACCGAGAGATAGTGCTGCACGGTCACTTCGCCACGAAGCTGATAGTTGACCACCGGCTGCCCGAGCCCCGCCATGAGGTAGGCCGGCGCCCCTTGCCACGGCACCGTCACCCGCGCTTGAACAGGCACCTCGCGCCGCACAGGCAAGTGCGCCGCCAAGGTCGTCACGCTCGAACCGACGTGGTTGCCCTCGATCCACAGGTTCGCGTTCATGTCGCGAAGGTCGAGGTCGAAGCCGTTGTTGTTGTAGGCCATGAACGACACGTCGAAGACCACGCCGTTGTTGTCAAAACCGACAAAGTGCATGTCGCGCGCCGTCAACCGCGGCGTCTCGACGTGGATCGTGCACCCCATCGACGCAAGACCCAACACCAAGGGCAAGAGCAACAGCGATCGACGGGAGGATGGTGGCATGGGAGGGCTCCACAACGAGGGGTCGTGTGATTCGGAGCTTATACGCCGAAGCCCCTCCCGATTCTCAGCGCAATGCAGGGCGCGGTGTAAATTTGTCGCGGCGCTTCAGCGGTCGCCGAAGCGCTGTCGCGCGCGGTTGTAAGCCGTGTACGCGGGGATGATGTGGCCGAGCACGCCGAAGAGCGTCAGCGGGCCCGTAAAGATGAAGGCCGTGGTGTAGAAGCACGCCGCGATCACCAGCCAGAAGAGCGCGCGCGCGATGTCGCCGTTGTAGAGCTGCCCGAGCCCGGGGAGAATGAACGACCAGACCGCAGCGGTGCCAGCGCGTGTCATAGAGATCTGTGACTCCTCTCGTCTTGTTGAGACGGGCGCTCTGTACGCGCACAGGTCGCACAGGTTACGGTCAGCGCGACGACGGTGCCCGTGAGCGACCCCGCGCATGCAATCGAGGGCCACCGCGCCCTGCTCCTGGCCTGGTATCACCGCGCGAAGCGGGCCCTGCCGTGGCGCGAGAGCCGCGACCCTTGGGCGGTCTGGGTGAGCGAGGTGATGCTCCAACAGACCCGGGTCGACACCGTGGTGCCGTATTATCATCGGTTTCTTGAGCGCTTTGGCAGCCCAGAGGCCCTCGCCTCGGCCACCGAACAAGAGGCCCTCGCCCTCTGGAGCGGCCTCGGATACTACCGCCGTGCGAGGCTCCTTCAGGCCGGGGCCCGGGCCGTGGTGGCCGAACATGGCGGGGTCGTTCCGGCTGACCATGCGAAGCTGCGAGGGCTGCCTGGGGTGGGGGCCTATACCGCCGGCGCGATCGGGAGCATCGCCTTCGGGTTGCGGGTGCCGCTGGTCGACGGCAACGTCGAGCGGGTCTTGACCCGACTCCATGGCCTCTCGGGCGACCCGCGGACCCCGCCGCTGCGACAGACTCTTTGGGCCCTCGCGGCGCGCTACGCCGACCACGAAGACCCCGGCTCGGTCAACCAAGGCCTCATGGAGCTCGGCGCCCTGGTGTGCCTCCCGCAGAACCCGCAGTGCCTCACCTGCGCGCTCCGCGACCCCTGCGCGGCCCGCGCCGAAGGGACGCCCGAACGCTGGCCCGAGAAGGCTCCCAAGAAGGTCCCGAGGGCCGAAGCCTGGTCGGCGCTGGTGGCAAAGTCAGAGGGCAAGGTGTGGCTCGTCGAGAGCCCGCGAGGCCGCTGGGAGGGCATGCTCGTGCCGCCCATGGTCGCCGGCGACGCGGCCGCGCTCCTCAGCAGCCTCGGCCTCGCGCCCGAGCGGGTGCAGCGGCGCGGGGTCGTCACCCACGTTCTGACCCACGCGCGGATGCAAATCACCGTGTACGAGACCGCCCTCGACGGCGCGCCGCCGCACGCGAGGCTCTACCCCCTCGCGGGCCTCAACGCGCAGGCGGTGCCGACGATGACGGCGAAGGTGCTTGAGTTTGTTGACGGAGTGTCAACAAAGCCACCCCGCCGAGCAGGGTGCCGCCGAGGGCCCGCGCCATGAGCAAGGCGCCTGCGCCCGTTCGCGGGTCTTGGAGCTGAACCCCGCGGAGCCCCGTAAACGCCGAGACGAGCTCAGCCCCGAGGAAGAGCAGGCACGCCGCCGCGAGGCTCGCGCTCAGGCGCTTGGAGAGCCCCTCGCGCGGCGCAAAGACTCGGATGGTGAGACCCACCAAAAAAGCCCGGGTCGCGAAGCGCTCGATCTGCAACGGAAGCCCCGGCGCGCGGAAGCCCGACCCCGGCGCCTGCCACGCGAGGAAGGCCCAAACCCACCCCAACGCCCCCGCGATGACACAGGCCGCCGCGACGCGATGGGCGCCCAACCGCCGGCTCATTCGTGGCTCGCCCCGGTGGCGTCGAGGAGGGTGCGCGCCTCGCGGTTGTCGGGGTCTACCTGCAAGACCATGCGCCACGCCCGCACGGCGCGGTCGCGCTCGTTGTTGCGAATGCACGCTTTACCGAGAAGGATGCGCGCCTGAATGGTGTGCTGGTGCGCCACGATGGCCTCTTCGCAGTGACGAATGGTCTCGTCGTATTGGCGCCGCTCGAAGGCCCGACGCGCGAGGGCGTAATGGTCAGTCGGGCGCTCGTCGCGCGGAGGCGCGGCACGGTTTGACACAGCGTCAACAGTTTCAGCCGCGGCGGCGTCGGTGAGCCCCGCGGGCATCGCCGGGGGCACCTCGGGCGGCGGCGACGGGGCGACCCCTGCGTCGGCCACGCGCACCTCGGCCAGGGTGCTGTGCGGCCGTTCGGGCGCGGTTTGGGGTGCGATTGCGGGCGCTGTTTGGGGCGCAATTGCGGGCGCCGTCGCTGGCGGTGTGGGTGTCGCAGTCGGGGCCTGCGGGGTCGCGTCGACGCGCGGGCGGAGGGCCACGATCCCGGCGCCGAGGAGCAAGAGCCCCGTGAGCGCGACGGCCGCGAGTTGGAGCTTTGAGCGCCCCGTGCGCTCCGCGGAGGGCTTCGCGTGCGGCGCGGCGGGCGTCAGCGCGGCGACCGCGGCGAGGGGCTCGGTCACCCTGCGATCGTCGAGGCAGGCCGCGAGCTGATCTGAGAGGGCCCGCGCGCTCTCAGGGCGCCCCGCCGGGTCTTTGCGAAGACACTGCAAGATGACCGCTTCGAGGCCCTCGGGGAGCTGCGCCTCGGGCGCGCGCTGCCGGGGCGCGATGGGCGTGTCGACCATGTGACGCACGAGGGTCTCGACCATGGTCGAGCCTTCGTAGAGCTCGTGGTTGGTGGCGCATTCGTAGAGCACCGCGCCGAGGGCGTAGAGGTCGGTGCGCGCGTCGATGGCCCCGCCCTGCCCTTGCTCGGGCGCCATGTACGCGGGCGTACCGAAGATTTCACCCGCGCGGGTGAGGTTTCGCTCGGCCGCGGGGCGGTCGACGTTGCCGCCCTTGGCGACGCCGAAATCGAGCACCTTGATGCCGCCGTCGTCGCAGAGAAAGATGTTCTCGGGCTTGATGTCGCGGTGCACCACGCCCACCGCGTGCGCCGCCGCGAGCCCAGACGCGACCCCGCGGCCGATGCGGACGATCTCGCCCGCCGCGAGGAAGCGCTTCGCCGCTTTGCACTCGTCGAGGCGCTCGCGCAGGGTGCGGCCGATGAGGCGCTCCATCGCGTAGAAGAGCCTGCCGTCTTCGGTGGTGCCGAGGTCGAAGACCTGCACGATGTTGGGGTGCGAGAGCGCCGCGATGGCGCGGGCTTCGAGTCGAAACCGCTGGGCCGTGGCGGCGTCAGATGACTTGTCGGCGAAGAGCACTTTGAGCGCCACGGTGCGCCCGAGGTCGATGTGCTCAGCGGCGAAGACCTCGCCCATGCCGCCCACGCCGATGCGCGCGCCCTTGCGGTACCGCGTGCCTCGGATCACGTTCGCGTCGGCCTGGCCGAGGGGCTCGGTGGTCGCCTCGCGCACGGGGGTCGGGGTCGCCAAGAGCGGGCCCGGGGCGCTCGCGCGGAGGTTGCGCGCCGAGGCCACGAGCTGTGAAATGTAAGCGTCTTCGCGGGCCTTCTCGCCCGGAAAGAGCCCCGCCAGGTAGCTCGCCACGACGCTCCGTTCGAGCCTGATGGCGGCCATGTGGCAGAGGTCGCCGAGCTCGCGCCGAGCCTCCGCGGCGCTCGCGAAGCGCGCCGTGCGGTCGAAGGCCACGAAGCGATTGAAGAACGCGTCGAAGCCCGCCGAGAGCTCGGGTCTCAACTGCGAAATCGGCTCAAATTGATGGCGATTGCGCGCCACCGACTCCATGTGCGCGTGCAGGTTGCCTTGGGCGAAATCGCGCCCCGAGAGCAGCTCCCAGAGCACCACGCCGATGGCAAAGAGGTCGGTGCGCGGGTCGACCTCTTCGCCGCGGGCTTGCTCTGGAGACATGTATCCGGGCTTGCCGAACACCATGCCGTGGGCCGTGCGGGTGCCGCGCCCTTGGGCTTTGGCGGTGCCGAAATCGAGCACCTTCGCGTCGCCGCCCCAAGAGACCCTGAGGTTCTGCGGAGAGATGTCGCGGTGCACCAGCGCGAGCAGCGTGCCGTCGATGGTGCTGGCGTTGTGCGCCGAGTCGATGCCGTCGAGGGTGCCCGCGAGGAGGGTCAGCACCACATCGGTGGGCACGGGGCGGTGCTGCTCACGGGCCGCGAGGAGGAGCGCGTCGAGGTCGACGCCGCCGACGAATTCCATCGCGACGAAGGGGGTGCCGCGCTCGACGCCGACCTCGAGCGTTTGCCCGATGTTGGGGTGCGTGAGCGCGCAGAGCACGCGCCCCTCGTCGAGGAAGCGTGAGACGAACTCGGCCTCGTTCGCGTACTCCGCGCGGATGGTCTTCACCACGCAGAGGCGCTGGGCCTGGGTGAGCTCACCCGAGAGCCCGAGGCACACCTCGCCCATGCCGCCCTGCGCGATGGGCGCGAGCAACATGTAACGGCCAAACTCCCGCGGAAACGACTCGCTCACGCAGACCTTCTCACGCGCATGTAGACCGCGAAACGCAGACCTTTACTTCGTCGCACGGAGCGTCAGGGCGCGGGCCACCAGGGCCTTGAAGGTGGCAGGGCGCGCGGGCTTCGACGCGGCGACCACCTTCGCCACCGCGGCCCCGAGCACAGGCAGCGGCGCTTGTTCAAAGCGCTCGTGGTTCGGCGCGTCGAGCACCACCGCGGGCGCTTCGATCTTCGCCTCGACCACGGGTGCGATGGCGGGCGCGGGCGCTTCGATCTTCGCCTCGACCACGGGTGCGATGGCGGGCGCGGGCGCTTCGATCTTCGCTTCGACGACGGGCGCGGGCGCTTCGACCTTCGCCTCGATCACGGGTGCGATCGCGGGCGCTTCGACCTTCGCCTCGATCACGGGTGCGATCGCGGGCGCTTCGATCTTCGCCTCGACCACGGGTGCGGTGGCGGGCGCTTCGACCTTCGCCTCGATCACGGGTGCGATCGCGGGCGCTTCGATCTTCGCTTCGACTACGGGTGCGGGCGCTTCGATCTTCGCCTCGATCACCGGCGCGATCGCGGGCGCTTCGACCTTGGGCGGCGCAGCCTTGAGCGCCGACGGGGTCGTCACGACGGGCGCTGAGACCTCGCTGACGTGCTCAGTGCGCGGGAGGCTGCGGCGGGTCGTGACCCGTGAGAGCAGCGTCTCAAGTTTGCGAATTCGCTCTGCGTTCGACATCGCCCTTCAGCCCCCGTGGAGTCGCGCCAACACCGCGCTCTGCGATTGCCCTTCAGCCACCCACGCGGCGACCGCCGCGGCGGCCTCGTCGTGCACGAGCAAGACCTTCGCCTCGGCGCCTGAGGCCGAGAGCAAGACGCCGCGGCTCGGCGAGCCGGTCACCGCGGCCACCGCGGCGCCGACAACGGTCGCCAGAAACGACGCGAACGCAGGGCCCTCGTGCGCGACACCTTCGAGCACCGCGAGCAGGGCGTCGCCCCATCGCTCAAGACGCAAGGTGCCCAAGCCGCGCAAGGCCAAGGCCGCCGAGAGGGCGAAGCCTACGGTCTCGGGCGAGGGGTCTTCGTCGGCACCGAGGAGCGCCTTCACGTCGGCACCGACCGCGGCGCCCACCTGCTCGGCGGCGAGGCGCGCGGCGTCGCCCGTGAGCAGCGTCGCGAACACCGATGCGGGCACCGCCAGCACCCGGGCCTCGGCGCCCACCCGAAGCGTCAACCGACCCGCCGAGAGGTCGGCCTCGAAGGCCCCCGAAAGATCGTGCATCGTCGCCGTCACAACACCGTGGAACATCGCACACCCCACGGCGTCACAGCAAATGCGTGATACACCGTGCGCGTTTTCGAGACCTACGCATGCCCACCTCGCACCGCCCCCTCGTCGCGCTCGCGCTCGCTGCCACGATGTCGGTGCTCTGCCCACCCGGCGCCGAGGCGCAGCGAAGAGTTGTAAACACTGGCGATGCGCCGTGGCCCGACGCGATGGTGGGCCCGGCGGTGCCGTACGAGCGGGCGCGGCCCGGGGCGACGGTGGGGGTGCTCCGTTCGGCGCGCGCGCCGGTGGCGGTGCATCTCTTGCCGGGCGTTTCGAGCGAGACCGCCGAGCGGGTGTTGCGACTTGCGGAGCGCCTCCTCGATCGCGCGGCCTTCTCGCTGCATCTTGAGGCCCCGGCGCCCGACGGCGCGCTCGGGGGCGGCCCCGAGTTTGACCTCTATCTTCGCCCCGACCCCGGCGGCACCGAGGTCTTCGTGGGTCCGTGTGAGCTCTCAGCGCTTTGGGATCGTGCGCCCGCGTGGGCCCTCGTCTCGACCGCTCCGGGGCCTGTCTCGCTCGAAGCCCAGGTCGCCGACGCGGTGGCCCGGGCCGTGATCGCCAGCCACAACGCCGACCACACGCCCTCGCTCGTCGACGCCCTCGCGAGCACCGTCGCGCGGCAGCTCACCCTCGCCCCGCCGCGCTACGAAGATGTGCTCGATTTTACGTCACATCCTGAGCGCTCCATGGTGACCGGCGGGCACCGCGGGCGGGGCGAAAACCGCGGCGCCTCGCTCTTCTTCGACGCCCTCCTGCGGCGCCACGATGACGCGCGGCACACCCTCCTCGGGGGGCTCCTCTCGGGCACGGCGCAGAAGACCCCGGCGACGGCCACCACGCTCTTCGACGAGCCCGACACGTTTGATCTCTTGCAACGGGTGTTTCGCGACGAGCCCGGGGGCTTCGCCGAGGCGATGCTGAACTTCGGCGCGGGGCTCCGCACGGTGGGCACGGCGGCCGACCCTGAAGACCTCGCGGGGGTGCGCAGCGCGGGCCTCGCGGCGCCGCCGACGCAGCGCCTCGGGTGGGCCTCGCTGCCGAGCTGGAGCCCCCTGGGTGTCATCGAAAACACCGGCGTTGCAAGGCTCTCGCTCGATTTGAGCGAGGCGCCGAACGCCGTCGACGGGGCGCTCACGGTGGCGGTTTGGGTGCACCTCGCGCCGTGGTACCGCTGGCAGGTGGCGCTCGACCGCACCGACGGGCAGGGTCGCACGATCGGCTCGGTGCGCTCGCCGGTGATCACCGACGGGCAGTTTTCGACCGAGCTCACGGGGCTTGAGCGCGCGCGCACCCTTGAGATCACGGTGATCAACCTCGGGGCCCTCGATTTTGACCCTGATGTTCCGGTGCCGGCGCGGGGCTTTGGGGCGGTTCATCTGGCGCGGTCGGGCGAGGGGCCGATGGTGCGCTGAGGGGGGCGACCGCACGGGCACGGTCGCGCGCTTGCACCTCGACGGCGGTGCGGTCGAGCGCAGGCCCGTTGAACGGTGAGAGTTGACAGTGTGCCCTGCCCGGTGGTACCCGCCCCCGCTCGCCGGATCGTCCGGCCAACGTAGCTAGTTTGGAGGATTTCATGGGCAAGGGCGACCGCCGTCACTCGCAGAAGATGATCCAGCGCAAAGGCCAGAAGAAGCTCAAGTCGCGTCTGCGCAAGGCTCGCGAAGAGCGTCTGGCGCGGCACGCGGCCGCGGGGCAGGCCGCCGAGAAGAAGACCGCCCGCCCGCGCCGCCCGTCGAGCGCTAGCTGAGCCCTTCAGCCCACCAGCGAACCAGCCTCTCCAGGGCGCTCCGCTCCCACGCCGTACCGAGCGCGTGTTCGCGCCGCAGCGCCCCGATCGCCGCCAGACAGAGATGATTCACCGCGAGCTTGTGGTTGCTGTTCATCAGCGCCACCAGCGCGGGGTGTCGGGCGTACACCTTCAAGCCCTGCCGGGTGGCCGCCACCATCGGGTCTGCGAGCTCGGTCTTGCGGTCTTCGAGCGTAATTCCTTCGCGCTGCGCGGCGTCGACCCCGAGCCGCGCGAGCTGCTCTTGCAGCCGCTCGACCGCCCTCTCTAGCGGCGAGCGCGCCGTCACCCTGGCCTCGGGGTTCGTCGCTTGTTGGGTCGGCGCCGGGCCCTCCGGCGCGGCCTTCGGTCTCTTCGCGACCTCTTGTTGTGAAGCCTTCTTGCGACCCTTGGGCGCGGCCTCGGGGGCCGCTTCGGCCGCCTCCGGCGCGGTCTCGGCCACCACGGCGTACTGCTCGAGCAGCGCGCGCCAACGCCCCGTCGCGCCGTCGAGCTCTTCGTCTCGGTAGAAGGGCCGACGGGCCTCGACCCGGGTCGCCACGTCGGCGAGGTCGAGGGTCGTGCCCGGCAAGCGCCACGCCCGCGCCGCGCGCCGCATCGGAGCCCCGCGCAGCTGCGCCGAGAGGGCCGCAAAGACCGCGTGCCAGGCCTGGTCTTCGTCGGGCTCGGCGCGGGCCTCTTCGAGGGTCGTCACGAGCAGCGCGTGCCACGCCCAATGGAGCGCGTTCGAGAGCGCCGCCTCGCGGTCAAAATTGGCGATTTCCTGGGCCGAATGTTGCACCCAGAGCTTGCCCGACAGCGGCAGCCGCGTGCGCGGAGCGAGCGCCCCTAACATGTTCGGCGCGAGGGCGCAGCGCACCGCGCGGGTGCTCGCCCCTTCGCGGAGCTCGACCTCATGCGGCTCGTCTTCTTGCGCGAGCCAGACCCAGCCCACAAAGCGCGCGAGCTGCGACGCCGTGCTGGGGCTCTGGGGGTGATGCAGGGCCACCCGCGGGGCGCGCCGAAGGTCGACGCCGTGGGCCTCTGCGAGCGCCTCGTCGACGGCCTCTCGGGCCGCCTTGCGGAGCCCGTCGAGGGCCTTGTTGGCCAGCGGCGCGGTGCGGCGCGGGTTCGGGCTGAGACGCGGCGATTCGAGGGCCACGCGGCTCGGCCACGGGCTCTCGAAGGGGCCGTCTCCCAAGGGGCGGCCTTCGAACCACCACGCGACCTGGCTCGGGAGGTAGCGGTCGGTGTCGAGCAAGAGCACCTCGCCGCGGGCCGCTTCGGTGACAAAGCGCCGGCTGAAGCGAGCCCCCGAGCGGTCGCCGAGCACCTTGATTTCAGCTTGTTTTGGCGTCTCGGCCCAGCGCCTGGCGGCGATGTCGTCGGCGATGGCGTCACGGTAGTCGCGGGTCTTGCGCGTCTCGCTGACCCACCGCAACGCCTCGGCGTCGAGCACCACCACCCTGCGCCCGGGCTCGCTCGACGCGATGGCTTCGACCGGGGCTTCGAGCATGTACCCCAACACCCCGTGGTGCTGGCTCTGGAGGTCGAGGGCCTCGCGGGTGATCGGCTTCGCCTCGGTGTCGCGGAAGAGCGGCCACTGCGAGGCCGCAGGGCTGAGCCGCGAGGCGCTCACGAGGTGCCACCTGAGGGCCCGCAGCGCCCACGGCGGAGCGTCACGAAACACCTTCTTTTCAAGCCCTTCGTCGAGCATCGCGCGGAGCACGTCGAGGGCGCGCCCGGCGACGTTCTGGTGGGTCAGCGTCGCCCACGGGGCTTCGGGGTCGAGCTCGGCCGAGGCGATGGCCAGATCGATTCCGACGGGTGAAGGCAGGGTGACCTCGCGGGGCTGGCCGTCGTCGGTGAACATCCAGACGTGGAGGCCGTCGGGCCGCTCGACCAGCCTGAGCTCGCCGACCCCGAGGCTGGCGTCGTGTTGTTCGAGACGGCCGCCGAGGGGGCGAAACGCGGGGCTCCCGTCGAGCCGCACGCGCTCCGCCGCGAGCGACCTAAGCTTTCGAGATCGCTGTAGTTTTTCAGAGGCGACGCTCTGATCGTCGGCCTTCACCCCGAGGGCGGCGGCGAGGGCGCGGGCGTCGTCGAGGCGCTCGACCCGCAGCATGGGCGGGTCTTCGCCGTTGTCGGGGCCGCGCCAGCGCACCGCGTCGGCGAGCACCACGAAGCGTAGGCGTTGGTGCTCGGTGATGAGCGTCTCTAGGGCGAGCGGTTGCTTGGTGACGTCGAACCACAGGCGGCAGCGCGCCATGAGGGCGAGGCGTTGGGTCTCACCTTCGCGGCGTCTCCCTCGGAGCCCCGAGGCCCAGCGCAGCACCACCGCGCGCATCGCCGGGGTCGCCTCGCCGCCGTCACCCAAGGTCTCAAAGATCGCGTCGATCATCGCGGGCACCGCGGCCTCGATCAGCGCGAACACCGCCCGCTGCCCCTGCGGCGTGAGGGCGTCGAGGGTGTCGTTGAGCGCGTCGGGCGCCGCGAGACGCACCCGCGCCACGAAGGGCCACGGACCGCTCGCGTCGCGCATCGGCGCAGGCTGCGAGAGGCTCACCGCCACGCGGTCGCGCACGATCACCTCGACCCTCAGCTCGGTGTTCGCAGGAGGCAGCGCGGCGAGCACCGCCCCGAGCTCTGGCGACGCGTACGAGGCCCGCGGCCGCGTCGGCGCCGTGCCCGAGAGGGCCCACGCGACCGGGCTTTGGGCTTCGAGCCTCGCCTCGGCGCGACGTCGCACTTGGGCCTTCAGCCGCGCCGGGAGCTCAGCGCCCGCATAGCGCAGCGGCAGCCCCAACGCGGCCTCGTACACGCTCTGCTGGCTGCGGTCGCGGAGCCACACCGCCCGCATCTCGTCGGGCTCCAACCCTTCAGGAACTTCAGTAATATACGGCACTTCGCGCGCCCCCTCGGCGAGCCCGAGGAGCGCCCCCAAGCCGTCGACGGAGGCCCACCGACCCGACACCCCGGCGCCCCAAAGCTCGACCGCGGGCACCGCACCGAGTTGGGCGCGGAGCCGCTGCACGGTCTCGGCCGCGAAGCGCGCCAGGAGGCTCCGTGACGGGCTCCGCAAGCGCCCGAGCGCAGCGAGGAGCATCACCCGCTCGGTCTGCGCGGTCGGGGCCCGTGCGACCGCCTCGGCCAACACCGCGAGGAGCTCGACTTCGAGGGTCGCGAGGCTCGCTTCGGCCTCGGCCGAGAGCAGCGCCGTGCGGGCTCCCGAGGGGGCGGTCTTCGCGATGAGCGCGTCGTCTTCGATCACCGCCACCATGCTGAGCAGCACCGCGGGCGCCACGCGACGCTCGATCAGCGTGCGGTGATGCCCGAGGTACAGCGCGCTGTCGCGGCGCTCGCTGTAGGTCGCCGTCGCACGAAAGAGCGCCCCCTCGTGTGCGACGAAGGGCCGCGAGAGCACCTCGCGCTCGCTCGTCGGGAGCAGCGATTTCAGGTCACGGCTCTGCGCCGTGGGCAGCCACCCCGCGAGGTCGACCCACTCGGTCGACGGGGGGAGCACGCGGCGCAAGAGCCCCATCATCCTCGGTTCGAGGGTGTGCAGCACCGGACGCCCGTCGCGCCGCGCCTCCCACTGCCGACGCGAGACGTGCAGGCACACCCCGAGGCGCTGGGCCGTCTCGATCAACGTCGCGGTCGCGCAGTAGCGCCCGCGCTCGGTGCAGGGCCACGCCTCAAACTCAATAAGTTTAGGGTACTTCTGCAACACCGGCGCGAGCGAGACGCCGACGTTCTTCAGCGGGTCGCCGCAGGCCCCGAGGGCGTCGAGGGCGGCTCTCACCAAGAGGGCCTGGGCTTCGGGGCGGGGTCGCTCGTCGGGCGCGGCGCCGGGGTCTTGCCATCGCCCGAGGGCGGCCTCGACGGCGGCGGCGAAGACCACCCTGACGCGGTCGAGGAGGGCGTTGAGCTGGGGGGTTTTGACGACGCCGTTCCACTCGGGGTTGGCTTCAATTTCGGGGGCTTCGAGGGCGATGTCGAGGTTGACCGCCGCGATGTCGAGGGCCTCGACCGAGAGGGCCCTGCCGGCCACAAAGGTCATCACGGTGCAGCGCCCCATGGCGTCGGCCGGAGGCGCGTAGGCCACGAGCTCTCCGCGGGTCTTTTCGCCCTCGATGCGCAGCGCCCCTGGGGTGTCGAGGTCTGCGCTGGCGAAGGGCACCCGCAAGAGCGCGCCGTCTCGCGAGGGGGCCCTCACGGGTTGCTCGGCCTGCGCCAGAAAGCGCTGTCGTCGCGCGTAGTTCTCGCGCGCCGTCTGCACCGCCCGGTCGGCGTTGACGGTCTCGAGGCTGTCGACAAAGTGCTTCACCCCGGCGCGTGATGGCACCCGCCAGAGCACCGCGTCGAGCCAGGGCGAGAGCTCGCTTGAGACCGCCTCAGGGCCGCTCCACACGGCGTATTGGAGCTTGTTCGCCCCGAGGCTCCGCGGGCTCACCCGCTGCCCGGTGGCCAGCGGCACGAGGGGCTTCTCGATGAGGGCCGCGAGCAAGGCCGAGGGCACCTCACCGACCCGCTCGACCGCGGCCACGCCGAGCCCTTGCGATTGCCGCAGGCGGTCGGGCCAGAAGGGCGCGGCGCGCACGAGGAGCGTCAAGAGGGCGTCTTCGTAGGGCGCCCGGGCGGCCTCGTCGGGCGCGTCGAGCCCTGCGAAGAGCTGTCTCACCAGGGCGTCGAGGGCCTCAGCCCAAGCCCGCACGAGCGCCGCGCCGACCCCGCGCGACAGGTCGACCTTCGAGCGCGACGCGTTGGTCGGGAGCTCGCGCCCCAGCACCGCCACACGCACCGGCAGCACCGGGGTCGTTTCGGCGCCCTCGTTCAGCTCGCGCAGGGTGCGTCGCTCAAGCAAGACCCCCAGCTCGTAAAAGCTCAAGGTGCCGCCGTGCGGGTCGGCCGGAGACACCCATTCGAGGCAGACCTTGAGCTCTGAGCCCTCCCACGTCGCGGTCGCGAGCGGCGCCTCGCGGGCGGCGGTGACCGCGCGGCCCATCACCGTCAAGGGCACCTCAAGCCGATCGGCGTGCGCGACGAGCAAGCCGCTCTCAAGCGGACGCTGCGAGAACCACTCGCGAATCACCGCCACCCCGAAGGCCTCGCGGAGGTGCACCATCATGCCCCGCCCGGGCAGCTGCGGCGGGCGCTCGATCGACAGCGTCTCGACCCTCCCAAACGGGTGATTCTCTCGGTCTTTTGACGGCGTCCACCGCACCCGCTGGGCGGCCTCGGCGCCCGCGTCGTCGCTCACCACCAGGTCGATGAAGCGCGGCCCGAGCCCGAGCGCCGCGTTCAGGGCCACCGCCAGGAGCCGCAGCCGTCGATCGCTCGCGTTGAAGAGCGAATCCATCAAGCGTTCGAGCTCGTCGACGCTCGGCGGAGCGCCCTCGAAGTAGATGATGAGGTCGTCGCTGTCATTGTAGACCCCGATGTGGGCGGCCCCAGAGAGCACCGCCACGCGCACCAGTTCGAGCACATAGTGGCTCGGCGAGAGCAGCTGGTAGGCGCGCATCTTCTCGATGGCGGCCTTCGGGTCGATGCCCGCGACGCCCCGCTTCAGCACCCGTCGTCGTGGGTCGCTCATGGCGTATGATCTCCGAGGATGGCCCACTGTTGCAGCGCGTGGTCGCGCCGCGCGTCGAGGGCGTCGGCGTCGAGGAGGAGCTGCTTGGCCAAGGCCAGCGCCGCCAACCACAAGGCCTCCGAGGCGAGCCGCTCGGCCCCGAGCACCGACGGGTGCTCAGCCCAGACCCAGAGCCACTGCCCTTTGAGCCCCCCGCGCCCCTTGTCTGGGAGCAGGACGCTCGGCGCCTCGATCGGCCCAGGCATCGGCGCCGACAATCGCTCGGCGTCGCGCCCCGACCACAGCACCCACGCGACCCCCGCCACCTCGACCTGCTTCAAGAGCGACGCGACCGCCTCGCGGAGGGCTGCGCGCGGACTCCCGGGAGGCGCCGCCTCGGCCCGCGTCGCGGCCGTGTACCGCGCCGTCACACGTTGGGCCTTGTCGCCAAAGGCTGAAAAATACAGCTCCGTCAGGGCGCTCTGACCTTCGACCCCTGCGGCCATCAGGTCGATCACGGCGACGCCCTCGGCGGCGACGAGCCCGGTGAGCAGGTTGGGCCCGTCGCTCGCGAGGGGGGCGTCTCCGAGCCATGAGCGCTTGAAGCGTGCGGTGCACCCGTCGCCCCCGAGGGCTGCCACGGGGTCGGTGAGCGGCCAGGCCAGCGCGTCGGGGTTGAGCGCGAGGCTGCCTTGGGCGGCCACGAGGGCGATCTTCCGAAGGGTGCGTGCGGCTTCGACGTCGCGGCCTTCGCGGCGTCGCGCTTCGACACAGCGCCGGGCGTATTGTTCGAAGGCGAGCTCGGCTCTGGGCTTGAGGGCCGAGCGGGCGTACTGCCTGGCGTGGGCGACGACGCGCTCGAAGGTCGCGTCGCGGCGCACCCCGTCGCGCGAGACGGTGTGATGGAGGCCGCTGGCGTTCACCTTCCAATAGGTCGACCCGACGAGGCTCTCGTGGGTCTCGTAGAGCAAGATGCCGCGGTTGTAGAAGGCCGCGCCGCCAGCGGCTTCGAGGGCCAAGACGTGCTGGTTGCCGTCGGCGTCGAGGCCCTCGACCTGCACCGGGTGTTCGTACGAGAAGGGCGTGTTGAGGGTTCGCTCGCCGTCGGTGTCGGCGTCGACGCCTTCGACCCTGGCGACGAGCGCGACATCGACGTGCGGGCACCATCGCTTGAGCGAGGCGAGGCTCTGTTCGACCACGCCTCTCAGCGACGCCGTCGGGAGCGCAAGCTGAAGGGTGACCACGGTGCCTCTCCGGGGCGGCGCGGCGATGATCTCGTACGAAAAATCGGGCGCGAGGCTAAGCTTGACCGCATCGTGGTTGGGCCCCGTGCCCGTCTCGACGGTGACCGCTTGGGGTTTGAGCGCGAACACCGAGAAGAAGCCGACCCCAAACTTGCCGATCTTGCGTCGGTCGCCGTCTTTGCTCGACCTGAACAGCACCAAGAGGCAGCGCTCGACCACGTCGAGGCTCATCCCTTGGCCGTCGTCGCGCACCGAGATCGCGAGCGCGGCGGTGTCGCGGCCCTCGCGGTGGGCCGAGAACCCGACGTCGATGCGTGAGGTCTCGGCGTCGAGGGCGTTCTGCACAAGCTCGCGCAGACAGGCGTAGGGGTCGGCGAACTGCTCGACCATCTGCCCGACGGCCTCTTGCACAGCCTCGCTCGCTTGCGGAGTCGCCCCGTGCTCTGCCCCACGACGAAACGGCGTCATTTCTGCGAGTGTAGGGGCAAGCCGGTGCGGGCCGCCACGGTGGAGTTCGGGCCCCGTCGACGCCGCCCCCCCGACCGCCGTCGCGCCCTCACGATTGCCGCAGCGCAGCAGCGTTTTTGAAGCGTGCACAGACTGGAGTCACACACCAAGGCGAACTATGTTTCGCCCCGCGCGAGACGGGGCCATGGCATGGCTTACAGAACCATCGCGCACGCTGCGGGGCCAGTGGGCGCTGCATCACCAAAGGTACCATGAAAGACCACCCTACGTTGTCGTCACGGCTCGACGCCTCTGACACCTTTGTTCATCGGCACATCGGCCCTGGCGAGGCCGAGCTTGCCGAGATGTTGGCCCTCGTGGGCGCGCCCAGCCTCGACGCCCTGGCCAATGAGACCGTGCCTGAGGCCATTCGCCTCTCGCGCGTGTTGGCCATCACCGACGCGGCGGGGCAGAGCCCGCGGGTGCCTCAGGGCGAGCATGCGCTCTTGGCGGCGCTGCACGCCATCGCCTCAGAGAACCGGGTGTACCGTTCGTTCATCGGGCTCGGGTATTACGACACCATTGTACCCCCGGTGGTGCAGCGCAACATTCTCGAGAACCCGGGTTGGTACACGCAATACACCCCGTACCAGGCCGAGATCGCCCAGGGGCGTCTTGAGGCCCTGCTCAACTTTCAGACCATGGTGAGCGAGCTGACGGGCCTTCCGCTCGCGGGCGCCTCGCTGCTCGACGAGGGCACCGCCGCGGCCGAAGCGATGAGCATGTCGGTGGGCATCGCCGGCGCCGGCCGCCACACCTTCTTTGTCGACCACCGGTGTCACCCGCAGACCCTCGCCGTGGTCGCGACGCGGGCCGACTCGTTGGGCATCAAGCTGGTCACCGTCGACGCGGCCGCGCTCGACTTCGCGGCCCACCCTGACGCGGCCACCTTGGCGGGCGTGCTGCTCCAGTACCCCGACACCGACGGGCTCGTGCGCGACTGGCGCGGGGTGATCGCCCAGATTCACAGCGTCGGCGCCCAGGCGGTGATTGCCACCGATCTCTTGGCCCTCACCCTTCTGACGCCTCCGGGCGAGTTGGGGGCCGACATCGTGGTGGGCAACAGCCAGCGCTTCGGCGTGCCGATGGGCTTCGGCGGCCCCCACGCGGCTTTTATCGCCACCCAGAGCGAGCACTCGCGGCGGATGCCCGGTCGCATCATCGGCGTCTCGCGCGACGTTCACGGCGCCCCGGCGCTCAGGATGGCCATCCAGACCCGCGAGCAACACATCCGCCGCGAGAAGGCCACCAGCAACATCTGCACGGCGCAGGCGCTCTTGGCCATCATGGCGGGCATGTACGCGGTCTGGCACGGGCCTGAGGGGCTCAAGCAGATCGCCGAGCGGGTTCACGCCTTCACGGTGCTCTTCGCCGCGTCGCTCCGCGCCCAGGGGCATCGCGTGCTTGAGGGCGTGTTCTTTGACACCGTGCGGGTGACACCGCAGGGCCTCGACCGCGCGACGGTGTTGGCGCGATGCGAGGCCGCCCAGCTCAACCTCCGCGATTTCGGCGACGGGAGCTTCGGGGTCTCCTTCGACGAGACCAGCACCCGCGCGGCGCTCTCGGCGGTGACCGAGGTCTTCGCGGTGGGCGCCTCGTCGCCCCTCGACGCCGACGCGCTCTTGTCGCAGCTCGGCCCTGCGGCTTTGGCCTTCGAGGCGCCCTTCGCGCGACAGAGCGCCTACCTCACGCACCCGGTCTTTCACCAGTATCGCTCAGAGCACTTGTTGCTTCGGTACATCAACAAGCTCCGCGAGCGCGACCTTTCGCTCACCCGTTCGATGATCCCGCTCGGGTCATGCACCATGAAGCTGAACGCCACGAGCGAGATGCTTCCGGTGACCTGGCGCGAGTTTGGGGCGCTCCACCCCTTTGTGCCGAGCGCCCAGTCACGGGGTTACCAGCGGGTGTTCGCCGACCTTGAGCGCTGGCTCGGCAACATCACGGGCTTCGCGGGGGTGTCGCTTCAGCCCAACGCGGGCTCTCAGGGCGAGTACGCTGGGCTCTTGGTGATCCGCGCGTACCACCTGAGCCGCGGCGACGGCCATCGTACGGTGTGTCTCATCCCCGATTCGGCCCACGGCACCAACCCTGCGAGCGCGGTCATCGCGGGCATGCGTGTGGTGGCGGTGCGCTGCGACGAGCAAGGCAACATCGACCTCGCCGACCTGCGCGCCAAGGCTGCGGCCCACGCCCACGAGCTGGCCGCGGTGATGGTGACCTACCCTTCGACCCACGGGGTCTTTGAAGAGAGCATCAAAGAGGTCTGCGAGATCGTTCACGCCCACGGCGGCCAGGTCTACATGGACGGTGCCAACCTCAACGCCCAGGTCGGTCTTTGCAGCCCGGGCGACATCGGCGCCGACGTGTGTCATTTGAACCTCCACAAGACCTTTTGCATCCCCCACGGGGGCGGCGGGCCGGGCATGGGCCCCATCGGGGTCGCGCAGCATTTGGTTCCGTTTCTGCCTTCGCACCCGGTGTCGGCCCCTGCCGGCGCTTCGGCGCAGTCGATCGGGCCGGTGTCGGCGGCGCCTTACGGCAGCCCGAGCATCTTGACGATCTCGTGGGTGTACATCGCGCTGATGGGCGCCGAGGGGCTCAAGCGCGCGACCCAAGTGGCGATTTTGAACGCCAACTACATGGTGAAGCGCCTCGAAGGGCACTTTCCGATTCTGTACAAGGGCTCGAAGGGTCGGGTGGCCCACGAGTTTATTCTCGACATTCGGCCCTTCGACAAGAGCGCCGGGGTCAAGCCCGACGACGTGGCCAAGCGCTTGATGGATTATGGCTTCCACGCGCCGACGATGAGCTGGCCGGTGGCGGGCACGTTGATGTTTGAGCCCACCGAGAGCGAGTCGAAGGCCGAGCTCGACCGGCTCTGTGACGCCATGATCTCGATCCGACGTGAGATCGCCGAGATCGAATCGGGCGCCATCGACCGCAGCAACAACCCGCTCAAGAACGCCCCCCACACCGCCCACCACCTCGCCTCAGAGTGGCACCACCCGTACACCCGGGCCCAGGCCGCCTACCCCGCCCCGTGGCTCAAAGACTGGAAGTTCTGGCCCCACGTCGGCCGAATCGACAACCCCTTCGGTGACCGCAACCTCGTCTGCACCTGCGCCCCGATGAGCGACTACGCGGTCTGAGCCCTCGCGGCTCCCGCGGTGTGCCACCCGCCATCGGGTGCGTCTCGGTCAAGTTCTCGGCCCTTCGTCTCTCGATCCCTCAGCTCTCACTCTTCTGCCTGCGCTCTCGTCAGGGCGCCCGTGCTACCCTCTGGCCTCGCGCTGGGAGTGTTGCACGTGAAACAATTGGCCCTCGTCGTTGCCATCTTGCTCGGGGGCTGCAAGGCTCGCCCCGAGCCCACGCCGCCTCGGCCATCGACCGTTGACGCGCCGTCGCGCGATGTGAGCCACACGGTGACGGCATCACCCGACGTGCCCGCGCCCCTCCCCTCACCCGCCGCCACCCGGGGTCTCGACTGGCGCGCGCTCTACAGCGACACCCCGCTGAGCCCGGCCGAGACCGAGACCTGGTTGGCCGCGTTGAGGGGCCCTCATCCCGAACGTGCCGCACAGGTCTTGGGTCGGAGGCTCCCGGCCTCGCAGCTCCAGCCGACCTTTGAGCGCGTGCCGCCGCAGGTTCTCACCGACTACCTCCGAGGGATCGCGGGCCGGAAGGCCGGCACCACCCCTGAGATGCCGGTCTCGCTCCTCGGGCACCTCGGCAGCAGTGACACCGCGCTAGAGGTCGCCACCGCGATGCAGCGCAACCGCTGGCCGGTCACCCTCACCCACGAGCTCGTGGTGCCGCTCTTGGTATCTTCGAGCGACCGCGATCAACTTGCCGGGGCTCGGCTCCTCGCGCTCGCGGCGACCCCGACACCCGCGCTGATGCATCTGGCCGCGCTCAGACCGCATGCCGCCGCGGTGGCCGCGCGCAACCTCGTCGCACGTCCGACCTTCAGGGCGACCGAACTCCGCCCGCTTGCCGCGATGTGGGCCGAGCGCGCCCTGGCCCGGCCCCGAGACTGGCTCCCACCCCTGTTGGCGCTCGCACAGGCGACCCCTGCGGCCCGGGACGACCTACAGCGCGAGCTGATCGCAGCGCTCGGTCCGCTCCAAACGTTGAGCCTCGGAGACGACGAGGTCGACGCGCGCTTTCGTTGTCAGATCGCGCAGCTCGCCGACATCGTGAGCGGGGGCGCCTCGATTCACGGCACGCCGACCACACCGCCCTGGCTCGGCCTTCAATGCGAGGCGCAGCTCTGGGGTCGACGTGCGCCCTCCCCAGCCGGGGCCAGCGCGCTCTCCGCGTTGATCGCCAACCCGAGCTCGAACGCTTCGGTCATCGAGTCGGTCATCGAGTCTCTCAAAGAGTACCCCGCAGGTCTCGCGAGACCCGTTCTTGCGCCCCTCTTGGCCAGCACCGACCCAGGCGTGCTCGCGGCCCTGCTCGAACACTATGTGTTGCACGTGCAACAATTTCGAGCCCTCGCCCAAGAGCAGCAGCGCGCCCTGATCGCACGCCCCTTTGAGATCGAAGAGGCCGTCGCGATGGAAGCGCGCCTCGAAGCGATCAGCCTCGCCATGAGCATGGGCCTTCCGCCTCCGGGTGAGCCCAGCGCCGTTCGAGCCGTGGTGCAGCGGCGTAGGCCCGATGCGGGCGTTGCCCCGGCCGAGACCGAGGCGCCGCGTCCGCCCCGGCATGGCACCTTGGTGATCGAGACGAGCGCGGGCACCCTCGTCGTGCGACCCGACCCCGAGGCGGCCCCGAGGGCGCTCGAAACGGTGATCGCGGCGGCAAACCGGGGCGCGTACCGCGGCACCCGATTTCATCGCGTGATCGCAGGCTTCGTCGCCCAAGGCGGTGACCCCCGAGGCGACGGGTACGGCGGCGCCACCGCGATCACGCCGACCGAAATCTCAGGCCATCGCTTCGTGCGCGGCAGCGTGGGCATGGCGCTCGCCGGGCTCGACACCGGCGGGATGCAATTCTTCATCGTCACCGCCGATGCGCCTCACCTCGACGGCCGGTATCCCTGGCTCGGCGAAGTGGTGCAAGGCCTCACCCACGCCGAACGCCTGATGCCCGGCGATCGCATCCTCGAGCTCCGCTGGGTGCCCGACGAAAATGAGCGTTGACGCGCCAAGCGACGAAGGGTCAAAGACACTAACAACCATGCGATCTCTCATCACAATCGGCTGTGTCATCGTCGTCTCGGCCTGCGCAAGCCAGCAAAGCAACACCCGCGCGGCTGCGACCGCCACGACGCCGAACAGCGCCGCCGCGAGCACCAACAGCCGCACCATGACCGCCGCCGAGTGGGAGACCGCGCGCACAACCGGCACCTGGGAGCTCGCAGAACTCCCGCAAGTGGGAGAGCGTCGCGAGGTCTCGATGATCGATGAGCCCTCGACCGCGCCGCCTCCGGCACCGGGCACCCTCCGCCTGACGAGCTGCATGCCCGGCGGACAGAGCGAAGCCATCGTGCGAGAGCGGGCCACCGACCAGTATTGGCGGCTCCGCAGCGTCGGCGGTTTGCATATCCCGCAGGGCGTCTCGATCTCAGCGACGCGTTGCTTTCAGCAAGACCACCAGCTGCCCGACGGGCGAGCGATCGCGGGCACCCTCACGGTGAGCTACCCCTCGCACGTCGGCACCCCCTGAGAGGCGCACCTCGGGCGCTGTCGGCTCAGAACTTGAGCTCGGCGCGGGGGTCGCCGAGGTACACGTTCTCTAGCTGAATCATCATCGCTTCGATGGCCGGCACGTCGGGCGGCAAGGCCACCTCAAGGTGAACCATCAGGTCGGTGGCGCCACGCTGCCCGTTGGCAGGAAGCCCCTTGCCCCGCACCCGCAACCGCGCGCCGCTGTTGGCCCGCGGCGGCGTCTTCACCATCACCTCGCCGTCAGGCGTCGGAACCCGCACCCGCGCGCCGCGCCAGGCCTCAAGCATCGTGAGCGGAACCCGAACGTGCAGCTCCTCGCCTTCGATCCAGAAGAAGGGATGCTCTTTGATCTGAATCACCAGCATCAGGTCGCCCGGGGCGCCCATCGGCGAGGCCACACCCTTGCCAGGCACCCGCAACCGCGCCCCCGGCTTGACCCCCGCGGGGATGCGAACCCGCAACGGCTGCTGGTTGAAATTCACCGTGATCTCACCGCCGCGGAGCGCCGTCGCGAGGTCAACGCTGATCTCTGCCTCAAGGTTTCGACCCTGAGCCCCAGGCATCGGCCCCCGATGCCCCGGAGGCACACCAGGGCCGCCAGGCCCCCCCGGGCGCCGCGCCCCACCCGGCATCGGGCCGCCTCGGCCGCCTTGAAAAAACTGGTCGAAAATTTGCGAAAAATCGACGGCCCCGCCGCCCGCGCCGCCGAAGATGTCTTCAACATTCGGGATGTTGCCGCCAGGGCCCCAAGCGCTCTGCTGACGAAAGCGCTCGGGGTCGAAGCCCTCGCGGAGCCCGGCCTCACCGAACTGATCGTAGAGCTGTCGCTTCTGCGGGTCGCTCAGCACCTCGTGGGCGCGGTTGACCGCTTTGAAGCGCTCTTCGGCCACCTTGTCGCCGGGGTTGCGGTCAGGGTGATACTTCAGCGCCGCCGTACGAAAAGCCTTCTTGATCGCGTCGGCGTCGGCGTTTCGCGCGACCCCTAAGGCCGCGTAATAATCGTGGTCTGCCATAAGGGGTGCTTTGCCGTTGAAGACTAGTTCTAGACCGCTCACCGGGCA
The DNA here is from genome assembly GCA_016792845.1 of Myxococcales bacterium. Classification (GTDB taxonomy): domain Bacteria; phylum Myxococcota_A; class Polyangia; order Polyangiales; genus JAEUKH01. The sequence continues at coordinate 126,095 of JAEUKH010000034.1, read as the reverse complement.
ATCAATCACGCTCAGCCCGAGGCAGATCGTTGCCGTGCGCCCGCTCTGGTAGTAGACGCCTCACCCTCTCAAATGACCACCCTCGATGTGCGCACCCTCCCGAAACACGTAGCCATCACGATGGACGGCAACGGCCGTTGGGCCGAACAGCGTGGCCGCCAGCGCATCGTGGGGCACCGCGCCGGGAGCCAGACCGTGCGACGCATCGTGCGGGCCGCCCGTCGCCTCGGGCTCGAACAGCTCACCCTCTACGCCTTCTCAGAGCAAAACTGGGGGCGGCCCCAAGACGAGGTCGAGGGGCTCATGGCCCTCTTGCAAGACTTCTTGCTGAGCGAGCGCGAAGACATTCTCAACAACAACATCAGGCTCCGCGGCGTGGGCAATCTCTCGAAGCTGCCTGAGCATGTGCGCGAGGTGATGACCTCGGTGGCGCAAGCCTCGCAACACAACGGCGGCATGGTGCTCTCGCTGGCGCTCTCGTACGGGGGCCGCGAAGAGATCGTCGAGGCCGCCCGGAGCCTCGCCCGACAGGCCGCCGCCGGGGCGCTTCGCCCTGAGGCCATCGACGAAGAGGCCGTGCGCGCGTTGCTGCCGTCGCTCGAGTACGGTGAGCCCGATTTGATGATTCGCACCGGGGGCGAACAGCGTATCTCGAACTTTCTACTCTGGGGTTCGGCGTACAGCGAGCTGTACTTTAGTGATGTGCTCTGGCCAGACTATTCCGTCGAAGACTTTTATGCTGCGCTGGGGGCGTTTCAGGGGCGGCAACGGCGCTTTGGTCTTGTTCCGACGGGCCCTGACGTGGTTATGCCCTCGGTAGAGGCTCCGCTTCGGCGCGGGGTGTCGCCAGGGTCTTCGCCATGTCAAACACCGTTGTCAGGCTCCTGACGGGCTTTGTCGGAGCCCCGATTATCATCGCGATCCTGTACCTTAGCCCCAACATCGGGCACTACCTCCTGGCCGGCGGCGCGATGTTCATCGCGGCCACTGAGTTCTTCGCGATGACCCACCCTGACGACACCTTCGGGCGTCGTCTCGGCACCGCCCTCACCGTGGCCCTCTTCTCAGTGTTGGTCTACACCCGCTACGGCCACGCCCACGGCGCCCTCGCGGTGTGGGCCTTCGCCCTCCTCGCGCCGACGGTCTTGCTGGTGGCTTTGAGCCGCCCGGCGCACATCGGCACGGCCTTGCATCGCACCGCCGCCTTGGTGTTGGGCCCGCTCTACCTGGCCACCACCATGGGCGCCATCGCCGTGATTCGCACCCTGGGCACCCGCAACGAGGGCGCGGGCCTGGTGCTCTTGACGCTTTGCACCGCCTGGATGAGCGACACCACCGCCTACTTCGTGGGTCGTCACTTCAAGGGCCCCAAGCTCTACCCCGCGGTGTCACCGAACAAGACCTGGTCGGGCGCCCTCGGGGGGCTCACCGCCTCGGTGATGGCCGCGGTGATCGCACACTACAGCTACCTCCCGACGCTGCCCCTCGCGGCGGGCATGGCCGTCGCGGGGCTCGCGGGTGTGCTCGGGCAGATGGGCGACCTGGCGGAGTCTGTGTTGAAGCGCAGCGCGGGGGTCAAAGACTCGGGCGGCATCTTGCCGGGTCACGGCGGCATTCTTGACCGCATCGACGCCGTGGTCTTCGCCTCGCTGGTGGTGCTCGGGAGCTTCGAGACGGGGCTCCTCACCCTCACCCGCTGAGGGCTCAGGCTTTGCGCTTGTAGAAGGGCGTCTTGACCACCACAGCGCTGGCCTCGCGGCCGCGCTCAGGGTCGCGGAGCCGCAGCGCCGTGCCGAGCTCGCTCAGGCCGACGGGCACCAGCGCGAGGCCGATGTTCTTGCCCAGGGTGGGCGACGGCGAGCCGCTGGTCACCAGGCCCACGGGTTGCCCCTCGGCGTCGACGACCTGCCAGTGGTCGCGCACGATGGCCTTGTCGGTGACCTCGAAGCCCACCAGTTTGCGCGAGAGCCCGCGGGCTTTGACCGCCGCGATGGCGTCGCGGCCCACGAAGTCGCCCTTGTCGAGCTTGACGGCCCAAGCGAGGGCGGCCTCGAGGGGCGAGATGCTCTCGTCGATCTCGTTGCCGTAGAGGGCCATTTTGCATTCGAGCCTGAGGGTGTTGCGGGCCCCGAGGCCGCAGGGCTTGACCCCGTGCGCGGCGCCGATCTGCAAGAGCGAGCGCCAGATGCGGGCGGCCTCGCCGGGAGGGCAGAAGATCTCGACCCCGTCTTCGCCGGTGTAGCCCGTCTTTGAGAGGGTCACGTCGACGTTGAAGAGGCTCGTGTCGAGGAAGTGAAACGCCGGAAGCTCTTCGATGCGCGCGTCGACCCCGGCTTCGCGCAAAATGCCGATGGCCTTGGGGCCCTGAAAGGCGATTAGCGCCGTCTCGTCAGAGATGTCGGTGACCCGGGCCTGGGCGCCGATCTTGGATTGAAAGTGCGCGACGATCTTCGCGCGGTTCGAGGCGTTGCAGACCACCAACACCCGGTCGTGCCGCACCCGGTACACGATCAAATCATCAAGCGGAAAGCCCGCATCGTTGCAGCACAGCGTGTACCGCGCCTGACCGTCGAGGAGGTTGCGCGTCTCGTTGGTCACCAGGCCGTCGACCAGGGCCACCGCCTGAGGGCCCTCGATGAGCAGCTCGCCCATGTGCGAGACATCGAACAAGCCCGCGTGGTTTCGCACCGTCTGGTGCTCGTCGACGATGCCCGTGTACTGCACCGGCATCGCGTATCCGGTGAAGGGCACCATGCGCGCTTTGGCCGCGAGGTGCTCGTCATAAAGGGGTGTGCGCAGAAGGGTGTCACCGCTCATAGCCCGGCGACTCTATGCGCTTTGGGGCGGCGATGAAACCATCGAATCACCCGAATACCCTGTGATACCGTCGCGGCACCGATGGGTGTGCTGCGTCTCATGGGGCTGTCGTTGCTGCTCTGGGGTTGTGGGGCCAACCACTCGCCCTCGGTCGGTCGACCCTTCGGCGATGCGTCGGTTGACGAGGGCGCGCTGCGCGACGTCGGCGAGGGCGACGACCGCCCAGAGGCCCGAGACGACGTGAGTTGGGCCGTCGACGCAGGCGACACAGGCCCCGCGACCCGAGACGCTGGCCCCGCCGCGCCCGGGTTGAGCCCGTACCCCTTCGTGCTGGTGCACGGATTTGCGGGCTTCCGTGAGGTTGGGCCGATTAACTATTTTTACAATGTTGCTGACGATTTACGCCGTCGCGGCGAGACCGTCTACGAGGTGAGCGTCGCGCCCTTCGCGCCCCCCGCAGAGCGGGCGCCTATGTTGGCGACGCAGCTCCAGAGTGTGCTGCGCCAGAGCGGGCGCGGTCGGCTGAACCTCATCGCCCACTCTCAGGGCGGGCTCGACTGTCGGTACCTGATCTCGACCCTGGGTTGGGGCGACCGGGTGGCCTCGCTCACCACGGTGTCGACCCCGCACCGGGGCACCCGCCTCGCCGATGCGCTTTTAGGGGTTGTTCCGGGTCTGACAGACGGTGTGATCAACACGGTGGCGACGGTGTTCGGCTTTGCGTACACGCAGATCGCGTCGCGGGCCGACCTCCGCGGGGCCCTCGTGGGCCTCTCAGAGCGCGAGAGCGCGGCCTTCAACGCGGCCAACCCCGACGACCCCCGGGTGCTCTATTTCAGCTACGCCGGCCGCTCGAACCGTCGCGACGGCGCCCAGGTCTGTCAAGACGCCCTCAGCCCCAACGAGCCCACCCTCACCGACGCGCCCTTCGCGCCCCTCGGGCCCCTGGCCGCCTTTCTCGAACAAGGCGACCCCGCCCGCAACGCCAACGACGGCCTCGTCACCGTACAGAGCGCGCGCTGGGGCACCTTCGTGGGCTGTGTCGCCGCCGACCACTTCGACGAGGTCGGGCAGATCGCCCACCGCGGCGCAAACCCCGAATCGGGCTTTGATCACATTCTAATGTATCGTGACATCGCAAGAAGAGTGAGAGACCGCGGTCTGTAAGCGGGCTCGACCTCAGGTGAAGCAGACGGCGAGCTCGCCTGCGGATTCTTGCGAGCGGGCGCCGTTGTAGCGCACCGCGCGGGCCTGGGCGATGTACGCGCGGTCATCTTCGATGCAGAGGAGGCTCGGGTGATCGACCTCGAGGGTCTCGATGTCGGCGCCGCTGTATCCGCCCGAGAGCACCACCCTGAGGCGGGCCGAGGGGCCGTCGTAGCGCGCCTCGGTGACAGTGTAGGACGTGTCACCCGGCCGCCAGGGCGCGGCGCCCCAGAGGTACACGGCGTTGACCTCACGCCCCTTGAGGGCGGCCCATCGATCGACCGGAGTGCTGCGCTTCGACATCGTGGGCGCACACTATCGTCGGTGCCGACAAACACAACATGGTTTACCCTCGCGCCCGGCCATGAGCACCACCCGAAGCTGGCGCCTCGAAGGATACGCGCAAGACGCAAAGACCTATCTCACCGGCGCCCAGAGCCTCGCCGACGACCGGGGGCATGTCGAGGTCGAGAGCCTGCATTTGCTGTATCGCCTGCTCGACCGCGACCCGTACACCCAGAAGGTCTTTGAGCAAGCGGGGGTCGACCCGGGCGATCTGCTGATCGAGTGTGAGGCGGTGCTGCGCAAGCTCCCGCAGGTGCCGGGCGCGGTGGCCTTTGTGTCTCCGCGGCTCTTCGGCACCACCACCCGGGCCGAGTCAGAGGCGGCGCGCGAGGCTTCGCCGGTGCGGGTTCGGCACCTCATCGTGGCCTTGGTCTCTGAGGTCACAGGCCTCGCGGGGGCGGTGCTGCGCAGCATCGACGTCGATGAGCAGCGGGTGCGCGAGGCGCTGAAGAGCGTCGCCGAGGGCAGCGCGGTGGTGAGCGAGGCGGCGCCCGCGGCGGGGGCCTCAGGGGGCGGCGGCGGGCACGCGGGGGCTGACCCGAGCGCCTTGGGCAAGTACACCCGCGATTTGATCGCCGAGGCGGGGCGCGACCGTTTTGACCCCATCGTGGGCCGTGACGCTGAGCTTCGGCGCATCCTCCAGGTGGTGGCCCGTCGGCAGAAGAACAACCCCTTGCTGGTGGGTGAGGCGGGGGTGGGCAAGCGGGCCATCGCGTACGCGCTGGCGGCGCGGCTGGCCCAGGGTGACGTGCCGGCGCCGTTGAAGCGCAAGCGCATCATGCAGCTCGACATGGGGCTTCTGGTGGCGGGGGCGCGGCTCCGAGGCGAGCTCGAAGACCGGCTCCGGGGGGTGCTCCAGGCGGCCCGCGACGCCGAGGGCGACATCATCCTCTTCGTCGATGAGATTCACACGTTGTTCGGCAACAGCGCGGTGGGTTCGGGCCCGGCCGATCTCTTGAAACCCGCGCTCAGCCGCGGCGAAGTGCAGATCATCGGCACGACGAGCCCGTCTGAGTTCAAGAAGACCATTGAGAAAGACGCGGCGCTCTCTCGGCTCTTCGCGGTGCAATTTATTGAGGCTCCCACCGAAGATGAGGCCATCGCGATGTGCCGCGGGATCGTGGAGCGCTATGAGGTGCACCACGGCGTGCGCATCGCAGACCCCGCGGTGGTGGCGGCGGTCAAGCTGAGCAAGCGGTATCTTTCTGGGCGCGAGCTGCCCGACAAGGCCATCGATTTGATGGATGAGGCCGCCGCACAATGCAGGTTGGCGCTCGACGCGGGGCCGCCCGAGCTCGATTCGTTGACGCGGCATCTCAGCGCCCTTGAGGCGCAGCATCGCTCGTTGGTCGATGAAGACGACCGCGACTCGGTCGAGGTGCGCGGCAAGGTCGAGGCGGGGCTCGTCGAGACCCGGGCGGCCCTCGACGCGCTGCGCCCGCGGTGGGAGCGGCAGCGGCTGGCCATCGCGGCGCTGAGGGCTTCGCGAGAGCGGGCGTTGACGCTCCGCACCGAGCGCGATCGGGCGACCCGGGTGGGCGACAACGCCCTGGCCACGCGGATCAGCACCCAAGACCTTCCGACCGCGGAGGTCGCGATGGATGACGCCGAGCGGGCCTTGAGCGCGGAGCTTCCGTTGTTGCTTCAGACCGAGGTGACCGCCCAAGGGATCGCGCGGGTGGTCGAGCAGTGGACGGGTGTGCCCGTGGCGAAGCTCCTCGCGAGCGAGACCGAGAAGCTCCTCTTGATGGAGAAGCATCTCAGCGACCGCGTGGTGGGCCAAGACGCCTCGGTGCGTTTGATCTCAAAGGCCGTTCGCCGCGGCCGTGTGGGTCTTCGCGACCCCGGCAAGCCCATCGGGAGCTTCTTGTGTCTCGGGCCCACGGGGGTCGGCAAGACCGAGCTCGCGAAGGCCCTGGCCGAGTTCTTGTTCGATGACGAGGCCGCGATGGTGCGCCTCGACATGAGCGAATTCATGGAGAAGGGCAGCGTCTGGCGCTTGATCGGCTCGCCGACGGGCTACGTCGACAGCGAGTCGGGCGGCATGTTGACCGAGGCCATTCGCCGCCGACCCTTCAGCGTGGTGCTCTTCGACGAGATCGAGAAGGCCCACCCTGACACCTTCAACATCCTCTTGCAGGTGCTCGACGACGGCCGCTTGAGCGACAACCGCGGTCAGCTGGCCAATTTCGCCGACACGGTGATCATCCTGACCAGCAACGTGGGCGCCCATCGCATCCTTGAGGCCACCGAAGAGGGCGCGAGCGATGAGGGCCTGCGCGAAGAGGTCATGGCCGAGCTCAAGCGGCACTTTCGCCCCGAGTTTTTGAACCGCATCGACGACGTCTGCATCTTCGATCGCCTCTCGAAGAAGGCCCTCCGCGGCATCGTCGACATTCAGCTGAAGCGCCTCGGGCGGCTCCTCGCCGAGAGTCGCATCAAGCTCGAGGTGACCAACCCGGCCCGCGACCTGCTCACCGACCTCGGGTACGACCCTGCGTTCGGCGCGCGTCCGCTCAAGCGCGTGATCTTGAAGAACCTGCAAGACCCCTTGGCCGAGGAGCTTCTCCGCGGCGGCTACAAACCCGACGACACCGTGCGCGTCGACGTCGGCGACGACGGCTTCAGTTTTACCCGCGTCGTGTGAATACCCAGGGGCCCCATCGGGGTCAGAGCGAGCCTGCGATGACCGCCGCGCGTACGAGCCATTCGGTGTTTCGGGCCCTCGCCGCCCCGTGCGGGGTGTTGGGCCTCTTGCTCTTCGGCGTCGCCGCCCTCGCGCAGCCGCGGCCGCGACGCCCCCCGGGGTCGAGGGTGCGCGACGCGGGAGTCGATGTTCAGCTCCCCGCGCCCACCCGCGGTCGGGTCGCTCCGCTCGACGTGCAGCGGGCCCTCGCGCCGCTCTCGACGCCCATTCAAGCGTGCTACCAGCAGGGCTTGCGCCGCGACCCGCTCTTGCACGGCGAGGTCACCCTGCGCATCCGCATCGAGCCCGACGGCTCGGTCGGCGACGTGGGAGCCAGCGCCGAGGGCGCGCCGCCGGCCATGTACGGCGTGGCCCGCTGCATCGGCGAGCTCGTGCGCGCGGTGCGCTTCACGCCGCCCGAAGGCGGCGCCGCCACGGTGACCGTGCCCTACGTCTTTCAGTCGACCGAGTAGGCCGCCCCCCCCTCGCCCCGTACCCACAGCCCGCAAGGCCCCTCCGTGGGCCTCGCCGGGCATTTGAGGTCATTTGGGGTCGCCCCGCGCGAAACAGAGACATTTTGTCTCTCTCAGGCACTTTTGGGCAGCGTTTTGGGCGCCCCGCGCGGCGCCCGGGCGAGCGCTCTTATCAGAGAGATCGTTCGACCTGAAACGATCTCAACAAGGTTGCCCGAGAAGAGAATCGAGAGATACCTTGTTATGTATACTTATTAAAGTAAGCCGCGGCTGTCACTTGCGGGGCATGCGGGGGGCGCTCTCGTCGAGGCCCCAGGTGCCCTCGTCGACGGGCGAGGCCGTGAGGGCGCGGGGCGGCGCGGGGCGGCGCACCGAGACCACGAGCGGAGTGAGCGGCCGCGGTGAGGTACCCGGCGGGACCGAAGGGCGCGAGGAGTCCATGAGGGTGTCGCTACCCGATGGGGGCGACAAAGGCGAAATTCGGGGCCACTCTCAGAGCGGGACTTCGACCCGCGAGAGCAGCTCGCTCAGCACCCGCTCGGCGTCGTCGCGCTGGGTCTCGCCGCCCACGAAGCTGTCGAGGCCGCGCAACCGCAGGCGGTGGGCGAGCACCGCGAGGGCCATCTCGGACACGTCGTCGGGGATGAGAAACCCGCGGCCCTTCACGATGGCCCGGGCCTTGGCGGCGCGCAAGAGCGCGAGGGCCCCGCGGGTCGAGACGCCCTGGGCGATGGCCTCGTGGCTGCGCGTGGCGTGCACGATGGCGTGCAGGTAATCGATCACCGAGGCGTCGACGCCGACCTGGTCGACCTCGCGCTGGACGTCGACGAGTTGGGCGAGGGTCACCACGGGTTCGAGGGTGTCGACGGGCTCGACCCCGGTGCGCGAGGCGAGGAGCTGCTTCTCGACCGCGGGGCTCGGGTAGCCCACCGCGGTGCGCAAGAGGAAGCGATCGAGCTGCGAGTCAGGCAAGGGGTAGGTGCCCGCGGCGTCGTCGGGGTTTTGCGTCGCGATCACCAAGAAGGGCTCATCGAGCTTATGGGTGACGCCGTCGATCGAGACCTGCCGCTCGCTCATCACTTCGAGCAAGGCAGACTGGGTCTTCGGGGTCGCGCGGTTGATCTCGTCGGCGACCAAGATGTGGGTGAACACAGGCCCCGGGCGAAACTCAAAGCGCCGCTCGGCCTTGTTGAAGAAGTTAACCCCCAAGAGCTCGGCGGGCATGAGGTCGTTGTTGCACTGGACCCTGCGAAAATCAGTGCCGAGCGCCCGCGCGAGGGCCCGCGCGAGGGTGGTCTTGCCGACCCCCGGCACGTCTTCGATCAAGAGATGCCCGCGGGCCAGGAGCGTCACCACCGCGCGCTCGACCACCTCGGCCTTGCCGGTGAGCGCCAGCGAGGCAGCCTGCGCGAGCTTCTGTGCGACCTCGTGCGCGAGGGGCGACACCCCGCTCGACTGCCTTGACCGACCTGATTCAGCCATCACACGCTCGCATCGCTTCTCGAAGCCCGAATTGGTACCAGAGTGCCCGCCGCAGGGCCAAGCCCCGAAACCGCACACCGCCGCGGCCCCGTTACGACGTCATGGCGGCCCCCGCGCGCGGCAACCACACCCGCAGCGACACGCCCTCGGGCGTCGAACGGAGCTCGACCTCGCGGCCGTGCAGGGCCATCACCCGACGCGCGAGCGCCATCGCGAGGCCCAAGCCCGCGCTCAACCGCTGCCCCGACACCGGGAGCTCGAAGGGCTCGTCGAGTTGGGCCAGCGACTCGGGCGAGAGCGGCGCGCCGGGGGCCTCAAGGCTCCAGAGCACCGCGTCGTCGAGGCGGGCCGAGACCTCCACCCGCGGCACGCCGTGGGCGCCCGGGCGGAGCACCGCGAAGGCCAGCATCGCGCCCAACGCGCGGGCCGTTCGGAGCCGATCGACGCAGAGCGCGACCGGCGCCGCGAGCCCCACCTCGGTGAGGTCGAGGGCCGTCACGCCGAGCCGCTCGTGGGCCGCAGCCCGGGCCTCGTCGAGGAGCGTCGCGAGGGGCACCGTCGAGGGGGCGAGCGCCATCCGCCCCGCGTCGATGCGGGCCACGTCGAGGAGGTCTTCGACGCGCTGGAGCAACGCCCGACCGCCGCGCTCGATGGCCTCCAGGCTCTCGGCCTGCGCCGCATGGATCGGGCCCTCGGCCCCCGACAGGAGCAAGCCCGTAAAGCCCAACACCGCGTTGAGGGGGCCCCGCAGGTCGTGGCTCACGCCCGCCAACACAAAGGCCCGCAGCCGCGCCGCCTCGCGACGCGCGTCGAGGGCCCGACGGCGATCGTGCGACATCGCGATCATCGTCGCCGTGAGCGAGTCGAGCAACAACACCAGCGAACGGAGGGCCTCGTTCGAGGCGCTCTGTAGCGCCGCGGCCTCAAGGGGCGCAGACTCGACCCCCCGCGCGAGCCCGCGAACCCGCTGCGAGGTCTGGAGCAGCGCGTCGGCAAGACGGTGCGTCGCCTGAGCCCCCAAGGCCGCGCCGACCAGACCCAACACCGCCAAGAGGTACAGCCCCCCGGGGAGCCGCGAGGTCGGTGAAGCGTTGACAATGTTGACAGTGTCAACATCAACCTCGGCGCCCGCGGCGACGATGATGCGTCCGAGCCTGGCGCGTCGCGCGGGGTCGCGCTCGGTCGAGAGGGCGAAGAAGCGCGAGAGGGTGCGCTGCGAGGCGCGGGCCGTGTCGCTGCGCTGCGCGTCGAGGCTGAGCCGCCCGGCGACGACCATGGCCGCCGCCGAGAGCATCACCGGGAGGGCCACCGCGAGGGCGGCGCGGGTCACGAGCGAGGCCGCGGGTCTCATGGGCTCCGAGGGAGGGTGATGGTGAAGGTGCTGCCGACGCCGACCTCGCTGTGGGCCGAGAGCGTGCCGCGGTGGAGCTCGACGAGGCCGAGGGTGATGGCGAGCCCGAGACCGGCCCCTCGGGCCTCGGCGGTCTTGCCGCGCTCGAAGGGCTTGAAGAGGCGCCTGAGCTCGTCTTGGCTGAGCCCGCGCCCGAGGTCGCTCACCGCCAGCGAGCAGCCCGTCGCGAGGGGCTTGAGGGTGACCGTGACGGCCCGGCCTCCGTGCTCGATGGCGTTCAAGACCAGGTTGGTGAGGGCGCGACGGAGGGCCGCGCCGTCGGCTTCGAGCCTGAGCTCGTCGGGGGCCTCGAGCGAGAGCGTGACCTCGCGCAGACGGGCCACGCCCTGCGCCTCGCGGAGCACCTCGCGGGTGAGCGCGGCGAGGTCGACTACCGCGCGCGCGAGCGGGTAACGGCCCGCCGCCATGGCCGAGAGGTCGAGCACGTCGTCGACGAGCCCGAGGAGGTGGCGCCCCGCGCTGGCGATCACCGTCACGTCTTCGCGCTGGGCCTCGGTGAGCGGGCCGTCGCCGCCCGCGAGGAGCAGCTCGGCGAAGCCCACGATGCTGTTGAGCGGCGTTCGGAGTTCGTGCCGCAAGGTCGTCACCGTGGCCCCTCGGCGACGCTCGACCTCTTCGAGCTTTTCAAGGGCCTCGCGGTGCTCGCGGGCCTCGGCCTCGAAGCGGGCCTGGAGCACGCCGAAGCTCTCGACCAGCGCGCCCACCTCGTCGTCGCGTTGGGGGCTCAGACGCCCCGACGGACGCCCCGCGACCATCGCCTCGGTGGCGCTGATCAGCGCGTCGAGGTCGTCTCCCACGGTGCGCAGCACCCGCCGCGGCGCCAGCGACCAGGCCGCGAAGGCGAGCGCCCCGAGGGCCGCGAGGGCCAAGAGCGAGGGCCCCGTCTGCGACGCGCCACCCGACACCGCGACCCGCACGCCGAGGTGACCGAGCGCCCCCGCAGAGGCCACCGCGACGGCCCCGTCGGGCCCCACCCGGGTGTGTTGCCCGCGCCCCCGCGCGGCCGCCGAGACCTCGGGTTCGAGGGCCGAGGCGCCGCACCGTCGACCGCCTCGGGGGTCGAGCAAGAGCACTGAAACGCCCGGCAATTGTGACCACCGGGCCACCCGGACGCAGGCCGCCGCGGGGCCCTCTTCGAGCATCGCCGTGGCGCCCCCGAGGGCCATGAGCGAGGCCTGGGCGCCGGCCTCGTCGCGCACGACGCGCTCGAGCGCGCTGCGCCACACCGAGAAGGCCACGAGCCCCGCCGCGAGCACCACCCCCGCCGCGCGGAGCCCGAGGTCTCGGGCGTACGACCGACGCCACCGCGCCTGGGCCTCGGCCACGTTGCTGTGCATCGCCCCACAAACGAGCCACATCGACGCGCGAAAGTCAGTACCATTCGCGCACCGTGAAGCAGCTCGAAACCTTCGGCGCGTACCTCTCTGAGAAGCTCGTGATCGAGAAGCGCTTTGTGCGCCAGCGCGTCGCAGAGTTCGCCCCCCTCGCCGACGCGTGCGACCACTTTCTGGTCTTCAGCGACCGGCTCTCGTTTGTGGTGGTGGCGGTCTTCGACCACGCCCTCAAGAGCGCCAAAGCCCTCACCGTGAGCCAAGAGGCCCTCGTCGAGATGGGGCGCAGCGCGCTGAAATATACGGGCTCGACCAACGGGCAGCGGCTCCCCGTGGTGGTGCACCTCATCGAGACCGGGGCGCCCCTCGACGCGGCCCTCACCGCGCGCCTTGAGGCCTATCACCGCGCCCCGGCGAGCGAGCTTGTGATGATCGTCGGCACCGCCATCGACGCCGAGCGCGACGACGCGGCGGGGCAGTTCTTCACCACCCTGCGGTGGTACCAGGTCGGCACCACACCCTCGCGCGGGTGGCTCAAGGCCCTCGCGACCTCGCCCCGCAGCGCGGCGGTCGAGCCCGGCGAGGCGCCCGCGGGTGACCCGAGCGTCACGAGGCCCTGGGTCACCCAAGGGGCGCTGGCGGCGCTGGCGGTGTGCTTCGGGGTCGAGCTCCTCCACGCCCGGGCGCTCAGCCCGACCCTCGACACCCTCACCGCCCTCGGCGGCATCGAGACCGCCCTCGTACGGCAGGGGGGCCAGTGGTGGAGGCTCGCCACGGGGCCGATGCTCCACGGCAGCGTGCTCCACATCGTGCTGAACGCGAGCTGCCTGTGGATGGTGGGCAACATTCTTGAGCGCTTCGTCGGCCGCGCGTGGTTCATCGCGCTCTACGCCCTCGGCGCCCTCGGCGGCGCCCTCTTCAGCGTGGCCCTGAACCCCGTCGGCGTGGTGAGCATCGGCGCCTCGGGGGCCATCATGGGCCTCTTCGCCTCGGCCCTCGTGCTGAGCTTCAAGCTCGCCGAGGGCGAAGCCCGCCGGAGCCTCCAGGGCGCCCTCTTGCGCGTCCTGGTGCCCTCGCTCTTGCCCATCGTGGGCGCGGTGACGGGCCAGCGCGTCGACTACGCCGCCCACTTCGGCGGCGCCCTCACCGGGGCCCTCGCCGGCGCGATGGTGTACGCGCTCTGGGGGCCCTCGCAGCCCAAACCGGGCGCTCCGAAGCTCGCCGCGGCCCTCGCAGCCTTGGGCCTTGCGTTCTGCCTCTACGGCGGCGCTGCGGCGGTCGAGAGCGCGCGCGCGGGCACGGGCTTGATCCCCGACGCCGAGCTGCCCGCCAACAGCTCCGTCGCCGACCTCATGCCCCGCGCCGAGCAGCTCGCCGAGCGGTACCCGCGCGACCCCAGGGCTCGCTTCGTGCGGGCCCTTCAGCGCAGCGCCCAGGGCGACCCCTCGGGGGCCGAGCGCGACCTCCGCGCGGCGCTCGACAACCCCCAGGTGCTCGCGACCCACTTCGCCGACCGCCGCCTTGAGGTGGCCATCCGCACCACCCTCGCCCAGCTTCTCCAGCAGCGCAACGCCGAGGCCGAGGCCCGCGCCGCGGTGCTGCCGGTGTGCGACGTTCGCTTCAACGGCCAGACCCCGCCCGCGTTGATCCTCTCGGGGCTCTGCCCTTGATCTCGGGCCCAAACAGAGACGGGTGAGGCGCGCCGAGGGCCCCACCCGTCACACCGCGCGCTCGGCCGCGGCTCAGTCTCGGGTCGAGACGGGCCCGGCGTCGTAGGCCGCGATGCCCGTGACCTCGTGCCCGAGCACGAGGGTGTGAATGTCGTGGGTGCCCTCGTAGGTGATCACCGTCTCAAGGTTGAGGAGGTGACGCGAGATCGGATACTCGTAGGTGATGCCGTTGCCGCCGAGGATGTCGCGGCATTTGCGCGCCGTCTCAAGGGCCATGTGCACGTTGTTACGCTTGGCCAGCGACACCTGCGCGGGCTTCATCTTCTTGGCCTCTTTGAGCTTGCCGAGGCGCCAGACCACGAGCTGCGCCTTGGTGATCTCGGTGAGCATGTCGGCGAACTTCGCCTGAACGAGCTGGTAGCCCGCGATGGGGCGCGAGAACTGCTTGCGGCTCTTGGCGTAGTCGACGGCGCACTCGAAGCACGCCTCGGCCGCGCCGATGGCGCCCCAAGCGATGCCGTAGCGGGCCTGAGTGAGGCACGAGAGCGGCCCCTTGAGGCCCTCGACGCCCGGCATCAGCGCAGACTCGGGCACCTCGACGTCTTCGAGGATGAGCTCGCTCGTCACGCTCGCCCGGAGCGAGAACTTTCGCTCGATCTTCTGCGCGGTGAAGCCCGGGGTCTTCGTGTCGACCACGAAGCCGCGCACCACGCCGTCGAGCTTGGCCCAGATCACGGCCACGTCGGCGAGGTTGCCGTTGGTGATCCAGCGCTTGGTGCCGTTGAGCTTGAAGCCCTTCGGGGTGCGCTCGGCGCGGGTCAACATGCCGCCGGGGTTCGAGCCGTAGTCGGGCTCGGTGAGACCGAAGCACCCCACCGCTTCGCCCGTCGCGAGGCGCGGGAGCCAGGTGTTCTTCTGCTCTTCGGAGCCGAAGGCGTAGATGGGGTACATCACCAGCGCGCCCTGCACCGAGCAGAACGAGCGGATGCCCGAGTCGCAGCGCTCGAGCTCGCGCATCACGAGCCCGTAGGCGATGTCGCCCATGCCCGCGCAGCCGTACCCGTGAAGGTTGGCGCCCAACACGCCCAACGCACCAAACTCCCGAATCAGCTCGGTGGGGAAGGTGCCATCTTCGTAGTGCTTCGAGATCGAGGGCATCAGCTTCTCGTTCACGAAGGCCCGTACGCTGTCTCGGGTGAGGCGCTCTTCTTCAGTCAAGAGCGCGTCAAGATCATAAAAGTCGACGCTCATCGGCAGACCCTCTCGTGGGCCACGCATAGCACACTCTGCGCAGCGTGTTCGTCGCTCGTTGGGCTCGTCACCGCCCGGGGTCAGGGGGCGGGCGGGCGAAATCGACCCGAGGCCCAAACTTTTTCTTGACCCAGGGCCGAAGATAGAGTTGATTCCGCCTCCCACGACGGGGCTGTAGCTCAGTTGGGAGAGCGCTAGAATCGCACTCTAGAGGCCGAGGGTTCGACCCCCTTCAGCTCCACTCGTCAGAGAGGGCTTTGTGTTCGCACAAGGCCCTTTCTCTTTTGGGCCTCGTCGCCTGCGAGCCCGAAGGCCGCCCGAGGCGCCCGAAGGCCCTTGTTTGATTTTCGCCCCTCGGGGGGTTGAAATGGGTCTTGAGATGCGATGCGGCGATTCTGTATGCTGACGCGGCAATCGGCATGGTTCGGGGGCCTCTCGGTGATTGTGAGGGGCCGTTTTTGAGCTTTGCGCGAGAGAGTGACCCAATGGCGAGCCGCGCATCTATCGATTCAAAACTCAAGCAACTCACAGACCTCCTTGGGGTGCAAGAAGAGCGTGTATTGGCCGAGTTTCAAGAGCGCATCGACATGTCGTGGATCTTCCACGATAGCGCCCTTGAGGGCACGGTGCTCTCGTACCACGAGCTCAAGAGCGCCATCGACAAAGACGTGGTCTCAGACGTGTCGCTGATCCCGACCTACGACGAGATCCGCGCCCACAAGGCCTCGATCGATTTCGTGCGCGAGACCGCGTCGAACCGCAAGAAGGTGCCGATCACCCTCGACCTCCTGCGGCAGATGCACACCGTGGTGTCGCCCGAAGACAGCGAGCCCGTCGAGGGCACCTGGCGCAAAGAGACGCCCGTGCACCGCTTGTATTTTCATGACATCTCGCCCCCCGACAAGATCGCCGGCGAGATGAAGAAGCTCGACGAGTGGCTCAAAGACCCTGAGACGAAGAAGACCAACCCGGCGCTGCGTCTCGCCTCGAAGCTGCACTTCAAGATCATGCAGATCTACCCGTACTCGCGGCACACGGGCAAGCTGGCCCGGCTCGCGATGAACCTGGTGCTCTTGCGCTCGGGGTACCCCCCGGCCATCGTGCACTCGACCGAGCGTCAGCGGTACTACGAGTCGCTCAAGGGCCCGAGCGTG
This sequence comes from Myxococcales bacterium, assembly GCA_016792845.1. Classification (GTDB taxonomy): domain Bacteria; phylum Myxococcota_A; class Polyangia; order Polyangiales; genus JAEUKH01. The sequence continues at coordinate 110,269 of JAEUKH010000034.1, read as the reverse complement.
CTCTTGCACAACCTCATGCTCGACTCGCTAGAGAACAGCATCGACAGCGCGACCAAGCTCTTCTCAGAGCAGAAGACCGGCCGCCGCGCCCTCGCCTGAGCGCCGCCTCGCGCCCGCCGCCCACCCGTCGCCGACCTCGGCGGGGTGGGCGCCGCGTTTGGGCCCCTTTGGGTTCAGGCCCCGAGGCGTTGGGTGAGGGCCTTGGGCACCATTTTGCCCGAGAGCCACAGGCGGTTTGAGCCCTGTTCGAGCACCACCGCGACGGTCTCGAGGGCGCGAAAGACGGCGTACCGGCCGAGGCCCTCCCAGCCTGATTCGAGCTCGCCCGAGGGCGCCACCGCGCAGGCGCCCTGCTCGACGGGGCGGAGCGTACGCCCGCGCAAGGGCACCTCCATCCCCGGCCATCCGATGCGCGCGAGCTCGGCGTCGGCTTCGAGCACGTAGTACGAGTCGCCCTGACGCGGCACCGCGACCCAGCGGGTCTTGCCCTTGTCGGGGGCTTGAAACAGCCGCAGCGCCGCAGACCCTTCGCGCTGCAACGAGAGCTCACCGGCGAGCCAGAACTCTTCGCCGAGGTAGAGAATCACGTCGCCCACGCGCAGCCCGAGGTCGCCCTCGTTCGGCCTCGGGCGGGCTCTATGAGGCGTCGCGGACTCAGGCACTTTCTCTTGTGATTTTCGTGCATTACGCCAGCGCGCCAGGGCCGCCGCGCCCCCCGCCCCCATCGCCAGCAAGAGCCCCAGACTGATCGGATCCATCGCGGCCAGCCTACTCTCCCCCAAGGGCGCGATGAAGCACTCTCGCGTGCTCGGTGACCTTGTCGGCCTCGACGATGAGGTCTGAGATCGCCGCCGCCCCGTAGGCCCCGGCGCGACGCACCGCGGGCGCCCGCGCCAAGGTCACGCCCCCGATCGCCACCAACGGACGCCCGGCCTCGCGGGCCCGCGACGCCGCCGCTTCGAGGGTGTCGAGGCCCACCGTCGGCGCCGCGTCGGCCTTGGTCTGGGTGCCAAAAATCGGCCCCATGGCCACATACCCGAGCGCGCCTTCGAGGGCCGCGTCAAGCTCGCCCAAGGTGTGCGTCGACACACCCACCTCAAGCATTGGAAAGGCCGCCTCGATCGCCTCGGGCGCCAGATCGTCTTGCCCCACATGCACGAGGTCGGCCCCCACCAGGGCCGCCACATCGGCGCGATCGTTGATCACAAAGGGCACCCCCGCGGCGCGACACCACGGCCCCAAGAGCCGCCCCAAACGCACCAGCGCCGCGACGTCGAGCCCCTTGCCGCGGAGCTGCAGCGCCATCAACGCGCCCGCCCCCAGGAGCCGCTGGGTGAAGCGAAGCACATCGCCGTCTTCAACGATGCCGCGGGCGCGCAGCGCGCCCACATCGACGATCGGATACAACCCGCGAGACCACACACGCGCCATGGCCCGTTGCAGAATGACAGCGGCGCTGCATTGTCAAGCAACGCGGGCGGCAAACAGTGTTACACCACCGCGAGAACGGTCACACTGGTACCCTGTGAGCCCCGTCACGCCGAAGCGACTGCCCTCGTTGCCGCCACCGCCCATACCCGGCGACACAGACGAGCGATTCTCGTGGGCCCCGGTGTCAAACATCGCCCTCGTGGCCGCGGCGCTCTTCGCCACCATGGCCTTTCGGCGCTTTCACAGCTACCACAACGAGACCTTCGACCTGGCCTTCTACGCGCGGCTCGTCTGGGGCCTCGGGTTCGGCGATTATCACAACCCGCTGGTGGGCGCGCACCTGCTCGGGTTGCACGCGTCGTGGGTGCTGATCCCGTTGGGGTGGTTGGGCCGGGTGTTGCCCATCGTGCCGATGATGTTGGCCCTGCAAGCGGTCTGCGTCGCCGGGGCGGGGGTGCCCCTCGCGCGCATCGCGGCGCGGCGCATCGGGCACCCGAGCGCGCAGTATCTCACCCTCTTCGTGTGGCTCCTGCACCCGGTGGTGGTGAACCTCGCGAGCTACGAGTTTCACCCGAGCGCCCTGGCCCTCTTGCCGCTCACCGTCGCGCTCGACTACCTCGACCGGCGCATGCCGCGGCAGGCCGTCATCGCCATGCTCTTCGCCGTCGCGTGCCGCGAAGACGTCGCGCTCGTGTGCGCCCTCATCGGCGCGGTGATGGCCGCCGCGCCCAAGACCCGGGCCCTCGGCCTCAAGGTGTTCGCGGGCGGGCTCGGGTACTTCGCGCTCTACCTCTTTGTGGTCGCGCCGCACTACCTCCCGCGCGCGGGCTCGCTTCAGCTTCACTACGGTCATCTCGGCAATTCGCCCGCCGAGGTGGCGCTGTCGCTCTTGAGACACCCCCTCGCGACGTTGAAGAGTTTTGTCACACCGGCGCGGGCCCTGTACCTCCCGCGGATGCTCCTCCCGGTGGCATTTTTGCCGCTGCTCAAGCCGCGATGGCTCTTGCCCGCGATGGCCCCGGTGGCGATCAATCTGCTCTCGCAGTTTCCGACCGCGGTGCAGGTTCACTCTCATTACAGCGCCTTCGTGGTGCCCTTCGTCGTCCTCTCGGCGATCCACGGCGCCGCGCGGGTGATGGTGATCGGGGCCATCCACGCCGAGCGTTACGGCCTCGTCGCCGCCCTCGCCGTGACCGCGGGCACGGTGCACATGCAGCACCGCGCCGGGAGCCTCCCCGGCCTCGGCCGTCACCACCTCCAGGCGGCCTACACCCGCGACGCCCGGGCCAACTCGCTCGACGCCGTGGCGGCCCTCTTGGCGCCCGAACAGATCGTCGCCGGGCCCGACTACCTCTTGCCCCACATCGCCGAGCGCCGCGAGCTTCACCGGTACCAGCCGCCGATGCGCAACCGCGTCGACGTGCTCGTGCTCTCGGCTGAGCACCGCAACCTTCACACGGGCACCCAGGAGATCTGGCGCAACACCGAAGAAGAGCAGCTCCGTCAGGCGCTCTTGCAGCCGAATTATGGCGTCTACCGGGTCGTCGGCGATTACCTCCTTTTGCGCCGCAATTGGGAGCATCGCACCTACGCCCGCGGGCGCTACGTCGACTTCGAACCAGACAGCGCCCTTCACGCCGCGCACACCGAGGTCGGCGCGTCGCTCATCATCGCGGGTTGGGGCATGACGCCCATCGCGCACGGCACCCGGGTGACGGTGCTGGTGGTGCCCCGCGAGACCTGGCCCATCGACCTCGGGTTTGAGCTCGGTTGGGGCCCCATGCGCGAGGCCGATCAGCACCCCCAACCTGAGCAGACCTACGCGTTTTTGCCCTTTGATGGGGTCTTTTTGCCCAATGAGGTGCGCGTCGGTGAGGTGGCCCGCACCAGCGTCGAGGTGCCCGCGACGCCGAACGAGCTGCGGGCCCACGGGGTCTATTTTGGCGCCCGTCGCATCGACGGCTCACGCCTCAACCGCGACAGCCTCCACTGGACGCCCCTTCGGTAAGCCCCCGCCCTGATGCTGCACGGCGCCCTGCGACTCCTCTTCGCGATGACCCTCGGGGCCGGCGCTTGCCGAAGCCGCCCCACCCAACGCCTCGCGGCCGGCGGCGTCGCGCTGCACCAGGTAAGCGCCAACCCGCGCGCCCCGCGGAGCCCTGAGGCCCAGCGGCTCCACCCCGGCGACTGGCTCTTGGCGGCGCCCGAGCTGCGCGCGGGCATCGCGGGCGATCTTGAGGCCCGCACGCGCACGCCGGGTTCGGTCTTGTTCGTCGAAGCGCACCAGGGCGAGGCGCCCGCTCCGTTGCGGCTGGCCGAGCCCACGGTCACCCTCGCGGGCCGCGCGCTCACCCCGCGCGACAGCGTCTTCGAGGCCGTGCTCTGGCGCGGTCGCCCCGCCCTCCGATGGAGCGCCACCCTCTCGACCCCCCGCGGCGACCTCGCGATGGTGCGCGACTACGCCCTCGACCCGGGCCGCGAGGCGCTCCACATTCGTACGCTGCTCCGCAACGAGTCGACGCAGCGCCTCGAAGGCGTGGCCACGGGCATTTCACTCCATTGGGGCGGCGAGGCCCCCTTCGCGCCCGGCGTGGGCGCGCAGCTCAAAGAGTACCGCGGCGAGGCGCCTTGGGTGGGTCGCGCCGCGCAGGGCATCGCCGCGGCCTTTGCGAGCACGCGCCCGGGCGAGCGATTGTCGCTTCACTTCACAGAAGACACTCACAATGAAGAGAGCATCCCTTCGGCCACGGTGGTGTCGCACCCGCCGATGCGGCTCTTGCCTGAAGAGAGCCACGAAGACAACGACCTGATCTTCCTCCTCCGGGGCGACCTCGCGCGGGTGACTCGGGCCGTCAACCAGCTGCACGGGGCCCCCCAAGGCGAGGCCCGGGTGCGGGTGCTCGGGGGCGAAGGCGACCACGCCGAGGTCACCGTGCTCAACGCCTCGGGCGAGCTCACCACCCTCGCCGAGGTGTCGCGCGGCCTGGCCTTTCTCAGCCTGCGACCCGGGCAGTACACCGCCGTGGCGACCGCGCAAGGGCACGCGCCGAGCGACCCCGAGCGCTTCATCGTGACGCCCGAATCGAGCGGCAGCGTGCCGGTGAACCTGGTCATCCCGCAGGGGGGGCACATCAGGGTCGAGGCTCATGACCGTCGCACCGACCGTGACATCCCCGTGCGGGTGGTGGTGCGCGGGGTGTGGCCCACCCGCGACCCGGTGCTCGGCCCGCCGCACTCGGGGCGCGGCGCGGGGATGGTCGTCATCGCACCGAACGGACGGGCTGAATTCCCAGTGATTCCGGGCAAATATAGGGTTACGGTGTCGCACGGCCCTGAGTGGAGTCTCTTCGAGCAAGAGGTCAACGTGACCGAGACGCTCCGGGCCGACGTGGTGGCGCAGCTCACCCGCGAGCTCGACACCCGCGGCTGGATCGCCAGCGACCTCCACGTCCACGCCAACCCGAGCTTCGACTCTGCGGTGAGCCTCGAAGACCGGGTGGCCTCGTTGGTGGCCGAGGGCATCGGCTTCGCGACCCCGACCGAGCACAACGTGGTGGGCGACTACGGCCCCGGCGTCGCGGTGCTGCCCGACACCATCACCGAGACCCTGGCGTGGGTCAACGCCGTCGAGGTCACCACCGACCGCAGCGCCCAACCCTGGGGGCACTTCAACGTGTACCCGTACGTGCCCGACCCCGCGCTCCCTCACGGCGGGCCGCCGCCCTTTCTCTCGGTGTCACCGCACGTCATCTTTCGCGCGGCGCGGGCCAACAACCCCGGCGCGTTCATTCAAGTCAACCACCCACGGATGCAGCCCAACATCGGATACTTCAATGTCACCGGGCTCAACCCGCAGACCCACCGCGCGGTCTCACCCGAGTATGACCCCGGATACGACGCCATCGAGGTCTTCAACGGGTTTTATGTCGGCAACATCGCCGCCGTCGAGGCGCAGCTCAACGACTGGTACGGGCTCTTGCTGAGCGGCGCGCGCTACGTCGCCACGGGGTCGAGCGACTCGCACAACCTCTCGCTTCAATGGGCAGGGTACCCGCGCACCTATGTGCGGATGCCCGAGAGCCGCAACGTCGTGTCGGGCGACCCGATCAACACCGACGAGCTGATGCGCGGGCTCCGCGGCGGCCACGCGGTGATCTCGTCAGGCCCGATGGTCTGGCTCAGCGTCGGAGAGAGCGGCCCCGGCGACACCGTGGCGCTCAGCGGGCCGCGCGAAATCGAGGCGGTGCTCAGGGTCGAGGCGGCCTCGTGGGTGGCGGTCACCCAGGCCGAGCTGTGGCGCGACGGCGAGCGGGTGGTCACCCTGCCCGTGGCGCGGCCGAACCCCGGGCAGCCGACCCGGGTGAGCCTCCGAGCCGCCCTGACGATGCGGCCGGGGAGCTTCCTCACCGCGGTGGTGCGCGGCCCCGAGCGCGGTCTAGAAGCGGTGATGCCCTTCTCGCGCGGCACCCCCTTCGCGGTCACAAACCCCATCTGGTTCGGCCCGCACCGAGAATCACCGCCCCCCGCACCGAATGGTGGAACTTGAGTCTCGCTTCGTGGTCCGATCGCCACGGTCGATGCAACAAAGCACTCTTCGTACGGTGATCGCGGCCCTGGCCCTCTCGGCCTGCCGTAGCGCTCCGACCCCTGGCCCGGCGGCACCGCAGCACAGCGCCGCGACCCCGCCGCCGACAGCCGCTCGCCCCGCCTGGCTCGCCCCCCACGAGGCGCCGCGTCTCTTGCGCTGCGAGGCCACCGACGTGGTCACCGCGGGGCACCTCTCGCCGGGCGTCGCCGCACACCCCGCGCTGGCCCGCAATCAGCGCCGCGGCCTCATGGTCTTTCGGCTCCTCAACCCGCAAGGCGCGGTCACCCTCGGGGTTCAACCGCTCAACGAGCAGGGTCAATCGCTCGACGCCGAGGGGCACGTCGCGAGCACCCTCGTGCTCAATGAGCTCGGCCTCAACCCCTCACATCCGACGCTCATCGCAGAGGGCGACCACTACCTCCTGGTGTATCGCCGCGGGGCCGACCGACAACAGAGCATCGCCGCGCTGCGGCTCCGCGCCGACGGCACGCCCTCGGGCGCGGTGACCGCGGTGTTCAGCGCCGCGGGCCAGTACGGCGCCCCCGGGCTCGCCCTCGCCCCCGACGGCTCACCCCTGGTGGCCGCGGCCTTTGAGCCGTCGCGAACGGCCCCCATCGGCTCCGACCGCCCCTTCGCCTCGCAGCTCCTGCGCGGCACCCTCGGGGCGCCGCCGAGCGCCCTCGACGCCCCGCCCAACGGCCGCTTCGACGACGACGCGCCGGTGATCTTGTTTGAAGACAACCAGCCCGTTCTGTACGCCTCGGCGGGCCCTGAAGAGATCGAGCAAGGCGTCGAGCGCGCGCTCGTTCGGGTCACCCGAGAGGGCGCCAGCCTCGTCGCCCGGGACCTCGATTTCGCCAGCCCTCACGGCGCCCAAAGCCCGCCGCTCTGGGCCTGGCGCTCTCGGCTCACCCGCACCGACTCGGGCATCCGAGCGGGCCGCTTCGACGCCCTCGGTGAGAGCGCCCGCCCGCCGGTGACCACCGTGGCCTTTCGCCACGCCTTTGAGGCCGCGCCGCGTTGGGTCACCGTGGCCGGGCACCCCGCCGCGCTCAACCTCACGGGCCTCAGCGACGACCCCGTGGTCACCCTCAACCTCTCGCTCTTTGACCCAGAGGGGCGACACCTCGGGCGCTCGCCGGTGCTCACCAGCTTCGCAACCCGGAGCACCCATTTCGCAGCGGCCTCGGCCCCCGACGTCGAGGGCGCCGACGCCGCCGCGTGGCTCGTCTTCGATGGCCTCGATGGCACCACCCCAGAGGTTCTTCTCTCAAGAGTACAGTGCGACACTTCGCAGAGCGTCAACCGACTTGAGATCGCGCCGGCGGCCGAGGCGCAAGACATCACCCCCGCCGACCCGGCCCCCGCGTCGCTCGAACGCGAGGCCCCCGCGCTGCGATGCACCGCAGGCCCGAGCGGCGTCTTCGCGGCGCACGACCTCGGCGACGACGCGACCCGCGAGCACCCCACCGAGTCGGCGGTGGTCAGCACCCCCGCGGGCGCGCGGCTCTTCGCCATCGTCGAACAGTCGAACCGTCGACAGCTGGTGAGCGCGCTGCTCTCGCCGCAGGGTCGCCTCGGGCCCGCGCAGCCCATCGTGGCCAACGCCGAGTCGCTCTACGCCGCAGAGCGCGCGCACCAGGGCGCCCTCGCGGTGACCGCGTACCGCTTTCAGAACCATCGGCGCCTCGACGTGGTCTTCGCCCGCGGGGGGGCGGTGAGTCATCAGCTCATTCCGTCGGGGTTTCGCGATGTTCGCTCGGTGGTGGCGGTCGCCGACCGAGGCACCCTCTTCGCCACCGGCGACGACGAGTCGGGCCGCGCCGTGCTCGTGCGCATCGACACGGCCCCGGGTCGCGTCGGCCCGCCCCTCGCGCTCATGCGCGTCGGCGTCAACGACCACGTCATCGACGCGCTCCGAGAGGGCAGCGCCACCCGGCTCTTGATCGAACGCGCCGACCGCCACGGCCTCAACGTCGGGCGCGCCATCGCCACGGTGCTCATTCAAGACAACGCCCGCACCTTTCAAGAGACTGACCCCTTCGCAGACGTTCTCGGGTACCCCCGAGGCGCCTCGCTCTTGAGCCCTTTGGCCGAAGGGGTGGGCGTGCTCCACCAAGAAGAGCACACCCTGAAGCTCTCGCGCGTTGATGTCAGAAGGCTCCGCGAAGCGCAGAGCCTCTTCGACCTCTTCGCCGACGGGGGCGAGCTCCTCGCGAGCACCCGAGAGGGCAACACCCAGCTCGTCGCCCTGCGAACCGGCGCCTCGGGCGAGAACGCGCAGCACCGGGCCATCACCCTCGCGCGGCTCGAACGCGGCGTCCTCCGCGGCGTCACCGCGCAGGCCCCCAACGACGGGAGCGCCGCCGCCGAAGGCACCACCCTCGCGCTCTCGGGCGACACCGTGACCCAGCTCTTTCAACGCCCCGTCGACGACCCGCAGCGCCCGCACACCGTCGCGTGGCATTACCTCCAATCGACCTGCACCGCGGGGGTTCAACGATGAAAGCGCCGCTCACGCTGTCGCTCTGCCTTCTCTCGCTCTCTGCCGCCGCGCAGCGCCGCGAGCCGCTCTGCGCCGTGGTCGACAGCCGCCGCGTGCTGAGCGCGCCGCACATGGCCGTCAACGGCAGCGACCGCCTGGTGGCGCAGCGCTTTCTCAGCCCCGGAGCGGGCCCGAGCACCCTCGTCGCGGTGCGCGACCCCGAGCGGAGCCTTCGCATCGCAGGGCGCCCTCGCGGCCCCCGCGCGCTCAGCACCCTTGAGTGGTCGGGGCCGCACCGCAACACCGGCAACGCCGCGCCGGGCCTCGTGGTGGTACGCCTCGACGATCACCTCGACCGCGTCGGCGAGGCGATGTTCATTGAAGACCCCATTCAAGAGCCGAGAGGCCATGAAGAGACCTTCGCGCCGGGCATCCCCGTGGGGGTGCCCATCGACGACGGCGTGATGCTCTTCGAACACATCGGCGGCGATCTCTACGGCGTCTTGGTCGGCCCCGAAGGGCAACCGGGCCCCCTGCGACGCCTCGCCGAAGCGCCCCGCGAAGACGGCCACGGCGGCTTCACCTGGATCACCGCCGCCCCCCGACGCCGCGACGGGCAGCAAGGCGCCGTCGTGCTCGCGGGCACCGCGGCGGGCGAGGTGATGGCCCTCGGCGTCGACGCGCACGGCGCCCCCATCGGTCACGCCGCCCTCTGGGGCCAACGCGTCGGCGGCACCATGCAGCTCTTCGAAGGCCCCGAGGGCGCACAACCCGTCGCCCTCCTCGAGCGCCCCGTGCGCGGCACCACCCTGCACGGAGAGCAAGCCCGAGAGCAGGTCTTGGTGCGCCTCCGCGACACCCTTGAGCCCAACGGCACCCCCGAGCGCGTAGGGCTCGGACCCTACGAAACCGCAGGGGTCTTACGCGACAACCAGCTCGTCTTGACCCAATGGGCCGAGATGCGCGGCCTCGCGGTCTCAACCGTCGGCCTCGACCCCTCGCGCCTCGCCATCGAGACCCCCCACATCTGGACCACCCAGCCCCTCGACGGCATCGCCCTCGGGCACCGCCTCGTGCTCGGCCCCGACAACATCGCCTACGATTTCGTCTTGAACGGCGACACCACCGCCGGCGGCCTCCACGGGTATCTCACCTACCTCCCGCGGGCCGGTACGCCCTTCGCGCGACGCGAGCTCTTGCCCCTGAGAGCCCGGGTCATCGCGCGCCCCGAGCTCCTCGCCAGCGAAGACGGCGTGGTGGTCTTCATGGCCACCTACGACGAGCTCGGCGGCGGCGTCGACGCCGTGCACCTGCGCTGCGACATGGTCACCCTGCCCGAGCGCTGACACCCCACGGCGAGGCCCCTGAGGCGCGCTACGGCGTCGCCGCGTCGCCCGCGGCCATCACCGGCTCGACCTTCATCGGCCGAACCGAAGCCCGCGCGATGCGATCGAGGTCGAAGAGGAGCTCGGCCTCGCCGTACCACTCGCGGTGCTTCATGCTCGCCGATTTGCCCATGCGAAAGCGCCGCTGAACCACCGCGATCTGCCGCACCCGGTCGTAGAGCCGGCGCGAGATCGCCAGGCGCTCTTGGATGTCTTCATAGAACTCGGTGATGGCGTTCACGAGGTCGCGCGAGCCCTGGAGGTACTCTTCGGTCGGATCGAGCAAGAGCGCCGCGAAGAGCACCGCGTCGGGCGGACACTGCCCGTTGGCCACCTCGCGATCGATCGCCTCAAGCCGCTGCCAGGTGCGCGAGCGCCCCGCGGGCTCGTCGTCGAGGAAGGCCGAGAGCTCAGGCAAGACCACCGAGAGCACGCCGGTGTCCCACGCGAGCTCGAACGAGGCCCGGGCCGCGCCGCCGCGCAGAAGCCGAAGAAACTCTTCAAACAACCGGGGCCGCGCCGCGCGCAGGAGCTCATCGCGGTGCGCGACAATGGCCTCGTAGACCGCGTCGTCGAGGGTCAGGTCGAGCCGCGCCGCAAACTTGATCGCGCGCAAGATGCGAACGGGGTCTTCACGGAAGCGCACGTCGGCGTCGCCGATGGTGCGGATCAGCCGACGCTCGATGTCTTCGAGCCCGCCCACATAGTCAATGACCTGGTGCCGCTGAAGATCATAGAACAACGCGTTGATGGTAAAATCGCGGCGCAGGGCGTCTTCGGGCGGGTTACCGAACACGTTATCGTGTCGAATGAGCAGGTCGTCTTTGCTCGCATGCGCGCGCCGCGGCGCCTCGTCGACCTCGTGCGACCAGTCGCTCGCCAGGTCGACATGGTTGCCCGGGTCTTTGCGAAAGGTCGCCACCTCGATGACCTTCTCGCCAAAGATCACATGGGCCAGACGAAACCGACGCCCGATCACTCTACAGTTGCGAAAGAGGTTTCTGACATCGCCGGGCCGCGCGCTGGTCGCGACGTCGAAGTCTTTTGGGGTACGGTTGAGCATCAGGTCGCGCACGCAACCGCCCACGAGATAGGCGGTATACCCCGCGCTCACAAGCTTGCGAACCACCCGCGCGGCATCGGCGTCGATGCGCTTCTCGGGCACCACAAACTCTGTCAATTGAGGCTCGGCAAGGGCGGCCGTCGCGGCCGGAGAGACAGTACGATTCATCGAATGGCCATCAATGGCGATGCGCTGTGATCAGCAGCGTTGTATCGAGTCGAGGTCGATCAGGGTGCACCCAGACTCCATGTTTTGAGGCTTGACATACCATGTCTCACGCCGCCGCGCACCACCCCCGAGGCGGCGCCCTACGAGGCGATCTCGTCGGGCCCCGACGGGTCGGTGAGCTCGACCTTGGCCACGAGGATCTCATCGGGTGTGGCGGCCCGCACTTTCAACACACGCACCTGATAGTTGAGGGTCTCACCGGCCAGCGGGTGATTCGCGTCAACCAACACATGGTCGGGGTGCACCTCGAGCACGCGCATGGTGATGCTGGTGCCGTCGTCGCCGTCGGCGCTAAACTCGGCCCCCACTTCGAGCTTCTCAGGCTCGGGGAATTCGCCCCGCTCGACCTCGAAGACGTCGTCGGGGTCTCGGGTGCCGTAGCCGTCTTCGGGGCTGATGGTCACGTCGAGCACGTCGCCCTCGATGGCCCCTTCGAGCGCCTCTTCGAGCCCCTTGGTCACCGCCCCGAGGCCCCAGACAAAGCCCAGCGGCCCCTCGGCGTCGGGGCCCTCGGTGCTCTCAAGCAGGTTGCCGCGCCCGTCGCGCAGCGTGTAGTGGATTTCAACCCAGGTGTTGGGTCCGATCAGGTTGGGCATAGGCGACCCCGAGAATGGCCTGAATCGCGTCGCGATGCGAGTTTCTGTTGCGCCGCCCCGACCCCCGCCCGCACCTCACACCGACCCGAGGCTGAATTGCAGCGCCCAGAGCTGCTCTTGCACGTAACTCCGGTAGAGCGGGTTGAAGCCGACGTCGAGCGAGATGATGCCGAAGGGGCTCGTCGTGCGGAGGCCGAAGCCCGGCGAGAAGCGGGCCCGGGGCAGCTCATCGAAGCGCGGCGCCCGCGACCAGAGGTTGCCCACGTCGCAGAAGAGACCCAGCGCGAGGCAGACGCCGCCCGAGACGCAGATCCCGAGGGGGATGCGCACGTCGAGCACGAGGTTCCAGAAGAACTCTGAGCCGTTGGCGCCGAGGAGGCGGCGATTGCGCTCGTCGCCCGAGAGGGCGAGCGCGCTGTCGGCGATGTCTTGCGGCACCATCTGGTTCTGCAACCAGCCGCGCATCGAGTCGGCGCCGCCGAGCCAGAAGAGCCTCGACGGGTGGGTGTTCTGCCCGTCTGAAAAGAGCGAGAAGTTACGCCCGACGCGCAAGCTGGTGAGCAAGACGATGCGGCCCGGCAACGGGGTATACGCCGACGCCCGGGCGGTCATGTGCAGGGTGTTCCGGGTCAGGTTCGGGTCGCTCTCGCTGATGCCGAGCACCCGAAGAAACTCCGCCGTGGCGCCGAGGTAATACCCGCGGGTCGGCGCGAACGCGCTGTCGCGCCGGTCGATGGCCACGCCCAGCCTGAAGGCCCCCAACAAGCTGTCGCCGTCTTTGGTGCGGAGGAGCTGCTGCCTGAGCGTATCGCGCTGCGTCGTACACGCCTCGACGCTGGTGTTTGTCTGAAGACAACGGTCGACATACCCTGCAATCAGCTGCTCGATCGAGCGCGCGCCGAAGAGCGTGGTGTTCACGTTCTGGAGCTCGGCGGTAAAGGTAAACGCCGCGCTCGCGAGGCTGCGATTCAAGATCGACACGCCGACCCCTTGCGTCGTGAGCGCATAAAAGGGCGGCTGCAACACACGCACCGACGAGAGATCGACCGTCGAACCCCAGCCGTACCCCAGAAAGGGCACATACGAGAACCCGAGGCTGCCCGTCACGCGCCAGTTCAAGAGCTGCGAAAACGTCGGCTGCGCCTCCGGCGGAAACTCAGGCGTCAAGCCCGGGATGGGGATCAACACCCCCCCCTGCGCCCGCAGCGTAAACGACACCGCGCGGTCGCCCACGTTCAAGTGCGCATACTCGAAGCCCGCGCGAAGCCCCTGACCCGTGGTGAAGCCCCCGCGGAGCTCAAGCGACTGCGGCGCCCGCTCGGTCACCTGGACCACCACCACTTTGACCGGCGCCTCAAGCTCGGGGTCTTCGAGGGCGATGTTCACCCCCGAGAAGACCCCCAACTCGCTCAAGCGACGCTGGCTCGTACGGACCGACGAGAGCAAATACCAATCGCCCTCGCGGAGCGTCAGCCGCGTACGCACGATGTCTTCAGGCGTACGGCCGTTGTTGCGAATCCGAATGGCGCCGATGCGCACCCGCGGCCCCTCGCGAACCCGCACCCGAACCCGCGCGCGGCTGTGATCGGGCGAGCGCTCGACCTCTAGCTCGGCCGTCGCAAAGGCGTAGCCCTGCTCGCGGTAGTGATCGGCCAGACGGACCCGCGCCTCGTCAACGCTGCGGTACGAGAGCGGCACCCCGAGGTTGAGCGCCGCGACCCGGGCGAGGGTGGCGCTCGGCTGCGCGCGATTGCCCTCAAAGACCAGCTCCTGCACGAAGGTCTGGGCCCCCTCGGTGATCTGAAACGTCACCTCGGCGGCCTCGCGCCCGTCGCCCAAGGCCACCCGACGCAGCACCGGCGTCGCCACCTGCGCGTCGAGGTAGCCGCGCTCTTGGTATCGCAGCGAAATGCGCCGCGCCGCCTCGGCGTAGGTCTCGGCCGTGTAGGTGTGCGCAGGGTCGAGCGGCTGACCACGGTAAGGCCGCGGATCTCTTGGCAATTCTCCCGCGAGATAGCCCGTCACGGTGCCCCGCAGATCGCCCGACGTGAAGCGCGTCGCGCCCTCGAAGAACATCGCGCGCACGAACACCTGGCGCCCCTCGCGAACAGTGATCCGAAGGGCCCGATGGCCGGCCCTCAGCGGCACCGTCACGCCGTGCACCGCCGCGTCGAGGAAGCCCCGACGGAGGTAATACTCCCTCGCGCGGTGCAGCACCGCCGAGAGCGTCGCGCCGTCGAAATTCCGCTCGTCTTCGAGGTGCAGCGCCGCCGTGAGGTCGTCGACCTCGAAGGCCCGAACCCCCTGCCAGAGCACCTCGTACTGATCGCCCGCGCGGAGATCGAGCCGAACGTCGACGCGGTGCGGGTCGTCGCTGCGCGGCGTAAAGCTGGGCTCGGCGAGCTCGGCTTCGAGGTACCCCGCGCGACGCAACACCCCCCGCAACGCGTCGGTCGCGGCCCGGGCACGGCGCGGGTCTGCGATGGCCCCCGCCCGCAACGGAAAGGCTTGCTGTAGCGGCCCCTCAAGGCCCTCAGGCACGCCGCTCCAATCGACCGAAGCGACCCTCCGCGCGGTGCCCTCGCGCAGCTCGATCAAGAGCACCCGGGTGCCCGGGTCGTCGGTCTCGCGCCAGCTCCGATCGGCCCGCACATCGCCGTACCCCGCGTCACGGTAGGCCTGCTCGACCCGACGCAGCGCCTCGCTCACCATGTCTTCGGTGACAAAGGTGTTGGCCCGCAGCGCCAGGTCTTGCGAGACCTCATCGTAGGCGCGCTGCGAGACCCCGCGCACGGTGTACGACTGAAGCCGGTAACGACGCTCGCCGCGCAAGACGAGCTCGACCCCGCCCGCCACGGGGAGGGCCGCCATCCGCGCCTCGGCGAAGGTGCCGCTCGCCAAGGCCACCCGGAGCGCCTCTCGGGCGCGCTCGGCGCTAAACGGCGTGCCCGGCGCGAGGCCCATGCGAACGTAGGGGTTCTCACCCTGGAGCGCCGGCTCGATGCGCACCGACACGATCGGCCCCGAGACAGAAGGCGACACCGTCAAGGGCTCCGGCGCCGGCGGGTCAGCCTCGACCACCGCGCCCTCAAGCGACGCGCCCTGCACCTGCGCGGCCCCCGACGAGCCCCGCGCCAGGAGCGCGACACACAGCGATGCGGCCGCCCAGCGTCTCACTGAAACTCCAGCCGCCACCGCAGGTCGGCGCCCACGTTCGCAGACTGCGCGCCGATGCCGTTGCTGGCGTTCTCGAACAAGAGCTGCACCCCGAGCCGCTCGCCGAGGCGAACGTCACCCGTGGCGCGCCCCAACGGCTGGTCGCTCAACGTAAACCCGCCACCAATGCGGAACCAATCCACCACCTGGCGCCCCGCGCTCACCAAAGGCTCGGTGCGGTTGGTGCGCGGGTTGTATGCGCTGCCCAGGCGAAAATCGTCGATCACCGGGATGGCGTTGCGCACCGCGCGGTCGATGCCCGTGGTGAGCGCGAGAAACTCAATGCCCACGGCCTGACCGGCGTTGGCCCCGCCGATGCGCTCGAGCTCGGCCCGGGTCAGACGAAACAACAGCAACAACACAATGTCTTCGCGCGAGAGCGTGGGCTCGGCGTTCATGTCAAAGGCGAAGCGCTCGGGGTTGCCGTACGCGTGGAGCCGCACCCGCCACTGGCTGCGGTTGCTGTCACCCGTGCGGCGAATGTCGGTCTGCGCCGCGAGGTCGAAGTTCGGCGCGATGCGGTCGGGGTTGTCGAAATCGATGCGCCCGCTCCGCAGCTCGAAGTCGGTGTCATAGAGCCTGAGGTTGCCCCGCGGCAGCTCGATGGTGCCCACCACCCCCGTGCGCTGATCGGTGCCCATCACCCGAAAGGGGCGATCGGTGCCGATGCGAAGGTCGACGTCGGCGAGGTTGTTCGACACCCGCATCGGCGCCGTCGTGCGCACCGTCAGGTCGAGGCGAACGTGGTCGTTGGCAGGGTTGTACGGCGTCGGCGGCGCCTCGGCCCCGGTGCCGCGCAGTCGGCCCGAGAGATCCATCGAGAACGACATCGGCCGCACGTACCGCGCCCGGGTGATGTTCACATCGCCGCGCAGCACCGGCAGCTCGCCCCCGGGCTCCCACACCATGCGGGCGTCAGCGTCGACCCCGACCTCGGCGCCCTCCATCGGCGCGAGCGAGAAGCCGCGCACCGTGATGGGCACGTCGGCGCGCTCAAGATGCGGCCCGGCGAAGCGCACCTCGCCGCGCGAGAGGTCGACCGAGGCCGCCCCGTACTGCGCCCTGGCACGGCGAAAATATGCAGAATTTCCAGATAGTTGTACGTCGAGATCGAGGTTGCTGATCGGGGTGTCGAGGCCGATCACGCCCAGCGCGCCGTTCTCGAGCACCACCGAGCCGCCGAGGTCGATGCGCTCGGTGTCGCCCGTGGCCCGCACTTGAAGGAGCCCCGTGCCGCGCCCCCACGACAGGCTCGGCACCCGGGTCGCCACCCGCGCGAGGTCGAGCTCGCCGCGGGCCGTCACGTCGTAGCGCAGCTGCATCGGCCCGCCGCCCGCCGAAGGCGTCACCCGGACGCCCCCGCCGAGCCAGAGCCGGGTGCCCTCAGGGCCCACGAACAAGGGCCGCGCCGGGTCGAACGCCACGCCCCCCGCCGACGCGCCGCCCAACACCCCGCGCTGCAACGCCCCGGGGATGTCACCGCACGCCACCGGCACCGAGGCCCCCGCGGGGCTCGCCGGGGTCGGCACGATCCACACCGCGCCGTCGCGAAAACAGCTCGCGAACGCCGTCGATTGCGCCAACGAGAGGGGCGTGTTGTGGGCCCGAAGGTCGAGCACATCGACCCGCAGGCTCCCGTCGGCGCGGGTCATCTCGCCCAAGCGAGCCCGGGCCACGTCGACGCGAAACCGCGCCCGCCCCGAGGGGTTCTCGCCCAGCTGCGCGAGGGTCGCCGGCGGCAGCCACGGCAAGATGTCGATGGCCTCGGTGGCTTCGAGCGAGCCGCTCACCAGCGAGCGCGGCCAGTCACGCTCGTAGCTCGTGTGGTCGACCCCGAGGGCGTCGCGCCAGCGCTGCTCTCGAAAGGGCGTACGCACCGTGCTCTGCGCGCGGAGACGCCCCTCAAGGAGGGCCAGCTCGACGTCCATCCGGGTGAGCGGCGGGCGCTCGCCGTCACGCCGCGGGCGCTCTTCTTCTTCGGGCGTCTGGGTGTAATGCATGCGCATCGCGCCGATCGGGCGACCCAAGGCGACCAGGTTGCGAAAGCTGTTGTCGACGGTAAACCGCAGCGCGTCGGGCTCGCCCTCGACGGTGACCACGCTCGACATGGTGCCCTGCACGGGGGCGTTGCTGGCCCGCACCATGTCAATCGACGACATGGGGATGTCACGGGCCGTCGCAGAGAAATGCATGCGCCCCCCGAGGTCGAGCCCCCCCGCGGCGAAGAGCTCGCCCACCCCGTTCTGACACCCGAGGAAGCGGTGCGCGGCGTCGTAGCGCGCGCGCGAGCCCTTGCACCCGCGAAAGGCCTCGACGCTGGCCCGGGCGCCCCGCACGCCCTGACGCCGCACGAGCCAGTCGTACCGCAGCCGGGCCTCGCCGTCGGCGACGTGCTCGTCGAAGGCCGTAAACTGCGCATCGCGGAGCGTCGCGTCGACGCGCATCACCCCGTCGCGGTCGTCGCCGCGGCGCCCCAAGAGGTACGACACATCGGCTTCGACACGGCCGGTGCCCGCGTAGGGCGTAAACACCGGGTCGTTCTCGAAGTGAAACATGTGCAGCACGTCGTAGAGCACCGCGCGCTCGGCCGAGACGTGGGCGCCGGCCGCCATGGTGTACTGTGAAAAATCGAGAAAGGGCGCGCTGAGCACATAGCCGCTGTCGCGGTGGCGCCCGCGGATCACCGTGCCAGCCTCGGCGTCGAGGCGGAGCGAGCGCATCCGCCATCGAAACGGCTCGATGCTCCCAAACGGGAAGGTCGCCAGCACGAAGTTGTCGATGCGCGCCGTGCCCGTCAACAGCGGGTCGCCCATGTCGTCGTTCATCGACGCCGTGCCCGTCGCCTCGCCCGCGATGGGCAGGTCGGCCACAGTGCCGAGATCTGCGAGATGGAGCCGCTCGATCTGGAGATTCTCGATGCGAAGGTCGCGCTCGCGGTTGGCGATCGGGCGGCGGTCGACGGTGGTCATCACCCGCACCCGGTCGACGTGCGCCCGCGACTGACCGAAGCTCAGGTTGATGTCATTCCACGAGATCGAGGTGTCGTTGATGTCCATCCGGCCGTCGAGCCGCGCCCGGGCGATGCGCACGATGGGCTCCTGCGGGAGCACCGTAAAATAGGTCTTGAGCAGCGCAAAATCGCGGCTCTCGATCTCGGGCATGTCAACGCTAAGCTGAATGGGGTCGAAGGTGCCGCGGAAGCGCACGTCGCCCGAGAGGTTCCACATCACGATGGTGCGCGGCGTGATGGTCACGTCATTCATGAGCCGGGTGAAGTCGAGCCCGTCGATGCGAAAATTGCCTGCGATCCCAGGGCCCCCTGCGCGACGAGGCATCGCCGCGAGGCCGCGCAGCGCGGGCACCGCGGGCACATGATCGAGCCCAACCTCGACCCGATCGCTCACCAGCGTAGACCCCGCAAAACCGATCCGGACGTCGCGGGCCACGAGCCCGTGCTCGTCGCCCTCGATGCGCAAATGCCCCGAGTCGGCGAGGTTGTACCGCAACGACTCGCTCGTGCTGCTGTCAGGCGCCCTGAGCCCGAAGCCCACCGCGTCGACGGTGCCGCGCAGCTGAAATTGCTGCCGCTGGAGGTTGGCCCGCGCCGTCAAATCAAGCCCGACGTGCCCTTCAAAATAGGGCACCGCGGTGCTCACCTTGCGGATCGCACCCGTCACATCTTCGGCCTGGACCTCGGCCCGAAGGTGCCCCTCGACCTCGCCCGTCGCCGGCGCATACCGGGCCTCGCGCAACATCAGCTGAAGCCGCGGCGTCAGCACCTGCGCGAAGGCGAGGCGAAGATCGCCCGTGCGCGTGTTCACCGCGAGCCGCGTCTCAAGCCGCCGCAACACCCCCGTGTAGAAGCGCGAACGCACCCGCCCCTGCGGCACCAGGAGGCCCAACATCAGCTGCCCCTGACCCGCGTTCACCGCGTCGAGGTCGAGGGGCCCGAGGTCAAGCCCCACCTCGGGGTGCTCGATCCGAACACGCAAATCGCTCACCGCCACGTCGCGAAACGGAAGCTCCGAGGGCCCCTCGGCGGCCCCTTGAGAGGCCTGCGTCACCGGGCCGTTGTCGAGCACCGTTTGGCCGCTCTCAAGCGTGCGAAACTCCAGAGAAAGCGAGCCGCCGTCGAGGGTCACCTGTGAGAGCGTCACGTCGCCCCGCACCAAGGCCGAGGGCGTCACCGCCACTTCGAGGGCCCGTACATGCAGCAGCCGCGCCTTGCCCGGGCGCCACAGGTCGATGTCTTCGATGCGCACCGCGAACGAACGCAGCGAGAAGCCCACCCGCTGGTACCGAACGAGCATCCCCGTGGCCTCGCGCACCTGCTTCGAGACCGCTTGCGCCACGCGTTGCGCAAGCCAGGCCGAACGCAGCACCGCCGCCACCGTCACGATGAGCGCGAGCAGCACCACCGACACCGCCCGCAGACGCCGGCGCCGCCGTTGACGTGGCCTGGTCTGGGGGTCAGCACTCACCAAATTCGCCGCACTCTGCCTTCGCTCATACCCAACAACCCGCGCGAGGCGCGTCGCCCTTCACGATGCGCGTTCTCTCTACCCGATTCACCCCACCGCCTCCAACGGTCTCGACGCCACAGGTGTAGGCCCGACGCCGCAGCCGCAAGAGAAAGACGACGGTGGCATTTGCACCGCAGGGGCATTCATCGATAGACTCGCGGGTGTTCAGTATGGCTGAGCCAGGCGACATCTTGGCCGGGCGCTGGCGGTTGATCGAAGCGATCGACGCGGGCGCCATGGGCGTCATCTACCGCGGCGAGCACGCGCTCTTGCGTCACCCCGTGGCCATCAAGGTGCTCTTGCCTGAAATCGCCCGCGACCCCAAGGCCATCGACCGCTTTCTCAGAGAGGCGCAGATCGCCGCAAAATTGCGCCACCGTAACGTGGTCAGGGTCGAAGATTTTGGCCTCGAGAGCGCCGCCGGCCCCGACGCGCGCCCATCGCCCTTCTTGGTGATGGAGCTGCTCGAAGGCATGTCGCTCGCCCGCCGGCTCACCCTCGCCGAGCGACTCACCGCGCGGCAGGTGTCAGCGATCGTGCGGCAGATCGGCGCGGCCCTCGACGTCGCCCACGCCGCGGGCATCGTGCACCGCGACCTCAAGCCCGAGAACATCTTCCTCGCCGACGACAGAGACGCCCCCGGCGCCGAGCCCGTGGTGAAGGTGCTCGATTTCGGGGTGGCGAAGTTTACCGACGTCCTCGCGGCGGGGGGCGGCGCGACGGCGAGCAACACCCTCGTGGGCACCCCGCGGTACATGTCACCCGAGCAAGCCCGCGCCGCGCGGAGCCTCGACGGCCGCAGCGATCTCTGGTCGCTCGGGATGCTCACCTACGAGATGCTCGTCGGCCGCCACCCCTTCGAGGGTGAGGCCATCGCCGAGCTCCTGGTGGCCATCCTCACCCACAAGATCACCCCCCCGTCGGCGCTGCGCCCCGAGCTCCCGGTCGACCTCGACGACTTCTTCGAGCAGTGCCTGGCTCGGCAAAAACACGAGCGCTTCGCCACCGGCAAGGTGCTCTCTGAGGCCCTCGACGTCGCCCTCGCGGCCTGCCCCCAAGACGGCTGGCCCCAACACACCGGCCCCGGCGAAGAGCGACGGGCGGGCACCGTCAGGGTCGCCCGAGCCCGGGTCGCGACGCCCAAGATCCCGCCTCCGAGCCCCCAAGCCGAGGCCGCCGACAAGACCCCGCTGCCGGTCAACATCACCGCATCAGGCACCCGCACCGCGCCCCCGCGACAGACCCGACGGTCGAAGCCGAGCTTCCCCGAGGTCGAGGCCGATCTGGCTGCCATCGCGGCCCTCGCGGCCGCCCCCGTCGCGCCGGTCAGCCCCGAGGTGCCGACCCCCAGCCGCGGGGTGCCCCAAAACGAAGACACCCTCCCCACCGCGGTCGCGTCGTCGAAGCCCTCGACCCCGCCGCCCGCAGGCGCCGCCGGGCCGCGGTTTCGTACCGGCACCTCGATGGCCGCCGTCGCCGCCGTCCTCGTCGGGGCGCTCCTGATCGGCCTCGGGCTGCGACGCCCGGTCGCACCCGCTGACACCGTGCCGACGCGCACCCCTCAGGGGATGGCCGTTCAGGGCAACGCAGAGGGCCCAAGCGTGGCCTCGGCGCGCCCGGAGGTACAGGCCCCCTTGCCCCCCCCACAAGCGGCCCCAGAGCCCGTCTCTGAGCCCGCAGCGGCGTTGACCCCAGACGCGGGGCTTCGCCCGCTGCGTCATCGTCACGGGAGCCGCACGCACCGACGGCATCTGAGCCGCGAGGGCGCGACACCGCAGGGTAGTTCGTTGTACGATCCGCCCGGTATCTGAACGCAGAAGGCGTTGTGAATCGATGCGTGGCCTCATTCGAGCGTGTGCTTGGATTGTGGCGGGTCTACTCGGCGGAGCTGCCTTCGCCCAGGGTGTGCCCGCGTCGCCGCCGTCTACCCTGGCGCTGAACAACTTCGCGCAGGAGCTTTACCTGCGGGGCCGCGAGCACTTCTTCGCCAACGATTTCGAGCGCGCGGCCGATGAGTTTCGTCGCTCGCTGCTCGCCGTCGACAGCCCCAACACGCGGCTCTATTACGGTCGCGCCCTCTCGAGGCTCAACCACCTGCCCGAGGCCTGGGCCATGCTCGACCGCGCGGCCCGAGACGCTGACGCCCGGGCCCTCCGCGAGCCGCGCTACGCCGCCACGGCGCAGGCCGCCCACGATGAGGCCAACGGGCTCGTGTCGCAGATCGCGCGGCTGGTCGTCGAGGTCGCGCCGCTGCCCGACGACGCCACGGTCACGCTGAACGAGCACCCGCTCGAGCGCGAGGCCCTCGGGGTCGAGGTGCCGCTCCACCCGGGCGACGTCGCGGTGATGGTGCGCGCGCGCGGCTATGCGCCGGCGATGCAGCTGGTGTCGCTCGAAGCGGGCGCGAGCCAACGGTGCAGCCTTCGGCTTGTGGCCGAGGCGCCGCGTGAGGTCGCCACGCCGCGCGGTGACGCCCCCGCCGAGGGCACTCCCAGCGCGCCCTCGGTGACGCTGCGCCCCCAAGCCCTCGACCCGCAGCCGCGGCGTCAGGGCGCGAGCTGGCGCGGCGCGGGCGTGGTGGCGATGCTCATCGGCGGCGTCTCGATGGCGGGCGGCGTCGCGCTTTATTCGCTCGCCCGCGACGAGTACGACACCCTCGCCGCGCGGCCCATGCCGAGCCCCGACGACAACGCCCGCGCCGACCGCGGGAGCCTCTATCAGACCCTGGGCTTTTCGCTCATCGGGGCAGGGGCCGCGCTAGCCCTCTCGGGCTCGGTGATGCGCTGGGTGCTCGG
The DNA here is from genome assembly GCA_016792845.1 of Myxococcales bacterium. GTDB lineage: Bacteria > Myxococcota_A > Polyangia > Polyangiales > JAEUKH01. The sequence continues at coordinate 87,959 of JAEUKH010000034.1, read as the reverse complement.
GCGCGAGGCGAGCGAGGGCGGGCCCGCGCGACGCCCCGCCATGACGCTCGAACCCACGGCCCGCGGCGTGGCCGTCACGGGGTCGTTCTGATGCGCCCGGGTGTCGGGCTCGTGGCGCTCGCGATTTGCTTCGCGGGCTGCCTCGATTTTGATCAGTTTCGAGTCTCGACAGAGCTGCTCCCGCCGCGCGACGCGACGGCGCTCGACCGGCCTGGTGTCGAAGACGCGAGCGAGGTCGCGACGCCCCTTGATGCGGGGGTCGACGTCACCACCCTCGATCGCCCCGGGAGCTGCGCCCCCGGCCCCGAGATGCGGGTCAGGCTCGCGCACATGGCCGTGGGCTTCGGCCCCGTGACGCTCTGCGAGCGCCGCAACGTCCAAGGCTATTATTACGCCGCGGTGAGCGACGAGAGCTGGCCGCTCAGCGGGTTGCAATACCTTCAAGTGAGCCAGCCCGCGCCCACCAACACGCGGGTGCAGAGCGTCGGCGAGCCGTGGCAGTTCGCCGTCGTGCCCGCGGGGCAAGATTGCAGCCAGGTCGAGCGCACGCTCACCCCCCTCGCGTCGGTGAGCGTCAGGGTCGACCCGCGGAGCCACGCGACGCTGGTGCTCACCTCGCAGCCCACGGTCGAGGGCGGCATGGTGGCCGCGCTCGGCTTTCTGCCCGACCGCGCCTGCGCCGAGTGCCCCCAAGGGAGCGTCGACATCCGCGCGGTGCACGCCTCGCTCGGGGCCAACGCCGACCGGCTCTCGTTTGCGATCCGTTACAACACGCCGCCCGACTTTCCGGTGCCGATGGTCAACGTGTTCTTCGCGAACAACGTGCCCTACGGCAGCACGGCCATCACGGGCGGCCAAGGCTACGAGTGCGACACCGCCTGGTGGAGCGCGACGAACCTCCCCACGGGGTACCCGATTCAGTTCTCGGTGCGCGCCCTCGGCGGCGGCGAGGTGGCGCAAAGCATCGCGTACCTCTTGAAGCCCCTCGCGCTGCGGGCTTCTCGCCTCGCCACGCTGTTCTTCGCGGGCACCCACGATGACCCGTTGCGCCCGCTCACCTTCGTGCTCTGCTACGACGGCGTGTCGGCCTCGGGGTTGACCTCTTGCGAGACCATCGCGACGGCCACAAACAGCCTCCCGAGCGCGCGCAACGACGCCGGGTACCTGGGCGATGCGAGCGTCTCACCCCCTGAGCTCGACGCCGCGGCGCCCGACGTCGAAGCTAGACTCCCTTAGAAGTGCGTCACACGGAGTTTCAACCAACCATGTCGAGCGAGCGGTACGAATTCTTCAAAGTCATTCAAGACTATCTGACCCGCGCCGCGAAGGTGCTGAAGCTCGACGCCTCGGTCGAGCTCATGCTCTCACAGCCCAAGAACGAGCTCATCGTTCACTTTCCCGTTAGAATGGATAACGGCGAGGTGAAGCTCTTCAAGGGCTATCGCATTCAGCATTCGAACATCTTGGGGCCCTTCAAGGGTGGCATTCGCTACCATGAGAACGTCACCCTCGACGACGTCAAGGCCCTGGCCGCCATGATGACGTGGAAGTGCGCCCTCATGCGCTTGCCCTACGGCGGCGCCAAGGGCGGCATCAAGTTCAACCCGCGAAACCACTCGTCGGCCGAGCTCCAACGCATCACCCGCCGCTTCGCCCACGCCCTCGGCAGCAACATCGGGCCCGACTACGACATCCCCGCGCCCGACGTCGGCACCAACAGCCAAATGATGGCGTGGATCATGGACACCTACATGAACACCGTAGGCCATGTGAACAAGCAGGCCAACCGCGGCGTGGTGACCGGCAAGCCCGTCTCGACCGGCGGCACCCTCGGGCGCGAGAAGGCCACGGGGCAGGGGGTCGTGCACTGCATCACCGAGTGGGCGCGCGAGAGCCGCTTCTCGCTCGAAGGCAGCACGTACATCGTGCAGGGCTTCGGCAACGTGGGGCAGCACACCAGCACCCTCTTGGCGCGGTACGGCGCCTCGCTGGTGGCCGTGGGCGATCACTCGGGGTACATGCGCTCGCCCGAGGGCTTCAACCCGCACAAGCTCGCCGAGTGGGTGCGGAGCCACGGCTCCATCGCGGGGTACCCCTCAGGGCAGAGCATCACCCGCGAAGAGTTCTTCAGCACCCGCTGCGATATTTTCGTGCCCGCGGCGCTCGAAGGGCAGGTGGGCGAGGCTGAGGCCCAGGCCCTCGAATGCAAGCTCATCGCCGAAGGGGCCAACGGCCCGACCACCCCTGAGGGTGAGAAGATCCTTCTTGAGAAGGGCATCACCATCATCCCCGATGTGCTCGCGAACTCGGGCGGCGTCACCGTGAGCTACTACGAGTGGGTGCAGAACAAGCGCTCCGAGAGCTGGAAGCTCGAAGAGGTCGACGCCCGCCTCGAAGACGCCATGAAGCGCGCCTACGGCGAGGTCAGCGATTTCGCCCGTGCGCGAAATGTCGACATGCGTATCGCGGCCTACTGCATCGCGCTTGAGCGGCTCCAGACGGCGTATCGCGAGCGCGACATCTTCCCGTGATGTGCAACGCGGGGCGGCGGCGACGGCCCTGAGCGGGTGTCGCGTTGTACGTGCTCTCCTCCATTTCATCGCGGCGCGAAACCCACTAACCTTGACGCGGTGAGCGACGTCCACGCGCCGGCCCCTTCTGGCACGTTTCATCATGGTGACGCCGATGCCATCTTGCGATGGTGCGAGGCCACACGGTTTACGGGCACCCTGACCGTGGTGGCCGATCGGGTCCGGGCCGAGATCCCGCTGCTCTCTGGCACGCCCGAGGTGACCACGGCGCGCGAGGGCGACGACCCGGTGGCCCTGGCGGTCGACCTGTTCATCCGCGCCTCCGAGGGCAGCTACACCCTCGCGCAGCAGCTGCCGCCGATCAGCGGCGCGACGGTGCACGACCCCCGCAAGGTGTCGGGCGATTTCGCGCTCTGCTCGCCCGCCGACGTGATGCGCTACTGCGAAGACGCCGGGCTCACCGGGCAGCTCCAGCTCACCCTCGTCGACGAGCCCTCGCGACACTGCAAGGCCCTCTACGAGCGGGGCGAGCTCATCTCGTTGACCCTCGACGGGCGCGACGACCTCGACGTGGCCGCCATCTTCGAGTGGTCGCACGGCAGCTTCGAGATCACCGCGTTTTCGCTCTTCGAGCGCGACCCCAACCAGCGCGACCCGCTCTTGGGCGCGCCGCCTCCGCCCGAGAGCGGGCAGCTGATGAAGACCGTCGAGATGGGGCTCGCCGACCTGCTCTCGCGGCGCAACCAGGCCCCGAGCACCACACCCCGAAAGACGAGCTTTCGGCCGCGCGAGGGCCTCGAATCGGTGCCCGCGATCCCGCGCTCGCCGCGGGTGCCCTCGCTCGACAGCGCGACGCTCTCGGGCGCCCACGGCGGCTCGGCCGACACCACCGTGAAGGTGTACTTCGTTCAAGCCCGCAAGCCCGCCGCGGTGCCTCCTGGCGAGGGCGACAAGCCCGCGTCGAACAAGCTCGCCGACCAGCTCAAGGCGCCCGAACGGCCGCGCTCGGCGGGCGAGCTGGTCGGGCCCGCGCGGCGCAGCCTCGCCGAGACCGCGCTCTGGGTCGGCGTCGCGCTCGCCGCCGTGATCGGCCTCGTGCGGCTCTTGGGGCTCTTGCAACGTGGCTGAACGCCTCACATTTTCGCAGAGGCTCACCCGTCACCATCGCCCCATCGGATACGCCGCGGCGCTCGTCGTCGCCCTCGCGACCACCCTCGCGGTGCGGCACACCCGGGCGGCGCTCGTCGTCGCCGCCGCGCCGGCGTCTGCCAACGCGCAGACGCAGCAGCAGCGTGGCGCCCTGGCCCGGGTCGCCCTCGGGCTCGAACGGCAGCGCTCGCTCGCCGCGGCCCTCACCGCCCTCGGGCGCGACGCCGACTGGATCGAGGCCGCGCGCACCGACCTCCGCGGGACTTTGTTGGGCTCGGTGACACGGCCCGCCCAACGCGCAGGGGGCTGCACCGCGGTTCAGGTCGATGAGGGCCCGCGCGAGCGGCTTGTGATGACCTTCGCGGTGCCCTGCGCGGGCGAGGCGGCGGCGACGCGGCAGACGCCCTGGGCGACGGCGCTGCTCGGCCTGGTCGGCGCGCTCGGCGCCTTGGGGGCTGTGCTCCTGGCCGCGCGCAGCGCCGAGGCCGCGAGCCGTGAGGGCGCGGCGCGGCTCGGCAGGCTCGACGCGGGCCTCGCGCGGGTCGCGGCGGGCGAGAGCGAGGTGCAGCTCGACGTCGACGGTGATGACGAAATCACCAATCTTCTCAAGCACTTCAACCAAATGGTCGACGAGCTGAGGTTGGTTCGCGGTCGCGTCGACGCGCTGCAACGCATCGCCGCGTGGCAAGAGTTCGCGCGGCGCCTCGCGCATGAGATCAAGAACCCGCTGACGCCCATTCAGCTCGCGGCCCAAGAGCTCGCGCGGAAGTACAAGGGCGATGACGCGCAGTTCGCGCGCACCCTCAACACGGCCACCGAGGTGATCGAAGAAGAGGTGGCGACGCTGCGGCGCCTGGTGTCGGCCTTCTCGGAGTTTGCGCGGCTCCCCGAGGTGAAGCTGGCCCAAGGCGACCTCGGGGAGTTTGTGCGCGACATGGCCAGCTCGCGGGCCTTCCTCGAAGAGGCCGGCGGCGGCCACGACGATGTGGCGGTGCGCTTCGACGCGGGCGAGGGCGCGGTGCCGGTGCGGGTCGACCGCATCTTGTTGCGGCGCGCGGTCGAGAACCTGGTGCGCAACGCGATTCAGGCGATCGCGCAGCGCGGGCGCGCCGGGCATGTTTGGGTGCGGGTCGAGCCCGGCGTCGACCCCGGGGCCGTCAGCCTCGTGGTCGAAGACGACGGGCCGGGCATCGGGGCGGCCGACCAGGCGAGGGTCTTTGACCCTTACTTTACAACCAAGTCAGACGGCACGGGGCTCGGGCTGGCCATCGTCCGCAAGGTGGCCCTCGACCATGACGGAGACGTGGGCGTTGAAGACCGCCCCGGGGGCGGCGCGCGCTTCGTGCTGACGCTGCCCCGCACCGATGCGGGCCGCAAGGCGCAGCGATCGTTTGTGACATTTTCTCCTCGAAGTGGGTGACCTGCAAAGTATCGTCGTGCCCATGCGACGACCGACTCTGATCACGCTCGCCGCGGCTGTGATGCTCTCTGCTTCGACCGCCTCGGCCACCCACCCTGACAACGAGGGCGAGCGCGGCCTCGAGCTCTCGCTCTCGCTCGGCGGGGGCGGCTTCTCAAACACCGACGAACGGATCTTTTACCGAACGCAAGACATCGCCCCGAGCAACCCCGCGCTCGAAGCCTTTACGGGCGGTCTCGCGGCCCAGGCGCAGCTCGGTTGGCGCTTCAACCCTGTGGTCTCGGCGGGCCTGCAATACAACTACCAGAGCCTCTCAGCCACGGGGAATTACAGCAACACCGAGGCCAATTTCGGGGCCCGCGACACGCTCTCGTCATACCACTTCGGCGTCTACGCGAGGTTCTACCCCTTGGCGCTCCGGGCGGCGGTGCAGCACAACCGTCGGGTCTTCTTTAACGGGTACGGCGACCTGCGGCGGCTCGAGCCGTGGCTCTCGGTCGGCGTCGGCTTCGCCCAAAGCATCAGCCGCGACCGCAGCTACACCGAGCCCCAGAACCGCACGAGCTGGGTGACCTCGGGGGTGGCAGTGCCCATCGGCCTCGGGGCTGAGTACCGCTTGACCCAACCGCTGGCCGTGGGCGTGCAGCTCTCGATGGTGCCCATCACCAGCGCGAGCACGCAGAAAGACAGCACCGTGCGCGTGGTGTCGAGCGGGAGCGATCAGCTCTTGAGCAGCTCTGTGAGCTACGACCCCGTGCGCGGGGGCAACTTCCAGTTCTTTTTTGGGCTTTCAGCCCGCTATACGTTCACCTTCTTTTGAAGCACAGTTGGGGGCCTATGCGAGCCCTGACCTTGGTGCTTGGTGTGTTGGCCCTTGGGTGCACCCGCACGGTGCCGCCGTCTGCGAACGCCGAGCTTGTGGCGCTCACCGGCGTGCCCGCGCTCGGGTTTCGCCTCCCGGGTGAACAAGTGCTCGATCTGAGCGCCCACGAGGCCACCGTCGGGCGCCCCCTCGCGGCCCTCGCCGACAGCGACGAGGAGCCCGGCTTCGAAGCCCGCTGGCTGCGCCCCACGGGCCCGGCGCGTACGGCCTTGGGGTCTACGCCCTTGCTGGCCTTTCACCTCTTGGGCGACGGCCGCGCGGTGGCGTTGACCCGACGCGGCGCGCTGCTCCGCCTCGACGCGCCCGAGGCCGCGCCGGTCACCCTGGCCGAGCATGTGTACGGCCCCTTGAGCTTCGACGCGGCCCACCGTCTGGTCACGTTTACGCAGGGCGAGGCGCCGATGGTGGGGCTGCGGGTGCTCGACCTTCAGCGCGCGCAGCTCCGATCGCTGGCGCCCTCGCTGGCCTCGGTGTGGTCGCCGACGCTCTCGCCCGACGGGCACGAAGTGTTGTTGATGGCCTCTCCTGAGGGGCGCCCCGCGTGGTTCAGGGTGCGCCTCGAGACCGACGAGGTCGTGCCCTTGAATGAAGGCACGACCCTTCAATCGAACGGCCCGAGCGCGGCGCGGGTCTGGGGCGACGTGCTCGTGGTCGAGAACGAGCGGGGCGTCTTCGCCATGACCTTTGACGGCACGCTGCGCCGCAGCTTCGAGGGGTATCACGCGCCGGTCTTGAGCCCCGACGGGGCCCGCCTGGTCTTGCAAGGGCGCGCCGAGCGCTGGGTCACCGTAAGCGCCTCGGCCCTCGAGGTCGGCCGATGAGACGCGGCGCGTGGGCCCTGACCCTGTGGCTCGTGGCGCCCTCGCTGGGGGCGCAGGTGCGTCATCGGCGCCCGCTCAATGTCGCGCCCAACATCAACTACGGCTTCGACAACAACGGCAGCAGCTCAGGCTGTCGCGATTACAACTGCGGGTCGCGCTGTTACAACGGTCACACGGGCACTGATTACCCTGTGGGCATCGGCACCACCGTGGTGGCCACCGCCGACGGCACGGTCACCGCGACCAACAACGGGTGCGCCAACTACGGCGGCCTCGGCAACAGCTGCGGCGGGCGCTGCGGCAACTACGTTCAGATCACGCACAGCGACGGCACGAGCACCATCTACTGCCACATGCAGCTCAACTCGATCGCGGTGTCGCGCGGGCAGCGCGTACGGTGCGGTCAGACCGTGGGGCGCTCAGCGAGCTCGGGCAATTCGAGCGGGCCGCACCTCCATGTGGGGTGGCGCCGCAACGGGGTCTCGACCGACTCGTTTCGCGGGCGGTGCACGGGCTCGCCGGGCATGTGGCAAGATCAAAACCCCTACCCCCAGAGCCCAGGGGCGACCTGCGGGTGCGTGCCCTCGACCGAGGTCTGCAACGGCCGCGACGACGACTGCGACGGCCGCGTCGACGAGGGCCTCAGCCGAAGCTGTTACACCGGCCCCGCGGGCACCCAAGGGCGCGGGTCTTGCCGCGCGGGCACCCAGACCTGCTCAAACGGCAACTGGGGCGCCTGCGCGGGGCAGGTGCTCCCCACCCGCGAAGACTGCGACAACCGCGACGACGACTGCGACGGGCGCACCGACGACGGGCTGAGCCGGAGCTGCTACGCGGGCCCCGCGGGTACCGCCGGGCGAGGCATCTGTCGCAACGGCTCGCAGACCTGCGCCCGCGGCGTCTGGGGCGCCTGCGCGGGGCAGGTGGTGCCTCGCGCCGAGACCTGCAACATGCTCGACGACGACTGCGACGGCCGCGCCGACGACGGCGTCTGCGCGGTCGACGCCGGGCCTCCGCGCGACGCAGCGAGCGACGCCGGCAATGTAAACGATGTCAACATTGCACGCGACGTCGCGGCCGATCTACCGAGCGATCTCGGCGTCGATGCTGGCGACGACGCGGGCGCTGAAGACGCAGGCGGCGCCGACGCGGGCGTTGAAGACGCGGGGGCCGAAGACGTCGTCGAGTTTGACGACGTGCCAGAAGACTTCGACGCGGGCGACATCTCGCCCGACATCCCCGTGACCGAAGCGCAAGAGGGCTGCGGGTGTCACGCGCCGGGTCAGCGGGCGCGCGGCGCGGGGGCGGGGTGGCTCTTGCTTGGGGCCGCGCTCGCCGCGCGACGCCGCTCACGAAAGCGGGCGTAGGTACTCAAACTTCGGCTGCCGCAGGTCTTCTGCGGTGAGCCCCCAGTCGGCGTCGCGGGGCAGGAGGTAGACGACGTCGCCCTTCACCGAGGCGAAGCTGATCGAGCGAATGCCGCGAAGGATGTGCGCGAAGGTCGCGCGTTGCCAGAGGTTGGCCTCGGCGATGTTGCAGAGCCTGCTCATGCCGCGCTCGGTGTACGAGCCGTACTGCAACAGAAGGGCGACGGTGAAGGTCATGTACCGCACGTCGCCGCGAAAGGGCGCAGGCGGGCCCGAAGGGGTCTTACGCCCTCCCTCTTCGGTGAACAGACCGTCGCACCACATCTTGAAGTCGCTCTGGGCCTTGCTGTCGGTGTCCCAAAAATCCCAGCATCCGGCGTCGGCGAAGCTGAGATGATTGACCAACATCTCTGAGACCCAGCGGTAGTACTCCCACTTCTCGCGCGCGCTCATCGCCGCGGGGAGCTTGTAGAGCGCCTCGCGGAGGTGGCCCTGGAGCGGCGAGCCTGGCTCGATCCGAAAGCACAGCTCCATCGCGAAGACCGAGTGTGACATGGCCATCAGCCGCCTCCCCATCCCCACCAGCCGCCGCGGGTGCTGCTGCTGCTCCGTGAGCTCGAGCCTGAGCTCGACATACGATTCCAGGTGCCGTCTCGGTCGAAGCTGGCGCCCATGATTTGTCGGCTCTCGATGTGCACCGCCACTTCGACCGAGGCGAAGGCCGGGGGCTTCGCGCCGCGCGAGAAGCGCGTCACCCGCGGCACGAACGCGTGCCCCGTCACCTGCGGGTCGTCGGGCGGCTGCGCGATCATGCCCGGGGGCAGCTGCGCCCAAGGGTAGTGCTGCCAGAATGAAGGGTGCGTCGAGACGTCGCCGCCGTAGTACTTTGGCGAGCTCGGCTGGTGGCTCCCGACGGCCTCGTAGTTCGCACGAAACGAGCTGGCCGAGAGGGCACGGAGGTCGATGCCTGATTGCGACCACCCCACCAGGGTGTCGTTGAGGTCTTCGCGCTCGGGGAGCTGCCCCGCGCCATCGATCACATACAACGCGCGGGTGATGCCCGCGTTGCGGAGCGAGGCCCCCGAGGGCACGCGGCCCACATAGCGATTGTCGAAGCTCTCTTGTTCGCCCGAGAACTCGGTCAGCCGGGTGCGGTCGAGCACGAAGATCGGCGGCGGCGTCGCGCCCCGAAGGTCGCGGTTGCCGACGAAGAGATCGCGGTAATACACCGCGGCGGTGAGCGCGTTCTGCGCGGGCGAGAGCCCGAGCGGGTGCGGCCAGTTGTCGAGGAGGAAGACTGGCTCGAACACCGACGAGGCGCCCGCCGCGAAGGCCACAGACTCGGCGCCGTCGAGGTCGACCAGCACCGCCACGGGCACGGGCACGTCGCGAAAGAGCGTGGCCAGCGCGCTCCCCGAGGCGAAGGCCCAGTTCATGGTGGGCGTGGGCAGCACCGAGAGCTCATTGGGCAACACCCGCGCCCCCGCGCTCCGCCCGCGAAGCTGCCCCGTCGGCGCCGCCGTCATCGACTGAAGCAAGGTCGGGACGTGAAACGGCAACCACCGGCTCGGCGCCAAGTCGCGCTCAAGGGTCGCGATCACATCGGGTCGAAACGCGCTCACCGCCGAGGTCGTCTCGGGCTTCAGCGTCACCCCGTTGGCGCTAAAGGCCCACCCGAAGGTGCGCTGCATGAGCAGGCTGTCGCGGCGCTCGAACTGATAGTCAGGCTCGATCGCTTCGTAGACGAGCGCCCCCGCCCCGGCCACGGCGCTCAAGGCCACCGCGCCCACCGCGAGGCCCTTGAGCGCGGCGCGGCGCGACATGTCGCGGTCTTCTTCGATGAGCGCCTGATTCCACCAGCGGGCCCCGACGGTGCCCGGCGCGTCGACGGTGCCGTCGCGCACGAACACCTTGGCATCATTGCCTTTTTGCTGACTCACCGCGCCTCCTTCAACGATGTCGCATAGGCTTCAAGTTTGTCTCGAAACGACGGCTCGAAGACGCCATCAACCCTGACGCTGTAACGAAACCACGGGTCTGCCTCGACGCCGTGATAGTCATGGTCGTTGAACCAATAGGCCCGCCCCGCGACCGCGACCTTCTGCGCCGTCGGGCCGTGACCGTCAAGCAGGTACAGCCGCTTGCCCGGGCGAGGGCAGAGCGTCACAAACTCATCGGGCGCGCCGTCGCCCTCGCCGTCGCGGTGCACCGTGCCGTGATCAAACGACTGGAGCCCCATGATGTTGCACCGCCCGATCTCTTGAAACGGGAGGCGCTTCACAAAAGCGATGGTCTTCGCGAAGAAGCGCTCGGCGTTACGGGTAAACCGCTTGCCCTCGCCGCGGCTCTTTTCACCCCACCAGCGGTTCGGCATAAGCTCATAAAACACCTTCCACGGGAAGTAGACCCGGTGCTTGTATTCGAGCCACAGCATCTGGCGCCGCGAGAGCCCCAAGGCCCGCTCTTCGCCCCAAGTGCTCTCGGCCCGGGCGGCGAGCTCCCAGCCCCGGGGCTCGTCGGCGAGGCCCCCGAGGGTGAGATAGTCAGCGTCGCTCAGCCCCGCGATCACCTCGCCGTAGTCGACCCAGGCCTCGGCCTCGCGCCCCGGCGGCATGATCAACATCGAGCGGTGAGAGCCCCCGGTGTACCCTGTCGGAAGCTGGCTCAACGCCAAGCAAATTTCATCATCGAGGGCCTCTAGACCGTCGAGCCCCAGGAGCCCCCCGAGGTCGATGTAGGCCAGGCCCATCACCCCTCGGATCGCCCCCTTCGCAGGCACCGCCCGCCCCCCTTCGCCTTCGGCCATCGCCCGGGGCACCATGCCACAATACGCCTCGACACAAAACGCGATAGAGTCGCCCGCAAACATGAACCCTTCGACCCCCTACGTGGCCGCCTTCGGGGCAGCGGGCACCCTCGGGATGCTGCTGCTGCACCTTGTTTTCAAGCGCATCGTCACGCCGAGACACACCGTACGGGGCGACCTCCGAGGCGCCAACACGGCCTGGCGCCTCACCCAGGTCGGCGAGGTCTTCGCGGTCTTCTGGATCGCCGCCTCGGTGGTACAGAATTGCCTCACCGGGGTGCTCGGTCACGACCTCGTCTGGGTGAGCGCCTTTGGGGCCCTCGGGGTGCTCTTGCTCGAAGGCGTCTCGCTGCTCGGCAAGCGGCTCTTGTTGCGCGCGAAACTGCGGGCCGAGCTCGACCGCGACAACGCCGCGGCGGGCCTCGCGGCGGCGGCCAGCTCGGTCTCTGCGGGCATCTTGTTGGGCCCCGCCCTGGCAGGCAACGACCTGCGGAGCGTCGGCCTCGCGATGACCTTCTTCACCCTCGCGGTCTTCGCGCAGGCGGGGTTCGTGAGCCTCTTCCGCGCCCTCACCAGCTACGACGACGAAGAGCAGATTCGCGGTGAAAATTTCGCCGCGGCGCTCTCCTACGCGGGGCTCTCGATCGCCGTCTCGGTGATGGTGGCCCGCGGCGTCGAAGGCGATTTCGAGGGCTGGTCGCAGTCGCTCCGCGGCTTCGGCAAGGTCGTCGCGTGGACGCTGGGCCTCTACCCCGTGCGTCAAATCGTAGTTCAAGGCTTGCTGCTCGGGGCCAGACCGAGCCTCCGCGGGGGCGCCCTCGACGAGGCCATCGGCGCCGACCACAACAACGCCATGGCCGCCCTCGAAGCCGCGGTCTACCTCGGCACCGCCACCCTCATCTCGACCCTGGCATGAGCGACGCCGCGTACGAACAGTTCGCCCGCGCGCTGCTCGACGGCGCCATCATCGCAGACCCCTGGCTCGACGGCACCCCGCGCTTTTCGCTCACCCCCGCGGTCATTTCGCGCGACGAGGCCGCGGCCCTCCTCAGGGTCGGCGCCGACGTCGCCTCGGTCTACGACGAGCTCTGCCGCATCGTCGACGAAGACCCCGAGCTCCTCGACAGCTTCTTCGCGCTCTCGCCCGCGCAGAAGGTGATGTGGCAGGCCTCGGCGCCGCTCTGGCACGCCATCGGCCGGGTCGACGTGTTCGAGACCCACGAGGGCTACGCCATCACCGAGCTCAACTCAGACACCCCCACGGGCGAGGCCGAGACCGTCGAGCTCTCGCGGCTGATCGCGCCGCGGCACCCCGAGCTCGTCGACCCCAACACCGCGCTCGCGTCGCGCTTCGTGGCGATCGCCGAGGCCCTCACCCGGCGCTGGGTCGGCCCCGACGCGCCGCGCACCGCGGCCATCGTGTACCCCACAGAGTTCACCGAAGATCTCTCGCTGATTAAATTGTACCGTCAATGGTTGAGCGCCGCGGGGTGGCGCGTGGTGCTCGGCTCACCGTACAACCTCTCGCGCGAAGCCGACGGGCCGCTGCGGTGCTTTCATGAGCCCGTGTCGCTTCTCATTCGACACTACAAGACCGATTGGTGGGGCGAGCGCGGCTCGGTCTGGCGCGATGACCCCATCCCCGATGCGGCGCCGCTGGTCGGGCCCCTCGAAGCGGCCCTCGGCGCGTTCGTCGATCACCGCACCGCGGTGCTCAACCCCTTCGGCGCGGTGTTGCCTCAAAACAAGCGCGCCATGGCCTTGATGTGGGAGCACATCCATCGCTTCAGCCACGCCAACCAGGCTGTCATCGAGCGGCTCGTGCCGTACACCGTGCGCCTTGAGACGCTGCACGAGGCCGAGCTCATGTCACAACGCGACGCTTGGGTGCTCAAGAGCGATTACGGCGCCGAGGGCGACGAGGTCTTGATCGGGCGCGACCACACCGACACCGAGTGGCGCGAGGTCACCGCCGAGTGCCAACCCGGTCGATGGGTCGCGCAGCGCTACTTTGCGGCGCGTCAAGACGCAGAGGGTCACGTCACCAACTGGGGCGTCTTCGTGCTCGGCGGCGAGGCCGTCGGGCTCTACGCGCGGCGCAGCAAGGGCGCCACCGACGAGACCGCGCTCAGCCTCGCGACGCTCATTCGGCCTTGAAATTTGCCGCCGCGCAAACGCTTCGCGAGACAATATTGACCAGACGGGTATACATTCGCCCTCGCGATGCAGTCGAATGATGCGCCGGGCGAAGGCCCGACCACACCCCAACAGATCGTGATCGAGGGTGTCACCTACGATGTCGCCCGGTATGCGGCCAAGCACCCCGGCGGCGAGATCTTGCTCAAATACCTTGGTCGCGACGCGACCGCCGCGTTTGCGGCGTTTCACGTCGCTTCAGCGCGCAAGAAGCTCGCGGGGCTGAAGGCCAAGGCGCCGCTGGTGTTGCCTGAGAGCGAGCTCAGCTCAGACGCCGAGCGCGATTTCGCGGCGCTCCACGCGCGAGCCCGCGACGAGGGTTTGTTCGCGTCGAGGCCCGGCTTCTTCATTCAACAAGGTCTCTTCGTGACGGCGCTGATCGCCGCCTCGGTGGGGCTCGTGGCGGGCTTCGGCGGCGCCGCCTGGTCGTGGGTGACGGGGGCGCTTCTCTTGGGCCTCGCGTGGCAACAAGCCGGCTGGCTCGCCCACGATTACCTCCACAATTCGGTGTACCCCGAGCGCGAGAAGGGCGCCCTCGCGGGGCTCCTGGTCGGCTCATTCTACATCGGCTTCTCAGCCGATTGGTGGAAGGTGAAGCACAACGTGCATCACGCGTTGCCCAATGTGTTGGGTGACGACACCGACATCGACACCCTGCCCTTTCTGGCCTTCTCAGAGCACGAGCTTGAGAAGGCCAACGCCCTGACGCGCTGGCTGGTGCGCTTGCAGCCGCTCACCATTGTGCCGGTGCTCTCGATGGCCCGCATCAACTGGTGCGTGCAGAGCCTCTTGTGGGCGCTGCGGGCGCCCAATGTGCCCAACCGCGGCCGAGAGATCGCGGCGATCGTCGCGCATCACCTCGCGGTGATCGGGGTCATGGCGCTCTTGCCCGATTGGGGCGCGCGGCTCGGCTTCTATCTCATCGCCCAACTCTCGGCGGGCTTGATGATCGGCAGCGTGTTTCTTGTAGGGCACAACGCGCGGCCGATGCTGCGCCGCGACGAGGCCCCGGGCTTTTACACGCTCCAATGTGCGACCACGCAGAACATCAGCCCCATGCCGGGGATGCGCTGGTTCTTCGGCGGCCTCGATCGGCAGACCGAGCATCACCTCTTCCCGATGATGCCGCGGCATCAGCATGATCGGGTGGTCGAGGGGGTCAAGGCCCTCTGCGCCCGGCACCAGGTCACCTACGTCGACCGCGGCTTCGTCGCCGGCCTCGTCGACGTCTGGCGCGTGCTCTGGCGCGTCTCGCTCGCCGCTTGGCGCCGCAAAGACATCGCGCCCCCGGCCACCCCCGCCGCCGTCGCCGGCTGAGCCTCAGCGCTGCGATTTGCCCCTGGTCACATCGAGGGTCAAGCCCTCGCGAGCCGCGACGCTGTGCTCAAACTCAGCCCGCGCCCGCGCCTCTTTGGCCCACACCGCCGCGTCGTCTTGGCCCGGATCATGGTGGTAGAGCACATAGGTGCCCACCCCCGCGGCCCGGGCGACCCGCGCGCCGTCGAGCATGGTGCTGTGGCCCCAACCGACCCGGCCCCCACGACCGTCGCGGCCCTCGTACTCTTCAGGGGTGTACTGCGCGTCGTAGACGAGCACGTCGGCGCCGTCGGCGAGGGCGATCAGCGCGGCCTCGTGGTGCGGTGAGGGCTCGGTGTCGGTCGCATACACCAACGCGTGACCCTTGTACTCAATGCGCCACGCGAAGACCCCGTCAGGGTGGTTGCCCTCGACTCCGTACACCGACACCCCGCCGTCGAGATGAACCTGCTCGCGCACGGCCACGTCGCGAAAGCTCAGATTCTCAGCGATCTGCTGAAACTTCACCGGAAAATACGGAAAGGCCATCTGCCCCGCGAGGGCCTCTCGGAGCGTGCGCCCCGACACGCGCCCGGCATGACAGTGCAGCGCGCTCCCCTTCAAAAACGCAGGGCCGAAGAAGGGCAAGCCCTGGATATGATCCCAATGGAGGTGCGAGAAGAACACATGGGCCCTCACCGGGGCGCCCTGCGACTCAGCCAAGAGGGCGTCGCCCGCGCCGCGGAGCCCCGTGCCGCCATCAAGAATCAGCGTGTGGCCCCCCACGCGCACCAGCACGCAGCTGGTGTTGCCGCCGACGCCAGCGGTCGACGCGCCGGGTGAAGGTACGCTGCCTCGCACCCCCCAGAACCGCATCGAAAACCCATCGGGGGAGGGGCCCTCAGCCATCTTCGCGTGGTTGTAACGTCGCGAGGCCGAGAGCGTCAACGCTTCACCCGACCCCAGAACCCTTGAGCCCCAAACGACAAGGCCCCCAAAGACCCAACGGCCGCCCCGATCAGGGCAACCTCAGGCTGGAGGCCTCGGCCCGACCCGAAGGTGTGATCAGGCGCGGGCTGACTTCACGCGGGTCACAAAGTGACTCATGCTCTCGCCCACCTTCGGGGTCGGGAGCTCGGTCTCGGCGACACCGAGGAGGTTCGACACCGCGGTGAGGTAGCCGCAACGGAGGGCCGTACGGCGATTCATGGTCTTGACGCCCGGCGTGTTGAGCTTGGTGGTGACGAACACCCAAGCTGACTTCTCAACCGTGCGAAACTTCGGCTTCTGCATCGTAAAAACCTTCTAACGTTGGGTCGCTCACGCCCTGAGGCAGAGCTCTGTCTCGGGAGAGGGGCGCAGGGCATACAAGCTCTGCGCCGCATTGTCAAGCGCCGTGTCGGCGCACGCGCCGCTCAGATGTCGAGGTTGCGGGCGTTGAGGGCGTTCTCTTCGATGAAGCGTCGGCGGGGCTCGACCTCGTCGCCCATGAGCATGTTCATCAAGCGATCGGTCTCGGCGGCGTCTTCGACCCCCACCCTGAGCATCACCCGACGGGCCGGATCCATCGTGGTCTCCCAGAGCTGCTCTGCGCTCATCTCGCCGAGGCCCTTGTACCGTTGAATGGTCGTGCCCTTGCGGCCCCGCGCGTCGACCAGACGGTAGAGCGCGGTGCCGTGCGCCACCGGGGTGCGCTTGGCGCCGTCGACCAGGGTCATGGGGCCGTCGCCGAGGGCGCGAACCTTGTCTTCAATCCGCGCGAGCTCTTTGTACTCATGCCCTTCGAGCGAGGCCTTCGAGAACACCGTGGTGCGACCGGCGGTGCCGTTACGGATCCGCACGTGCGCCCGCACCCCGTTGCCGACAAGGTCGGCGTCGAGGGTGAGCCGAAGGGGCATAAGCTCGGGCTCGTTCTCTTGAATGTACACTTCGAGCTTCGCGAAGGCCTCGCGGGCCTTGGCCTCGCTGCTCAGCCCGTCGCCCTCGAAGGCCCGGGTGCGCACCGCGGCTTGCATCAACGGCGGCTCGCAGCGAAGCTCCATCGCGTTCAAGATCTGCGCGCCGCGGTGGAGTTCGAACACCAGCGCCCGCAGGGGCTCGTCGCTCAGGCTCGCGCTCGACGCTTCGAGCGAGAGCCCGTCGGTGCCCTCGCGGATGAGGTACTGCGCCAGGCCGTCGTCGTCTTTGACGTAATGCACCTTCTTGCCGCGGCGCACACCGTAGAGCGGCGGCTGCGCGATGTAGACGTAGCCCTTGTGCACGAGCTCGGGCATCTGCCGAAAGAAGAAGGTGAGGAGGAGCGTGCGGATGTGGCTCCCGTCGACGTCGGCGTCGGTCATGATGACGACCTTGTGATACCTGAGCTTCTCAAGATCAAAGGTGTGGGTCGAGCCGCCCCCTTCGTCGTCTTCGCGGGTCTCGGTGCGAATGGTGATGCCGAGGGCGGTGATGAGCGTGCCGATCTCAGCGTTTGAGAGCATGCGCTCGAAGCGCACGCGCTCGACGTTCAAGATCTTGCCGCGGAGGGGCAGAATCGCTTGGGTCTTGCGGTCACGGCCCTGCTTGGCCGAGCCGCCTGCGGAGTCACCCTCGACGATGTAGAGTTCGCAGCGCGTGGGGTCTCGCTCCTGGCAATCAGCGAGCTTGCCCGGGAGCGTGGCCGCATCGAGGACGCCCTTGCGTTGGACGAGCTCGCGGGCGCGCCGGGCGGCCTCGCGGGCCTGCGCCGAGAGCACACACTTCTCGACGATCTTCTTCGCGATGGCCGGGTTCTGATCGAGGTAGGTCGAGAGCTTCTCGGCGATGACCCCGTTGATCACGGGGATGACATCGGTCGAGCTGAGCTTGGCCTTGGTCTGCGAGGTGTACTGCGCCGCGGGGTGACGCAACGCGATCACGAAGGTCAGCCCCTCGCGCACGTCTTCGCCGGTGAGCGGCTGGCCCTTGATCTCTTTCAAGAGATTCTTCTCAGCCGCGTAAGCGTTGATGCACTTGGTCACCGCGGTACGAAAAGACTGAAGATGGGCGCCGCCGTCGGGCTGGTGGACGTTGTTGCAATAAGGCCAGGGTGACTCATAGAGAGAGTCAGTCCATTGCATGGCGACGTCGACCGAGAGCGGCGCGGGGATGGGGCCGGTGTCAGTCTTGATGTCGATCATCTGTTCGCCGCGGAAGGCGATCGGGTCAACATTCAACGGCGTCTTGGCATCATTGAGGAAGCGGACATAATCAACGATGCCGTGCTTGGCCGCGAAGACCTCGGTGTCTTCGCCGCGCCGAAGGTCGGTGAGCGTGAGCGTGAGAGCGGGGTTCAAGAACGACAACACCCGCAGCCGGGTCGAGAGCGTCTCGTACGAGAAATCGAGCATCGAGAAGATCTCGGCGTCGGGCTTGAAATGCACCACCGTGCCGGTCTTCGCGCTCTCGCTCACCACCCCGAGGCTCTGCGTCGTCGCGCCCCGCGAGAACTCCATGTGGAAGGCCTTGCCCTCACGAAAGATGTCGACCTTCAGCCACTCGCTGACAGCATTCACCGCCGAGACGCCCACGCCGTGCATGCCCGCCGAGACGCCGTACGAGCGCTTGTTGAACTTGCCCCCCGCGTGGAGCCGCGTCAGCGCAAGCTCGGCCGCGCTGATGCCGAACTCGGCCTTGATGCCCGTCGGGATGCCGCGACCGTTGTCGCCCACCATGCACGACCCGTCGGTGAACAGCGTCACCTCGATGCGGTTGCAGTGCCCGGCCATGTACTCGTCAATCGAGTTGTCGATCACCTCCCAGATGAGGTGATGCAGCGCCGAGCCGTCGTGCACGTTGCCGATGTACATACCCGGGAGCTTGCGGACAGCTTCGAGCCCCTCAAGAACGCCGATGCTCTCGGCGCCGTAATCGCCCGACTGACCCGGCGAAATCGACGGCTGCGCGAGGGCCTCGGAGTCTGACCCGGGTTCAAACCCAGGGGCGGCCGGTGCAGGGGGCGTCGACGATGTGCTGTTGGTCACAGAAATGCCTCGTTTTCTCGCTGAACCGAGAGAGCCCATCTCTAGCCCATACCCCCCCAAATTTCAAGCACAAGCCACGCATTTCAGCCCCCCGTCGAGAGGCTCAAAGTGCTTCAAAACAAAGCAGAAATTACAGTGACAGGCAATGTCACTTCACCGCGACAGAGAGCTGCCCCGCGTCGACGGCGAAGACCCGCGCGTGGGGCACGAGCGCTGCGATGGCGGGGTCGGTGGTGGTGACCCAGACCTGGGCCCCGAGGCGGCCGACGAGGGCGAAGAGGCGCTCGGTGCGGGTGCGGTCGAGCTCGCTCGAGACGTCGTCGAGGAGGAGCACGGGCACGGTGCGGGTGCGGGCTTCGAGGATGTGCAGCTCGGCGAGGCGGAGGGCGAGGGCGAGGGCGCGGGTCTGGCCTTGGCTCGCGACGTTGCGGGCGGCGCGTCCGCCCCAGGCGATGAGGAGGTCGTCGCCGTGGGGGCCGAGGGTGGTGGTCTTTCGCGCGAGGTCGACGCGGTGCGCTTCGGCGAGGGCGGCGCTGAACGCGAGGGTGTCGCCGGAGCCCCGGGGCCGGTACGCGAGGGTGATGGCGTCGTCGGTGAGGGCGACCTCGTCGAGGGCCTGGCGGGCGGCGCCGAGCAGCTCCGAGACCACCCGCTCGCGGGCGCGGATGATGCCGCTCCCGTAGCGGGCGAGGGGGAGGTCGAAGGCCGCGATGGCGTTGAGGTTGGGGCTCCGCTCTCGGAGCAGCTGGTTGCGAGCCCTCAGGGCCTTGCCGTAGTTCTTCAGGGCCTCGCCGTAGCCCTCGACGGTGCGCATGAGCATGCGATCGAGCAGGCGCCGCCGGGTCTCGGGCGCGCCGCGAATGAGATCGAGATCGCCGGGTTGGAAGACCACGCAGGCCGCGTTGCCGAAGTACTCGATGGCGCGCTCGGGGCGCTTGCCGTCGAGGGTGATGTCGCGGGCGGTGCGCGAGAGCTTGATGCGGTACTCGTGCCCCGAGATGGCGCTCTCGACGCGCACGAGGAGCTGCGCCTCGGGCGCCTCGTGGCCCACCAGCTGCGCGCGGGTGGCGCCGCGAAACGAGCGCAGCGTGGCGGCGTAATCGACGGCTTCGAGGAGGCTGGTCTTGCCCTGCCCGTTGGCCCCCACCAACACGTTGGCCCGGGGGTCGGGGAAGGCCCGCACCGTGCGGAGGTTGCGGAAGCCCGTCACGGCCACTTCGGTGATGCGAAGTGCGGTCATCGCGCGCGGCGCGGCGGGGCGCTCAGATGCGCATCGGCATGATGACGCCGATGTAGTCGGTGCGGCCTTCGGGCCGAACGACGCCGGGGTCGAGCTCGCCCGAGAGGTCGAGCACCACCTCGTCGCAGCTGAGCGACGAGAGCACGTCGATGACGTACTTGCTGTTGAAGCCGATCACGACGTCGGGGCCCGTGAGGGTGGCGTCGATTTCGTCCATACCGGCGCCGATTTCGGGGTTCTCGCTGGTGATGACCATGCGCCCCGGGGTGATCGAGAGCTTGACGCCGAAGGTGCGGTCGGCCGACACGAGCGAGACCGCGCGGAGGGCTTCGAGCAAAGCCTGGCGCGACACCCGCACGCTGCGGTCTGTGCTCGTGGGGATCACCTGCTCGTACGACGGGAAGGCCGCGTCGACGAGCTTCGAGCTCATGGTCATGCCGTCGCGCTGAAAGAACACGGGCCCCTGGGAGCTCGCGGCGCCGAGCGAAATCATCGCGGGCGAGCCGTCTTCGCGCTTCTCGCTCCGGGCCTCGTCGACCAGGCGGCGCAGCTCATGGATGGCCTTCGCGGGGATGAGCAGCTTCGAGCCCGTCTGCACGCCGCTGACCGAGCGCTCGGCCTTCGAGAGCCGATGCCCGTCGGTGGTCACCATGCGCAACATGGCCCGGTGGGTCTCGAAGAGCGCCGCGGCGAGGTGCGGCCGCGTGTCGTCGGTCGACATGCTGAACGAGGTCAGCGCGATGAGCTCGGCGATGTCTTCAGCGGGCAGCGACATCATCGGCACGTTGCCCACCTCAGGCAGGCTCGGAAAGTCTTCGCCGGGCGCCCCCGCGAGGTCGAAGCGACGCCGGGCGCCCTTGATGCGCGCCTGAAAATTCTTCTCGACGGTGAGGGTCACCTCGCCCTCGGGCAGCGCCTTCACTGTGTCGAAGATGTGCCGCGCGGGCAGCGCCACCGAGCCGGCCTTCTTCACGTCAGCCCGCATCGTGCCCGTGACCGCGAGCAAGAGGTCGGTGGCTGCGAAGTGCACCGCGCCGCTCGCCTCGGCCCTGATGAGGACGTTGGTCAGAATCGGCATGGGCGACCGCTTGTCGGCCACGCTCTGCACCCTGCTCAGGGCTTTGACGAACTCCCGCTTGTTGACCACGAACTCCATTGTCTCTCCACCTCAGAGCCCGGCTGGGCTTCTCTCTTCTCTCTGGTTTTAGGAGAATTCCAAATTCTTAGTAGTAATTAGTAAGGCCTGTGGAAAGTGTGAATTGTGACCCAAGTGATTGAAACAAGGTCACTTTCGCTGTGGTCACGGACGCCCCCCCAGGCTGTTGAAAACCCGTTGACGGGCCCCGACCCTGAGCGGCCACAGGCGACTCCACAGGCTGGCTCCACTGGCATTTTCAGGGTGTCGTTCACAGGGTTATCCACAGACTTTTTGTCAACTCTCGGCGCGGGGGCCTACTCAGAGGCTCCGTAGGCGCTTACCACGGGTTGCGCCGGGTTGAACCCGAGCTTCGCGCAAAGCGCTTCGAGGGTTTGGGCGAGCTCGGGCTCGTCGCGGTGGGCCTTCTCGATGCGACGCACCGCAGACATCACCGTGGTGTGGTCTTTGCCGCCGAAGCGGGCCCCAATCTGGGGGAAGCTGGTGCCGAGGTAGCTCCGCGCGATGAACATGGCCACCTGGCGGGGCAGGGCCACCTCGCGGTGCCGCTCTTTGCCGACGAGCTGCGACACCTTGATGCGGTAGTACTCGGCCACGGCGCGCTGGATGTCTTCGACGGTGACCACCGCGGGGCGGGCGCTCACCCGCAGGGTCTCGCGCACGAGGCCCGCGTCGATGGCGGGGCGCCCGGCGATGCCCGCGCGGATGGCCAGCTTCATCAGGGTGCCTTCGAGCTCGCGCACGTTGGCGTTGACGGCCCCGGCGATGAGGAAGGCGGCGTCGTCGTCGAGCCTGACGTTCTCGAGCTCGGCCTTCTTGCGGAGGATGGCCACCCGGGTCTCGGTCTCGGGGGTGGTGATCTCGGCCACGAGCCCCTGCTGAAAGCGCGAGAGGAGGCGCTCGGCCATGCCCTGGAGCTTCTCGGGCAGCACGTCGCTGGTGAGCACGATGGCCGCGTTGCGCTGGGTGAGGGCGTTGAAGGTGTGGAAGAACTCCTCTTGGGTGCCCTCGCGGCCCGCGAGAAACTGCACATCGTCGATGAGGAGCACGTCGCACTCGGCGCGGTACCGGGTGCGAAACTCGTCCATCTTCTTTTGCTGGATGGCCTGGACGTAGTCGTTGGTGAAGGCCTCGGCCGACACGTAGACGATCTTGGCGTCGGGCTTCTGTTCGAGCACCC
This sequence comes from Myxococcales bacterium, assembly GCA_016792845.1. Taxonomy (GTDB): domain Bacteria; phylum Myxococcota_A; class Polyangia; order Polyangiales; genus JAEUKH01. The sequence goes on along the minus strand of JAEUKH010000034.1, from coordinate 65,913 downwards.
TGTGCCCGACGGCGTTCGAGAGGTGGGTCTTTCCGAGGCCCGTGCCGCCGCACAAGAACAGCACGTTGAAGCGCCGCCCCTGGAGATTGGCCAGGGCCTCTGCGCTCGCGTACGCGATCTGGTTGGTGGGCCCGATCACAAACTGGTCAAAGGTGTACCGGGGCGACAGGCCCGCGCCGCTGCCGCCGAGCGCCGCGCCCGGGCGAAGCGCCGTGGGGGTGTGCCCGGTGCTCCGCGCCGCTGCGGGGCGCTGCATCCGCGGGGGCTCTTGCGAGAGCTTCTCGGGGCTCACCTTGAGCGCCGGCCCGTTGCGCGAGCTGCCCGGGTCGGGGCCCGCGATGGCCGCTCCGGGGGGCACCCCGGGTGCTGCTCCAGGTGCCGCGTTGGGGCTCGCGGGGGCGGCGATGGGGGCCGTCTGGGGTCGCGCCACCGCGGGGGCAGGGCGGGGGCTTGCAGGCCGCGGCGCGGGCGCCTGACGGAGCACCGGGAGCTTCGGGGCGGCCTGCGCGCTGGTCGCGGTGCTGGCGGTCCAACAGAGCGTCCACGGGGTGCCGGTGAGGTACCGCAGGGTGTCTTCGATGAGCGGGGCGTACCCCTTGGTGACCCAATCGCGGGCAAAATCGTTCGGCGCCCTGAGGAGCAACACCCCATCGGCGGCGTCGAGCGGGTCGAGCGGCCGTAGGAGCTTGTCGATCATCTGAGGCCCGACGCGACCTTGCAGTCCGTCGATCACCTTGTCCCAAAGCTGGCGGGCTTCATCGGTCACGCGCCACCCACAATCCTTTCCACAGGGGTTATCCACAGGCGAGGGGTCTGACCCGTGGCGTGCGCCGACGAAGACCATTCTTGCTCTCAAGACGCGAGAAAACTACAAAACACACTGAACCGACATTCAGTTGTTTGCCCACACCTTATCCACAACGGGCCCACAACCGCGGGGCCGAAATTGGACAACGCCCCGAAGGCTTTTTATGTCACCCCCGTGATGCGTTCTGTCACCCCGCTTCTGGCCTCGGTGTTGGGCTTCGCGCTCGTCTCGCTGGCGGCCCCGGTGAGGGCCCAAGAGCTGCCTGTGACCACCCGCACGATGGCCCTCGGCGGCGGCACCTACGGCAGCGCCATGTCGACCGCGGCGGTGTACGCCAACCCGGCGATGATGGGCCTCGCGCGCACCTACCACATCGACTCGAACGGCTTGTATTCGCCCAACAATTCGCGGTGGATGCTCGGCGGCACGGTGGTCGACTCGACCCGGCGCGTGGGCGCGGGGGTGTCGTACAACTACGGCTCGGTCGAAGACGAAGACCGCTCGAACCACGACGCCCGGCTCGCGCTCTCGCTGGCCCTCGGCGACTCGGTGGCGCTCGGGCTCACGGGGCGCTACCTCAGCGTCGGGGCGCCCAACAACGGCCAGAGCAACGTGGCCTTCTCGGGCTTCACCCTCGACGCGGGCCTGGCGGTGCGGCCCATCCGTGCGCTCACGCTCGGCGTGACGGGCTTCTCGCTCACCTCGCCCGAGACGCGCATTTCGCCCCTCGCGGTGGGCGCGGGCTTCGGGCTCAACCTCGGCGAAGCGCTGAACCTCGTGGGCGACTCGTACTGGGATTTTCAGACCTTCGGCGAGGCCCGCGCGCGCTGGTCGGGCGGCGTCGAGGTGCTGCTCGGGCAGGCGCCGTTGCGGCTCGGATACGCCTGGGATGACACCCGCGGCGCCCAACCCGTTCATGTGTTGACCGCGGGCATCGGGTACCTCGACCCGGTGTGGGGCGTCGAGCTCTCGATGCGCCAAGAGGTGGCGGGCGGCAACGACACCACCTTGCTCGTAAACCTTCGGCGCTTTGTGCAAGTGAACTAAGCTCCCCCGCCAAAGCCCCCCACGTTGAGGGAACCTCTCGACCCCGGCGGGTGTCACGGCGTATGTGTCGACCCGTGCGCTCAACGCCGAGGAGTTTCAGTCGAGTTCATGGGAGCAGTCTCCGATGAATCTTGACGTCGAGGCCGAGCGGCTCTTGGCTGAGCGCTTGAAGCGCCGCGACCAGGCGGCCTTCAACCTCTTCGTGCGCGCCTACCAGGCCCGGGTCTTCTCGCTGGTGCACCGGATGCTCGGCAACCGCGCCGAGGCCGAAGACCTCGCCCAAGAGGTCTTCATCACGGTGTTTAAATCGATCGACTCGTTCAGGGGTGAGTCGCGGCTCGGCACATGGCTCTACCGAATCGCGGTCAATCACTGTAAAAATCGATTGAAGTACCTCGACCGTCGCATGGTCAAGGGCCACGCCGGGCTCGACGAAGAGAGCGACCGCACCTTGGCCGAGGGCGGGCCGGTGATGTCAAAGGTCGACCGCCCCGACGACGCCACCGAGGGCACCGAGCTCGAATCTGTGATCCGTCGGGCCCTCACCCTGATCGACCCCGACCACCGCGAGCTGATCGTGTTGCGCGACCTCGAGGGCCTCGCGTACGAAGAGATCATTGTCATCACGGGGCTCGCCGAGGGCACCGTCAAGAGCAGGCTTCACCGCGCACGGGCCGCCCTGCGCGACGCCATCGAGAAGGGGCTCGGATGCAAACTCCCCGATTGAACGACGAGACCGTGCGAGACCTCTTCTCGGCCTACCACGACCACGAGCTGGGTCGCGACGAGGCCGAGGCGGTGCGCGCCTACCTGGAAGCGAACCCCGAGCTGGCCGGCGAGTACCGCGCGTTCTGCAAGATGATCGACGCCCTCGGGGCCATGGCCGACGGGGCCCGCTCCGCCTCGGGGGCTCATACGGCGGCGCCTCGCGCAGAGGTCGACCTCTTGGCGGGGGTGCAGTCGAAGCTCTCGCGGCGCTCGCGGGGTAAATTCTACAACGACCGCTGGTCGCGAAACGTGGGCATCGTGCCCTTGGAGCTCATCGCGGTGCTGGTGCTGATCGCGCTGATCGCGGCGTACTTTTCAATGACCAGCATCTCGGTCGCCCCGGCCCCGCAGGGGGCCGTACCCGCCGCGCGCTAGAGACGCGACCAAGTCGTCGGACCGAGCACCGCGAAGGGGCGCAAGTGATGCAAGGCGACGGGGCGAAGATGGGCTGTTGGCCCGTCGAGACCCGGCAACGCAGCAGCGCGCCGCGGACCTAAAGTGGGGCGACGGGAGACGACTTGGTCGCGTCTCTAGGGCCGCGAAGAGGCCACCAGGCTCAAGAGCTCGTCGTGCTGGAGCACCCGGGCGTGGGTCTTGGCGGCCTGAAGGATGCTCTGCACCAAGGCGGGCTCGGGCTCGATCTTGTGGCTCCGGAGCCAGTGTTGAACGTTGCTGGCGCCTGACATCGGCCCGATCTCGATGGCCTGCCCGCGGCCGAACATCGCCGCCGGGACGCCCGAATAGATGCGGTCTGCGAGCCAGGTGTCGCCCTTGGCCTGCGCCTTGATGATGGCCGCCGCGTGCACGCCGGTGGAGGTGCGAAAGGCGTCGGCGCCCACCAAGGGGTAGTTCACGGGCACGGGCATGGCGACGGCGCGCCCGGCGAGCTCGCAGTAGGCGATGAGGTCGCTGAGGTCTTGGTGTTCGAGCGCGCCGGCGAGCTTGAGGTTCAACAGAATGAGCTCGATGGCGGTGTTGCCTACGCGCTCGCCGATGCCGAGGGCCGTGCCGTGAATGCGGTCGATGCCCTCTTCGACCGCGGTGAGGGCGTTGACGAGGCCGAGGCCGCGGTCATTGTGGTTGTGATAGTCGAGCTTGATGTGGTGGGCGCCGTAGGCCGAGAGGAGGTTCTTCGTCCAACGAATGAGGTTGCGGGTGCCGTCGGGGGTGGCGTGCCCCACCGTGTCACAGAGCACGAGCCGCTCGGCCCCGTGGTCGATGGCGTTCTTGAAGAGCGCCGCCAACACTTCGGGCCGCGACCGCACGGTGTCTTCGGTCACATAGGCCACAGGCAGCCCGTTCTTGACCGCTACGTCGATGGCCTCGGCCGATTGCTTCAAGAGCCGCTCGACGTCCCACCCTTCGGCGAAGAGCCGAATCGGCGAGCTGCCGATGAACGTGTACACCTCAAGGGCGATACCCGCCTTCTGCGAGACCTCGACCATGGGCACGATGTCGCCCACCACGGTGCGCCCCGCGGCCGCCGGGCGGATCTTCAACTTTGAAGACACGATCTCCTGGCACATCCTCAAGACGTCATCAAAGGCGCGCCGCGTCGAGCCCGGGAGCCCGATGTCAGCGGCGTCGATGCCCAGCTTCTCCATCAGGTGGATGAGCTGGAGCTTCTCTTCGATGCTCGGGTCTTTCACCGAGGGGTTTTGCAGCCCGTCGCGCAGCGTCTCATCAAAGAACTCGACGCGCCCGAAGGGCGGGTGACGGCGGCCCACCTCATTCCAATCATAAATGAGGTCGTCTTGAGGCGTGGCGGGCAGAGTAGACATAGCCCTTCGAGCATACCCCCTTTTGCCCCGCCTCGCGACGCCTCAGCGCCGCCCCTGACGTGCGTCGTACCCTCCGCGGGGCTACGCTGCCGAGATGGCTTCGACTTCGCGCGCGGCGATGTTCTTTTTATGCCTTCTGGCTGCGATGTTGGGGGCCGGCGTCACCGCCGCGCTGCGGGTCGAGGCGCCCGCGCTGGTGCCCCCCACGGTGGTGACGCAGACCCTCCGGCCGACCCCCAACGTGTTGAGGGCGGTGCGCGATCTGTCACGCCTCGAAGGGGCCTCGTTTCACATTGAGCGCGTGATCGATCTCAGAAACCACGAATCGAGGCTGTTCGGGCTCATCGAAGGTGATGACACGATCTTGCTGGTGGCCTCAGGCGACGTGGTGGCGGGGGTCGAGCTCGGGGCCCTGAGCCCGGGCGCCGTCGAGGTCGACCCCGTGCGCCGCCGGGTGCGCCTGCGGCTCCCGCGGGCCACGGTCTTTTCAGCGTCGCTCAACAGCGAACAGACCTACGTCTATCAACGCCACACCGACCTTACGGCGCGGCGCCACGAGGCCCTTGAGAGCGAGGCGCGGGCCGAGGCCGAGCGCGCGATGCGCCGCAGCGCCTTGGCCCAAGGCATCTTGCCCCGGGCCGAACAGAGCGCGGCCCGAACCCTCCAGGCGTTGCTTGGTTCATTGGGCTTTCAAGAGGTCTCCCTCGAATGGGAGCCGCGGTGAGGCGTCGGCGCAAGACGCGCCCGGGGCGCTCAGAGGCGCTCGAGGGCGATGGCGAGACCCTGGCCGCCGCCGATGCAGGCTGAGCCGAGGGCGAACTGCTTGTCGCGCTGCTTGAGGGCGTACACGAGGTGCGCCGTGATGCGGGCGCCCGAGGCGCCGAGGGGGTGCCCGAGGGCGATGGCGCCGCCGTCGACGTTGGTCTTGTCGCGGTCGAGGTTGAGCTCTTTTTCGACCGCGAGGTACTGCGCGGCGAAGGCCTCGTTGACCTCGAAGAGGTCGAAATCGCTGAGGTTCATCTCGGCCCGGCGCGCGGCCGCGAGCATCGCGGGCACGGGGCCGATGCCCATGATGGTGGGCTCCACCGCGGCCACGCCCCACTGCACGATGCGCGCGAGGGGCTTGAGCCCGCGGGCCCGCGCGAACTCACCGGTGGCCAACACCAGCGCCGCGGCGCCGTCGTTGATCCCCGAGGCGTTGCCCGCGGTGACCACGCCGTCTTTTTTGAAGACCGGGTTGAGCTTCGCGAGGGCTTCGAGGGTCGTCTGCGGCCGCGCGTGCTCGTCGACGGCGAAGCTCACGGTGCCCTTCTTGCTCGCGATCTCGACGGGCACGATTTCGTCTTTGTAGCGCCCGGCCTCGTTGGCGGCGGCCCAACGGCGCTGCGACTCGAGCGCGAAGGCGTCGCAGTCGGCGCGGCTGATGCCGTACTTCTGCGCGAGGTTCTCGGCCGTGATGGCCATCGGGGTGTTGCAGAAGCTGTCGGTGAGCGAGGCCGCGAGCGAGTCTTCGAGGGCCGGGGCGCGACCGAAGGCGAAGCCGTCGCGGGCGCCGCGGATGATGTGCGGGGCCTGGGTCATGTTCTCGGTGCCGCCCACCAGAACAGCCTCGGCTTCACCGAGGAGGAGCTGCTCGGCGCCGTTGATGATCGCTTGAAAGCCCGACCCGCAGAGGCGATTGACGGTGAGCGCGGGGGTGGTGATGGGGAGCCCGGCCTTCAGCCCCACGTGCCGCGCGAGGTAGATCGCGTCGGCGCTGGTCTGCTGCACGTTGCCGAAGATGACGTGGCCGATGTCTGCGGCGGCGACGCCCGCGTCGGCGAGGGCGGCCTTCGAGGCGTGCACCGCGAGGTCGGTGGCCGAGATGCCCTTGAGCGTACCCGAGAGCGTACCAAACGCTGTGCGGCGGGCTGAGAGGACGACGATTTCGCGCGAGAGCTTTGCCATGGTGTACCTTGAGTGATGTTCAGTGAGAGGCCAGAGACGAGATCAACCAGCGAGCGTTGCGGTGCAATGCGAGAGCACGACCTCGCCGCGCTCTCGCGTCGAGGTGCGCGACCAGACCCGGGCGCCGTCGACCCAGCCCTCGGTGATGAGGGTGTCGCCCGGCCAGACAGGCTTCGAGAAGCGGGCTGAGAACTCGGTGATGCGCGTCGCGTCGCCGCCGGCGAGGGCCTCGGCCAGGGCCCGGGCCACGAAGCCGTAGCTACAAAGTCCGTGCAAGATGGGGCGACCGAAGCGCTCTTTGACCAGGTGAAACTCAGGGTCGGCGTGGAGCGGGTTGTGGTCGCCGTTCAAGCGATACAAGAGCGCCTGCTCGGGGCTGGTGCTCTGTTCGACGCGAAAATCGGGCGCGCGGTCGGGGGGCGAGCTGAGCCGCGAGGGCGCGGCCTCGCCGCCGAAGCCGCCTTCGCCGAAGACGATGATGCCCCACTCGGTGTCGAAGAGGGCGGTGCCCGCCGCGTCGGTGGTGTGCGTGGTCACCACCACCTGGGCCATCTTCTTGAGGTCGTAGATGCCCGCGAGGGTCGCCGTGGTGAGCAGCGTCGCCCGGGGCGGCAGGGCGCGGTGCAGCTTGATCTTCTGGTGGCCGTGCACCACGTTGTCGAACGAGATGCCCGCGTCGGCCATGCTCGATTCGAGGCCGCGGTACGCGGGGATGACCGAAAACGTCGGGTACACCTTCGGGCCGCGACCCTCGTACAAGAAGTCGAGCTCGGGCGCGCGGGCGCCGATGCCGAGACCGTAGAGAATCGTCGCGGCGTGGTCGTAGTCGAAGCGAACCGGCGCGGTGGTGTGACCTACCTTGGAGAGATCGAGGGCCATGGCGCGAGAGAGGTAGCGTCGTCGACGGCCCATCGTCAACGCAGACGGTTCATCGCGTCAGGGCGCGCGCCACCGAAGCCGCCAGGAGCAGCGCCGCGAAGCCCGTGGCCGCGCGGTCTTCAGCCCGGATCGCCCGGGCCTCGGGGGTCAGCAGCACCACCGCGGCGCCCATCAACGGCAGCGCGGGCACCGGGCGCCCGAGGCCGATGGCCACCGCGCAGGAGCCCACCAGGCCCGCCCCGAGGCAGGCCAACATCTTCGGCTTTGACACCCTGAAGCGCGACGCCGCGCTGAGGTAGAGCGCGACAAAGGCCGCGTCGCCGAAGCCGATGGCGGGCAGCGGGTCGCCGCCCCCGGGGGGCGCAACGCTCACCGTAAGTAATCGTAAAAGCGCAGGATTTCGTACGATGGTGTGGGTGGGGCCGTGGGGCGAGGTGACGCTCCAGAGGTCGACCGCGGCCGAGACGAGGGCCACCGGGGTGAGGTGGGCGGCGTGCTGCATGCGGGCGCCGACGGCGTGCCCGACGGCGACGCCGATGAAGATCACGCCGAGCGAGCCCGCGACGCTCGGCACGAGCGAACCCGAGACGAACGAGCCCGCCACGGCGACGAGCCCGAGGGCCAGGTTTGCCAGCGTGTCACGGGCGCGCGGGGGCGCGCTGCGGAAGGGCGCCAGGGTGACCCCCCCGAGGATGGCCGCGGTGGCCACCGAGAAGGCCGCCATGGCGGTGCCGAGCGAGGGCGACAGTCGCGGCGCCAGCGCGGCCCAAAGGCACAGCGTCGCGGTCACAAAGCCCAAGCTCTCAAGGGTCTGACGCAGCATTCGGGGGGCGAGAGATACTGCCACCCTCGCGCGCATTTCGGTACAAGCGCGTGGTGAGGCGACGCGCGCGGTCTTGGCTCCTGGGTTTGGGTGTTGGGCTCGGATGCTCGAACGCGGCCCCTGTGCGGCGCGATGCGGGGCAAACGGCGGCCGAGGCGCCGGGCTCGGGCATGTATTGGGCCCGGTGGGAGGAGGTGCCCGAAGGCGGCTGGGTGAGCCTCTGGCTGAGCGAAGACCGCGGGCGATTGCGTGGGAGCTATGAGCTCCCGCCGTGGCACGGTGAGCTGATCGGGGTGCGTCGAGAGGCCGACACGTTGCACACGGTGTGGCACGAAGAGGGCCTCGTGGCGGTGCGCCAGGCTCGCTCTCGACGGCTCGACCTCCGATGGGACGGCGCCCTCGGGGCGTACCGCGCCGAGGGGGTGATCTTGCGCCGCGCCCGGGCCCTCGACCCCGCCCTCAGGCCCGGCCTCTGGCTCGCCCGGTGGACGGGGCTCCCGCCCGGCATGGTGGTCGAGACGCAGCTCACCCGGCGCAGAGACCCCGACGGCGCCGCGCGCTGGCTCGCGGTGTACCAATACCAGGGCCGCGCGGGGCAATTCGAAGGCACCCTCGACGCCCGCGGGCGTCTGCCCATCGTGTGGCAAGAGCTCAGCACCCGCGACAGCGTGAGCCGCGGCCACGGGCTCTTGATCGCGAGTGACCTCGGCCTCCGGGGCGAGTATGGCATGAACGAAGAGTCTTCCGGGGTGGGCGCGTGGCAGCTTGAGCCCGCACCCTGGTGACGAGAGGCTTTGAAGACCCGATGATCGTATCGAAGTTGCTTGAGCGCTTGATCGCGGGTGACACCGCGGTCTTGCACGACGCGGTGGTGCTTGTGCGCGGTGACGGCGCGCGCTTCGAGGGCCGCGACGCGGTGCTCGCGATGTTCGAGGCGAGCGAGGCTGGGATGCGCTACGTGGTGATCGGCCGCGCGGCGACCCGGGTCGACGTGGCCCTCAGGGTCGAGGGCGTGCCGGGGGAGGTGCGCTTCGGTCTAGAGGGGCGCTGCGAGGGCGAGCTGCTCTGCGAGGTGCGCGTGCTGACGCATCACTTGGTGTGACGAAAGTGTGCGACGTCGCCGTCGCGCATCACGTACGCCTTGCCTTCAATGTTGAGCTTGCCGGCGGCCCGACAGGCGGCCTCGGAGCCGAGCTCGACGAGGTCTTTCCAGAAGATGATCTCGGCTTTGACGAAGCCCTTCTCGATGTCAGTGTGGATCTTGCCTGCGGCCCCGGGGGCTGAGCTGCCGCGCTTGATGGGCCAGGCGTGCACCTCGGGGTCGCCCGCGGTGAAGAAGGTGATCAAATCGAGGATCGAAAACCCCGTACGGATCACCTGGTGCAGCCCCGGCTCGGCGAGCCCGACGCTCGACAGAAAATCAGGGCGGTCTTCGACCGGCATCGACGCGATCTCGGCCTCGATGGCCGCGCAGATGGGCACCACGGGGACGTTGCGCTTCTTCGCGAGCTCGGTGACCGCGACGAGGTGACGGTTCGGCGCCGCGCCGATGTCTCTCTCGGCCACGTTGGCGACGAAGAACATGGGCTTGTCGGTGAGCAGAAACAGCTCTCGCACGAGGGCCCGCGCGTCGTCGCTGAGCTTCGCCGTGTGGGCCATCTCGCCGCGGTCGAGCACCGCGGCCACGACCTCGAGGGCCTCGGCCATGACGCGGTCGTTGGCGTCGCCGAATTTGGCGCGCTTCTTCGCCGCGTCGAGGCGCTTGTTGACCGCGTCGAGGTCTTTGAGAATGAGCTCGGTCTCGATGGTCTCGATGTCAGACAAGGGGTCGACCTTGTTGTCGACGTGGAGCACGTTGTCGTCGTCGAAGCAGCGCACGACGTGGGCGATGGCGTCGACCTCACGGATGTGCGAGAGGAAGGCGTTGCCCTTGCCTTCGCCCTTGCTGGCCCCGCGCACGAGCCCCGCGATGTCGACAAAATCGACGGTGGCGCGCACCTCTTTGGCGGGCTTGTAGAGCTTCACCAGGGCGTCGAAGCGAGGGTCGTACACGGGCGCGGTGCCGACGTTCGGGTCGATGGTGCAGAAAGGGAAGTTGGCCGCCTCTGCCTTGGCAGTGGTCGAGACCGCGTTGAAGAGGGTGCTCTTGCCCACGTTGGGCAGACCCACGATGCCGACTTTGAGACCCATAGATGCCCGCGCGCATAGCAGCGCTTCGGGGCCATTGGCAAGGCGGCTGAGAGGGGCTTGCAAAGTCGAGAGGGGTGCCGCAGAGTGGGCGGCGTCCCTCTGCGGTGTTCGACAGGAGGTTCATCGAATCCCTCGACTTGTTTGCCCCGGGGCCGTTCCCCTCTCGTGTGTTCAGGCCCACACTCTTCAGTGGGAAGTCTTATCGAGAGTGTACGGCCACCACCTTTGACAAGGTGCGTAGGGGTTCGGCAATACCACCATCGACACCGCGGTCAGGACGCACGTTTAGAACGGCGAGCAATCGAGAGGTTGCCTCGCCGTTCTTCTTTTTACCGCACCCGACACGCCGCGTAGCCCAGCACCGCGGGCCCCTCGCGCACCGGCGAGGGCGTCGGCCGCCACCCCGCAGCCCACCGCGCCTCCAAGAGCGCCTCGGCATCGGGCGCCACATCCCAGACGGCGACCGCCGTCACCGCGCCCAGTCAGGTCGCGTCGTACACGAGGTAACGCGACCGCCAGCGCAGCACCACATCGTGGGTGAACTCGTCTTGTACGACGACGTCGAAGAGGGCAGAGTGCGGGGTCGAAAGTGCATCTCTCAACGCGTACTCGAGGGTCAGGTGCGGGGCGACGAAGTGCCTGATCGCCGACGCCTCATCGTGGTCAATTTCGAAGCGAAACGTCGGCGCGATCACGGCGAAACCCTAGACTTGGGGGCACAGCGGTGCAAGACGTTTTGCTGAGTCGCTTCGCGGTGCTGGGCGACATTCACGCGGAAGACAAGCTCCTGGCCCTGAGCCTCGGGTGGCTCCGCGCGTCGCGGGTCGAGCGCATCTTCTCGGTGGGCGACATCGTCGACGGTCAGGGCGACGCCGACCGCGCGGTGGCCCTCTTGGCTGCGCACCGGGTCGAGGCGGTGCGCGGCAACCACGAGCGTTGGTGGCTCGACCCTGAGGGCACCCGGGTCAGACACGCCACCCCCCAAGACGCGCTCATGCCTCGCGGTCGATACTTTTTAGAGATGCTGCCGAGCTCGTTGGTGGTCGAGACCGTCGTCGGCGCGATGCTGGTGTGCCACGCCGTGGGCGACGACGACATGACCCGGGTGCTCTCGCATCACAGCGACAACGAGATACGAAGCACCCGCGCGTGGGCGCGCTTCATCGATGAGTACCCCTCGGTGACGGTGATGGTCTGCGGTCACACCCACGAGCGCATGGTGCGCGTGCTCGACGGGGTCACGATCATCAACGCGGGCACCTTGCATCGGCACGACACGCCGGGCTTCGCGGTGGTCGATCTGGCGCTCGGCGAGGTCGTCTACCATGACCTCGAAGTGGGCGGCGCGGTCACCCTGGCAGAGCGCGTGCGGCTCAGCGTCGCGGGGCGCTGACCCGTCGAAAAGTCGTAGGCTTCGCGGCGACGGGGGTATGCATCGCCCCGACCATGGCGACCACTTTGCAACGGCGCGCGGCCCCTCGGCCCAAGACCCCGACCGCGCGGCGCCACGATGTCGGGCGGAGCTGGGTGCTCGATGTGCCCTTCGCGATGCGGGGCGTGGCCTCGGCCGAGGGGGCGGTCTGGTCGACCGAGCACGGGGTGTACGCGTATCGCGGGGCGCGGCTCCCGGCTTCGCTCAAGCCCTTCGCGGCGCTGCCGTATTCGTACGAGCGGCACATCGAGCGGTTGCTCAATGAAGAGGCGCCCGCGGCGGCGTCGAGGCCCGAGGCCGAGGTGGTGCTTCGGCCGCACCAGCGCGACGCCGTCGAGGCCATCGTGAGGGCCGCCCGGTCGAAGCGTAAGGGCTTCATCTTGGCCGACGACGTGGGGCTCGGAAAGACCTACGCCGCCTGGGCCGCGGCCTGCGCGATGCCTTCGGTGAAGACGGTCTTGATCGTGTGCCCCCTCGCGGTGGTGGCCCACTGGCGACGCACCCTCGCGAGCTATGGCGACCACGGGCGCGAGGTGATGATTCTCAATTATGATCGGCTCGGTAAGCTGTTTGAGCTGAGCCCCGCGGCGCGCAAGAAGGTGAAGAGCAAGAAGGGCCTCGCCAAGATGGGGAGCGCCCCAGATTTTGACCTCATCGTGTGGGATGAGAGCCATCGCTGCAAGAACCCCACGGCGGCGCGGTCGAAGTTCGCGGCTCGCTTGAACAACAACGCGGGGTTTGTGCTCTGGCTCTCGGCCACGGCGGGGCAAAACCCGCTTGAATTGTCATATCTGGCGCCGCTCTTGGGCGACCTTACGGGGGCCCGGGCGTCAGACCTCAAAGACTTCGAGCAGTGGTGCATCGCGCAAGACCTCGGCGTCTCGCGGGGGCGCTTCGGGCAGTGGGTCTGGCGGGGCGACAAGGCCGACTGCGAGAAGGTTCATACGCTCTTGTTCTCGGGGGGCACCCCCGGCGGGCTGCGGCGCAGGCCCGAAGACATCGCGGGCTGGCCCGAGATCAACCGCATCTTGACGCCCATCGCGCTCGAACCCGAGCATCGCGCCCTCTACGAAGAGGTGTGGAGCGCGTTCCGTCGTGAGATGAGCCTCGCGCCCTCGGGGCGAGACCCGCGGGGGGCCCTCGCGGCGGTGCTGCGGTTTCGGCAAAAGAGCTCGCTCTTGCGGGTCGACGGCACCGTCGAGCTGGTCACAGAGCTCGTCGACAACGGGCTCCAGGTGGCGATCTCGGTCGCCTTTCACGAGAGCCTTGAGGCCATCGCGGCGGCCCTCGCGCGAGACAAGATCGCCTGCGCGGTGGTCGACGGTCGCAGCGGCGCGAGCGCGCGTGAGGCGCAGCGGTTGCAGTTTCAACGCGGCGAGCTCGGGGTGTGTCTCTTTACTGTCGAAGAGGGCATCTCGTTGCATCAAGGCGAGCACAACGAGGTGCCGCGGGCCGAGGTGATCCACGATCTCCGCTGGTCGGCCATCCAGATGGCGCAGATCGAAGGCCGCTGTCACCGCGACGGCCGCTTCGCGCCGGTGTATTGGACCTTCGCAGAAGACACCATCGAGGCGCGCATCGCGAGCACGGTTTGTCAGCGCCTGGTGGCCATGAAGGCCATGGTGGGCGACGACGTCGAGACCCTCCGCGAGATCGAGCGACTCTTGAAAGAAGTGTGAGCCCTACTCGGGGCCCTGATCGCTCGATGGGGCCGTCGGCGGGCGCCGTTGCACCGTCGGCTGGTTGCGCGAACCGTTGACGATCACGTCGGGCGACCACTCCTCTTGGCGGGTGCGCTCGAGCTCGTCTTCGTTACGGTTGATGAGATAATCGACCTCGGTTTGAACGTCTTGGTCGGTGGGCGGCCAGTGCCCGTACCGCGGCGTCTCGCCGGGGCCCGAGTAGTCAGTCCAAAACGCCGAGCCCTCATCAGGGTCGCGCACGTCCATATGGACGAACACGCTGTTTGGATAGTACCCGACCCCCGCGTTGGGCAACGTGCGACAGAAATCGCGCAGCTCTTCAAAGGCGATACCGCGGAGCCTGAAGTCAATGGCCCTCGCGTGCGCGTGGCGGCTCTCGCCTTCGCCCGGACGGTACCCCGAGACGAGCTCAACCGGGTGACCCGGAAAGTGGTCAATCACCGCCTGCAAGAGCTGCAAGAGCCGCGGGTGCAGGGTGCGCGCGCCGGGCGCCACTTCGACCACCGGGTCGTGCGTGTGACGGTCGCGCTGCACCGTGGTGGTCATCGCTCGAACCCGCTGTCGCCAACGCGGAACGCTCAGCTCATCGGCCAACGACAGGCCCGCCGCCGGGGCCAGGCGACGCAGCGTCACCACCGCGGGCTCGAGCTCGCGGCGCGGCGGGCGCCCGGGCTGTGCCATCAAGGCGAAGGCCGCCATGGCGCGCAAGGTCGGCCGCCCAGAGCAGTCTGTGAGGGGGCCGAACCACCGCGGCGACACCCCGCTTCGCAGGCGCCGCACCTCGATCGAAGGCCGAAGACACAAGCGCTGCCCTCTTGATTGAAGACCGCGGTGCGCGACATTGCGCGGCGTGCGCACCGGCAAGGTCACGTCGTCGCTGGCGCCCTGCCCCACGGCGCCCACGAGCCGCTCGCGGGGCGCGAGAGGCACCATCTGGCTGCGCGGTCGCGTGGTGCTGCTCGACGAGAGCACCGGCGGTGTCGGCGCCGAAGGGGTCGCCGCGTTGGCCAAGAGTCGCACCCGAGGCGCCGCGGGCGAGGGCTGCGCGGCGCCCTCCCGCGGTGTCACGGTGACGAGCCCGAGAGCCATTAAAATGGCCTGCATCGAAGTGCTTCGCATGACGCCCTGGGAGGGGCCTTGGCATAGCCCCTGGCGACAACGCAACGAAACGACAAAGCCCGCCCCTCTGTGATGTGGGCAGAGAATGTCAGCGGCGGGGGCGAAAAGTGAAACGAGGGCCTTGCGATGCGACGCCAGCCGGGGCATATCACGCCCCGCTGCGCGGCCTCACCCCCCAGTAGCCAATCACGACTCGGGGTGAGGGTCTTCGGGGTGTCTCACCTCGGTACGACTTCAACGCTGGGTCTGCGCGCGCTGAGAGTTCGGGCGGGGTGTCGAAATCGACGCGATTGCTTCGAGCCCTCTCAGTCTAACCGCAGATCGACATTGCCCACCCTTCGAAGCGTACATCGTTGTACGAGGCCGCACTGGCCGGTGTCAGTGTGCGAAGGGGTGTGCGCATTGCTCGGTGATGCACAGCCTCGGTGATCAAGACATTGGCAGGAGAGATTCATGGCGCGTGAAAGCGGCAAACGATCATGGCGTGAAGCCGATCGTTCACGTACTTCGAGCTTCCGTTCGAATGAGACCCTTGAGCGTTACGAGCAATCGGGTCGGCAGAACGCGGCGGTGAAAGAGTACAAAGCTGCCCTAGAGGCGCTCTTTCAAAAGAAGCCTGAGGCGGTCGAGAAGATCGAGACCCTGGTGCCCTCGGTGAAGGTGGCCCGGGTGGTCGAGGCGGCGCCCGACGCGGCGCCGGCGGTGCCGAACAAGCGGCAAGAGCTTCTGCGCAAGGTGCAGCTGGCGCAGGGGTCGCGCGCCATCTCTGACACGATGGATGCCTTCTTCGCCGCGGGCCACACCCTGCCTGACGACCAAGAGGTCTACCTCCAGCTCCTCGAGCACCGCGACGAGGCGCGGGTTCGCGAGGCGATCGAGAAGCTCGACCAGCTGCTGATGGGGCAGGTGCCGAAGCGCAAACCGGTGCTGGTGCAGCGCCTCAAGCGTCTCGAAGAAGACGCCGACGAAGAGGCCACGCGCAACGCCGCGACCGAACTTCGCCGCAAGGTAGGTTGAGTTCGTACGACCGGGGTGAATGCGGTACACTTGACCGTCGATGGGCGGTCGGCCTCAGTTTGAGCTCTTAGCAGACTGTACACACTGCCGTTTCGGCGGTGCGGTGGTCGAAGTGTACGACCCGGTCGACCCCGCGTCGGTGTTCGGGCTCGCGGCCGAATCGCGCTGCCGACTCTGCGGTCAGCGCGCCCGCGGCGTCGTGCGACCCGGGCCCGAGACCGCCCCCGAGCGGGTGAAGTATCGCGGCAACGGGCAATGCCCGGCGTGCCAACACCCTCTCGGCGACGACGAGCTCGAAGCCCACGCCTGCGGTCACTGCGGGAGCCGCGCCGTGCGCGAGGTGACCCAAGCCGGGGCGGTCTTCGACACCGCCGGGGCCCTCGGCGACGCCCTCGCGCGCTTCGCCAGAGAAGAGCAGTATCTGAGCGTCGAGGCGTTCATTAAAGACAGCTTCGAGGGGCTCGATTTCGAGGCGTTGTGGGCGAAAACGCAGGCGGGTGAGCCGATCGCCACGGGCTTCGATGCGCTCTTCGCACTCTTCCATCGCGGGGGCCGCGCGGGGGGGGGCGTGGGGGCGGGGTTGCGCGGGTCGACCCGCCCGCCGGTGGGGGCGCCGCCGACGCGAAGCTACGACCCGCGGGCCATGGTGCTCGCGTTGGTGAGCGTGCTGGTCGCCGACGGCAAAGAAGACGCCCGCGAGCTGGCCTTTCTTGATCGCTTCCTCGCCGCCGAGTCGATGGCGCCGCTCAGCAGCGCCGAGAAGAAGGTGCACCGCCCGATGGAGCTCGTGAGCAAGATTCCGCCCGAGCGCCGCGAGAAGCTCGTCGAGGCGATGACACAGCTCGCCTGCATCGACGGGGTGGTCGACCCGAGCGAGATGCGCCTGGTCGCCTCGTACGCCAGCGCTTGGGGCATCGACCCCGCGCAGATCGACGCGTGGGTCGAGCTCTACAAAGTGCAATACGCCTCGGATGTGCAACGCTTCTTTCGTCGCCTCAGGGCGTTCTTTCTCGCACCCAACCCCGACCCGATTTCACGATAGAAGGGCCTCTCAAAGGTGAACACCGTAACCGATGCGGGCGCGGCCCGCGACGACGTGACCCGCGCGATTGTAGAGGTAAGAGCCCAGTTCGACAGGGTGATGGAGAACGTCAGAAGGGTGATCGTCGGCAAAGACGAGGTGGTGGCCAAGGTGCTCATCGCGATGAGCGCCCGGGGCCATGTGCTCTTGAGAGACGTGCCGGGTGTCGGCAAGACCATGCTCGCGCGGAGCCTCGCCGCGAGCATCGATTGTAGCTTCAAGCGCATTCAGTTTACCCCCGATCTCCTCCCGATGGACGTGAGCGGCTCGAACATCTTTGACATGCGCAAGAAGGCCTTCGAGTTTCAGCCTGGGCCTGTATTTTGTAACCTGCTCTTGGCTGATGAGATCAACCGCGCCACGCCGAAGACGCAATCGGCGCTCCTCGAAGTGATGGAGGAGCGGCAGGTCACCGTCGAGGGCGAGACCCACCGTCTCGAAGAGCCCTTTCAGGTCATCGCCACCATGAACCCCCTCGATCACGAGGGCACCTACCCCTTGCCCGCGGCGCAGCTTGACCGCTTCATGATGATGGTCTCGATGGGGTACCCGTCTGAGATGGCCGAGGTGCAGATGCTCTCGCTGCACCTTCAGCCGACGGCGCCGGTGAGCGACCTCAGGCCGGTGATCAACCGCGAAGACTTCGTGCGTTGGCAGAAGACCGTGCCGATGGTCTACATCAGCGAAGAGCTGAAGCGCTACGCCGTCGCGTTGAACGGCGCGCTGCGCAGCGACCCGCGAAACCTTCAATCGGTCTCGCCGCGGTCGACGATCTTGTTGGTGCGCGCCTCTCAAGGGCGGGCCATGCTGCGGGGGCGCGACTACGTCACCGCCGAAGACATTCAGATGATGGCGCCCGACGTGTTGGGGCATCGGGTGATGTTGGCCGACGGCCGGGCGGGGCGAGAGTATGTGAGCGAGAACCTCGGGCGGGTGGCCGTTCCGGCATGAGCGTGGCGGGTGGCGAGGCGAGGGGGCGCTGGCTCGCGAGCCTGGTGGCGCGGGGCGAGCGTAACGACGCGGTGACGCTCTCGCTCAAGATCGCGTTTCATACGGTCTTGTTGGGGCTGTTGCCCTTCTTGGTTGGCGGCTTTTCAAGCTTCTTCGTCGACGTCTCTCAAGTGAGCGAGACCTCGGGTCGGCTGTTTCGGTTTGCCACGGCGCTGCTCTTGCCTGTCTTGTTGGTGCAGGCCGCGGCGATTGTCATCAAGGTGCGGCGCGAGCGCGAGGCCCTGCGCGACGAGGGGGGCTTGACGCGGTTGACGCTCCTCATCGCGGTGCATCGCCATGTGCGGGTGCTCACCGACAAGGGGGTTGGCCTCTTCGTGATGGGGCTCATCGCGGTGGCCCTCTCGCTCGGGTATCACTTCGCAGAGTTGGGCATTCTCGCGGTCTTCGGTCTCGCGACCTTGTATCTCTTGAGCACCCTCGCGACGCTCTTGTCGACCTTTGTGGTGTCGAAGTTTCAAGAGCGCCTCGCCACCCGCGGCGGCTCCATCGGCCGGGTGTTCGCGCCGGTGGTGGCCGAGACCGGCGACAGCGTTGAAGAGCGCTTCTTTCTAGAGCGCGTGCCAATACCGATGGGCTTTCAGCTGAGGGTGTTTCAGCACCTCCCTGCGCGGCTGGCCACCGAGAGCCGACACGTGGTGGGGCGCGAGGCGTCGATGCAGCGCGCGACCCTGACCCGGGCCCTGCGCCGCACGCCGCGGGGCGAGTATTTCGTGCCGCCGGCCGAGGTCGCCTACGCCGACGTGCTGGGGTTGACGCGGGTCTCGGTGGCCCAATCCGAGGCGGGGCAGCTCAAGGTGTTGCCGCGCACCTTCCCCGTGGTGATGGCCGAGGCGCCGCGGGTCAACGCACCCGAAGAGGGCGCGCTGAGCATTCTGCGCAAGCTCCCGAGCGAAGACTGGTTTCGATTCCGCGATTACCTCCCAGGTGACGACACGCGGCGCATTCAATGGAAGTTGTCTGTAAAGTTAGGGCGCTTTCAGGTGCGTCAGCCCGAGACCGTGCCCGTGGTGCGTCGCCGGGTGCGCCTCGTGCTCGATACCTGGTTGCCGATCGGATACGCGAACCCTGAAGAGACCGCGATGGTCTTGGGCGACCTCCTCGATCGCCTGGTCGAGCTCTGGCTCTCGATCGCGCGGGCCCTGACCGAGCGCGGCGAAGACGTCGTGCTGGTGTTGCCGAGCGAAGACCCCGCGCGGCCTGTGACCGAGCTCGCGTGCAAGCGCGGCACCCAGGCGCGATGGCGCGACCTCGGCGCGCGGGCGCAGTGGCAGGGCAAGACCGACTTTCACCGCTGTGGTGAGGGTCTCGAAGGCGATCAATTCATGGTGGTGGTCACGGGGCGCTTTGTGCCGCTCCCCGCGCTGCCGCACTCCATGGGGCCGCGGCTGAGCTGGGTGCTCCTCCCGGCGGCGCCCGAGCTCTCGGTGCTGAGCGCCGCGCCGACCCGGGGGCGCCTCGCGCGGTGGTTCAGCACGCCCTTCGCGGCGGGCGCTGAAGAGAACGGGCTGCTCCAGAGCTTCAAGCGAGATCAAGCGCGCAAACGGCTTGAGCAGGCCGCGAAGAACATCACCGCCATGGCGACCCAAGGCTCGCAGGCCGCAGAGGCCCATTTGCGTGCGCGGCAAGAGCCTCTTTACAAAGTGAGCCGCAGCGGCGCGGCGTACATGCTCCAAGGCTGACACCATGCACGATGACAAGGCCCAGAGCGCGATGGTGTTGCCTCCTTGGCTCGTGGGCAGCGAGGCCCAAGAGCCGCTCAGAGAGGCCGTGTCGCGGGCGCGGTGGCTGCTTGCGTCGTATTGGGCCCTGCTCTTGTCGGGATACGCCGTGCTCTTCGCGGTGGCTGCGCTCTATTGGCATGGCGGCGCGACCGCGCTGGCGACCCTGGGCACCCTCGGGCTCACAAGTCTTGTGGGCACCGTCGCGGGCAACCTGGTCGCGATGCGTCGGTTGAAGGTGTGGGTCATCCACGTTGTGGTGGTGCTGTCGATCGTGGGAGCGTGCCTCATGGCCCCGGTGTTGGGGGTCGCGACGCTCTGGGTGGTGGCCTTCTTGTGGAGCGTGAGCGGCGGGTTTCACGCGCTCCAGAGAAAGTTCAGCCTATGGTCGCTCTGGGTGCCCCTCATTTGTTGGACGGGCGCCATCTTGACGCTGGTCGAGCGCACCGGCATGGGCCGCTGGCAATCTGGCGAGAAGCACTCTATTTGGAATCCGCTCGCCTTCGGCCTCCTTGTTGTGATGGTGCTCTTCTTCTTTGTCTTCTTCGCGGGGCAAGAGAACTACCATCTTCGCGTCTGGCAAGCGGGCGGCAACATGGGCGCTTCGCGCTTCGAGACCCAGGCGCTCAAGAGCTCGCTGCGGCTCACCGGGCGCGGCGCCCTGGCCTTGGTGCTCATGGCCCTGGCGGTCTCAGGGGCCGTGGCCTTGGTCTCACCGTACTTGTTTCGCACCCGCCACGAGTCTGGGTCGCGCGACAGACAACAGAGGCCGAGCGCTGAGCCCCGCGAGCAGCCGCCGCGGCCGCCGGCCTTCGACGCCGACGGGCTCCGCGAGGCGATGCGTCGCGCGCTGCGGCGCACCCGCGAAGAGGCCAAAGAGGTGCTGCCCTTTGTGCCGCTCTTCTTTCTGAATCGCCCGCTGCGTCGGCTGTTCTTGATGTGGCGCTGGCGACGCCGCGGGCAGGCGCCCGGGGCCCGCGCCCAAGGGCTCTGGCGCTATGTCACCCTCGGGCTCGATGACGCCCAACTCGGCTCCAAGGCGGGTGAGAGCCTCGAAGAGATGGTGACGCGTATCAACACGGCCCGCGCCGCGTCGGGGCTCGCGCCGGTCGAGGGCCTCGCAGAGAGCGCCTCGGTGTACGGGCGGCTGCGGTACGGGTTGGGCATCCCGCTGGGGGCGCTCGACTCGCTCGAACAGCAGAGCGCCTTGGCGTTTCGCTCGGTGCGTGAGTCGATGTCACGCTGGGCGCGATTCAAGAGCTGGTGGCGACAACTTCATTGAAGTCGCCTCCCCCGCGCGGGGCGTTTCAGCCGCGCTTCCAGCTGCCGCGTTGGGCGGTGACCCAGGGCGACAGGCCGTTGCCGTGTGCGCCCTCGGCGCGCGCGTGGGCGTGCCCTTCGAGCCGTGAGGCGGCCAAGGCCGTGGCGACGGCCCAGACCTCAGCGTCTTCAGCGGGCACCTCGGGCCAGCCGAGCAGCGCGTCGCGGTAACGGTCAATAAAGCCCGTGTCGTAGTGACCTTTGACAAATTCAGGGTGCGCGAAGAGCCGCTGGTGAAACGCGAGGTTGGTCTTGATGCCCGTCACCACATACTCGCGAAGCGCGCGCTGCATCCGTTGAATGGCCTGCTCGCGGGTCGGGGCCCACACCGACATCTTTGAAATCAACGGGTCGTAATAGCTGCTGATCTCGCAACCCGGGTAGGCGCCGCCGTCGTCGCGGACCCCAGGCCCCGCGGGCACATGCAAGGCCTCGATGCGGCCCGGCGAAGGCAGAAAGCCCGTCGAGGGGTCTTCGGCGTACACCCGCACCTCGATCGCGTGACCGCGCTGAACCAGCGATTCTTGCGTGTATCCGAGGGCTTCGCCCCAGGCCACCCGCACCATCTCGCGCACGAGGTCGAGCCCCGTCACGAGCTCTGAGACCGGGTGCTCGACCTGGAGCCGGGTGTTCATCTCAAGAAAGTAGAAGGCCCCGTCGGCGCCCAAGAGAAACTCAAAGGTGCCCGCAGAGTAGTACCCCACCGCGCGGGCGCCCTTGACGGCCACTTCGCCCATCGTGCGAAGCAGCTCGGGCGTCATCGCGGGCGAGGGCGTCTCTTCGACCACCTTCTGGTGGCGCCGCTGGATCGAACAGTCACGCTCGAAGACGTGCACGAGGTTGCCGTGACGGTCGCCCAAGACCTGAATCTCGACGTGCCGCGGCCTGATCACGGCCTTCTCAAGATACACCGTCGCGTCGCCGAAGAACTTCAGCGCCTCGCTCTGCGCGCGCTCATAAGCCTGGCGAAGATCTTCGGCGCGCTCGACAAGGCGCATGCCCTTGCCGCCGCCCCCAGAGGCGGCCTTCAACATCACCGGAAAGCCCACCCGCTCGGCCGCCGCCATCATCTCTTCGACGTCGCCCGATTGCGCCCCCGGCACCACCGGAACGCCCGCTTCGATCATCCGCTGGCGCGCCGCGGTCTTGCTCCCCATGGCGCGCATCGCGCTCGACGGCGGCCCGATGAACACCACCCCGGCCCGCTCGCAAGCGTCGGCAAACTCAGGGTTTTCGCTCAAAAATCCGTACCCCGGGTGGATGGCCTCGGCCCCCGACCGCTTCGCCACATCGAGGATCTTCTCGATGTTCAGGTACGACTCTCGGGCCACCGCGGGGCCGAGAAGGTACGCCTCGTCGGCCATGCGAACATGCAGCGCCGCGCGGTCGACCTCGGAGTACACCGCCACCGCCGCGATGCCCATCTCGTGGAGCGTACGAATCACCCTGACCGCGATCTCGCCGCGGTTGGCCACAAGCACTTTCTTGAACATGGCCGCGCGGTTATCCACCGCCCTCGGCCCTGAAACAAGCCCCGCCCGCAGTGCCTCAGCGCGATTCTGAGCCCGCCACCGCCGCGCGACTCGGGCGCTGCGACCACTGCCAGGCCAACACCAGCCCCGCCACCGCCAGACACAACGCCGCCACCGCGTGGACCCACCCCCGACGCCACCACCGCGGCCGCAACGCCCGCTGACGCAGCGCGCCCGAGGCCGACAGCGACAGCGAACGCGAATCGCTGCGCGACAACGCCCCTTTGGGCCGCTGCGAGGGCGCCTTCAAGAGAAAGGCCTCGGCGTCGTCAGGGCTCACGGCCTTCACCCGCAGCGAGTGACGCGTCAGGGGGATCACGGTGTTGCCGGCGTCCATCACGAGGGCCTCTTCGACCATCGAGCTGGGCGGCGGCGCGGGCGGCGGGGGGCCCCCTTGGGTGCTCGGCGGCCGCGCGCTCTGCCACGCCTCGACAAGCTCCTCGACGGGCCCGTCGGGCGCGTCGCTCGCCCGCGTCAAGAGCGCGTCGCGGTACGCCTTCTGGTCTGCGAAGAAGGTCTGAAGAAAGTCAGCCACCTCGCTGGTGCCCGCGGGCAGCCCCGTCGACGTGATGAACGCGTCGAGCGCGCGGGCCATCTCGAGCGCCGTCGCGAAGCGCTCACCCGGCGTACGGCTCAGCGCCTTCATCACGATCGCTTCGAGCGCCGCGGGGTACCCGGGCCGCAGCCGTGACGGGGGCACGATCTCGTCGCGGAGCACCGCAAAGAGCGTGTCAGCGTCGCCCTCGCGCCGAAAGAGACGCTTGCCGACGGTGACCTCCCAGAGCACCACCCCGAGGGCCCAAAGGTCGACCCTACGGTCGAGCCCCTGCTCGCGAATCTGCTCGGGCGCCATGTAGGCCAGCTTGCCCTTGAGCTCACCCGTCTTCGTCTGATCGTCTTGTTGGTTCGAGCGGGCGACGCCAAAATCGACCACCTTGGTCGCCCCCGAGTACGTGACGAAGAGATTCTCAGGCGAGACGTCGCGGTGCACCACCCCCGCCGGGGCGCCGTCTTTGAGCTTCAGCTCGTGCGCCGCGTGAAGGCCCCGCGCCGCGTCGGCCACGATGCGCGCCGAGAGCTCAAAGGGCATCGGCAACCCGCACGACCAGACGTGCCGCGCGAGCACCCCCAAGGTCTCACCGTGGAGGTACTCCATCGCGAGGTAGTACGTGCCCTCGTCTTCGCCAAAATCGAAGACCGAGCAGAGGTTCGGGTGGTCAAGCTGCGCCGCGAGCCGGGCCTCATCGAGGAACATCGTCACGAAGCGCGGGTGGCTCGCGATGTGGGCGTGAATGGTCTTCACCGCCACCCAACGGGCGAACTCGCCCGAGCGCGTCACTGAGCTCAAGCGCGCCAGGTACACCGAGGCCATGCCGCCCTGCGCGATGCGAAAGCGCAGCGTGTAGCGCCCGAGGCGCCGCACGGCAGAGGTGGCAGGGGTGCTGACGGGCTGGCTCATGGCGCTTCGGGTGACGCGGGCGACAATCGAACCGAGCCTTAGCATGACTCGCAAGGGCCGCGAACCCTCAGAGGCGAGCACCTCGGGTCGACATGTCACATTCTCAGACGGCCCGACGGCGGTCGCACCCCTCAGGGGTGCCGCATCCCCCGCAAGAGCTGATACCCCACCCTGAGCTGAAGGTCACGGATGTCGCCGCCCGGTACAGGCGGCGGCGGCGCGTCGCCCGTGTCGCGGTTCGGGAGGTGTTGTGCGAGGTCGCGCTCGCGCTCGGGCGCCTCGTCGGTGTCGTCGCTGGCGGGCTCGGGCAGGGCGACCTGCTCGATCTGAATGTCGGGGGCGATGCCCTGGGCCTGGATGCTCCGCCCGGAGGGGGTAAAATACCGGGCGATGGTGAGCTTCAACGCGCCCCCGTCTGAGAGGTCGATCACCGTTTGGACGCTCCCCTTGCCGAAGGTGCGCACCCCCACCAAGGTGGCGCGGTGATGGTCTTGCAGCGCGCCCGCTAAGATCTCAGCCGCGCTCGCGGTGTACTCGTTCACCAACACCACGATGGGGAAGGCCGGCCGCGTGCCCGCCGTGTGCGCCCGCGCCTCGTCTTGGGCCGCCCCGTCGCGCCCCCGCGTCGACACGATCACCCCGTCGCTCAAGAACTCATCGGCCACCACCACCGACTCGTCGAGGAGCCCGCCGGGGTTGTTACGGAGGTCGAGCACGAGCCCGCGGAGCGTGCCCCCCGAGGCCCGGGTCAGCGCGTCGAGCGCGCGCCGCACTTCGTCACTCGTACGTTCTTGAAATGACTTGAGATTGAGGTACCCGTAGCCGTCGGCGAGGGGGTGCGAGTCGACGCTCGAAACGTGCACGATCTCGCGCACGAGGTCGAGCCTGATGGGCTCGCGCTGGCCGTGACGCTGAAACACCACCCGGACGTGGGTGCCCGCCGGGCCCCGCATGCGGCGCACCGCCTCGTCGACGTCGAGCCCCCGCGCGTCGCGACCCTCGATCGACACCAGCTGGTCGCCCGCGCGAACCCCCGCCCGCGCGGCCGGAGAGCCCGTAATCGGCGCGATCACCGTGAGCCACTCGCCCCGCGCGTCGATCTCGACCCCGACCCCGCCGAACTGCCCCGCCGTGTCGCTCTCCAAGAGCCGGTACTCTTCGGCGTTGAGGTACGCGCTGTGGGGGTCGAGGGCGCCCACCATGCCGCGAATCGCGCCGTCGAGGAGCCGGTCTTCGTCGACCGGGTCGACGTAGCTGTTCTCGATGTGGGCCATCACCTGCGCCAAGATGCCCAAGCGGCGGTAGGGCGAGGCCCGCGGCGGGATCGCCGACGCCTCGTGCGGCACCAGCGAGCCCAGGGTAAAAGACGCAAAGAGCGCTGCGGCGAAGCCAAAGCGCTGAATGTAGGTACGCGTGCGGGGTGCCACCATGTGCCTCAACCTGCCGCGCACTCTACCCGATCTTCGAGACGCTTCGTGCGAAGTGGCAGAGGCAGACTTGACGACGGGGCGAAGAGTGAGAGTATCCGCCGCCGTTTGGAGTGTTGGGTCGAAGGTTTTCGGCGCGGCGCTGAAGCTTGAGTTCTCGGAGGATTTCGCGTTTTATGAACCGGTTTAAGTACCTCAGCCTCGCGCTCTGCGCCGGGGCCTTTGTGGCCTGTAGCAGCGAGTCGCCCTCGACACCGACCGACGCCGGTCAGGCCGATACGGGCGCCGCCACCGACACGGGCAACCCCACCGACACGGGCACCCCCACCGACGCGGGCACCCCCACCGACGCCCCGCGCGACGCGGGCGCCGACGCCGGCTCGGGCCCCCGCTGCGGCTCGCTCTCGCTGTTGAACCTCAACACCGCAGGCATGCGCTCAGGCACCACCACCCGGTACATGGGCGACACCAACGCGGCCTACATGGCCCAGGTGCCCACCGGGCGCCCCACGGGCCGCACCCCGGTGCTGCCCCCGGCCTCGAACACCACCTGCACCGCGATGACCGGGCAGATCGCCATGTCGTACACCACCGGCGCGATGCCCTCGTCGCTGCGTATTTCGACCACGAACATGGGCACGCCCCGCAACTTTGACACGGTCCTTTGGGTGACGACCCGCTGTGCGACGACCCTGACGGCGGCGGCGTGCAACGATGACGACCCCGATTTTGCGGCCAGCAGCGACCGTCGCGTGTCGTCGTTGGTGACCACCGAGACGCTCCCGGCGAACACCACGGTGTTCATCCTCCTCGGCGGGTTCTACCCGCCGGGCACCGGCACCATCGACCACGGGGCCTTCGAGCTCACCGTGGTCGAGAACGTGCCCGTGGCCATGGGGGGCTCGTGCCGCGTCGACGGCACCGCCGACCGCTGCGCCGACGGTCTCGACTGCGTGGGCGCCGACCCTGGCGCCGCGATGGGCACCTGTCGTCCGCGCGGCGCGGTGGCGGGCTCGCGTTGCCGCACCAGTGCGCCCGAGTGCGACACCGGCCTCACCTGCAACAACGGCACCACGCCGATCTGTGTGAACACCGCCATGCCGGGCGGCCGCTGCAACGCGTACACCGCGTGCCCGACGGGCTCGACCTGCCTCCTCAACGTGCTCGGGGCCATCGAAGGCACCTGCGTCGCCGCGGGCAGCGCGGCGGGCGCCACCTGCCGTATGGCGGGCTCGATGGGCGGTCAGTGCGACACCGGGCTCGTGTGCTCGACCACCATCGACCCCACCGACCAGACCCCGACCTGCGAGCGGGTCTCTGAAGTGGGCATGCCCTGCGGCGTCGGCATCGGCGGCGCGCTCTGCCCCGCGGGTTCGACCTGCGTGACCGTGGCCGGCGGCGCGATCGGCACCTGCCGCGCCAACGGCACCGTGGCCCGCACCTCCTGCCGCGCCATGGCGCCGCGGTGTGACGGCACGCTCCAGTGTCTCCGTCAGGGCGACGGCGCCCCCGAGCTCTGCGTCAACCGCGCGATGAGCGCCGGCACCTGCGACGACGAGAACTACTGCCCCGACATGAACACCTGCTACCTCACCGACCTCAGCAACCGCGTCGCGGGCCGCTGCGGCGCAGAGGGCACCGCGGGCGGGGCCTGCGGCACCGGCACGACCCGTTGCACCGCGCCGGCGATGTGCAGCGCCACCGATGTCACCCAAGACGGCATCTGCCAGAACGTCTCGATGGAGGGGCAGCCCTGCGTTCGCCCCGTCTCGCGCTGCGGCGACGGCTTCACCTGCGTGCTCAACGCGGGCAGCCAGACCGACGGCGTCTGCCGTCGCGATGGCAGCGTCGCGGGCGCCGAGTGCCGCGCCACCGAGCCCGCGTGTGACACGGGCCTGAACTGCGGCGGCACCTTCCTCTCGGGCGGCGTGTGTCAGGGCGCGGCCACCGCCATGTGCGACCCGCTCAACGGCACCACCCGCTGCCCGACCGGCCAGGTCTGCGTGCTCACCGCCTTCAACCGCGGCGCCTGCGCAGCCCCCACCGGCATGGAGATGGAGCCCAACAACACCCCCGCCGCCGTGATGGCCCGCGCGGTGACGGCGCCGACGACCCTCCGCGGCGCGTTGCCCTTCGGCGACGTCGACTGCGTGGCCGTGACGGTGCCCGCCAACGGCCGCATCGTGGCCCAGGTGAGCGACGGCAACGGCCGCTGCCCGGCCCCCTTCCAGGGCGCCATCGCCCTCGACATGTACGACACCAACGGCACCACCATCCGTGGCGCGGTGACCCGTACGGGCCCCTTCGGCCTCGGCGCCTGCGCCACCATCGACGGCGGCCGCGCCAACGTGCACGCCTTCGCGGGCAACCTCGCGGCGGGCACCTACTACGTCTGCGCCCGCGGTGTCCGCGACACCAACACCAACACCGGCGCGGTGCCCGACTACGTGCTCACCGTGGCCCCCCAAGCCGCCAACTGAGCGCCCGCCCGGCCTGAGGCCCTTCGCGGCCGTCTCCCTCACCGGGGCGGCTTCGGAGGGCCTCTCCCTTTTGGGGCGCCTCGGCCTCTAGGCGGGGGTGTACGTTTGTGTTGTACAAACACCAGACATTGCGTCCGCTGTGGGGGTTGCGGCTTGACAGTCGGGGTTGGTGTCGGTACCCACCGAGGGCGGCCGTGTCGTACGGGTACGGCCTGTGGGTGTCTGTCACCGCGAGGGTCTTCTCGATGTCGCAAAGCGACAAGCGTAAGCAAAGCCTTTACTTTCCCGAGTCGATGTTGATGGAGATCCAGCAAGAGGCGACCCGGCTCGACCGCTCGCTCTCGTGGGTCATGCAGCGCGCGTGGAAGCTCGCGCGGCAAGAGATCCGCAAGCTGCCTTCGGTCAACGACGTGCCCGACATGGAGGCCCTCGACGACGTTCGCGGGCGCGACGAGCCCGACGCTTGAGCCTCTCGGGGGTCGCGACGGTGCGTCACACTTCACGCGACGAGGGTCTGGTCACCAGCTTCGACCAGACCCGAATCTTTTGGGAGTCAGAAGGCCAAGGCCCGACCGTCGTGCTCTGCGACGGCATCGCCTGCGACGGCTTTATTTGGAAGTACCTCCGACCGGCCCTCCTCGACGCGGGCTTTCGGGTGCTCCATCTCCATTGGCGCGGGCACGGCCGTTCGGGGCTCCCGCGCGACCCGCACCGGGTCTCGATCGACGATCACGCCCGCGACATCGTGGCGGTGCTCGACCACCAGGGGGTCGACCGGGCGGTGCTGATCGCGCACTCGATGGGCACCCAGGTGGCGCTTGAGACCTGGCACGGTCACCCCGGGCGGGTGTCGGGCCTCGTGCTGGCCTGCGGGAGCTTCGGGCTCATCACCCGCACCTTCCACGGGAGCGACATCCTCGCGCAGCTCTTGCCTTTTGCCACCGAGCTGGCCGACCAGCACCCGTCGGTGTTGCGGGCGCTGTGGTCTCGGGGCCCGGTGAAGCTCTCGATCTGGTTCGCCAAAATGTTGGGCGAGGTCGACGCGTTGCGCATCGACGCCGACGACCTCGCGCCCTATTTCGAGCACGTCAACCTCATGGATCCGCAGATGTTTCTTCGGATGCTGGCGGCGGCCGGTTCGCACACCGCCGAGGGGTATTTGAGCGTGGTCGACTGCCCCGCGCTGGTGATCGCGGCCGAGCGCGACACGTTTACGCCCATGCGATACGCCAAGCAGATGGCGACGAGCATCCCCGGGTGCGAGCTGCTTGAGGTGCTCGAGGGCTCGCACACCGCGCCGATCGAGCAGCCCGCGCTGATCAACGGCCGGGTGTTGCGCTTCCTCAGAGAGCGGGTCGAGGGCCGTGACGGGGCGCCGCGCGACCTCGGGTGAGCCGCCCGAGGTGACGGCCCGCCCTTGGGCCGTGTTGGGCGCCCTGGGCCTCCTCTACGCGGCGCAAGGGGTGCCGTTCGGCTTCGCGGCCGAGTACCTCCCGGTGCTCTTGCGGGCCGAGGGCGCGTCGCGCACGGCCATCGCGAGCTTGTTCTGGTTGCAGCTCCCGTGGCAGCTCAAGCCCTTGTGGGCGGGGGCGGCCGACCGGCCGAGCGTGCGGGCCCGGGCGCGGGGGCTCTTGCTCGGGTTGCAGCTCTTGTTGAGCCTCACGATGGCGTCGTATGCGCTGTTCTCGGGCCCTTCGGCGCGGGCTCCGTGGTTCGTCATCACGGCGGCGGCGGCCCTGGTGGCGTCGACGCAAGACGTGTTCGTCGACGCCTTCGCGGTGCGCTCGCTCTCGGCGCAGGCGCGGGGCTGGGGCAACAGCGCGCAGATCGCGGGCTACAGGGTGGGCATCGTGGTGGGGGGCGGGGGCATGCTGCTCCTCTCGGGGCGCTACGGCACCCGGGCCACGGTGCTGGTGTGCGCGGCGCTGATCGCGGCGGCGAGCCTAGGGGCCTTCGCGCTGCGGGGCGAGGGCGACGCACCGCGCGAGGGGGGCCACGGCGGGCCGTCTCGGGCGCCCTCTCTCGGGCCGACCTTGCGGCGCATGGCGGGGCGCGAGGTGTGGCCCGTGGCGGCCTTGGCGCTGAGCTTCAAGCTGGGGGTTCACATGGCGAGCCCGCTGATCAAGCCCATGCTGGTCGACGCGGGGTGGAGCCGCGACGCCATCGGGGGCGTGGTGGTGACCATCGGCACCCTCACGTCGGTGGTGGGCTCGGTGTGCGGTGGGGCGGTGCATCGGGTGCTCGGTGAGCGCCGCGCGTTGGCGGTTTCTGCTGTGATTCAGGGTCTTTCGGTCTTGCCCTTGCTGTGGGTGGCGCGCCGCGGGGCGCCGCTGGGGTTGACGGGCTTCGCGGTGGGGGCCGAGCATTTCGCGTCGGGGCTCGGCACCACGGTGCTGTTCGCAGCGCTGATGACGGCGACGCGGCGCGACGAGGCGGCCCTTCACTACACCGTGCTCACGAGCTTGAACGCGCTGGCCATCGGCCTCGCGGGGCTCGTCGGTGCCCGAGTCGCAGACATGTCGAGTGTGGGGCTCGCGTTGGGGCTCAGCGCGGCGGTTTCGCTGTTGCCCTTGGTCTTGCTGAAGCGCTGGGATGTGCACGCTCGGGCGAGCGCCGGGGTGTGATGATGAGAGCGTTGACGCGGCTCGGGGGGTTTCGCATACTGCGCGGGCGGCAGTTTTTGGGGCTACTTCGAAGCGACACCCGATCGACCTCTGCGTCGCACGGCACAAGGTGATGGATCTCGACGTCGGCTATGTCTGCGGTCGTTGTGACAGCTACGCCCCTCTCGATGCGGTGCGCTGTGTGACCTGTGGTGCGGCGCTGGGGTTCGGCCCCAAGGCGCGGGCGTCGAGCACGCAGAACGCGGCGCTGAAGGTCGAACCTCCGCAGGCGCCTGCGGGTGCGGCGCGGGGGGCTCCTGACTCGTTGCCGAGCCTCGACGCGGCCTTCGTCGACCTCGACGCGCCGGGGGCGGTGGCGCAGGGCGGCGCGGCTCGTGCTGCGCAAAGTAGTGAAAATTCTAGGGTTTCTCAGAGCGGTGGCGCTGAGCGGCTGCTCGATCTGCCGTCGCTTGAGCGGGCACTTGAGTCAGTTTTGCCGCCTCCTGGTGAGACTCGTGATACGCGACAGGCCACGCCCGGAGGGTTTGTCGGTCCGGTCCGGCTGCCGGTGCGGTTTCAGCTTACGGAGGCGTTGATGGAGCAGGCACGGAGCTACAGTTGCAAGAAGTGCTATTCGCCGGTGCCGGCGGGCCATAAGTTTTGCGGTCGCTGCGGCGAGCCTGTGCCCCGCGAGGTGCTGGCCGCGCAGACCCTGCTTTTGTCGAAGATGCTTGAGCCGGGCAAGGCCAAGCTGGTGCTGATCAAGGGCGAGGGCTTTCAGACCGACCCCTCGGATGAGACGGTGTTTCTCCTCGGGGGCCCGCGTCACCCGTGCGGGCGCACGCAGGGCGACCTGGTGTTCGACAAAGACGACTGGGTGTCGCCGCTGCATGCGACCTTCTACTATCGCGACGATGGTCGGCTGGTGGTGCGCGACGAGGCGTCGTTGAATGGTGTGTTCGTGCGGGTCAAGGGCCCCGGGCCGCTCCAGGCGGGTGATTGCTTCCTCGCGGGCGAGCAGGTGTTTCGGCTTGAGGCGGCGCCGCGGGTGAGCGACGGCCCCGCAGACGACGGCACGATGTTCTATTCGTCGCCGAAGCGCCCGTCGCCCTTCAGGGTGGTGCAGGTGCTCCGCGGGGGCATCGCGGCCACGCAGGTGTGCGCGCGAGAGAACGCCGTCACCATCGGGCGCGAGGGCTGCGACATGAACTTTCCGAACGACCCGTACATGTCGACGCGGCACTGCAAGGTTGAGCTGACCCCCGACGGGACGTATCGACTCGTTGACACGGGCAGCAAAAACGGTACCTACCTTACCATTCGCCAAGAGCGGGAGCTCCTGCACGGAGACTACATCTTCGTGGGTCGAGAGCTGCTCAGGGTCGATATCTCGGGT
The DNA here is from genome assembly GCA_016792845.1 of Myxococcales bacterium. GTDB lineage: Bacteria > Myxococcota_A > Polyangia > Polyangiales > JAEUKH01. The sequence continues at coordinate 34,372 of JAEUKH010000034.1, read as the reverse complement.
TGAGCGGAGGCGCGCGTGATTGTCTGTCCGAAGTGCGGCAAGGAGAACCAGGATCACTACAAATTCTGCCTCGGGTGTGGGAATGAGCTTCCACGCGACGTAGGCCGAGGGGGTCCGCGGTTTCCGACGCCTCCGGCGGTTGCATCGGGTACGCCCCGCAATGCGCCGCCCCCTGGTCCATTTGCGCCTGCGGCGGGTTCGGCGGGTCAGGGTGCCTTTGCACCGCCGCCTGGTCAGCCCGCGGGCGCCTCGCAACCTCCGGTGGCGGCCTTCGGCGGCCCCCCGGCCTCGACGCCGTTGCCGCCGCCCTTCGCGGCGCCTTCGGTGCCCCAGCAGCCTTTGCCGGTTGAGCTCTTCGGCGGCCCCTCGGCGCCCGCAGGGGCCCCGGCAGCGCCCGCGCAGCCTCCGCCCGCCCCGCAGCCTCCTCCGGCTCCGATGGCGCCTCCGGCGGCCGCGGCGGGGCCGAAGTACCCGGCTTCGTGCCCGCAGTGTGGCTCTCCGAACCCGCGGGCGACGCGCTTCTGCATCACCTGCGGGTTTGACATGGGCGCGGCCCCGGCTCCGTCGGCGCCGGTTGCGCCTGTGGCGCCGGTCGCGTCGGTGCAGGTGAGCAGCTCGCTGGCGCCGCAGGTTCAGGTCAACCCGACGCCGCAGGCGCAGCCTCGTGCGGTCGAGCGTGGGCGTTTGGTGTTGATCCTCCCGAACGGCTCAGAGGGCGGGGTTCACCCGCTCTACGAGGGCGAGAACATCATCGGTCGCGAGAGCGGCGGCGTGTTCGGCCAAGACACGTACCTCTCGCCTCGGCACGCGAAGTTTACGGTGCAGGGCGCGGGGGTGACGGTGCAAGACATCGACTCGCTCAACGGGGTCTATGTTCGGGTCGAGCGTCAGGTGCCGGTCGACCTGATCGACGGCGATGTGTTTCGCATCGGGCAAGAGATCTTGCGCTTTGAGGCCTTCAGCCCTGTGGGTCACACCGCAGACGGCACCGAGCGGCTCGGGGCCGACCATGAGGGGCTCGTGGGCAAGATCTCGCTGGTGACGGGGCGCGACGCGGCGGCGAACGCCTTCCCGGTGCCGGTGACGGGGCTCTACCTCGGGCGCGAGCGCGGCGACATTCTCTTCCCCGAAGACGGGTACGTGTCGGGCTTGCATTGTCAGCTCGCGGTGCAAAACGGCAAGCTCACGATGACCGACGTGGGGAGCTCGAACGGGAGCTACCTTCGCATGCGTCACGCGCGGGTGCTGAAGTCGGGTGACTTCTTGCTCCTCGGGCAGCAGCTGTTTCGCCTCCAGCTGGGGTGAAGGGGCTCGGCGCACTGCTCTTGGCCCTGGCGGGCCGCTTCGGAGAGCGCTCCGTGGCGGCCCTCGCCGCATTTGTGGGCGGGGCGGCTTTTTTGGAGCATGTGTTTCCGCCGGTGCCGGGCGACCTCGGGGTGACGGTGGGGGCGGCGGTCGGGTTCGCGTCGCTTCATGCGTGGTCGTCGTGGGCGTGGCTGTACGTCTCGGCGGTGTTGGGCTCGGCCCTCGGCGCCGTGGTGGCGTACGGCTTCGGGCGTTGGTTGCGTCGACACTCTGACCAGGCGCTGCACCCGTGGCTTGTGACCTTGCGGGGGCAGGCCTTGGCCGCGACGCAGCTCCTTGAGGCCCGGGGCGCGTGGTTTCTGGTGGTGGCGCGCTTCGTTCCGGCGGTGCGGGCGATGGTGGTGGTGGGGGCGGGGTTTTGTGCGATGCCGCCTGCGCGGGTGGTGGCCGCGTCGACCCTCGGCGGCGCGCTGTGGCAAGCGGGCTTGTTCGTGCTGGCGTGGTGTGTGGGGCGCAACCTCCGCACCTTGGCGGCCTGGCTCGACCGCTACAACCGCGGCGTCATGGCGGTGTTCGGGGTGGCGGTGGCGCTTGTGCTGGCCCGCTGGCTCTGGCAACGCAAGCGGTCAGCGGGCGGGCCTTCGACCCTGCGTTAGCGCTGTCGTATCGAGCGCCCCTCGGTGGCACGCTTCTTCAATGAACTACCATTGAAGGGTTGAGTGGTGGCCAATGGTGTTGTCATGGGTCATGAGCCGCGCGGCTCAGGCTGTGCAGTCGGTCTCGGTGCGCCTTGCGAACCCTGGCGCGGCGCCGCCGCGGTGCGAGGCCGTGAGCACGCACGATTTGTTGAAGGCCCAACGGATCGCCGAGCTCATCGCCCCGGGCGAGGCGGTGCTCGACGTGGGCTGCGGGTGCGGCGACCGGCTCGTGCAGGTGAGCTTGTTTCGGCCTGACATTGAAGCGACCGGGGTCGATGTGAGCGTCGGGTGGCCGACGCTGTTTCGAGGGGTGAAGGCGCCGCGGTTGCAGAGCTACGACGGGCGCACGCTGCCCTTCGAAGACCGTCGCTTCGACACCGTGATGAGCTGTTACACCCTGCATCATCTGTCGCTCGACGCGAGCGCGGCGCTCTTGGAAGAGATGCGGCGTTGCGCCAAGAGGCGCTTGATCTTGCTCGAAGACAGCGTGCCCGCGTGGTCGTTCTGGTATCAGCTCAGAAACTGGGCGCACATCGTCGACACCGACATCCAGTACGGGAGCTCGCTCGCGTACGCGCCGCGCCGCGGCGTCGAGGGCTTTCTAACCCGCGACGCGTGGTGCGCTCGGCTCTCGGCCCTGCCCGGGGTGCGGTCGGTGCGCTTCGTGTCGCTCGATGACATCTCTCGGTATCAGCACCACAGCCTCTTCGTGGTCGAGCTCGACGGCGCCGCGTCGCTGCGCTGAGGCAGCGGGGCGGCGGGTGAAAACGGTTGACGCCGGGGGCGCCATGCTCCACCGACACGGGCGCGATGGCGGTCGACGATGTTGGGCCTTGGGTGCGCTGGGTTGAGGCAGACGGGCAGCGCCTTGAGACCCGCGGGGTGAAGTGGAGTGTGACGGCGCCGAGCCTCGGGGCGCTCTCGGCGCGCCTGCGTCCGCGTCTGGCCTCGCTCGGAGCGGGTGAGCGGGTGTGGTACGCCGCGAGCTTCGACCCAAGCGTAGGGCACCAAGATGACCCGGTCTGGGCGGGCTTTGCGCCGTGCATGGCCTTCTTGCCCGAGGCCTGCGTCGAGACCCGAGGGGGCCAGGGGGCGGTGTCGGGGGGTGTGCGCCGCGAGGCCGTCGGCGACCCCGAGGGGTGGCGTCGCCTGGTGGGCGAGGCCTTGGAGGCCTTCGCGTCACAGGGGCTTGAGAAGGTGGTGGGGGCGCGTCGCGCGGTGGTTCCCTGGCGGGGCGAGCGTCGGGCGCTCTGTGAGGCCCTCGACGGGGTGGCCGCGGCGAGCGGCGGGGTGTCGTTCGCGGTGGCTCCGCCGGAGCGCCAGGCGTGCTTTGTGGGGGCGACCCCTGAGCGGCTGTTGCGTCGGGCGGGGCGCAGGGTGTCGGCCGATGCGTTGGCGGGCTCGCTCCCGCGGGTGCCGGGGCGCGACGCGGCGGTGGCCGAGGCGCTGCTGCGCTCAGAGAAAGACCTCCGAGAGCATCGGTATGTGCGCGACGCGTTGATTGAAAAGTTGGGCGCGTTCTGTGATGAGATCGCGGCCCCGCCGGAGCCCGTGGTGAAGATCTTGCCCAATGTGGTGCATCTCTACACGCCGGTCGAGGGGCGGCTCCGTGACCCCTCGGTCGATGCGCTGACGCTCGTCGAGGCGCTGCATCCGACGCCGGCGGTGGGGGGCACGCCCCAAGAGGCCGCGCGGGCGTGGATCGCAGCCCACGAGCCCGTGCCGCGGGGCTGGTATGCGGGCCCGGTGGGGTGGTGCGACGGGGCGGGCGACGGGAGCTTCGTGGTGGCCCTCCGCTCGGCGGTGCTGCGCGAGGGGGCCGCGTGGGTCTTCGCGGGGGCGGGGCTCGTCGCGGGGAGCGACCCTGCGCACGAGTGGCGCGAGACCGAGGCGAAGATGCAGGCGATGTTGGGCGCCCTCGGGGCCGCTGAGGGGCGGGTGTCAGATGGCCAGTGATCTTCACTCTGCGTGGGCCGCGCTCTTGGTGCACTCGCTGGCCGAGGCGGGAGCGCGGGCGTTTGTGATCTCGCCGGGCAGCCGCTCGACGCCGTTGACGCTCGCGGCGGCGCGACACCCCGGGGTGCGCTGCCACTCGGTGATCGACGAGCGCGCGGCGGGCTTCTTCGCCCTCGGCCTCGCGCGGGTGACCGGGCGCCCGGCGGTGCTCGTCTGCACCTCAGGGACAGCCCCCACCCACTACCTCCCGGCCTTGACCGAGGCCCACCTCGTGGGGCTCCCGGTGATCGCCCTCTCGGCCGACCGGCCCTGGGAGGCGTATCACTGTGCATCTCCGCAAACGATTGATCAGACACATCTTTTTGGCGATGTGTTGCGTCACCGGGCCGAGTTGGGGGCGCCCGAAGCGGGGCTCCTCGACGCGGTGGTGCGGGTGGCCTCGCAGTGCGTGGCGCGGAGCCTCGGGCCTGAGCCGGGGCCGGTTCACCTCAACGCGCGCTTTCGCAAGCCGCTCGAACCCGTGGTGAGCGACGAGCCAGAGCCGTGGCGCGGGCGCTGGCAGGCGTTGATGCGACAAGGGCCGACGAAGGTCTTTCAGGCGCCGCCGAGGGCCCACGACGCGGGGGTGGCGTGGCTGGTGAAGCGGCTAGAGGGGCTGACGCGGGTGTGGGTGGTGTGCGGCCCGTCGATGGGGGTCACGGGGCGGCTCCCGGTGGGGGCCCTGGCCCAAGCGCTGGGGGCCGTGTGGATGGCCGAGGCGACGAGCCAGCAGCGCTGGAGCGGGCCCGAAGCGGCGCCGCGGGTCGATCACTTTGACACCCTCTTGCGGGCCGAGGCGTGGCTCGCGGGGCGCCTCCCCGAGCTCATCATCGAGGTCGGGATGCCCGCGGTCTCGATGGCCTACACCCGCTTTGTGGCCCAACATCGCCCCGCCCGGGTGGTGCTCGCGCCCTCAGGGTGGAATGACCCCACCCACGACGCCGAGGCCCTCTTTGTGGGCGCGGTGGCCGAGACCCTCGACGCCCTGGTGGCGGCCCTCGCGGGGCGCGGGGCCTCTCACGCCGGCGCGGCCGAGCTTCGAGCCTGGGCAGAGGCCGACGCGGTGGTCGAGACGGCGCTGCGCGACGCGGGCGTCGACGCCTGGGGTGAGCCCGAGGTGGTCGCGACGCTGGCGGCGCGCTTGCCCGAGGGGGCGGCGCTGATGGTGGGCAACAGCATGCCCGTGCGCGACCTCGATGTGTTCTCGTTGGGGCGCGGCGGGCGCGCGTTGCAGGTGCTGCATCAGCGGGGAGCGAGCGGCATCGACGGGCTGATCGCGGGGGCCGCGGGGGCGCGGGCGGGCCTTGAGGCGGCGCGGCCGGTGGTGCTGCTCTTGGGCGATGTGAGCGCCCTCCACGACCTCGGAGGCCTCGCGGTGGCGCGTGACGCGACGGCGCCCCTGGTGGTGGTGGTGGTCAACAATGGCGGGGGGCGCATTTTCGCCGAGCTCCCGTTGGGCCCCGCGGCGGCGCGCGATGCGCGGGTGGCCGAGGCGGTGGCGACGCACTTTTTGACCCCTCCGCGGCTCGACCTCTCGGCGGCGGGGGCGCTCTTCGGGGTTCAGTTTGCGCGGGTCACCGCGACCGAGGCCCTGGAGGCGGCGCTTGACGCGGCGCTCCAATTCCAAGGCTGTACGTTGATCGAGGCGGTGGTCTCGGGCGAGGGGGCGGCCGCGCGTCGCCGGGCCCTCGTGTCGCGGGTGACGGCGGCGCTCGGGGGCGCCCCGTGAGGGTGGTGGCGCTCCACGGCTTTCTCGGCCAACCCGATGTTTTTACAGAGGTTTCCGAGCATCTCGGGTGCTCCCTCGACGCGCCGCCGTTGCCCGGGCACGGCCCCGAGGGCGCGGTGCTCGGGGGCTCCTTCGAGTCGACCGTCGACGCGTGGCTGGGGCCTTGGGTGACCCCCGACACGCTCTTGCTGGGTTACTCGATGGGGGCTCGCCTCGCGCTCTCGTACGCGCTTCGGCATCGGGTGCGGGGTGCGGTGCTCTTGAGCGCCTCGCCGGGGCTCTCAAGCCCCGAGGCCCGGGCTGCGCGTCGCGGCGACGATGCGCGGCTCGCCGAATCGCTTGAGAGAGAGGGCCTCGCGGCCTTTGTGACGCGGTGGGAGGCGCAGCCGCTCTTCGCGTCGCAGCGCGGGCTCGCGCCGACCCGTCTGGCCGCCCATCGGGCGCGACGCTTGGGGCACCGCCCCGCGGCTTTGGCGAGCGCGCTGCGGGTGCTCGGCACGGGGCAGATGCCCGACTGTCGCGAGGCCCTCGCGCGTCGCGCGGTGCCCCTCGTCTGGGCGGTAGGGGCCCTCGACACGAAATTTGTCGGAATCGCCGAGGCGCTCGTCGCGGCGGGGGCCCTTGAGGGGTACACCCGGGTCGAAGGGGCCGGGCACGACCTGGTGCTCGAAGCGCCCGAAACCGTAGCCCGGCTGGTCAGACAGCTGGCTGAACAGACGTCAGGGTGATTGCAGGGTGATGCAAGGGGGCTTGCAATGCTGCAATGCGTTGAAGCCCGCGCCCCTCGCCAAGGGCTTGAAATTACATCGCGGGCACCCTGGCACGGGTGCTGCAATAGGGATTGATGCGCGGCGAAGCCTGCACCTCCCCCCAGTGCAAAAGGTTTCGCCGCTTGTTTTTGGGCCGCGCGCTCGACGCCCCGTCGGGTCGACGCCGGGCCCTCGTACGGCAGCGGCGCGGGCGCTTTCAAGTCGCCTTGCAGATGCAGCGTTCGACTTTGCAATGATGCAATGCGTTGTAGGATGAAGGTCCGCGAAGTGCTTGAAATCACATCGCGGGCACCCTGGCACGGGTGCTGCAATAGGGTTTGATGCGCGGCGAAGCCTGCACCTCCCCCAGTGCAAAAGGCTTCGCCGCTTGTTTTTGGGCCCTGCGGCGGGTGGGGATTAGACCTTCAGCTCGCCGCGGCCCACGATGATCGCGGCGCCGCCGACTTCGACCTGGGTGACGGCCCCGGCGCTGCGGGTGATGATGGCTTCGATCTCAGAGGGGCGTCCGATCTCAGCGCCTTGCGCGAGGGTGAGGGTCGCGATGGGGGCGTCTCCGAGGAGCCCGTGGGCGGCGAGGTGGGTGATCACGGCGCCCGCGGCGGAGCCCGTGGCGGGGTCTTCGCGGAGGCCGTCTTCGTCGTAGAAGACCCTGGTGTGGGCGCGCGTGGGGTCGATCATGGCGACCGCGCTGAGGGTGACGAGGCCGAGACGGGCCAAGGCGTTGGCGTTGGGCCGTAGGCGGGCCACGGCCTCGGGGCTGTCGAGCACGGCGACGAGGTGCGAGGGGCCGTTGGTGTAGCGCCCGACGGGCACCCGGGGGCTGAGCCCGAGGGCCTCGGCGACGGTGGCGTGGTCGGTGAATTCTTCTGCGATGGCAAGGGGTTGCTGCATCATGCCCCAGGTGACGCGGGCGCCCTCTCGGGTGAGCCGAACGGGCACCGGGCCGCGGCCTGTTTCGAGCACCAAGACGGGCAGGTGCACCACGTCGCCGATGGCGAAGGCGGCGCCGAGGGTGGGGTGCCCGGCGAAGGTGAGCTCGCGCGAGGGCGTGAAAATACGGAGCCGCGCGGTACCTCCCTCGCGGGGGGGCAGCACGAAGACCGTCTCAGAGAGGTTCATCTCGCGGGCGATGGCTTGCATCTGCGGGTCGCTGAGCCCGAGCGCGTTGCTGAACACCACCAACGGGTTGCCCGCGAAGGCGCGGTCGGTGAACACATCACAACGGAGGTAACGGTAGGTCTTCATCGGGTGCTCTCTCAGGGCCCGAGCGGGCCTAGGTCGGTCTCGCGGAGCCATCCGCTGTGGCCGTGGTCGGCGCGCACGCGCAGAAAGCCTGCCTCGTGCCCGACGGTGGTGACCCGCTCGCCCTCGCGCACGGCCTCGGCGGGCACCGCGTCGACCCGGGGCGCCTGCAAAAGCCGGAGCCCGTCGTGGAGCACCACCGACTCGACCGGGGCGCGCCAGCGGGCCAGCATCACCGTCGCCGTAAAGCCCGTGAACACCACCGCCGTGCAGAGCGCCGCGGTGGCGCCCACGCGGGCCATTTCGCTCTCGCTCCGTCGGCGCCAGGCCCAGGCCGCGACGATCAAGAGCTCGCCGAGGAGCGTCAAGGTCACGCTGACATCGCGCGGCAAGAGCTCGCCCCATTGCACCGAGAGGGGAGGCGGCGTCTCGACCACCGCGCGACCGGTTCGGGCCGCGTCGCGCCGCGCCAGACGGAGCCGCGTCGCCTGGAGGTTGTGCTGAACCTCAAGGTCGACCACCCGACGGCGCAAGACCCGCTCGTAACACCAGATGGCCTCTCCGAAGCGGCCCGCCTCGGTGTAGACGTGACCGAGGTTGGCGACGATGTCGCGGCCGTCGAAGCCGCTCGCGACGAGCTCCTCGAGGTCGCGCGCGGCGGCGGCGTGGTCGCGCCTCGACTCAGCCTCGGCGGCCCGCGAGAGCAGCGTCTGTGCCGGCACCGCAGCGGCCGCGCCGCCGGCCAACAGCAGCGCCAGGGTGAGCGACCTCGCGGCCCTCACAGCGCCCCCGCTTCGGCGAGCGCCGCGCGCACCTGCTCGATGAGCGCCCGCACCTCGTTTGACGGTGTGTCAGCGCCCGCAAAGCGTACAGCGTCGAGTGAACGCTGCACCTCGGCGATCATTGTTGACTCAGTGTCAACACTCTTTCGGCCGCGGTCGAGGGCGCGGCCTGCGAGGTCGAGGGCGGCGCGTGGGTCGTTGTCTTCGAGCCGCGCGAGGCTTTGGGCGAGGAGGGCCTCGGGGTCGTTTCGGCTGGCCTCGTCGCGGGCGCTCTTTCGCGCGGCTGCGCGGCGTTTGAGCAGCTTCGAGAGCTGCCAGAGGGCGAGGGCGAGGGGCGGCGCGGCGAGGGTGGCGGCGGCGCGAAAGGGGGTGGTGAAGAGCGCGCTGTGGCGGTCGAGGCGGGCGTTCGGGTTGAAGGCTTCGAGGCGCAGGGCGGGGTCTTCGTCGTCGCCGTCGGGCGGGTGAGAGACGGCCTCGCCGGTGACCGTGAGGGTGGGCAGCGCTGCGGTGATGCGCTCGTACCGGCGGGTGCTGGGGTTGAAGGTGTCGAGCGCGTAGGTGCCGAGGGCGATGGCGCCGGGCCGCTCGGCGACGAGGCGCCAGGTGTGGGTGGCGATGCCGCGGGGAGGGAAGATCCCGGTGTCGACCTCGCTGTGCGAGGGCCCCGGGAGGCGGCGGACGCCGTCGGGAAGGGCGGGCGGCGGCGCGGTGACGCTGCCGATGTAGGCGCTCGCTTCGAGGCGGAGCGTGAGGGTGACGGTCTCGCCCGCGACGACGCGATCGCGGTCGAGGGCGGCGGTGATGCCGACGGGGCCCACCACACCAGGGACGTAGCCCCGGGGGCGCCCTTCGAGGGGGGCGTCTTCGACGGTGAGCGACACCGGCCCCGAGGCCATGGGCACCATCTGTCTGCGGCCGAAGAAGCTGTCGCCGACGAGGTATTCGACGTTCATGCGCAGGGGGCCGACGGTGAGGGCGCCGGCGCGGGTGGGGTAGAGCGCGAGGCGGCGCACGAGCCCCGCGGTGAGGCCCTGGCCCTCGAAGGTTTGTGGGATCCAGCGGTCGGCGCAGGCCTGCCGGGGGGTGATGAGGCTCTCGCTCCAGAAGCCCGTCACCGTGGGCTCTTGCAGCGGTTCGCAGCCGGCTTCGACCGCGGGAACATAGACCCACGCCCGGTACTCGACGGCCTCGCCGACCACCGCGGTGGGGGCCGAGAGCATCGCGCGGGCGAAGCCTTGGCGGTTGAAGGTCGCGCCGGTGAGGGGCCCTTCGGGGGGCACATCGGGGCCCTCGTACACGGGGGCCGGGGGCGGCACCGGCGGGGCGATGGGATCGTCGAAGATGCCGGGCGGAAAGGGCGATCCGCCGAAGGGGTCGGGGCGCTGAGGGTCGGGGCTCGGGGTCTGCCCGTGGTTCGCCTCGACCACGATGGTGAGCGGAGGGTGCTCGGCCACCACGCGGTTTGAGTCGCTGGCCAGCGCCCGCGCGCCGCGCACGGTGTACCGACCGGGCCGCGGCGCGACGAACACGTACTCGACCGACGATTGCATCTGGACCGAGCCCCCAGAACCGCCGAAAACCATGAAGTTACCGATGGTTGGGGTGCCTCCGTTCATCAGCACCTGGAGCCCCGGCGAGGCTTCGAGAGGGGTCGCCCGGGCGGGGCGATCGTTCTGGATCTGCAAGCCGTAGACGACCCTGAAGGGCAGGCCCGCGACGGGGCGTGGGGGCTCGACCGCGAGCTGCACCCGCACGATCGCCGAGGCCTCGCGCGCACAGAGCGAGACCGCGGCGGTGAGCGCCATCGCAGCGAGGGGGGGTCTCATCGTTCGTCGTCGGGGTTTCGCGGCGCTGTGGCCGCGCGTCGTCGCAAGATCATCTGTTGAAGATCTTGCTGGTTGCGTTCGAGCTGGTCGAGCGGCGCGAGCGAGAGGGCGCCTGCGTCGGGCTGGCTCGGCGGCGGGCCTGCGTCGGCCGAGGAGGGCGCTCCGGCGTCGGGTTCGGGCCCACCCCCGTCGGGGGTGTTGTTGTTGCCTCCGTCGGGCTGTGAGGTGCCGCTGTCGCCCTGTTGCCCTCCGTCGGGTGAGCCTCCGTCGGGTGAGCCGCCGTCGGGTGAGCCTCCGTCGGGCGAGCCGCCGTCGGGTGAGCCGCCGTCGGGTGAGCCGCCGTCGGGCGAGCTGGCGTCTTGGCCGGCGTCGGGGCCTGCGTCGGGGTGGTCGTCGTCGTCTTTGCGGCGGCGGGCGACTTCGAGGTTCCACGCGGCGTCGCGCCAGCCGGGGCGAAGGCGGAGGGCGTCTTTGTACGCGTCGATGGCGTGTCGCCAGTCGTGCTGCGAGAAGTAGCTGTTGCCGAGGTTGTACGCGGCCCTCGCGCGGAGCCACGCGTCGATGTCATCGGCCGAGACGCCCTCGCGCCCGCGGAAGGTGTTTCGCATCTCGTCTTGCGCCCGCTCCCAGGTCTCGGGCGTGGCCGCGTCGGGGGCGAGCTCGGGCAAGACGCTCGCGTCGTTCGGCGGGAGCGCGAGGCGATACCGCGCGAGGCCGCGGTTCATGTGAACGCCGACGTTTTGCAGGCCGTCACCCGGCGCGGCTTCGTACTGCGTGAGCGCGGGTTGGAACTCGCGGTTCAAGAACGCGCGGTTGCCTTGCGAGACGTGCGGCTCGGCCTCGTCGCGAGGGGGCCAGGCCCAGAGCGTCAGGCCCGCGAGGCCCGCCCCGACGAGGGCGCTGTAGACCCAGCTCGGCACGGCCCGAGGGGGCGGTGAGGGAGGCTTCTTCACGCCGCGCGCTCCTTCGGTGGCGAGGCCCGTCGCACGCGCTCTGGTACCAGCACCGCGGCGGCGAAGAGGAGCAGAAACGCAGGCACGACGAAGGGCCAGGCGATCTCTTCGTAGACCGTCTGTTGCGACTCGGCGATCTCGCTGCGACGGAGCCGCGCGAGCTGTCGGCGCACGGCGTCGATGCCCACCTCGCCGTTGCGCGGGCGAAAGTACTGGCCGTTGCCTTCGCGGGCCACCGAACGGAGCTGCTCTTCCATCTGGGGGGTGAACTGGGTGTGCTTGATCTCGCCGCGCGAGTCGCGCTCGTAGCCGACCGGGCGCCCGTCGGGCGAGTACGCGGGGATGGGCTCCGGCGCCGCGCTGCCGATGGCGTCGATGTACACTTGAATGCCGTCGCCCGCGGCTTCGCGGGCCGCTGCGACGGGGTCGCCGTCGAGGTCTTCGCCGTCGGTGATGAGCAAGATGACCTTCGAGCGGCGGGCCGCGAGGGGGTCGCGCCGCAAGAGATCGCGCGCCGCAGAGAGGGCCCGGCCGATGCTCGTACCCTGCACCGGAAACTCCCACGGGTTGGCGTCGCGGAAGAAGCGCGTCGCGGCCTCGTGGTCGGTGGTGAGCGGGTACTCCATGGTGTCGCCCGCGAAGATCACGACGCCTACGCGGTCGCCGGGCTCTTCGTCGAGGAGGCGCTCGAGCTCGGCCTTGGCGCGCTCGACCCGAGAGGGCGCAACATCGCGCGCTAACATCGATTTCGAGACGTCGAGGCAGACCACCACGTCGATGCCGCGGCGCGACACCACCTCGGTGCGTGAGCCGTGTTGGGGGCGGGCCGCGGAGACGGCGAGGAGCGCCACGGCCGCGAGGGTCATCGCCGCGCGGGCGGCGCGCCAGCCCGTCGGGGTGCCGTCGCGGAGGCCCAAGACGAGACGCGGGTCGCCGTAGCGCGCGAGGGCCCGCTTGCGCGACACCGCCGCCCAGGCCATCAACGCGCCGAGCGCTGGCACGAGGCACAAGAGCCAAAGAAACGCCGCCTGGCCGAACCTCACGGGAACCTCCGCAGGCGCGTGTTTGACAGGGTGATCTCGATGACCAGGAGCCCGAGCGCGAGCATCACCAAGGTGGGGTAGAGCTCGGCATAGCGCACCCCCGCGTCGGCGATGCGGCTCCGCTCAAGCTGATCGAGGATGGTGTGAAAGCTCCGGGCCAGCTCGTTCTTGTCGACGGCGCGGAAGAACTGCCCCCCGGTCACCGTGGCGATCTCTTGCAAGAGCTGCGGATCAACGGGAAATCGAGCCTGCGCGTAGACCGGGCGCCCGAGCAGGTCGACCCCTTGTTGGATGGGCGCCTCATCGCTGGTGCCCACCAGAATCGTGTAGACCTTGCAGCGCAGCGCCGCGGCGAGCTGGGCGGCCTCGCGCGGGTCGACGTGGCCGGCGTTGTTGGCGCCGTCGGTGAGCAGCACCACCACCTTGCTGCGGGCGTCGCTGCGACGCATGCGGTTGAGCGCCGTGCCGAGCCCGTCGCCGATGGCCGTGCCGCTGCCGTCGATGAGGTCGAGCGAGAGCGACGACACCATGCGCTGGAGCACCGAGTAATCAAGGGTCGGCGGCACCACCGTGAAGGCCTCTCGGCCGAAGACCACCAGGCCGAGCCGGTCGCTCCGCCGACGCTGGATGAACTCAGACACCACCTCTTTGGCCGCTTCGAGGCGCGTCGGCTGGAGGTCGGCCGCGCGCATCGACCCCGAGAGGTCGATCGAGAGCACGATGTCGATGCCCGAGAGCTCGATGGCGTCGGGGGCGTCCATCCGTTGGGGGCGGGCCATCGCGACGCCGAGCAGCGCCAGCGCCAGCACCCGCAGCGCGCCCGGCAAGGGCAAGAGCTTCAACGCCCAGGTGCTCGGCATCTTCGCGAGGGTCGCCACCTGCGAGACCCGCAAGCGCGCCCCGCCCTCACCCGGCGCCGCCCCGAGCGGCCGCAAGAGCCGCTGCGCCGCCAGGGTGAGCGCCAGGGCCGCCGGTAGACTCAAGAGAAGCCACGGATATTTCAGACGAATCTGCCACCCGAGGAGGTACACCGTGAGGGCCCCGGCGGCGGCCAGGAGGGCCCCGAGCGAGGCGCTCCAGAGGGCGACCCGCAGGCTCAGGGCGCGGGGTCGAGGCCCAACCCGCGGCGCGGGCTCGGGGGCTCGGGGGCGGAGCTGGAGCTTCATGGGCGACGCTCCGTCGGCACGGGCTCGGGGAGGCCGCGTCGTACGAGCGAGACCGCCGCGGCGAGCACGGCGTCGCTCTCTTCGTGGCTGGGGGTGTAGTTGGCGAACTTCACGAGGTCGCACTCGCCGAGGAGGTTGGCGATCTCGACCTGGGTGACCCCTTGCAGGGGGGCCCGCTTGATGTGCGCGAGGAGCTCGTCGGTGGTCATCTCGATGGCGTCAAACCCGCGGCTGCTGCCGAGGTAACGGCGCACGATGTCAGAGATGGCGTCGTAGTAATCTTTGATGAGCCCGCGCGACAAGAGGTCGCCCTGAGCGACCGCGTCGAGGGCCTCGATGGCCACCAGGGCCGGGTGCCGGGGCGGCGGCGGCGGGGCCACGGGGCGCGGGCGGCGGCGGCTCCAGGCGCTGAGCGAGAGGGTGCCGAGCACGAGCGCGAAGGCGCCGTCGAGGCCGAGGGCGAGGTGGCGCAGCCAGAGCGCGTCGCGGCGCACGTCGGCCGGGTCGGTGAGGTCGCGGGCGGCGGGGTGCGCGGTGTTGCCGAAGGGGCTCTGCACCCGAAATTGCACGGGCGGCGTGCAGATGCGGGCGATCTCGTCACCCGTGCTGATGCGCGCGCGCTGCGCCCCGAAGCTCACCTCGCCGGTGCGAAAGGGCTGCACCGCCACGAGCACTTCAGAGCGCACCCAGCCGTCGCCGTCGGGGCTGCCGCGGAGGTCGCGGGCGGGCTGTTCGCGGGCGAATTCGACCTCGTTGCCGGGCTGCTGAAAGGCCACGAGGTCGGGCGCGAACTCGACGCGGTCGCGGCTGCGGTAGCGAAACTGGTACCTCAAAAGTACGCGATCGCCGACTTTGGGCTGTGCCGGTTCGACGACGACGCGCATGGTGGGGGCGTGGTCGGCGGCGATGGGGTCGGTGACGCAGCCGCCCGAGGCGCTGGTCGACGTGGGCAAGGCCGGCGCGGCGTCGGCGGGCGCAGCGGCGTCGGCGAGGGGTTGCGCCGAGGCGAGGCCCGAGACAAGACAGAGCGCGAGGGTGAGGGGGCGCTTCATCCGGCGTGCATCCTTCGGGCGCGACGGCGAAAGAACTCGGCCAGGGCGCTCATGTACGGGCGGTCGGTGCGGACCGCCACGGGGTCGAGGGCCATCTTGCGGAACAGCGTGTCGCGGGCGGCCTTTTGCGTCTCGACCTGGCGTCGGTACTGCGCCCGTACGGCGGGCGAGCGGGTGTCGACGGGCACGAGCTCGCCGGTCTCGAGGTCTTCGAACCAGGCCACGCCCACGTCGACGAGCTCGTCTTCGCGGGGGTCGCTCACGGTCACGGGGATGATGTCGTGCCGCGCCGCGGCGAGGCGCAGGGCGCGCTCGTAGTCGCTCTGTAGAAAATCGCTGACCACGAAGGTCACCGCGCGGCGTCGCGCGAGGTGCCCGAGGGTGTCGAGGGCCCGCGAGAGGTTGGTGCCGCGGCCGCGGGGCTGAAACTGCAAGATCTCGGTGACCACCCGCATGACGTGCCGGGCGCCCTTGCGCGGAGGCACCACGCGCTCGACCTCGTCGGTGAACAAGATCAGCCCGACGCGGTCGTTGTTCTTTACGGCGCTGAAGGCGAAGACGGCGCTCACCTCGGCCACGAGCTCGCGCTTGAGCATCCCTTGGGTGCCGAACGACTGAGAGCCGCTCATGTCGACCACCAGCATGACGGTCATCTCGCGCTCTTCGCGGAAGACCTTGACGTGGGGCGTGCTCGTGCGGGCGGTGACGTTCCAATCAATGAAGCGGACGTCGTCGCCGGGTTGGTACATTCGCACTTCGTCGAAGGCGAGCCCGCGGCCTTTGAACACCGACGCGTAGGCGCCCACGAGCTGGTCGTTGGCCAGCCGCGCGGTGTGAATCTCGATGCGCCGGAGTCGCTTGAGAAGCTCCTTGGGGATCATCGCGGAGTGCTCAATTGTCAGGGAACTTCAACGGCTTCAAGAATGCGCGCCACCACCTGCTCGGAGGTGATCTCTTCGGCCTCGGCCTCGTAGGTGAGCGAGATCCGGTGCCGCAAGACATCGAGCGCCACGGCCTTCACATCCTCCGGCGTGACGTACCCCCGGTGCGAGAGAAAGGCCTTCGCCCGCGCGGCGTTGTTGAGCGCGATGGTGGCCCGCGGCGAGGCCCCATACCGGATCATCGGCGCGAGCTCTTTGAGGTTGGCCTTGCTCGGTTCGCGCGAGGCGAACACCAGCGAGACGATGTAGTCTTTGACCTTGTCGTCGACATAGATATCAGGGATGAGCGCGCGGGCCTTGACGAGCTGCTCGGGGGTGATCTTCGGGGTCACCGTGGGGCGCGCGGCGCTGGTCTGACGATCCATGATGGCGCGCTCTTCGTCGCGGGTGGGGTAGCCCACTTTGACCATCAGCATGAAGCGGTCGACCTGCGCCTCGGGCAAGGGGTAGGTGCCCTCTTGCTCGATCGGGTTCTGCGTCGCCATCACGATGAATGGGTCGGGCAGGGCGAAGGTCTGATCGCCGATGGTGACCTGGCCCTCTTGCATCGCCTCAAGGAGCGCGCTCTGCACCTTGGCCGGCGCGCGGTTGATCTCGTCGGCGAGCACCAGGTTGGCGAAGACGGGGCCCTTCTTGGGGGTGAAGCTGCCGTCTTGGGGGCGGTAGATCACCGTGCCGATGAGGTCGGCCGGCAAGAGGTCGGGCGTAAACTGAATGCGCGCGAAGCTCGCCTGGATCACCTCGCAGAGGGTCTTCACCGTGAGGGTCTTGGCCAGGCCCGGCACGCCCTCAAGCAGCACATGCCCGCGGGCCAGGAGGCCGATGAGCAGACGCTCGACCATGGTGGGCTGCCCGACGATGACCTTGCCCACCTCGGTGAGAAGATCGTCGACGAAGCGTGACTCGTTCTGGATGAGCTCGTTGAGCGCGCGGTTGTACGACATGGTGCTTGGGTCGAGACTTTTGGGGTGATCGCGTCGAAAATACGGGCGGCTCAACTACCCTAGCGGAGCCGTGCGACGCAACCATCGGCCGCGGGGGGGCATTCCCGATGGCGCCCGAAGGCGGCTGGCGGGGTGGCGCGAAGGGTCGTAGTGTCAGGGTCTACGCGCGAGGTCGAGGGTCGCAATGCCGAGGGTCGCTTCAGTTCGAGCACTGGGTCTGTTTTGCTGGGCCCTCGGCGCCGTCGGGTGCGCCTCGACGGTCGACGGCGCGGCCGCCGACGGGGTCGACGGCGGGCGCCCGAGAGACGTCGCGCCGGGGCTCAACCCCGACGGCTTCGACCCCTTTCGCCCGGTCGACGGCGGCGTCGACGCGGGGCCCCTGCGGGTCGACGGCGGCACCGGCGATGTGGGCGAGTTCGTCATCGACGGCAGCGTCTTCGACCAGCGCTCGGCCTACATGTACATCGGCAATTACCTCGAAGCCGAGGCCGCGGCGACCTATGTCACGGCCGAGTTTCGGTACATCCCTCGCCCCGACGACCCGCGCTGCATGGTGTCGGGGGCCGCGAGCTGGGATCTTCAAAACTGCGACCTCGCCGCGGCTTCGGTGGCCGACCCGCACCCGACACCCTTCCCCAACGCGGGGGTCGTGAGCGTCTCGGGGGGCAGCGAGGCAGTGGCCCTCTCGACCGCCCGCGACGGCCGCTATCAGCCCTACTATGAGCTCGGCTCGGTCTTCGCCCGAGGGGGCGAGGTCACCGTCACCGCCCCGGGCAGCGCCGCCGTACCGCCGCTCAACCTCCGGGTCACCGTGCCGCCTCCGTTGCAGGTCATCGACCCGCCCGGCGACGCCCTGGTGATCGATCGCACCCGCGACCTCACCGTGCGCTTCGCCCCGTCGCCCGCCCGCGCCGTCTGGGTGATCTTGACGCTGCCCGCGGTCAGCACCGCCAACGGGCGCTGGGTGCGCATCAACAACGAGTGCTACGGCGACACCGGGGTCTGCACCATCCCCCGGCGGGCCCTGCAAAACCTGCCGCCCACCCGAGAGCAGCCCGGCTCGCTCACGGTCATGCCCTACAACATCACCACCACCCGCGTCGGGGCGTGGCCCCTCTCGATCTCAGCCGTGGGCCTCGGTCGACGCTACAGCGCCGTCGTTCGGTGAGACGCGCCGCGCTCGTCGGGGTGATGTTGACACTGTCAACATCGAGCGCGGCCCAGCGGGTGGGGCCCCGGGCGCTCGCGCCGACGCCGCGCTGCGAGGTGGTGCGCCGGGGGCTCGACGTGGCGGCGTTTGAGGGGCTCTCGGGCGAGAGCGAGCTGTGGCTCGAAGCCGACCCGGTGGGGGCCTTCCTCGCGTGGCGCGACACCGAGCCGGGCACGCTGCGGCTGCGGCGCTTGAACGACGAGGCCCTGCCGGTGGGTGAGACCCGGGTGCTCGGGCGCGCGGTCTCTCGCTTTGTGATGTCGCCCACGCCCTCGGGGGTGGCCGTGGCGGCGGTCGAGGGCGGGCGCGAGGTGCTCGTCTCGCGGGTGAGCGTGGCCAACGAGGGGCAGAACGTGCCGCGGGTGGTGGCGACGGTGCCCGAGGGGGTCGCCTCGCTCTCGATGGTGCCCGGGTCGACGGGGCTGAGCCTCGTGTGGAGCGCCCTCGACACCCGCGCGATGACGGGCCTCGGGCTCGATTCGCGCGGGGTGCCGCGCGGCCCCGGGGTGCCCCTCGGGAGCGGCGACGCGGTGCGCCTCGTGCGCCTCGCCACGGCCGACGCGACGCTGCTATTTTACAACGAGTCGCCGACGCAGACGATGGTGGCGACGCTGGGGTCGGGGCTCGCCCTCACGAGCCATGTGCGCTGGCCGCTCGGGGCCGCGGGGCCCGTTGAAATGGGGGGCGCGGTGTACTCGGTGCAGCCGCTCCTCAACGGGCACCTGGTGCTGTATCGCATGCTGCCCGGGGCGGTGGTGCCGGTGACGATGCCTGACATCTCGCTCGCCGTGGGGATGCGCCCGGTGCGCGCCGTAGGGGCGGGGCCGGTGGTGCTCGCCGAGGCCCGCGAGGGCAACAACAGCGCGGTGCTGGTGCGGCTCTTCTCAGACGGGTCGAGCTCGACCCTCGGGAGCGTGCGGCCGTGGCCCTCGGGGCAGCCGCTCTCGATCGAGGCCCGCGGTTCGGGGTGGATGGTGACCCGCGAGGTGGGCGCCCGCGGGAGCCTGCGCCTCGGGGTGCTGCGGGTGCGGTGCGAGGGCACCTGAGGGGGCGCGCGAGAGAATCGTCGGGCGGGGTGTCACAGGGTGCAAAGAATCGCCGCCCAGAGTGGTACCCTCGCGCCATGCGGAAGACTCGGTGGTGGGCGCTTCTGGCGCTCGTCTTGTCGGCCTGGCTGCTCGGTCCCTCAGGGGCGAGCGCCTGGCCTGTGGGGGGCAGCGCGCGCGAGGTGTCGCCGGTGCTCCTTGGCCAGCATACGGGGGGCAGCTTCGGCGGCTCGCGTTGGGGCTCGGGCAGCAGCCCCTCGCGGCCTTCGAGCGGCTCGTCGCGGCCCTCGTACGGGGGCGGCTCGTACGGCTCGCGGCCCTCGTACGGCGGCTCGTACGGCTCGCGGCCCTCGTACGGCGGCTCGTCGTATGGGGGCACCTCGTACGGCGGCACGGGCTACGGCAGCTCGCGTTCGAGCGGCGGGTTCGGGCTCGTGTGCGGCGTGCTCTTTCTGATCATCATCGTGGCGATCGTGATTTCGCGGAGCAAGAGCAGCGCGCCGACGGTGTCGTATACGCCCGGCGCGGCCCCCATGGGCGGCTACGGCGGCGGCGGGTACGGCGGTCAGCCGCACGAGAGCTTCTCGCTCGCGGCCTTGGCGATCGCTTTTGATTCGAGGGTGCGCGCGCAGGTCCAGGGCGAGATGGATCGCATCTCGGCGCAGGTGAATTTCAACGCGCCTGACGGGCTGAACCAGGCCGCGCGGATGGTGGCCGAGACGCTGTCGCGCTTCCTCGACGGGGCGTACCTGACGCACCACGCGCTCAGCCAGGGTATGCCGATGCAGGCCGCGCAGCAGCAGTTTCAGCAGGCCGTCGACACCGAGCGCGGGCGCTTCATCGTCGAGACCGTGCGGGCCGACCAGGGCGGCGTCCGCAAGGTGAACGCGCCCTCGTCGCAGGGCAGCGCCGAAGAGGGCGGGGGCTTCGTGGTGGTGACGGTGATCGTGTGCAAGCGCGACGGGTTGCCGAACTTCCGCCCGATCGCGGGCCGCGGTGACCTCGTCCACGACCTCCAGGTGATGTTGAACTCGCCCGGCGCCCTCCAGGCGATGGAGGTGGTGTGGCAGCCGGCCGACCCCAACGACGTGATGTCGAGCGCCGAAATGGCGACGGTCTTCCCGACCTTGAAGCCGCTCTCGCCCGACGCGCGGGTGGGCCGACGCGCCTGCGGCCACTGCAAGACCGTGTACGCCGCCGAGCTCCCGCAGTGCCCCAACTGCGGCGCCCCTTCTCAGTAGCGCTTGCCGTATCCTCTGGCGCGATGTTGAGCCCAAGGCTTCGTCGCGCCGCCCTCGTCCTCGCGCTGCTCACGGCCTGTTCGCGCAGGCCCCGCCCCGGCGCCACGGCCCCCGACGCGGGGCCCTCGGCGATCTCTGAGACCAGCCTCGTGGCCAGCTGGAGCGACAGCGTGCAGCGCTACCGCGCCAACCCCGGGCTGCGGGTGGTGGTGCAGTGCCCCAGCAACGGCAGCCCGCACCCGGTCTGGGGCAGCGACGTCTACACCGACGACAGCGCGGTGTGCACCGCGGGGCTCCACGCCGGGCGCATCACCCGCGAGCAAGGCGGGCGCTTCGTGATTCGCATCGTGCCGGGGCAGCCGGCCTACCTCGCGACCCGGCGCAACGGGGTCTCGACCCTCGCCTATGCGGCCTACCCGGGGAGCTTCGTCATCGAGGGCGGGCCCCTACCGGGCCTCACCACCGAGGCCCTGAACCGCGGGGCGGGCGTGCACGAGTCGCCGCCGCCGCCACCTCCTCCGCCGCCCGATGCGCCCAGGGTGTTGACCCTGAACGGGCGCAGCACCCTCGTGCCCGCACCCGGGAGCAACGTGTGGAGCCTCACCGCCACGGGGCTCCGCGGTCAGATCGGCCACGCCTTCGTGCTGGTGTGCCCGGCCCGCGGCAGCGCCGCTTCGATCTGGGGCAGCGACGTCTACACCGACGACAGCTCGCTCTGCACCGCGGCGGTGCACGCGGGGCACATCACCTTCGCCGAGGGAGGCCGCATCACCTTCTACCTCCGCCCCGGGATGCCGCTCTACCCAGGCACCCTCAGGAATGGTGTAGGTTCTCAAGATTACAGGGGATTTCCTGGTTCATTCTCCTTCGATCCGAACGCCCGCGGATACGGCGACGCCCCCCCCGGGACGACCCCCCTCACCTGGAGCGACCACGCCATCTCGTACCGCGCCCGCGCGGGTCAGACCCTCCGCTTTTACTGCGCGGGCCAAGGTGTGCCCGGGGTCGTCTGGGGCTCGAACCCCTACACCGACGACAGCGCGCTCTGCACCGCGGCGGTGCACGCCGGCGCCATCACCCTCGTGCGCGGCGGCGTCTTCAGCGTGCGCGTCGAGGCAGGCCGCGGACGCTATGACGCAAGTGTGAGAAATGGCGTCACCAGCAGGGACTATGCGTCGTTCGCGGGGTCAATTCGTGTGCTGCGTTGAGAGAGCCGAGTCTGCGCGTTGAAGCGGGTGTAGAGCTCCTGTACGGTCGCGCATCACCGTGATGATCCGTCGCGCGATTGGCACTTTGGGCTTCTCTCTTTCGTTGACCCTCGCGGGGCTCTTGGGGGCCTCGACGGCGTCGGCGCAGCCCGTGGCGGGGCCCATCGCGCTCTTGCGTGACGCGAGCTCGTCGCGCACCCGGCTCCGGGCGATGCAGACCATCGCGCAGCTGCGCCCCGCGGGGGGGCGAGAGGCCCTCGAAGCGCAGCTCGACGACCGCTCGGCGCGGCACCGACTCGAAGCCGTCAACGCGCTCAGCACCCTGCGCGATCGGGCCTCGCTGCCCGCGCTCCAGGCCCACCGGGGCGACCGCGATCGGCGTGTGCGGGCGGCCATCGCGCGGCTCATCGCGACGCTCTCGGCGGGGCCCCCGAGCCCGGGGCCGCAGGCCGTGGTCGAGCACCCCCAGCTCGCCACCGATTGGGGCCGCGTGCGGTGTGTGATCGAGCTCCGCGCGGTCGAAGACCGAACCCAACGCGACCCTGGCCGCGTGGCGATGCTCCAGAGCGCGGTGCGCACGGCGCTCGGCACCTACCCCGACCTCGCGCTGAACCCGGGCGCGTTGCCCCGCGACGCCGACCGCCGCGTGCGGAGCGGCGCGCTTCGCAGCTACGGCCTCGACGCCAACCTGACGACCTACGAGACCCGCGACAACCCCGGCGTGGCGGCGGTGCGGGCCGAGGTGCAGCTCCTCTTGCTCACGGGTGCGACCCACGCCATCGCGGGGGCCTTGATGGGGGCCGCGACGGCCCAAGAGTCTGCGCCGAACTACCCCGGCGCGCCCGACCCTCACCCGCGCGTGGCCGCCGCCGCGATGGAGGCCGCGGTGCGCGGCGCGCTCAACCAGATGGAGGGCAATTGCGCCCCTCCGGCGGGCCGTTCAGCGCACGGGCACGGGCGCCGCTGAGGGCGAGGTCGCGGGTGATCGGGGGCCCACCCGGTGCGCGAGATCTGGCACACTCGTCGGCACCATGCCCCGCCCGTTTGTGACTGTTGCCTCGGCCGAGACGCCCGACGGGGTGCTCGCCCTCAAGCAGCGCGACACCCGCGATTTTCTCATCACCCATCAGGGCCGCGTTCTCATGAACAGCATGGCCCATCGCTCTGAGCAGATGCTCGGCACCTTGGCCTGCGCACCGCTAAAACATCGTAAAAGCCCGCGTGTTCTGGTGGGGGGCCTCGGCATGGCGATCACGCTCCGGGCGGTGCTCGACAGCCTCCCGGCCGACGCCGAGGTGGTGGTGGCCGAGCTCAACCCTGTGATGCTCGCATGGTGTCGCGGGCCCCTCGCGGCGCTCACCGACCGCGCCGTCGACGACCCGCGGGTGCGGGTGCTCATCGCAGACGTCACCGCGGTGATCGCCGACGCTGCGAACACGGGGCTCCTTTACGATGCGATCCTCATCGACCTGTATGTGGGCCCGCACGCGCACACCCCTGCGAGCGACAAGCTCTACGGCGTGGGCGCGAGCACCCGGGCCCGCGACGCCCTCACCCGCGGCGGGGTCTACACCGTGTGGGGCGAGTCGTATCACAAGCAGTTCGCCGAGACGCTGACCCGCGCGGGGTTTACGGTGACCCACGAGCGCCCCGGGCGCGGCGGCATGCGCCACGTCGTGTACGTCGGCACCCGGGCCGCGTGATGCTCTCGCGAGACTACCTCGCGGGCTATTCGGTGCGCCCCGACCCGCGGTGGGAGGGCGCCGTCGCGGGGCTCTTCACCCGCTACGAAGACCGCGCCGGGGTTCGGCATCGGTGCGAGGGCTTCGCGGCGCCGCAGGGCCCGGTGCTCTACGCCTCGAACGCCACGGCGAAGTACGATTTTATGACCTTCCGCTCGGCGATGCGGCGCCTCGGGCAGCGGGTCGTGACGGTCACCAAGGCCAAGAATTACCACGTCGCGTGGATGCGCCCGGTGCTCGAACGCACGGGGGTGATCCCGCTCGCGTCGCGCGGGTACGTGCTCCTGGTCGACGCGCTGGCGACCCTCGGGCGGCGGCTCGACGAGGGCGAGTATCGGCGCGTGCGCGACGCCCTCTCGGGGGGCCCGTCGTTCGCGTCTGAGCCCGCGCTGCGTCCGCTCTTGACCCGGCCTCGCGAGATCTTGGGCTACCCCTTCGACCCGCGCGAGACGCCCTACGCCGAGGCGATCGGGCGCGTGTACGCGGCGACCCTCGGAGACGCGCTGCGGCTCACCCGCGAGGCCGTCGCCGAGGGGTACAGCGTTCACATTTACCCCGAGGGCACGGTGGCCTCGCGCCTGGGCGTCGGGCGCTCGGGGGTGATGCAGCTCGCCTGGGCCTTGGGGCTCGACGTCGTCGCCGCGGCCATGAGCGGCTGTCCGCGGGTGTTTCGCGGCGCGACCCCGACCCTCCGTCGGGGCACCGTGACGCTGCGCTTCGGCGCGCCTTACAAACCCGCCCTCGGTGCGCTCGGCGAAGACTTTGTGCCCTTCTCGCTGGCCCACGAGGCCCGCCATCGCGGCACCCTCGACGCCGAGACCGAGGGCCTGATGCTGCGGCTCAACGCGCTGCTCGACCCTGACTACCAGCGCCTGGCGGGCTTTGAGAGCGACGCCGCGCGCGGCACCCGACGCTTTCTCTGACCCCGCGATGAACCCTGAACGGCTGCACCCCAGGCACCACGTCGACATCGCGCCCGAGGCCCTCGTGGCGGCCCTTCGGCGCTGCGTGGGCGCGTCGCCCGAGGCCGCCGCGCGCTTCGAGGCGAGGCTCGACGCCGAGGGGCGTTGGGTGCTCGGGCTGTCGGTGCGCTCGCTCCTCGACGCGCTCCTCACGGCGCTGCGTTGGCCGCCTGAGAGCGAGGTGATCGTGTCGGGGTACACCATCCCTGACGTGGGGCGGATCTTCGCGGCCCACGGGCTCACGGTGGTGGCCGTCGACTGCGACCCCGCGACCCTCGCGCCCTCGCGCGCCGACGTCGAAGCGAAGGCCACGGCGAAGACCCGGATGCTCATGGTGGCCCAACTCTTCGGGGCCGAGGTCGCGCTCGAACCCTTCATCGCCCTGGCCCGCGACCGCGGGTGGATCTTCGTCAACGACGACGCCCAGGGGCTCACCGGGCGCGCACGGCTCGACGCGCAGCCCGCGGCCGATGTGAGCTTCTTCTCGTTCGGGTCGATCAAGACCGCGACGGCCCTCGGCGGAGGTCTCGGGCGCTTTCGCGAGCCGAGCCTCGCGGCCCGGGTGCGCGCGGTGATGTCGGCCTGGCCGCGGCAACCCACGGCGCGGTACGCCCGCAAGGTGATGACCTTTCTGGGGCTCGTCGTGCCGCGCGACCCGCGACGGTATGAGCTCCTGGCCGAGGCCCTCGAAGCCCGCGGGCGCTCGCTCGACGCCACCATCATGGGCGTGACCCGGGGCTTCCCCGCCGAGACGCCGGGCGCGCTCTTGCAGGCGCTGCGACACCGCGCGTGTGACGCCCTCGCGGCCACCGTCGAGGCCCAGCTCGCAGCCTTTGACGCCGCCCGCCTGGCCCGCCGCCGCGAGGCCGGAGAGCGCCTCCGCGCCCAGCTCATGCCGCACGCCACCGTGCTCGGTCACGCCATGCCCGCGCGCACCCACTGGCTCATCGCGGTCTCGGTGCCCGAGCCCGACGGCCTGGTCAAACACCTCCGCGCGCAAGGCTTCGACGCCGCCAGGGGCACGTCGAGCCTCGCGCCCCTCGACCCCGCGCTCGTGCAGCTCGGGGCCCTCCACCGCGGCGTGGTGTTTCTGCCGGGGTACCCTGAAATTCCGACCGAAGACCGCGACGCGATGGCTGCCGCCACGGCGGCCTACTGCCAACACCCGCCCGCTCCGAAGCCATCGCCCTGACGTCGCCTCGCGCGGTCATACGCAGCTTGATTTTGCTGATTTCGATCCGTTGCGATGCGCGGGTAGAATTTCTTCGTTTATAGGTAAGTAATTGAAACTACAAGATATCAAATAAGTTCGATCTACCAGGGGTGGTGTGGTTGGCGTACCTCCCGGTGCGACGCCCGAGCAGGGCGACATCGGAGGTCATGTCATGAAGAAACACACGCTTGCCTTGGTTTTGGTGGCGCTCGCGGCGCAGGGGTGCAGTGACGACAGCGCGGGGGCGAACAACGCCGGCGGGGGCGGGTTCGGCACCCTGACGCCCGAGGGGCCGCGGGTGAGCGGTGCGCGCTTGGGGATGGTCTCGGCCGGGGGCTCGATGGGGGTGGGTTACGACCTCGACGGTGACGGTGACCCCGAAGAGATCGACATCGACGGCGACGGCATCTCAGACGGCGAAGACATCGACGGCGACGGCACCATCACCGTGTGGGACAACCTCCGTCAGGGCGACGTTCCGAGCGACCCGCGCGCTGAGTTGCCCTCGGTCGACCCTGACCTCTTTCGGCGCCTCGACCCGAACGTGCCCGTGGCCAACGCGGGCCCCGACGGCCAGGTCAACGAGCCCGGCGCGGTGATGAACGCGCTGCCCACCGACCTCCTTCGCTCGCGCAGCCAGGGCGGCCAAGGGTCGTGTGCGGCCTTCACGGTGGCCGCGGCGGCGACCCTGGTGCGCCGCAACTACGAGTCGATGTCGAACCCGATGGTGAACACCGACGCCTTCTGGGCCTCGCCCTCGTGGCTCTACGCCCGCATGGTGCGCGACCGCATGGGCATGTGCAACCAAGGCACGACCCTCGGCGACGGGCTCAACAACCTCGTCACCACCGGGGCCGCGAGTTGGGCCGAGCAGCCCTACCGCTCGGGCGACATGCCGACGCTCTGTGAGAGCATCGATGACACCACGGCGATGGCGCCGCATCGCTTTCGGATCGGCGGGCACACCAACATTCGCGGCACGGGGATGGCGTTCAGGGCCCGGGTGCGCGAGTCGCTCGCGGCGGGCGTGCCCGTGGTGTTCGGGGTGAACCTGCCCGAAGGGTTTATGGAGTTTCGCGCCACCACGCAGAACGTGAACGTGCGCGAGCCCTTTCGCGGCACGGGGATGTGCCAAGGGTCGAACCACTGCGGCGGTCACGCCATGCTGATCGTGGGCTACGACGACTCGAAGAGCGCCTACCGGGTGCTCAACTCGTGGGGCACCGATTGGGGCGACGGCGGATACCTCTGGTGGGACTACGCGGCCCTCGAAGGGCTCCAGAACCTGCACGCGAGCGTGATCCTCCCGATGCCGGCGGCGCCGACGGCGCTCGGGGCGCCCGACGCGATGGGGCTCACCCTGACCATGCCCATGGGCTCTCAGCCCGTGGTGACCCAACAGGTCATCAACGCCGGCGAGTCGCCCACCTGGACGATGATCGTGCGCGGGGTCTTTAACGAGCCCGTGACGGTGACCCGGCTCCGCGCCGAGATCGACGGGAGCGGCTTCAACTTCGACGTCAACACCGCCCTCAGTTACGGCGACCTCACCTTCCTCTTGCCGGGCGACGGGGCCCCGGCGATGGGCACCGCGGTCACCTTGACCGTGACGGCGAAGCTCCGCAACGGCACCATGGTCGACCGCAACCTCATGGTGATGGCCCCGGCCCCCACGATGACGCCCTGAGCCGCGGCGCGCCCCGCATCACCGCGGTGCGGGGCGCGTCACACCTTGCCCGTGATGCCGTACCGCGCGGCATACTGGGCAATTTCGAGGGTCGAGCGCACCTTGAGCTTCTCGCGCATCGACTTCAAATGGGTGCTCACGGTGCTCGGCGCCATGTCGAGATCCCAAGCGATTTCAGAGGGCGTGCGCCCGCGCGCGATGGCCAGAAAGACCTCGCGCTCGCGGGTCGAGAGCGACTCGTGGGGGAGCTTCGCGAGGGGCGCCGCGGCGGGCGCATCGGGGTTGAGCAGGGCGTCGCGCAGCACCGACACGGGCTGCGATTTCGAGATGTACGCCGAGGCCCCCGAGGCCAGCGCCCAAGCCGCATACTCTGACGGCGGATACATCGAAAACACGATGACCCGAAGCCCCGGGCGGAGCGTCAAGATCTCTTGCAAGAGCTCGACCCCCGAGCGCCCCGGGAGCGAGAGGTCGAGCACCAGCACGTCCCACGGGTCGGGGCCCGCGGCGAGCTTGAGCAGGCTCTCGCCGTCGCCCGCAGAGCCCGCCCAGATCAGCGTGTCGAGGGTGTCGACCCAAGCCTTGAGGCTCTCGCAAATGATCTCGTGGTCGTCAGCGACAAACACTCGGGTCATGGGGGCGGCCTCGAATTCATCGCGCTGAGGGGGGTGTGGTCAAGCGGCAGCACCACACGGATGGTTGTACCACTGGGCGTGCCGGGGCTGACCTGAAAGCTCCCGCCGACGGCCATGGCGCGCTCTTTCATGCCCACCATGCCGCGCCCTGGCTTCTGATTCGGCCCCAAGGCCCCCTTGCCGTCGTCTTCGACGGTGACCTGGAGGTGCCGCCCGGTGCTCTCGACCGAGACGTGGACGTGCTGTGCTTCGGCGTGCCGCGCGATGTTCGTGAGCGACTCCTGCACGATGCGAAAGGCCACCAGGCTGATCTCGGCGTCGGGCCCCTCAAGGCTGTTCATCGCGACGGTGCAGGAGACCTGGGTGCGCTCGCGAAACTGCCGCGCCAACCAGTCGATCGAGGGCCTGAGCCCCTCTTCATCGAGGATGCGCGGCCGCAGCGACTCCAAGATGGCGCGCACGCTGAGGTGCGAGCGCTCGAGGGCGCTCAAGATGCGCACGAAGCCCTTCTGGAGCTTGGGCTCCTGGGCCATCATCCGCATCGCCTCGGTCTCGAAGCGCATCGCCGTGAGCTCTTGCCCGAGGTCGTCGTGAAGCTCCCGGGCGAGGCGCCGACGCTCGCTCTCGATCACCTCTTCGAGCCGCATGGCGAGCTTCCTGAGCTCGCGGGTCTGCTTCTCGACCCGCGCTTCGAGCGAGCTGTTCGCTTCGGCGAGGGCCAGCCGGAGCTCGAAGGCGCGACGCGCCTCGCCGTAGAGGGCGCCGCCGTTGTAGACCCCAAAGGCCGCGGCCATGATGAACAAGCCCACCGTGTGCACCAGCTCTGACTCGGTCATGGTGCCGCGAAAGGTGAGCGAGAAGCCCAAGAGCGGTGTCACGATGCAGAAGATCGCCAAGATCAAGCGGTGGACGAAGCGGATCGTCACCGCCGCGCTCATCACCGGGATGATGTACAGCGTGGTGAACCAGTAGTCGTGAGACTGCGCGATGCGGCCGATCGCGGCCCCCGCCACGGCGGTGCTCAAGAGCGCGGGCACGGCGGCGATGAGCACCGCGTTGATGCGCCCTTCGAGGAGCTTCGAGGCGAGAAAATACAGCGCGAAGATGGCCAAGAAGGCCGCCCGCATCTGGAGCAGCATCGCGCCCCGCGGGTCGCCCTGCGCGAGCAGCACGAAGTCGTAGGGCGAGAGCAGCACCGTGAGCGCCGCCCCCCCCGCGCAGGTGCGCCGCGCGAGCACGCGGCTCTGGGCCTCGGCCACGGCGTCAAAGCCCGCAGAGAGCGGCACATCGCGAGGGTCGTCGATGTAGCGCAACACCCTTGAAAAGAATGAGAAAAGCGTCATCGGTCAGCGCGCTCAGCGCAGAGCATGGTGCACCACCCTGGGCGCCCCTGGGAGCACGATGAGGGCTCGAAAATGTTCGAGGCTGGGGCGCGGTCAGCGGTCGCGCTGGCGCCAGAAGAAGTACGCGGCCCGCACGGCCTGACCCGTGCGCGGGCGGTAACTCGCGCCGCGGAAGACCAGGCTCCGCGCGGCGTCGTCGTAGTCGAAGCCGTCGGCCCGCGAGCGGGGCACGAGGGTGTCGTCGACGCGCACCCGGAGCGTCGACGAGACGGGCATCTGGTCGAGGGCGAACTCGCTCGCGGCCCCGGCCACGGCGTCGACGATGCGGCCGAGCCCCGAGGCGACCTCGGCGTCGGTGGCGCTCGACAGGGGGATGTAAGCCCCGCCGTTGCCGAGGCTCACGCAGGTGACGAAGTTTTCGAGCGAGGGGCAGGGCTGACGCACGAACACGTTGGCCATCGCGAAGGTGAGATAGCCCTCGTCGGCGAACCAGCGGGTGACGCCCCGCACCCGGTCTTCGCGGAGCGCGCCCCAACGCGCGCGGTCGAGGGCGAAGTAGCGCACGTCGTCGTTGGTGCCGGCCTCGTCGGTGACGAAGAACATCACCCGGGTCGCGCCGGGGCGCCAGCGGCGGGCGTCGGCGGGGTCGGAGGCTCGGCGGTTGAGGGCCTGGGCGGTGACCACCCCCGCGGCGAGGGGCTCTTCTTCGCCGCCTTCGAGGGGGTAGGGCTGGCGGTCGTCGGCGGTCTCGCTGCGGAAGCGCTGGTAGGTGACCTCGTAGGCGAGGCGCCGCGCGCCGTTCGGGTCGCGGCCGCTGATGAAGGCGAAGCCCGGGTCGTCGAGGTCGGGCCCCATCGCCGCGCTGCCGGCCTGAACGACCCCTACGCGGAAGTCGATCCCCGCGGTGTTCATCTCGCGGAAGAAGCGCTCGGCGGTGTTGCCGAGGCGCTCCTGGTCATCTTCCATCGAGCGGCTGGTGTCGACGAGCCACAAGAAGTCTGCGGTCACGTTGCGGGTCGCCATGATGCGCCGGCAGGTGACATCGAGCGCGGCCCCCGCGCGCACCAGGCCCGTGCCGTTGCTCACGTCTTGGAGCCGCACCGCGGTCGCGCGCTGAACATCGTCGAAGCGCGCTTCCGGTGCCGCCGCGATGAGCACCGCGCCCTGGCCCGAGCTCGGGTCGAGGGCCGTGGTCACCTCGATCACAAAGCTCGTGGCGGCGCTGAAGCCCTCGCGGGCGGGGCCCGGGTTGAGCCCGAACACATCGTGCGCGAGGCGGTCGCGCAGCACCGTCGCCGTCGTGGCCCGGGCGCTCAAACGGAACGAGCTCCTCCGCACGGTGATGCCGTCGGCGGTGCGCCCGCGGCGACCCACCAGCACGGGCACCGCGCCCACCGAGGCGCTCACCCGGGTCTCGTACTCGCCCGCCAGGGTGTCGAGGTCGACGCCCGTGCGCGGCGCGAAATCGCCCAGCAGCGCGGCCACGTCGTCGCCCGGCGCGTCGCTCACCACGATGCCGCCGCTGCCCGCCCCCGCGTTGATGCGCGGCGTGCTCCACCCGGGCTCGAAGGCGAACTGCAAGGCGCCCTGCGGGAGCGTCACCACGATGGGCTCTTCGAGCGAATAGCTCGGGCAGAGCGGGTCGGCGGGGTCGGCCACCACGGTGATGTCGCAGCGGAGGTTCTGGCGCTCATCGAGGCGGTACGGCGTCGAGACGGTGACCTCGTAGGTGCCCTCGCGGTCGGCCACGAAGTTCGCCCAGTCTGCGCCGGTCGAAGCGAGGGTCGCCTGAGAGAAGCGCGGCTGCGTGCGAAACGCCCACGTATAGCCCGAGGGCATCGGCTGCGACACCTGGTCGACCACGGCGCGCAGGGCGACGTCTGCGCCGACCCGGGTGCGCACGCGGGTGGGCCGGCAGGTCGGCACCAAGGGCGGCACGTCTTCGGGCGCTCCGGCGTCAACAGGGGCGACGCCGCGGTCGACCCTGAGGCCCGTGCGCGCCCCGCAGCCGAGCGTCGCCAACATCGAAAGCAAGACCCACCGAGCGCTTTGCATAAAGCATCGTCCTCGCGAGGCAGCGCCTCAAAACCGCGTGTACGACCCGAAGTCGACGCGGTGTAGCACAGATCACCCGGGGGCCGTCTTCTGCCACCGTCACAAGCGTGCAACGGCCCGAGGCGACGGTGTTACGCCCTCAGTCGTCGGTGTCGCGTTCGTAGGCCCGCCGGAGGTCGAAGCTGCATTGGGCGTTGCCCCCCGAGAACTCGGTGCGAAAGCTGCCGACCACCCGGCTACTGCCTGCGGCGGTGAGGGTCACCACGGTGTCGCTGAAGCTGTTGGGGTTGAAGCGCGCCTCCATCTGCCACCGAGAGATGCGATCTTCGGTCGGGACGCGATGCGCGCCGACGTATCGGCTGTCGGGCAGGTCATCGAACTCGCCCGTGACTTCAAATGCGCCGCCCCCGTAGCGAATTCTGAAGGGCCCGTCGTCGTCGCCCAAGATGTCATCGTCGCGGTAGAAGTAGCTCTCATTGGGGTCAAGTGCGAGCTCCGTCGCCTGCCCGTTGACGGTCACGGTGCACCTGCCTGACGAGGGTGAGGAGTCGACGCATCCGAGGTTTCCGATGAGGGCTCCGAGCAAGACCCAGCGCGAGAGGTTGATCATGCCGAGGGGGCATCGCAGGGTTTGTGCCAAGGCCATGGGTTGACGCAGCCTCGGGCGCGCGCAGGTCGGCCGCGCGGCGCGGGTCGGATGCCGTACGGTGTCGCGTCGGTTGCGGCACCGCGTGCGATGGCTGTCGCTCGATCTCACTCCCAGTTCATCGGATTGACCGCGCTGTCTGAATGGCCCGCGTCGGCAGCGGGCTCAAGCGACACCGTGCGACCGCAGCCGAGAAGCACGAAAACAGCCGTGATGCCGTTCACGCCCCCGCTTCGCGCGATGCACTTTGCAGCCTGCGTTTTCACCACGGTGCAAGCACCTCACGCGGCCGCTGCGGCTGACCTTGCGGCCAAGGGAGCTGTCGGTTGAGGTCGCGCCCCCAGCACCACACTGCGTTGTCGCGCCTCAACGCGCAGGTCACACCGGCGCCGTGGGTCACCTCAATGGCGTCGGTGATGCCCTCGATCTGCACAGGTTCAAGCGCATAGGCGTTCGGCAGATCGAGGTCTGGAGGCTCGATGTTGACGGCGTCGCCGAGGAGCCCATAACGACGCGCACCCCAGCACCACACCGTGCCATCGACCTTTACCGCACAGGTGACGATCGCGCTTGATGCATCGATCACTTCGCCCAATGACTGCCAGAGTCGCGGCGCTGTGTCTTCAAGTGGAGTGCCATCTGAACGTCGTTCAGGGCCGGAACTGCCCCAACAGTAGACAGATCGGTCTTGAAGGATGGCGCACGTTCGGGATTCTCCCGCAGTGAGCCGCACGGCGGGCAAGGGGAGCGTCACCTCGGTGGGCACCGTCACGGTCTCAACCGAGAGCGGCTGCGCACACTGCCCAATGGAGTTGTTACCACGGCAATAGACGCGACCCTCTGCGGTAAGGCCACAGAGGTGCTGCCAACCAACGACCCGATGCACCGTCTCGACCGAGAAGGGCACCTCGACGGGCCCCGGCAAGGTGCGTGGATTGCGTGGGATGATCGGTGCATTGCCCCAACACATCGTCTGCCGTGCCGAAGAGACACACATATTATTCAAAAGTCGGTGAACACTGAGAATGTTTTCAAACATGCCGAGCCGCGGCTGGGTGACCTGGGTGGTCGCCGACGAGAACCCCAGCCTCTGCTCGGTGTCGCCCCAGTGCCAGAAGCGCCCATCGTCGCGAAGCGCAACGTATCCAAAGCCGAAATGGAATGAGGTGATCGTGCCTTCGAGGGTGATCTCGTTCCCAGGGATGCTCACGCGCCCCCCACAGCGCACGGAGTTGCCCCTCAACACACAAGGAGCGCTGCTTGCCATCGCGAGCCGCGATCGAGGCGGCGTGGCGACGATCGGGCGCGGCGCGTCGGCGGGCAACGGGGCGTCCCGCACGACCGCGCTGTCGAATGGGCCCGCGTCGGCAGTTGTTGGTGACACGGTGCGACCGCAGCCGAGCACCGCAAGGGCGAACATCAAACGGCGTCGTCGTGCGCCGCGCTGTGTGCAAGCGCTCACCACGGTGCAAGCACCTCCCGTGGCCGCTGCGGTTGACCTTGCGGCCAAGGGAGCTGGTAGTTGAGGTCGCGCCCCCAGCACCACACCGCGTTGTCGCGCCTCAGCGCGCAGCTCACACCGCCGCCGCCGTGGGCAACCTCAATGGCGTCGGTGATGCCCTCGATCTGCACAGGTTCAAGCGCATAGGCGTTCGGCAGATCGAGGTCTGGGGGCTCGATGTTGACGGCGTCACCGAGGTGTCCATAACGACGCGCACCCCAGCACCACACCGTGCCATCTCGCTTGACCGCACAGGTGACGATGCCGCTTGATACATCGACAACTTCGCCCAATGACTGCCAGAGTCGAGGCGCTGTGTCTTCAATGAGCGTGCCGTCGGCACGCCGCTCGTTGCTTGAGCTGCTCCAGCAGTACAGCGACCGGTCTTGAAGGATGGCGCATGTTCGGAAAGCTCCAACACTGAGTCTCACGGCGGGCAAGGGGAGCGACACCTCGGTGGGCACCGTCACGGTCTCAACCGAGAGCGGCTGCGCACACTGCCCAATGGAGTTGTTACCACGGCAATAGACGCGACCCTCTGCGGTGAGGCCACAAAGGTGCTGCCAGCCAATGACCCGATGCACCGTCTCGACCGAGAAGGGCACCTCAACGGGCCCCGGCAAGGTGCGCGGAATGCGTGGGATGATCGGTGCATAGCCCCAGCACATCGTCTGCCGCGCCGATGAGACACACAGTTGAATCGGGTTGCCGTCAAAACTAAGAATATTTTCAAAGTTGCCGAGCCGTGGCTCGTTGACCTGGGTCGTCGCCGACGAGAAGCCCAGGGCCTGCTCGGTGTTGCCCCAGATCCAGAAGCGCCCATCGTCGCGAAGCGCGACGTAGCCAACTCCACAATAGAGCGAGGTGATCGAGCCTTCGAGCGTGATTTCGTTCCCGGGAATGCTCACGCGCCCCCCGCAGCGCACGGTGTTGCCCCGCAACACACACGGGGCGCTCCCGGCCATCCCGAGCCGCGACCGGGGCGGCGTGGCGACAATCGGGCGCGGCGCG
Source organism: Myxococcales bacterium (assembly GCA_016792845.1). Classification (GTDB taxonomy): domain Bacteria; phylum Myxococcota_A; class Polyangia; order Polyangiales; genus JAEUKH01. The sequence continues at coordinate 426 of JAEUKH010000034.1, read as the reverse complement.
TCGGCGGGCGGCGGGGCGTCGCGCACGACCGCGCTGTCGGATGGGCCCGCGTCGGCAGTTGTTGGTGACACGGTGCGGCCGCAACCGAGGAGCACCATTGCAGAGACGACGCGTTTCATGGTTGGCCTCCGACCGTGAGGGCGTGGTGATATTCGTTCTCTGGGCTCGGGCTGATCGAGACGCTGCTGTAGACGGGTTCGTTGTTGGGCCAAGGCATCGCAACCGGCGGCTGAAAGGGGCCGACGACCCCGTAGCGGCGTGCGATGTACACCGCCTGGGCGCCCCCCTGCGTCGGGCGCACCCAGGTCAGCGTGTGACGGTCTGCGTTGAGGTCGGCCACGACATCGAAGTGTCGCACGGTCTCAAAGAGGTGAGGGTCGCCGCCCACGATGGGCAGCTCGGCCTGGCCGAGGCGGTAGCGATGCA